>CAWHQL010000015.1:0-289219 GCA_963831515.1 uncultured Alphaproteobacteria bacterium | reverse complement strand
CTGGAGAACGGCTTGGTGCTGGCGGCGACCGGTGCCAAAGGCATGCCGCTAGTAGTCGAAATCAGTGTCGCCTTTTCCGTACTGATCGCATTCATTGTTATCGGCATTTTCCTGTTCCCAATTCGCGAGAGATTCGACACCGTCGACGTGCAAGCGCTCGACCGTTTCCGCGGAGAACGGCGATGATCGACGCGCTTACCGGCGTTCTCATTATTCCCGCCGTTGCCGCCGGGCTGCTCGCGATTCTCTGCCCGGTTATCGGTTGACCGCGCGACTCAATGTGTTCGCCACTTTGCTCACGTTTCTGACTGCTGTGTCGCTTTTCGCGGTTGAACCGCGGTCCGGCTCTTATTTGCTGGTGGACGATCTCAACAAGGTGTTCATCGTACTGACTACTTTTGTGGGCTTCACCACCAGCGTGTTTAGCGCGAGCTATATCGGCCATGAGATCGAAATCGGCCGGCTGACGCCGACCTCTGTGCGCTTTTATCACGCCATGTACCAGGCGCTGATGTTCGCCATGAAATCTCGCACTCGTCGCCAACAATATCGGGTTGATGTGGGTCGCGATCGAGATGGCGACCCTGACCACCGTGCTGATGGTTGGCATTTACCGCACGCATGAAGCGCTGGAGGCGGCCTGGAAATATTTCATCCTCGGCAGCGTCGGCATTGCCCTGGCCCTGTTCGGGACCATCCTGGTTTACATGGCGGCACGGCCGGTAATCGGCGAGGGGCTCGAAGCCATGGTGTGGACCGTGCTGGTGCAGCACGCTGCAAAATTCGATCCGGCTTTGCTTAACGTCGCCTTCATATTCCTGCTGCTCGGCTATGGCACAAAAGTAGGGCTGGCGCCGTTGCACGCCTGGCTGCCCGATGCGCACGCAGAAGGTCCGACCCCGATCTCAGCAGTGCTGTCGGGCTTGCTCCTGAATGTCGCGCTCTATGCGTTATTGCGCTTCAAGATACTGCTCGCGCTCAATCCAGCGGCTATCGCTCCCGGCCCGCTGATGGTGATCTTGGGCCTGATCTCCTGCCTGTTTGCCGCCTTCATGCTGTACCGGCGGCGGGACATCAAACGCATGTTTGCCTATTCCTCAATCGAACACATGGGCATCATTGTGTTCGCCTTCGGTATGGGCGGCGCGCTCGCCAACTTCGCCGGTCTGTTGCATATGACCATGCATTCGCTGACCAAATCGGCGATTTTCTTCGCGGTTGGCCACATCGCGCAGGTCAAGGGCACCCAGAAGATCGCGGACATGGGTGGGTTGACCGTGACCAACCCTGTCCTCGGCTGGGGCCTGGTGCTCGGTGTCGTCGCGATTGCCGGCCTGCCGCCGCTCGGCATTTTCATGAGCGAATTTCTGGTGGTGAGTTCGACTTTCGCGCGCGAGCCGTGGCTGGCTGTTATCCTCGCGCTCGGCATCCTGGTTGCGCTTGGCGGCCTGTTCCTACGCTTGAATACGATTGCGTTTGGCCCTCCGCGCGGGCCAACCGCGAAAGCCGAAGCCTCCTACGTGCCAATGTTCGCGCATCTGGCACTCGTGTTTACGGCCGGCATCTACATGCCACAGGCGCTGGTCAAAGGCTTCGAGAATGTCGCGAGGCTATTGGGTTAGCGCCATGGCCCGGTTCAGCAACATCACACATAACGAACTGGTTGAGGGGCACCGGCCCTGGCCGCGCGCGCTCGTAGCTGAAGACGGCTGGCAGCAAGCAATCGATCAGCTTACGACAGGCCAATGCTCGCTGTTCGGCCTATGGGGCGATGCCCCGGAGGTTCATATGGCGCTGCTGGATGAGGAGACCAGCGACGTCGCCGTCATCAGCTACACGTGCAAATCCGGAAAGTATCCCAGTGTCGCAGCGCGCCATCCACCTGCAATTCGGCTCGAACGCGCGATCCGCGATCTATTCGGTCTTGACGCAGTTGATACGCTCGACGCTCGGCCTTGGCTCGATCTCGGCTTCTGGAGCGTGCGTCACCCGCTCGGCAAAAAGAGTCCCGCACGTAAGCCTGTGCCGTACGAATTCCTGCCAGCCGAAGGCGAAGGCCTGCACCAGATCCCGGTCGGACCGGTGCACGCCGGCATTATCGAGCCAGGCCATTTTCGCTTCACTGCCAATGGCGAACACGTGGTGCGGCTGGAGCAGCGCCTCGGCTGGGTGCACAAGGGCATCGAGTCACTCATGCATGGCGCCACCCTTGAGGAGGCGGCGAAACTTGCGTCGCGAACTTCCGGGGATAGCACGGTCGCTTACGCGTTCGCATTCGCCCAGGCGGCCGAAGCTGCGATGCAGGTCAAAGTACCGTCGCGCGCGACCTATCTCCGTGGGCTGATGGCTGAACTTGAACGTCTGGCCAATCATTTTGGTGACATCGGTGCGATCTGCAACGACGCCTCGTTCTCGCTCATGTATGCGCAATGCGGAATCCTTCGTGAGCGCACATTACGTGCAGCTGAAGCCTGCTTCGGGCATCGGCTTATGATGGACGCAATCGTTCCGGGCGGTGTCGTGCGCGATATCGCACTGGAAGGCACTGAACACGTCAAAACCTTGCTGGCTGAGGTGCGGCGCATCTTTCCGCGCCTGATTGAACTTTACGACAACACGGCATCACTACAGGACCGCACCGTCACCACTGGCATCGTGAGACCTGAATTGGCCCAACAGTTTGGCGCTGGTGGATATGTTGGGCGAGCGTCCGGCCGCGCCTTTGACGCGCGCCGCGTGCTCACTTACGCGCCTTACGACAAGCTGTCATTCGAGGTGCCAGTGCTCGCGGCCGGCGACGTCAATGCACGGGTCTGGATCCGCATTCGAGAAATCGAGCAGAGCCTGTCACTGATTGAGCAGATTCTTGCCGCCGCCCCTAGTGGCGAGATCAAAGCAACGATCGGCAAGACCAAGTCTTGTGAGGGTTTAGGAGTTGCCGAGGCCTTTCGCGGTGACGTTTTGGTTTGGCTCAAGCTTGACGGCAAGGGCCGCGTGGCTCGTTGCCATCTGCGCGACGCCTCCTGGTTCCAGTGGCCCTTACTGGAAGCAGCGATCGAGGGCAATATTGTCGCCGACTTTCCACTCTGCAACAAATCGTTCAACTGCTCTTATTCCGGACATGACACCTAGCGATGCGCAAGACACTGTTTGAAAGCCTTACCCGTGGGCCGCTCACCGAGCCGGCGCCCGCGCCCGATGAAGCGGCGCTCGCCGAACTCGCGAAAAGCGTCAACCGTGCGGCCCGCGCCAAGCTGGGTCGTTCACTATCCATACGCCAGGTCGATGCCGGCTCGTGCAATGGTTGCGAATTGGAAATCCATGCGCTGAACAACGCATTCTACGATCTTGAACGCTTTGGGTTGCGCTTTGTCGCATCCCCCCGCCATGCCGATGTCCTGATGGTCACGGGGCCGGTGACCAAAAACATGCGAGAGGCGCTAATGCGCACGTACAACGCGACACCCGATCCGAAATGGGTCGTTGCGGTAGGCTCTTGCGCGGCGGATGCTGGAATATTTGCCGACAGTTACGCGGTCACGGGCGGAGTCAAAGACGTGATACCGGTCGATTTGCATATTTACGGGTGTCCACCGTCTCCAGTCAAACTTCTGAGCGGACTGTTGGCGCTGCTTGAGGATGCAAGCGCGATGACGGTGATTTGCTAAAGGTGTTTATAATCCAATGTCGCAATTTCTGCGTGCAGGAATTGTTGCCGCCCGCCGCCAACTGGTGGCATTGGTGGTTTTCACATTGGTTTTGTCGTTGACCGCACAGATTACCGAGAACTCTTGGCTGTCAACCACACCACTTCTACCGTGGGGATGTCTTCTAGTTGCGTTTGGATTTGCATTAACCAGCGGTCGATCGATCGAGGTTACCGCACGCCGTATTCGCCGCGGATCCGATCTCTTCGAAGTCGTTGGTCCGAAGCACGTGTTGATGGCACTCACAGCTCAGTTTGGCCTTGCCGCGATCCTGCTTGCAATATTGGCGCTGCGGGAGCCGCCCAACACAATAACGGTCGTCGTCGAATATTTTGGAGTTGGCTCGGCCGCTTCAATCATATGGGCGGGGGTAATGAGTGTAGGCGTGGCGTGCTTTGGGGCCAGCGCGCACGCGGCCCTAACAGCGATTGAATTTGATAAACGTGCGCAGTGAACGGCTCCCTATAGATCAGCTCTTGAGAGGCGATTAATTGGCGGACCCAAAGGCCCAGGCGATGTCCGCCTTTGGTCCAAAGAACGCGAATGTCCGCTATTGGCACTTAGCGGACATCGGCTTGTGCTGCACATGTCTGCTTTTGGGGGTAAAGCGGACATTGAAACGCCGCTAAGGAAAAGGACGGTGAACAAAAAGCCGGTTAGTGCGGCCATTCCCTCCAATGCGTAGGCTGTATGTCGATCCGTTTTTTCGTTGGCGCGTTTACCCGTCCGCCAAGGATTTGCCGACAGGGAAATACAAGGGCGTGTGTGCCCTCACGGTCTGAGACTGCAAGCTCAAGATCGGCATTAAAAGGAGCAGGCGCGCGAACGGGCCGTCACGATAGAGCCGTTTTCGGGGAATGCGGTAGCGCCATTATTTTAGTTTGAAAGGATTGGCGCGACTCGACATTGCGTTAGATCAATACTCGTCGGAGAAGTTTACTGTCCCTTCAGGCTCAGGATATAGGCGATTATGACATCAGCATCTGATTTTGAGACTATGAAGTTCGGCATGATTGTATGGTTGGATTGAAGAAACACTTTCAGGGCAAGACGTGTCGTGGACGGACGTTTGGCGATTTCCTCAAAGGTTGGAGGATAACGATAAAATGCCGGGAATGGCTGACGAACTTCATGGCAGTCGCCGCAAAGCTCTGTTGCTATTCGACGCCCCACAGCTCTTTCGCCGGACTGAGCGAATGCTGCACTTGATAACGCTAACGTGGCGATGAGGACGCTAACGAATATACGCTGACGCATCTATGCCGCCGATTCTCTGAAGGACCAATCTATGTCAACGGCTCGATCCGTTGCCCTGCGCGTTCAAAGACCGGGCGGGGGACGTTCCAACAGTAATAGAAACGAACCCTTCGGGCGAGCGGGTAATTGATCTTCGCTAAACAGTAACATTTTTCAAATTCTGCCCAACAGTTTTGGGATTGTGTTGCGGGTAAATGTCCGCTTTTGGGGACAAAGCGCCCGTACTATCGGGCCTGTCGCCGCGTGGCGAGTTTGATCCAGCGCAAGGCCGACTTCCCAGTCGCGAGGTAAGACTTAAACATGCGAGTGATCCTTCCAGTGATCGTTCGCACAGTGCGGTCCTACTGGTAGGTCATGGCCGCACTTTCACTTGGCTCCGGGAGAAGGCAAACCCTCCCGGAGTCAATTTCTCCGTTGCCCTTGCAGAAACCGCAGAGGGGCGAAGTGAATCGATAGCCGGTTTACTTGGCAGCCGGTCGACTGGCCGGCATCGCTACCCAAGAGAAAGTGAACAACAGAAACATAAACAGGGCGAACCGATTCACGCGGCCTAGGTTCCCGGGGCAAATTGCGATGTCGGAAAACTGGCTTCAAACTTACTACAGTATCGCAGTCGTTTTGGGTGTGATTGCGGTGCTTTATTGGCTTCTCTTCCGTCGCCATTCGCCCGCTGAGTCACTACCGTCGGCTATCAAAGGAGAAACATTGGGAGTAGGCGGCATTTTAGCGACCGTGATGCTATTATTTTCCAGTCTGGTCGCGTGGCTCGTCTATATTTCTGCCGACACAATTTTTGAGCAAATTGCCGCTTTGCTGATGTGGATTGGAAATTGTGTCTTTTGGGGCATCTTTATTGTCATAAGTGCAATTCACACGCGCAAATGACTTAATGCGCGACGGCGGGCGCATCGTTTGTCCAGAGCTTGGCACGGCCTTTCCGGTGGCCGCATGGTCTCATTGAGCGAAAAGCAACTGGCCACCGTGATGACCGCTACGGCGGGCATCGATCCCGAGCGCCGGGATATTTTCCTTCAGCGTATCGGTGCAATGCTGAAGCTGTGCGGTCGTTTCATTGACGCGGACATTTCCGACGTGGCGCAGTTGGCGAGGTTGGTTCACCACGCTGCGGCGTGACCCGAATTCGTTACGGAGTCGCGCTGCCAAAGGCCCCGGCGCAAAGCGGGCGGGTGCTGCAAATAACCATTGATGAAGATGACACCACCAGGGACGAGCGGATCGAGGCGTTTAGGCGCGACCACAATATGGCCGATGACGACCAACTCATTGTACGAGTGTTTGTTCATCCGCCATGTCGCCGGGTCTGAAAATACAAGGCAGAAACGGGAGCGTCAGGATCAATCTGGGATGTTCGCTTGTGGGGGTAAAGCGGACATATCGAAGCAAAAGCTTAAACCCTCGAATGGCGCTAGTTTTTGCGTTTGATCAAAGAACATCGATCGAAAACCGCATAGATAGAAGTTGCTATGGGGACGCCCGCGTCGATACCCGCCGCTTTGCGCCGCCGCCGCGACTATGCCGGTCCGACGCTTTTTGCCTATGGCTTCCGTCCATTCTTCCTCGCGTCAGGACTTTGGGCTTCGTTCGGTATCCTGCTCTGGCTGCCGCTGTATTTTGGACAAGTAACGCTCCCGACGCATTTTGACGCGCTCGATTGGCATATCCATGAGATGCTCTACGGCTACGTCGCAGCAACGGTTACCGGTTTCCTGCTCACCGCAATCCCGAACTGGACGGGCCGTTTACCGATAAACGGTTGGCCGCTCGCTGGTCTTGCCCTGCTTTGGGTGGCAGGACGCATTGCGTTTCTAATGTCGGCCAAAATCGGTTCTGTAGCGGCCGCGGTCGTGGACGTCAGCTTCTTGGTCGCGCTTGCTGCCGTTGCCGCACGTGAAATTGTTGCGGGCAGGAACCGGCGCAATCTACGTGTACTGATCGTGCTCGGCGTGCTCATTGCCGGAAATATTGTTTTCCATGCCGAGGTCATAATTGCCGGCGCGGCAAAGTACGGGACACGGATCGGCATCGCGGCCGTCATTACGCTCATCACGCTGATCGGCGGGCGCATTGTGCCCAGCTTCACCCAAAATTGGCTCACGCGGACTAATCCCGGTCGGCTGCCGGCGCCGTTCTCGCGCTTCGATACGACGGCGATTGCCGTGGGCGTCCTCGCACTATGCGCCTGGATCGCTGAGCCCAAGAATGCCGCAACGGGTGCGCTGCTGATAGCCGCCGGTATCCTGCAATCGATCCGACTTGCGCGCTGGGCTGGTGACCGCACGCTCGCCGATTCGCTCGTGTTGGTGCTTCATGTGGCCTACGCTTTCGTACCGCTTGGATTTTTGCTCATCGGGGCATCGGCTTGGTCGGACGACGTGCCAGCGAGTGCCGGCATCCATTCCTGGACCATCGGCGCCATCGGCTTGATGACGTTGGCTGTGATGACGCGAGCAACGCTTGGCCACACTGGGCAGCCGCTGCAGATCGGCCGCATGACTCAGCTGATCTACCTGTCGATCCTAGTATCGGCAGCCTTACGCATCGCTGCCGCGTTTACAGGATCGGCTGATATTCTGGAATTCGCTGGCGTCGCGTGGGTCGCCGGATTCACTCTCTTCTTGTTAGTGTACGGGCCGCTGTTGATTGCGCGCAAGCCCGCTTCGGCGAAGCAGAACTGCTAAATTAGTAAAGCTGTCCTCTCCCGCGCCTCGGGGTGACATCTGCAAGACGGACTGCCTACCCACCTTGGCCGGATGTCCGCTATTGGCACTTAGCGGACATGCGAGTGGTGTCTATCAACGTCCGCTTTCGAGGGTAAAGCGGACCTGGCACAGACTGGTCGCGATGCCAGCCAATGTCCCAAAGCGGACAAACTGTATGCAATGTGTTACTTTTGTTTTTTGAATTCTTCTTCCGCTTTGCGGAGCGCCGCTTCCTCTTCGGCCAGCAATTTTCTGATGTTCTCCCGGTCTGCCGGATCGGTCATGGTTTTGAGCATTTCCTGAAAGTGCTCGACATTTTTTCGGTGAACGAAGCGGTCCATAGTCTAAGCTTCCCCGGATCAGCTTATTATTTCGCCGCTTTGCGCTAGATCAAGGCGGCTCGTCCCCATTATAGCTTTGTTTGATTCTATCGAATGCTTGAATGGAAACCAATCTCGACAGCCCCGGCAAATGTCGAGCTGGAGCTCAGTATTTATGATAAGGGCGAATACCACGCGCTGGTATTTCCCTGTCGGCGTGATGACTTGGGCTGGCTCGATGTACAAGCGAATCGGTGCTTTCTGTTTGAGCCTACACATTGGCGGCCATGGGGAAACGAGGAGCGTTAAAGGCTGCAATTTGAGGCCAGGCTATGGATAAGGACCACCAGGAACATAGCGTTATGGTGTGGGGCGAGCCGCACATTGTCACCGTCTATCGCAAATCTGAAACCGTCTACGAGGCGATCGGCAATTACATGTGCGAGACGATATGCGTCAATGATCAAAGCGAAGGCGCAGCTATCAAGCGCTGGCGGGAGGTAGCGGCAGGTGTAACACCTAGTGAACAGATCGCGCGCAGTGCGGGGTGATTATGTTCGCCAATGACCCAAAGCGGACATTCACGGGTTTCCTGTATGTCAGTTTGAACCGTTACGATGCGTGCCTTGATGTTGGGGGCAGACTAGAGACGCCGGCCAGCTTGACTCGACGGCTTAAGCGAGCGTGTTGCGCCGGATCAAATCTCGGCGGGGGCGGGGCCAGGCCCGACCGCCCAATCATTCTCCGCTAAATCCGGACACCGTTAGTTGCTCGCACTTTCCGGGGTTTGATCCTCGTCAAGGACTAGCATCGTGGTCCTCGTTAGAAAGCGCGGATGGTCAAAGGAACCCGAAAGACCGCCAAAGAAGTCGAGGAGGACTTCCCGCATTTTGTGGATATAGCCGTGCCGCCGGGCGGGCTCGGTTCAAAGTTGGCGGCCATGTACGACTTTCACGCTCGGCATCGAATATCCCCGAAGCGTGGTCACGGTCGGCGCGATGATAAGGGTGGGGCTATTCGCTGGTGCTTTTCCGATCCAGCATTGGCTGATGCCTTCGCTCAGGAGTTCGCGCTGCCCGATTGATGTTTCTTTACGATGGCCACGACCGCGCATTGTTTGTCCGTTTTCGGACAAGAGCGGACAAAGCCGAGACCTATCGCAAGGTGGTCATTGCACACCTGTAGAACGCTGTTTTGGACAAGCATAGAGGGGATCCAATGACAAAGCCCATCCCTGACAAGGCGGAGATCGCACTCGAATACCCCGACAAACTCTATATTGGCACATTTGAACGCTCATCGAGATTTGAGGCGCATCTCGATCCAACCGGTATTGCGCTGATCCTCGAACAGCCAGGTGCCGACGATGTCCGCAAAACAATTCACATGCATATCAACTTTGGCTTGTTCGCCGACATTCTGCGAGAAGTGGCTTCGACCGTTGGGCGGATACCGAAGGACGATGTCTTGCATCACGATCAACTCGCGCAAGCGGTCACCGCGTTGCACAGGGCGTTGGTTGGGAGCCCAGCGAAGCAATGAACAAAAACCGGCGGATTCTTGCGGCCGAAAGGGTGATCGCTCGTCCCCTTGTGGCACTTGGCAGACATTGAACGAGGGCCGTCCGATGTCTGCTCTTGGGAAAAAGCGACATCACGTAAACTTATTAAGATTCACACATTTTATTACCAGTTAGCCAACGATGTTGGAGCAACCACTGTTTCCTCTCTAATTTCCGAAGCCTCTTGGCCATCTGGCCCGCAAGACCAAATCTTTGATCGCCGCAACGTCTGGGGAAGTGGGGATGCCTGCCTCTAGGAATGCGTTGTGATGACGGGACAGGTGGCTAGTTTCGATATCGATATTTTTTGGCCCCTTGATTTGATTGAGTTGCCATCCGAGACGGTCAAAGCGTAAGACGAACGCAATAGCCTGTGATCCACCAATCTCCGTTCGATAAACCGCCGCTGTGCCGTTGTTCACGCTATGAAGACAGTCAGCCAAACAATTTTGCCACATCTTGGCCAGGCTCCTAATTTCGGCCACGCGGTCAACTCTCCGGAAGAAGCCAACAAAGGACGGTGGGAGAGTGGGAGGCAACGGCAGGTTTTCGACGAGATCTGCGATCATGGCGATGACCTGATCCGATTGATCGAGATCCCCAAGGTCGCCAACTAGCCGGTCGAAGGGGACTTTGGCGAGTTCGCTTAGGAATCGCAGCCCATGCATGAACCGGTCCATGCGTTCAAGCTGGTTGAACAGTTTGAAAATCGCCGGCCGCCGCAGGACGAGTGGTAACGCGGTCAGGCCGGCGATCATCGGCCCATCGACCGTTCGCTGATGCTGCAGAAATTTCGCGGTGGGCCTATCCGACAACAGTTGTGGGATTGCTTGGTATTCTTCGAGCGAGAGGACCGTCGACGGTAGGATTTGTAACAACCGATCGAGCCCCTCGGGCCAATGTCCAATGGATTGCTCTACAAGACCTCTGGGGGCTTGCCCGAACAGCGGTGTTAGAAGCGATTGATCACAACCGTGGGCCATCGCAATGCCGAGGAGATGCATGGCGTAAGGCTCGAGTTCAAATAGCAGAGCCAGAAATTCCGGTTCGCGCGCTAAACTGGCGGAGAGCCTTTCACCGAGCCAACCCAAAGGGCCGAGCAGAAACCCAGGCCGATAGGCTCGAAGCGAGCGAGCAGGAGCAATCGTCGTATTCATGGTTGCTCTCCCCTAGTATTCTTCAGCAAGCATGATCGTGATGACCCGTTTCGTAACGCTTGGGTCTGTGGGGTCAGGTGAGTGATGTGAGAGAGTGTTGTCGTAGTAATCGATCTTGAAGAAAATTTTCTGACCCTCCGCCTCAAAGACACCGAAGTCATGTTCTTCATGAGGATCGTTGGCACGACAAAAATCGTCGTACACTGAAACAGTCTTGACGATCCGCTCGACAGGTTCTGGTCCAAGGGCTGCGACCCCTGGGGTTATGACGACAAGGCCAGTACGCAGGGTTTGGCGTAGCTGGTCATTGAGCGCACAAATCTGCTCAGTCCTTTCGGACATGGTTTGTCTCCTTGGTTGTGATGAAAATGATCGCGACAACGAACCGCGTGCTTTGGGGGTCGCTGTGGCGCGGCTTTAAAGACTAGCGAGCCTTCGGAGCTGGGTGCACGAGTCCGAGGGATGATCGAGGCCGCTCAATCGAGGGCAAGTCAGGACGATCACGCCATTGCAAGGTGAACACGTCTTTGTCGAGTTTGATGGTCTTTGCTTCCCACCACTGCTCGCAGGGTCCGTCCTCTTTGGCGAGGACGACCTGATCAACCTTGATGGCTGCCCAGTCCTGCGGAAACCGTGGCCGTGGACTATCCGGTGATTTATTGGATTCGATGCCGCCGTTCTTGACGCCCTCGTTCGGACAAATCAGGCCAAGGGTGAGGCGATGCTTCTGAAAAGGCCGTCCACGTTCACTGCGCGGCCACCGCAGCTTGAAGATCTCGCCATTCCTGTCGACAACCTTTGCCTGCCACCAACCATCCTTGGGGTCGCTATCTTGCGCGAGCACGCGATCACCAACTTTGATGTCGTTCCAATTGGCGGGTAGAGCCGGGCGAGGGGGCTGGCTCGGAGAGTTAGGTTTAGGTGGGTTCGCAGGAGTGGGTCGAGCCAAGCTCTCAATCGAGGTATACAAAGCCTTGGGCACGAATGGCACGATCGCGTCGCCGTGCCCGTGAACTCGCCCAGCCGGTACCTTCGCCGCGAATGCGCGCGTGCTTTCGTCGGCAATCTCGAAAACTTGCAGGCCGAGCTTGGCCGCGGCTTTGCGGGCGGCCTCGGCCTCAGTCGGTTTAAAGGCGCCGGCTTTCGGCTTTCCAATCGAGGTTAGCCCGAAAACAATGACTGAAGGTTGGGGCGCATGGTTAGTGGTTTTGCTCATGGTCATTGCTCCATTGAAAATGCGAAGAGCCTCGGTAACGAGGCTCTGGCGCGGTTGTCGGTGATGAAGGGAGTTTGGGTTGTCGCTGAAGTCGCATCGGCGCGGAAAGGGCCTGCCGATTCGATCAGCAATACAATAGTATTATATTCCTATCACTCAGTCAAGGCCTAAAACGCCTTAAAATGAGGCTTATCAAGGCAGTCTTGCCGCGCAGAGCCAGCCGATCGCACATAGAATAGAGACGGCAGTCCAGATTTTTGCAGCGGTGGCCATCTTTGATGGTGCGCCCGTTGCAAATACGCAGCCCGTCTTCCGCGCAATAAGCCCAGATCGCCCTTTGAATGTAACGAGGAAAGACCCGAGGAAAGGTGCGGTTGAACTGTCGCGCATCGATGGCTTCGCTCAAGCTCGACAAAATCGCCGCACAGCCCGTTGGTCCGTAGCATTGAGGTCCGTAGGGATGGACCGCATTCGCGCGTTTCAAAACGCCCGTGCGCACCAAGAAATTGTGGACCAGGGTATCGATCGCGATCAGGGAGCCGCCAACCTGGCCCCATCGTGGATTGTGGTCGTTTCCGACGACGAGAAGGTCCGATAAAACCATGCTGAGAACTTTGTCGGCAACCCCGTGAACGCCCCGCAACGGGCCAATGATCGCGTTGGTCATTTGAACGGTTCGCGTATCTTTCGGTCCGCAATCAGCCTCGGCCAAACGGTCATCAATCCAGCCTACGAGGTCGCCGCCTGCAACATCACGGATAAACAAAAACAATGAATACGCGAGCTGATTGAGATTGCCGTTTCGAAAATGATGTGCCGGCAACGAGCAACCATCGATCAGATGCGGGAGGGCGCAACTGTGCGACGACTTTCGATAATGGCAGCCGTGAAAATGCCAATAACTTTCGAGCAAAGGGCAGTTGCCGGTTTTGAGCCCGTGGGCGATCTTGGCCCAACGGGGTCGCCCGTGAACGCTCATATAAGATTGGGCGACCTGGTCGGATATGCCTTGAAAGCTCGTTGCAGCCGCTAGCCATTCAAAGACCTTGGCGGAACGCGCGCGGCCCGGTAACGGCGCAAATAAGTTTAGGGTCTGTACGGCCTCACGCAGTTCATCGAGATAGTCGGGCCTGCCGGCCAGCCAGGTGACCGTTTCGACGAGATTGACCGCATAGGCAAGGTCTTTGTCGCTAACGAATTTGAAGCTCTTGTGCGGCGGTCATCAGATCAGCGAGACCAATCGTCGTTGGGCATCGGAGTTGCCGTCAATGTATCGCTGGGTCGTTTGAATTGATCGATGGCCGGCGAGCAATTGAACGTCCCGCAATGAACCGCCCGCCTTGTGGACCAGCCGGGCCGCTCGGGTGATGAATGTGCGACGGCCTGAATGAGAGCTGCACCCGGCAAGGCCCAGAGTTTGATATGCGGTCTTGAACCAGTTGACGATGCTGATCGGGGTCATCGGGCCACCGCGTTCGGAGCCGATGACAGGTCCCGAGTTTGAGTTTTCAATCGTCCATGAGGCGAGGGCAGTGGCCAGATCGTCGTGCAGGGAGATCGTGCGGCCGCTTTTCTTCTTCGCCGCCCAGTCGCGCAGTTCGATCGCTGAAGAGACTTGGCCACTCGGGTCGAGCACCATATCCCAAGTGAGTTTGGCGATTTCGCCGGCACGCAAGCCAGCTTTCACCGACAAAAGAACAATGACGCGATTGCGAGTGGGGTATCGGGTTGCGCTAGCGTAGGCGAGGAGCTGGCTCAATTGCTTGTCGTTGAGAATTTTTGCTTGCCTGCCTGCCATCTGAATCTCGATGGCGAGAGTCTGAATCTGGCGCAATTGGTCGTCAACATGAGAATAAGGGGCAAAAGAAAAAAGTTTTGCTGAGCAGTCATTTAAACTCATGAGCAAATCATAATTTTCTCATGAGTTTGTATGGTCGTGATAACGCCCGCTACGGCAGTGACAGTTAAGATCGGGAAAGGTGCCGAGCCGGGCTCCTGGCTCTTAGCAAAATGTCCGCTTTCGGGGGCAAAGCGGACATCGCATAGTGCGCTGCACATGTCCGCTTTTGACCCAAAGCGGACATCATGCAGTTGCGCACTCTTGGCTATGAGCGCGCGGTCTAAAAGTGGTCTTTTTTGATCAGACTGTCCCCTATCAAAGGAACAGACTGCACCACCTTTGAAACAGCTTCGGGCCTCGGTGACTGAGAATTCTATGCTCGCCGTTGGCTTTCAAGCGCACTACTGGCGATGGACCCACGCAATGGAACGGAAACCGGTTCTAGTCGATCTTGCCCTCCAAGGGGGCGGTTCACACGGGGCCTTCACGTGGGGCGTGCTCGATCGCCTGCTCGAGGAGCCGTGGCTTAAGATCGATGGCATTTCCGGGACGTCCGCCGGCGCGATGAATGCCGCGGTGCTTGTCGATGGCCTTGCCAAAGGTGGGGCTGAGGGCGCCGGGCCGCACTAGAGAATTTCTGGCGCCGCGTCTCGCACGCGGCTCGCTTCAGTCCTTTACGGCGCGGACCGCTCGACGTGATTCTCGGACGTTGGACGCTGGACTCTTCGCCCATCTATGTCGCCATGGATCTCATGTCTCGAATGGTCTCGCCCTATGACTTGAACCCGATGGGGAAAAATCCATTGCGCGAAATTCTGGCCGAAACAATCGATTTCGATCGGGTGGCGCGGGCAACTACCAAGCTCTTTATCACCGCGACCAATGTTCGGACCGGTCGTGGTCACGTGTTCAGGAACAATGCCATTACGCCGGACGTTCTGCTCGCCTCGGCCTGTCTGCCCACCATGTTTCAGGCCGTAGAGATTGATGGCGAACCGTACTGGGACGGAGGCTATTCCGGCAATCCCACGATCACACCTCTCATTCAGGAGTGCAAATCACAGGATACCATTCTCGTTCAGATCAATCCGGTCGAGCGCGAAAAATCGCCGCGCTCGGCTTCAGAGATTCTCAATCGGCTAAATGAAGTGTCTTTTAACGCGGTTCTACTGAAGGAGCTGCGCATGATGGCCGTGCTCCGGCAAGTCGCCGATCCGGGCGACACCGAGGGCGCGCAATGGGCCGGCATGCGTATCCACCGCATCGCGAGCGAGATGCTCACAGAGCTCGGGGCCTCTTCCAAGGTCAATGCGGAATGGGAATTCTTCTCGTTGCTGCGCGATGAGGGGCGGAAGTCTGCGCAAGTCTTTTTAGAGACGCATGCATCGGATCTCGGGCGCCGCTCCACTTTGGATATTGATGTTTTGTTGGGGCAGGATCTGACGAACGGGTCTGTCGCTCCTGCCACTGATCTGGCTGGCAGGCACGTCCACGCCGCCTAATGTCCGCTTATAAGCGGACGACGCTCAGTAATGCGGACTATGTCCGCTTACGACCGATGTGGACGTAGCAAGGCGGCGATCTTTCAGGCCTGCTTTTTGCCACAGCTCGAATGTCCGCTTATGGCACTTAGCGGACATGACCTTTTGCGCTGCGAATGTCCGCTTTCGGGGGGTAGAGCGGACATCGTTCGGACATGCGGCAATGTGCGTCAATGACCCAAAGCCGACACTATCACTGGCGACGCCGATAACCGACAAACCCTAGATCAAGCGCGGTCCGGTCGACACCGACCGACGTATCTGACTGCGGCAAAGCCGATCAGCAACCACAAGAACCGCAACTACGGTGGCCTTGGGTCACTATGATTTTTTCTCCGGCCTCACAACGTACACGCCTACACCTAGGACGACGAGTGCCACCACGATGAATAAAGCGGCTGAGAATATGTCTGAGAAGTCCATCTGTCCCTCCATTAGGAGTGGGATCGATCCCTCATGCAGTCATATCGAAGACCCAAAGCATTCCGGGCTTCAATTCCGGATGTTTACGTACCTCTTGGACGGCCTCTTTCATTTCAAACTGGCGGGCAATGTCCGCTCTTGGCACTTAGCGGACATCGGCTAGTGCACTGCACATGTCGCTTTTGACCCAAAGCGGACATGTGAGCGGTAGTGCGACCCCATTGGGGTCGTCAGCCGCCACTAAGACCGACACTCAGGGCCAAGTTGCGGCTGTGACCTGGGTAGAAGCGAGGTGCGGCTTGCGAAGCGAAACCCGGTTGCGTCGTGACGGAAGATCCGGGCACAGGACGAGCTTGCCCTCGAGGCCGCCGGCCTCGAGGCGGCGGTGACCCTCGGCGACCTCGTCGAAGGAGATCCGCTCGGCGACGCGCGGCCGGATGGCGCCAGTTGCCATTAGGCCGAACAACCGCTCCAGGTCCTCCTTAAACCAGGTCGGATGTCGCGTTCGCATGACATTGACCGAATAGAAACGGGCACGCTTGCCGCCGGGCAACAGCCTCCACAGATATAGGCGCGCTATTTCCATCACTATAGGAAGCATGCGACGTTGTGCCTGCACGCTCGCCGAGAAGCCGATGGCGCAGAGCAGACCACCGCGCTTGAGTGCCGCATACGAGCGGCGATAGCCGTCTTCGCCGACGCCATCGACGATGACGTCGAAGCCGCCCGGCAGGACGCGCGTGAAATCCTCGCGCTGGTAGTCGATCGGCGTCGCGCCAAGCTCTCGGACGAGCGCCATGTGTTCACCGCGTACGGTGCCCCACAGCGCGAGGCCGGCCAGTCCCCCGAGCACGAGCAGCGCCTGGCCGACCGCGCCGACGGCGCCGTGCACGAGCACGCGCTGGCCTCGCTGCACCCGGGCCGCACGGTGCAGTAACTGGTACGCGGTCGTCCAGCTCAAGATCAGCGTGGCCGCTTCCGCCGCGTCGACGCCTGCTGGCACGCGGGCTACGTCGCCCACCCGCAACGTACGATAGTCGGCGTTCGACCCGACTACCGTCATGTCGGCCACGCGGTCACCAATCTGAAAGTCGCGTACGCCGTCGCCGATCTGATCGATCTCCCCGACGACGTCGTAGCCCATCACGAACGGCGGCCGGAGGCGCATCGTTTGCGGGTAAAGGTGACGCCGGATCAACACTTCGGTGTAGTTGAGGCTCGAGGCGAGCACACGGACCCGCACCTCGCCTCGGCCAGCAGCTGGTAGAGGAGCGTCGACCACCTCTAGCTGATCGGAACCACCGAAGCGTCTGACCTGAACAACTCGGTTACGCGGCTCCATCACGGACTCCTCGCAATCCATGATTATTGCAGACGTATACGAGAGGAAAATCGGTCTTGTCTTTGATGACGATCAAATGTCCGCTTTTGGGGGTAAAGCGGAGATGGCTTTTTGCGCCGCACATGTCCGCTTTTGACCCAAAGCGGACATTCGGCAGCCACAACAGCATTCTCGAGGAGGTGAGCGGCCAGGGGAAACGTTATTCCGCTCACTCTTCGACGGCTCCTCGCACCCCAGCCTTTTCCGCAGCTGACCTGATCAAACCTTCGGCCTTCACGTTTTCAATGAACTTGCGAACGTAACCCATTCCCGCTTCCCGTCCCTTCGGAACTCCGAGCGCAAACCGGTCGACGGAAAATCGACCGTCAAGAACTCGAGAGCCGGGCAGCTTATCGGATATTGCGAAGAGGTTTGCTTTGTTCGCGGCGAAAACATCGACCTTTCCGGATTTCACCAATTCCGCAGCCTCGGGCATGCCCACTTCAATTATTTCGGCATTCTTCAGCGCGCGTTTGAGCGGGGGTATCACCGATCCTCCCGCTGGGACCCCGACCCGAATCCCAGACCGATCTACGTCATTGATTGTCTGGATGGGGGAGCCGCTGGGGACGAGGTATCCATGCTCAAGGCTGAGATACACCCCAGTGAAATTCAAAATCTTTTCGCGATCCGAATCTTGTGCGACGAAAGAAATATCCCATTTGCCGGAGTTAACATCTTCGACGAGAAGCTTGGGTGTCTGATAGATCACCGGCTCATAGGGAACTCCCATACGCCGAGCCAACTCTTTTCCCAGATCGTATCCGACGCCTTTCATTTCTCCCGAATTAGGATCCTTAATCACATTCGTGGGGCCGCCAAGATAGAGCGCCGCGCGAAGTTTGCCGGTCGGGGACAGAGCCTGTCTTTCCTCCGGCGTCAGGGACTGAGCGCTAGCAGCGCCCGCAAACGTCAGACCAAGCAGCACAAGCATCAATCTTGTCGCGGCAGCGTTTGCAGCCAGATGTAAGAAATTGCAGCGGGGAAGTTTCATGGCGTCCTCCCTGGAAGGGCAATTATTATTTGAAGGCAGGCGCAGGCTATCTGAGCTCCGCGTCAATGCGAAAGGGTGACGGTCCCTAATGGCACTGGGCTGACAATCCCAGCCGCGCCCGCAAATGTCCGCTTTTGGCACGAAGCGGACATTCCTAGTGCACCGCGCATGTCCGCTTTCGGGGCTAAAGCACATGCCATTTTGCATTGCAAACGTCTGCTTATGACCCAAAGCGGACATCAATCCTACGCGTAAATCTCACGCAAACCGGAGTTGGCCCTTGGTCTAAGTCGGACGCGGCTTAGACTCCTGCTAACTTCACAGCGTCAGATTGTGGGACAAGTGCATGATAGCCGTGCGATCGAACTCCCTCCCAAAGAAACTCCAAAATCGATGCGAGGCTTTCCTCGTCGATGATGATCGCGGCGTATTGAGCGCATTGACCAGACTTCTTCAAGCCGCAGGGTATAGAGTCAACGCGTATTCTTCTGCAGAAAAGTTCCTTAGTGAACATGAGCCTTTAGTGCCGGGTTTTCTCATCCTTGATATATCAATGCCGGGTCTGAATGGTTTGAACTTACAAAGCATATTGAGCATGAACGGGATTGAGCGACCCATCATATTCTTAACCGGCCAACCCACCGTGGACGCGTGCGCGATTGCAATGAAAGCGGGTGCGGTAGATTTTCTCATTAAACCGTTTAAGGCGGCTCAACTGTTTGACGCAATTCAAAGAGCTGAAGAGCAAGACCGATTGAATTGCGAATGCCGTTCGATTTTTGCGTTATTCCAAACACTCACGCAGCGCGAAAAAGAAGTTCTAATCCATGTGATTGCCGGCGAGCAAAATAAGATTATAGCCGCGAGTCTTGGAATTGCCGAGAAGACAATCAAGGTGCATCGCGGCCGCATGATGGAAAAAATGCGCGCGCGCAGTATCGCCGCGTTGGTCCGAATGACGGAAAAAATTTCTCTGCAACCGCATCCGCCCTAGATAGATGCTGAAAGCCACCGACTAGGGTCGTCGCCAGCTTTTGAAATTACCACCGGCACTGCCTATTGCCCCAACGGTCACGCCAGCAGTAACGACCACCGCCCCAGCCAGGACCCCAGCCAGGACCCCAGCCGGGACCCCAGCCACCGCCACCTCGACAGTGCACACGGCCCCAGCGGTCACGCCAGCAGTTTCGCCCCCATTGCACGTCCGTCAAAATATCGATGCCCGCGGCGGCAGCCGCAGGAAGCGGGGAGATCGGTGCTGCTTGGGTAGTTTCGGACCCGGCCGCGAAAATTAGACCTGCAATTCCGATCGCAAATACTGTGCGCAACATGTGCTGTATCTCCCTTTGATGCGTTCGCCGCAGCGTAAAACGAAAAGGGCGCCCGAATTGGGGCGCCCTTTATTGCAACCGCGCATCATGGCGCTGTCGGGGTTAAGCGGACATGCCTTATTGCGCTGCAAATGTCTGCTTTTGACCCAAAGCGGACATCGATGGGGTGTCTCTTGCATCACGCAGGGTGAATAGCCGCTATTGCGTCTTGAAATCGGGTTGGTCAGCCATTTTTATAACCGCGCTTCTTTAGCCATGCCCCCGATGCATCGTTGATCCAGTGCACGGCTTCGACCTCGCTTGCAAAGCCGCAAATCCTCTCCACTTGGCCGCTCGGGTATTGGGCCACAACCTGCCACTCCGCACCTACTTTCAGCGGTTTGGGGAATAGGACGACTTCACCGGGAGGGTTTCCCATCGCGCCAATATGACGCCGTTCGCGCGAGGCAGCTAGGCCTGATTTTCTGAGGCTAAATTCAAACTAGTGTCGACTTTTGGTCAGTCTGACCCCAGCGCGCTTTGCTACGAAATGGCGACCCGCGAACCAAACCGGAAGTGGCGCCGTGCAAATCATTCGCGAATGTAGGTTACGCGCGGCAATTCTCACCAGCATTGCGAAGGATGCTCCCGAGTTAGAAATTCAGCTGCTCTACATTGCCAAAAAGCACCTGACGCTGGCCACTATAATTGAGCAACTCAAAGTCGGTACAGATCGGGCGGCCGTGCCGCCGTCCGTGCTCCGCGCGTGCCGACGAGGTGATCGAGTGAGGCACCATGTCCGCTATTGGCACAAAGCACAGATGAGCTAGTGCAGCGCACATGTCTGCTTTGACCAAAGCGGACATCCCCCAAGAGTATTAGCCCTTCAGAGTACACGCGACAGTTGATACCATCTGCCGTCTGAGCCTCGGGGGCGACAATGAGGCGGCGCGATAAAGCGGGCGGTAAAGCGGGTAGGCAACACCGCAAGACGTTGGCGCGCCGCGATGTACGTAAGGCCTTGCGCCGCCGCCGACGCGGCTCCGATACCGAGCAGGAAACAGAGGTCACGCAGCTCAGGCGCGAGTTGCAGGAGGCCCTGCAACAGCAAACCGCCACAGCCGATGTGCTCAAGGTTATCAGCAGTTCACCAGGTGAACTGGCGCCGGTCTTCAATGCGATATTGCAAAATGCAGTCCGCATTTGCGATGCAAAATTTGCTCATCTCTGGCTACGCGAGGGCAACTCCCTGCGCATAGGTGGAACGCACGGCGCGCCTGACGCCTTCGTTGCCTACCTTCGTGATGTGCCGGTATTCCGTCCAAAGCCGGAGACAGGTCTGGGGCAACTGCTGAGGATGAAACAACTCTTTCACCTCGCGGATATCAGGGCACTGCCGACTTACGACGACAAGCTTCGCGAGGCCACGATCAAACTTGCCGGCGCACGAAGTTTGATCGGAGTTCCGATGATTAAAGACGGTGAGGTGATCGGCGCTATTGTTATTTACCGCCAGGAGGTGCGGCCATTCACCGCCAAGCAAGTCGAACTGGTTCAAAATTTCTCCACCCAGGCTGTCATCGCCATCGAAAACACGCGGCTGCTCAATGAACTTCGCGAATCTCTCCAGCAACAGACCGCAGCCGCCGATGTGCTTAAGGTCATCAGTTCTTCGCCGGCCGAGTTGGAGCCGGTTTTCGACGCCTTGTTGGAGAACGCAGTGCGAATCTGCGAGGCCAGTTTCGGCAATTTATTGCTTTATCAAGATAACGCACTCCGGCACGTCGCTCTCCACAACGCACCAGAGCGGTGGGTTAAGGCACAGCAGCGCGATCCAATCGCTCCACGCCAGTCGGCCCATTTCCTTTACCGTGTCGCTGAGACCAAAGAAGTTAGTCACATTGCCGACATCAGGCTGGAAAATCCGGATGAACCGATCGCCAGGGTCGCGGGGGCTCGAACTCTTCTTATTGTACCAATGCTCAAGGACCGGAGTCTGGTCGGCGTTATAGCAATCTATCGGCAAGAGGTGCGTCCGTTTACGGACAAGCAGATCGAACTGGTTAAAAACTTCGCAGCGCAGGCCGTCATCGCCATCGAGAACACGCGGCTACTCAACGAGCTTCGCGAATCTCTCCAGCAGCAAACGGCTACGGCCGACGTGCTGAAGATCATTAGCCGCTCGCCAGGCGAGTTAGAGCCGGTGTTCGATGCCATGCTGGCAAACGCAACACGCATTTGCGACGCAAGCTACGGTGCGATGTGGTTGCGTGAAGGAAATGAGTTCCGAAATGCCGCGTTTCACGGCGCGCTACCCCGGGCATACACCGAGCCATGGCGGAGCGGATTCGATCCAGGCTCGTACAGCCCTTTGACACTCGTCTCACATTCTCGAAAGCCGCTTCAGGTCGCGGACATGCGGGAGGATCGCGCCTATCGCGACGGTCATCCGTTGGCGGTTGCAGGGGTCGATGTCGCGGGTATTCGCACATTGGTTTGCGTGCCGATGCTTAAGGACGACGAATTTGTAGGCGCTATAGCCATTTACCGCAAAGAGGTGCGCCCCTTTACCGATAAACAGATTGAGCTGCTGGCCAGTTTCGCCGCGCAGGCGGTGATCGCCATCGAGAACACGCGGCTACTCAGCGAGCTGCGGCAACGCACCAACGACCTTTCGGAGTCCCTCGAGCAGCAGACCGCGACTTCCGAGGTGCTGAAGGTGATCTCGAGCTCGCCTGGCGAACTCGAGACGGTGTTTCACACTTTATTGGAGAATGCGACGCGAATTTGCGAGGCAGCTTTCGGGTCAATGCTGCAGCGGGAAGGCGACGTATTTAGGCGTGTCGCGTTGCATAACGCGCCGCCTGCATTCGCACGATTTCATAACCAAACGCCAACAATTCAATGGCGAGACGTCAGCGACCTAAAACGTGTCGTTGAGACAAAGCAGGTCATTCACGTTGCAGACACGGCGGCCGAACACCCGGATGCTCCGATCGCCAAATATGCGGGCGGCCGAACCCTTTTGTTGGTGCCGATGCTCAAGGATACGGACCTTGTCGGCGTCATAGGTATCTACCGTCAAGAGGTTCGACCGTTCACAGCCAAGCAGATCGATCTGGTAAAAAACTTCGCTGCGCAAGCGGTCATCGCCATCGAGAACACGCGACTGCTTGGCGAGCTGCGCGAATCCTTACAGCAGCAGACCGCCACCGCTGACGTTCTTAAAGTCATCAGCCGCTCAACCTTCGACTTGCAGGTCGTACTGGATACGCTCGTTGAATCGGCAGCACGCCTCTGCGAGGCGGATAGCGCTGCTATTCATCGCCCAGTAGGAGACAGCTATCCATATGTTGCAAGCTACGGTCTCTCTCGCGAATACGACGAGTACATGCGCAGGCAGTCGCTCGTGCCAGGGCGCGGTACGGTGCTCGGACGTGCGGTGACCGAACTCAGACCCATTCAAGTGAATGACGTTGAGGCCGATCCGGAATACACCATGATCGAGGCCCGCAAGATTGCGGGATTCCGAACCGTGCTCGGCGTGCCTCTCCTACGCGAACGCGCTCCGATCGGCATCATCATGTTAACGCGCAATACGGTTCGTCCATTCACGGATAAACAAATCGAACTGGTTTCAACTTTTGCTGACCAAGCCGCGATTGCGATCGAGAACGTGCGGCTCTTCGAAAGTGTTGAAGCCAGAACGCGCGAGCTGGCCACATCGCTGGAAAATCTACGCACCACGCAAGACCGCCTGGTGCAGACGGAGAAGCTTGCCTCACTTGGTCAATTGACTGCCGGTATCGCGCACGAAATCAAAAACCCACTCAATTTTGTCAATAATTTCTCGGGTCTTTCCGTCGAATTGATTGATGAATTACAGAACACCCTAAAGGGCATACCGTTCGACGACAAAGCGCGCGCCGAGATTAACGAGCTGACCGATACGCTGCAGGGCAATCTTGACAAGGTCGTGCAGCACGGCACGCGCGCGGATTCGATCGTCAAAAACATGTTGCTGCATTCGCGCCAGGGGCCCGGAGAACGCCGACTCATAGATGTTAACGCTCTGGTCGAGGAGAGCTTCAATCTCGCCTATCACGGCGCACGAGCTGAGAAAAAGAATTTCGATGTCAGGGTGGAACACGCGCTCGATCCAGCTGCTGGCAAGGCTGACCTCTTCGCACAGGAGATCACGCGGGTTCTGCTCAATTTGATTTCAAACGGAGTTTATGCGACGGCGAAAAAGGCCCAGTTCAATGGCGAAGATTACAAGCCTACCCTCATTGCCTCAACGAGGGGCCTTGGTGATCGGGTGGAAATCAAAATCCGCGATAACGGAACCGGTATTCCGCCGGAGATTAAGGACAAGATGTTCAACCCCTTCTTTACGACCAAGCCTGCCGGCGAAGGGACGGGACTCGGTCTCTCCATTAGTCACGATATAGTCGTGAAGCAGCACGGTGGTTCAATAGATGTCGCGACAGAATTGGGCGAATTCACCGAAATTACGATTGTTTTGCCGCGCGCCGAAGTGCTTGCCCAATAGTCGTATTGGCCGGAGGAGGTCACCCATCAATGTCCGCTATTGGCACTTAGCGGACATCAGCGAGTGCACCGCCCATGTCCGCTATTGGGGGTAAAGCGGACATGACTTATTGCGGCGCAAATGTCCGCTTTTGACCCAAAGCGGACATTCCGCTTCCGCCTCTGAGCCAGCTATGATCATCAGGCTCAGACGGAGAGAGGCGTCGCCTAGTGCCGGTAAAAGATTGGATGCCCGCTGGTGTGCGAGCCGCGGCAAAAGTCCGTAAGCTGAAAGCGGGTGAGGTTCTATTCCGGCTCGGCGACAAGACCATAGGCCTATGTGAGGTTATCGCTGGCCGCGTACGGCTTGCGCGGGTTGACCGCTCGGGGCACGAGGTCGTGCTGCATGTCGCGGGGGCTGGCGAGACGCTTGCTGAGGCCTCCCTGTTTTCTCCGCAGTATCACTGTGATGCGATAGCCAGCACCAAAGCGACCGTGCGCGTCTATCCGAAACGAGAAGTGCTGGCCGCCTTCGAGAGAAACCCGAAGGCTGCGCGGGCATTCTCTGCAGGGCTTGCCCATCAGGTGATGGACCTTCGCACCCGTATCGAGCAACGCAACATCCGCTCGGCACGGGAACGCGTACGGCATTTTCTCACCCTAAATGCCAAGGCTAATGGCCGCGTATTTGAACTCCGCGGCACATTGAAGGATTTGGCCGCAGAACTGGGCCTTACCCACGAGGCGCTTTACCGCACCTTGGCCGCGCTTGAACGTTCCGGCGAGATCAGGCGCAATCACAGCAAAATCACGCTGTTACGCCGCGTATGATCGAGATCATATGGTGGCTTTGCGGGTCAAGCTATTCAGGGCATTAGGGGCATAACGCGAAAGAGGCTCCCGATGTCAAAATTTCCATGGAAGACAATGCTTGCCGTGACGGCAGTCCTTGCCGCGACTGTTTATGCCTTCGCACAAATATCGTCGGGTGGCCCAATGGGCATGCATGGTCAGATGCAGCAAGGCGACATGATGAGTCAGATGCATAGCCAGATGATGCAGGGTCAAGACGGAATGCACGGCGGCATGGGAATGCACGGCGGTACGGGCGGTCATGGCGGAATGCATGGTCAGCAATCTGCCGCGACCGGCACACCGACCATGCCCGGGCAAGATGCCTTCGGGACGATCCAAGAGATCGTTCAAATTCTACAATCCGATCCCAAGACGGACTGGTCAAAGGTCAACATTGACGCGTTAAGACAGCACCTCATCGACATGAATGAGGTAACGCTACACGCCGCTGCCGCCCAACGCATGATTGACAATGGCATCGAGATCACCGTGACGGGCGACGGTCGCACGCTTGAAGCGATCAAGCGCATGGTCCCGGCACACGTAAACGAGCTGCACGAAATCGGTTGGAGCGCAAAGAGCGAAGACTTGCCAAATGGCGTAAAACTCACGGTCTTGGCGAGCGAAGCGCAACCGCTCACTAAGTTAAAGGCGCTCGGCTTTATGGGCATCATGGTTCAAGGCGGACACCATCAGCCGCATCACTTGATGATAGCAATGGGTCAATTCCCAATGCATTGAAAGCCTCGCTGGTACGCCAGACGATTTTGGTGGCAACCCGTTGGTCGTAAAAGGCTGGATTTGGAAGTCGGCTGTCGCGGGCTTGTGCGGCACACTCGTTCATTTCTCTTTTATGTATCTCAAATCGCGAGCAGGTCTGCTTCCATCATTTCAACCGTATCAGAGTTTGCAACATTCTCTTAGTCAGTGGGTTGGCGCAGATGTGCCGACCTTTGTGCCGTGGTTGCTTTCGCTCGTGAACGGCATGGCAATTCTTGGATTTCTATTCGCGCGCATTAATCGCCTACTGCCCGGTCGAAATGGCATAAGCAAAGGCGCGATCTTTGGTCTTATCGGATGGGTGCTAATGGGAGTGATATTTTTTCCTTTAATCGGGCTCGGCCCATTTGCCTTTCAAGCTGGACTTGGTATCGCGCCCGCGTTGTTGTCGCTAGGCATGTTGCTGACGTACAGCATCGTTTTAGCCACCGTGTACACTGCGCTAGATAGGTGGAGCGAAGAGGCATAGGTCCGCTATTGGCACTTAGCGGACATCCACTAGTGCACTGCACATGTCCGCTTATGACCCAAAGCGGACATTCGCCCCTTTCCCGAATAAATTGTAGACTGCTGTTTCTTCAGTTTCAGGGCGGCCAATGAAACGGCGCGAGTTCATCGGATTTCTGGGGCTTGCGGTGGCCGGCTGGCCGCTTGGGGTCCGTGCCCAGCAAGCCGAGCGCAAGAAGCGCATTGGTGTGGTGATCGCTCGGCCAGAGAACGACACTGAAGGGCAAGGTTACGTCGTGGCGTTCCGGCAAGGGCTTGAGCAATTGGGATGGAAGCCGGGCGGTAACGTCGAGATTGACTATCGCTGGACTTCCGGCAACGCCAAGCTTGCGGAGAGTTTCGCGAAGGAGCTGACCGCGCTAAAGCCGGACATCCTCGTGGTGAATTCCAGCGCGAGCGTGCTTGCAGTACGACAGGCCGCGGGAGCAATACCCATCGTCATGGCTGCGGTAGCCGACCCGGTTGCCCAAGGCTTCGTCAAGAGTTTGGAGCGTCCCGGCGGGACCGTTACCGGTTTTGCCGTTGAAGAACCGGCCATGGGAGCAAAGTGGATTGAGTTACTCAAGGAAATCGCGCCGGGCGTCGGCCACATCACCGCGATCTACAATCCCAGCTCGGCACCCTTCGCGAAGATGTTTCTACCGTCAATGGAGAGTGTTCGAGCGTCCTTTTCCTTACGGCTGGCTGTCTCGCCTATTCGCAATGATGAGGAGATTGAGAACGCCATCGCTATGGCTGCACGGCAACCGTCGAGTGGTGTGGTTTTTTTGCCCGATAGTTTTCTAGCGTCCCGTCGTGAGACGATTGCAAATTTGGTCGCCACGCAGAAACTGCCGGCCATTTATTCGACTTCGGCGTTTGTCAGAAGTGGAGGCCTTATCGGTTACGGGTTCGACCGCGCCGATCTTTTCCGTCGAGCGGCGGAATATGTTGACCGCATTTTCAAAGGCGAGAAACCCGCCAACCTGCCGGTCCAGATGCCGACCAAGTTCGAATTGGCGATCAACCTCAAGACCGCCAAGGCCCTTGGCCTCACCGTACCGCCGTTGCTGCTTGCCCGCGCCGACGAGGTGATTGAATAGAGACTACCTTGTCCGGTTTTGGCACTTAGCGGACATCAGCTTTTGCGTCGCACATGTCTGCTTTTGACCCAATGCGGACAATGCGATGGAGAAAAAAGCCACGCCGTACCGTTAAATGTTCCGCCGCGCATAAAATTTGCATATATAACGACACATAAATATCACGCCTGGAAATCATCAGTGCAGATGTCCCAAACGCGGCTCCGCCTAGCTGAGGTTTTTTGCTACCACCAAATCCGAATGCAGATCTTGGTTGTCATCGGGGGCTGATCATGCATCGCCTGCAAACCGTGCTCGCTACTGTTGCTGTTATCGGCTTCGCTTCGATCGCTTCCGCCGCCGATATGCCGGTAAAGGCACCGGTCTATCGGGCTCCGGTAGCCACGGTTTACAATTGGAGCGGGTGCTACATCGGCTTGAACGCAGGCGGAGGCTGGGCCCGGACGGAATTTACCAACACCGTCAACACAACGGCATTCGGCCATCTCGACCCTGGCGAAAGCTTCACCTACGACAACAGTGGCTTTATCGGGGGCGGCCAAGTCGGCTGCAACTATCAAGTCAACCAGTGGGTGCTCGGTGTCGAAGGAACGTTTGCCGGCACGACCATCAAGGGGGATGCGAACAATCTGGCCATCCTGAACGACGACATATTCACGACAAAGATTAACAGCCTTGCGACGGTCACCGGCCGCATCGGTTACGCTTTTAACAACGTGCTGCTTTATGCCAAGGGAGGCTACGCCGGCGCCAACGTCCAATTTTCCGTATCTGACACGTGTTGCGTCGGGGGCTCCCCCATGGGAGCCGGAAGCGCTACGCATTGGCAGAGTGGTTGGACGATAGGCACCGGCCTGGAATACGGGTTCACGCCCAATTGGATCATCGGTGTTGAGTACAACTACATCGATTTGGGAACGGCGAATTACGAAGTGGGTGGCGGCGCGGGCAGCTACGCCTTCGACGTCAGAACCCGTATTCAAACAGTTCTCGCACGTCTCAGCTACAAGTTCGGCCCGTAACACTCAAGACAAGTTCAAATTAATAAAAAGCCTCGGGCAATGCCCGGGGCTTTTCTTTTTTGGGAAAGCCGAACTCTTTTGATGTCCGCTATTGGCACAAAGCGGACATGACCTTTTGCGCTGCACATATCCGCTTCTGACCCAAAGCGGACATGATCCGCATACTCGCGTGTGTCGATCTGCTATATTTTGAGCTGCAGGCTGGGTTCTTGGCTTTCAAGGAAATCGTTGCGTGCGCCGGCGAGATTTAATCAAAGTTGTTATTGGTTCAGTCGTCGCGTTGCCAAATGCTGCCGGTGCGCAGCAGAGCCAACGCATGCATCGAATTGGAATTCTGATGCCGTACCCTCCTCGGGACGCAGTCTTCCAGGAACGCATCCGCGCCTTCCGAGAAGAGTTACGAAAACGTGGATGGGCATCGGGTGTTAACGTTGAGTTCGACGAGCGCTGGATGGGCGACAATATGGACCTCATTCGGTCCGCTGCCAGTAATCTTGTGGAACTCAAACCTGACGTCATACTGGCCGCCGGTGGCCGCGTCATCCCTATCCTGATGGAAATGACGCGCTCCATCGCAATCGTCGTCCCCGGTTCTCCCAATCCAGTCGAGCGCGGCTACGTAAAAAGCCTGGCCCGGCCGGGCGGCAACGTTACCGGCTTTTCACCAATGGAGCTTTCGGTTATCGGCAAAATGCTCCAAATACTTAAGGAGGTCGCGCCTCAAGTCTCACGCGTCTCCATGATGTTCAATCCAGACAACCCCGGTACAGTTATTTTTGCGCGCGCGTTTAAGTCAGCCGCCGAGGAGCTGGGTATAGAGCCCACCATCGCCCAAGTTCATGGGCTCGCGGATATTGAGAACGCCGTGGCGGCAGCAGCGGCGAAACCCAACGGTGGGGTATTTGTCGCCGGGGATGTCACCATCAATGCCTTAGCCACTCAAACTGTCGAAGCGGTCGCGCGCTATCGATTGCCGGCGGTTTATTGGGAACGTAATTTTGTAACAAGTGGAGGGTTGCTTTACTACGGCAGCGATCATACCGAGTTGTTCCGACGGGCCGCCTCCTACGTCGATCGCATCCTGCGGGGCGAGAAACCCGGCGATTTACCTTATGAACAGCCAACCAAGTATGACCTCGTCATCAATCTCAAGACGGCCAAGGCGCTTGGCTTGACGATTCCCCCGAAACTTCTGTTTACCGCCGATGAGGTGATCGAATAGTGGACCCATGTCCGCTTTTGGCACTTAGCAGACATCGGCTTGTGCGCTGGGCCGGTCGCTCAACGACCTGTGTCTGAAGTCCCACCTGGCCCCAGTATGCTAGTTTGAGTCGGTGCCAATGCCCGACATTTCCGGTTCGAGGTCGCTTCTTGCGGGCGAGTTGGGGCCAAAGCGACCGGAGCTATTGCACTAATTGCTGCCCGATGCAGCCGTCGTCGCAATGCTAATCGACGTAAGTCGCGACCGTTGACATAGATTAGATCGAAGCGTCTCGGGCCTTTGCGCGCTTAAACGTAATGAGAACATACCCAGACCCGCTTTTTGCCTCGAATGCAGCGGGCCGGCCCTTCTGCAAGTTCGGCGCGTTGTCACAGGTCGTCAGCGTGTCGCCGTCCACGGCATAGATCCCCTTCCATACCTTCCCGTTTAGTGCCCCTTTCTTTTGCTGGAAATCAATCGTCGCCGGTTTCGTGCTCGGGTTCATTTGGACGGTTCCCGCGTAGAGAGGCTTGTCATCCTTCGATCGGATCTCGAAGCGATTGCCCATAAAAGAGAGCCGATGTCCGACAAGGTCATCGGCTGCTTTGCCGTCCTGTTCCGCCTTTGTCGCGATCCAAGTTCCTTGCAACGTCGTCTCGGCTGCCTTCGCCGGCAGCGCGCAGGCGAGAACAAGCCCGGTCGAGATTATCAACCAGCACATCGTCGAGGTCCGCCGTTGCATGACCACTTCTCCTGCAGTGTTGCATCGCTCGACCCGGACTGTAGTCGTCTAGTCACGTGCGCTCAACATCCGGCTAAGGCAGATGCCTTCGCGTGCCGGGAGCACGGCCATCAAGCGACCGAACGGCGATTGATGCCGCTACCGAATCTTTTAACGGAACAGCAAAAGCCACAATGAAAGAGCTTGTGCCCTCTCCAGTGCAACGTCGCTTACGAAACTTTAATCCCCCAGACATAGGCCGTTCAGGTGAAGGTGATTAGAGATCAGCTATTAAGGAACGGCGGTCATCCGGAGATGACACACATCGGAAAACATCTGCAATACGCATCCCAGATCTGGGGACAAATCTGGCGTGCGCTGTACGATCCTTACCGGCCCGAGCAGCACTACATGCGCGGCCCCGGCCCGAAAAATCGGGCCAAAGCATCGAACGTAAAAGCCAGATAGTTGATAAGGGCTGTCGTGGCCTCGGACAGATTGTTGGCCCGAACCCACAAGACCAGACATTTACGCCGGATCTAAACACTCCGCAAAGGGAGGAGCACTCGCCATTGAAGCGAGGTCATATGCGGGTATGAACAACAAGAAGCTCACAAGAAAATTCACGCTATCAGACGATGCGCTGATCATGGAGCAACCGGTCACTCGCATCGGCCTCAATATACTGGCAACAATGCTGCGTACCAGCCAAGAGAGAGTCATGCGGCGAGCTGACGAACTCGGCGTTTCGCTGGTCATCAGTGATGATGATCATGACGGGGCTGTCAACACGCGAACGCTCCGTTGCACCGATGAACTCGTCGACCCGCTACTGGAACGGCTGAAGCAGGTACACGGCGATAAGCCGCGCCAACGCCAAACGCCTTCGGTGCCAGTGATACTCGATGGCGTTCCCGAACGCTGATTGAAAAAAGGCCGCGCTCGCGGAAGTAGCCAACGCGGCCCGTAGTCGGGGAACTCGTCCCGCGATCCGAGGCGCAGCGCCAACGCGAGGGAGGGAGAATGTCGGCTTTTGGCACAAAGCGGACGTCGATGATCCGTTGTGCTATCTAGTCGACGTGCCGGGTGCGTTGTTTTGGTTTGCCCCTTTACAACGTAATCGCACGCGAAGCCCTGGCCGCAAGGTTGGGGCTTCTGCTGTTCTGGGGCGGATGTCCGCTATTGGCACTTAGCGGACATCGGCTTCTGCGCTGCACATGTCTGCTTTTGACCCAAAGCGGACATTTGGCTGGGCCTAACGAGCGCAGAGTAGAGTGAAAGCGCCGCTCCAAACATGACAGGTAAAGACAGTAAAATACGCCTATCTGCCAACCATCTCATCAGGCGACAATGTCCATCAGCGCAGCGTCACGCAGGCGTTTACGATCCCGTTCGCCATCGGCGGCGGATTTGAGGATACGTTCGGCGAGCGCGGTCTTCTGCATCGTAGCCTGCTGCTCCGGTCGAAGAGCGGCCCAGGCGTCCTCCAGAGTTTCCTTCAAGAGGGCGACGGTTTCAGGATCAAAAGACATGGGCGCTTCGCCAACCATGAATCACCTCGTACGCTGTTTCGGGTGCAGGACGGTTTGCTGGTGAAGGTGACCATAGTCTGACGATTGAGTGACCATTGCCGGACGTTCGGGTTCCGCCGGTTCGACTCTACCGCTAAAGGTCTTTGAACGCCTCCGACACCGCGGTATCACTTTTTTGGCAACCCTTGGCGGAGCGATATGTGGTTTTGAGTATGTCCCTAAGGCCAATTGTCACACAAACATCTTGCGCAGCATTGTCGATGTCCGCGGGTACCTATGCTCTTGGGCACAAAAGGACGCCTTGGACCCTGTCAAAATGAGCCACGACGAGCCTTGTCCGCATTGTGGCGGCGAACTGGCGTTTAGGAACACAACTGAAAGTCCGACAACCGGATCACTCGTAGATTTTTTTCGGTGCCAAGGCTGCGGTCACGTTCGTTCAATTGTACGCCGATCTGCTTAGGTGCGCTTTTAACCCGACCCGATTGGTGGCAGTGGAACGAAAGTCATCCCGTTAAAAGCCATCGCCGAGCAAATGTCCGCTTTTGGGAGCAAAGCGACCATGGTTTCCGCAGCGCTAAATTCTACTAATGACCCAAAGCGGACACGAGCTCCCAGCCGCTGGGGCGGCAATCCTTGGCAAACCGATGCACGGAACAAGTTCCGTTGCCGCGGATTTGTAGGGAGTGTGAGGAGTGATGCGATGCCCCAATCCAATTTATTCAAGTCATCCGAACGGCCGGTTGGTAAAACGCCGGCGTGTCCCAACTGCGGCCGAGCAATGTGGCTGTACGATATTGCGCGAACTGGCACGTCGGGTCGCGAACAGCTCACATTCAGTTGCTCCGAGTGCGCGCAACAGTGTACTGCGCTCGTCGAATTTGAAGACGTCGCCTCAGCGAGCTAACGGCGCCGAGGATGGCGAGTAGGATACGGACCGCGGCGACGCTCGCAGCTCGTCATTTCGCGTAACCTTGAGAGCGGAGCCAAGCTATTTTGCGGCTGCCGCCCATCCAATCATCAATATCGGCTTTGTCCGCTGGTCCGATGATGTAACGAATTTCGGCTCCGGGAAAGTGAGCCTCAATTTGTCAATCGCCTTCCGCGATACGCTTTGGATGAAATACGACTCGGGGAGTTTTGCCCATTCGCGCAATATGGGGCTATTCGGGTAACGCCGCTAGCCTGTTCCCCAACACGATGCCAGGTCCGCTTTCGCGGTAAGAGCGGACATCTCAGTTGGATGGCGTCATGTGCGCTAATGACCAGCGGACATGCCTTTGTAGAGCTTATTGTTTCGACGGGCTGTGTCCGCTAGCGGACATTTACCCATTTCACAGCGTTGATGGTCTTTCTGGTTTTCACCGATTGGATGCTGCTTGAGACCTTTGCGGATTGACTCGTGCGGTGCTCGGACCTGGAATGGCAAGATCATCGACAGTGGCTCTGTGTCAGGCGTCGGTGGCTGGGAGACAAAAATAGTGCTCCCGCCTGAACCGCGTTCGGGAGCTTGCCATGCCGCAATCTCATCTTGCTGATCTGCCGACGCCGAGTGATCTGTCACCCCTGCGATATGTGCGGAATGCCGATGTTTCTTTCTCACGTCGAACCCGCCGATGAGGTCGACCACGACCGGCGAACCTTTGCATGCCTGACCTGCCGGCGTTTGCACACCGTAACGGTCAAGTACAAATAGAGGGGCAGGCCATGATTGCCATATTAGTACAGGCTACCGATTCCATTGTGCGACCAGGCTGCTCCGAATGCGGAACAGCGACGTTTCTGGTTGGAATAGAGCGAGAGCGCCTCGGCTACGAACCACACACTTTCCAGTGCCCTCAGTGCGAGCACTATGAAACTGCTATTGGAAAAGCCGCGTAGACCCGCACGTAGTGACCTTGGGAGGGGAAGGTGTCTCTGACAGCAGTGCAATGTCGGCAATACCCCGATTAGTGGATCGCGATGGCTGAATGCGCCGGGAGCAAGAACGCTGCCTCTCTCCATAAAATTGCGGAGACGTGGCTCTAGCTAGCAGAGCAACTACTGACTCAAGATCGGCTGGCAATCGGCAGCGATCAAAACGCGCCATCTACTGACAAAGTTGGATGAGCTTCAGGCAGCCCCCGAGCAAATTGAAAAAAAGAAAGTGTGAAAGCGTCGATTTGCCCTGTCTAGTATTGCACCTCACATCGAGACAGCGACAATAGAAGGTACCTGCTTCGGCGAGAAACGCGAGGTGCGGCTGTGCTCGAAAAACTCGTAGAACTGTGTAGCTCTAACGCCGGACTCTATTGGCTTGTCCTCGGCAGCGACCTTTCAATTGCCGCGGCCTACTTCGCGATACCAATCACCATGTCTATCGTGCTTCGAGATCGCAAGGATGACATTCCATACCCGTGGCTGTGGCTTCTTTTTGTAACTTTCATAGTTGCGTGTGGACTTACTCACGTCGCGCATAGCTGGTCTGCTCTCGCCGGCGGCAACCACTTAGAGATTCACGCTGGCATAGGCGCGTTTTGCGCTTTGGTGTCCGTGGGAACTGCTGTTGCTTTTGCTTTTGTCATCCCAGAGATCAAAAAGCTTCCGTCACCAAAACAGCAGCAAATAAAGTTAGAAAAGATTGTTGCCCAGCGAACTGGTGAAAAAGATCAGCTGATCCGAGAGATCAATCACCGCGTCGGTAATCAATTTGCAAATTATTCGATCAATGGTTTCGGTTGAAAGCCGACGCTCGGAAAATAGCGAAGTACTTCAAGTTCTCGGCCGCCTCGCAGATGAATTGGACAAAATGGTCCATGAACATCTGCAACACTCACAAACGGATTATCTCCGACACCAGTACGCCACCGCATAAATGTCCGCGTCGCCGCTAGCACGCGCGCGACGGTAAGGGCCTTTCGCACGGCTAAATAACTATTGGGGCGATCCGGCCCCCGCTCTCATCTCGGCCCCAGGACCGCTCTCATGCGACGAAGTCTGTGCAGTCGACGCGTCAAAGAGTCGTTCCGAGTCTGCATTATTTTATAACGGGCAATTTTTGGTGGTTCCAGTTTGCCGCTATCGATCATGGCGTTGGTAAGCCAGACATGTCGCCAATCGATTTCGTCGGCGTTTCGACGTAGTGCCGAATTATCGGTTTCCGTTCTGGACATGGCACACCTCTCGGCGTTTCCAAATTAAGCTCCTGGGCGGCAGAATAGTTCCCCTGCTGGAATAGCTGGCGACATGTCCGCTATTGGCACTTAGCGGACATTGGCTTGTGCGCCGCACATGTCTGCTTTTGACCCAAAGCGGACATTTCCGACCCCCGATTGCCCTTTTTGAAATCGGGAGTGGTCCCTTTTGATGATGGTTTATGCACTACGGAGAAATCCGTAATTGAAAGTGTGCATGACTTTGGTCTTACTCCACGGCATGACCGCCGCCGAACAGCACAGATACGAACCGGGGCATCCAATCGCACGTTTCTGCTGCGGGGAGCTTATGAAGCTGATCAAGACTATCCCGCGCATCAGCTCCTATGCGGAGCTGCAGACTTATCGCTGCGAGCAATGCCACAACGTCGAAACGATAGAGGTGAGTGAAGACGAAGGAGATGACCAATGACGATGCAGAGCGGACCGGAAAGGGCTGGTTTCATTCACAGCGTCGCAGGGCAAATGACACTGATGGGAATTTTAATCGTCGTAATTCTGCCAGTTGCTTGGCGCTACGTGTTCTGATGCATCTAGCAGAGCGCTGGCGGCCTAGTTGACATGCCTATCTAGGCCGCCAGTGGAACCAAATCCCCACAAGCGCGTTCAGCCAACCAAAGAAGCTAACCCATGTGGCTTACCTTTTGGACCGTGACTATCGCGATGGCCCTTGGTTTCTCTGTGATGGCGCGAGTCATACAGAACGACAGTTTCGCGCGTGGGAGGTAGTTGGTAGGTAGTGTTGGCGTATTGAGGCCGCCAATTGAGGCGGCCTCTTTTATTGGCCCTGCCAAAACGTCGCAAACCGATCTAGCGCTAACGCCGTGTACCGGGCCGTTGGCAGCCTGATCAAAACACCTGTTCGAATATTGAGAGACCGCCGCAGGGCGGTCTTTCTTTTTGCTGATGTCCGCTATTGGCACAAGGCGGACATACGCCTGTGCACTGCAAATGTCCGCTTTTGGGGTAAAACGGACATGATGCAGAGGGCGCAAAATTTCCGCCAATGACTCCAAAACGGACATGTGTACGGGAGTTACTTCTCAGTTCGGATCGAAACCGTTTTCCGCACAGCCCCATCCTTCAAAATTCGGAACCCGTCCGCATCTATCGGCCGCGCAGTGAGGCCATAAATTTCTACGTCTCTTTCGCTCGCGAATACTGCCCTGAATTCCGACGAATAGTCTTCTCTTGCTGCTGTTGGTTCGTGCGGCGAAAGAACTCGATCTGGAACAACATCCAATTATAATGAGAGTCGCCACGTGCGGTTCCAGTGATCCAAAGCGGACATAGCCTCTTCCAGATGAGGCTGAGGGTTTGGTACGATGCCCTTAGCCTCGGGGGCGGCGGCACTAAAACTGTGCAATTTTTGAGTGCTTTCCACGGAGGCCGAAACATTGTTTGAAGCTACGCAGAAACAGGCCGAAAAGCTGATGACGTCAGCGGAGCGTGTCTGCAACGGTCGGGCCGGTGAAGCTATCGAAGTGCTCTTACTCGCGGCGGCGTGTCTGTATCGCGCGAAGCACAGCGGCGGCGACTGTACAGACTTCGCGCGTAGGGCACGTCTTGCTTACGACGAAGTTCACGCCAGCGACGTGTGATTAAGGCCATAGTGCGGACATCCAGCGCGGCGCAATTGGTAAATTGAAAGCCGGGACGTTCGCGGCCGGTGGCGATGCCCACCGTCGGCACTTAGTGGACGTGCTCCGGTTGGAATGGGAATCAGCATTTCATCCAAAAGCGGAGTTCGTCAGCGCGATTGATCTGGTTGCTTGCTGGGGACCGAGTTCGTGTCATTGAACCCGCTGGTGTGTTGGGGCCAGTCAAGCGAGTCCCTTGTATAATTTCTAGCGCTCGCTCTTGACAGAACTGGCTAAGATGCCAGCCGTCATAGCCAGGCGAACCAAGTCTGAGAGACTATTGGCCGCCATCTTGATCATGACATTGGCACGGTAGATCTCGACCGTACGCGGGCTGATCCCGAGGTCAAATGCAATGGCCTTATTAGCCTTACCGGCTACTAGCCCTTCGAGAACTTGACGCTCGCGGTTCGACAGCCCCGTTAGCTTATTGTGAATGTCAGAGACCTTAGCTTTATATGTGGCTGCGTCCGCGCCTTTGCTGAGAGCGGAACGCACCGATGAGAGCAGCTGGTCGTCATCGAACGGCTTTTCGAGAAAGTCGACTGCGCCCACCTTCATCGCCTCTACAGCAAGTGAAACGTCCCCATGCCCGGTAATGACGATCACCGGGATGTCGGCGCCGCATTCCCTTACCCGACGCAAGAGATCAATTCCCGTGATCTCCGGCATGCGCACGTCGGTGATGATGCAGCCGGGTCCAATATTCGGGAGCTTTTCCAGGAATACCTTGGCGGACTCGAATCCCCGCACCTCGAGACCGGCGGTCGTCAACAGGAATTCAAGCGATTGCCGGGCGGCATCGTCATCGTCGATCACATAGACGATTTGGTCACGTTGCACGGTCGACATCCCCCTCGGCCATAGCTGGGAGTGTAAAGTGAAAAATTGTGCCGCCGGAAGGGTTTTGTTCCACCCAGATTTGCCCACCGTGTGCTTCGACGATCGTGCGCGATATCGACAAACCGACACCCATGCCATCACGTTTCGTAGTTACGAATGGTTGAAACAGCTGCTTAGCAACCTCGGGAGCAATTCCTGAGCCGCTGTCGATGACACTGATACGTATAAAACCATTGTCGGTCGCTGCGACGGTGATCTTGAGATCGCGGACCTGCGAAGTTTCCATAGCATCCATGGAATTTCGGATCAGATTGAGAAGCACCTGCTGGATCTGCACGCGATCGGCCAGCACTAGGTCAATTGAGGGATCGAATTGAAATTGTACGTTGATGCCGCGGTCCTTGACGCCAACTAGTGCCAGCGCGCTGGCTTCTTCGACCAGCTTGCTGACGCTCTCGGCGTGCCGTTCCGTCTCGCCACGGGAAACGAAATCGCGGAGCCGGCGGATGATCTGCCCCGCTCGCACTGCTTGATCGGCGGCTCTATCCAGCGCGCTCCGTATTGTCGTCGAGTTATCATCGCTGCGGCCCTCCAACAGGTTTCGTGAGCCTTTCAGATAATTGGCGATAGCGGACAGCGGCTGGTTTAGTTCGTGTGCCAGCGTCGAGGCCATCTCGCCCATAGCCGTCAATCTTGAAATATGGACGAGCTCGGACTGCAGTTCCTGCAAACGCGCTTCTGTTTTCTGGCGTTCGGTAAGATCACGAATGAACCCAGTGAAAAAACGGCGATTGCCAGAATTCATCTCGCCGACTGCCAACTCCATCGGGAAGGTCGAGCCGTCCTTGCGCCGGCCGACGACCACGCGTCCTATACCGATGATGTGTCGTTCACCGGTGTGCAAGTAACGCTGCAAATAGCCGTCGTGTTTTTCCTGATAGGGAGCCGGCATCAAGATCTTAACGTTCTGTCCAATCGCTCCATTTGCGCCGTATCCGAACAACCGCTCAGCGGCGCTGCTGAAGGATCGCATGATGCCGTGTTCGTCGATGACAATCATTGCTTCGGGTACCGTATCCAGAATTGACTGCAAATGAGCTTCGCGCGCCAACGCATCGCGGGTCATTCCCATCATGCGGCGTCGGCTTTGGTGCAACAATTCGCCGCCCCACGAAACCACCCCTCCAATAAGGATAAAAGCGATCCCGTTGACGATCGATGTTGTCGTCAAATTAGGAGCGCCGGGAAGCAAGAAAGTCGCTGCAAAGACGCTAAGCACGGTTGCAACGAGACCGGGGCCGAGTCCGCCCAACCAGGCAGAGACCAATACCGAGGGCACGAAATAGGTATAGACGGTCTCGCTCGTCAGGACGGGCGCGAGCAGGGAGCGGATTGCAAGGCCGAGCGCGACCATCATCGGCGCAATCCCGTAGCGCAATGCCCAGCCGTGCTCAAACAGCGACGAACGGTCTTTGTTTTCAATGGCTTCGGCCATAGAGACCCAACCTATCCTAGAATTCCTTTTCCGCGACGGCGCCGCCGATTTCGCCTCCGGTAAATCCCCTAGGGACATTATCTGAATTTAGATCGCGCGAACTGGCCGCTATCGATTGGTCAATCGAATTACGCGAGGGCCAGGGCCATGTTCAGCCAAGCAATGATCAAACGTCCAACATCCCTGCAATCTGCAAACTGCATCGTAAGAGATCTGCCACTGGCGCACTTGCCAACAGGGCCGATCGAAATGATTGGCGCGGTTACGCCCTTTGCGCGCAATGCAGAGATTTACGGGGAAAACGAGCGCGTCGAGCACCTGTACAAGATCCTCAAAGGTAGCGTTCGCACTTACAAGTTACTTCAGGACGGTCGTCGAATGATCGAGGCTTTCTATCTGCCGGGCGATATTTTCGGATTCGAAGTCGGTGACGAACATACGTCGTCAGCTGAGGCAATCGTCGATTGCCAGCTGCTTGTGTTGCGGCGGACGTCAGTTGCAGCGCTGGCTGGCCGCGATAGCTCGGTTGCTCGCCAGCTATGCGCCGTGACTGTCACCGAACTGCAACGCGCCCAGAATCACATCATGCTGCTGGTCAGATCCGCACAGCGGCGTGTCGCAGGGTTCTTGCTGGAAATGTCAAGGCGATCAGGCGACAGCGATGAGATCATTCTGCCAATGTCGCGTCAGGATATTGCGGATTATCTCGGGTTGACGATCGAGACCGTGTCGCGCTCGATGAGGCAACTCGAAAATGCCGCGGCAATCGCTTTGCCGAGCTCGCGCCACATCATTCTGTGCAATCGCAAAGCGTTGAGTCGCCTGAACTCATAGAATCGGATTGCTTTTCCCGGATATGGAGGACTTGCCATGAAAGCCAGCGACATCATGACCCCAGGCGTGATTTCGGCGGATCCTGACGCGACTGTGCTTCAGGCGGCGCGCTACATGCTGCAGCACCATATCAGCGGTCTGCCGGTCATCGACAAAAGTGGAGCACTCGTCGGTATTCTGTCCGAAGGTGATTTTTTGCGTCGCCGAGAGACTCATACGGACCGAAGAACATCGCGCTGGCTCGAGTTCCTGATGGGTCCTGGCAAGATGGCTGCCGAATACACCCACACGCACGGCAGCAAGGTGTGCGAAGTAATGACCACCAAGGTGCACACGGTCAGCGAGGATACGCCGCTTGAGAAAATTGTGGAGCTGATGGAGAAACGTCGCATCAAACGCGTACCTGTCCTGCACAACAATAAGGTCGTCGGCATTGTGACGCGCTCGAATTTGATGCACGCGATGGTGAGTCTGGCTCGCACCGAGCACAAGGCGGCGAAGGACGATGCTGCGATCCGCCAAAAACTATTGTCAGAATTGAAAAACGAAAAGTGGGCATTGATGTCCATGATCAATGTCGTGGTACGAGATGGTGTGGTGGAATTGTGGGGCGCGATCGTCGACGACCGCCAACGTGAGGCGCTGATCGTCGCTGCCGAAAATACGCCGGGTGTTAAAGAAGTTAAAGATCATCTGGCATGGGTCGAACCGACGTCAGGAGTGGTCATTGAACCGAGTGACGAGGTTCCGCGAGTCCGTCAGGCCCATTTGACCTGAATCAAGGCAAAACGAGGCGGCTGCCGGCAACAATTGCTTTCAAGCGTCACGTAAATTTTCATATACGGAACAACAGCATGGGGAACACATTCGCTGACCGGAAACTCATGACGATCGGTGAGGGAGGATCGGCACTTGCCTTTGCGGCCTTGGCAATGTTTTCGATTATTGTTGCCGCAGGGGCCTTCACGCCGGAGTTTGCATTTCACGCCTATCTTTTTGCCGCGGCCAGTATTGCGGCGGTATTCGTCATCATCAATCGTTATTACGAGCGTCCTAACGAAGAGACGCCGCTGATTATCGATGACAAGCCCAACTACAATATGGGCCCGGTCAAGTTCGCAAGCGTCGCCGCGGTTTTCTGGGGCGTCGCCGGGTTCACCGTCGGTCTCATCATCGCGCTGCAGCTCGCATTCCCGGCTCTCAATTTCGGTCTGCCGTGGACAACCTTCGGACGTTTGCGACCGCTGCACACGTCGGCTGTGATTTTTGCCTTTGGTGGCAACGTGCTGATCGCAACTTCGATGTACGTTGTGCAGCGAACCTGTCGCGCGCGACTTGCCGGCGACATCGCGCCTTGGTTCGTCGTGCTCGGCTACAATTTCTTCATTGTCATCGCCGGGACCGGCTATCTGCTCGGCATTACGCAATCGAAAGAATACGCGGAACCAGAGTGGTATTCGGACCTATTCCTCGTAGTCGTGTGGGTGACTTATTTCCTGATCTATCTTGGCACCATAATGCGGCGCACCGAGCCGCACATCTATGTCGCCAATTGGTTTTATTTGGCCTTCATCGTCACTATTGCAGTTCTTCATCTTGGCAATAATGCGTCCGTGCCGGTTTCGGTGTTTTCATCGAAGTCTTACATCGTCTGGTCAGGTGTGCAGGATGCCATGGTGCAGTGGTGGTACGGCCACAACGCTGTCGGTTTCTTCCTCACCGCCGGCTTTCTCGGCATCATGTATTATTTCATTCCGAAACGCGCCGACCGCCCAGTTTACTCGTATCGCCTGTCTATCATTCACTTCTGGTCGTTGATCTTCCTTTACATCTGGGCCGGTCCGCATCACTTGCACTACACCGCACTGCCAGACTGGGCGCAGACACTTGGCATGACGTTCTCGATCATGCTGTGGATGCCTTCCTGGGGCGGCATGATCAATGGAATCATGACGCTCTCCGGGGCGTGGGACAAGCTGCGCACCGATCCGGTGCTGCGCATGATGGTCGTCTCGGTTGCATTCTACGGAATGGCGACCTTTGAAGGCCCCATGATGTCGGTAAAGATCGTGAACTCCCTTTCGCACTACACCGACTGGACGATAGGCCATGTTCATTCGGGTGCGCTTGGCTGGGTCGGCTACATTTCGTTCGGCGCGCTCTATTGTCTCGTCCCATGGCTTTGGGACCGGCCACTCTATTCTCTCAAATTGGTCAACTGGCATTTCTGGATCTCGACGATTGGCATCGTGCTGTACGTCAGCGCAATGTGGGTGTCGGGGATTCTGCAAGGCCTGATGTGGCGGGCCTACACCAATCTCGGGTTCCTCGAATACTCATTCGTCGAGACGGTGGAGGCGATGCATCCCTTCTACGTCATTCGGGCGCTGGGGGGTCTGTTGTTCCTTATTGGCGCGCTGCTGATGGCGTGGAATCTCTGGAAAACCGTCAACTCGGCGATTTCCGCTGCGCCCGCCGGCTTGAGGCTGGCGCCGGCGGAATAGTGGGGAGCCCACATCATGTCGTTCTGGTCAAGACACGCCATCTTCGAGAAGAACTCGATTGTTCTCGTCATCGGCATACTGATCGTGATTGCGATCGGCGGCCTCGTGGAAATTGTCCCACTCTTCTACCTGAAAAGCACCATTGAGAAGGTCGATGGCGTGCGACCCTATACGCCGCTCGAGCTTGCGGGCCGCAATATTTATGTGCGCGAAGGTTGCTATGTCTGCCACTCGCAGATGATTCGCCCCTTGCGTGATGAGGTGGAGCGTTATGGTCATTATTCGCTCGCAGCAGAAAGCATGTACGACAAACCGTTCCAATGGGGCAGCAAGCGAACCGGACCGGACCTAGCCCGCATCGGAGGCAAGTATTCCGACGATTGGCATCGCGAGCATTTCAAGAATCCGCGCTCCGTGGTGCCTGGGTCCATAATGCCGGACTATTCATGGCTTGCAGAGACCGAGCTCGATTTCGCACGCATCGGGCAGGACCTCAAAGTGCAGGCGACGCTTGGCGTGCCTTATACAGCGGAGATGGTGGAGAAAGCCGCTGCCGATGTCGTCGCACAGGCGACCAATGACAATCCCGAAGCCGTCGAGCTAACCAAGCGCTATCCAAAGGCCAACGCTCGAGACTTCGACGGAAATCCGGCCCGAATCACCGAAGCCGACGCCCTAATTGCTTACCTGCAGATGCTCGGAACGCAGGTCGACTTCAAGCTCTACGACGACAAAGCCAACATACGGTGAAACGCCTTGGATCCCACCTATAGAGCCGTGTCCGAATTTGCCCAGACCTGGGGCCTCGCATATTTCGTTATCGTCTTCGCGTTGATGCTGCTCTACGTATTGTGGCCCTCACGCAAGAAGAAATTCGACGAAGCAGCACGCATTCCATTGCGGGAGGATTGAACGGTGGCCGAAGAGCGCAGATACATCGATCCGGTGACCGGTATTGCAACGACCGGACACGAATGGGATGGCTTGCGTGAATTGAACACGCCGCTGCCTCGGTGGTGGCTATGGCTGTTCTACCTCACGATCGTCTGGGCGATCGGTTATTGGATCGTCTATCCGGCCTGGCCGCTGCTGACAACTTCCACGCAGGGTGTGTTCGGTTATCACACGCGTAGTGCTGTTGCCGAGGATCTCGAAGCGCTCAAACTGCAACGCGGGCCGATGGTGGAAAAGCTGGCGGCCGCGTCGCTATCGAGCATCGTCGCCGATCCACAGCTGGTCGACTTTGCCCGCGCACAGGGGCGGGTAGCCTTCGCCGACAATTGCGCTCCCTGTCATGGTGCCGGTGGTGGTGGCACAAAAGGCTATCCCAATCTAAACGACGACGATTGGCTTTGGGGCGGCAAGCTCACCGATATCGAGCATACGATTCGCTATGGTGCACGCGCCGGCGACGACAAGGGACGGGCCGGTATCATGCCGGCTTTCGGCAAAGACAATATTTTGAAGCCTAACGAGATTTCGGCCGTGGCCGACTACACCCGTTCGCTCTCAGGCCTGCCTACTGAGCCCGGAACCGATCTTGTCGTTGGCAAAAAACTGTTCACAGACAACTGCGCCGTCTGCCACGGGTCTGAGGGCAAGGGCAATCGAGAGCTCGGTGCGCCGAACCTGACGGACAAGATTTGGCTCTACGGCGCGGACAAACAAACAATCGTTCAGGGCATTCAGAACGGGCGAGGGGCGGTCATGCCCGCGTGGGGTGGCCGTCTGAATGAGTTAACGATCAAGGCGCTCACCGTCTACGTGCATACGTTCGGCGGCGGAGAAAAATGAAAGCCCAGGTGGCGTGATGACGTTTGATCAGCCGGTGTCGAGCAAGCCGGCTCTTGCGCGCCTGGTGGCGGAAGCGGAGGTCGGTGGCGGGACGCCCGACGATGACCTCCCGCTTTATGCGCCGCGACGAAAGATCTATCCGCAAAGCGTGCACGGAAAATTCCGCAATATCAAATGGGCGGTGCTCGTTGTTACGCTTGGGATTTACTACCTGCTGCCTTTTGTCCGCTGGGATCGCGGGCCAAATGCACCGTCGCAGGCGGTTTTGATCGATTTTCCCAATCGGCGTTTCTATTTCTTCTTCATCGAGATTTGGCCGCAAGAGATTTACTACCTCACTGGCCTGCTCATTCTTGCTGCGATCTTGCTGTTCCTGATGAACGCGGTGGCTGGGCGCATATGGTGTGGCTATCTCTGCCCGCAGACCGTTTGGACTGACCTCTTCTTCGCGATTGAGAGGGTGGTTGAAGGCGACCGCCGTGAGCATATACAGCGTGACGCCCGCAAATGGACATCCGTTACCTATGCCCGCAAGGGCATAAAACATTTTCTCTGGCTGATGGTGGCGTGGTGGACCGGCGGTGCTTGGGTTCTCTACTTCGCCGATGCGCCCACCCTAGTGAAGGAACTGGCCACGGGCGACGCTCCGTTGGTGGCCTACGTGTGGATCGGCATCCTTACACTTACGACATATTCGCTTGCTGGTTTCATGCGTGAGCAGGTTTGTCTCTATATGTGCCCGTGGCCGCGCATCCAGGCCGCGCTCACCGACGAATACGCGCTCAACGTCACATACCGATACGACCGTGGTGAACCGAGGTGTTCGGTCAAAAAGGCTGAACAATTGCGCGCGCAAAAGCAGCCGGCCGGCGATTGCATCGATTGTCTCCAATGCGTGCACGTCTGCCCCACGGGCATCGATATCCGCGGCGGTGCCAATCTCGGCTGCATTCAGTGCGGACTGTGCATCGATGCCTGCGATGCGATCATGAGCAGGTTGGGACGCGCGACCGGCCTCATCGCCTATGACACTGACCTCAACATACAGCAGCGAATTGAAGGCAAGCCTGCCTTCTACAAGCTCCTGCGCATGCGTACAGCGCTTTATGCCGGCGTGATCGCGGTGGTCGGCGGCATCATGCTCTACACGCTTGCCACCCGCGACACCGAGGGCATCAGCGTCATTCACGACCGTAACCCGATGTATGTTCGACTATCCGACGGCGCACTGCGCAACGGCTACACTATCCGCATCGTCAACAAGCGGCTGAAATATCGCGATTTCATCATCGGTGTAGATGGTCTGTCTTCGGCGCTGGTTGATTTCGTGGGCTTGCCCCCGCGTGCTGACGGGCGTCAACTGGTTACCGTCGGCCCCGACCAGACCAAGGAAGTTCGGATCGTCGTGACCGACTACAGCACCACACCTCCACCCTCGTCGACTTCGCTTCTATTCAAGCTGATCGACATCGACTCCGGCGAGACCGCTGAGGTGCGCGACCATTTCTTCGGACCTTGAGAGTGACTGCAATGAGCGGCAATCCTGGAAAAACCCGCGAGCTTACCGGCAAGCACGTGCTGTTTTGCCTTCTGGGCTTTTTCGCTTTGGTGTTTGCTGTGAACGGAGTCCTGGTAAAGGCGGCGACCTCCACCTTCGGCGGAGTGGAAACATCGAGCTCCTATAAGGCAGGCCTGATGTTCAAACAGGACATTGCGGCTGCTGAGCAGCAGGACGCACTGCATTGGCAAGTTGAGGGTAAAATTGCGCGCAACGGCAGCCGCGGCGTGACACTGAATATCTCGGCGCGCAACGAGAAAGGGACGCCCCTCGCTGGGCTCGCCGCGAAGGCCCGACTTGCCCATCCCGCCGACGAGCGGCTCGACCAGGCAGTCGCGCTCGATCCGGTTGGCCCTGGCCAATTTCACGGTGAAGCGCAAGCACACGCCGGCCAGTGGGAGCTGATCATCGATCTTTACCGGGATGATGTTCGCATGTTCCGCTCGCGCAGCCGTGTGACGTTGAGGTAACCAATGAACGAGGCGCTGGATCTCTCGCTATACGCCAAGCCCACGGGCAATGGCACGCTTGGCATGGAGCTTGCGATCGATGGCATCGCGTGTGGCGCCTGCATTGCGCGCGTCGAAAGCGCGGTAAAACGCGTTCCAGGTGTGACCGAAGCGCGGCTCAATTTCACAGATCGCCGGCTGCATGTAGCCTGGGCCGATGGGGCACTTAAACCTGCGGAGATTTTGCGGGCTCTCGAGGCAAGCGGCTATCACGGCCATCCATTCGTACCCCTACGCGCCGAACAGGAAGAGGCCGCCAAGGCGGTCCGTCTCACACGCTGTATGGCGGTGGCCGGCTTTGCCACCATGAACGTCATGCTGCTTTCGGTATCGGTGTGGTCGGGCAACGTCACCGACATCACGACGGAGACGCGTGATTTCTTTCATTGGGCTTCGGCGCTGATCGCACTGCCGGCGGCGGCCTACGCGGGGCGTCCATTCTTCGCGAGCGCCTGGCGCGCGCTTAGATCACGTGCACTGAACATGGACGTACCAATATCGCTCGGCGTCATCCTCGCGCTGGCGATGTCGCTATTTGAAACGGCAAATCATGCCGAACACGCTTATTTCGATTCCGCACTCATGTTGCTGTTCTTTCTCCTGGTTGGGCGCACGCTCGATCACGCCATGCGGCGAAAGACTTGCGCGGTTGCCGGAAACCTGGCAGCACTAAAGGCGGAAACGGCGCATCGCTTCACGGGCGATGAGCTGGTCAGCGTTCCGGTGGCGACGTTGAAGGCTGGCGACCGGCTGCTGGTCAAGCCCGGCGAGCGCGTGCCAGCCGACGGTACCGTTCTCCGCGGCAACTCCGAGATCGACGAAAGCATTGTCACGGGCGAGACGGCGCTGCGTAGGATTGGTCCGGGGAACACGGTTTATGCCGGCTGCCCGAATTACTCAGGTGCAATCACGCTTCAGGTGACGGCCGCCGGCGGATCGTCGCTGATCGACGAAATCGAGAAGCTACTGGACAGGGCTTCAAGTGCGAAATCACGCACCGTGCGTCTTGCTGATCGCGCCTCCCGGATCTATGCGCCGGTTGTACACCTGACCGCGGCATTGACGCTGGTCGGCTGGCTGATCGCCGGCGCCTCGTTGCACGACGCGTTGATTACCGCGATTGCAGTGCTAATCATAACTTGCCCATGCGCGCTTGCGCTGGCAATTCCGGCGGTCCAGGTGGTCGCTTCGGGTGCACTTTTCCGGTCCGGTGTGATCCTGAATACTGGCGACGCTCTCGAGCGCTTGGCCGAGGTCGACACCATTATTTTTGATAAGACCGGGACGCTGACATTGCCGGAACCGCGGGTTGTCAATGCAACCGCGCTCGATCCCGGTTTGCTTGAAGAAGCAGCCCGACTGGCTCTGTCAAGCCGGCATCCGCTCGCAGTCGCATTGTCGCGTGAGGCGCTGACGCGCACGCCATTCGACGGCGCGATTGAACATCCGGGGCAGGGTGTCTGTGCGATCGTCGACGGGCTCGAGATGCGCCTCGGCAGCCCTGAGTTCTGTAGCGTGGTTGAGGTCCATCGATCGGACGCATCGATAATCTGCTTCCGCCATGGCGGTCGCGTTGCTGTGATTGCAATCGCTCAGAGCGTACGTCCCGATGCAGTGGAGGTAGTAACTTCGCTGCGCGAACGAGGGTTGGATTTGTGCATTCTCTCAGGTGACCGTGTCGAGGCAGTCGCCCCTGTCGCGAAAGCTTTGGGGATTAATTGCTGGCAGGCGGAACTTAAACCTGCAGAAAAGATCGCGCGCATAGAAGAATGGAAGGCCCACGGGAGCCAAATTGCCATGATCGGTGACGGCCTTAACGATGCGCCATCCCTCGCTTCTGCGCACGTGTCGCTTTCGCCGATCAGTGCCGCTGACCTAACGCAGGCGCAAGCCGATGCGGTATTCCTGGGCGAACGGCTCCAGCCCGTGCTGGATGCGGTCAGAATTGCCAGTTGTGCACGCTTGCTGATGACTGAAAACCTCTGGTTTGCTGCAATCTACAATGCCGTTGCCGTGCCGATCGCCATCGCGGGAGCAGTGACGCCGCTGATCGCCGCGCTTGCCATGTCCGGGTCGTCCCTGCTGGTAACCCTGAACGCGCTCCGAGCAGGAGGTCGAAGACAATGAACGTGCTTGTCTATCTCGTGCCAATGGCCTTGGGGCTTGGACTGCTCGGACTCTTTGCCTTTTTGTGGGCGCTACGCAGTGGCCAGTACAGTGACGTCGATGGGGCGGCGCGGCGCGTGCTCTCGGACGATGATTTGTAAGAATAGGTTGATCCCGTGCCCGGGGACCTTCCCGTCTCAATCGTGGCCAGGTTACTTCTGCAGAGCGATATACGCTGCAAGATCTGCTGCCTCGCTGCGCGATAGACTCATGTCGGGCATACGCGGATGCGGTGCCAGCAGAAAATAAGCGATCGTTCTCTCGTTGAAATTCGGTTTGTTGGCAATTGCTGAGAACGGTGGTGCTTCTGCAGCGCCCTGTTGTTGGTTAGACGATGTGATATGGCAGGTCGCGCACCAACGTTTGGCAAGCGTTTCGCCTTTTTTTGTATCCGCGGCGTCAGCGCCTGTTGTCAAGGTTATCCCAAAAATGATTAGCAAAATTAGTCCGATTGCACGCATGGAGTGGCCTCTTATGCCGTGTGGGTCCGATTTTTGAAGAGGATATCAGATTGCCTCGACCATGTCGGCGAAAGGCCTGCCTTTAAACGCGATAGGCTATGCGTTGTAGACAGAAGGCCAAACCGACGCGCTAGGCGCAAGCGGTCAGTCGTATGGCGTCTGGTGATTCCTTTACACCAAGAGCAAAAGTCCGACCGTCGCTTATTCTCCCGCCGACAAAATGTATCCACGCGCCGCCATCTGTGTACGGTTCTATATAGGAGATGTTGTCCATGTTGACGTCTACCTTTTGATTTTCGACATTAGTCAACCGTTTCCATGTTGCCATGTTGAGCCCCCGAAGGGTTGGTCGTCATCTCTGCGTCTTGATGTAGGCAGCAAGATCGGCGGCTTCACTGCGCGATAAATTCATATCGGGCATTCGCGGATGTGGTATCAGCAAAAAATACGCGACCGTCGTTTCGTTGAAATCTAGTTTATTCGCTACGGCCGAAAACGGTGGAGCTTGCGTGGTGCCCTGCTGTTGATCCGACGACACGACATGGCAGGCAGTACACCAGCGCTTGGCAAGTATCTCGCCCTTGCGGGCGTCGGCTGCGAACACGCAGTCCGTCAATCCAGCGGCGAAGATCAGAAGAAACGCTGAGGTTATGCGCAGCGTAGTCATGGCCCCTTTATATTTGTTTTTTGGTACAGGAATATTGATCCTGATCAAAGCATGTCAAAGCTATTGCTGCTTCAATACAAAAATCCATAAAATAGAGGAAAAACTAACATGGGAGGTATCGGACCCGATCAACGGTCGCAGACCTGCCCACGCTGCGGTACCGTGTTGAAGCAACTTGAATGGTCGGAAAGTATAAATGAGCAGCAGGTTGCCCGTGTCTGGCAGTGCACGAGCTGTGGACATCAGTGCGAGACACGAGAAGAGGGCGTCACTTACGAACCATCTGCCACCGAGCTAGCTGAAGAGTTTCTAGCGAGATTGGTAGTGGAATAGCAGCTCACTACATGGTGTGTTCGAATGCGCGATAGGAGGGCGTCATGATCTCCTTGGAAGACTGCATCGCTTTTAGCGGTCTGAGCGAAGACGAAGTGGCCGCGATCGGAGAGCACGAGCATATTCCGCAAGTCGCAGCCTGCGCCTTGGCTGACTATCTCCTGAAACAGCCTCATGGGGGCGAAGCGATTCGCGCAATGATTGTCGACGATATTCATCAAGCGCTTTGCACAGGACGCATCAGGCACGCGCAGGAATTGTTCATGGCCCTTCGTCATTTCCTTGAAGGCCACCCTGAGGCGCGTACTGGTGTGGAGTCCTAGGATTCGTCGAAATGCCGACGCGTAGTTTACGGCCCTCGCGTCCCCTTTTGAGCGGATATGTCGATGATTATCCCGCCTAATCAGTTGGTGGGCGATCGAATGAAATGTTGATGTCTGCTTTCGGGTAAAGCGGGCGGTCTGGGGGATTAGCGGTGAGAATTCGTTTTGCAGTAGTGGCAATTGTAGCAGGCGCAGGCGTGCTCTCCGCATGCACGACAGAGAGGTCGAAGCACGACGCTCGCCGCGACTACGAACGCTCCGTTGCGGACTATGAGAACTGCCTCGCAGCCAACCAGATGAGTACATGCGAAGGGGAGCGCCGCATGATGAAAGCCAATAAAAGAGTGCTGTCTGCCAAGGCACAACGCCGAAGCAGATAAGATTCGGGTCCGGTATGCGTCCCGAACGGACGTCCTTCAACACGACGGAATGCCTGCTTTTGGGGTAGAGCGGACATCATGCTGTGACCCAAAGCCGGCCACGGGAAAGGTCCTAACCATTTCTTGATCTAGCGCAATGCAGATTTCCGGAGAGCGTGGGAGAAGAGCACATTGCCAATTTCTCCAAGGAGGGCGTCATGCCTGACGGGGAAGCCCACGCGCCGCACTATCAAACGGTCGAATTCGTGTTGGACGCCGTCGCCGGCTGGATCAACAAATATCGTCAGTCTAGCAGCCTGCATGATGAATTCGGACGATGCAGTCCTGAAGATGTGATGCAGATCGCGAAGGACTTGGGCGTGCCTGTGAGCGAACTGCGTAAGCTTGCTACAAAAGGTCCCGGGGCCGCTGATCTGATGAAAAAAATGCTGATCGCATTGCGTGTCGATCCGCACGTCTTGGGCAACACCAATCCTGCTGTTATGCGCGATCTGCAGCGGCTGTGCATTGTCTGCAGCCAAAAAGTTCGTTGTGAACATGAACTGGCCAAGGGCACTGCTTCCGAACATTACCGCGAGTTCTGTCCGAATGCGTTTACGCTCGATGCGCTGTTCAAACAAAAAACTAAGTGATCGATTGGGCCGAGGGCTTGAGGGATTCTGTGATGTGGCAAAAATTGCCGGCATTCATTCGTGAATGGCCGATATTGATTGTGGCCATTCTTGTGATTGTCCCCCTGCTGTATTTTTCATCCTATGATGTCTCATCATCGCAATCGACCGCGAGTGCGCCATCGTTTAGCCGTGACAGCGAGTCCGCCGGCCGGCCAATGGTAGCGGACGCCCCGGCTCCAAGGCCCGAACAAAGTTTACGCCCCGCACCAACGCCGGCGAAATCCACTCCGAATTCTGCTCAAGCGCTTGCCAAAGCACAATCGCATGACCGCGTGGCCGCCGCTCCGTCTGCGCAGACTAGTAGCCAAGGCACGCCCGCTCCCACGGCCGCGATTACGCCTGTCATCGGCGACGTTGCCACAGGCAAGCTAGTATTTCGCAAATGCCAGGCTTGCCATTCGCTCGAACCTGGTAAGAACGGGCTCGGCCCCAGCCTTGCCGGATTGATTGGCAAAAAGGCTAGCGGCGTACCAAACTACAATTATTCGTCGGCCATGAAGGGCAGCAACCTCACGTGGGATGTCGCTACGCTTGACGCCTACCTGTCGGATCCCCAGAGGTTGGTCCCCGGCAACAAGATGCCGTTTCCTGGGCTTAAGACCGAGAACGAACGCAACGCGGTGATCGCGTTTCTGGCGTCGACGCCCGTTCCAGGTCTTGCAGCGCCGGCGCCAGCTATAGTCCGCGCGCCTGCGCCCGCAGCTGCCACGCCGCCCGTTTCGCCCAATCAGCCCGCGTCAAGCTACGTTCCCGGCCTACGATACACGTTGCGCACCGGGATTGCCGAAGGCCGCATGGTCTTTATTGGCGTCGGCGGCGCGATTGACGGCCAGGTTAATCCAGTCTTGTCCGCCGCCGAGGGGCAGGGCGTGCAGATCACCTTGATCAATGGCGAAGGCGCCGAACACGACATCGTATTTGCTGATCAGGAGGCGACCGCAAGGTCAGGCCATATCACCGGCAAGGGTGCGAGCACCAATATTGCTTTCCGCGCAGGCAAAGCCGGCGACTACATATACTTCTGCAGTCTGCCGGGCCACCAGCTAGCCGGTATGCAAGGGCAATTTCTCGTCACGCCCCAGGCCCCGCCCCAAACTTTGGTCGAAGCCGACATTTCAAAACTGTCGACCGATTTGCCGCCGCCAGTCGTCAAGCGTGCGCCGCAGACGATCCGCGTAGATCTGACAACGGTGGAACTGGAAGGCCGCCTCGCCGAAGGCACGACGTTCGGTTACTGGACTTTCGACGGCAAGGTGCCGGGTCCATTCCTGCGCGTGCGCGTGGGCGACACCGTCGATGTCCGCCTCAAGAATTCGAGCGACAGCGCAATGGTTCACTCGGTGGATTTCCATGCGGCTACCGGGCCGGGAGGCGGGGCTGCAGCGACGCAGACCAATCCGGGCGAAGAAACCAGCGTTAAATTCAAAGCGCTGATCCCAGGGCTTTATGTCTATCACTGTGCCACGCCGATGGTGGCACATCACATCGCCAACGGCATGTACGGTCTTATCCTGGTGGAGCCCGAAGAAGGGTTGCCGCCGGTTGACCGCGAATTTTATGTAATGCAGGGCGAGATCTACACCGAAGCGGCGTTCGGACAGCACGGCAGTCAGGAGTTCAACGTCGAGAAACTACTCAACGAGCGGCCGGAATATTTCGTCTTTAATGGCGCGGTTGGGGCCTTGTCGAAGCTGCATCCCCTGGAAGCGAAAGTCGGCGAAACAGTCCGCATCTTCTTCGGTGTCGGTGGCCCGAATTTCACCTCGGCGTTCCACGTCATCGGGGAAATGTTCGACAAAGTTTACAACTTGGGCGGCGTCCTCAGCGAACCGTTAAAGGGCATTCAGACGGTCACGGTGCCTCCAGGTGGCGCCGTCATCACCGAATTCAAGATCGATGTGCCGGGGAACTACATTCTGGTTGATCATGCCCTCTCGCGACTCGAGCGCGGCTTGGTAGGAATCCTGCACGTCGAAGGATCGCCGAACCCCGAAATCTATGATGGCAAGATCATGCCCGGGGGAGGACATTAGACGACGTTGGACTGAAAGATCGACGGACTCAAAGATCCAAAAACAAATGTGGTAGCAAATGTCGTTCTCACCAGGTGCGGCGGCTACGGCGCACATGCGGGGCCTTACTGCGCTCGTCCCTCCTGCGGCTATTACCCTTATCCGCCCTGCTATTAGACCAAGTACGACTCTCCGTGAGAGGTGTGACATGAGAATTATCGGCGCCGTTCTTCCGGTTGCGGCACTCCTAGCACTCGGCTGTATCTCAGCGTTAGCCCAGCAAGTCACGGGCACACCCGGTTCGCCCGGCGCAACCACAACAATCGACGGAAAACAACTTCCGCCGCCGCCGCCGAAATTCGGCGGCGTGATCAAAGAGAAGGCCTCGGAGTCGAAGGCCTGGTGGGCGCGATCCATCGCAGGAGTGGGAATGACGCCGCCGAAGGTGCCAACGTTTCGCCAATGAAACGCGTGAACTGAACGCGAACACACATCATTGTTCCTCGCCGGTTTCATCCGGTTTTCCAGGGGTTTTCTGAGAACGAGCCTCGCTCATAACGGTCTGGTTGGACGTTCAAGCGCCGCCGATTCAACGGGCAATCAGTTTGGACTCGTGAACAAACTGTACAATCCTAACGAGTTCAGATTTAGAACCAAACTGTCTTTAAACGGCCGTTCAACCCAAGCCGAACGGCCGTCTTTTTGTTATCCTAGCGTTGACTTGCCGCCCTGGCCTCCATTTCGTTTTTGGCCCTTATAACGCGCTCTTGTAGGGCCCCTATTTCGTCGTCAATCTCCAAAAGCGACCCGTACAGATATTGCAAATTCCTGGACAGTTTCTCAACTTGATGACGTCTCTTTGCGATCTCAGTGAGATCGTCGTCATAGCCATCTAGAATATGTCAATGTCAGAATCTATTTCGCGCGCAAGGTGAGCAGCTTCGGGATACTACCTACTTTCGAGCGTTCTCAAGTTTTGCTGGTGAAACTTCAGGTCATTTATTCTCCTCCACATCCTCTGGGTCAATTGATGCAGATTTTGAGCGGCATCGCCAACCCCAAAGTCGTGAAGCTCTTTTTGGAAGAGCGATTGTGGGGTTGGCGCTAAGAAGCCCGATGCCCGAGTTAAGGAGTTGCCGCCGATGTCTTCGTTATTCTCAATTGTCATTGTCTACTCCACAGTTGCGGTTAATTTCGCATCGCCTCTTTACAATTTTGATTTTGAGGAGCTCTAAGCGCCGTTGGCTGCAACTTTTGTCGAAAGAACGTAAAGAACGGGCCGACGATGGCGTACAAGATGTTTTCGACGGATTAATTGGATTTGTAAGGGCGGGACTTCTCTAACATTCAATCCCGCCATCGCGGGATTTTGTCGTCCACCAAATGACCCTCGGGCCCGTCGGGGTTTTTGATTTCTAATCCGCCGCGATGGATCGAGTTAGTTAGCCCCGGCCCATTATTTGCCGCGATCTTGTCGCCGGGATTTTCCGTTCAGCGAACCCAAGATCGCAAAGAATTGCCCAAAGACACGTTCTTGAGGCCATATTTCACAAAATTTGTTTCTTTAGTCGGCAACACTATTTGGCGTTTTCCCTCGCTTCTTTTCCATCTCGGCATCACGTGAGATAGCCGTCGCTCTCCGCTGGAAAGACCTAAACCGAGGCGAATACACGTCCTTTGCTGCCAAGGATCTTGCTGGGCTTCGCTAATTTCGTTGGGGCTCAAACGCAAGGTACTTTTGTCATGTCCAAATCGAGTTCACCTACAGTTCCTACATGTCTCAATGGCCTAAACCGCGAGCAGCGTCGAGCTGTGGTCCAGGGCTTCAACAAGGGACAAACCACAAACATAAAAGCAGTCTTGATCATTGCCGGAGCGGGATCAGGCAAGACCAAAACCCTGGCTCACCGGGTCTCATATATAATCAACCGCGGCATCGATCCTCGGCGCATTCTTCTCCTGACCTTCTCTCGGCGTGCTGCCCAAGAAATGACGGACCGGGTTCGACGCATTGCCGCTGATGCCCTGAATGGCCGACAGATCGATCTGCCGTGGTCGGGGACTTTTCATGCAATCGGCGCGAAGCTCATCAGGCAATACGCCAATCAGTTGGGCGTTCATCCCTCTTTTACGATCTTGGACCGGTCTGATGCAGCTGATTTGCTGGGCTTGGTTCGCCACGATCTTGGTCTGGGCAGCAAAGAATTGCCCTTTCCGGCCAAAGAGACGTGCCTGTCCATCTATTCGTTGATGGTCAATTCTCAAATTGCCCTGAAGGAGCTTTTAGAAAGAGAATTTCCTTCACAATTGAGGTGGAGGAGGGAATTGCGAATCCTTTTTAAAAAGTATGAGAAAGCAAAGCAGACGCAGAATGTGCTCGACTACGATGATCTTCTATTTCGTTGGTTGGACCTCATGAATGTCCCTGCCGTTGCCTATGAAATTCGAGGGTATTTCGATCATGCATTCGTTGACGAATACCAGGACACGAACGCCTTACAGGCCGAGATCCTGTTTAGGCTTATGCCAAACGGGCGTGGGTTGACGGTTGTTGGTGATGATGCCCAAGCCATCTACTCGTTTCGGGGGGCAACTGTCCGCAACATTCTGGATTTTCCAAGTCGATGCGAACCAACAGCTAAGGTCATCAGCCTTGAACAAAACTATCGATCAACCCAGCCCATTCTTAAGGCCTCCAATAAGGTCATTGCGTTCGCTGCGGACCGTTACACCAAAAACCTTTATTCGCAGAAAAATTCAAAGCAAAAGCCATTTCTCACGATGGTGTCTGATGAGCGTGCCCAGGCACGGTACGTGGCCCAACAAATCATCGATGCTCGTGTATGCGGGACGCCGCTCCGGCAGCAGGCCGTGCTTTTTCGCGCATCGAGTTCACAGCGCCATGCTCGAATTAGAACTCGCCCGGCGCAAGATCCCGTTCGTTAAATATGGGGGCGTCAAGTTTCTTGAGGCCGCACACATCAAGGACGTTATATGTGCCTTGCGCTGGTGTGAAAATCCGAATGACCGTGTTGCAGGATTCCGGGTCCTGCAGTTGTTGCCAGGAATAGGTCCGGGTACAGCGACCAAAGTCCTTGAATGCATAAAGGAGCGTCGCGATTTTGTCGGTGCGGTCAGTCGCATCGACGTACCAAAACCTGCCGCCCAAGAGTGGCCGAGACTTTTGCGGATGATCCGCAAATTGAGAACAGGCAAAACGGATTGGCCTCTCGACCTCACATTGATCCGGGAATGGTACGAGCCGCTCCTGCAAAACAACTATGACGACGCTCAAGCCCGACTACCTGACATCATCCAATTGGAACGGATCGCGGCAGGCTATGAGTCTCGGGAACGGTTTCTGACGGACCTGGCAATTGATCCACCGAACGAGACGCGAGGCCACGCCAGTCCCGCCGTTAAAGAGGAAGACTACACGATCCTGTCTACGATTTACTCGGCCAAAGGTCAGGAATGGAAAATTGTGCGGATCCTAAACGCTGTCGAAGGTTGCATCCCTTCCGATCAGGCTGATGATTTAGAGGAAGAGCGGCGCCTGCTTTACGTTGGCATGACACGAGCCAAGAATGAGTTGGATCTTGTCCTGCCCCAGCGGTTTTTTCGATACCAGACGAGGAACGATGATCGATATATCTACGGGGCGGTGAGCCGGTTCATCCCGGCCTGCATTCGCAGCGTGTTTGAATGTCGTCGATGGCGGGATTAGTGACCGGACCTTGATGCGCAAGAGCGAGTGGGCGGGCGAGGATCTCCGCTCACTCGCGCGCCATGGTATTACCTATGGCTATGAGTAGCCTGCATCGACTTGCGGCCTTCAGTACTACCCAGGCGGGACACTGGGTTTGGTAAATACTAGCCGCTGTCCATTTCGGCGCACACCGACGAGAATAAGCCGAGCGCCGACCTTGTATTGGGCTAAAAAGGTCAGAAGCTCTCGCCGCTCTGGTCCCTTCAAAGGCGTCGCCCTACTGAGTTTTTTTCCATCCTTATTTTGCCATGCAGACCGGCGCTTAAACACGGCCTTGCAAGCGTAGCCAAGAACTTCAAGATGATCGGTGATCTCACTGAAGTCGTACGGAAAGAGGGCCGTGGGCTCCGGCGGAAATATTTTTTTGATGGCTTGGCGGAGTGCCTTATTGGCATGGCCTTCGACCAGCAGAAATAGGTGAAGTTGCCAACCGACAATCACATTGTCGAAAAGATTCAGCGACACATCAAAGCCACCTATTGTGACGCGACCGCGAAGTTCTTCGCACCGTTGCAAGCGTTTGCGAATTTTTTTGACCTCGGCCTTGAGGTCGAAATTTTTTAGGGTCCCCAAGGGAACGAGCATGCCAGCTGGAATGATCGAGATGCGCGTCCAGGTGGCGCGCTGAATCATGATTTTCGCGCCTTCGCCGATCCACTGGATCCGGAAGTCTCGCATGCACTGACGACAATGTTCTTTTCGGCAAGCCGCGCCGTTGTGACACCGGCGGAGGGTGCGGGCCGCCGAACGTTCTGGAGCTCGTCCCTTTCGTAGGACGCGGCGGTCGTCCCGCTGCCACCCCATTGAATCTTCTCGGGTTTCGAATTGCATGACTATTGTCCTGTTCAAGCACCCTCAAACAGGGTGTTGTGATATGGTGTATTCGATGCTAAGCTGGAATTGCAACCCATTTTCGAGGTTATCTATCAATGACCAAAATCGTTATGCCGGCTTCCTCGGCAACGCCCGTTCCACCCCTCCATCGCGTCACAGGTCGCGAGACGGCCCTCCTGATTATGCGGGTCGTCGAAATGCGGACGGAAGATCGCGAGAAAAGGGGACGAAAACCTCTCACCCGGGCGCAGCTAACGATCCCGACGCTGAAACGCCTCTCGACCAGAGACAGGCTTTCATCGGAATTTATTCAGGAGGTGTCGGACTGGTTGTTGCCAGCCGGGTGGGTACTGTTCGACGCGGGTCGGTTTTTCGGCCTGGTTCGCACCAGCGCGGTGGAGAACTGGCCCCGTCTCTCCAGTCAGAAGATTGACCTTAAAAGTGTAAAGGAGGGCCGATTTCCGTTCCACGGACACGAACATCTCCTGTGGGGCGATGCAGGCGATGAGGGCGAAGCCGGCGGTGATAAAACTTCGGATGCCGTAGCCGGGGACGACGATGAATAGCGTTAAGGCATTGCCCGGATGGCGTCGCCCGAAAAGCTAATGAAGTTGATCGAGATCGCGGATGCATTGCGCTACGAGGGGGCGGATCGGGAGCGCAGCGTTCGTCGTCTTTTTGAACGTCACAACATCCCCTTGTTGCGTCGCGACCGAAATACGTTTTTGGCCACCGAAGATCAGTTTGCCGCCGTCCTCGAGGTTATGAAATGCTCACCATCCGAAAGCGCGGGCCCGTCTGGCACATCCGTGGTTCGATCCGTGTCGGCCAAGAGATCCGGCACGTCAAAGAGCACTCTACGGGATGTGATCGCAAAGAAGATGCGGAAGCCTATCGCGCCCGCCTCGAACGGGAGTTGAGGAACGAGCTCCTTCATGGACCGGGTGGCTCGCTCCATCGAATGACGATTGCCGACGCTGGGTTGGCCTACGTTAGCCGGCCCGGTGGCCTTAAACCCTACGATTTATGGCGAGTTGGCCAGATCAACGACGTGATCGGCGACTACCCGTTGTCCCGCACCGTCGAAGGCTGGGCCATGTTCAAGCGGTCGCGGTGCGATGGCCTGGCGCCCGCCACAGTCGAGCGCTTTCGGGCGATCCTTCAGGCCGCGATCAATTATGCAGCCGCAGAAACCGAAGTCACGGCCCCGAAGATCCGACGTACCGAACGCATTCAGAACAAGCGGATCAGATTTCTTTCAAAGGACGAGGAAACCAGTCTTCTGGCGGGCTACGCACCGCATGTGCGGCCTATTGCTCAGACCTTATGCTGGCAAGGTCTTCGGGTTGGCGAGGCCCTTAAGACTCGAGTGGCGTGAGGTGAATTGGGCAGGCAACAGCCTATTTATCCCAGACACCAAGACCGGCGAGCCTCGATCCGTCACCGTGCATCGCACGGTACGGGCGACCCTCCATAAGCTCTGGGTGGGCGCGAATTGTCCAAAGGAAGGCCGGGTGTTCCTCAATCGGTTCGCTCGACCTTATGCCGATCCTCGCCAATACAAATTGCCTGGCGGTAGGCCTATCCGCCAGGCCCACAAGACCGCGTGCAAGCGCGCTGGCATCACCAATTTTCGAGTGCACGATTGGCGGCATCATTGGGCGTGCCAATGCGTGATGGCGGGAATCGACCTAGAGACCATCCGCCAAGAAGGCGGTTGGAAATCCCTGCGGATGGTCGAACGGTACGCCACCGTCAGTGCTAAACATCGCGCCCAGGCGATGAAAAAACTGAAATAGCTGGGCAGCGGCTGGGCGACGATCGGTCCCGCTCTGAAGAATCTTTATGGTGGCAAGGTGTTAGGATCTACTCCCTTGGCCTTGACATGGTAGGGGTCACAGGTTCGATCCCTGTCGCGCCCACCATCTATTCAATGCAAGTTCGTCATTCCGTGCGACTCCAGCGCCTCGATGACGCCGTCAAAAATCAGCGCAACACCGATTGCCGAAACGAAGAAGCCGACGATGCGGGTGATGGCATCGATCCCCATCGGGCCCAGTGTCTTCGAAAGCCTGCTCGCGTAGTTCAGGCAGACATACGTCACGAGCATCGTGGCGACGATCGCGGCGACGACGGCAACAAATGACGCGAACTCGGTGGGGGATTGCCTGATCGTCGAGGTCATCCCAAGGATCGTTGCGATTGCACCCGGACCGCACATCAGCGGCATCGCAAGCGGCACGAAGGCGATATTTGCACCCTTTGCAGCGGACGCGACCATTCCGCCTGATGCAGGCGGAGAAAAAAGTTCAAAGCCGATCTTCACCAGGATGATGCCGCCGACGATGCGCACCATGGCCAGCGGGACTCCGAATAGACGCAAAATCAATGTCCCGAAAATCAGGAAGAAGAGGCTCAGCAGCAACGCATAGACGCATGACTTCCACGCCACCTCGCGGTGCGTCGCCGCGTCTTTCCCATCGAGCAACTTGAGATAGACCGGCAGCACCTCGAACGGATTTATGATGGCGAGCAGTGTCGTGAATGTACCGATAAACAATGAGAGTTCGCGACTGATCACTCTGATGCTCCGATTTCTTTTTCGCGCGCGTCAATCAATCTTCGGCAGACGTCACGGTGTCCAGAGTTTGCGGTCCCCGATCCACCAGAACATCGCCCCCACGCCAACCAGCGCGACCAGCACGAGCAAGATGATCAGCGCCGCTTCCTCGATCCAGGCGATGGCCGGGACGAAAAGCCCCATGACAAGACCAAGGACGCAAACCTGCCACGCCGGAATGTGCACGCCCGCAACAAACGTTCCAAGCGCCAGCAGGAGAAGAATAGCGAGGCCGGTTGCATCCGCGTTCAGCATGTTCTGCACGCTCGGCAGCAAAACAAGATTCATGGCGACAAAGAAGGCGAGCCAATGCAGCGCCTGGCTGCCAATGAGACGTACCTTTGCCTTCTTATCGGGTGCGTAGCGCCAACCGCCCCAGATACAGGCAGCTGCAGTCACAAGCACGAGAAATTCCCAATAAACAATCGTCGGCCGTCTCGTGACACTGGTGTAGGCGACACCAAGAAGTGTGAGAAGCAGCACGACGACGTATGGCAATTCCCTGAGCCAAACACTGGGATGCGGCAGCCATCGTTTCGCCGGTGTCGTGGGCACTGCCGTTTCATCGTTTGGGAGGTCGCTCATCACCATCACCCAATCAATTCGTGCATCGCATCCATTGTCATGCCGGTCCTTTCGCTTCCCGCAGGTGCCGGATGAGCAAGCCCACGGCAGCGATCAGGCCGACGGCGATCAGGAAGCTCACGACCACTATCTTGTGATGCGCAAGCGTAACAATGAAGGCCAGATGCTCGCTGAAATAGGCGGGGAGGAACACCCAAACCGACACCCAAAGCGCCGCGCCAACGGCATCGAACAATGCGAAGCGCCACCAGGACATTCCCAGCATTCCCGCCACGATGCCGTTGAGCTGGCGCAGAATGCTGAAGAAACGCGCGAACAACACCGTTGCCGACCCGTAGCGGGTGTATTTCTGTTCGATTCCGCTAAAACGTTCCTTGGTGAGGCCAACCTTTGCGCCGTAGCGCAGGACAGTTGCTCGTCCGAGTTTTCTGCCGATCAGAAAGCCCAAATTGTCGCCGATGACCGAGCCGACCCATGCAAAGGTAAGGAGAGCCGGCAGGGACATCTCTCCGCGACCTGCCAAGACCGACGCAAATATCAGGAGCGACTCGCCGGGGACTGGCGCGCCAATGGCCTCGATGGCCAGGATTGGCATCACCGAAAATGCGCCGTAGTGGCGAACGAAGCTTTCCAGACCCGCAACGAGTTGGCCGATTTCCTCCACCGCTCTGCCTCATAGTTACGTTAGCGCCACGTATGAACTTCCTCCGCGGCGCGGAACTGTGACCCGCTGATTTACGAAACGAAATTACCCTTAAGGGCAATGACGTCTCGTTCGCTGCCGCTAATCAGTGATCGCCTGATACACCATCGTGCGCATGAGATACCGGTAGTGCAGCCGCTGCAGCGGCGCCTGCATCATCAGAATGGCGATCAGTTCCTGCTGCGGATCGATCCAGAAGTAAGTTCCGGTGACGCCGCTCCACGAAAAATCGCCGACCGAGCCGGGCAAGGGATTGCGTCCGCTGTGCGTGCGCACCGCAAAGCCGAGGCCGAAGCCGAGACCAAGCTCGGGCGCTGGCGCAAGCGCACCGAACAGGACTGGAGTTGACGGGCTTCGGCGCGTTTCCGGCGTCAGATGATCTGACGTCATCAGCGCGACGGTCGGCGGCGCGAGCAATCGCGTGCCGCCGAGTTCGCCACCGTTGAGCAGCATCTGGCAGAAGCGAACGTAGTCGCTGGCCGTCGACAGTAATCCGCTGCCGCCTGAAATCCACTTCGGCCGAACGGACGTATCGCGCATCGGCGGGCGTTTGCCTGAAGCGCTGTCGATTTGTGGTCGGGCCGCGCGCGAGCCGTCGATCGGGCCAAAACTGGTGTTGAGGAGGCCGAGCGGTTTGCAAATGCGTTCGTCGATAAAGCGATCGAGGCTCATGCCGCTTGCGACCTCAACGACGCGCCCGAGCATGTCGGTCGACACGCCGTACTGAAAGGTCGTGCCGGGCTGGTAGGCGAGGGGAACCTTGGCGAGTTTTTCCGCCATCTCGGCATTGGTTTGCCGCTCGTCGATAACCCCCGCGGTTTCGTAGGCCTGCTTGAGATGCGGGCCGGTGAGGTGCGCATAGGTGAGGCCCGAGGTGTGCCGCAACAGGTCCTGCACGGTCATTTCGCGCTGCAGGGGCTCCAGCGTCAGCGCCTTGGCGCTGGGGTCGTCGGAATTGGCGGCGACCTTGAGATCGGCGAAGGCGGGGATATAGCGGGACACAGGATTTGCTATGAGCAGCTTGCCTTCCTCGGCCAGCATCATCGCCGCGACCGAGACGACAGGTTTTGTCATTGAGGCAATGCGGAAGATCGTGTCCGGCGTCATCACCGCGCCGTCCTCACGATCACGGTAGCCGAGCGCCTCGGAACTTGCGATTTGTCCGCGCCGCGCGATCAGCATCACCGCGCCGGGCACGGAGCCTTTGTCGATGTCGGCCTGCAAGGTATCCCGGATGCGTTGCAGACGCTGCGACGACAATCCGACATCTTCGGGTTTGTTCGCCCGCGGCATTTCGAATGCCATTGCCTGCCTTCCTATTTCCAGAATTGACGGGAGGCGATGGCAGCGCCGTCTGCCATAGCCTTGAACTTGGCAAAGACAACATCCGGATCGACCGCCGCCTGTCCGACCCAGGTGCCGTAGCCACAATCGCTGCCGGCGATCACATTTTCACGTCCAACAAGTTTGGCATAACGCCCGATGCGCTGCGCAATCAGCTCAGGGTGCTCGATGAAATTCGATTTGGATTCGATGACGCCGGGGATCAGCACCTTTCCGTCGGGCAACTTCACAGTCTCGAACAATGTCCACTCGTGGGCGTGCCGTGGATTGGCGGCTTCCAGCGAGATCGCAATCGGCTTTGCCTTGAAGACGATGTCGATGATATCGGCGAGCGGGACGTCACGATGGTGTGGGCCTTCGTAGTTTCCCCAGCACAGATGCATGCGCAGCTGCTCGACGGGAATATTGGCCACCGCGTGATTAAGCGCTTCGATATGCAACTGCGCGCGTTTGCGGAACTCGGGCACGCTCAGATTCGCGTACTGAATATGCCGGCCCATGCCGAGGTCGGGACAATCGATCTGCAGTACGAAACCGGCCTTGGTGACGGTCTCGTATTCATGGCGCATGGCGTCGGCGATGGCGTAGATATACGTCTCGAAGTCCTTGTAGTGGTCGTTGCGGAAAAACAGCGACACGACGCCAGGCGAAGCCGCGCTCATGAAGCCGCCGGTGGCTCTGACCACGTGAAGCGCGGCCTTGAGATTGTCAGCATCGACTTGCGGAGCCGTCCGGTCCCGAACGCTGATCGGAGCGTTGCACGCCGGCGTCTTGCGTCGTGAACGGCCCGGATCCCCGAAAACGCGCTTCTCCAGGCGTGGGAAATCGGACAGGTCCTGATAAACAAAGGTGTTACCGGTGCCGCCGAACCCTTCAAGCCGGTCCTTGATGTAGGTGGCATAGCTCGGTTTCGACATCTCTCCGTCGTTGATCAGATCGATGCCGGCATCAGCCTGCTTCCTGACGACCTCGGCGACCGCCGCCTTCACCCGCGCCGCCAAGGCATCGCGGTCGACCGGGACGCCTTCCTCTTTGGCGTACATCATGCGGATCAAGTCGTCCGGCCGGGGCAGGCTGCCGGTATGAGTGGTGAGGAAGCGGTCTCGGCTGCGCTGCATGGCTTGAACTCCTGGCTCCGACTGTAGAGCAGGGCGATGGCTGCAACCATCGCCTGGCTCGCGTTGACAGGACCGGGTGGGCTGCGTATGAACCCGCAAAACAGCAGCCTGAGATCGTCATGAAAGTCCGTAATTCGTTGAAATCCCTGCGCGGGCGGCACCGCAATAATCGTCTGGTGCGCCGGAAGGGCCGAGTCTACATCATCAATAAGACCAATCGCCGCTTTAAGGCCCGTCAGGGCTGATCTCGGCGCCGAAGGCGCCTGTTCCATCGCGCTAATTGGTTTGCCATAGCAGGCGGAGGCACTACACTCCGTCTATGCTTCTACGCGCGCGATTCCTTGCAGCACTCCTCACCGCAGCTGCGGTGGCGACCTGGGCCGCACCAGCCTCCGCACAATCCGGTAAGCGGAGCGAACAGGCGGCCAAGCCGCAGGTGCCGCGCGGCGATCGCATCCGCAGCCTGGATTTTCTGTTTGGCGCGCTCAAGCTTGCGCCGGACGAAACCACGGCGAAGGCGATCGAAGAGCGCATCTGGACGGTCTGGACGGCTTCGCGCAGCGACACCGCAAATCTGCTGATGATGCGCGTGAAGACCGCGATCGAGGCAAAGGACCTCGACCTCGCCGTCACATTGCTCGACGGCATCGTCAAGATAAGACCGGACTACATCGAAGGCTGGAATCGGCGCGCCACGATTTTCTACATGAAGAAGGACTATGGGCGCGCGATTGCCGATATCCGTCAGGTGCTCAAGCGCGAGCCGCGCCATTTCGGCGCGCTGGCGGGGCTGGGCCTGATCCTGCAGGACATCGGCGACGACAAGCAGGCGCTTGAGGTCTATCGCCGCGCGCTCGAAGTTTATCCGCGGATGGAGCGCATTCCTGACGTTGTGAAGACTTTGCAGGAAAAAATCGAAGGGCGCGATATCTGAGCGCCGACCAAGGGCTCAGTCCTTCGCAGGCGTCGGATCCGATATAGGCGATGCGCAACATGTTGGTCGCGCCTGGCGTGCCAAGGGGAACGCCGGCGACGACGATCACGCGCTGGCCGGGTTTTGCGAAACTTTCCTTGACGGCGATGCGGCAGGCGCGATCGACCATGTCGTCCTGGTCATGCGCGTCCTCGGTAACGACGCAATGGACGCCCCAGACAACAGCAAGGCGCCGTCCGGTCGAGATATTGGGCGACAGCGCAACGATCGGAGAGCGCGGCCGCTCGCGAGCCACGCGCAGGCCGGTCGAGCCGGATGACGTCCAGCAGACGACAGCCGCGAGATCGAGCGTATCGGCAATCTGGCGCGCGGCGTCGGCGATTGCGTCGGCGCCCGTTGCTTCGGGCTCGGCGCGTTGCGCGGCGATTATGTTCCGATAGAGCGCGTCACCTTCGACTTCCTCGGCGATACGGTTCATCGTCGCCACCGCCTGCACCGGGAAGTTCCCGGCCGCGGACTCTGCCGACAGCATCACCGCATCGGCACCTTCAAAAATCGCAGTCGCAACGTCGGAAACCTCGGCGCGCGTCGGCACGGGGGCGTTGATCATCGATTCGAGCATCTGCGTTGCCACGACCACCGGCTTTCCGGCGACGCGGCCCGCGCGGGTCATCTGCTTCTGAACGCCGGGCACCTTTTCGAGCGGCATTTCCACGCCAAGATCGCCGCGCGCCACCATCAGCGCATCGGCCAGGTCGATGATCTCGGCGAGCCTATGCACGGCCTGCGGCTTTTCGATCTTGGCCATCAGCGCGGCGCGGCCACGCGTGATCTTTTTTGCCTCCGCGATGTCTTCCGGCCTCTGGATGAAGGAAAGCGCGACCCAGTCGATGCCGACCTGGAGAGCGGCCTCGAGATCGGAACGGTCTTTGTCGGCGAGGGCGGAGAATGGGATCGTCGTGTCGGGAAGGCTGACGCCCTTGCGGTCGGATAACTTGCCGCCGACGACAACGCGGGTGACGATCCGTTTTGGCTCCGCTTCCGAAACCGTGAGGCGGACTTTGCCGTCGTCGATCAGTAGCGTGTGGCCGGGCTTGATCGTGACGAAGATTTCCGGATGCGGAAGGAAGGCGCGCGTCGCATCGCCCGGCGCCGGATCGCTGTCGAGCACGAAGCTGTCGCCGCTTTTGACCGCGACTGAACCGCCGGTGAAGGTGCCGAGGCGAAGCTTCGGTCCTTGCAAGTCGATCAGCACGCCGATCGGCCGTCCTGTGTCGCGCTCGACGGAGCGGATCATGCCGACCAGTTCGCGCATGCGATCCTGGGTGGTGTGGCTCATGTTGATGCGGAAAACGTCGGCGCCGGCTTGGAACAGGCGGGCGATCATTTCGGAGCTCGATGACGCCGGTCCGAGCGTGGCAACGATCTTGGCTCGCCGCAGACGCCTCATGGTCGGCCGCCTCCGGGCGATGTTGCCGATGGCGGCGAGGCTGGCAACGGTCCTGACGGCGGCGCCGACGATGGTGGCGACACTTGCGGCGGTGGCGACAGCGGCGACCCAGGCGACGCGGCGACGTAGGCGACGTCGTCGGCGGTCTCGACACCCCTACCGGCCCCCGCGGCGCGAGAGGCCGCTCAGGCGATTGTTCGGCGGCGTCTGTCAATTGCACTGTCCATGACCGTTGCTCTCCAGTGTCGACCTCGAAATAGCCCGTGCGATCATAGCCTCTAGCCAAGCAGTTGTCGGTGCCGCGGATCGTGAATTCCTTTTCACGGGAACACATGTAGGCCTTTCCAGACCACTCGCCACCGCGATCATAGTCGACGGCATAGATATAGTAGTAGCGCGCGACCAATGCGCCTCGCAGCAACGTCTCGCAAGAGCGTGAAGAAACGTTCCACCAGCCCTCGGTGGTCCAACCTTCGTTGTCTTTGTAACCAATGGCGATGCCAACGCGGCTGCCAGTATTGTTGCAGAGCCGAAAATCGGCTTTGGCCGGAAAGATTGATGCGGCCAGCAACAGTGCGGCTATGACCGCTGTGCGGGCAATAGAAAAGGAAAGGTGACACCTAAAGTCGATGAGCGGTAATGCGGTCACTTTTGTCGCGGTTTCCGAATAATGCGGGGTTCTGGCGTGATCCGCTACGGTCTGTCAACGATGATGGCCCGGAAGTCATTAACGTTGGTGTAAGTCGGTCCCGGCGCCAACAGGTCTCCAAGCGCCTCAAAAAATGCACTTGAGTTGTTTTCTGTGAGAAAGGCGGCGGGATCGAGGCCGCGCGCTTTCGCACGCGCAATCGATCCGCCATCAATCAACGCACCGGCGGGGTCGAGGGGAGAGCCGGCACCACCGTCGGTTCCGTCGGTGTCGGCGGCGACGGCGGCGACCGCCGGCATGCCGTCAAGCGCCATCGCCAGCGCGAGCGCATATTCCTGATTGGGCCCGCCGCGCCCCTTGCCGCGGATCGTGACGGTCAACTCGCCGCCCGACAGGACGACGGCGCGTCGCCCGCTCGCGCGCAATTCGCGCACGATGCGCGCATGATCGACGGCGACCTCGCGCGCTTCGCCCTCGACGCGATCGCCGATGAAAACACACTCGTAACCGGCAGCGCGAATGGCAGCCTCGGCCGCGCGCATCGCATCGGCCGGCCGCGCCGCCAGCACGACTTCGCTGCCGGCAAAAACCGGATCGCCCGGCTTCGGCGATTCATTGCGCGCATCATCGAGCGCGCGCGTGATCGCTTCCGGAATCTCGAGCTTGTATTTCGCAACGATCGCGCGCGCATCGCGCAGCGTCGTCGGATCGGGCACGGTCGGCCCCGACCCGATCGCCGAAGGATCATCGCCCGGCACGTCCGAGATCGCGATCGTCACCAGCTTCGCCGGATGCGCATGCGCCGCCAGCCGTCCACCCTTGATGCGCGACAGATGTTTGCGCACGACATTGATTTCGTTGATCGTCGCGCCCGAGCGCAGCAGCGCGCGTGTGACCGCCTGCTTGTCCTCGAATGAAATGCCTTGCGCCGGCGCAACCAAATTGGCCGATGCGCCGCCCGACATCAGCACCAGCACGAGATCGTTCTTGCCGGCGTCATCGGCGAGCTTGAGCGCGCGATCAGCGCCTTCGAGTCCCGCCGCGTCGGGGATCGGGTGCCCGGCCTCGATCATGCGTACCCGCCGCAACGGTCTTCCATAGCCGTGACGCGCGACGGCAACGCCGCTCAGCCGCTCGGCGGCAATGTGCAGCTTGTCGAGGTAATGCGCCTCGGCAATTTCGGTCATAGAACCCGCCGCCTTGCCCGCTGCGATCAGAATCAGTCGCCCCGATGGTGGCGGTGGCAGGAGCGCAGGCAGGCACGACGCAGGATGCGCCGCTGCTACCGCAATGCGGTAGAGGTCTGCGAGAAAAGAGCGCAGGGGGTGATTCATGATCCCATCATAGCTGCCCACCATCTGGAAAATCTGCTTATAATTATCGACTGACTAACTCGACTGACTGACTCAGACCGGCGTCAGCCGGAATTTGCGCCGGAGCTTGTTTGCCAGTGCCGCAGGTGTGCGGACAGTGGCCACCAAATGCGCGGATCAAGCGCAAACCACGACAACAAAATCACTCTCGAGGGAGAGAAAACGTATGGCTGCGACATCATTCACAATTAACGGCAAAGCGGCGAGCGTCGAGGCTGAGCCCGACACGCCTTTGCTCTGGGTCGTTCGCGAACAACTCAAGCTGACGGGCACAAAATTCGGCTGCGGCTCCGGTCTGTGCGGCGCGTGCACCGTGCACATCGACGGCAAGGCCGTACGCTCCTGCCAGATTTCCGTGTCGAAAGTGGCGGGACGGAAAGTCACCACCATCGAAGGCCTGTCGCCGAACGGACAACACCCCCTGCAGAAAGCCTGGATCACCGAGCAGGTCCCGCAATGCGGCTACTGCCAGTCCGGACAGATCATGCAGGCGGCAACGCTTCTGGCGGCGAACAAGAAGCCGACACGCGAGCAGATCGTCACACACATGGACGGCAACATCTGTCGCTGCGGCACCTATCCGCGCATCGTGCGCGCCATTCAACGCGCGGCTCGGGAGGCCTGAGCCATGACCATTCAGATCAGGAACGGTTCAATCGATACCAACATCAGCCGGCGCGGTTTCGTGGCTGGCGCTGCGGGAATGACTTTCGCCTTTACGCTCGGCGGAATGGGCCATGGCGGGGAAGCGCTCGGAGCAACGCAACCCACCAAGTTCAACGCCTGGGTCAGCATCGCTCCCGACAACACGATCAGCATCGTCTGCCCGGCCGCCGAAATGGGGCAGGGCGTCTACACGTCGTTGCCATTGATCCTCGCGGAAGAGCTCGACGCCGATTGGTCGAAAGTGAAGACCGAGTTCGCGCCGGCCAATCCGAAGGTCTACGGCAACCCGCATGAGCTGTTTCACGGTGCGCAGATCACCGCTGCCAGCGTATCGGTGCCCGGCTATTTCATGCCGTTGCGCATGGCCGGCGCGCAGGCGCGCAAGGTTCTGCTCGATGCGGTCGCTGAGAAATGGAAAGTGCCGGTCGCCGAACTGACGACCGACAAGAGCACGATCACGCACAAGAAGTCGGGCCGCAAGATCAGCTACGGCGAAGTCGTGGCGTTTGCCACCGTTCCGGCGGAGCCGCCGAAGATCAGCGAGGCCGATCTGAAAAAGCCGGCCCAGTTCAAGTTGATCGGCCGCAAGGACATCGGCCGCAGCGACGTGCCGTCCAAGGTCAACGGCACGGCCAAGTACGGCATCGATGTGCAGGTTCCCGGCATGGTCTATGCGTCGGTGCTTCAGGCGCCGATGGAAGGCGCCAAGTCGAAGGACGTGAACATTCCCGATGTGATGAAAGTGAAGGGCGTGACCAAGGTCATTCCGCTTCCTTTCGGCGTGGCGGTGATCGGCGATTCCGTCGAAGCCACGCGCGCGGGCGTGCAGGCGCTCAAGGTTACGTGGGACACAAGCGGTGCCACGGCCGCAAACTTCGACTCGGATAAGGCGAAGGATGACTACGCGGCCAAGGCCAAGGATCCGAACGCCGAGACCAAGGTCGAATATCAGGTCGGCGACGTGAAGGCCGGGCTGAGCGGTGCGGCGAAGACAGTCGAAGCCGCCTACTGGTCCGAATACACCTATCACGCACAGATGGAGCCGATGAACGCCGTCGCTCAGGTTTCCGAGGACGGCAAGTCGGCCGATATCTGGACCGGCACGCAGTTCGGCGCGCTGGCGTCCCAGATCATCTCCGGCATCTTGAAGACGACGCCGGATCAGATCCGGGTGCACCAGCAATTTCTCGGTGGTGGCTACGGCCGGCGCATCTGGCCGGACGCGGCGATCCAGGCCACCATTTTGTCCAACATCACGAAGAAGCCGGTGAAGTTGATCCTCACGCGCGAGGAGGATATTGCCGCAGCCCGTCCCCGGCCGATGACGCATCACCTGATGAAGGCCGGCATCGACGCACAAGGCAATGTCGTCGGCTGGCATCATCGACTGGTGTCGGAAAACGTCGATGCGGTCGCAGCACCGCCGCGCTTCAAGGCCACCGGCGGCAAGGACTACATCGGCGCGCGCGGTCTCGATCAGGCCTTCTACGCCATTCCGAACGCACTCGGCGAATATGTGCGGGAGGATCGCGGCATGCGCGTGCATGCCTGGCGCGGGATCGGCTCCGGCTACAACAAGTTCGCGGCCGAAGCCTTCCTCGATGAAGTCGCGCAGGCGGCCGGCAAGGATCCGCTCGCGCTGCGTCTCGAGCTGACCAAAAACAAGCCGCGCGCCAATGCGGTCATCAATGCAGTGGTCGAGATGTCGGACTTCAAACGCAAACGCCCTGGCCGCGCCATGGGCATCGCATTTGCCGACTATCACGACACCTTGTCAGCGGGTGTGGCCGAGGTCTCGCTCGATCAGAAAACCGGGAAGATCACAGTCCATAACTACTGGATCGTGGCCGATCCGGGCCTGGTCATCCAGCCCGACCACGTCCATGCGCAGCTCGAAAGCGCCGTGGTCTATGGCTTGAGTGCCGCATTGATCGAGCAGTTTGCGGTCAAGGATGGCACTGTCCAGGCCACGAACTTCGACAGCTATCCCGTTCTGCGCATGAGCGAGATGCCTGAAATCCACACCAAAATTCTCGCCACCAACAATCCGCCGAGCGGTATGGGCGAGATCGGCGTGGTCACGGTTGCTCCGGCGATTGCCAACGCCGTGTTCCAGATCACCGGCAAGCGGCTGCGCCACCTGCCGATGACTGCGGATCGGGTGAAGAAAACGCTGGCCTGAGCGATGAAAATCAAAACCCGCCGCGTTCCGGAAGGGACGCGGCGGGTTTTTCTGTTGCCGACAGCCCTTCAAAGCTGCCCCTGGCATGTCTATGTTTCGTGCTGCGGAGGACTTCAAATGGACGAAAAGACCCGAATCGAACTTGAGGCTGCCGTTTACCGCCGCCTGGTGGAGCACCTTCGCTCGCGCACTGACGTGCAGAATATCGACATGATGAATCTTGCGGGCTTCTGCCGCAATTGCCTCTCGAACTGGATGAAGGAAGCGGCGGACACGCAGGGTGTCAGCATGACCAAGGACGAGAGTCGCGAGGTCGTTTACGGGATGCCTTTTGACGAGTGGCGCAAGAAATACCAGAAAGAAGCCTCGTCGGAGCAGAAAGCGGCATTCGAAAAGTCCAGAACAGGGCACTAGTACTCACCATCGGCATGTGAACAGCGTGGATGACGCCGTCATTGCCTTGACCTGAGCGCGTCCAACTCAGAAAGGTTCTCGACACGCGGAGGCAATCGGCCCCCGTTGCGTAGTCAAGGAGATGTCGATGCCTGCCACTGCTTCGGCTGAAAATGAAAAACCGGCCACTCGCTTTGCCAAGGATCAGCTGAAAGCGTTCGTCGAACGCATTGAGCGGCTCGAAGAAGAAAAAAAGGCGACATCAGACGACATAAGGGATGTCTACGCCGAGGCCAAAGGAACCGGCTTCGACACCAAGGCGCTACGCTCGGTCGTGCGTCTGCGCAAGCTGGATACGGACGAGCGCCGCGAGCAGCAGGAAGTGCTCGACACGTATTTGCACGCTATGGGAATGGCTGGCTAGAGATCAGCGAAACGCTGTCGTGTGCATCGCGAACGCAGCGGTCGCCTGCGTCGTGAACGTCGTCGTCGCCAGGAAGACGATCGCCGGGCCGGAGAAGCGACTGGCCGCCAGGCCAAGGTTCGGGTCGCGCGAGAACGACAACGCGAGTGACTGCGAAGGCTTGTAGATCAGTTCCTGCAGCGGTCGCATGTCGACGGCACCAATCCGCGTGGCGCTCATGTGGGTCGTTACGCTCGGTGTGAGCATGGCCGCGCGCAGCCACGGGCTGTTGATCGCCGGGTCGGCGCTCGCCGCCGTTAGTGCAGCCTTCTCCACGACCGTCGTATTGCCCTGCGACGGCAGAACGGCGGCCTCGGCCGGTTGCTGCATCGCGCGCGTGCCCATTGGACGCGTCGGCTGCGCCGGCTTCGCTGATCCAGGTTCGGCGGCATAGGCGAGCGCGGTCGTTCCGGTGCTCGTCGGATCGAGGCTCGCAGTCTGATACTTCGGCGATGCCGTTACTGCGGCCGGCAGATCCGGGCCGTTCTGTATCGCGCCGCGCCAGTAGCCGCGGTTGTCGAACAGATTGGCGCCAAGCGACGCCGTCACAAAGGAATGGCTAGCCGGCTTGACTGCGACCGCACCGACCGAGGAGGGCTTGGTTTCGGCGGAAGCAACGAGGGTCGACCCAGGCCGCGCCGGCGGCAGCGGCACGATGGTTTCCACGCTCACTGCCTTGGGTTTCGGTGGGATCACGCTGGCAATGGCCACGGGTGCACGCGTGTCTTTTGTTGTTGTGGTGGTGTCTGAAGGGGCGGAGGAATCTTCGTTCGACTCGTCGCTATCCTTGCCGCGGCCAAACAGACGGGCAAAGAAGTTACGGGTGCGCGAGGCGGAGACTACGCCGGCCTCACGCGCAGCCTCCAACGACGTTTCGGACGGTCTGCCGCCGCGCCGCTCGACGTCGGCGAGAGCGAGCGTGTAGCCGCGCAACGGTTGGCCGTCCGACGGAACATGCACGGTGCGGCCATCCGGGAAGACCTTGACCAGCTGATCGTGCGTCATGCGCGGCCAGTGCCGGATGGTGCCGGTATCCATGTGAACGAAAGGCGAGCCAGAGGTCGGGTAGAAACCTACCCCGCCGCGCTGCAGCCGAAGACCAACCTCGCGAATCTTCTCGAGCGGAACGCCAGGAATAAAGAAGTCCATCGCCTGGCCACTGATGTGCTGGCTGAATTGCGCGACGCCGTTCGAGCGGCGACGCAGCATCGAATTGGTTTCCGGCGATCGGTAACCGCAGACAACGTCAATCGGCTGGGTTGCGCCGACCTCGCGGTAAGCCTCCCAGAGCAGATCGAAGAGATGCGGATCCATGCGGGTCGACTTTTCCTTGCGCCAGTCGCGCATGAACCAGTCGAGCTTCTTCAGCGCGGCGTCGTCGTAACGGCCATTGCGCTTGAAGGTGATGGTGATGTCTTCGCCGGTGTGGACGTGGTGGAAGGAAAGAGTTCGGGTATCGCCTTCGGCACTTGCATTCTGCAGCGAGTCGTTGGTGCCGAGCATGAAGAGCCCGGCCAAACTCAGGCACGCGCCTACGCGCGCCAGAGATACAACGACAGAACGTCCGCTCACTGAATCAGGAGCCACAGAATCGTTCCGTGAAGAATGAATCCGTCCCACGTCGCCGCCACGTCCCCTCGGGCTGCCATGCCGGCAACCCCGTGAGTGTTATCGGGATCGGTTAATGAGAGTTTAGCGTCCGTTCCCCGTCCGTCCGATGGTTAACCTACCCGGGGAATTGGGCCGAAAACTAGGCATTAGATGAACTTCCTTGGGGAATTTTTGCAGTGCAGCACCGGTACGCGAGTGTACCTGAACCCCGGATTCCAGCGCGTTTCTCAGGCGTTTTCGAGCCCCAGGCCCTCAAGCTTGCGATAGAGGGTCGAACGGCCGATCCGAAGCTTTCGCGCCACCTCGGACATTTGCCCCCGGTAGTGCGAGATGGCGAAGCGGATCGCGTCCCGCTCGATGTCCTCGAGGGGCCGCATATCGCCCGCGGGATCGGTGAGCGGAAGCGAATGGGCGGAGGCCGGAGGCCGCGCCCGGACAAGCTCAGCGGGAATGTCGGGCCATGACGCGACGATGGCCGGCGAAGGCTCGATGAGTTGCGGGATCGCGGCCTCGTCGGAGGAGACCTGCGCCGCAATCTGCGGGAATTCGCCGGTGCCGATTTCTTCGCCTTCGGCCAGCACGACCGCGCGAAAGATCGCATTCTCAAGTTGGCGGACATTGCCCGGCCAATTGGCGGCGGCCAGCAGCGAGAGCGCCTCGCGGCTGATGGCGCGGACGCGCTTTCCCTCCTCGGCGGCAAAGCGCGTGAGGAAATGGCGGACAAGCTCGGGCACATCTTCGCGCCGGGTGCGCAGCGGCGGCACCGACAGCGGGAACACGTGCAGGCGATAGAACAGGTCCTCGCGGAAGCGCCCGGATTTCACGTCGGCAATGAGATCGCGGTTGGTGGCGGAGATGATGCGCACGTCGACCTTGGCGGCCTTGCGTCCGCCCACCGGCTCGACCGCGCCTTCCTGTAGCGCGCGCAGCAATTTCACCTGTGCCGGAGCAGGCAATTCGCCGACTTCGTCGAGAAACAGCGTGCCGCCATCGGCTTCGAGGAATTTGCCGGGATGCCGTTCGGTTGCGCCGGTGAAGGCGCCCTTCTCGTGTCCGAAAAGGATCGATTCGACCAGCGTTTCGGGCATTGCGCCGCAATTCACCGCGACGAAGGGCTTGGCACGCCGCGCGCCGCTCCCGTGGATCGCTCGCGCGATCAATTCCTTGCCGACGCCGGATTCCCCTTCGATCAGCACCGATATCGCCGAGGCGGCCGCCTTTTCCGCCGCCTTGAGGACAGACTGCATCGCCGCCGATCGTGTGATCACGTCGGAGATCGTCAGCGTGCCTTCGTGCCTGCGCTTGAGCCGTCGCAGTTCGCCTGCCAGCGCCTGCGCGGAGAGCGCATTGCGCAGTGAGACTTCCAGCCGTTCCGGGCTTGCCGGCTTGACGACGAAATCGGTCGCGCCCGCGCGCATGGCGGACACCACATTGTCGATCCCGCCATGGGCGGTCTGCACGATCACCGGAATATTGAGGCCGGCATCTCGCATGAAAGCCAGGACGCCCAGCCCGTCGAGATCGGGCATCACCAGGTCGAGGACCATGGCGTCGATTCGCGCGTCGGGGGTGAGAAGCTTGACCGCCGCATCGCCGCTTTCCGCGACGATTATCTGGTAGCCGAAGCGCTGGATTGCGGTTTCAAGCAGGCGACGCTGGACAGGATCGTCGTCGACGATGAGCACAACTTCCGACATAAACCTAACCCTCGTACAACTGTACCGAATTGGTGCACTGTCGCCGGTCTCGATTAATGGGCCATTAAGTCGGCCCACCTCCGCCGGGGCCGTTGAAACCCTGGCTTCGGCTTGCGATATGCAGGCTTGCCCATTGGGTTGCCATTCCGTCGCCATGAGCGGTGCCTAGATGGCGTTCCCACCAACCCGTGTTCATTTAGCCATTGCCCCCCATGTCAAAGACCGCGTCGCGGCGAAAGCCGGAAAAACCATCGAAACTCGGAAAACTGCCCGAATGGGACCTGACCGATCTCTATCCCGGTCTGGACAGCCCGCAGATCAAGTCCGACCTCGAACAGGGCGATCGCGACTGCGAAGCCTTCGAGCAGCGCTTCAAGGGGCGATTGGCCGCGCTCGCGGCGGGCGAGGGCGCCGGACGCGCACTGGCCGAAGCGGTCAAACAATACGAGGCGATCGATGACCGGCTCGGCCGGCTCATCTCCTATGCCTCGCTTCTCTACGCCGGCAATACGACCGATCCGGTCCGTGCCAAGTTCTACGGCGACGTGCAGGAACGCATCACGGCTGCCTCCCTGCACATGCTTTTCTTCACGCTCGAACTCAACCGCATCCCCGACGAACAACTGGACGCGGCAATGGGCGACCCGGCACTCGGCCACTACCGCCCGTGGATCGAGGATGTGCGCAAGGAAAAGCCCTATCAGCTCGAAGATCGGGTCGAGGAGCTTTTCCACGAAAAGTCAGTGACGGGCTATTCCGCCTGGAACCGCTCGTTCGACGAAACCATCGCCGGCCTGCGGTTCAAGATCGGCGGCAAACCGCTGGCGATCGAGTCGACGCTCAATCTGCTTCAGGACGCCGACGGCAAGAAACGCAAAGCGGCCGCCGAAGTGCTCGCCAAGACGTTCAAGGAAAATTTGCGTCCCTTCGCGCTGATCACCAATACGCTGGCGAAGGACAAGGAAATTTCCGATCGCTGGCGCGGCTTCAAGGACGTTGCCGACTCGCGGCACCTCGCGAACCGCGTTGAACCCGAAGTGGTGGAGGCCTTGGTCTCTGCCGTGCGCGCGGCCTATCCGAAATTGTCGCATCGCTACTACGCATTGAAGGCGCGATGGTTCGGCAAGAAGCGATTGCCGCATTGGGACCGCAATGCGCCGTTGCCGAAGGTTGCACAACGCACGATTCCCTGGACCGATGCGCGCGCGACGGTGCTCACAGCCTATGGCGCATTCTCGCCGCGCATGGCGGAAGTCGCCGACCGGTTCTTTGACAGGAACTGGATCGATGCGCCGGTGCGTTCGGGAAAACAGCCGGGCGCCTTTTCGCATCCGACCGTGCCATCGGCGCATCCTTACGTCTTGCTCAACTATATGGGCCGGCCGCGCGACGTGATGACGCTTGCGCACGAACTCGGGCATGGCGTGCATCAGGTGCTGGCCGCGCCCAATGGCGCATTGATGGCGCCGACGCCGCTGACGCTCGCGGAGACCGCGTCGGTCTTCGGCGAGATGCTTACGTTCCGAAAGCTGCTCGCGGACACCACCGACAAGAAGCAGCGCAAGGCGATGCTCGCAGCCAAAGTCGAGGACATGATCAACACGGTGGTGCGGCAGATCGCGTTCTACAGTTTTGAACGCAAGGTGCACATCGAACGCCGCAACGGCGAACTGACCGCCGACAAGATTTGCGAATTATGGATGTCGGTGCAGAGCGAGAGCCTTGGCCCCGCCATCGAACTCAAGCCCGGCTACGAGACGTTCTGGGCCTACATTCCGCATTTCGTGCATTCGCCGTTCTACGTTTACGCCTATGCCTTCGGCGATTGCCTCGTTAATTCGCTGTATGCCGTCTACGAAAAATCCGCGGGCGGTTTTGCCGAACGCTACCTCGCGATGCTTTCGGCGGGTGGCACCAAGCATCATTCCGAACTGCTGGCGCCATTCGGCCTCGACGCGCGTGACCCGAAGTTCTGGGATGGCGGACTGAACGTCATCGCCAATCTGATCGACGAACTTGAAAAGATGGAAGGGCGGTAGGTTAGCCGTCATGCCCGGCTTTATGCCGGGACACCTCACCCGTCATTCCGGGACGGCGCGTGAGCGCCGGACCCGGAATCCAGACGCAGGCACGGTCCGTGTTTCTGGATTTGGGGTTCGCGCCTTCAGCGCGCCCCGGAATGACGCTGATGGATTGCCGCGCCGCGACACGACGATCCATTGATAACCCTCATCTGATTGCCAATATTGGTAAGACACGGGGTGTGCGAGGCTTATGTCCGACCGCGAAAAGAACCGATTTTCCGCTCGTGCCCGCCGCTATGCGAGGGTTGGCACGCAGCTCAGCGGAACTGCCGCGCGATTTGCCGGCGCGCGCTTTTTCGGCGTGCGGCTCGATCGCGCCGCCAATGCGCTGGAGCTCGCTGCCGCGCTCGGTGGATTGAAGGGCCCGATCATGAAGGTGGCGCAGCTGCTTGCCACCATTCCGGATGCCTTGCCGCCTGAATATGCCAACGAGCTGATGAAACTCCAGAGTCAGGCCCCACCCATGGGATGGGCATTCGTCAAAAGGCGGATGAGCGCCGAGCTGGGAGCCGATTGGCAGAAGAAATTTTCCGAGTTCGAACATCAGCCGGCTGCCGCCGCCTCGCTCGGTCAAGTGCACCGTGCGCGCGCGCTCGCAGGGAACGAGGTTGCCTGCAAACTGCAATATCCCGATATGCAGTCAGCGGTCGAGGCCGACCTCAACCAATTGCAATTACTCTTTGCAATTCGCAAACGGTTCGATCCGGTGATCGACACCAGCGAGATCGCGGTCGAGATCGGCGCGCGTCTGCGGGAAGAGCTCGACTATGGCCGGGAGGCGAAACACGCCGCGCTCTATCAACATATGCTCAAAGATGAAGAGTCGATCCGCGTGCCAAAGGTGTGGCCAAACCTGTCGACCGGCCGACTGCTGACGCTCGACTGGCTTTCGGGACGCAAGCTGCTCGAACACAAGGACGACACGCTCGCTGCGCGCAATCGCCTGGCAAAGGCGATGTTCACCGCCTGGTGGTTTCCCTTCAGTCGCTTCGGCGTCATCCACGGTGATCCGCATCTTGGCAACTACTCGGTCTTCGATGATGCCAAGGGAAAACCGGCGGGCATCAATCTCATGGATTACGGTTGCATCCGCATTTTTCCGCCGAGCTTCGTCGGTGGTGTGGTCGACCTTTATCACGGATTGCTTCGCGGCGATGACGCCCTCGTCGTGCATGCCTACGAGACCTGGGGTTTCAAGCAACTCAATCGCGAATTGATCGATGCGCTCAATATCTGGGCGCGGTTCATCTATGGACCGCTCCTCGACAACCGCGTGCGGACTATCGCCGATGGGGTGAAGCCGTCCGACTACGGCCGCAAGGAAGCCTTCCGTGTCCATCAGGCCCTCAAGGCCAGGGGCCCGGTGACCGTTCCTCGCGAGTTTGTCTTCATGGACCGCGCCGCCATCGGCCTGGGTGCGGTTTTCCTGCATCTGGCGGCGGAGCTCAATTTCTATCGACTGTTCAACGAGGCAATTGAGTCCTTCGCGGTCAAGGACGTCGCGTCGCGGCAAGCCGCCGCGCTGGCCAAGGTCGGCCTCTGAGTTTCCAAGAAAGACGTGGATGGCCGGGACAAGCCCGGCCATGACGACAATCGAGGCACCGACGATTCGCTCGTCTTCGTCATGCCCGGCTTTATGCCGGGCATCCACGTCTTATTGAACTTGGCAGCAAGCAAGACGTGGATGGCCGGGACAGAGCCCGGCCATGACAATTCGGATACGTTGCCCTTCGGCGGCAATTGCGCTAACCCCTGAACGCGTGTCTTTTCTGAGCGATCCGGAGAACCGTCCCATGGCCGACCACGGCACCGTCGAATACGCCACCGCCACCGGCAACGACTATGCCGCGCACGAACAAAGCTACGAGAGTTTTGTTCATTTCACACTTGTCGGCATTCTCTACGTGGTGACGATCATGTTCGGTCTGGCGACCGGCGGCGTGATGGGCCACTGGCTGCTGGCCGCGACGATCTTCGTGATCGGCCTGCTCGGCGCCATTCCCGGCCTGCTCAGCAGGGCGACGACCCCCAGCTACGTCGCCTTCGTCATCTGTTTTCTCATCTTTGCCTTCACCGGACTCTCGCACTGACGAATTCACGGCCGCGGGGAGGCGCGCATGCGAGTTGCCGTACCGCGTGAAACCGATGCCGGTGAACCCCGGGTCGCGGCTACCCCTGAAACTGTCAAGAAGCTGAAATCGTTCGGGGCCGATGTCGCGGTTGCGCGTGGCGCCGGCATTGCTTCAGGGGTCCCCGACAGCGAATTCGAGGCAGCGGGCGCACAGATCGCCGACGCCGTCACCAAGGATGCTGACATCGTTCTCAAAGTGCGTCGGCCGGCGCCGGCTGAACTCGCCGACTACAAGAAAGGCGCGCTCGTCATCGCCATCATGGATCCGTACGGCAACGAGGCCGCCCTCAAGCAGATGGCGGACGCCGGGATTTCCGCGATCGCCATGGAACTCATGCCGCGCATTACCCGCGCGCAATCGATGGACGTGCTGTCGAGCCAGGCGAACCTCGCCGGCTATCGTGCGGTGATCGACGCCGCCGAAGAATACGGCCGCGCGCTGCCAATGATGATGACCGCCGCCGGCACGGTTCCGGCGGCAAAGGTGTTCATCATGGGCGTCGGCGTTGCCGGCCTGCAGGCCATCGCGACCGCGCGGCGGCTCGGCGCGATCGTTACGGCGACAGATGTTCGTCCCGCAACGAAGGAGCAGGTCGAAAGCCTCGGCGCAAAATTCCTCGCTGTCGAGGATGAAGAGTTCAAGAACGCGCAGACCGCGGGCGGCTACGCCAAGGAAATGTCCAAGGAGTACCAAGCCAAGCAGGCAGCGCTCGTGGCCGAGCACATCAAGAAGCAGGACATCGTCATCACGACGGCGTTGATCCCGGGCCGGCCGGCACCGCGCCTCATCTCCAAAGAGATGGTCGCCTCGATGCGGCCAGGTTCGGTTATCATCGATCTCGCGGTCGAGCGCGGCGGCAATGTCGAAGGCGCGCAGGCCAACAACGTGATCCAGGCTGGCGGCGTGAAGATCGTCGGCCATCTCAATGTGCCGGGACGCCTGGCGGCCTCGGCTTCCGCGCTTTATGCCAAGAACCTGCTGACGTTCGTTGAGACACTGATCGACAAGAAAGAAAAGAAGCTTGCGGTCAACTGGGACGACGAGCTTGTGAAGTCGACGCTACTGACCCGCGATGGCGCGGTCGTGAACCCGAATTTCAAGCCGAAGACTTCCTGACGGAGAACGCCAATGGAGAACGTGGCAACCGCTGTCGACCCCTTCGTGTTTCGGCTATCGATCTTCGTGCTCGCCGTGTTCGTGGGCTACTACGTGGTGTGGTCGGTGACGCCGGCACTGCATACGCCGCTGATGTCCGTGACCAACGCCATTTCCTCGGTGATTGTTGTTGGCGCGCTGCTTGCCGTCGGTGTGGCGCTGACGGCCAACGACAACGGCCCGCTGTGGGCGCGCGTGCTCGGTTTCGTCGCGCTCGTTTTTGCGTCGGTGAATATCTTCGGCGGCTTCCTGGTCACTCAGCGCATGCTTGCGATGTACCAGAAGAAAAAGAAGTGACGACGATGACGATCAGCGCACCCCGCCTTGTCATGGCCGGGCTCGTCCCGGCCATCCCGCTTAGGGGGGCAAAGGCGTGCCTTCCTGAACGGGATCACCGGGACAAGCCCGGTGATGACGGCCGAAAGCTGGGAGAGACACCGTAATGAGCCCGAACCTCGTCGCGCTGTTCTATCTGGTTGCCGGCGTCCTGTTCATTCTGGCGCTGCGCGGCCTGTCGAGCCCGGATTCGAGCCAGCGCGGCAACCTTTTCGGCATGATCGGCATGGCCATCGCTGTGCTGACGACGCTTGGCTCGCATCCGCCGGCGAGTCCGCTGGCCTGGGGGCTTGTGATCGGTGGCATTGCCATCGGCGGCAGCATCGGCGCCGTGACTGCCCGCCGCGTACCGATGACGTCGATGCCGGAACTGGTCGCTGCGTTTCACTCCCTGGTGGGCATGGCGGCGGTGCTGGTGGCGGCGGGAGCGTTCTATGCACCGGCCGCATTCGATATCGGCACGCACGGCCACATTCACGGCGCGAGCCTGATCGAAATGTCGCTGGGCGTCGCCATTGGCGCCGTCACGTTCACCGGCTCGGTGATCGCGTTCCTGAAGCTGTCGGGGCGCATGAGCGGCAAGCCAATCATGTTGCCGGCGCGCCATGTCATCAACATTGCGCTCGCCGCGGCGCTCATCTTTTTCGTCTACGGTTTCTTCGTATCGCAGAGCCAGATGGATTTCTGGCTGATCACCGGCATTTCGCTTCTGCTCGGCGTGCTCATCATCATTCCGATCGGCGGCGCCGACATGCCGGTCGTGATCTCGATGCTCAATTCCTATTCGGGATGGGCGGCCGCCGGCATCGGCTTCACGCTTGGCAACTCGGCATTGATCATCACCGGCGCGCTGGTCGGCTCCTCGGGCGCGATCCTTTCGTACATCATGTGCAAAGGGATGAACCGGTCTTTCATCTCCGTCATTCTCGGAGGCTTCGGCGGCGAAACGGCTGGTCCGAGCGGCGGGGCCGAGCAGCGGCCGGTCAAGCTCGGCTCGGCCGAGGATGCCGCTTACATTCTCAAGAATTCGTCGAAGGTCATCATCGTGCCGGGCTACGGCATGGCGGTGGCGCAGGCGCAGCACGCACTGCGCGAGATGGCCGACAAGCTCAAGAAAGAAGGCGTCGAAGTAAAGTACGCCATTCATCCGGTGGCGGGCCGCATGCCCGGGCACATGAACGTGCTGCTGGCCGAAGCGAATGTGCCTTACGACGAAGTGTTCGAACTCGAGGACATCAATTCCGAATTCGCGCAGGCCGATGTCGCCTTCGTCATCGGCGCCAACGACGTCACCAATCCCGCGGCGGAAGACGACAAGACATCGCCGATCTATGGTATGCCGGTACTGCAAGTGTGGAAGGCCGGCACCGTGATGTTCATCAAGCGCTCGCTGGCATCCGGGTATGCTGGAATCGACAATCCTTTGTTCTATCGCGACAACACGATGATGTTGCTCGGCGATGCGAAGAAAATGACCGAGAGCATCGTTAAAGCGATGTGATCCGCGCGCGTTCGGCGGAACAACTTTTTCCAACTGATTCAAATTTGAAAATTAACGCGCTCCTCCCATTAACCGCGGAAGGAATCGTTCGGAGGATTGTGCAATTTTGCGTATAGCGCGCGCCGTCGATGAATGTCATATGCGCCCGGCAATTTGCGTAGTTGATTTTGTGAGGGACGGGACCATGACGGGCAACAATAACGGGCAAGGCGGCTGCGAGATCATCCAGTTCGGGCGCAGGCCAATTCCGCCGCGCGCATGCGTCGTCGAGAACAGAACTTATGTTCGGATGTTTCTCGCCGACATGCTTGACGAACTCGGCTTCATCGCGCGCGAAGCCGGCACCTCGGATATCAGGACCGTGCTGCGCGACTTCCGCCCCGATCTGATCGTGCTCGGTCCGCTCGGCGGCACCCTTGAGGTGCAAGCATTTCTGAAAACCCTGCAGGCGCAGGGTTACGGCGGCGCCGTGATGCTGTTCGGCGGCCGCAGCTCGGAGGCGCTGATCCGCGGCCATGAATTCGGCGAGCAGGCAGGACTGACGATGCTGCCACCGCTCGGTACGCCGTTTCGCGCGCGCGACCTCGATGCAAACCTCGAGCGCTTCCTGCCGATCAAACCACCACCGCCGCTTCCTATCGATATAGACGAAGCGCTGTGCAGCGGGTGGCTGGAGCTCTGGTACCAGTCCAAGATCGATCCGCAGTCGCTGGTGCCGCGCGGCGCCGAGGCGCTCATTCGCGTGCGCCATCCCACATGGGGAGTGGTTACGCCGGCTTATTTCATTCCGGCCGCCGACGATCCTTATCTTCATTCCCTGTCGCGTTTCGTGATTGCGCGCTCGCTCGCCGATTCGACGCAGTTTGCCGGCGCCAATCATCCGGTGCGTGCATCCATTCCCCTGCCGCTGCTTGCGTTGGAGGATATGCAGTTCATTGACGGGACGATGGAGCGGCTTTCGGAGAAAACCCGGCAGAATGGATTCCTGATCGCGGTCGACTGCATCGATCTGGTCAACGACTACGCGCTCGTGCGGCGCATCGGCGCGCAGCTTGCACAACGCAATATCGGGATCACCATCAACGACATCGACGCCGAAGGTGCAGCGCTCGCCGCCAGCCGCGATCTGCCGGTCGTTGAAATGAAGGTCAATCGCAGGCTCATCCATGGATGCGCCGACGACCGGATCAAGCAGGCCCACTGCGCGGACATCGTCGCAATCGCGCGCAGCGCCGGCGCCAAATTGGTCGCCGACGGCGTGGAGACCCAGTCAGATTTCCTGGCTGTCCGCGAACTCGGGTTTGACCTGTTGCAGGGTCAGATGTTTGCCAAACCGATGACGCCGCGCAAATTCGAGCGCACGATGCTTGCCCGAAATTACGCGGCTGTCGCCTAGCTGGTCTCTATTTGGCCCAAGGAAACAGGACCGTCGGAAAGTCGGCCGCAGAGCGCCGCTCTTTCCGCTCTTCCGGAAGCGTCGGCCGCAGGCTGCCTTCGGGCTCCACGACCTTGCGGTAGAGGTGCCAGGTGGCATGGCCGAGGAGCGGCATCACGACAGTGAGGCCGAAAAAGAGCGGCAGCGAGCCGACGACGAGCAGTGCCGCCACGATCAGGCCCCAGACCATCATGGTCATCGGATTGTGGGCTACCGCGCGGATCGAGGTCAGCACGGCGACGGCCGCCCCGACATCGCGGTCGAGCAGCAGCGGAAACGAAACCACGCTGATCGACAGCACCAGAATGGCGAAGAGCAGACCAACAAGGTTGCCGACGAGAATGAGATTCCATCCGGCGCGCGTCGTAAACACGTCTTCGACAAACGCCTCAACCGACGATGGAGACGCATAACCGAAATTCGCAATGTAGATCGCGTTGGCAACCGCAACCCAGATCACGAAAATAATCAGGAGCAGAATTCCCAGCGCCGCAATCGCGCCGATCGAAGAGGATTCAAACACGTTAAAGGCACGCGCGGCCGATGTATCGAGCCCGGCTTCCCTGCGGCGGCTCAGTTCGTAGAGGCCGAGCGCAGCAATCGGACCGACCAGGGCGAAGCCGCTGGCCAAAGGATAAAGCAACGGCAGGATCGAATAACCGAAAGCGAGCCGCGCCAAGCGCAAAGCCGACAATCGGATAAATGATGCAAAGGAACATGGCGTGGGTCGGCATTGCGTAGAAATCGTCGGCGCCCTTCGCCAGGGCATCCTGCAAGTCGGCCACACCAATTTTGCGAATCGCTGGTTGAGCTGGACGGCTACCGGCGCCGACCAGGATGTTTGAGTAGGCCATGTGTTCACCTCCCGAGACTTTGACTCGGATGGCGTGGCGCACGGACTCAGAGCTCTCTTTTACGGGCTCTTGATCGCGTCACGTCATGAGCCATGGAAATAATTCTAGCACGACGCGTCGCGGCCGCGGATCACAAATCCGCGTGCATGGTGCCCACAAGTCCCAACGTTGACCCGCGAGCGCTGAGGCCAAAGAAGAGGAACCGGAAGGTTATGCTGCATGGATGCAACGCTTACGTCGCACCCATGCAACATCGCATCAAATCAGCAGGAACTTCTGACTTTGCGTCTAATGCCCGTCACTATGTGTTGCGTGCTTGCTTCTGGCATGTCCGCTGTGGGTGGCCGCACCATTCTCATGGTCCGGCGACGGACTGACAGCGTTCGACCCGGTGTTGGGCATTCCACCGGTTTGCGCGTTTGAATTTACGCCAAAGTTAGGCGCGGCGGGGCCTTGTAGGTTTTGTGCCAAATCGGTCGCAGAGGCGAGCGCCAATCCGATGACGAGTGCACTGGTTGTGACGATCACTCTTGGCATAGGGATCTCCTTGGGTAGATATTTTAGGCCGCTCCCAAAAACAATTTGCATACGAAGGGAGATTTCGAAAAGGCGGATTTAATCGCATGGGGTATGCGACAGATGCATGCTGACGTGCGGTGCAACAGCCTGCGTCCGCTACGGGCCAATACCGGACGTCAACGGCTTTCGGGCGATATGTGCTTAATCCGTGACGTGTGAGCTGCGATATCGTCAGGACTGTAGGACAAGTGGACCCTGACTGTTGAAGGTGGTCGCTTCGCAAGTGAAAGGCCTGAACGCCATTCTGTGGCTGGGCGGATCGGTCTCGGCGCAAAGCCGCCCCCGCAGTTTGGGCAGACATTCTGTAATTGGTTTTCAGCGCAATCCGCGCAAAATGTGCATTCGTAAGAACAGATACGGGCTGTCAACGCATCTGGAGGCAGATCCTTGTCGCAATACTCGCAATTTGGTCGAAGCTGCAGCGCCATGCGCACCTCCTCACAGAAGCAATCCGTGCCGCTGTCGAGGCAGCACTATTTGTGACGCAGAGAACGATCGCTTTCGGAACAATATGAACCATGCTTGAATCGAGCAATCATCATTGTCGGACTCAAGACATTCATGCCCCAGGAACCGATGTGTGCGGCTACCGACGTTCTGGTGATCGGATCCGGCGCTGCCGGCATGTACGCGGCGATTGAGGCGGCGCGCGGCGGCTGTCAGGTGCTTCTCGCCGACCGCAGTCTGATTGGCCGCGGCGGCGCTACAGTGATGGCGCAGATGACCGTCGCCGTCGCGCTCGGCTCCGAGACTGCCGACCACTGGAGCTATCACTACTCGGACACACTCACGGCTGGGCGCGGATTGTGCAACGAACCGCTTGCGCAGTTGCTGTGTGAGGATGGGCCCGAGTGCATTCGCGCCATGGATGATTGGGGTGTGGGATGGGCGCGAAAAGACGGCCGAATCACGCAAGCTATGGCTCCCGGCCACGATCGTCCTCGGTGCGCTTATGTAGACTTTCTCAATACCGGCCCCGCTGTTTCGAAAACGTTGCGCACGGTTGTGAACAGAAGCAACGGAATTCGCAAAGCCGGTGATCTCTGCGTTATCGATCTTCTGCATAACAAAGGTGATGTAGTCGGCGCGGCAGCGCTTCATCTCGGATCAGGCGCGCCCGTGATCCTCTCGGCAAAGGCGACAATCCTTGCGACCGGTGGTCTCACACGGCTTTATCGGCGCAACAGCGCGTCTGCGAACATGGGCGGGGACGGCTATGCTTTGGCATTACGCGCAGGCGCTTCGCTCGTCGACATGGAATTCGTGCAGTTCTTTCCCATCGGCCATCTGGCACCTCGGCTAATCGGTATGGATCCGATCATGTGGGACCCGTTCCGCTACAAGCTTGGCGGGCGGCTGCTCAACAATCGCATGGAGGAATTCACGCAACACTACGGTGTGGCTGAGGATGGCAAATACGTCATCACGCGGGACGTCGGCAGTTTTGCAATTCTCAAGGAAGTTGAAGCCGGCCGCGGCTCGCCGCATGGCGGGGTGTACCTCAGTTTTCAGCACTGCCCGGAACGCGCCTTACGTGAAGCCTTCGGGCCAGTCATCGACCGGCTCGCCGCCAATGGCATCGATCTGACAAAAATGCCGATCGAGGTAGCGCCTATCGCGCACTACCACATGGGCGGCATCGTAACCGACGCGGGGATGCAAACCACGTTGCCGGGTCTGTTTGCGGCGGGCGAAGCGGTCGGCGGCGCCAATGGCGCAAACCGTCTTTCCGGCAACGCCATTACCGAGGCACTCGTGTTTGGCCGCCGCGCCGGCCGCAACGCCGCCAGCTATGTCAAACGGCTGAAGACGTCACCCGATCATGCTGACAACGCGCACGAGGTGACTGCTTTGGTTGCCTCCGATGCACCGACCCGCGCTTTCAATACCGCCGCAATGCAGGAGGCCCTCCAGAAGACAATGCAAGACAACGTCGGCGCCTTGCGCAATGGCACCAGGATTGCCGCTGCCCTCGAAACCATAGGCAGCCTGACCGATGAACTTGGCGACACCCCGACGGGCGACGGTAACCGATTCGATATGCGGCGGATCGACTGGTTTGATCTGCGCAACATGTTGCTGGTATCCCGCGCGGTCGCCGAGGCCGCGCTTCGGCGCACCGAAACACGCGGCGCGCATCACCGTGAAGACTATCCGGGATTGTCGCCGGACTGGGCGCTTAATCAGACGGTCGCCCTTCGCGACCGCCGTATTGAAATATCGGGTGAGCCCAGCGCCACCGCGGAGGCAATGTTGTGAGGGAGACCACCACGCTTGAGATCTGGCGCGGACTCGAGGCGAATGCGGGTCGGTGGGAAACCTACGAGGTGCCGTTTGAGGCGGGCCAGTCTCTGCTCGATGGCCTGCGGTGGATCCGCGCTAACCGCGATCCGACCCTGGCGATCCGCTTTTCCTGCATAAATGCCAATGCCTGCAAGGAGTGCATGGTCGAACTTGACGGCGAAACTGTCTACGCCTGCACGGCTCGCCTGCAGGCCCGCAAGATGACAGTAGCACCGCTTTCCAACAAGAAGTTGCTGCGTGATTTGGTCACCGAAATTGCACCGCCGACCGAGCGTTTCAAGAATTCGTAGCTAATTGCATGTCCGCCTTCGCTGCCCGCGTTGGGTCACTAGCGGACGTTCGCAGTGGAACAACCGATGTCTGCTATGGGCCAATAGCGGACATCCGCATCGCACCAGAAAAATTGCCTCTCGGAGAGTGCCGCCCCTATTCAATCACCTCGTTCGCTCGCGCGAGCAGCGCGGGCGGCACTGTGAGGCCGAGCGCCCGGGCGGTCTTGAGATTGATCGCCATTTCGAATTTGGTCGGAGCTTGTACCGGTAAATCGGCTGGCTTCTCACCTTTCAAAATGCGATCGACGTAACCGGCTGCGCGGCGGTACTGGTCCACAATATCAGTGCCATAGGAAATCAACCCACCGGCCTTAGCGAAGAAATTATCGTAATAGATCGCCGGCAGTTTGTGCCGGGCAGCAAGTGCGATGATCAGATCGCGATGAGCTGTAATCAATGGAGCCGCCGTTACGATCAGGCCGCTATTCGCCGAACCTGCAAACGCGTCGACCCCGCGCTCGATCTCGGTGGGCTCGCGCACGTTGACCGGTCTCAATTCCACCCCAAAGGACGACGCTACGGATTGAATCGCGCCGAACTGGCCCGTCCCGGCGGCCGCGGCCGCGTCTCGAAGAACTGCCACGCGCGTCACGCTGGGCGCGATCTCTTTAAGGAGCTCAAGCCATTTCGCACTTATACTGTATTCGAATAAAACGAAACCCGTGGCATTGCCGCCCGGCCGTGACAAACTATCGACGAAGCCTGCACCCACGGGATCGACAGCGTGCGCGAACACAATTGGCACGGTGCGGCTCGCCGCTTGCAAGGCCGCCACTGTCGGACTCGCCGTGGCCAAAATAACATCCGGCGTAAGTGCGACCAATTCCGCTGCGAATTTGCGATCGAGGTCTGCATTGCCGCCAGCCCAGCGGATATCGATCCGCACATTTTGGCCTTCGGTCCAACCCAATTTTTGTAGACCTTGCCGGAATGCCGCAATGCGAGCCTGGCCTACTGGATCATCTGCAGCCGTGCTCATAAGCACACCGAACCTACGCACGCGTTCGGTTTGCTGCGCACCAGCAACGAGTGGAATCGCTGCGGCGCCGCCAATAAGTGTGATGAACTCGCGTCGCCTCATTGTCGCCCCCGAGGCTCAGACACGGAATGGTAGCAATCGCCGTGGTCGCTCGGAAGGGCCGGTTTTAGAATTGGCCCATGTCCGCTTTGGGTCATAAGCGGACATTTCGCATAGTTCAGCGCCCGATCTCCATCGTCCAATAGTAGACACCGCGGTGCCCGACCGCGTGCGCTACGGCTTTGCATCCCGGCAGGCGCATATTCGCCGCGTGGCCGGGCGACGCCCACCACATTGCGATCGCCGCGCTCCGCGTCTTCACGCCTTCCGCAACGTTCTCGGCACGCGCACCTCGGCGCGCACGATCCATGAAGCCCGCGTGATCCATCGAGCCACGCCGCGCCATGTCGTTGGAATGTTCCTGCGCCAGCTTCTGCATTGTGGCGCAGCTTGCCCGCGCCTCGACAGTTGCAAGCAACAGCACGATCAAAGTCATTGCGAGCTTCATGTGATCCTCTCGAAGGCAAGTCGGCGAATCATTGTCGATCTCCGGAGAATCTACCGGCCCAAGCGCCACCTCTCAAAGGATCAACGAATCCGCTTTACCCCTGAAAGCGGACATGTGCGGCGCAAACGAGGCGACAGTTCGGCCCCAACCGAACTATCGTGAGCAAGAATTTTGCTAAAGATAACGACCACACGCGAGAGGACCGGCCATGATCAAACGCATGCGGGTTGAGCCGATTTCGACCTATCTAGAGCGCTATCGCAAAGGTGGTGTTGCGTATCCTGTCACCATCGCCAATGGCTTCGTCTATCTGTCCGGCCTGCCGCCGTTTGATCCGAAAACCGGCGAGATCAAGCCGCAACCATTTGAGCGGCAATGCGAGTTGGTTTTGGAGCAGCTCAAGCATTGCCTGGAGGCCGCGGGCTCGTCGCTGCTGCAGGTGATCAAATGCAATGTCTATTGCGTGCCTGGCCCGGCGCACTTCGCGACCTTCAACGCCGTTTATGACCGCTATTTCCCGAAAGACGCGCCATCACGCATCTTCATGTTCATTCACTCGTGGCCGGGGCCGTTCGACCTAGAGGTGGATTGCGTGGCGACCGTGTAATTTTGGCCATTTATTGCGCTGTTACATCTTGAGCGACACCGCGTCGATCCGATGTCTGCTTTGGGTCATAAGCGGACATGTGCAATGCAATTATGGATGTCCGCTATGGGCCCATAGCGGACATCTCGACGACGTTGGACCGCATCATCTATTCGCGTGCTTTGTTCAATCGTGTGCTTTAGCGAGGTTGTGCTGGATGACCTGATGGTCGTCGCTCGTCAACTGCGTCGGCCCAAGCTTGAAGGTCAGCTTGTTGAGCTTCCCGGTGAAGCGGAACGGCACTTGGTAATCCTTGTCATCCACGGGGGTACGCGTGTCGACGCCCACGTCAAAAGTTTCGTCGATGGCCATGATGAACGGAATGGTGTGCGGGACTTTCCTGGTGGCGACGTCCTTATCGTCGACCCTCAGGACACCAGTGCCGCCTTTGCCGAATCCAGGGCCATCATATTTGAAGTCGAACACGAGGGTGTGCTTGCCCGGTGCGAGGGCCTGCTGACCTTCCCAGCGGAATCGTTCGAGGTCGAGGAAGTTATAGAGAAACACCGGCTTGCCCTTGAGCAGGTACAAGCCATAGCCACCGAAGCGACCACCCAAGGTGGCGAGCATTCCTTCGGCGCCGCCCTGCGGTATCTCCACATCCGCAGTGATTGTATATGACTTGTTGAGGATGCTCGGGGCGTCGCTGTCGGGCAGACCAGACATCTCACCTGAATACGTAAAAGCATTCCGCCCGGCGGTAGCGCTCGGCCGTGGTGCCAGGAGACGCGGCAAGACCGAGTTGTCCAGGGGGAAGACGTTGTATTTCGTCGCCTCCACCAAGAACATTTCCTGCATCTCACGCAGCTTGTCGGGCATCTTGGCCGCGAGGTCATTGGCCTCAGAGTAATCCTCGGTGAGATTGTAGAGCTCCCACTTGTAGCCATTGATCACGTCCTGCGGCAGTTTGGCAGTCCCTAGAAGCCAAGGCGCGGCCGGCGGAGTGGTCGCGGCGATCCAGCCATCGTGATAGATCGCGCGATTGGCGAACATCTCAAAATACTGCGTCGTGCGCGTACTTGGTGCGTTAGCGTTCGCCTTGTCGAAGGTGTAAGCCATGCTCACGCCTTCAATAGGCTTCTGCGCGATGCCGTTGACCATCACAGGCGCCGGAATGCCGGTTGCTTCAAGTAGCGTCGGCACGATGTCGATCATGTGGTGGAACTGCGTGCGGATGCCGCCGGCATCCTTGATGCGGTTCGGCCATGCGATTGCCATGCCCTGCCGGGTGCCGCCAAAGTGGGACGCCACCTGCTTGGTCCACTTGAATGGCGTATCAAATGCCCATGACCACGCCACCGACATATGAGGATAGGTCGGGGGCAAACCCCACACGTCGTAAGCTTTCATTTGGTCGGCGACCGGTAGGTCGAGAATCGCGTTATACGCGGTCATCTGATTAGGAGTACCGACTGTCGTGCCTTCCGCGCTCGTGCCGTTGTCACCGCTAATGTAAATGATCAACGTGTTGTCGAGCTTGCCCATGTCCTCGACCGCCTGGATCACTCGGCCGATCTCATAATCGGTGTAAGCGGCGTAGGCGGCGAAGACCTCCGCCTGACGCGCGAACAGGCGCTTCTCGTCGGCGGTGAGTGTGTCCCATTTCTTGAGGTCATCCGGCCACGGAGTGAGCTGCGTATTCGCCGGGACCACGCCAAGCCGCTTCTGGTTGGCGAAGATCTGCTCGCGCAGCGCGTTCCAACCCATGTCGAACTTGCCCTTGAACTTATCAATCCACTCCTTCGTCGGCTGATGCGGCGAATGCGTGCCGCCGGGAACGTAGTAGACGAAGAAAGGCTTATCGGGCGCGCTCGCATTGAGCTTTTTCATGTGCCCGATAGCTTCGTCGGCCAGGTCAGTAGTGAGGTTGTAAGCGGGCTTTCCGGTCCAGGGGAAAATCTGGGTCGTGTTCTGGATTAGATACGGCGTCCATTGGTCGGTTTCGCCGCCCATAAAGCCATAGAAGTAATCGAAGCCCATCCCGATCGGCCACTGATCGTACGGACCCGCGGCGCTGTACTGATAGCTTGGGGTGTTGTGATTCTTGCCGAACCAGGATGTGGCGTAGCCGTTTTGTTTCAAGATCGTCCCGATGGTGGCACTCTCGGGGCCGATCACGGAATCATAGCCCGGATAGCCGGTGGACTGCTCCGAGATGATGCCGAATCCAACCGAGTGATGATTGCGACCGGTGATCAGCGCCGCCCGCGTCGGCGAACACAGCGCGGTGGAATGAAACTGCGTGAAGCGTAGGCCCATCTGCGCGATCCGGTCCATCGACGGTGTGGGGATCACCCCGCCGAACGTGCCCGAAACGCCGTAACCCTGGTCATCGGTCATGATGAGAAGGACGTTGGGCGCGCCCTGAGGTGGCACCACTTGCGGCGGCCAATAGGGCTTGGACTTAGTTGCTTCGAGATTGATTTCACCGCCGAACTTTGACGGCGGAGGCGGTAGATACTTTCCATCGATGGTCGTCGTCGCGCTCGGGGAGCCCGGCGTGCCGTTGATCTGTTGTGCGTGGGTTGTAGATACTGCCAACACCAGCAACGCACAGCTGGCAAGTAGTCTACATCCAACCGTGCCCATGAAAATTCGACGGCTCGATTTCATCGCATTCTCCCCGTACAGCAATGAGTGGAAGTTTGGACTTTGGTCCGGGGAGTTCGCAGTGGGAATTGCCCTTTAGGGCAATAGCCGCGGACATAAATGTCCGCTTTGGGTCATAAGCGGACATTTGCGACCTAATGGCGCGGCCAAGCTTTCACAAGTGCTTCGAGAGCTAGCCTACTAAGCGTCTTGGGTCTGCGCGGGTAACGGCAGTGCGCACTGGACACGCAGACCGTGTGGAGCAAAATCCACGCGGCTTCTGGCCTTGATCTGTCCGGGTAAAACGAAACCGAGCAACCGCGAGCCAAATCCGTGACGCTCTGGTTTTTGACGGGTGGGCCACCGCTTTCGACCCAGTCGAACGTCAAGGTGCGACGCGCAGCCTCGATCGTGACGCTCCAGCTCACCTCAACCTTGCCGCCATAGACCGACAGGGCTCCGTATTTCGCCGCGTTGGCGGTGAGTTCATGAATGGCCATGCCGAGCGAGACCGCGAGTTGCGAGGTGAGAGGAACCTCGGGTCCGCTCAGGACGATGCGTTCACCGCTGCCGTCGTCGAAGGCATCAAGCTCGCTGCGCAGAATGTGAGCGAAATTGACCGCACGCTCTTCGTCAGAAAGTAAGGAGATGCGTCTTGGCCAATGATTGGATGCGGCCAAAAAGCGCCGTCTTGAAATCTTCGACGTTGTCAGTTGCCCGCGCGGTCGATCCGGTGATCGCCTGCACCATGGCGAGCGTATTCTTGACGCGGTGGTGTAGTTCCCGCACGAGCAATCCCTGCTGCTCTTCGGCGCGCTTGCGGTCGGTGATATCCACCAACATGTTCACTGCTCCGACCAGCTTTCCCGTCTCGTCATGAATCGGGGTCGGATAGGGGATGAACGGCACCCGCGTTCCGTCCGGCCTTTCGGCGGCACCCTCCATGCCGCGCACCGCGCGGTCTTCTTTCAGCGCGACGGCCATGGGGCATTCATCATGCGGTAGCGGCGTTCCGTCGGGCCAGAACAGTTTCCATGATCCGCACCACTCGCTCGAACCAAGCGGAGGGCGACGGCCCCAGAGAGTGGCTGCCGCCTCGTTGTAGTAGGTGATCCGGCCGGCAGCGTCGGTCGTGTAGACGGCAGCCGGCAATGCATCGAGCAGCTCGCGGAACCGGCGTTCGCGCTCGCGCAGCGTTGCCTGAGAGCGCAAAGCATCGAAGGCTACGACATTGGAGCTGTCGCCGGCCGCATTGAATCCCAATGCGGCCACCGCGCGATCAAGTTCGCTTTCCAGAAATCCTGTTGCCTGATCCACTTCCGCCGATTCCACTTACGCAAACTGGGGCACGATCGCTTCGTTTTTGGAGCAATCTGATAACCCACAGCGGCAACGCGGCTTTCGCCAAAAGGTTGCGCGGTCCGCGGCAAATTTTCGGCCGCTTTATGGCTTAGCCTTAACGATTGGTGGAAGACGGGATTGGCTCAATGAATCAGAGGTTTCGGACCATCACGTAGGCGTCGACCAGGCCCAACCGTGGATGTTGGAAAGCCTCCGGGAGGTGCCCGGCGATCGCAAATCCCATGCGCTGCCACAATCTCACTGCCCGCTCATTCGAGGCGATGACGAAATTGAACTGCATGGCGGTGAACCCACGTGCCTTGGCCTCGCCGAGTGAATGCGAACACATCGCTTGCGCGACACCACGGCCAAACGCGTCCGGCGCGACCACGTAACCGCAATTGGCGACATGGGCGCCGCCTCCGCGGTTGTTTGCGCGCAAATAGTAGGTTCCGACGACGGTCCCCGCATCCTCTGCCACAAACACGGCGTGGCCTGGCGTGTGCCAGTAGGCGAGGGCGTCCTTGCGCGAAATGTCCCGCGGGACGGGGTAGGTCTCCCCGGCGCGGAACGCCGGCTCGAGGATGCGCCAGATAGCGTCGTCGTCTCGAGGTTCAGATTGCCGGATCAGCATGGATGGCGGTCAGCGGGTTCTTGCAAGGCTAGGAGGAAGCGTTCGCGGCGGCAACCCGTAGCCTGAACTGCCGTGTTATGAGAGCGCATGACCGCACTGAAGTGGCTGCTTTTGATCGCCGTCGTCGGTTACGGCGGCGTGCTGGGCTTGATGTACGTTTTCCAGCGCGCATTGATGTATTTCCCGGATCCGACGCGCACCCCGCCGGCGGCCGCAGGCTTGCCGCAAGCTCAAGAGGTGACGCTCACCAGCAGCGACGGTGAAAAGCTGATTGCGTGGTACGTCCCGCCAAAGGGGACGAAACCGCTGGTCATCTATTTTCACGGCAACGCCGGCGCGCTTGATCTGCGTGCCGACAGATTCAAGCGGGTGACCGAAGACGGTATCGGCCTTCTTGCCTTGTCATATCGCGGCTACGGCGGTTCGACCGGCAAGCCCACCGAAACAGGTCTCATCAGCGACGGCATTGCCGCTTATGATTTTGCCGCCGCGCGTTATCCGGTGCGGAACATCGTGCTGTGGGGTGAATCGCTTGGAACCGCCGTTGCCGTGGCTGTCGCGGCAGAACGCGAGGTTGGAGGTGTCATCCTCGATGCGCCCTTTACCTCCATTGCCGATGTGGGGGCCGCCGCCTATCCGTTCGCGCCGGTGCGCTGGCTGATCAAGGACCCCTTTCATTCCGACGAACGCATAGCGCGAGTCAGCGCGCCCTTGCTCGTGCTGCATGGCGAGCGCGATCGGATTGTGCCGATTGCTTTCGGTGAAAGGCTTTTCTCGTTGGCGCGCGAGCCCAAGCGCTTCGTGCGCTTTCCGCTCGGTGGGCATGTCGATCTTGACGATTACGGCGCGCAAAAAGCGGTCAGAACGTTTCTGAGCGAGCTTGACGGCCGGGCCAGCTGACGAAAACCGCGATCAGGCGGCATCCCGCTTTTGATTGGACGCGCAGACGAAATACTGTCCGCCCATCGGCAGCCAACGAAGATATTTCTCGAACGGGCGAAGCGCGGCGAGCTGTTGCGGGAAGAACAGGCAATAGCTCGACTCGTCGATATGCAGATGCGCGTTGCGCATGCGTTCGACCGTCTCGCGCATGCTCAGCAGCACCGCGTCCGCGTCGAAGGGGCAATTCTTGACCAGATGACGCGTGACCGGATTGATCGGATTGTGCTCGAAGATGATGAACTGTCCGCCTTCGTTCAGACGGCTGTAGCAATAGCGGATGGCCGTCTGCCGATCCTGCGGCGGGATATGATGAAAGACGCAGGAGGCGATCACCAGGTCGAACTTTGCATCCGGGCCAAGCTCGTCCATGGACGCGAAGCGGCAGCTCGGGTTCTCCCGGCGTGCAATGACAAGACTTTCGGCAGAAGGATCGCAGCCGACGATTTCGGCTTTCGGAAAGACTTCGCGCAGGTACGGCATGCTGCGGCCGATGCCGCAACCGAAGTCGAGGACCGAATTGACCGGGCCGGCCAGTTGCTGCGCCAGTTCGATTTTGTAGCGGGCGAAATAGCCGTTATCGCCGTCGAAAAAATTGGTCTGGGCAGCGAGGATCGCCTCGTATTGCCCGGCATATTGATCGAAATCGACCCGCGACACGGAACCGCCTCCGCTAGGGACAGGCGGAACGGATACGCCAACAAAAATAACAAACAGTTGCAGCTGCGCTGGCTGCGATCGGGCAGAAAAGGCCCTGAAAACAATAGCGCGGGCAACTAAAGGCCCGCGCCACCTTAACAATAGAGAACAGTCGTTATCTTCAGCCCATCCGTGGGGCGCGATAACCGCCGTGGCCGCCGTGGCCGCCATGACCACCATGACCACCATGGCCTCCGCCACCCGGGCCGGCGCCAGGAACCGTACGTGGCTTGGCGGGCAACAGACCTTCGCGCTGCATCTTCTTGCGCGCGAGCTTGCGGGCCCGGCGGATCGCTTCCGCCTTTTCCCGCGCCTTCTTTTCCGATGGTTTTTCGTAATGGCCGCGAAGCTTCATCTCGCGGAAAATGCCCTCGCGCTGCATCTTCTTTTTGAGCGCCTTGAGGGCCTGGTCGACGTTGTTGTCGCGAACGAGAACTTGCACGCTTGCTCCTTCGTTGATGTTCCGACGGATTAAAAAGACCCCGAAAACGGGGGCTTTGAGTCGCGCGGCTCTAGCAGAAAAGGCCTTAAGAGTCCATTCGTACGATGCCGCCAGATATTTTCACCCGATCATTCCCCAAATGGGAACAGGGGTTTAGCGCTTGCCGGTTCACCGCGGCCAAACCCGCGTGACGTGACCCATCTTGCGTCCCGGGCGGGCGTCGCCTTTGCCGTAGATGTGCACGGAGGCGCCAGGCACGGTCAGCCAACGCGCGACGTCATCGATTTCATCGCCGATCAGGTTCACCATCTCGACGCGACGGCCAAGCCGGACGGGTTTCGCCAGCGGCCATCCGGCAACGGCGCGAATGTGCTGTTCGAATTGTGACACCGTCGCGCCGTCGATGGTCCAGTGGCCGGAATTGTGCACGCGCGGTGCGATCTCGTTGACCAGAACCGCGCGCTGACGGCCTTTGCGCACCACGAACATCTCCACGGCCAGCACCCCGACATAGTTGAAGGCCTTGGCGATCCGCGTCGCGACCTGGCGTGCCTCGCGTGCGAGAGCCGGCGTTACTTTCGCGGGCACCCGCGACAACTTCAGAATGTGATCGCGGTGCTCGTTCTCGGTCACTTCGAAGCACTCGACCGCGCCGTCGCGCCCGCGCGCGGCCACCACGGATACCTCGCGCTCGAAATTGATGAATCCTTCGAGAATTGCCGGCGCATTCTTCACGGATCGCCAGGCCGCGATCGCGTCGCCGCCTTTGGCGATCTTCGCCTGGCCTTTGCCGTCATAGCCGAGTTGCCGCGTCTTGAGCACGGCCGGCAGACCGACCGTCTTCGCCGCCTCGGCCAATTGTGTTGCGCTGTGCACCGACGCGTAGGGCGCCGTTGCGATTTTCAGTGCGCTCACGAAATTTTTCTCGATCAGGCGATCTTGCGTCGTTTCCAGCACCTTCGGATCGGGCAGCACAGGCTTGCGTCGGGCGAGAAACGCGGCGGTCTTCGCCGGCACGTTTTCAAACTCATAGGTGATGACGTCGACCGCGCCAGCGAAGCGGGCGAGGGCGGTCTCATCGTCGTAGGAAGCGCACGTACCGGCCTGCACGACGTCGAAGGCGCAGGAATCCTTTTCCGGCGAATAAACATGGCAGCGCAAACCGAGTGGCGCTGCTGCAAGCGCGAGCATGCGCGCGAGCTGTCCGCCGCCGAGAATTCCGATGGTGGCTCCGGGCTTCAGCAAGGCTCAGTCTTTTGGCCGACGGGCGACGGCTTTCGTCTGGCGCGCGCGCCAGGCATCGAGCCGCTTGGCGACTTTCGCATCGGACAAGGCAATCACGGCGGCGGCGAGCAGTGCCGCATTGGTTGCCCCCGCCTTGCCGATCGCCAGCGTTCCGACCGGAATCCCGCCCGGCATCTGCAGGATGGAAAGCAGCGAATCCTTGCCTTCCAGCGCATGCGTGTTCACCGGCACGCCGAGGACGGGCAGAGGGGTCATCGATGCGGCCATGCCGGGCAGGTGCGCGGCGCCCCCGGCACCGGCGATGATGACCTTGAACCCGGCCTTGCGCGCGCCGCTTGCGAACTCGTAGAGACGCTTCGGCGTGCGATGGGCGGACACGATGCGGGCGTCGTAACCAATTCGCAGGGCGTCAAGCGTTTTTGCGGCGTGCTTCATCGTGGACCAGTCCGACTGGCTGCCCATGATGATCGCGACCGGTTTTGACGCCATTTTGCTCCCCGCACTCCGCATTTTCCTGCGGAAGGAAGCGCCGGATTATAGGTTGGGGCTCCCCGCTGGCAAGGCGAAAGGAGTATTCTCTCGCGCAAGGTTAAGATTCGCGAGCTCACAGACGAGGTCCAGACATGGGTTTGCCGCAGGCCAAAGCAAGCGTGCGCGAGGAGTTTCCGCCGGAGACGTCGGCGTTGGCCGAGATCGAGCGTCTCAAGCGCGAACTTGCGGTCGCGCGCGCCCGCATCGGCGAGCTTGAGGCGCGCGCCGATATCGACCCCCTGCTCGATGTCCTCAATCGCCGCGGGTTCGAGCGCGAACTCAAACGCGCGCTCGCCCATGCCAAGCGCTACGGTACACCGGCCGCGTTGATGTTCGTGGACCTCGACAATTTCAAGTCCGTCAACGATCGCCACGGCCACGGGACAGGCGACGCGTTGCTCAAGGCCGTCACGCGTGAGATCACCCGCCATGTCCGCGCCTCCGACGTGGTGGGACGGCTGGGTGGCGACGAATTCGGCGTGTTGCTCTGGCGGGTCGACGAGACGCAGGCCGTGACGAAAGCGCGCGAGCTGGAAGGGCTGCTTGCGCGTGTGAGCGTGATGCACGGGCAGGCGCATGTGCAGGTCAGCGCCAGCGTGGGCGCCGCGCTGCTCCGCGCCGACGCCACGCCCGCCGAAATCATCACTGCCGCCGACCGCGCGATGTATGCGCGCAAGGACGAAAGACGGGGTTTGCCGGCGGTCGATTTTCCCGGCGGCGCGAACTGAGGAAAAGCCTCAGGCGATAATGTCGGGCGTGAGGTGGTCTTCGATACGGCGGATCTTGTCGCGCAGAATCAGTTTCCGCTTCTTCAGCCTCTGTATCTGAATGAGGTCGGAACCGGGCGAGGTCACCAAGGCCGATATCGCCGCGTCGAGGTCGCGGTGTTCCTGCAGCAGGCGCGCCAGCTGCTCGCGCAACGCGCGTTCTTCTTCGTCAGTCATTGCCACCGCTGGTATTTTTTTGCCGTGGCCGCCGTCTCCCGGCAAAAGCATGGCAATTATTGCGTTTTCCACAAGCGCGTTCAAGCTTGCGAAAAATGAACGCCGATCAAAGGTTTGCGCCCGTTTGCCGCACTGCGGATGAGGGTGTACCGTCGCTCTTGCGATGAGTCTGCGCTAGACTTAAATCGTAGGGAGCCACTGATTGAGGAGACATACTGCATGTCGATGCAATCGCACCTTGCGGAATTGGAAAAACGACATCAGGCACTCGAGCAGGAAATTAACGAATGCCTGACCCATCCCGCGGTCGATGATATGAGAATAGTGGAACTCAAAAGACGCAAATTACAGGTGAAGGACGAAATCGAACGGCTCCGCCATAACGGCAAAGCCAGCGTGCATTAGCCAGTCAGGTTTCGGACCAAAGTTTTCGATCAAGCCGAGCTCGGGTAAGCCCGAGTTCGGCTCTATTTTTTGTGCGCCATAAAGGCTCGAGGAGCGGCAGCGTTGCACGCAGGTTTTGCGCTATAGTCAAACAAACAAAACGACCCCGGGAGAGAACGCCATGCCCCGACCTGTCGCCGCCGCGGTGGCGGCGCTTGCGATCCTGTTTGCGACGGCGAATGCGGGTGTCGCCGCGCCGGATTATCCGACGCGGGCGGTCACCCTGGTCGTACCGTTTCCGCCGGGTGGGGGTGTTGATGCAATGGCGCGTGTCGTTGCCGCCAAGTTGTCGGAAGCGATGCGGCAACAATTCCTCGTCGACAACCGGGCCGGCGCGGGCGGCACGATCGGGACGCGCGCGGTCGCGCAGGCTGCGCCCGATGGCTACACGCTGCTGCTCGGACACACCGGCACCATCTCGATCAATCCGAGCCTTTACGCCCATGCCGGCTACGATCCGCGCAAGGACTTTGCGCCGGTCGGGCTTGTGGCTTCGATGCCGGTCGCGCTCCTGGCGCATCCTTCGTTCCCGGCAAAATCGATTGGCGAATTTATCGCCATGGCCAAGAAGGACCCCGGCAAATTCAATCTCGGCACATCGGCGATCGGCACCGGCGGCTATATGTGCGCCGAACTGTTCAAATCCGAGGCCGGGGTTGATGTGGCGATCATTCCATACAAGGGCACGGCTCCGGTGATGAACGATCTGCTCGGAGGTCACGTGCCCATCGCGTTCGGCGTGCTGCCCCCGGCGCTCGGCAATCTCGAGGCGGGCAAGCTGCGCGCCGTCGCAGTCACGAGCAAAAAGCGCTTTTCGTTGCTGCCCGATGTACCGACCTTCGATGAATCCGGGATGCCCGGATTTGAGGCCGTGTTGCACTATGGTCTTTTGGCGCCCGCGGGCACACCGAAAGAGATCGTCGACCGGCTGAGCGCAGAGCTGCGCAAGATTGTCGATATCCCCGAGGTGCAAGAGCAGATTCACAAGGAGGGCGGCGATCCTCTGACGTCGACACCGGCAGAATACGGAGTCGATATCGACAAGGAAGAAAAGAAGTGGGGCGGGCTCGTGAAAAAGCTGGGGCTGAAGGTCGAATGACGATGCCGCGCTTTGTTATCAATTCGCTGGCTCTTGTTCTTGTTTTTCTCGCGTGCGTTCCCGGCATGTCCAATGCCGAGGACTATCCGAGCCGGCCGGTCACCCTGATCGTTCCATTTCCGCCCGGCGGCAGCACCACGGTGATGGCGCGCATCGTCGGTGACAAACTGTCAGCTGCCCTTGGCCAGCAGATCGTGGTGGAGAACAAAGGCGGCGCGGGCGGCACCATTGGAACCCGGTTCGTGGCAAAGGCCGCACCTGATGGGTACACGATTTTGCTGAGTTACACGGCGACAATGGCGATCGCGCCGGCCATGAATGCCAACGCCGGTTACGACCCGCGCAAGGATTTAACGCCCATCGGGATGATCGGGTTTGCGCCGAATGTTCTTGTCGTGCATCCGTCACTGCCGGTGCACTCGATTGCAGAGTTGATCGCATACGCGAAAGCAGCGCCCGCGCCACTGCAATATGGCTCACCCGGAGTGGGAACCGTGAACCATCTCGCCGGCGAATACCTTGCGAACGAAGCCGGCGTGAAGTTGCAGCACGTGCCGTACAAGGGAAATGGACCGGCCATGGGCGATATCCTTGGCGGCCATATTCCGATGATGTTTCTTCCGATCCCCGTTGCGGTCGGCAATATAAAAGCCGGAACGCTGCGCGGACTGGCGATCACCAGCGCGACACGATCGAGCCTGCTGCCGGATCTGCCGACGCTCGCCGAGAGCGGCGTGCCCGGCTTTGAAGCGGTCCTGCGGTATGGGCTTGCCGCGCCAGCCGGAACGCCGCCTGCGGTCATTGCGCGCCTGAACAAGGAACTTAGCGCGGCGCTTGCCAGCGAGGATGTAAAGAGCCGCCTGGCAACGGAAGGCGCCGAAGCCCTGCCGGGCACGCCGGAGGCCTATGCCGCCGACATCAGCGCTGACGAAAAGAAATGGGGCGGGCTGGTGAAGAAGCTCGGTTTGAAGGTAGAATAGCGCTTCGCCGCCAAGCAGCCATATTGTACTGTTCGGATTCGCCAGAGACAGACAACCACGATCGAGGCCGCCATGAAATTCCGCACGTCATCTCAGGCGCTCATCGCTGCCAGTTTACTTGCAGCGCTTTGTGCTGTGCCTGCGCAGGCCTTCACCATCCAAAGTTCGGGTGGTTCGGGTGGCGGCCAGGGCTTAATGGATCTGGACAAGCCGGCGGCGCCACCTGACCGCCTTGGGACGTCGCGCCTCGACGGCGCAAACGGTCAGAGCAGTATGCAGCAGGGCAACACGACCTTCCAGTTCGGGTCGCAACGCTCGTTCGATCAGCGTTACAACACCAATAACCTGTTCGACCCCTACGCCCGCGAAGGACGCTAACCCTTATCGCTTCCGGGTCAGGAAGGCCGCGAGCGCCTTTTGCGCTTCGGGCGAGGCGAGCCGCATCTTGAAGGCTTCGACCTCTTCATCGATGCGCGCGACAATCTCTTCGACCGATCCACGCATCAACCGGCGCGCCTCAACGACGCTCTCCGACGGCAAGGCACCAATTTCATTTGCGGTCGTGAGCGCGCGTGCGTCCAGCTCGGCAGCCGGCACGACGACGTTGACGATACCTGCATCCCTGGCCTGCTCGGCGCTCAAAGGCTTGCCCATAACCAGCAGCGAGAAGGCGCGCGCGTGGCCCATCAACCGCGGCGCAATGAGGCTGGAACCTCCCTCCGGCACCAGGCCGAGTGACACGAAGGGTGTGAGCAGGACGGCGCTATCGCTCGCGATCACCTGATCGCAATGCAGAAGCATGGTGGTGCCGACGCCGACTGCAGCCCCGCTCACGGCGGCGACCAATGGTTTTTCGCAGCGCGCCAGTGCATGCAGGAACCGGATGATCGGCGTGGCGAGCCCGCCGGATCTCGCCATCGTCACGAAATCGTTGAGGTCGTTGCCGGCACAGAAAACATCGGGCGAGCCGGCGATGATCAGGCATTTCACGCTGTCGGACTTGCCCGCGTCCTCGATGGTCGACGCCATCGTTTCATACATTGCGAGCGTGAGGGCGTTCTTCTTGTCCGGCCGGTTCATGCGGATCTTGCGCACCGGGCCTTCATTGCTGATGAGAATGTCGGGCATTGATGTTCCCAAATGTCGAACAAATGAGTCAGAAATCGGGTGAGAGCAAGTTGGGTCGCCAAATAACCGCGGAAACCCAAACGCATTAGTCCGGCAATGGACGCTGGTCTGACGGCCTACACCGCCTTCGCCATCTCGCGCAGCTTGAATTTCTGGATCTTGCCGGTGCTCGTTTTCGGGATGTCGGCAAATACGATGTAACGCGGGCATTTGTACGACGCCAAATGCTTGCGGCACCACTGCATCAGATCATCAGCGCTGGCCTTTGTGCCCGGTTTCAATTCCACAAAGGCACAAGGGGTCTCGCCCCATTTATCGTCCGGTTTGGCGACGACGGCAGCGGCGGAAATCGCGGGATGCTTGTAAAGCGCGTCTTCCACTTCGATCGACGAAATATTCTCGCCGCCCGAAATGATGATGTCCTTGGAACGGTCCTTGAGCTGGATGTACCCATCGGCATGCATGACGCCGAGATCGCCGGTGTGAAACCAGCCGCCGGCAAACGCCTTGTCCGTCGACGGCTTGTTCTTGAGATAGCCTTTCATGACGACATTGCCGCGCATCATCACTTCGCCCAGCGTCTCACCGTCGCGGGGAACGGGCGTCATCGCATCCGGATCGAGCACATCGAGCGCTTCAAGCGCGCCGTAGCGCACGCCCTGACGCGCCTTCTTCACCGCCTGTTCGTCCGGGGTGAGCGCGTCCCATGCGTCGTGCCAGTCGTTGACGACCGCCGGGCCATAACTCTCGGTCAGCCCATAAAGATGCGTGACGCTGAAGCCCGCCTCTTTCATCGCAGCGAGCACGGCTTCCGGCGGCGGCGCCGCAGCTGTGAAAAACTCGACCACATGCGGCAGCGGCTTTTTTTCGTTCGCCGCCGCACTGAGCAGCGTCGCCATCACGATTGGCGCTCCGCACAGATGCGTGACCTTGTGATCGGCGATCGCGTCGTACATCGCGGGCGCGCGCACCGCGCGCAGGCACACATGCGTGCCGGCGACGACAGAGATCGACCAGGGGAAGCACCAGCCATTGCAGTGAAACATCGGCAGGGTCCAGAGATAGACCGGGTGTTTGTCCATGGAGCAGGTCACGACATTGCCGACCGCGAGCAAATATGCGCCGCGATGGTGGTAGACGACGCCTTTGGGATCTCCCGTAGTGCCCGAGGTGTAGTTGAGCGCGATCGCGTCCCACTCATCGTCGGGCATTTTCCAGGCGTAGGCAGGATCGCCCTGCGCGACGAACTCCTCGTACTCGATTGAACCGAGCCGCTCGCCGGCGCCTTTGTATTCCGGATCGTCGTAATCGATCACCAGCGGCTTTGCCTTGCAGAGCGCAAGCGCGTCCTTCATCACCTTCGAATATTCGCGATCAGTGATCACGACTTTCGCATCGGCATGGTCGAGCGAGAAGGCAATGATCGCCGCGTCGAGACGGGTGTTGAGCGTGTTGAGCACGGCCTGACACATCGGCACGCCGTAATGGCATTCGAGCATGGCCGGCGTGTTGGCGAGAAATACCGAAACCGAGTCGCCGCGTTTGATACCGCGCTTCGACAGCGCTGAGGCGAGCCGGCGCGCCCGCGCATAGAATTCGGCATAGGTGCGGCGCAGGGGACCGTGAACGATGGAGGTATGATTGGGGAAGACCGCGGCCGCGCGTTCGAGAAAACCGAGCGGCGTCAGCGGCTGGTAGTTCGCCGGATTGCGATCGAGATCGCTGTCGTAGGGCGTTTTCGCCATTGGGCCGTTTCCCCGCCGCGCCATCCGAGTGTCAATTATGACACTATTGAACAGCGTTGCATCCCGATAGACAATCTGTGCGAGCAGATACTGGCCGGCGACTTTGATCCGTGGAGGATGGGCGCAGGCGATGTCCGTGGATTACATCGCAAGTAATACGACCGACGGCCTCACGCTGAAGCTGTATCGCGGCGAGGACATGGTGCTGCTCGCCTTCGATATCGACGATTCGCTGAAGAAGCCCGACTTCGTCGGCTTCGGTATCCAGTATTTCCTCGGCGATTCGACGCAAGCCCGCGATGTCTTCAACTTCCTGATGTTCAAGCGCGTGCGCCTGAAGGCAAAGAACGCCGCGAAACACATCCAGCTGATGGCCCGCGCCAGCATGCGTTCACCCATCCAGCAGTTCCGCTGGGCGCATGTGCCAAGCGTTCCGCTCGACGGCCCCGTGACCTATCAAGTGTCGGCGATGTTCTGGAACGGCGACAACCCGATTGTCGCCAAGGCGACGACGCGGGCGACGATCGATGCACATCGCGCGACGCGCGGGCCATTTCTCAATGTCGGGTTCACGCGCGGTTTCGCCAGCTCGCAGGCCTATGAGCGCAACTTTCCGAACGAGCGGAAGATCATCCCGCCGGTCGGCAAGCCGCAGCTTAATTTCAACACGGCACCGTTCGAAGGCGAGGGGAGGCCTTATCCATGGCTTGGCTTCGAGGCGCGCCGCATTCTTTTCGACTTCCTCGACGAGTGCCAGGCCGACTCGGATGTCGTGGTCGACGTCTTTGCCTATGACCTGTCCGATCCGGAAATCGTGCGCCGGCTCGAGGCCTTCGGTCAGCGGCTGCGCATTGTGATCGACAATTCGGACAAGCACGGCAAGCCTAACAGCGACGAGAGCAACGCGGCGGTGCGGCTCGTCGCTTCGGCCGGCGCCAGCAATGTCGCGCGCCATCATTTTTCGGGCCTGCAGCACAACAAGGTCGTCATCGCCCGTCGCAAGAGCGGCAATGCCGCGGTGCCGTTCGCGGTGGCGACCGGCTCGACCAATTTTTCGCTTGGCGGCCTCTACATCCAGAACAACAATATTCTTTTGTTTCGCGATGCCGACATCGCAAAACTCTACGCTGACGTCTTCGAAGCGGGATTTCCGAAGCCGACCGGTTTTTCCGGCAAGCCGATCGCCATGAAATGGTTCGAGAAGGACCTGGCGAATGCCGGCACCTATCGCTTCTGCTTCTCGCCGCACAAGAAGGCGTCGCTGTCGATGAATCCGCTGGCCGATGCAATCACCGGCGCGGAAAAGTCGGTGTTCTATGCGATCGCCTTCCGCAGCGCACAGACCGGGCCGGCCGACAGGGCCCTCGATGACCTCGATCCGAAGAAGCTACTGGTGATGGGCGTCGCCAACATGCCGGGCAAGCCAAAGTCGAACACCTTGATGGTTCAGTTGCCGGGACGCGGCCCGGTTCCGTTCGGGCCCGCGGCGCTCACCAAGGATCTGCCGGAACCGTTCAAGGCGGAATGGACCGGCGGTGGCGGCATCCATATGCACCACAAGTTCGTCGTCTGCGATTTCAACGCCAGCAAGCCGGTGGTTTTCACCGGCTCGTCCAACATGGCGGCGGGCGGCGAGCAGGGTAACGGCGACAATCTCATCGAAATCCGCGACCCCAAGGTCGTGATCGCCTATGCCGTGCAGGCGGTGAGCATTTTCGACCACTACGGCTTCCGCAATCGCATGAAGACCGCCAAGACCAAGCCGGCGGCGCGCGATCTGAGCGAGCCGCCGAAGGCAGGACAGCCCGCCTGGTGGGAATCGAGCTTCGACCCGAACAGCTACAAATTCCGCGACCGCGTCCTTTTCTCCGGCTAGTCCGCGCGCGCAACGGCTTGTTTGCGCGCACGGGTGGCGACACAATAACGGCCGGAGGAACGCCGATGGATGCCCGCAGCAGCCGCTATCACGAGGTTTATGCGCACTGGCAGCGCAGTCCGGAGGGTTTCTGGGCAGAGGCTGCGGCCGGCATCGACTGGTACGAGAAGCCGAAGAAGATTTTCGATCCGTCAGCCGGCATCTACGGCCGCTGGTTCGTCGGCGGCACCTGCAACACTTGCTACAACGCGCTCGATCGTCACGTGCTCGCCGGCCGCAACGACCAGCTGGCGCTGATCTACGATTCTCCCGTCACCAATACGGTCAAGACCTTCACCTATGGACGCATGCTGTCCGAGGTGCAGTTGCTCGGCGCCATGCTGCGCGAGTTCGGCGTGGAAAAAGGCGATCGCGTCGTCATCTACATGCCGATGATTCCGGAAGCGGTCTTCGCCATGCTCGCCTGCGCGCGCATCGGTGCCGTCCACTCGGTCGTGTTCGGTGGCTTTGCGGCGAAGGAACTCGCGACCCGCATCGATGACTGCCGGCCGAAAGTGATCCTCTCCGCCAGCTGCGGCATCGAGGTCGCGCGGGTCGTTCCGTACAAGTCGCTGCTCGATGAGGCGATCAATCTCGCGCGGCACAAACCGCAGGCCTGCATGATCTTCCAGCGGCCGCAATGCGAAGCCGCGCTGACGCCGGGCCGCGATCACGACTGGCGGACGGTGTGGGAAAATGCGGTCAACTACGCCAAGACCAGCGAATGCGTGCCGGTCGCCGCCACCGATCCGCTCTACATTCTGTATACGTCAGGCACGACGGGCATTCCGAAGGGCGTCGTGCGCGACAATGGCGGCCACATGGTCGCGCTCAAATGGTCGATGCAGAATTTCTACGACGTTTCGCCCGGCGAGGTCTGGTGGTCCGGCTCGGATATCGGCTGGGTCGTCGGTCATTCCTACATTGTCTATGCGCCGCTGTTTCACGGCTGCACGACAGTCCTGTTTGAGGGCAAGCCGGTAGGAACGCCCGACGCCGGCGCGTTCTGGCGCCTGATCGCCCAGCATGGCGTCGTCGCGCTGTTCACCGCGCCGACCGCGTTCCGCGCCATCAAGAAAGAAGATCCGAAGGGCACGTTTATCGGGAAATACGATCTGTCGAAATTTCGCACGCTGTTTCTTGCCGGCGAACGCGCCGATCCGCCGACCATCCAGTGGGCGGAAGAAGTGCTCAACGTGCCGGTGATCGACCACTGGTGGCAGACGGAAACGGGGTGGTGCATCGCCGGCAATCCGGTCGGGCTCGGCGCGTTGCCGGTGCGTTACGGGTCGGCCTGCGTGCCGATGCCGGGTTACGCCATCGATATCGTCGATGAGGCCTGCAAGCTGCAGCCGGCAAACAAGATCGGTTCGATCGTGGTGAAGCTGCCGCTACCGCCGGCCTGCTTTCCGACGCTGTGGCAGCAGGACGACCGGTTCAAGGAAAGTTATCTCGCGGAATTTCCCGGCTACTACAAGACGGCGGACGCCGGCTACAAGGATGACGACGGCTACGTCTACGTGATGAGCCGCACCGACGACATCATCAATGTCGCCGGCCACAGGCTCTCGACCGGCGGAATGGAAGAAGTTCTCGCCGGCCATCCCGACGTCGCCGAATGCGCCGTGCTCGGCATCAGCGACGATCTCAAGGGCGAAGTGCCGTGCGGCTTCATCGTGCTCAAGGCCGGCGTGAACCGTCCGCCGTCGGAGATCGAAACGGAAATCGTCGCGCTGGTGCGCGAGAAGATCGGACCGGTCGCGGCTTTCAAGCTTGCGATCACCGTTGCGCGCCTGCCCAAGACGCGTTCGGGAAAAATCCTGCGCGGCACGATGAAGAAAATCGCCGACGGCGAACCCTGGACGATGCCGGCGACGATCGATGATCCGGTGATTCTCGACGAGATCGGCAGCGCGCTGAAGGGCCACGGCCTCGGCGGCAAGCGGCCGGCTTAAAGCAAGCGGATTACCAATTTCCGTCGTCGGAAGTTTGGCGGTACTCACGTGCCGCGCGTCGGTTGCTAATTACCGAAACTTTTCCTGCACGTGACATATCGATCACAGAGAAAGCCAAAAGCAAGTCTCGTCGTACCTTTGCGGCAATGCAGCCACGGTCTCGCCCCGATTTACTGTCGGATTTCGCCACACGGGGACGCGCAAATGTCTTTTGGTGATCGTGCAGTAAATCCGTGCCTTGCGACAGCGACGAATGATCGCGTCGCGCATTACCATTTCCGAAAAATCGTACGCTTCGTTCCTGTCGCGCTTGCAGCGATTACGCTCGCCGCCTGTAATCAGTACACGGTTGCCACCAACAAATCGGGTGTGCCCGGAGCCAATCGACAGGCGTTGCTGGAGCAAAACGGCGAACCGACGGTACGGCACGTGGCGGTCAGGCGGGTGAGACACACGCCGATCAAACGCCCGATCGAGACGCAGTTTGCCTCGCACGGAATTGCCAGCTTCTACTCGGACGAACAGCCGACCGCGAACGGCGAAAAATTCGATCCGAATGCAATGACGGCCGCGCATCGCAGCCTGCCGTTCGGCACACGGCTGCGCGTGACGAACCTCGCCACCGGTCGCTCCGTCACAGTTCGCATCAATGATCGCGGCCCATACGTTCCGGGCCGCGTCGTCGATGTGTCTTATTCTGCTGCTGAATCTTTGGGAATTGTTGGAAGGGGCATAGCGAAGGTCAAACTTGACGTCATTCACTGAAAGGGGCGCCACCCGGCAAGGGGAGGCGAGCCGACCGCCCGAGCGCGATCAGGGGACATGCGCGCTCGGGCGGGGCTGCCTTTTCAGCGGGCCCCCGTTCGGGGAATCGCTGCGACGATATTTATTGATGTGATCGGGAACCACTGCGTGCAAACGACATTGGCTCAGTTATACCGCCCCAACGAGAGGAGATTTTCGTGCCCTCGCGTGTCATCCATCTGATAAATCCGAAAACAAATTCCCTCACCACCCGTCCGCTTTACATGAACCGAGCTCTCTACTCGCCTCTTGCGGGATTGCTCGCGGTCGCGGCCTGTATTCCGCGCGACAAGTACGAAGTGGTGCTGACCGACGAAAATATCGAAACCATCGATTTCGATCTGAAGGCCGATCTCGTCGGCATTTCCGCGATGACGAGTTACGTCAATCGCGGCTACGAGATCGCCGACGAATTCCGCGCCAAAGGCATTCCTGTCGTTATGGGCGGCGTGCATCCGAGCTTCATGCCGCAGGAAGCGCTGAAGCATGCCGATGCGGTCGTCATCGGCGAGGTCGAACTCGTCATCGATAAACTGCTCGACGATCTCAAGCAGGGGCAGGTCAAAGGAACGTACAAGTCCGCCACGCTGCACCCGATGGTCGGGCTGTCGATGCCGCGCTACGACCTGCTGAAGAAGCACCGCTACGTCAACAAGACCTTTGTGCAGACCTCGCGCGGCTGCCATCAGGGCTGCACGTTTTGTGCCGAGCCGTTGATGAATGGCCTCAAGTTCCGCTATCGGCCGGTCGATGAAGTCATCCACGAAATGGAAAACTGCGGCTCGCGCATCATTTCGATCAACGACGCCGATTTTTTCGGTACGCCGGAACGCCCGAAGGAAGTCATGCGTGCATTGAAAGGACGCAAGATTCAGTGGCAGGCCGGTGTCACCTCGAAGCTTGCGCAAGACGACCGCATGCTCGAACTCGCGGCCGAAAGCGGGTGCACGCTGCTGAGCATCGGCTTTGAATCGATATCCCGCTCGACGCTGACCAGCGTGCACAAGCACGTCAATCGTCCGGAAACCTTCGCCGCATTGGTCGAAAAAGTGCACTCCTACGGCATTATGGTGTTCGGCCTGTTCATGTACGGCTTCGACGGTGACGATCTCTCCGTGTTCGACCAGACCGTCAATTTCAATATCGATTCGAGGTACGACGCCTGCGCCTATTCGACCTTGACGCCTTATCCCGGCACGCTGACCTGGTACGAAATGAAAAAGGCGAACCGCATCGTTTCCTTTGACTGGACGATGTATGACCAGGGTCATGTCGTCTACCGTCCGGCGCAGATGTCGGGCGACGAACTGCGCATCGGCGTCGGCAGGGCCTATCATAGCTTCTACGCGCGCTCTTCGATCGCCAAGCGATTTCCGATGAGCGGCAAACGCCATCGCGCGCAATGGATCATCTACAATCTGATGATGCGGAGGGGCTCGCAGACCGAGAACATCGAGTCGATCGCGGCGCCGACAGCGGAGCCCGATGTGGCTCCGATGCCTCCCATTCTGCCGATCAAGCGGGAGTGGCGCGAAGCCGTGCTCGAGGCGGTGGGGCCGGGGCCGCACCTGAGCTAGCTCAGATCGACGCGTCGTCTCCGCGCTTGAGCTTTATCGCCGCGAGAAACTCCTGGCGGGTTTTGAAGTTCGTGCGGAAAACGCCGAGCATGCGGCTCGTCACCATCGTCACATCCGACCGGTGAACGCCCGCGCGTCGTCATGCACTCGTGCGCGCCTTCGACGACGACGGCGACGCCTGACGGTTTCAGCACGCTATTGAGACACGAGGCGATCTCGGCCGTCATTTTCTCCTGCACCTGCATTCTTTTGGCGAAGACATCGACCAGGCGCACCAATTTGGAAATGCCGACGACGCGCCTGCGCGGGAGATAGCCGATGTGAACGCGGCCGATGATCGGTGCGATGTGATGCTCGCAATGGGATTCGAACCGGATGTCGCGCAACAAGACCATTTCATCGTAGCCGGCGACTTCCTCGAAGGTGCGGTGAAGATATTCGCTCGGATCTTCGAAGTAGCCGGCAAACCATTCTTCGTAGGCGCGAACAACGCGGGCCGGCGTGCCACGCAAGCCTTCCCTGTCAGGGTCGTCGCCGGCCCATTGGATGAGCGTTCGCACGGCAGTCTCGGCCGCTGCTCGCGACGGCCGTTGGTCCTTGCTGCGCGCACGTTTTGTCAGGCGGCGACCGGATTTCATGCTGAGCTCCCAGCCTCTGGCGTTACAGCGCCTGTGCAAAGAATAGCGCGACCGCCCTGGGGATGTCCCGGGGCGTCCTTCAATCAATGCGTTGGCCGGAAGGCCGCTCCTCGCACCCGGCGATGCGTCGGCGATGTCAGCGTTTCACGCAGGTCTTCACGTAGCTGAGACGCTGCATGAAACTCAGACCCTTCGCGCGTGCTTCCTTCTGGCAGGCCGCACGTCTTGCCATGGCAACTCTGTCGGTCGTTGCGATCACGCCGGGACTTCTCGGTTTTGCGGGAGCAGTTTGCGATAGCGCCGGTGCGGCGCCGAATAGAAGGACTGCAGCTATTGTAAAGATGCCCAGAGGTCGCGGCACTGCGAGAGCTCGTCAATTTTTGGATTTCTCATAGTCACCGACACTATTACCTCAGCCGTTCACATCGGCAACAGCATTTCGAGCTTTTCGCAGTCCGAATCAATCGCCATGCCGCAGACGATCACACCGTGCCGATGCGGAGATGCGGTCTGGTCGGCGGGCGGGGTGGTGACTTTGCCGCTCGTGGCGTGTGCTGCAGATGACGGCGCGTGCGTATGCACCGTGCGGGCAACTGCTACCGTGGCGAGCAGAGCTACAGCGGCCGCCGCGGTGAGAAATCTTATTTTGCGCGATATCATTTTTGGGTACCTCGAATCCGTCGCATTCAGACCCGAAATAACAAAAATTTTGCTCTGCACAAGACAAAGCGTACTCACATTAAATTGTTCTGCCGCATTAACTGGTTGTTGGAATATTGCAACGCCACCAACCTGCATCGACTTCACGGCTTGCATAGCGGCATTGCAGAATGAGAATGCGTCGAGCGCCAGCCGTTACGTCACCCTAACGATAGCCAAAGGACATTCATGCCCCTCTACATCTGCAACGCGTGCGGTACGCAATATCCGGAGACCGCGCAGGCGCCCTCCGAATGCCCCATTTGCGAAGAGGAGCGGCAATACGTGCCGCCACGCGGACAGACCTGGACCACGCTCGAGGCCTTGTCGCAAAGCCACATGAACAGCTTTCATGAATACGACACCGGTCTGATCGGAATCGGCGCCGGCTTTGCCATCGGCCAGCGCGCAGTGCTTGTGCGCACGGAAGGCGGCAACATTCTCTGGGACTGCGTCGCCACGCTCGATGCGGCGACCGTGAGCATGATCAAGGGCCTTGGCGGCCTCAAGGCGATCGCGATCTCGCACCCGCACTTTTACACGACGATGAACGAATGGGCGCGGGCCTTCGACTGCCCGATCCATCTCAACGCCGCGGATCGGGACTGGATCATGCGCAAGGGTCCGGCGGTGAAATTGTGGGAAGGCGACACGCTCAAGCTCTGGGACGGCGTCACGCTCGTCCGCTGTGGCGGACATTTTCCCGGAGGAACGGTCATGCATTGGGCCGGCGGTGCCGGAGGGCGTGGCGTCGTCTGCGCGGGCGACATTCTTACGGTTGCCACCGACCGCAAGTGGCTTTCCTTCATGCGCAGCTATCCGAATTTCATTCCATTGTCGGCGCGCGAGGTCGAGCACATCGGAAAATCGCTTGAGCAGTTTCGCTTCGACATGATCTACGGTCACTATTTCGACCGTGTCATCCCCAAGGACGCCAAGCAGGTTCTGCAGAAATCCGTCGCGCGCTACGTTGCCGCGATCAACGGGACGCGGGGATATTGAAACTGCTGCAAAAGTCCGGCCGCGCGAATACCGGGTGGGGGACGGCCCGCGCGGCCGGGTGAGTACGCCCAGATTGAGGACGACCTCACAGCCATGAATCAGTCATGGTCGTGATCTGGTCGCCGCTCGATCTTCGTCCAACGCCGGTGATCGTCGGCCGCACTTGTGAAGGCAGACTTAATTTAGAATTCGCAATGATGCCGATGCGGAACTCTGATCGCGTACAATCAACGCGAACGCGATCTTCACATTGTCGCGATCCGCGCGAGACGCGCCATACCGAATTACCCGTGCGTAAGCGAATAAATCAATCGCTAGAAATTTTCGCAATAGCGACGAAAATTTTCAGCCGTGATTACTCGCCGTCCTTCTCGCTTTTGCCGCCAAGCTGCTTGAGCTTGGCGAACACGGCACTCACGTCGAGTTCGGCTGGCTTTTTCTCCGGCTCCGCCGGCGGCGGCGACTTCGGTTTCCTTTCGCGCCGTCGTTTCGGCAGCCGGAAGGAGCGTTGCGCCGGTGTCGATCGGCGACGGCTTTTCTTTGTTGGCGCGTTGCACTTCGAGGTCGAGGTCGATTTGAGAGGCTAGACCGAGTGTCACAGGGTCCATCGGTGTGAGGTTCGCGGAATTCCAATGCGTGCGTTCGCGAATCGAGGCGATCGTCGACTTCGTTGTGCCCACGAGACGCATGATGGCACTGTCTTTGAGTTCCGGATGATTGCGCACCAGCCAGAGGATAGCATTCGGGCGATCCTGACGACGCGAAACCGGCGTATAGCGCGGACCTTTCTTGCTGCGCTCGGTTGTCGGAACGGCGACTTTCGGTTCTGTGAGCTTCAGCCGCGTTTCCGGATTTTTCTCCGCTTCGGAAATCTGCTCGCGCGTCAATTGGCCCGTCACGATGGGGTCAAGGCCTTTGATCCCCTGTGCGGCGTCTCCGTCGGCAATCGCCTTCACCTCGAGCGGGTGCAGCTTGCAGAATTCGGCGATCTGGTCGAATGAGAGCGCAGTGTTGTCCAGCAGCCAGACGGCGGTCGCCTTTGGCATCAAGGGTGCTGCGGTCGCCATGGCAAAATCTCCTCTATGCTCCGCCCGCCCTCGGGGCGAAGCTTTAGATCATCTTTGATGATCGGAAAGTGGCGGGAATATAGGGGTACTGGCGGGGTCATGCAACCGTTCCGCTTGACAGGGTGGGGCGCCGCACCCCATGTCGATACCGCGATTGCGCGCCAAAACCGCGCCCTTTGAGGTTAATTAGTAATGCCGTCAAACTCGGCCAAGCCTGTTCTGAAGGTGCTGCTCTGCTCGCCGCGCGGGTTCTGTGCGGGGGTGGTGCGCGCCATCGAGTCAGTTGAAAGGGCGCTCGCCATCTATGGGGCACCGGTCTACGTCCGTCACGAGATCGTGCATAACCGTTACGTCGTCGACAGCCTGCGGGCCAAAGGCGCGATTTTCGTCGAGGAACTCAGCGAAGTTCCCAACGACCATGCGCCGGTGATCTTTTCAGCGCACGGCGTGGCGCGCGCAATTCCCGAAGAAGCCCAGCGCCGCAATCTCTTCACGATCGACGCGACTTGTCCGCTGGTCACCAAGGTGCATCGCGAGGCCGAGATCCATAACCGTCGCGGCCGCGAGATCGTCCTCATCGGGCACGCCGGCCATCCTGAAGTTGTCGGAACCATGGGGCAGCTCCCGCCCGGGAGCATTACGCTCGTCGAGACGCTCGAGGATGTGACGCAATTCACGCCGCGCGATGCCAACAAGCTTGCTTATGTCACCCAGACCACGCTTTCGGTCGACGATACGGCGGCCATGGTCGATCTTCTAAAGCGGCGGTTCCCGGACATTTCGGGTCCGCACAAGGAAGACATCTGCTACGCCACCACAAATCGCCAGGATGCCGTCAAACGCGTTGCGCCCGTGGTCGACGCCATGATCGTTGTCGGCGCTCCCAATTCGTCAAATTCACAGCGGCTGAAGGAAGTGGCCGAGAAGTCCGGTTGTCCGCGCGCGGTGCTGATGCAGCGTGCTGCCGAGATCGCATGGAGCGATTTTGACGGCGTCGCCCGGCTTGGGATCACCGCGGGCGCTTCGGCCCCCGAAGTTCTGGTCGAGGAAATCATGGGCGCGTTTGCCGAGCGCTACATCCTCGATATTGAAACCGTCACTGCGACGGAGGAGGGGGTTTTCTTCCCGCTACCCCGTCCACTGCGTGACCACGAGGCGGCGGAGTGACGCTGCATGGCGGTTTACACCGACGTCTCGGCGGACGATCTCACCCGCTTCCTTTCGGTTTATGACCTCGGCGATCTGCTCTCCTACAAAGGCATCGCTGAGGGCGTCGAGAATTCCAATTTCCTGGTCCACACCAGGACCGGCCATTTCATTCTCACGCTCTATGAAAAGCGCGTTGCGGAAGATGACCTGCCTTTTTTTCTTGGGCTCATGGAGCATCTTGCGGCGCGCGGCATCACCTGCCCTCAGCCGGTGAAAAACAGGCAGGGTGGAGTGCTCGGCAAGATCGCCGGGCGACCCGCTGCGATCGTCACTTTTCTCGATGGATTGTGGATCAGGCGGCCTAGTCCCGGCCACTGTTCGGCCGTCGGAGAGGCGTTGGCGCGCCTACACCTCGCCGGCGCGGACTTCAAGCAGAAGCGCGCAAATGCATTATCGATCGAGAGCTGGCGGCCGCTCTACGAACACGCGAAAGCGCGGGGCGACAGCGTACGACAGGGGATTTGCAGTGAAATTGAAATAGAGCTCGATGCTCTGGAGAAATCGTGGCCGCGCCGGTTGCCGCAAGGCGTCATCCATGCCGATCTTTTTCCCGATAACGTCTTCTTCCTTGGCGACAAGTTGTCCGGCCTGATCGACTTCTATTTTGCCTGCACCGATACGCTCGCCTACGACGTCGCGGTCTGCCTCAACGCCTGGTGCTTCGAGGTCGATCATTCCTTCAATGTCACCAAAGGGCGATCGCTGCTCAACGCCTACGGAAAGGTGCGTGCGCTTTCCGAAGCCGAACGAAACGCGCTTCCCGTCCTTGCACGTGGCGCCGCCATGCGTTTCCTGCTCACGCGTCTGGTCGATTGGCTGGCGGTGCCGGACGGAGCCCTGGTGCGACCAAAGGATCCGCTGGAATACTATCGCAAGCTGCGGTTTCACCAGTCGGTGAAATCCGTAGAGGATTACGGCCTCGGGGTATGACAGCGAAAAGAAAGCGCCGTCGTTCTGCCTACATGCGCGAAGGAAAATCTGTGTGAGCGATCAGAGCGTCATCATTCACACTGACGGTGCCTGTTCCGGCAATCCCGGGCCTGGCGGCTGGGGCGCGATCCTCACTTTCGGTGACAACGAAAGAGAACTCAAAGGCGGCGAGCCGCACACGACAAACAACCGCATGGAACTGATGGCGGCGATCTCGGCGCTCGAAGCACTCAAGCGGCCTTGCACGATCGACCTTCATACCGACAGCGAGTACGTCAAGAACGGGATCACCACGTGGATCCACGGCTGGAAGAAGAACGGCTGGCGAACCGCCGACAAGAAGCCGGTGAAAAATGTTGATTTATGGAAGCGTTTGGATGAAGCGCTCGCTCATCACAAAGTGCATTGGCACTGGGTGAAAGGTCATGCCGGACACGCGATGAACGAGCGTGCGGACGAACTTGCGCGTGAAGGTCTGGTAGCGGCGCGGGCCGGCGCGATCGGTGCAATGAAGACAAAATAGTCGACCCGGGCGCGGGGTTTTACCCGCTGACCCGGGATCGTAAATTTGATCAAAGCTGCGCGAGCAAGGCCTGGCCGCCGGAAAGTTCGCACTTGCCGGGTGCATCTTCGATATTGAGTTTTTTGACGACGCCGTCTTCGACCAGCATTGAATAGCGCTTTGAGCGGGTGCCGAGACCATTTCCCGAGCCGTCGAAGGCCATGTCGATGGCTTTGGCGAATTCACCATTGCCGTCCGCGAGAAAATCGATTTTGCCGTCGGCGCCCGTCGTTTTCTTCCAGGCTTCCATGACGAACACGTCGTTGACGCCCGTCACCGCGATAGTGTGCACGCCCTTCGCCTTGATGGCGGCCGCGTTGTTCAGAAAGCTCGGAATATGCAGGTTGTTGCAGGTTGGAGTGAAGGCGCCGGGCACCGCGAAAAGTGCGACCTTCCGGCTTTTGAAAACTTCATCCGTGGTTTTCCAAACGGGACCTTCGGTGGTCATGACGCGGAATTTTACATCGGGCAATCGATCGCCGACCTTGATGGGCATGGGTATCCTCTCTCGCGTTACGGATGGGTGCTTTTCTTGTGAGGGGCTAGTTACGCCCTTGCGGCAGATTAGTCGAGACGGGACTTGACCTCGACCGCGCGGTCGCCCGTGACCACGGTGTAGGTGAGGTCGACCTGGCTCTTCGGATCGACACCGGGCGGCATTCCGTCAAGGTCGAAGCTGAATTGGGCGCGTCCGTTCGAGTTCGGCTGCGCCGGTTTTGGGATAGGCAGTGCCCAGGTCGGCGTCGGTCCCTCGACAAACAGTTGTACTGGCTGGCCTGGAGGTGCCGCGAGGTCGACAGTCACCTGCGGCTTCGACCCGGCGTTGATGCGCCGCGCCGTGAGCCCGGCCTGTGCCGGCGTGACTTGTTTCGGGACGCGCGCTTCGGCCGCGCTCAAATCTGAGTTGTGGGCGCTGTTACCCGGACCGAGAACGAGTTCGGCGCGTCCTTCCGCCGGCACGCACAATTTCTCGCAGACCGCGTAATCGAATTTCAGGCGCAACCGAACCGGCTTGCCGGCCTGCTGCGGCGAAACGACCACCGGGAAAATGACGCGCTCTTTGTAGCCGAGCGTTTGCCCGGTCTCGTCGGTGAACAAATGTGGCGCGGGGTAGAGAACAGTCGCCGTCTTCAAATTTTCAGAACCAGAAAAGTCGAAGTGCGGTGGAACTCCGGAATCGCCGGGATAGCGCCAATAAGTCTTCCAACCGGGCTGCATTTTGATCTCGACGCCCGCACGCAGCTGCGCATCACCGCTTTTGCCGCTTCCGGCAACAATTCTGCTCGCCGAGCGGACATCCTCGCTCCACGGTGATTCGTCGGCTGCTTGGCTCACCGTCGCCCAAACGGTGGAAATGACGCAGGCGGCCAAAGCAGTGCGCAATGATCTGTGAATATCGTCCATTTGCGAGGCTCTAGTCGGTTACCGCCCTCCGCGCCACCCAATTCATCGTGAGCAAGCGTTGACCACGATGTCGGCAGGCCGCCGCCACAATTATCGTATCGAATATGACAGTGATGGATTGAACTTTCGTCGGCAAGGTTCGTTTGCAAAAAGGCAGGTCGTTCAGGTAACCTTTTCCCATGAAGATTGCACGCAACAAGACTGCGCAGCAGGGACCCGGACGAGGCTATCTCGACGGACAAATGCTGATTGCAATGCCGGCGATGAATGACGAGCGCTTCTCGCGTGCAGTGATCTATGTCTGTGCGCATTCCACTGAAGGCGCCATGGGCATCATCGTCAATCATCCGGCCGCGAACATAAAATTTCCCGACCTTCTCGTGCAACTCGAAGTGATTCCGGCGACTGAGCGGATCCAGCTGCCGGACCGCGCCGAGGAGGTGAAAGTACTCAAGGGCGGACCGGTAGAGACCGGGCGCGGCTTCGTCCTGCACTCGGCGGATTTTTTCATCGAGAATTCCACGCTGCCGATCGATGAGGGCATCTGCCTGACGGCGACGCTCGATATTCTCAAAGCGATCGCGCGCGGCAACGGTCCGGCCAGTGCAATTCTTGCGTTGGGCTATGCGGGATGGGCCCCCGGTCAGCTTGAGCAGGAAATCCAGCAGAATGGGTGGCTGCATTGTGCGGCCGATCCCGAACTGATCTTCGGGCAGGATACCGGCGCCAAATATCAGAAGGCCCTGCGCAAGATCGGCATCGATCTGGGGATGTTGTCGAGCGAAGCCGGCCACGCCTGAAGCGGGCAGCCAGTCGATCTATTCAGATGCAATCTTGAGCGCGCGCAGGCGCGTCGGCTTGTCGATCAGCAGATCGCGGGCGCCCTCGGCGCTCATCGGCTCGCCGAAGGCAAAGCCCTGCGCATATTCACACCCGAGTTGGTAAAGCTCGACGGCATCGGAGTCCGTTTCGGCGCCTTCCGCGACGACTTCCATCCCGAGATCGTGTGCCAGCGCGATGATCGACCGCAGGATGACCGGTCGCGTTCCGCGCGGCGTCGTGCGCACGAATGACTGGTCGATCTTGATCGTGTCGAAGGGGAACCGCTGCAAATAGGCGAGTGACGAATGTCCGGTGCCGAAATCGTCCAGCGACAGACCGGCGCCGAGTTCCTTGATCCGCGTCAGCATTTGCGCGGCGTGTTCCGGATTCTCCATGACCAGAGATTCGGTGATCTCCAGCTTCAGCGTGCCGCGCGCGAGAGCCACGCGTCCAAGTACGCCGCGTAAATCCTGGATCAGATCGTGCCGCAGTAATTGGCGCGAGGAAACATTCACGCTGGCAAATACCGGCTCGCGCGAGCGCGTGGCCGCTTGCCATTGCGCCAGTTGCCGCGCGGTGTGCTCAAGGACAAAGAGGCCGAGATCGACAATCAGGCCGATCTCCTCGGCGATGGAAATGAATTCCGCGGGTGACAGGCGGCCCAGCTTCGGGTGATCCCAGCGGGCAAGCGCCTCGAATCCGGCAATCGCGCGATCCTCCAGCCTGACGATCGGCTGGTACAGCACCTTGATTTCCTCGCGCTCGATGGCGCGGCGCAATTCCGATTCCATGGCGAGACGGTCGGTCTTGCGCGAACGCATGGCCGGCTTGAAGATTTCGATTCGGTCGCCGCCGATGCGCTTGGCGTAGTACATCGCAAGCTCGGCATCCTTGAGGACTTCATCGGTGCGCTGCGTCTGATTTTCGGCAAGCGCCATTCCGATTGAGGCGGTCAGGAAGATTTCGCGGTCGTTGAAGGCGATCGGTGCGCGCAAGGTACGGCGAATGGTCTCGGCAAAGCCGACGATGCGTGCGGGCTCGCGCTCGGACAGGAGAATCATCGCGAACTGATCGCCCGAAAGACGCGCCAGCGTATCCTGGGGTTTGAGCAGGCGTGCAAGCCGGCGGGCGATCGTGAGCAGGATCGAATCGCCCACAGCCATGCCGACGGAGTCATTGACCTGCTTGAACCGGTCGAGATCGATCACGATGATCGACGGCCTGATATTCGAGTCAGCCCGGGCATAGCCGAAGGCGGCTTCCAGCCGGTCAATGAACAATTCGCGGTTGGGCAGGCCGGTGAGGTTGTCGTGAACCGCGTCAAACAGCAGTCGTTCCTCGGAGGTCTTGAAATCAGTCACGTCGGTGAGCGTGCCGACGAGCCGGACAACCTCGCCATCGGATCCGACCACGGGGCGCGCCTTCAGCGCGAACCAAAGATAGTTGCCATCAGCGGTTCGCAGCCGGAAATCCTGGGTCAACCGGCCGCGACGTTGCTCGACGACGCTGTCGAGGGACGCGCGGAAGCGGTCGCGGTCTAGCGTATGCAAGACCTCAAGCCAGGCCGCCGCCGGGCCTTCAAGCGATCCACGCTTCACGCCGAGCATGCTCTCGGTCTCCGGGCTCGTGAACACCTTGTCCGCCGAAACGTCCCAGTCCCAGATCAGATCTCCCGCACCGGTGAGCGCGAGCGCCCGGCGCTCGACGTCAGACACGATGCCGTGCGTGATGCCGCCGGCGAACGCGTGCTGCATAACGGTGAAGCCGATCAGCATCACGATCAGCACCAGGCCGCCGAGCAGTGCCGGACCAATAATGTCGTTCGTCACCAGACCGGTGACCGCGAGGCCAGCAGCTGTGGTCCATACGACCAGCAGCAGCCAGGTCGGTATCAGCAGCACCGCACGATCGAAGCCGTGCGTGGAAAGGTAGATGACAAGCGCGAGCCCAAACACCGCAATGCCCGCGAGCGACATTCGCGCGATGCCGGCAGCGACGGCGGGGTCGAACACGGCGACGGCGACCAGCGCCGCCAGTGCCGCGAGCCAGGCGATTGTGATGTGCGCGTAACGAACGTGCCAGCGCGACAGATTGAGATAGGCGAAGAGAAAAACCAGCAGCGTCGCCGACAGGATGGCCTCGCCGCAGGCGCGCCATACGCGCTCCGCGCCCGCCGACATGTCGAATACTTTGCCCCAGAAGCCGAAGTCGATGCCGATGTAAATGAGAACGGCCCAGCCGAGTGCGGCTGCGGCCGGAAACATGATCGAGCCTTTGACGACAAAGAGGATCGTGAGAAACAGCGCGAGCAGACCGGCGATGCCGATGACGATGCCGTAGTACAGTGTGAAGGAATTGACCTTGTCCTTGTAAGCGTCGGGCTCCCACAAATAAATCTGCGGAAGCTTGTCGGAGCGCAGTTCGGCTACGAAGGTGATGACCGTGCCCGGATCGAGTGTGATGCGGAAGATGTCCGCGGTCGAACCTTCCTGACGGACGGGGCGATCGCCGGTCGAGGGTGTTATGGCTGCGATGCGCGAGAGTCCAAGGTCGGGCCAGAACAGGCCAGAGCCGACCATGCGATAGTGCGGGGCGACAATCAGGCGATCGATCTGTTCGTCGCTGTTATTTGTCAGCGCGAACACCGCCCAATTGTTGTTGCCTTCGCGCGCGCGTACCTCGATGCGTCGAACGATGCCGTCGGGGCCGGGCGCGGTCGATACCTGGATGCGATCGCCCTCTGTGTGCTGCACCTCCGTCGCCGCGGTCAAATCGATGGCGGCCGCGTCGAGCCGCACGTTCACCGATTCAACGGCGCGCGCGACCGGAACGGTCAACAACACGGCGATGAGCATGACCGCCATTGCGGTCAACCAACGCGTCATAGGCAAAGCAAAACCCCCGGCCGCGGCATCCCCTTGCAGCCCGGGCCCGTGGCCTCGCCGACGGTGAGAATCCGCTAACAATCGCACCCTGCTCTGTTTAAGTCCGACAATACGCCGTTTTCACGGCTTTTGCAGAAACGGACGGCCAATCAGAATGTTAGCACGATCTTGCCGATATGGGTGCTGGTTTCCATAAGGGCATGGGCAGCGGACGCGGCATCCAGTGGGAAAGTCTTGTAGATGACGGGTTTGACCTTACCGGCCGCGATAAAGGGCAAAACATTGGTTTCGACCGCCCGCGCGATCGCACCTTTGTCGGCAATCGATCGTGAGCGCAAGGTCGATCCGGTGTGGTGCAGCCGCTTGAGCATGATGCGACGAAAATCGACCGTCGCTTTTGGGCTTCCCTGAAACGCGATCTGTACGATGCGCCCCTCCACCGCTGCGGCTTCGTAGTTGCGCGCGATGTAGTCTCCACCCACCATGTCCACTATTACCTCGGCGCCCTTGTCGCCGGTGGCTGTCTTCGTGGCCGCGACAAAATCCTCGGTCTTGTAGTTAACGGCGACATCGGCGCCGAGTTTGCGGCACGCGTCGCACTTTTCCGGCGAGCCCGCGGTTGTGATCACGCGCGCCCCGAATGCCTTGGCGAGTTGAATGGCGGCGGTGCCGATGCCTGACGAGCCGCCGTGGATCAGCAGAGTTTCGCCGCTCTTGAGTCCGCCTCGCTCGAACGTGTTGTGCCAGACCGTGAAAAAAGTTTCCGGTATGGCCGCCGCCTCGACCATCGACAGGTTGCCGACCGGCAACGCATGGCTTTCGTGCGCGAGACAATATTCGGCGTAGCCGCCACCAACGACCAGCGCCATCACGCGATCGCCGAGCTTCCAGCGTTTCACGTTGGCGCCCAACGCGACGACCTCGCCGGCAATCTCGAGGCCGGGGATATCCGGTGCACCCGGCGGCGGTGGGTAGAGGCCCATGCGCTGCATGACATCCGGACGGTTCACGCCGGCGGCCGCGACCTTCACCAGGATTTCTCCTTCACCTGGGGTCGGCACAGGGCGTTTTTCCGGCACAAGCATATCGGGGCCACCGGAAGCTTTGATGCCGATCGCTGTCATCTGAGCTGGAATTGCGGCCATCGGTTCCTCTTCTTTTTTGCGGCAATCGGAAGCCCTTTTAGGCGGGCCTTATGGATGTGACAACCGTAGCTGGCGCGGCTAGATTTCGGACAGGGAGCCCGCGATGCCGGCGATTGACGAAGACGACAAACCCAAGAAAAAGATCGCACACGAGATCGGCCAGGATCTGACTCTTTTGTCGGTCGAAGAGTTGGGCGCGCGCGTGCAATTGCTTCGCGATGAGATCAGCCGGCTGGAAGCCGACATGACGCAAAAGCGCGCGTCGCGCTCAGCAGCGGACCAGTTTTTCAAGCGCTGAGTCGATCGGAACGCCAAAGGTAGTTGCGTGCCGAGAGATGTTAAAAAATTTTTTGGAATTGTGTCCAACTTCTTAAGCTGTCGTTAAGCTTTCTCGACCATTACTGGCATTGTCCATCTTCATGTGGACATTGAGTGGCTCCTGTCCACTCTGTTTGACGCCTCCCTGTTATCACCTTGAGCCGCCGGCAACGGCGGCTCCTTTTTTTGTGTCAATTTGGGTCACGTTTCGAGGATTTGAGCGGAAACTATATCGCCAGATTAACCATAGCGCCGCCTTTACAGGGATAGTCCAGCCGCGCCATGCTTACTCAAACGTATACGGGGTTTGTATCTGCTCCGTGCGAGTGAGGGCGTTGCGTTATGTCCGAAAAATCATTCAGCGAATCGCGACCGGTGTCATTCGGTGAGCGGCTCGCGAGCTCGCAGGCATTTGCAGAGTTGTTTCGTGACGGCATGGCGCTGGTCGAGGAAACCGCAACCTATCTCGACGGTCCTGGCCGGCAGCAATCGAAAAAACTCGAACGCGCTGCGTCGCTCGCGTACGCGACCGAGAGCATGCGGCTCACCACCAGGCTGATGCAGCTGGCATCCTGGCTCCTGCTTCACCGGGCGGTCAAAGAAGGCGAGATGTCGCTCGCGCAGGCCAGCAAGGAAAAGACCAAGGTCAAGCTTGCAACGACCGACACGTACGATGCGAGCAACATTGAACTACTGCCGCCGACGCTGCGCGGGCTCATCGAGCGATCGCAGAAGCTGTACGCAAAGGTGCGGCGCCTCGATGCGACGATGTATAATCAAAATGCGGTGGAGCAGGGCACGACCGCCAATCCGGTCGAGCGCCAGCTTGGCCTGCTGAAGGCAGCTTTCGGAACGGAAAACGTCTAGCCGCTCGCCGGAAAACAAAACCCCCGCTTTGCGCGGGGGTTTTCGCGTCTCTGTAGGCAGATGCCTTATTTCTTCTCGTCCGACTTGAGGAAGCCGGAGAACTTTTTCTGGAAGCGCGACACGCGGCCTCCGCGGTCGACGAGCTGCTGCTGACCGCCGGTCCACGCGGGGTGCGACTTCGGGTCAATGTCGAGATGCAGAACGTCACCCTCTTTGCCCCAGGTGGAGCGGGTGGTGAATTCGCTGCCGTCAGTCATCACGACCTTGATGCTGTGGTAGCCGGGATGGATATCTTGTTTCATCGTCAGTTTCCGGGCGCGCAGGCGCGCCAATTGGGGGATGAATTTGGGGGCTCTATACAGCAGCCGGGTGCGGGCGGCAAGCCGCCGCAATTGACCGCCGTCAGCCTTGCGGGGCATTAAGACTGCGCAAGATGGACCATTAAACACAGGGTTTGCATGGGGTTTACAAGCGACGGGCGGGGGCTCGATGTGGAGGGTGCGCCGCGGCCCGAGGAGCGGCGCAAGCTCAAACTCAGACCGCTCACGCGGCTCGCTCCCTACATTGTGCGCTATCGCGGCCGCGCACTTGCCGCGTTGATCGCGCTCGTCGTTGCCGCGCTCACCACGCTGGTCGTGCCGGTGGCCGTGCGCCGCATGATCGATTTCGGTTTTTCCGACAAGGCACTGCAGCTGATCGACAGCTATTTTGCGGTGATGATCGCGGTCGTGGCTGTGCTCGCGATCTCGAGCGCGATGCGTTACTACCTGGTCACGACTTTGGGCGAGCGCGTCGTGGCCGACCTGCGGTCGGATGTCTTCGCGCACCTGACACGATTGTCGTCATCATTTTTCGATACGGCCCGCACCGGAGAAATCGTTTCGCGGCTGACCGCAGACACGACCCAGATCAAATCGGCGGTCGGCGCCTCGGTTTCAATCGCATTGCGCAATCTGCTGCTCTTCCTGGGTGGCGCGGCCATGATGGTGGTCACCAGCCCACGCTTGTCCCTGTTCGTGCTTGGGGCGATTCCGATCATCGTGCTTCCGCTCGTTGGTTTTGGGCGCGCGGTACGCAGCCGCGGGCGCGCCGCGCAGGATACGCTCGCCGAGGCATCGGGCTATGCGGACGAACTCATCGGCGCCGTTCGTACGCTTCAGGCCTTTACCAACGAGAAGCTCGCGCAGTCGCGGTTCTCCGCCGCGGTCGAGCGTGCTTTTGCGGCCGCACGCGATGCCACAAAAGCCCGCGGCGTGCTCACGGCTATCGTTATCTTTCTGGTCTTTGCCAGCATCGTGGTCGTGTTGTGGGTCGGCGCACAAGACGTGCTTGCCGGTCACATCACGCCCGGTCGCCTCGGGCAGTTCGTTCTTTACGCGGTGTTCGCGGCCGGTGGTCTCAGCGAGCTGAGCCAGGTCTGGGGAGAAATCGCGCAGGCATCTGGTGCCGCGGAACGCCTGTTCGAAATCCTGGATGTGGAGCCGCAGATCAAGGCACCGCCCCGGCCGCTTGCCCTGCCGACGCCGGCACGTGGTGCGGTCGAGTTTAAGGACGTGAGTTTCGAATATCCCGGCCGGCCCAACGCGCCGGTTCTCAATCATGTTTCGTTTCGCGTCGCGCCCGGCGAGAAGCTTGCTCTGGTCGGCCCGTCGGGCGCCGGCAAGAGCACGGTCTTTCAGCTGATCCAGCGATTCTACGATCCCGTGGCGGGAACCGTTAGCTTCGACGGCGTCAGTGTCGCCGACGTCGATCCGGCGGCACTACGCTCGCGTATCGCTCTGGTACCGCAGGACGCGGTGATCTTCGGCACAAGCGTGAAAGAGAACATTCGGTTCGGCCGTCCCGATGCCACCGACGCGGAAATCGAGAAGGCGGCCGCAGCCGCGCACGCGTCGGAATTCATCCGTCGCCTGCCGGACGGCTATGAGACTTCGGTCGGCGAGCGCGGCGTCACGTTGTCCGGCGGGCAGCGTCAGCGCATCGCAATCGCGCGTGCCATCTTGCGTGAGGCACCCCTCTTGTTGCTCGACGAGGCGACTTCATCGCTCGATGCCGAAAGCGAAACGCTTGTGCAGCAGGCGCTCGGTGGATTGATGCGCAATCGTACCAGCATCGTAATCGCGCACAGGCTCGCCACCGTACAAAACTGCGACCGTATCCTGGTGATCGATCATGGCCGCATCGTCGAGGAAGGCACGCATGCCTCGCTTGCGTCCTCAGGCGGCCTCTATGCCCGCTTGGCGAAACTGCAGTTCGAGATGGCGGAAGCCTAAGGACGCCACGCCATGCGGTTGACCGCAATCCCCGACACGGGGTTCTTGTCGTCGCCTACGTAGACAAACCCGTGCTTGCCGTAGAAACCGATCGCACGAAAATTGTCCTTGTTGACGAGCAGGTCGAGCCCTGCCGGCGACAAACGCTTGGCCTCATCGAGCAGGATAAGCGCGACATCTGAGCCCCACTGTTCGGGCGCGACCACGATCTGATCGAGATATTTCGTTTTCGGATCCACGGTGACGAAGCCGACCAGCACATCGCCTTGTTCCGCGAGGACGATTTGCGCGTTCGGCACAAGTTCATTGCGCCAGCGCTCGCGCCACCATGGGACGCGCGCGTTGAAATCGAGATGCGGATAGTGCTTCGACCAGGTGCGCCGCCAGATTTCGATTGCGGCGTCCTCATCGGCGGCCACATAGGGGCGGAGAGTGACGTTCGGCATCAGCGGTGCATCTCATTGCCGGACGAATCCCGGCCACCTGTGTCGTGCTTTGCCAGTGTATCAAAGACGTCGATGCCGGGCACAAGGCCGGCACGAGGGGAGGGCTACCGCTCGGTCAGCTTGAATTCGATCCGGCGATTGCGCTGGTAGGATTCTTCGGTCTTGCCGACGTCGATCGGCTGAAATTCGCCAAAACCGGCGGCGACCAGACGTTGCGGCGAAACGCCCCTGGCGACGAGATACTGCACAACCGCGATGGCGCGCGCGGCGGAAAGATCCCAGTTCGACTTGAATGCGCCGCCGGCCGAGAGCTGCCGCACGTCGGTATGGCCGTCGACGCGGAGGACCCAGGCAAGATCAGGGGGAATCTGCTTCTCCAGTTCCACCAGCGCACCGGCAACCTTGTCGAGTTCGACCCGACCCTCCGGTTTCAAATCGGCCCTGGCGGTGTCGAAAAATACTTCGGATTGCAGCACGAAGCGGTCGCCCACCACGCGAACGTCCGCGCGGTTGCCCAAAATCTCACGCAGCTTTCCGAAGAAATCGGAACGATAGCGCTTGAGTTCGTTGACTCTCTCGGCCAGCGCGAGATTGAGCCGCTGGCCAAGCTCGGTAATGCGTGTCTGGGAGTCCTTGTCTTTCTTTTCGGCTGCATCGAGCGTCTGCTCGATCGCGGCGAGTTGCCGACGCAACGCTGCAATCTGCTGGTTGAGTACTTCGACCTGTGCCAGAGCGCGCGTGGAGATCTTCTTTTCGCCCTCAAGCTGACCGGCAAGCTCCGACGCCTTGCCCTGTGCTGCCGCGGCACCAGCGCCCGCACTGTCGGCGGCACTCTTTAACCGGTCGCGCTCGCTTTCGGCGATGGCGAGGGTGGCACGCAATTGCGCAAGTTGATCTTCGACGCCGGCCTTGCCCGATTTTTCCAAGCCCAGCAATTCGGTGAGCTGGGCTATCTGCGCATTGAGGCGATTGAGGGCGGTGTCTTTGCCGGCTACTTCCTGCTGGAGATAGAACTGAACGACCACGAATACAGTCAGCAGAAAAATGATACCGAGGATCAGCGTCGACAGCGCGTCGACGAAACCCGGCCAGTAATTCATGCCGCTTTCACCGCGGCGGACTCGTGCCAACGCCATAGAGTTCAACTCAACGGTTAGCGTGCTCGCGCACCATGACCTCAAGGAGCTTCTTGATCTCGCGCTGCTGCGCGGCCTGTGAGTCCACCCAGTCGCGGATCATCTGCTGTTCGGTGCGCATGTGATGGACAAGGCCCTGGATCGCCTCGGCAAGATTGGCCATGGCAGTCGAAGCGGACTTGCCGGCCTCGACCTGATCGACCGCACCGCGCAGGCGGTCGATCGCGGTGCGGACTTCGCCGCTCACGCCGGGAGCGACTGCCGGTTCGGCTGCCTGATCGTAGACGGTCGTGGAAAGCCAATCCTCGAGCTCCGTGTAGAAACGGTTCTGCGCCTGGCTCGATTGCAGGTCGAGGAAACCGAGCACGAGCGAACCGGCAAGGCCGAACAGCGACGAGGAGAAGGAAATACCCATGCCCGACAGAGGCGCGGCGAGCCCGTCACGCAGCGAGTTCGAACATTGAACCGGCATCGCCGCTTGCCTTGAGACCCTGAATGACGTTGCCAACCGAGCTGACGGTTTCGATGAGGCCCCAGAACGTCCCGAGCAGGCCGAGGAAAACGAGAAGCCCGGTCATGTAGCGAGAAATATCGCGCGACTCGTCGAGGCGGGTGGCGATCGAGTCGAGAATTCCGCGCATCAATTGCGAGGACATGGCCATGCGTCCGACACGGCTGCCAAGGATCGCGGCCATCGGCGCGAGAAGGACCGGCGGCCGGTCGACCGTTAGCCCGGGATCGGCGAGGCGGAAATTGTTGACCCACGCGATTTCCGGATAGAGACGCAGCACCTGACGCAACGACAGCACAATTCCAATTGCACCGACGCCGATGATGAGTGCGTTCAGGCCCGGATTGGCCATGAACGCGACCTCGATCTGCTTGTGCAGAACAAAGCCGACCAGGCCGACCAGAATGACGAATACCAGCATCCTGATCAGAAAGATGCGGGGAGACGACAGCTTGAGAGGATCGAGTTCTTTGGCCATGAGCTTGGAAATTGGAAATACGTCGACGCCGCCCTGTCGACTACTATGGCACAGACCCGTGACAGGGAAAAAGCAGTTGTCGTTGGAACTATGAGGACCCCATCAAGCCGTTGATTGAGTTGAAATTGCGGTGGACCTCAGCTTTTGCCGGCCTTTTTCAACACACTCACCAGCTCTTTTTGAATGGCCTCGTTACCGGCGACGATGTGTCCCTTGCGGAAAATATCATCAGCGCCGTCACAATCGGATACGAAGCCACCGGCTTCGCGGATCAGGATCACGCCGGCCGCCACGTCCCACGGATTGACGTCGCGTTCCCAATAGCCATCGAGCCGCCCCGCGGCGACCCATGCCAGATCGAGGGCGGCCGCGCCAAAACGGCGCAGACCGGCAACATGTTCCTGCATTGCGCCGGTTTCTTTCCGCGACAGCTCGATGTCGCCGCGGCCATGATGCGGCAGCCCACAGGCGATCACTGCATCGGCAAGACGCTTTCGCGCGGCAACCCGGATACGTTGCTCATTGAGGAACGCGCCTTTGCCGCGCTCGGCAATGAACATCTCCTCGTTCGCCGGGTTGTAGACCAGCCCTGCCACCACCGTGGATTCGCGCTCGAGCGCAATCGAGATGGCGAACTGGGGAATACCGTGGAGAAAATTCGTGGTGCCATCGAGCGGATCGACGATCCAGTTATGCGTCTTGTCGGCGCCTTCGCGTTGCCCGCCTTCCTCACCGAGAAAGCCGTAACCGGGCCGCGCCTTCATCAATTCCGCGTGCAGTGTTTCCTCGGCGCGGCGGTCGGCGGCCGACACGAAATTGCCGGGACCTTTCAGCGAAACCTGCAGTTTCTCCAGCTCGCCAAAGTCGCGTTTGAGCGCGCGCGCGGCCTTGCGCGCGGCGGCGATCATGACGTTTAGCAGAGCGGAGGTTTGCATGACGCGTGCGGTCTGCCTGTGATGGCACGCGTCGTCAAGGGCGGGCGGGTGCCGCGGTCGACAGCCATTTCCTGGCGGCCTTGTCGGCGGCGTCGCGCACGTCCTGAGTTTGCTTGTTGGTGAAAACGTCGAGATCGGGGTCGCTCGCACCGCTGGCCTTCGCAATCGTGTGCCATTTGACCGCTTCGGTCGGGTCCGCAGGCATGCCACGACCGGCCATAAAAATGCGGGCGAGCCTATTCTGTGCGATCGGGTTGCCGAGGTGCGCCGCTTTCAGGAACAGCCGTCCGGCCGCTGCCTCGTCCTTCGGTGTGCCATCGCCGTTGAATTGCGCAATCGCAAATTCGACCATAGAGTCGAGATTGCCGGCGATTGAGGCCTGCTGCATGAGCCGCATCGCTTTGGTCGCGTCTTTCCCCACGCCGCGACCTTCTTTGTACATCGTCGCGAGTGCGTATTGCGCCTCTGGATTGCCTGCTTCCGCGGCCAGGGCAAATAACTCACCCGCGCGCTTGAAATCCTGCGTGATCTGTTCGCCCTGCATGTAGAGAAGGCCAAGGTTATAGGCAGCGCCCGCATGGCCGAGCCTGGCGGCGGATTCGAGAAGTCGCGCCGCTTCGTTTAGATCGCGAGCGGCGGCGCGGCCCTGGAAATTGAACATGGCCAGCGCAAACATGGCGTCGCGGTCGCCCTTTGCGACGGCGAGCTTGTACCATTGCGTGGCCTTTGCGTCATCGCGACCAACACCGAGCCCTTGCGCGTAGATTTCTCCAAGCAAGGTCATCGCGGCGGGGTCGTTCTGCTGGGCGCGTTTGCTCGCCTCATTGAAAGCAGTGATGTAGTAGCCGCGCTGGAAAGCGCCGTAGGCAATATCGATGTTGGGCTGACCCGCAGGCGCCGGGCGCAGGCGCTGGCGCAGTCGCGGCCGGCCACGGTGGCACGTTTTTGGGAGCCTGTGCTAGCGCCGGCATAGCGAGCGCACCGAGCGCGAACGCACCGAACGCGATGAAAACGCGCGTCCTCGCGCTCATGGCGTCGGCTCCGGCAGGCGAAGATTGCGAGCTACTTCGTTCATCGTCGCCGCGATCGAGTCCGGATCGCGCCAGAGAAAATCTCCGAGTGCGACGAAATCGGCACCTGCCGCAACCAGCGGTGCCACTTCCTCGACTGACCCCGCGAATCCGACGCACGGAATCTCAAAGACTTCCGCCCACCAGGCGACGCGGTCCTCGACCGCCGCTTCGACGGGACGTTCGTCTCCAACCAGTGGTTCTCCGAACATCACATAGTCCGCGCCTTGTTCGGCAACGAGCATTGCATCGTGTCGCGTGACGAGTCCGCCTGCGCCGACAATGCGTTCGGGTTTGAGACCACCGACCGCGCCGGTGAATGCAGCGAGGCCAGTCAGATGGGCTCCATCGGCGCCGGCGCGGGCGACGAGATCAGGACGGCCATCGAGCAGAAGCGCGGCGTCCTTGCTTTGCACGGGCGGAGCCAATGTCTTCGCGCAATTGATCAAGGTGCGTTCATCGACATCGGCGAGACGCAGCAGCACCGCCGCCACATCGCCGGCATCGAGGGCAACGGTCAATTGGCGAACGAACCCGGACGGGTCCGCAAGTCGCGGAGTTGCAAGATAGAGGCGCGGCGCCGGGCGGGGCGCCGCTTGTTTGGGTCGCAAAGCCATGGTGTTCGCATGCTAGCCCAATCCGGCAGAAAATTGACACGACCCGGATACTCGGCCGCGGCGAATCTTCGCGGCCGCAGGACCTACGGCATCGGCACAGGGCCCATGTCCTTGGGCACCTTGTAACCCTTCTGAACTGCCGGACGCGCCGCGATCGTTTCGTACCAGCGCTTCACATTCGGGTACTGCTTCAGGTCGATCGTCTGCCACTCGAAACGGGAGATCCATGGCCAGATCGCGATGTCCGCGATGGAGTATTGGTCGGCGACGAATTCGCGACCTTCGAGCCGGCTGTTGAGCACCTTGTAGAGGCGCTGCCCTTCCTTGAGATAACGCTCTTCGGCGTACGGCGCCTTGCCTTTGTTGTATTTCACGAAGTGGTGCACCTGGCCCAGCATGGGACCGGGCCCGCCCATCTGCCACATCAGCCACTCGATGACGCGGTAGCGCGCTTCACCCGACTTCGGCAGCAGCTTGCCGGTCTTGTCCGCCAGATAGATGAGGATCGCGCCAGAACTCCATGAGCGCGATATTGGTGTCGCGGTCAACGATCGCTGGAATTCGGTTGTTGGGTGCGATCTTGAGAAAAGCTGGTGCGAACTGCTCGTCCTTGGAAATGTCGATTGGATGCACGGTGTAGGGCAGGCCGAGCTCTTCAAGCGCAATTGAGACTTTGCGGCCATTGGGGGTCGTCCAGGTATAGAGATCGATCACGTTTAGGTCCTTGCTTAAATCAGGGGAACGTCGGAACAGGGAAAAGCGTTGGCAGGGGAGGCTTCTTACAGGAGAAGACCCGGCCGGGTCGACTAGGATTTACAGTAGCGATTGCCACTGATCCCGCACGCAACGGGGTAAGCGCGAAAGGCCGTGTCTGACACGGCCTTTCGCATATTTCGGTCACGCCGCCTTCTTCTCCATATCGGCTTTCCACTGACCCAGCGCGGCGAGTCCGTTCATTTTTGCACGATGAGAAAAGGCGCGCTGGGCGGCGGCGACGTTTTCTGTTTTGCCTTTCCAGGTCGTCTGCGGCGCATGCTGAAGCGCACGGCCGTACGAGAATGTAAGCTTCCAGGGCAGATTGCCGATCTTGTTCATTGCGTCGAGATGGGCGGTCGCCTCTTCGTCGCTCTGTCCGCCGGAAAGAAAAGCGATCCCGGGCACAGCCGCCGGCACACACAGCTTGAGCACGGTCACGGTTTTTTCGGCGACTTCCTCGACCGAGGCGCGCTTGGCGTTCTTTTTCCCGGAGATGACCATGTTGGGTTTGAGCACGATGCCCTCGAGCTGCACACGGGCCTCGAACAACTCATTGAATACTGCATGCAACACACGCTCGGTCACAGTGAAGCATCGTTCGATGTCATGGTCGCCATCCATCAACACTTCCGGTTCGACGATCGGGACAATCTGCGCCTCCTGGCACAGCGCGGCGTAGCGCGCCAGCGCATGCGCATTGGCCTTGATACAGTTGGTGGTCGGAATGCCCTTGCCGATGTCGATGACTGCGCGCCATTTCGCAAAGCGCGCGCCCTGCTCGTAGTATTTCGGCAATCGGTCGGCGAGTTTGTCGAGGCCGATGGTGACGAGTTCGTTCGGGCAAAACGGAAGCGGCTTTGTGCCTTCGTCCACCTTGATGCCCGGAATCGCGCCCGCCTTTTTGATCAGTTCGACCAATGGCGTGCCATCTTTTGCTTTTTGCCAGATGGTTTCGTCATAGAGGATGACACCGGAGATGTGTTTCATTCCCTCCGCCGAACGGAAGAGCATCTCGCGATAGTCGCGACGACTGTCCTCAGTCAATTCCACACCGATGACATCGAAACGCTTCTTGATCGTGCCGGAGAATTCATCGGCCGCGAGAATGCCCCTGCCGGGCGCGACCATGGCCTGTGCGACCTTGTTTAATTCATCGAGATTCATCTTTTCCTCCATCGCATCCGCAGCAGTCCCCCGGATGGCATTTGTTCGACTTCATTTTACTCGCAACACCTCGACCCCAGGCAAGCGCTTACCCTCGAGCCATTCGAGAAATGCACCGCCTGCGGTCGAGACGTAGGTCAGCCGATCGGCGACCCCCGCAACATTGAGCGCGGCGACGGTGTCGCCACCACCCGCCACCGAGACAAGCTTGCCGGCCTCGGTCAGTTCCGCGGCAGCTTCCGCGACTTCGACGGTGCCATTGTCGAACGGCTCCACCTCGAAGGCGCCGAAAGGGCCATTCCACACCAGTGTCTTCGTGCGCGCCAGCACGGAAATAACCTGTTCAACGCTGCGCGGGCCGATATCCAGAATCATGTCGGTGCCGCCGACTTTGTCGGCGTCGAGCACGCGCGACGACGCATGCGCCTCAAGCTTCGCCGCCGTCACGACGTCGACAGGAAGAATGATTTCGCGCTTGTCGGACTTGGCCTTGTCGATGATTTCCCGTGCAGTAGGAACAAGATCGGGTTCGGCGAGCGACTTGCCGACGTTCTTTCCTTGTGCAAGGAGAAACGTGTTGGCCATGGCGCCGCCAATGATCAGCGCATTCACTCTGTCGAGCAGATTGCCGAGCAAATCGAGTTTGGTCGAAACCTTGGCGCCACCGACAATCGCGGTCAGGGGACGTTGCGGGTTCTCAAGCGCCTTGGCCAAGGCTTCAAGCTCGGCCTGCATGGTCCGTCCGGCGTAAGCGGGCAACTTGTGACCGAGGCCCTCGGTGGACGCGTGCGCACGGTGTGCGGCCGAAAAAGCGTCGTTCACCCAGATGTCGCCCAGCTTCGCCAACGCGGCGACAAATTCGGGATCGTTTTTCTCTTCACCCGCGTGAAAACGTGTGTTTTCCAGGCAAAGGATGTCGCCAGGCTTCATTGCGGCGACCGCCTGTTCCGCAATCTCGCCGATGCAGTCATCCGCGAACTTCACCGGCCGCTTGATGATGCGCGACACCTCGGCGGCAACCGGTTTCAAGGATTGCTTCGGGTCGCGTCCCTTGGGTCTGCCGAAGTGAGAAAGGAGAATGACCTTGCCGCCCTTGTCGGCAATTTCGGTGATCGCCGGTGCCACGCGCTCGATGCGCGTTGAATCGCTCACGACGCCATTCTCAACCGGCACGTTGAGGTCGACGCGCATCAGGACGCGTTTGCCTTTTACGTCGACGTGGTCGAGCGTTCTGAACGCAGTCATGACCCGCCTGACGCCTGGCCGTTAGAGAAGTTTGCCCATCGCCACGGCGGTGTCCGCCATGCGGTTGGAGAAGCCCCATTCATTGTCGTACCAGGACAGCACGCGCACGAGCGTGCCGTTCATGACCTTGGTCTGGTCCATGTGGAACGTGGACGAATGCGGGTCATGGTTGAAGTCGATCGAAACATTCGCATCGTTGGTATAGGCGAGAATACCCTTGAGCTGCTGTTCCGAAGCCCGTTTCACCGCGTCGTTGACTTCTTCCTTGGTCGTCGCCTTCTTCGCGACGATCTTGAGATCGATCACCGAGACATTCGGTGTCGGCACGCGGATGGCGACCCCGTCGAGCCTGCCCTTGAGCTCAGGGAGCACGAGACCGATCGCCTTGGCGGCGCCGGTGGAGGTCGGGATCATCGACAGCGCGGCCGCGCGCCCGCGATAAAGATCCTTGTGCATGGTGTCGAGCGTCGGCTGGTCGCCCGTATAGGCGTGGATCGTCGTCATGAATCCGGTTTCGATGCCGACCGCGTCGTTGAGCACTTTCGCGACAGGTGCAAGGCAATTGGTCGTGCACGAGCCGTTGGAGACGACCTTGTGCTCCTTGGTCAGCTTGTCGTGATTGACGCCGAAGACGACAGTGAGGTCGGCGCCATCGGCGGGGGCCGAAACGAGCACGCGCTTGGCGCCGGCGGTCAGATGCGCCGAAGCCTTGTCCTTCGTTGTGAACAGGCCGGTGCACTCGAGCGCGATGTCGATGCCCATGTCTTTCCACGGCAGCTTGGAGGGGTCGCGCTCGGCCGTGACCTTGATGGCTCCGTTGCCGACGCTGATGGTGTCGCCCTTCACCGTTACCTCGCCAGGAAAGCGGCCATGGACGCTGTCGAAGCGCAGCAGATGCGCGTTGGTCTCGACCGGACCGAGATCGTTCAGGGCGACGACTTCAATGTCCTTGCGATCGGCTTCGGCGATCGCGCGTAAGATATTGCGCCCGATACGGCCAAACCCGTTGATGGCGACGCGTACTGTCATGAAACGCTCCCGGCTTTTCAACTTGCCGTGGCCGCGGTCGACCACGACAGACATATAATCACTTGTCAGCTCTTCCCAAGCTTCGCCAACGCCGCGTTGGCAACTCCTTCAGCGGTAATTCCAAATTTCTTGTACAGTTCCTTGTACGGCGCGCTCGCGCCGAACGATTGCATGCCGACAAAGATCCCGTCGGAACCGATAATGGCATCCCAGCCTTGTCGAATCGCGGCCTCTACGCCGACCTTTACGCGGGCATCCCCGATAATGGCGCGGCGATAATCCGCATCCTGTTCCCGGAACAATTCGAAACACGGCACTGAAACCACGCGCGCCGCGACGCCGTGCTGTGCGAGCAGTTTCGCACCTTCGACCGCGATCGAAACTTCGGAGCCCGTGGCGAAGATCGAGACGTCCGAACGACCATCGGGGCCCGCGATCTCATAAGCGCCGCGCGCGCAGATATTGTCCTCGTCGAGGCGGTTGCGCAGCTGCGGCAGGTTCTGCCGCGTGAGTGCCATTATGCTCGGGCGGTCTTTCGACTCGAGCGCAAGCTGCCAGCACTCGGCGGTCTCCACCGCGTCACAGGGACGGAACACGAGCAAATTCGGAATTGCACGCAGCGCGGCAAGATGCTCGACGGGTTGATGCGTCGGTCCGTCTTCGCCGAGGCCGATCGAATCGTGCGTCATGATGTGGATGACGCGCTTGCCCATCAGCGCGGCAAGCCGGATTGCCGGGCGGCAATAATCGGAGAAAACCAGGAACGTGCCGGAGTAGGGGACGATGCCGCCGTGCAGCGCCATGCCGTTCATGGCCGCGGCCATGCCATGCTCGCGCACACCGTAGTGGATGAAGCGGCCGGAGAAATCGGCGGCCGAAATTGCCTTCATGCCTTTGATGCGTGTGTTGTTGGAGCCGGTGAGATCGGCCGACCCACCAATCATCTCAGGCAGATCGGGGATCAGGCTTTCAAGCGCAAATTCGCAGGCCGTGCGGCTTGCAATGTCTTTCGGTTGCGCCGCCAGTTTTTCCTTCACCGCACGCACCGCGCCCGCGAGCGCCTGCTTCGGCAGATCACCTTTCATGCGTCGTTCAAACTCGGCGCGCGTGCCGCTCTCGAGGCCGGCCAACCGCTTTTTCCAATCCGCATGTGCGCCCTTTGAGCGCGCTCCGACCGTGCGCCAGGCTTTCAGGACGTCAGCCGGCACATCAAACGGCGCGGATGTCCATCCGAGGATCTTGCGCGCGCCGGCAATTTCTTCCGCGCCCAAAGGCGAGCCGTGCGATTTTTCGGAACCCTGTTTGGTGGGAGCGCCGAAACCGATTTTGGTCCTGCAGGCGATCAGCACCGGCTTGTCCGATGTCTGTGCCTTTTCGAGCGCCGCATTGATCGCGACCGGGTCGTGACCGTCGATGCGCGTGGCGCTCCAGCCGGCGGCTTCGAAGCGCTTCACCTGGTCGACCGAGTCCGCGAGCGATAACGCACCGTCGATGGAAATGCCGTTGTCATCGAACAGCACAATCAGCTTGTTGAGCTTGAGATGGCCGGCGAGCGCGATCGCCTCGTGGCTGATGCCTTCCATCAGGTCGCCGTCCGAAGCAATCACGTAGGTTTTGTGGTCGACGACGGTGTCGCCGAACACCGCGGCGAGATGTCTTTCGGCAATCGCCATGCCCACGGCGTTGGCCAATCCCTGACCGAGTGGACCGGTGGTCGTTTCCACGCCGGGCGTGTGGCCGTGTTCCGGATGACCGGCGGTGTTCGAGCCGAGCTGGCGGAATTTTTTGATTTGATCGAGCGTCACTGCTTCGTAGCCGGTGAGATGAAGCAATGCGTAGATCAGCATCGACCCGTGGCCGGCGGAGAGAATAAAACGGTCACGATCGGCCCAGGTCGGGTCGGTCGGGTCAAACTTCAGAAAGCGTGAGAACAGCACCGTCGCCACATCGGCCATGCCCATCGGCATTCCGGGATGGCCGGACTTGGCTTGTTCCACGGCATCCATGGCCAGCGCGCGAATCGCGTTGGCCATGCTCGCGTGGGCAATGGCGGGGGCGGCGGGCGCTTGCTCGCGACGCTCCGGAGGCGCCGCGGCTGCCGTCAAAGAGGCTTTTACACTCATGAAAGGGCCTTTTGGCCGGTGGATAGCATGTAAGTCCCTTGAGTCAATGTGACGGGGACCGCGCGCACCCTCCATGCACAGGATGACGAAAACAGCTGGGCAAATCCTCCGCCAAGCGTTGACTGTATGGTCGTGCAGCACGTAAGATTCTTCGCCTAAATGTCTGCTGCCGCACAGCTTTTTTGGTGTGGGCCAAAGGCGATGACGGAGCAAAGCGCAATCGATACCGCGGTCAAGCGTCTCGCGCTCGCGTTAGACGCGCTCGATGCCGCTGTCGAACGGCGAAAGCACGCCGACCGCAACGAAGAGGGCCTCGCCGCCCAACTGCAGGCGCTTGGCGTCGATCGTACGCGGTTGGCCGCTGCGCTCGACGGCGAGACCGCGCGTTCACGTCGACTCGAAACGACCAACCGGGAAATTGCGGAACGATTGGACAGCGCGATCGCGACAATCCAGTCGGTGCTGGACGTGCACGAGTAAGCCATGGCTCAGATCAACTCCACCATCGCCGGCCGCCAATTCCGCCTCGCTTGCGAAGACGGACAGGAAGAGCACCTGCAGGAGCTCGCCAAGGACATCGACCAACGCATCATCAGTCTGCGACGCAAGTTCGGTGAGATCGGCGACACGCGTCTCACGGTGATGGCTGCGTTGATGGTCGCGGACGAGTTGGCAGAGACGATACAGAAAATGCATCGCCTCGAGGAAGACATCGCCTCCTTGCAGGATGCGCGGCTCGTTGCATCCGATCGCGCCAGGGCCGCATCCGATGCCGTGATCGGTGCATTCAATTCCGCAGCCGAACGCATCGAAGGCATCACCCGCAAGCTCAATCAGACCGTCGGCAACGGCGGCAGCGTGCCGATCGGCTGATCGTGTTTCACCAAGTGGCGTGCGCGCCACATAATGACTACATTGAGCGGGCGGGGCTGCGGGACGCGTCAGGAGACACAATCCCCGGGGCCTTATCGATCCTTAAGGGAGCTGTCCCTGGCCGGGCTCGTGGGTTCGGTCATATGGCGCCCACCTACTTTCGTAGGGAACCCGGGATCGATGCTCCAACGGTCATCGCGGCTCCGCACTTGATTGTAATGACGAAAATTGCTGACACCGATTCTCCAAAAGCACGACTGCGCGAGCAGGCTCTCGCCTTGCGGGATGCCTTGCCCGCCTCCGAGCGCGCCGCCGCCGCGGCGACGATTGCCGCTCGCCCGTTTCCGGTGAAAATCGAACCGGGCATGGTGGTCTCCGGTTTTTCGCCGATGAAAAGTGAAATCAACCCAATTCCATTGCTGCGCCGATTGGCCGATGCCGGCGCCAACCTTGCGCTGCCGACGATTGCCGGTCGTGGCAAACCTTTGACGATGCGTGCCTGGGCATTCGGCGAACCTTTGAATTCCGGTCAGTGGGGCATTCGCGAGCCCTTTCCGGATGCGCGTGCGGTCGAGCCCGATATTCTCATTGTGCCGCTCGCCGCGTTCGACCGGGCGGGCCACCGCATCGGCTATGGCGCGGGTTATTACGACATGACGATCAATGCGCTGCGCGCAAAGAAGCCGGTGGTTGCCATCGGCATTGCATTTGCCGCGCAGGAGATTCCGTCGGTGCCTGCGACCGACCGCGACGCGCGGCTCGATCTCGTGCTAACGGAGCATGAGATCATCGATTTTCGCGGGCACTAACTGCATGCGCATTCTTTTCATCGGCGATATTGTCGGGCGCTCCGGGCGCACAATCGTGACGGAACGGCTGCCCGATCTGATCGGCAAATGGAAACTCGATCTGGTGGTGATCAACGGAGAGAACGCGGCCGGCGGTTTCGGTATCACCGAGGTCATCTACAATGAGCTGATCGACGCCGGTGCTGATGCCATCACACTTGGCAATCACGCCTGGGATCAGCGCGAGGCGCTTGTATTCATCGAACGCGCGCCGCGGCTGATCCGCCCGCTCAACTATCCGAAAGGTACGCCCGGCCGCGGCGCGGCGCTCGTCGACACGAAGAACGGCAAGCGCGCCCTGGTGATCAACGCCATGGGACGCATTTTCATGGACCCGCTCGATGATCCGTTTGCCGCGATCGAGCGCGAGCTTTCGGCCTGCGCGCTGAAATCCGGTGCGGATGCCATCATTATCGATTTTCATTGCGAGGCGACGAGCGAGAAGCAGGCGATGGGTTATTTCGCCGACGGGCGCGCCAGCCTCGTCGTCGGCACGCACACGCACGCGCCCACCGCCGACGATCGCGTGTTGCCGGCTGGGACCGCCTTCATGTCGGACGTCGGCATGACCGCCGATTACGATTCGATCATCGGCATGAACAAGGACGAGCCGCTCAATCGCTTCCTGCGCAAACTTCCCGGCGCGAAATTCGAAGCGTCAAACGGTCCGGCGACATTGTGCGGGCTTGCCGTTGAGACCGATGATGCGACCGGCCTCGCGCGTAAGGTCGGCGCCGTGCGGCTCGGAGGTATCCTGCAGGAGGGACGGCCGAAGTTCTGGGAATAAAAAATTTCAAATGTTCGGTTGACCGCGAATCACAGCGATGATTCGTTAGATGGCGTGATTCGCCGGTGTGTGCTCGGGTCCGGCATAGCGACCTCGGCACGGGTTTCCATGAATCTGCAGGTCAACGCCAATCTGGCACTGGAACTTCCGCCCGACCTCGCGTGCCCATCGCCGGATGCAGAAAAAAGAACCGACCGCCGCGTGGAGCTTGCCGCCCAATTCATCCCGGCGGGCGCGCGCGTTTTCGATCTGAGCGAAGGTACGGCACTACAGGCGCTGCTGCCCAACGGATGCAGTTACCGCGGCATTGATCGCCCGCTCGCCGCATTCATTCGTGATCTGAATTCCGGAGAGTTTCCGACCAAAGCCGCGTCGAATTGCGATGTCATCGTCATGCTCGGCATGCTCGAGCGGACAACCGACGTTGAAAATCTTTTCACGCACCTGCGGTTCTGCCGGCACGACATCATCCTCAGCTATTGCGCGACGGATCTGACCAAGGGTGTCGATCGCGCCGCGCTGGGTTTTGCAAATCACCTGAGCTTCTACGAACTGGCGCGCCTGTTCGACCGCTACGGCTTCCGCATCGAGTGCACGACGCCGATCGACGAGACCCAGGTGCTGATGCGGCTTAAGCCGAGCGAATGGATGTCGGCGCCGGCGGCCAGCAGCGTTGCAGTGATTTCCGCTGACGACGCGGGAGATTTCGGCTCGCGGCTCGGTCGCCAGATGGTCAACGCGCTGTTGCCCGGCGAAGCCGAGGTGCATCACCTGACCTTGCGCACGCTCGGCGAGGCGCGCGGCAACTACGATCTAGTCGTGCTCGGCACCGGCAACGGCCTGTTCCCGACGCTGCTTGGCGAGGAGGTGTTGGAGATCGTTTCGCACGCCAAGGCGGCGATCGGCATTTTCGGCACGCAAAGCCGCGAACTGATCGCCCGGCCGGCTTTCGATCGCCTCATTGACCGTCTCGATACCTGGTTCGCGCGCTACGAAGACGATGTGCTGATGTACGGTCGCGGTCACCGCAACATCGTTCATGTCGGCGATTGGCTGATCGACCAGTTCCCACTCGCGCGGCCGGTGAACGATGAACCGCTGATGATCAGCGACGAGGTCGGTCAGGAATTCGCGCTTGATCGTGCCATCTGCACAATCCAGCAACACAAGCAGGTCTATTCAACCTTGCCTACCGCGTTGCTGTGCGCGCTCACCTCGGCCGAGCTTGCGGCCTACGCTGAACCGCAGCGCTCGCTTGCGAGCGGCCAGTTCCGCAGCATGTTGATCGATATCTTTGGCCGCGCCTTCCCGGAGCAGAAATTCTTCATGGTCGATCGCGACGCCGTCACCCGCTACAAGGCGCGGGTCCACCGCAATGTCGGCAAGGTCGGCGCGCGCATCGGTGCGATCCTGCGCGACGTTGCGGTCGCCGCCTGAAATTCTGCTCAAATATATTTATTTTCTTTGGCCGACGGCCTATATAGCCGCCGACATCACGACATAAGCGCACGTCTTCCTATGGCAGGTCATTCCCAGTTCAAGAACATCATGCACCGCAAGGGGCGCCAGGATAAGGCGCGCTCCAAGCTGTTCGGCAAGCTTGCGCGGGAAATAACGGTTTCTGCGAAGCTCGGTCTGCCCGACCCCGCATTCAATCCGCGCCTGCGCGCGGCGATGCTTGCGGCGCGCGCCGAGAATATGCCGAAGGACAACATCGACCGCGCCATCAAGAAGTCGCAGGGCACGGACACGGAAAGCTACGATGAAATCCGCTACGAGGGTTATGGTCCCGGCGGCGTGGCGATCATCGTCGAGGCTCTGACCGACAACCGCAACCGGACCGCCGGGGAAGTCCGCGCGATCTTCTCCAAGAGCGGCGGCAACCTCGCGGAAACCGGCGCGGTGTCCTTCATGTTCAGTCATGTCGGGGTTGTCGAATACGATGCGAAGGCCGCGAGCGCCGATGCCATGCTGGACGCGGCGATCGAAGCCGGCGCCGAGGACGTAACCTCGAATGACGACGGTCATCAGATCATTACGACGCCCGACACGTTGAACGACGTCGCCAAAGCCCTCGAGGCAAAATTCGGCGAGCCGCGCAAGGCGTCACTGCTATGGAGACCGCAAAACACCGTGGCGCTGGACGACGAAGCCGGCGAAAAAGTTCTGAAACTGATCGAGTTGCTCGACGACAGCGATGACGTGCAGAACGTCTACGCGAATTTCGAAGTGTCCGATGCGCTCGTCGCCAAAATGAGCGCGTAGGGTTACGCGCCGTCGAATTCCAGAACGTACAGGCCAGCATTGTAGTCGGTCGCGTAGATGAGACCCTTCGCATCCACAAACACGTCTGCGGATTGAATGACGCGCGCGCGGTTCGGCCGCGTATCGGCGAGCGCCGCCGGTTGCGGCGGCACCAGCGCGCCGACTTCCTTCGGCATGAAGGGGTTGGATATGTCGAACGCGCGGATCCCCGCGTTCTGATACGTCGCGAAGATCAACTGCGAACTGACGAAACTCCCGGGCCGATTTTCGTGAATATTGTGCGGACCGAAGTGGCCGCCTTTGGCCTTGTAGTCGGCCTCGGCCGGCGTAGGGAACGATGAAATGCTGACTGGATTTTCGCGCACGCGATTGTCGAAGACCCAGATCAGCTTGAGGCCATCTTCCTGGTGATCGAGCACGGCCTCATCGAGCACAACCAGCAGGTCGCGATCGGGCAGGGGTAGGCAGTTGTGCGTGCCACCGCCGAATGGTGGCGACCAGTTCCGGTGCACGATCAGTTTCGGTCTGGCGCGGTCGGCGATGTCGAGCACCACCATGCCTGCATCGCGCCACGCCGCGTACGCTGTGTCGCCGTTGATGATGGCGTGATGCAACCCATAGCGACGGGTCGCCTCCCATGAGGGCTTCTCGCCGGCCGCCAGATTCATTCCCGGGATCCACCAACGCCCGGCCTCGCGCGGCTGCGCCGGATTGCTCATGTCGACGGTCATGAAGATGTAGTCGGTGAAACCATCGAGCAGCACCGAAACGTAGGCCCAGCGGCCGCCGGTGTACCAGACGCGATGAATGCCGCCGCCTTCGACGGGCATGAAGCCGATGCGGCGCGGATTGTCCGGCCTGGAAATATCGTACACGGCAAGGCCCGCGCTCCAGTCGCGCACGCGTTGCGCTTGGGCAGTGCCGACCGTTTTGCCGAGCGCCCCGCTGTAATAGGCGCGCTCATCGGCAAACTCGGCGGCAGCGAACATGTCCTTGGCGTTGATCACGAGCAGCAGGTCGTCGTGCGTCTGCAGATGAATGGTCCAGGTGTTGGGCGGCGCGGCGACGTAGTTCACCGCGCGCGGATTTTTCGCGTCGCGCACGTCGACGACCGAGAAGCCCTTTGAAAACATGTGCCCGACGTAGGCGTAGCCGCGATGCACCATGACCTGCACGCCATCGGGCCGGCCACCCTGATCGGAGTGGCCGACGACGCGCATGTTGCGTGCATAGTCGGGCTTGGGAAGGTCGCTCATTTGTATGCGTCGAGAAAATTCGGCACGGCGATCCAGTCGAGCATGGCGCCGTCGCTTTGCAGCAAGTCGTGCATGCGCCGGTCTTCGTCGGTCTTCAGGTTGACGCCGAGATGCGTGCCGAGCTTGCGACCATGCATCACGATGCTGTTGCCGATCGGCTGGCGCTCGGCGTTGTAGGCCTTCAGCGCATCGTCGATGTCGTCATGGTCGCGCAAATGCTTTGCCAAAGCCTGCGCGTCCGTTCCCGCCTTCGCCATTCCGAAACCCATGTGCGGACGAGCATTTGCCGCCGCGTCACCGACCATGGCAACACGGCCGAACACGATTGCCGGCGCAGTGAAATCGTAGATCGGCGTGATGAAAGGCTGCTTGATCTTCATCAGCGCGTCGAGCAAGGCCGGCGGCAACGTCTCGCGCGCGTCCTTGTACATGCCGGCGATGAGATCTTTTCGGATCAACGGCGGTGGCACTGAATATTCGTGCTGCACGCCGTTCTCGTCCACGTTCATCTCGCGCAGTTTTGCCGCGTCGGCAACGCGGTACCAGATGAAATTGAATCGGCGCTTGCCCGGCCGCAGGTCGTTGTCGAATCCGGCGATGGGGTAGGTGATCACCTGCTGACGCGTCGGCAGGTAAAACGTGAACAGAGAATAGATCGTGTTGAGCGTTTCCGGCGCGAGGTCGGCTTCGTTCGGCGCGCCACGCCAGATGTAGTAGCCGGCATAGACCGGCTGCACGTCCGGTGCCATCTGCCCACGCACGCTCGAACGAATGCCGTCGCCACCGACGAGAATGTCGGCGTGCTCGACGCGCCCGCCGGAAAACTGCACGCGCACGCCCCGCTCATCCTGGTCGACCCGTTCGAAATTCCATCCGAGGTGATAGCGGGATTCGTCGATGGTCGCCCGCAGGAGCCGCTGCAGGCGATCCCAGGATGTGAGGATCTGGCTCAAAGGTCGCTCGTCGGTGATGCGGCCTTCGCGGTCGATCGCGATGCGCTTGGGTACCTCGACACCAAGATCCTTGGTGCCGGCCCCGCTCGCTTCCAGGGTTTCAAAAAGTTCAGGGTGGCCGGTGATGCCGGCGCCGCGGCCGACCAGTTCGACGTTCGACCGCTCATAGACATCCACGTCCCAGCCTATCTGCCGCAGGAATGCTGCGGAGAAGAGCCCGGACATCGAGCCGCCAATGATGATGGCCCGTCGCTTGGGGCGACGGGAGGAGGGGGAACCCGGCATGCCCGGCGATCCTAATGCAATCGTGTGGGAAATTCCGAATCCCGCGATGGTGGAAAGCTTCCCCCGGTCAACCTGGAACGCGCATTTCGGTCCTAGGCTGCGGCCGGGCGCAGGGCTATCAACGGACCATGGCCCGGCATCCGATTCGCATACTCGGCATCGATCCGGGGCTCCGCCGTACCGGCTGGGGCCTGATCGAGAGCGACGGAAATCGGTTGATTCATATCGCCTGCGGTTCGGTTGAAACGAGCGAGCGCGCCGAACTCGGCAGCCGCTTGCTGGTGATCCATGACGGGCTGATTTCGGTCATCCAGCGCTATCGCCCGCAGGAGGCTGCGGTGGAAGCAACCTTCGTCAACACGAATGCGGCGGCTACCCTGAAGCTCGGCCAGGCCCGCGGCATTGCCATGCTCGTGCCGGCGATGGCCGGACTTACCATTGCCGAATACGCCCCCAACGTCGTGAAAAAGACAGTTGTCGGCGCCGGTCACGGAGAAAAGACGCAGATCCGCATGATGATAGGCGTGCTGCTGCCGAAGGCCGACCCCAAGAGCGAGGATGCGGCTGATGCACTCGCTATCGCCGTCTGCCACGCCCATCATCGCACGAGCGCGGCACGTCGCTACGCGGCCCAAGCGTAAGGCGGATGGAAACATGATCGGCAAGCTCAAGGGTATCCTGGACAGCTACGGCGAGGACTACATCATCCTCGATGTCGGTGGCGTCGGCTATCAGGTGTATTGCTCTGCACGCACGATGCAGGCGCTTCCTTCGCCGGGTGAACCGGCCACCTTGTCGATCGAAACTCACGTGCGCGAAGACCAGATCAAGCTGTTTGGTTTTGCCAGTGACCTAGAGCGCGAGTGGTTCCGTTTGCTGCAGACAGTGCAAGGGGTGGGTGCGAAGGTCGCGATGTCGGTGCTCGGCACGCTGAAACCATCCGAGCTCGCGTCAGCGGTCGCCATGCGCGACAAGGCCATGGTGGCCCGTGCGCAGGGTGTGGGCCCGAAAGTGGCGGAGCGCATCGTCACCGAGTTGAAAGACAAAGCCCCGGTCTACGCGAATATCGATCCTGCGGTGGTGCATCTTGCCGGTGCGCTTGACGAGAAGCGCGCGCCAAGACCGATTGCCGATGCTGTTTCGGCGCTGATCAATCTCGGCTATGGACACCCGCAGGCGGCTGCCGCCATCGCGGCGGCTGCTCGAAATGCAGGCGAAGGTGCCGACACCGCGACGCTCATCCGGCAAGGATTAAAGGAATTGGCGAAATGAGCAGCCCGCGCCGACTGGTGGCCGCCGACCAGCGCGACGATGATGTCGATGCTTCGTTGCGCCCGCAGCAACTCAGCGAGTTCATCGGCCAGGAACAGGCGCGCGCCAACCTGAAGGTGTTCATTGAAGCAGCACGCGCGCGCAAAGAGGCGCTTGACCATGTGCTGTTCGTGGGGCCGCCAGGCTTGGGCAAGACGACATTGGCGCAGATCGTTGCGCGTGAACTGGGCGTCAATTTTCGCGCAACCTCAGGCCCGGTGATTGCAAAGGCGGGCGATCTTGCGGCACTCCTGACCAATCTTGAACCGCGCGATGTCCTTTTCATCGACGAGATTCATCGTCTCAATCCAGCGGTCGAGGAAATCCTTTATCCGGCCATGGAGGATTTCCAGCTCGACCTCATTATCGGCGAAGGACCGGCGGCACGTTCGGTCAAGATCGACCTCTCTCCTTTCACATTGGTCGGCGCGACCACTCGAGCGGGGCTGTTGACCAATCCATTGCGCGACCGCTTCGGCATTCCGGTGCGACTCAATTTCTACACCGAGAAGGAATTGGAATTGATTGTCGATCGCGGCGCGCGTGTCCTGCGCATCGGCATTGCGCCCGATGGCGCCAATGAAATCGCTCGACGCGCCCGCGGCACGCCACGCATCGCCGGACGGCTTCTGCGTCGTGTGCGCGACTTCGCCCATGTCGATGGCGCCAAAGTCATTGACCGGAAAGTCGCCGACCGCGCGTTGTTGGCGCTCGAAGTTGATGCGGCAGGGTTGGATGCGATGGACCGCCGCTACCTCTCGACGATTGCCTCGAGTTACGGAGGAGGGCCTGTCGGTGTCGACACGCTTGCTGCCGCCCTCTCGGAGCCGCGTGATGCCATCGAGGACATCATCGAGCCGTTCCTGATTCAGAAAGGCTTTCTGCAGCGGACACCGCGCGGGCGATTGCTCACCGCGCTCGCTTTCCAGCATCTCGGTCTGCCTGAGCCCACGCGTGATCCGACGCAGTTTGGACTGTTTTCCGGAGAGGATGAGTGAGCCAAAAGATCATCAGCGTGGTGGCCGCGCTGATCCGCGACCCAAACGGCCGCGTCCTTTTGGTCCGCAAACGCGGGACCGAGGCTTTCATGCAGCCCGGCGGCAAACGCGATGCCGGCGAAAGTGACGTCGCAGCGTTGTCGCGCGAAATCGCCGAGGAACTGGGCTGCCGGGTCAGGGACACCAGCGCGCAGGCGCTGGGCGTGTTTGATTGTCCGGCGGCGAACGAGCCGGGATTTCAGGTCAATGCGGCTGTGTATGCTGTGGATGTCGAAGGTCCGATCAGGCCGGCAGGGGAGATCGACCAGGTCGTGTGGATCGATCCGCACGCGCTTCCCGACCTGCCGTTTGCGCCACTGACACGCGATCATGTATTGCCACTGGCGCGCTCACTCCAATAAATAGTTGGCCATGAACGCTCTCGACGGCGAAATTCGCGACGGCCGCCACCATCAGGCCGTGCGCGTGTATTACGAAGACACGGATTTCTCCGGCATCGTCTATCACGCAAGCTATCTGCGCTTCATGGAGCGCGGACGCACGAATTATCTGCGGCTGATCGGCGCCGACCATCGCGCGCTATTTGAGCAAGCCGAAAAGGAAGCGCCGGGATTTTCTTTCGTGGTGCGACACATGGGCATCGATTTCCGGAAGCCGGCTTTCATGGATGACGTGCTGGATATCGTCACTACGCCGGAAGAAGTGAAGGGCGCCTCGGTGACACTCAATCAGAGGGTCATGCGCGGTGAAGATCTGCTGGTGGAAGCCCACGTCCAGGTGGCTTTCGTTTCCGGAGGGCGCGCTAAGCCCATCCCGAAGCCGCTGCGCATCGCGATGAAAGCGGACCAGGAATTGGGCGGCGGCGCCTGAGGGCGCGTGCTATCGTTCCTGAATGAGCAACAGTTTCGCGATATTCGACACCGCGATCGGTACGTGCGGAATTGTGTGGAACGAGCGCGGCGTCGCCGGCGTGCAGATTCACGACGGGACGGAAGCGGCGACCCGGTCGCGTCTCTTGCGCCGTTTTGCCGGCGCGCAGGAAGCAGATCCCCCGGCACATGTTCAGCGGGCGATCGGTGGCGTCGTCGCGCTCCTGCGCGGCGAGAAGCGCGATTTGAACGACGTGACGATCGATATCGACGGTCTGCCGGAGTTCAATCGCAAGGTCTACGCCATTGCGCGTACGATCCCGGCGGGCTCGACACTGACGTACGGAGAAATCGCGGAGCGGCTTGGCGATAAATTGCTGGCGCGCGAGGTCGGACAGGCGCTCGGCCAGAATCCGATTCCCTTGATTGTGCCTTGTCACCGCGTGCTGGCGGCCGGCGGCAAGACAGGCGGCTTCTCCGCGCCGGGCGGTGTTGTCAGCAAGCTGCGTCTGCTGACCATCGAAGGCGCGCAACCGGGCGGTCCGACATTGTTCGACGATCTGCCGCTGGTCGCCAAACGCGGGCGGCGTTCGTAAACGTCGACGCGCCTGCCGGACTCATGTTAATCCCGTTTACATGAAATGGGGTAGACGTGCCGGACCGCGTGGCTATCACCATGGCAACCTCAAGGAAGCCTTGGTGCGAGCGGCGCTTGAACTGATCGCCGAGAAGGGACCCGCGGGTTTCACCTTCGCCGATGCTGCGCGATGGGCGGGCGTGAGTCCTGCGGCACCGTATCGGCATTTTCGCGATCGCGAAGCGCTGCTCGCCGATGTTGCGCGGCGTGGCTTCGAGGAATTCGCAAGCGTACTCGCCAAAGCCTGGGATGAAGGCAGGCCAGAAGTGATGGCTGCGTTCGATCGACTCGGCAAAACCTATCTCGCTTTCGCCAAACGCGAGCCGGCTTATTACTCGGCGATGTTCGAAGCCGGAGTTCCTCTCGATACCGATCGCGAATTGCGTGAAGCGAGCGAGAACGCATTTGCGGTGTTGCGTGCGGCTGCCGAGAAACTCGTATTGTTGATGCCGCCGCAAGGGCGACCGCCGGCGCTGATGGTAGCGCTGCACGTATGGGCGATGACGCACGGCATCGCCTCGCTGTTCGGTCGCGGCGATTCAGTCCGCCGTGCATTGCCGATGCCGCCGGAAGAACTGCTTGAGGCTGCGGTTCTCATTTACCTGCGCGGGTTGGGGTTAAGCGCCACCGTCACGGGGCATCGTTGAGGCACACAGCGACTTTTTCGCGCAGGTCTGGCGCGACGCCGTGTGGCTCACCAATTTAATTTTCGCGCCGCTTGACAGGGGCCTTGCCCGGGCCTAGCTATGTAAATGTTATTTACATTCACGCGAGGCCGACAATGCCTATCACTGCGCAACTTGATGCCTTCGGAAAACCCGCCTGGATCGCCCTGACCGTTCTTGGCTTCATGGTCTGGTGGCCGATTGGACTCAGCGTCCTCGCCTTCACCATCGGGAGTGGAAGAATGGGATGCGGACAGCACCACTGGCAGAACAAAATGGAACGCATGCAGACCAAGATGGATTGGATGCGGTCCCGAATGGGCGGCAATCCCTGGAGTTTCGCTGCGCCCTCCAGCGGCAACCGAGCGTTCGACGACTATCGCGCCGAAACTCTGCGGCGCCTGGAGGAAGAGCAGCGCGAGTTCCGTGAATTTCTCGAGCGTCTTCGCTTGGCGAAGGACAAGACCGAGTTCGACCAGTTCATGGCCCAGCGCGGCAACCGGCCGTCGCCGGACGGCAATCAGCCTCAGGGCTGATCTCCCCTCGATTTCGGAACATAGGGCCGCCCACCAGGGCGGCCCTATTATTTTCCGGGTTCGGCGAAGTAACGACTCCTTAACCACAATCAGCGCTGTTTAAGGCAGGTAAGCCCGCTTCCGCGCCCAAGTTTGGCCAAGTTTCGCGGGGATTTCGTAGGTTACCGGTGGACGGGACCAACGATTTTCGCGAGAGGTCAGGCTTAGCGCGTAGGCGGCATCTTCGCGCGCGCCCGTTGACTTCGGACATTGCGCCGCGCCGGTTCGACCGACGGGACCGGATTAAGCGGAAAGGACGTGCCTATGAATCCTGCCGACGTGGCACAGTCGGTGCTCCCGCTGACCTCATCCGACCTTTCGCTTTTCACGTTGTTCTGGAACGCGCATTGGGTGGTCAAGACCGTGATGGTCGGGCTGCTGGTCTGTTCGGTCTGGGTCTGGGCGATCGCCATCGACAAGACGGTCCTCTACACGCGCTCGCGGCGCGCGATGGATCGTTTCGAGCAGGCTTTCTGGTCAGGACAGTCGCTGGACGAACTCTACCGTGCGCTGTCCACGCGCCCTGCGCATTCGATGGCGGCATTGTTTGTGGCCGCGATGCGGGAATGGAAACGCAGCTTCGAAGGGAATGCGCGCGCGATCGGCGGATTGCAGATGCGCATCGAGAAGGTCATGGAAGTGACGATCGCGCGTGAGGTCGAGCGCCTTGAGAGGCGGCTGCTGGTCCTCGCCACCGTCGGATCGGCAGGCCCGTTTGTCGGATTGTTCGGCACCGTCTGGGGAATCATGACGAGCTTCCAATCGATCGCCGCGTCCAAGAACACATCTCTGGCGGTCGTTGCGCCCGGCATCGCCGAAGCGCTTTTTGCGACTGCGCTTGGCCTTGTCGCCGCCATACCAGCGACGATTTTCTATAACAAGTTCGCAGCCGAGGTTAACAAGCAAGCCCAGCGCCTGGAGGGCTTTGCCGACGAGTTCGCGGCAATTCTGTCCCGGCAAATTGACGAGCGTGGGTAGGAGATCGCCTGATGGCTGCCAATGCCGGCACGCCGATCATTGGAAAACGCAAGCATCATCGCCAGCGCGTGATGAGCGAAATCAACGTGACTCCGATGGTCGACGTGATGCTTGTGCTGTTGATTATTTTCATGGTGTCGGCACCGCTGCTGACGGTGGGCGTACCGATCGATTTGCCGCAAAGTCAGGCCAAAAGTCTCGACCAGGACAAAGAGCCGCTGACCGTTTCTGTCAACGACAAGGGCCAGATTTTCCTGCAGAATAGCGAAATTGCAGCCGATGATCTGATCCCCAAGATGCTGGCGGTGGCCGAAGCGCGTGGCGGGGTCGAGACACGTGTTTACGTGCGCGGCGACAAGAAAGTGGACTATGGGACCATGATGCAGGTGATGGGGCGGCTGTCGTCGGCCGGCTTTCATCGGGTAGCCTTGGTTACCGAGTTTGAACAGGGCGCTAAAGCGCGGTGATTAGAAAAGCGACAGCGATCTCGGTTGGCCTGCACGCGGCGGTGCTGCTGTGGGCGACGTTCTCGTTTTCCGGAAAAATGTTCGACGTCACGCCGGCGGAGTCTTTGCCGGTCGATATCGTGAGCGAAAAGGATTTCTCCGAGATGACCAAGGGCGTGAAGGACGCGCCGAAGGTCGAGACGCCCAAGCCGCTGGTCGAGAAAAAAGCCGAAGAGCCTCCCAAGCCGGTCGAGGATTCGAAGGCCAAGATCACCGAGAAAAAGGAAGTCCAGGCGGCAAAGGAAATGGCACCGCAGCCCGAGCCGCAGCCACCGAAGCCCGATCCGATTGCCGACAAAATCAAGCAACCGGATGAACCGAAGCAGCAGACTAACGTCGAGCAGCCGCTGCCGCCGAAAAAACCTCCGCAGAAGCAGCAGCCGAAATTCGATGCCGACAAGATTGCGGCTCTGCTCGACAAGCGCGATCCGCTACGGAACGCCGCGACCGGATTGGATCCCAACACAATGCCCTCTCTGGGGACATCCACAGGCATGGCGGCAAAACTGTCGCAATCCGAAATCGACGCGCTGCGGGCGCGCTTGATGGCTTTGTGGAGTCCGCCGGTCGGTGTCCAGGATCCGAATGAATTGATCGTCAACGTGACCGTGAAGCTTCTTCCTAACGGTCGTCTGGCGGGGCCGCCCTTTGCCCGGGTCAACGGCCGAAGTGTTGCGGCGATGGCCTCACGCGACAGCGCCGTCCGCGCAGTTCTGACCGGTCAGCCGTTCGATATGCTCAAACCGGAGCACTATGAGAGCTGGAAAGAAATTGAGTTGACCTTCGATCCCAAAGACATGTTTCGGTCAAATTAAGTGCTCTATTGATCCAATCGAAATGACCCAACCACCCGTTTCCCTTTCGCTGACCCGCCGCCGGTTGCTGGCTGGCGCCGGCGCCTTGGCTGTCCTCGCGCCGCGCTCCGCAGGCGCCGTGCTCAGGCTCGACATCACTCAGGGCAATGTGCAGCCGATGCCGATCGCGCTACCCGACTTCGTCTCCGAATCTGATATCGGGCGGAATGTCACCGCGGTCATCAGTGGCAATCTTCAGCGCAGCGGTCTGTTCGCGCCGATCAATCCCGCGGCCTTTATCGAAAAAATTTCCAACAGCGATAACGTGCCGCGCTTTACCGACTGGCGCACGATCAATGCCCAGGCGTTGGTCACCGGCCGCATCACGCGTCAGGGCGATGGAAGATTGAAGGCGGAGTTTCGCCTTTGGGATGTGTTCGCCGGCCAGCAACTTGACGGCAAGCAGTACTTCACGACGCCGGATAACTGGCGGCGGATTGCCCACATTATTTCCGACGCGATTTACGAGCGTCTCACCGGCGACAAAGGTTATTTCGATAGCCGCATTGTATTCGTGGACGAGACCGGTCCAAAGGACCGTCGCGTCAAGCGTCTCGCCATCATGGACCAGGACGGCGCTGGAGTAAGGTATCTCACGCGCGGCGATGATCTCGTGCTGACGCCGCGATTCAATCCGTCGACGCAAGAGATCACCTACATGTCGTACGGGCAGGGCGATCCGCGCGTCTATCTCCTCAACATCGAGACCGGGCAACGGGAAATCGTCGGCAATTTTCCGGGCATGACTTTCGCTCCGAGATTTTCCCCGGACGGTCAACGCGTCATCATGAGTTTTCAACAGGGAGGCAATGCCAACCTGTTCGTGATGGACCTGCGATCGAAGCAGACGACGCGTCTCACCGACACGCCGGCCATCGATACTGCTCCATGTTATTCGCCGGATGGTACGCGTATCTGTTTCGAAAGCGATCGCGGCGGCAGCCAGCAAATTTATGTCATGGCTGCGACCGGTGGACCGGCACAGCGCATCAGTTTCGGCGAAGGACACCACTCGACGCCGGTTTGGTCCCCGCGCGGTGATTACATCGCGTTTACGGGCCAGGCGCGTGGTAATTTTGCCATCGGTATTCTTAAACCGGATGGTTCAGGTGAGCGCCTGCTGACCGAAGGTTTCCACAACGAAGGCCCGACTTTCGCACCCAATGGGCGCGTGCTGATGTTTTTCCGCGATGTCGGCCAAGGGCCCGCGCTTTATACGATTGATATTAGCGGCCGCAACGAGTTGAAGGTTCCCACACCCGCGTACGCGTCCGATCCCGCCTGGTCACCGCTTTTATCCTGATCGTCGCAAACTGGCCTTATTTTCACACTGTCTTAACCACTAGAAACGGTTTAAGGGACAGCGGGACATTTTGAGAGGCCGGGCAAGGTTCCATCAAGGTTGATGGAACGTTCGTTTAACGAACGGACTGCTAGACCCAACACGCATTACGCGTCGATATGTGTGAATGGAGGGGACCGGGATGACGAATATGATGAAGATGCTGCACGCTGCCCGGTTCGCGGCGATCCTTGCCGCGGCTTTGGCAGTCTCAGCCTGCGCCAGGTCGGGCGAAGATGCGCAGGCGAATGCCGCCGGCCAAGCATCGCCCGGAAGCCAGCAGGACTTCATCGTCAACGTCGGTGACCGCGTGTTCTTCGAATCCGATTCAACGGAGCTCACGCCGCAGGCACGTGCGACGCTGGACAAGCAGGCACAGTGGCTGACGAATTACAGTCAATACGGCCAGTTCACGATCGAGGGCCACGCCGACGAGCGCGGCACGCGCGAATACAACATCGCGCTCGGTGCGCGTCGCGCGCAGGCGGCGCGCGACTATCTGGTCTCGCGTGGTGTCCAAGGGCAGCGCATGCGGACGATCTCCTACGGCAAGGAACGTCCCGTCGCGGTTTGCAACGATATCTCCTGCTGGTCGCAGAACCGGCGCGCGGTCACCGTCCTCGGGGTCGGCTCCTGAGCTTTTTATGGCCGGGTTCGCCCGGCCATTCATAATATCCGGCATTAAGTCGGGTGTGACGAAGGTGGAACCGAAGGCCACAGTCACAATTTCGACGCAGCGCGTCTTATGTTACCCTTTGGCAAACGGCTGCTGCCGGTTTCATCACACATGACGCGCTTACGATCATCATCTCGAACTGCGGTGCTTGCCGCGATTTCCGTTTTGCTTCTGGCCGGTTCTTCACTGGCACAGGACCAACGCGGCTCCGGCAACTTTCTCGACAACCTTTTCAATCGCAACGAACCGACACAATCGCGTCAGCCGGCACAGGGCAGCCGAGCCATGCAGCCCGATCCCGGCGATCTTTCTGTCCGGCTCGACCGGATGGAAAGTTCGTTGCGTCAGCTCACCGGAACGATCGAACAGCTTCAGTACCGCAATCAGCAGCTGGAGTTGCAACTCAAGCGCATGCAAGACGATAACGAATATCGTTTTCAGCAAATGGGATCGCGAGGCGGCGCGACGACACTGCCGCAGGCGGCGCCGTCCGGCCAGGGAAATGCGCCGATGGCGCCACCTCCCGGTCGTCGCTCGGACGTGTTCGATCCGACGCAGAGCCCCAATGCACCTGGCGCTCCACGTACCCTCGGCAATCAGGCGGTGATTGCGGCGCCCGAACCAGGTGGACCGGTCGGCGCGCCGGGCGGGCGCGACGCGGGCGCACCACTCGACCTATCGACGCTGGCGAACACTGATCCACCACCGCCGCAACGAGCTGTACCGCCGTCGACCGTAGCATCGGCCGGATCGATGCCGGTGCCGGCACAGCAAGCAACGCCAGCCGCTCCGCAAGCGATGCCGGCCTCACCGCCGCCGCAGGTTCGCAACGTTGTTCCCGCCACGCCCAACAACCAGCAGCTTGCGACGCTGCCGCCTTCGGCCTCAGCGCAAGACGAGTACGATATGGCCTACGGCTATGTGCTGCATAAGGACTATTCGCTGGCTGAACAGTCTTTCCGCGATTACCTGAAAAAATATCCCAACGAACGCTCGGTGCCCGAGGCGCAATATTGGCTCGGCGAAAGCCTGTTTCAGCAACAGCGTTACCGCGACGCCGCGGAATTGTTCCTCGGGGTTTCGACCAAGTTCGAGCGATCCGCCAAGGCGCCTGACGCGTTGCTGCGGCTCGGTCAATCGCTTGCTGCGATGAACCAGAAAGAGGCCGCCTGCGCCACCCTTGCCGAGGTCGGGCGCAAGTTTCCGCGGGCTTCGGCCAACGTGAAGCGCGGCGTAGAACAAGAGCAGAAGCGCGCACACTGCTAGGATATGATCGCGACTGACCGGCCACGGACTTGATCCGGAGGCGGGAACCGGCTTTCGGTAACGATCATGCCTGACCCAAGATCACTGGCGATCGCGCCAACGGAAGCCAAGACGCTTTTTGCGGATCTCCAGGCGTTTCCCGTTATTGCCCTCGCGGTATCCGGCGGTCCTGACTCGACCGCGCTGATGCTGCTCGCCGCGCGCTGGCGCGACGCACTCAAGACCAAGCCGAAACTCGTCGCCGTGACCGTCGACCACGGTCTGCGCAAGGAATCCAAAGGTGAGGCCGCCGCGGTTGCCCGCCTCGCGCGCAAGTTAAATATCTCGCATCGCACGGTGCGCTGGAACGGCCGCAAGCCATCGACCGGTGTTCAGGAAAAAGCGCGGGCGGCGCGCTATCGATTGCTGGGCGAAGCCGCGCAAAGAGCAGGTGCCGCGCACGTCCTCACGGCGCACACGCTCGATGACCAGGCGGAGACCGTGCTGATCCGCATGAGCCGCGGTAGCGGGTTGACCGGGCTCGGCGCGATGACACGCATCGCTCCGCTGCCGCCTGATGGCAAGAGTTTGGTCGTGTTGGTGCGTCCGCTGCTCGACATTGCGAAAGCGCGGCTGATTGCCACCCTCGATATTGCGAAAATTCCGTATGCGGACGATCCGTCAAACCGCAACCCACGCTTTGCGCGCTCGCGGCTGCGCGGCGTCATGGGTGCGCTTGCGGAGGAGGGCCTCGATGCGACCCGACTCGCGCAACTCGCGCGCCGGCTGAAGCGAGCGGAAGGCGCGATCGAGGCGGCAGTCGATCGCGCAATGAACGAACTGACTGTGGAATTGTCACCCCCAGGCTCGCTTTGTATCGAGGCGAGCCGTTTTGCCGACCTGCCGGCCGAAATCGCATTGCGTCTGCTCGGTCGAGCAGTGGCCAGGGCCGGTGATGAGGGCCCGGTCGAGCTTGGCAAGCTTGAAGCGCTGAAATGTGCTGTAGATCGCGCCCGGACGGCCCGCGAAGGGCGTTTTCGTCGCACTTTGGCTGGCGCGGTTGTAACGCTGACCGACCGTCAACTCATCGTCGAAAGAGCGCCACCCCGCGGTCGCAGGGTCTTAACCAAGCGCCGACACGAGCCGGCAAGCCATGCGAAAACGCGCTAGAATATTAAGGTTTGAGGCCTTTTCTTGGGGGCCCGTGCTGCCTACATTGGGCGTTCGGGTCTGACGTGAAGTCGCCACGAACGGGATGCATAAGTCAGAGAGCCGCGGGGATCGCGCGCGGCGGGGTCAGGACGCCTGATGAACGCTAATCTTCGCAATTTCGCCCTCTGGGTGATCATCGTCCTGTTGCTTTTGGCGTTGTTCACGCTCTTCCAGAACCCGGGGCAACGGACCACCGCGCAAGATATCTCCTTCTCGCAACTGCTGTCCGAAGTCGATCAGGGCCGCGTGCGCGACGTCGTGATCCAGGGGCCTGACATCCACGGCACCTTCGCCAACGGGACCAGCTTCCAGACTTACGCACCGAACGACCCGGGTCTGGTGCAGAAACTTTATTCCAAAGGCGTGACGATCACCGCGCGGCCGCCACAGGACAATGTCCCGTGGTTTGTCTCGCTGCTGGTGTCGTGGCTGCCGTTCATCGCGCTGATCGGCGTGTGGATTTTCCTGTCGCGCCAGATGCAAGGCGCTGGCGGCAAGGCGCTCGGCTTCGGCAAGTCGCGCGCGAAGCTGCTGGCTGAAGCCCACGGTCGCGTCACCTTTGACGATGTCGCGGGCGTCGATGAGGCCAAGCAGGACCTGCAGGAGATTGTCGAGTTTCTGCGCGACCCAGGAAAATTCCAGCGCCTCGGTGGCCGCATTCCGCGTGGCGTTCTGCTGGTCGGCCCGCCCGGCACCGGCAAGACGTTGATCGCGCGCGCCGTCGCGGGCGAGGCCAATGTGCCGTTCTTCACCATTTCAGGTTCGGACTTCGTCGAAATGTTTGTCGGCGTCGGCGCGAGCCGCGTGCGCGACATGTTCGAGCAGGCCAAGAAGAATGCGCCCTGCATCATCTTCATCGACGAAATCGATGCGGTTGGCCGTCACCGCGGCGCCGGTCTCGGCGGCGGCAATGACGAGCGCGAGCAAACGCTCAATCAGTTGCTGGTCGAGATGGACGGCTTCGAGGCGAACGAGGGCATTATTCTTATTGCCGCGACGAACCGTCCCGACGTGCTCGATCCCGCGCTGCTGCGTCCGGGTCGTTTCGACCGGCAAGTGGTGGTCCCGAACCCCGACGTGGTCGGTCGCGAAAGTATCTTGAAAGTGCACGTGCGCAAGGTGCCATTGGCGCCCGACGTGAACCTCAAGACCATCGCGCGCGGTACGCCCGGGTTCTCGGGTGCCGACCTGATGAATTTGGTCAACGAAGCCGCGCTGATGGCGGCGCGCCGCAACAAGCGCATGGTGACCCAGTCGGAATTCGAAGACGCCAAAGACAAAGTGATGATGGGCGCCGAGCGCAAGTCGCTCGTGATGACCGACGAAGAAAAGATGCTGACTGCCTATCATGAGGGCGGCCACGCTATCGTTGCGTTCAACGTCATAGCCACCGATCCGGTGCACAAGGCCACAATTATCCCGCGCGGCCGCGCGCTCGGCATGGTCATGCAATTGCCGGAACGCGACAAGCTGTCGATGAGCCGCGAACAGATGACGTCGCGTCTTGCGATCATGATGGGCGGCCGCGTTGCAGAAGAAATGGTGTTCGGCAGGGAGAAGGTGACCTCGGGCGCCGCCTCCGACATCGAGCAGGCCACCAAGCTCGCGCGCATGATGGTGACGCGCTGGGGCCTGTCCGACAAGCTTGGCACCGTTGCTTACGGCGAGAACCAGGACGAGGTTTTCCTTGGCTATCAGGTGTCGCGCCAGCAGAATATTTCGGAAGCAACCGCGCAGACGATTGACGCCGAGGTTCGCAAGCTGGTCGAAGCCGGATACGCGGAGGCGACTCGAATTCTGAGCGACAAACGCGCCGATCTCGAAGTTCTGGCGAAGGGTCTCCTCGAGTTCGAGACGCTCACAGGCGACGAGATTACGGATCTGCTTGCGGGCAAACGCCCGGTCCGTGAATTGGTCATCGAACCGACGACGCCACGCTCGTCGGCCGTGCCGCCCGCCGGCAAGCCGCGTCCGCGGCCAGAGCCGCCGTCGGGTGAGGTCGCTCCTCAGCCGCAAGGCTAATTCGCTATTCGCAGTCGTCATGGCCGGGCTCTGTCCCGGCCATCTCGATTCATGGGGGAAGCCGTGCGAGCCTAGTCCGGCCAGCCCTCTTTCGGACTCCTCAATGACTTCCATCGAAACGCCGCCGGACAAATCTCACTGGTCCGGTTTTGTCCGGGGGATGCGGCTCGGGCTTCCGGTGGCGCCCGGCATCATGGCGTTCGGTGTCGTTGTCGGCGCGGCTGCGGCCCGGCAAGGCCTTACCTTCGTGCAAAACCTCGCCATGAATTTTCTGGTCTGCTCCGGGATCGCCCAGCTTGTTGCACTCGAAATCTGGCCTGCCGTGGTCACGTGGGGCGCGGTTCTGACAATCGCTATGCTCGCGGCCGTCGTCGGAGCACGCCTTTTCCTGATGAGCGTCTCCATGCGTCCATGGCTTGGCCAACGGCCGGCCTGGCAGGCCTATTCGGCGTTGTTTTTCCTCACGGATGCGACCTGGTTGATTGCCATGCGCTATCGCGCGGAGGGCGGCAGCGATGTGGCCGTGTATTTCGGAGCGGCCAGCGCAATCATGGCCGCATGGCTCGTCGCCACAGGTGCCGGTTATTTCGTCGGAAGTTTCATTGCTGACCCGACGAAATACGGACTCGATCTGGTCATGCCGGCATTTTTCGCCGCGATGCTCGTGCCGCTGTGGACCGGTTCGCGTCGTGCGTGGGGCTGGGCTGTCGCAGGGATCGTTGCTGTCGCTGTCGAACGCCTGGTGCCGGGTTGGTGGTTTATCGCTGCGGGTTCGATCGTGGGCGCGATCGCGGGCGGTTATCTTGATGAGCCGAACGAATGAACGCCGATCTGGGCACATTCGGCATCTGGATGGTCATCGCCGCGATGGCCATCGTGACCTATGCGATCCGCGCGGGCGGATTCTGGTTGATGGGGTATGTTCCGCTCACACGCCGCGTCCGCAGTATTCTCAATGCGCTACCCGGCTCGGTGGTTGTTGCGATTATTCTGCCGCTCGCTGTCCGCGGTGGCGCCGCGGCGACCGTGGCCGTCATTACCGCGCTGGTCGTGATGGTGCTGCGTCGCAATGATCTCCTTTCTGTCATCTGCGGGGTGGGGGCCGCGGCATTCGTGCGGGCGCTTGTGCTCTGAGTAGGTCGATGCCATTGCAAAACCGTGTCACCCCCTTCGGGGAACTCATTTCGACTTCCGCGCGCGGAACTTTGATGGGCAATCGGGGTGGCAAGTTTCACGCCACCAACCGGGCGTTGACTGGCCGCCGCTGGGTATCGCGGCAATGGATCTGTTGCGTTCTCGAATTCAAGAATTGGCAGCGCGATGTGTGGGGCCGCTACTACACGGAATTGTTCTTCCTCGATGAAGTAACGGCTTTTGCCGCGGGCCATCGGCCGTGTTTTGAATGTCGTCGTCGCGACGCCGAACTTTTCGCACAGTTGTTTTCGGGAAAGTCGAAGCGCGCGTCGGCCGGCGCTATGGATCAGATGCTTCACGCCGAGCGCTTGAATGACAAGACCAAGCGCACCTGTCGGCGCAGCGTCGACATGTTGCCGGACGGCGCAATGATAACGCTGGACGGGGAAGCCTTTGCTGTCCGTGGCAGCCATTTGCTGCGCTGGACGCCGTCGGGCTACGCCGCATCAAGAGCGCGACCGCGCGGGGTGAAGGTCGAGGTGCTCACTCCACCCTCGATTCTTTCAGTGCTAGCGCGTGGATATATGCCGCTTTGGCATCCGAGCGCGCGCTAAGGCGTCATGGCGGCTCGATCGGAGGGACGTCGGTTGAAGCGGGCACGCGACGCGCCCAGGCGAAAATCACGATCGCCGACATGATCGCCAGCATGGCCACAACGAGTGCGACGCACGCCGGCCAACCGCCGAAATTCCAGGCGAGGCCGCCGAGAGCTGCGCCAAAACTGCCGCCGACATAGAATGACGTCACATAAAGCCCGACGGCAGACGAACGGCCTGCCTTCGCCGTGACGGTGACATAGGCGGTCGAAATCGCCTGGCAAATCAGGCCGCAGGCGGCGCTGATCGCAAGCCCAACAATGATCAGTGGCAGCGAAGGTGCGAGCGTCAGCGCGATGCCTGCAACCCAGATTGCAATAACGCGCACCGTGAATCGTCGTCGACCGAATCTTGCGACAGCCCAGCCGGTCCACGGTGTGAGCAGCGACCCCGCAAGGTAGACGACGAAGAGCGCGCCGAGCCAACTCGCCGAAAGATTGAAGGGAGGTGCCGCAAGATAGAAGCTGACGTAGGTGAAGGTCGTAATGAAATTGAACAGAACACCGAAGCCAACCGCGTAGGTTGCGATCAGTTGCCTGTTGCGCAGATGGGCAAGCATCTGTTTCCCGGAGGACAGCAGGCCTTCTGAGCGCACGAATTTGCGCTCGTGCGGCAGAAGAAACGCAACAATGATCCCGCCGACAAAGGCGATTGCTGCGAGCACCATGAAGCCTGCGCGCCAGCTCACCAGATCGGCAAGAAGCCCTACGAAAAGGCGGCCACTGAAGCCCCCCAGACTGGAGCCCGACGAGTAGATACCGGCTACCGTCGTCGCTTCGTGGTGCGGCAATTCATCTCCGATATACGCCACCATGACCGCGAAAATCGGAGGTAGCACCAGTCCCTGCACCGCGCGCCAGAAGATCATCGCCGGCAGGCTTGTCGACAGGCCGACCATGATCGTTGGAATGACCAGCGCAAACATCGCCACGACGATGACTCGTTTGCGGCCCAGCACGTCGGCGACAGTACCGGTGAAGGGCGCGGTCAGCGCCACGGCCAGCGTGCTTACGGTAATAATGGTCGAGATCCCGGCTGCGCTTGCGCCGAATTCCTCGGACAACAGCGGCAAAATCGACTGTGGCGAATAGAGGTTGATGAAGGCGCAATAACCCGCAATGCCCGCGGCAAGTCGGACGGCAAAGGCGTGTCGTGCTTTCGCGGTTGTCATCCTCGGAAACCGGATCGGGCGTCTTTGATCCAGCTATGCATCAGGTCCGTATCGAATGTCACGAGGGAGTTGCCGCTGGACAGCGAAGCGCACACTGCATGGCTCACTCATCTAAGCCCGAGCATTCCCTCGGCGCGCAGAAGTGTTTCCTCGGGAGTACCAGAGGCGTCGACCTTCGACCATGCAATACGGCCGAGTTCGAATTCCTCCTGCTTGCGCGCGACGTTGGCATCTGCGTCCGACGCGTCGCGGCCGCGGTTCCCGACGCGCGCCAGACGATCGTCGAGACTTGCGACGAGGAACAGTCCGCAGAACTCCGCGCTGTTTGCTGATTTTGCAATCTCGGATCGCTCGACAGGCAGTGCAAAAACCGCATCGACGATCGCCGAATAGCCTGCGGCGGTTGCGCGCCGCGCTTTTTCCGCAAGTGCCTTGTAAACCCTGATCGTGGTCTCGACCGAGTAGGCTCTCTCCGGCAGCTTTTCGGTTTCGTCAATCCCGAACAATGCCTTGCGTTCAACGTCGCTGCGCAGCACCACCGCGCCCGGCAATGGCGACAGCGCCGGCGCCAACGCCCGCGCAAGCATGGATTTTCCCGTTCCCGACAGTCCGCCGATCGCAACCAGTTTCGGTTGCACGGGCGCCAGGAATTTTTGCGCGAGTGCCGCATACGCTCGCGCCTGGTCTGCCAGTTCTGGTTCGGCTCCTTTTTGCCGGTGTCGTGCCGCAATGACCTTGGCTCGGATCGCCGCGCGGACCGACATGAAAAGAGGGAGCGCCGCCAGTGCGTCAAGATCATGGACGCGACGGGTTTCCGTCAAATAGCGATTGAATACGATGTTGGCGGCTGCATGCAGCCCCCGTTCGATCAAGTCCATCAATAGAAATGCGAGATCGTAGTACACATCGCCGGTCGCGATGCGGTCGTCGAATTCGAGCGCGTCGAAGACCACCGGTACGCCGTCGATGAGAACAATGTTGCCGAGGTGCAAGTCACCGTGACACCGACGCACCAGTCCGGCGCGCTCGCGTGCCTGCAGCAGCGGCTTCACGCGATCGAGTGCATCACGGGTTGCGGCTCCAAGCGCGCGCACCTGTTCCAACGAAAACAGATCCGGTTCGGCTGTAAGATCGGCCTCGTTCTGCGCAATGATTTCCGACAGCACTTCGGCGAAGTGCCCGGTGGCTACGCTCGGTGCGAGCCGGTGTGCGCCGGCAACCGCTCGTCCGAGCGCGTCGGCGAGAGACTCGTCGATCTGGCCGGCGTCGGCGAGTTGGTCAAGAGTTTGGCTCTCGTCAAAGCGGCGCATCTCGACAGACCATTCGACCGGCTCGCCCTTGCCGCCCATGGCAAGACGGCCGTTTGGCTCCCGGGTGATGGCCGCAACTCCGCGATAGATCGCCGGCGCGAAAGAGCGATTGACCGCAATTTCGGCTTCGCAGGCAGCCTTGCGTTTTGCGAGAGTGGAAAAATCGAGAAATGAAAAGCGCACGGCACGTTTGATCTTGTGCGCCCGATCTCCGACCAGAAAAACCGACGCGGCGTGGGTGTCGATGCGTTTGATCGGCATGCCGTCGAAATTGGCAGGGTCGCTCAGGAAATCGATGACCGCTTGTTGCGAGTCTTCCGCCGTCATTGCAGCGCCTTCGATTTCGCGGCCGATATGGAAGATATTGCGAGGCAGACCCAGGGCATTTTGGTCCTCAGGGAACGCGTTTTCCGTCCCGGTGAATATGTATCGATTCGGAACGAAGAGGGCGAGATGCATACCTTTCAGGTTGTCTCGGTCGAGCCTGCGACCTGATGGTATTGACCGGCACGCGCCTTGCCGGAAGAGTGCGCCCTGACCGTCGTATCAGGCGGCATTCCTCAAGGGAGAAGCTCAGTGCTTATCGACCATCGGACCTATCGGACTTTGCCAGGCAGAATACCGGCGCAACTCGACCTCTACAGCAAGCTCGCGTATCCGGTGCAGCTCCGCCACATGGGCGAGCCGCACTACTATCTGGTCAGCGAAAGCGGCCAGCTCAATATGCTGGTGCACGGCTGGGTTTATGAGAATGCCGCCGATCGCGAACAGAAGCGCGCAAAGATGATGCAGGATCCGGACTGGAAGCACTTTCTGGCTGAAAATGCGAAGGCCGGTAACGTGATCGAGCAATCCAATTGGTTGATGACGCCCGCTCCATTCTCGCCGAAGATTTCGCCGGCGAAGATCGTGAAGTAATTCGATGCGCGGCAAGGACAACGCCCGTACGGGCGGCGAAATTCTGATCGATCAGTTGTCGGTTCAGGGTGTGCGGCACGCCTTCTGCGTGCCGGGCGAAAGCTATCTTGCCGCGCTCGATGCCTTTTACGGCAGCGACATCGAACTGACTGTGTGTCGTCACGAAAGTACGGCCGCCATCATGGCCGAGGCGGTCGGCAAGGTAACGGGAAGACCCGGGATCTGTTTCGTCACGCGTGGTCCGGGCGCCACCAACGCTTCGGCCGGCATCCACATTGCGCGTCAGGATTCCTCGCCGATGATCGTTTTCGTCGGTCAGGTCGGTCGCGAAATGCGGGAACGTGAAGCGTTTCAGGAACTCGATTATCGCGCGGTGTTCGGCACGATGGCGAAATGGGCGACCGAAATAGATGATCCGTCGCGGATCCCGGAAATCGTCTCGCGCGCATTTCATACGGCGTGCAATGGCCGCCCCGGCCCGGTCGTGATCGCCCTGCCGGAAGATATGTTGCGCGAGCGCGTGTCGGTGCCCGATTCGACGGCCTTCACGCCGGTGGAAATATGGCCCGGCAAGGACGAGATGAACCGGCTGCAGGACTTGCTTGGCCAGGCAAAACGTCCGGTGGCGCTCATCGGCGGCAGCCGATGGACCGAAGGCGCAAGTGCCGCGCTCATGAAGTTTGCCGAACGATTCTCGCTGCCGGTCGCAACGACGTTCAGGCGCGGTCACCTGATTGACGCGACACATCCTTGTTATGCCGGTGACTTCGGCATCGGACCGAATCCGAAATTGCTCGCGCGGGTGAAAGGTGCCGATCTTCTCCTTTTGATCGGCGGTCGCTTCGGCGAGATGCCCTCGCAGAGCTACAGCGTGCTCGATATTCCGGAACCGCAAATCAAGCTCGTGCATGTGCATCCGGGCGCCGAAGAACTCGGCCGGGTCTATCATCCGTATCTCGCAATCAACGCCGCGCCGACCGCGTTCTGCTCCGCGTTGCAGGATTTGCAACCACCCAAGCAGATTGCGTGGCGCGGGGAGTCAGATACGGCGCATGCCGACTATCTGGCCTGGGGCGAGAAGGCGACGCCGGTGCCAGGCAAGGTCAACCTCGGCGAGATCATGGTCTGGCTGCGCGAAAATCTGCCGCCGGACGCAATCGTGACCCAGGGCGCCGGAAACTTTTCGGGATGGGTCCATCGCTTTTACCGCGTGCGCAAGTTTGGCGGGCTTGTCGGCGCAACGTCAGGCTCCATGGGCTACGGCTTGCCGGCGGCATTGGCAATGCAGACGCTGCATCGCGATCGCATTGTCGTGTGCGTATCCGGCGACGGTGATTTCCTGATGACCGGGCAGGATTTCGCGACGGCCGTCCAGTACAAGCTGCCCGTGATCGTTCTCGTCGCCGACAACGGTATCTACGGTACCATTCGCATGCATCAGGAACGCGAATATCCGGGCCGCGTGATTGCCACCGATCTGCGGAATCCCGATTTTGCCGGCTATGCAGTTGCGTTCGGCGGCTATGGTGCGGTGGTTGAAAAGAGTGCCGATTTTCCCGCCGCATTTGCTGGGGCGCGGGCGTCGGGAAAACCCTCAATCATCCATCTCAAGGTGGATCCGGAAGCGATCACGCCGACCGCGACCCTGACGGGGATACGGGAGAAGTCGCAGGCCGGCGGGAAAAGCTGAAACGCAGCTGGGCTGACGCTTGCCTAAATGGCGTGAATCAGCATTCAGTCCTGTATGCCTTATCGCCGCACCGAGAATGTGGTCCGCCGGCTTGCAGAACGTGAGCAGACGATTCTCGGCGCCGCGCATTCGATCGTCGGGGAAAAGGGGATGGGCGCGGTGCAAATCGCCGCCGTGGCCGAGCGCGCCGATATCGCCGCCGGCACGATCTACCGCTATTTCCCGTCCAAGAACGATCTCGTCGCCGAGGTCATTGCTGCTGCCGCGTGTCGCGAGCTCGTCGCAATGCATGCAGCCGGCGACGCCGCACCGGGGCCACTCTCGGCCGTCGCCGCTTGCGTCGCGACTTTCGCCGCAAGGGCCTTGCATGACAGGCGGCTCGCCTGGGCGATGATGGCCGAGCCGATCGACCCCGATATCGATGCACTGCGCCTGAATTTTCGCCGCGCCATCGCGGCTGAGCTGGAAATGCGCATCAGCATGGCGATTGCTGAGGATCATTTGTCGGACCAGGATGTACGGGTCGCCGCGCTGGCCGTCATCGGCGCCTTGCTCGAAGGACTGCTCGGGCCGCTGGCGCCGCAAACTGAAAATGCCCGCGAAGCCGTCCAGGCGATCACGCTGTTCGCATTGCGCGCGCTTGGCGTCGTCGATGCGCGGGCGAGGGGCCTCGTCGCGCAATGCGCGACGCCGTGAACTTTCTCAATTGAGCGCCGGCAGTTCGTCCAGGGGCAGCGTGACGACTTTCATGCCGCGTTCGCCGGCGTCGTCGTTGATGTGGAATCCCAACTCGGTGCACATCAGCAGCATGGTGGCATTTTCGACGAGGACCTGCCCGTGAACGGTCTTTAGCCCCTTTTCCCGCGCATAGGCGATCATGTGTTTCATCATCAGCCAGCCAAGGCCATGACCCTTCAAGTGTGAGCGCAAGAGGATCGCAAACTCGGCGCCGTCGCCTTCTCGATCATCGTGTAGTCGAACAACCCCGAGCATACGGTCGGTCGATTCCGCGACAGCGATGAAAGCCATGGCGTGTTTCGGATCGTAGTGAATGAGCTTTTCAATCAACTCGTGCCTCACTTCGCGCATCGGCACGAAAAAACGCAAGCGCAGGTCTTCCGCGTGTCACTTCACTGAGGAAATCCGGATAGAGCGCGGCGTCCTCCGGCCTGAGCGGGCGGATGAGAACCTTTTCTCCATCGCGCAAAGTAATGTGGCGTTCGAGCAAGGCGGCCACGGCTCCCGCGAAGGTGAGGTTGTCAATGCGACATCAATACGGGAACCGTCATCGATTCCAGCAGGCCAAGCGTAGCACCCCCGAGCACAAATTCGCGCAAACGCGAATGGCCGTAGCCGCCCATCACGATCATGTCGGCGGACGAATCCGCCGCATGAGAGAGGATGGTGGAGGGCACGTCTATGTCGGGTGATGTGATGCGTTTGACATCTACCTTGAGACCATGCCGCGCAAGATGTTGGCCAAGGTCAGCGCCCGGTACTTCGTCGTTTTTGCCGGGTTTGTTGGAGATGATCACCACCTCGACCTGTTTTGCCTTTTTCAGCAGCGGCAAGGCGTCGGCGACGGCGCGCGCGGCGGCGCGCCCGCCATCCCAGCAGATCATCACGCGGTCAAGCTTCGCCGCGCCTTTCTGGATGAAAGGCACAAAAACCACGGGGCGCCCCGACTCGAACAAAACGCCTTCATCGACGACCTGGTCAGCCGAGGATTTCTGCCGGTCGGGTTGGCCAACAATGACCAGATCGAAGCGCCGCCCGATACGACCGATCTGATCGGCCGCGCCTGCAAGGCTTGCGTTGATTGTACGCGTCTCGCTCGAAATACCCGCCCGCTTTGCGGCCTGCTCGAAGCGGGCTATCGCACCTCGTGCGTTTTTGTCCGATTCGCGCCGCTGTCCTTCGATTATTTCCGGGGGAATCCCGCCCATGACGGTGCCGGGGATGATGGGATCGTAGGAGACCGCGATGGCGAGAAGATGAGCTTCGAAGATTTCCGCCATAGAGACGGCATAATCACCGGCGGGGTCGCTCGAGCCCAATCCCAGATTGACGACAATATCCTTGATCATGATGCAACTCTCCGGACCGAGCGATTGGGATCACCAAGTCATCCTATCCGTTGTTTCCCTCGCGACATTGACCAAGGTCAAATGCCAATCTTCCCCGTACCCTCCGCGCGATGCCGTCGCAGCCGGCAACCTACTTTTTCTTGCCGTCCGGACCGAACTCTTTGAGATAGGCCCACAGGTCGCCGGCTTCTTTTTCGTTCTTGATGCCGGGGAAAATCATCTTGGTATTGGGAATCTTGGCGCGCGGATCCTTGATGTAGTCCTTGAACGTTGCCTCATCCCAAGTGAGGCCGGAATTCTTGTTGGCGTCGGAGTAGTTGTACTCGGGGATTGAACCGGAATGACGACCCTCGAGCCCGTTGAGTACGGGGCCGACCTTATTCTTTGCCCCTTCTCCGATTGAATGGCAGGGGAGGCACTTCTTGAAGGAGTTTTCGCCGGCGGCCACATCCTGCGCCCGGGCACCCGCAGTCAGCGCCGCCATGCTCAAAGCCACCACAAATACCAATTTCATTATTGCGCTCCCGTTTTGACGTCCGACGTCGCCCGTCTGTCGATGGCCTCGGCCCAGCCTATTTCCACTGGGTTTTGCCAGCCCTATGTGCAAGTCGTCAAATCGCTGTATCGTGACTGCGCATGGATCCCATGCACAGTGTAACGATATAGGCGGCCGGGAGTTTCGAGAATGTCGCTGCGGATGCCGGAGCCTGACGCCGCAATCCTGGGGCGTCGTGAGCGCATAGTCGCCGCGTTGCGAACGATCGTTCCCGGCGAAGGCGTGATCGCGGCCGAGCGCGAACTGCGTCCTTATGAAAGCGACGGCCTTACCGCCTACCGACAGTTGCCCATGGTGGTTGTATTGCCGGAAACCACGGAACAGGTTGCTCAAATCCTACGGTACTGCCACGGCGAGGGGATCAAGGTCGTCCCCCGCGGGGCCGGGACGTCGCTGTCGGGAGGCGCTTTGCCACTGGCGGATGGCGTATTGCTCGGCATGGCGAAATTCAATCGAATCCGCGAGATCGATTTCGAAAATCGCGTTGTGGTCGTGGAACCAGGCGTGACCAACCTTGCGGTGAGCAATGCGGTTGCGCACGCAGGATTTTATTACGCGCCGGATCCATCCTCGCAGATTGCGTGCACGATCGGTGGCAACGTGGCGGAAAATTCCGGCGGTGTGCATTGCCTGAAATACGGCATGACCACCAATAACGTGCTCGGCTGCGAGATCGTGCTCGTCACCGGCGAAGTCTTGCGCCTCGGCGGTAAGCATCTCGACGCGTCCGGCTACGATCTGCTGGGCCTTATCAACGGCTCGGAAGGCCTTCTCGGCGTGGTCACGGAAGTGACGGTGCGGATACTGAAGAAGCCGGAAACCGCGCGCGCGATGCTTATCGGCTTCCCATCATCGGAAGATGCCGGCGAATGCGCATCGCGAATTATCGGATCAGGAATCATCCCGGGCGGCATGGAGATCATGGACGGTCCGGCCATCGCGGCCGTTGAAGAATTCGTCCATGCCGGCTATCCGCTCGACGTCGAAGCGCTGCTCATCGTCGAGCTCGACGGACCTCCGGCGGAGGTTGACCATCTGATCGAGCGCGTGGAAAAGATCGCCCGCGATTGCCATTCGGCGTCATGCAAGGCCTCGCGTTCGGAAGAGGAAAGGTTGCTGTTCTGGGCCGGCCGAAAGGCAGCGTTTCCGGCAGTCGGGCGGATCTCGCCAGATTACTACTGCATGGATGGGACGATCCCGCGTGCCCAACTGCCGCTGGTGCTCAAGCGGATGAAGGAGATGTCCGCGAAATACGGACTACGGGTCGCAAACGTATTTCACGCCGGCGACGGCAATCTGCATCCTCTCATTCTTTACGATGCCAACAAGCCCGGTGAACTCGAGAAGACCGAAAAATTCGGTGCCGAAATTCTGAAGCTGTGCGTGGAGGTCGGTGGCGTTCTCACCGGCGAACACGGCGTCGGTGTCGAAAAGCGCGATTTGATGTACACGATGTTCTCCGAAACCGATCTCAACCAGCAGCAGCGCGTGAAATGCGCCTTCGACGGCAAAGGGCTGCTTAACCCCGGCAAGGTTTTCCCGCAGTTGCACCGCTGCGCTGAACTAGGCCGCCTGCATGTTCATGCCGGGAAGCTGCCGTTCCCGGATATCCCGAGGTTCTAGGAATGCGTTTCGGTTTGTTCTGTTCGCCGAAGGCGGATCGGCCCGGATTTGGCCCGGAAACCGGCCAGGGCTTTTTTGAGTTCATCGATTTCAATGTCGAGGCAGAGTCGCTCGGCTTTCACTCGAGTTTTTCGGTCGAGCACCATTTCAGCGGCTGGAATCAGGTGTCTTCGACCTTGATGCTGCTTGCCGCGCTGGCCATGCGCACGAAGACGCTTCGTCTCGGCACGGCAGTCATCGTGCCGCCGTGGCACAACCCGGTGCTGCTCGCCGAGGAAGCGGCGACACTCGATCTTCTTTCGAAGGGCAGGCTCGATCTCGGCATCGGCAAAGGATATCGCCACAGCGAGTTCAAAGGATTTCAGATCGCCCCCGAAGAAGCCGAAGCGCGTTTCGAGGAAGCGCTCGAATTCATGAGGCGAGCCTGGACCACGCGAAAGCGTTTTTCGCACAAGGGCCGCTTTTGGCATTTCGAGGATATCGTCGTCGAACCGCCTCCGGCGCAAACCCCGCATCCGCCGCTTTGGGTCGCTGCCGGCAATCCGCATTCGATCAAACGAGCCGCGGCGCGCGGATTCAACCTTATCCTCGACCAGTACGCTTCGCCCGCCACGCTCGGCGAACGCATTGCGATCTACAAGGCCGAGCGCGAAGCAAACGGACTTGGGTTCGATCCGATGCAGGTGGCGGTGGCGCGACAGCTTTACGTGGCAAAGGATGCGGCCGACAAAGAAGCCGCGTTGGAGCGCCAGGCTGAATATACCAAACGGACCGTCGATATTTCGCGCGATCCTTCGGCAAAGGCGGGATCGCACGTACTCGCTTATGCCGACAGGAAAGGCGCCACTGAAGAAAATGCGCTCTACGGTACGCCCGATGAACTCGCCGGCATGATCGAGGCGCTGCGCGATGCCGGCGTAGCCTACGTGCTTCTCACGATTGCCGGCGGTGTCGATCAACTGCGGCACTTCGCCCGGGACGTCATGCCCGCATTCACGCTTGACGCTACCGCGCGTGCCGCCGAATGACGTTTTCGCAGCATGGCTGATACGCTCAAACCCCGCGACGGCAAGGAAGTCGAAGATGTCGTGCGTTGGGCGCTCGACAACGACAAGCCGCTCGAACTCGCCGGGAACGGGACCAAGTACGGCATCGGCCGACCCAGTCAGACAGACCTGACCCTCGATCTTTCGGGCCTGGCCGGAGTCACGCTTTACGAGCCCGCCGAACTTGTGCTGTCAGCGCGTGCCGGAACGCCGATCTCCGAGATCGAGGTGTTATTGGACAAGCACAACCAGGAACTCGCCTTCGAGCCCATCGACTACGGCCCGCTTCTGGGTGCGGAGACAAATAACGGTACGCTCGGGGGAGTCATCGCGGCCAATCTTTCGGGTCCGCGGCGCATAAAATCAGGCGCTGCCCGCGATCACTTCCTGGGAGTCACTGCGGTCACCGGCCGCGGCGAAACGATCAAGTCCGGTGGTCGCGTCGTGAAGAACGTTACGGGCTACGACCTGTGCAAGCTTCTGGCCGGGTCATGGGGCACGCTCGGCGCCATGACCGACATTACGATCAAAGTGCTGCCAAAGGCGGAAACCGAAGCGACAGTGCTGATCGAAGGTCTCGATGATGCTACCGCATGCACGGCCATGACGACGGCGATGGGCTCGTCGTGCGACGTCTCGGGCGCGGCGCACTTGCCCGACCACGTCGCGTCCTGGTTCGAGAACGTGCCTGAATCAGCCGCATCAACCGTGCTGCGCCTCGAAGGCTTCGCTCCTTCGGTAACCCACCGCAAAGAATCGCTTGCGGCGCAGATGAAACGCTTCGGGCCGGTCACTCTTCTCGACGAAAGAAAATCGCGCGATCTGTGGCGCAGTATCCGCAACGTCAAACCCTTTGCGGCTGAGGCGGTCCGCACGCGGCCACTTTGGCGCATTTCCGTTCCGCCTAGCCGTGGCCATGAAATTGCAGGCGCCATCACGCCGGCTGCGCAGATGTTCTACGACTGGGCCGGCGGTCTTATCTGGGTGGCGATGCCCCTTGAAAACGAACCCGACGCGCCGGCGATCCGCCGCGCGGTGGCGGCCATCGGGGGGCACGCGACATTGATACGCGCGCCAGCCGCCGTGCGGGCAAGCGTCGACGTGTTCCCGCCCGAGGATCCGGCTTTGCGCGCTCTAGCCAATCGCGTGAAGGAAAGCTTCGATCCGAAGGGCGTACTCAATCCCGGACGTATGTGGGCGGGTGCCTGACGATGCAAACCTCGTTCACCCTCGCACAACTGCAGGACCCGCAATTCGTATCGTCCGAGAAGATCCTGCGCGCCTGCGTGCACTGCGGATTCTGCACGGCGACCTGCCCGACCTATGTTCTGCTCGGCGACGAACTCGATTCTCCGCGCGGTCGAATTTATTTGATCAAGGAGATGCTCGAGCAGGATCGGCCGGCGACGCGCGAGGTGGTCAAACATATCGATCGTTGCCTGTCATGCCTTGCGTGCATGACCACGTGTCCGTCCGGCGTGCATTACATGCATCTGGTCGATCATGCGCGGGACTATATCGAGCAGACCTACAAACGCCCGTTGAGTGATCGTCTGCTGCGGAGCGTGCTCGCGCGCGTGCTGGTCGACCTGGGACTCTTCCGTCTCGCTGTCGTGCTCGGGCTGATCGCACGTCCGCTGGCGCCCGTATTCGACCTGCTGGGTCTGCGCCGGTTGGGGGCGTTGATTCGCCTGACGCCGCCCCGCAAACCGGCCCCACCAGTCGATCGCGTTGGCAAAGTCTATTCGCCAGAGGGCAGGCATCGCGGGCGGGTCGCGCTTTTGTCCGGCTGCATCAATCCGGTTCTCGCACCCTCAACAATTGAGGCCACGATCCGCCTGCTCAATCGCCAAGGCGTGGAGGTGGTTGTCGCTGCCGGCGAAGGATGCTGCGGGTCGCTCGTCCACCATATGGGACGCGAGGACGAAGCGTTGTCACAGGCGCGCAACAATATTGATGCATGGACCCGAGAGATCGAAGGGGCGGGCCTTGATGCCATCCTGGTCACCGTTTCCGGATGTGGCACAACCATCAAGGACTACGGGTTCATGCTGCGCAATGATCCGGCATACGCGGCCAAGGCAGCACGCGTTTCGGCTCGGGCACGCGACGTCAGTGAATACCTGGCGACGCTCAAGCTGGATGCGCGCGCTCCGGTCCCGCTCACGATCGCCTATCATGCCGCCTGCTCGCTGCAGCACGGACAAAAGGTCCTGCATGAACCGAAAGATTTGCTGAGCGCGGTCGGCTTCGTGGTCAAGGACGTACCGGAAGGTCATTTGTGTTGCGGCTCGGCCGGCACCTACAACATCATGCAGCCTGCGCTTTCGGAGCAATTGCGCGCGCGCAAGCTCGCCAATATCAAATTGCTCAAACCGGATGTGATTGCGGCCGGTAATATCGGCTGCATCACGCAGCTCGCGGCCGGCACGGATGTGCCGATCGTGCATACGGTTGAGTTGCTCGACTGGGCGACCGGCGGCCCGACCCCTGAGCCGCTCGCCGAACTTGCCCGGCGCAAGGCTTCCGCGGCCTGAAAAAGCCACGTATGGCCGGCTCATATTATTCTGCTGATTGAAGTGAATGGAGAACGAACATGGCAAAGAAGCGCAAGAAGGCAAAAGCGAAGAAATCCAAGCGAGGGAAACGAGCCGCACCGGCGCGCAGGAAAAAAAGCGCGAAGAAGGTCGCGAAAAAGGTAAGAACGAAAGCAAGAAAAAAGACAAAGGCGCGGGTGAAAAAGCCCGACGTCATGCCATCCGAACCGAGCGAACCAGTTGCGAGCCCGCCGCCACCGCCGATGTCTTTTGGCGGTCTGTTCGGCCAGAACAAGACCGAAGATCAATAGTCCGGCACCTGAGTCCTGGCAGGCCGTTACCGCCCTGGGAGTACCTGGGGCGGTGCGGCCCGATTGCATCGACCGGAGGGGCCTAATAGCATGCGTTGAACGAGGCGCATGGCCCTTAAGGGTCGGAACTATTTCGGATTTTAAGAACAAAACATAAGGGAGGCCGCAATGCCGGCGACTTACAAAATTCTGATCATGGGCGCGTCTTACGGCTCGCTGCTGGCATCCAAGATCCTCTATGGCGGCCATTCGGTGCATCTGGTCTGCCTGCCGGCGGAAGCGGACCTGATCAACGCCGAGGGCTTCCGCGTCCGGATGCCGGTCAAAGGCCGCAAGGAGCAGGTCGAGATCGACTCGCGCAAATTGCCGGGCAAGGTCAGCGCCGGTGGCGCCGCGGGAGTAAATCCCAAGGACTACGACCTCGTGGGCCTGGCGATGCAGGAGCCGCAATACCGTTCGCCCGGCGTGCGAGAGTTGCTTGACGCGGTGGCGAAATCGAAAGTGCCGTGCATGTCGATCATGAACATGCCACCGCTTCCGTATGTGAAACGCATTCCCGGGCTGAACTACGATGCACTCAAGCCGGCCTATACCGATCCGACGGTGTGGGACAATTTTGATCCCGGTCTGCTGACCTTGTGCAGTCCCGATCCGCAGGCGATCCGCCCGCCCGACGAGAAGGTCAACGTGTTGCAGGTGACGCTGCCGACTAATTTCAAGGTCGCCAAATTCGACAACGACATGTACACCGGCATCCTGCGTCAGCTCGAAAAGGACATCGACGCTGTCCGCTTCGATGCGCCCGAAGGCAAAATCGAATTGCCGGTCAAGTTGCGCGTGCACGATTCGATTTTCGTGCCGCTTGCCAAATGGTCGATGCTATTGGCCGGCAACTATCGGTGCATCACCAAAGACGGCATGCGCACCGCGCAAGAAGCGGTGCATTCGAACATCGAGGAATCTCGCTCGGTCTACAATTTCGTGTTCGACCTCTGCGTCAAGCTCGGCGCTTCACCGAGCGATCTCGTACCGTTCGAAAAATATGCTGCCGCCGCGCAAAGCCTCACGCGGCCGGCTTCCGCCGCGCGCGCGTTGCAAAACGGCGCTCCCAATATCGAACGCGCCGACAAGCTGGTGCAGCTGATTGCAAAGCAGAAAGGCTTGAGCAACCCGGTCATCGACGGGATCGTTGCGCTCGTCAACTCGCGGCTTGAAGCCAATCGAAAAAAGGCGGCTGCGGCCTAGTCAACAGGCCCCGAAGACCTCGCGAATCGCCCGCAGACCACTCGCCAAGATGTGGAAAACTGCCTTGGTGGGTGGGTACGACGCGGACCGTTGCACCGGTTTGCGGACGGTATTTGTGACATTCACGCAACAGCCGCGATCTTTCTAACGGTAGAACCCCGAAACGCCTAAAAAGGCGGCAGTTGCCGCCGTTTTTCGCTTGCCGCCACGTCATGTCGCGGGTCTAAATTTCCCCGGTAACGCACGTCAAACCACGTAAGGGTCGGCTTAAGTCGGGGACTTTTACGGCTCTGTGGCGGGCAAAAGGGGATCGGCCGCAACCCTCAGGCCGATCGAATACAAAGGGGCAGATTCAATGAAGAAAGTTGTGTTGTCGCTCGCTGCTGCACTCGCGGTTTCCGCCGCTGCACCAGCATTCGCGGCTGATATGCCGTCGAAGGCGCCCAAGGTGGCTCCGGCTCCGCCGCCAAGCCCATGGGACATCGCCTTCGGCTCAGCGATCATGAACGATTACATCTTCCGAGGTGTGACGCAGTCCGGTCACAGACCTTCGGTCGCGGCCTATTTCGAGCCGCGCTACAACATCGCGCCGAACTGGCAACTCTACGCCGGCATCTCCGGTGAGAGCATCAAGTTCGCCAACAACGCGGCCGCAGAAATCGACTTCTACGGCGGCGTGCGACCGACATTCGGTCCGCTCGCGCTCGATATCGGCTATTGGTACTACTATTACCCGGGTGGCCAGTGCTACGGCACCGGTCCGGTACAAGGTTTCGATCCGGCTTGCGTGAACCCTGCAATTCCGATGAATGGCAACGTCGCCAAGAAGGATGCGAGCTTCTACGAAGTCTACGCCAAGGCTACCTACACCTGGACCGACTGGGCCTTCGGCGTGAATTTCTATTACTCGCCAAACTTCCTGAACCTTGGTGCTGATGGCCAGTATCTCTCCGGCACCATCAAGTTCACCGCGCCCGAGAAAATGGCACTCGGTCCGTTTGGTTGGTACATCTCCGGTGAGTTCGGCCATCAGTGGCTTGGCACGAGCGACGCTTTCTATGGTTGCAACTCGTCGTCGCCCGTTATCGGATCCGCTGGCGGCTGTCTCGCGAACAATCCCAATGGCATCCCATATGCCGACTACAACACCTGGAACGTGGGTATGGGCTTCACCTGGAAGGTGTTCACGCTCGATCTGCGCTACTACGACACGGACCTGAGCAAGGGTGACTGCAATGCCTTCACCAGCGATCCGACCGCTGGCGGCTTTGCTGGACCTGGTGGGTTCCCCGCCGCGAACGCGATCAACGGCGGCCCGGCCTCCAGCTGGTGCGGTGCCTCCTTCGTCGCCAAGCTGTCGGCTGACCTAACGCTCGGCAGCCTGAAGTAAGTAAAGCCTAAGTCTGTCCCGGAAAGGGCGGCGACCATGATTGGTCCGCCGCCCTTTCTCTTTTGTCTGATTTGATTGCGCTACTTGGCGGGCGCGAGATTTGCCTCCTGCACCACGAAGTGATCGCCCTCGCGGCTGAATGCCAGGCGGCGCTGATGGAACGCCGCGAGTGTCGAGCGATGACCGATCGACACGATGGTCGCGCGGGGGAGCTTTCGCTGCAGCAACTGGTAAAGCGCCGCCTCGGCCGGTTCGTCGAGCGATGCGGTGGCCTCGTCGAGGAAGAGAAAGTCCGGCTCGGAAAGAAGCGCGCGGGCGATGCCCAACCGTTGCTGCTCGCCGAGCGACAGCATTCTATTCCAGTGCGCCTCTTCGTCGATTCGGTCGGCGAGTGCGGGCAGGCCGGCAGCGCTGATCAGGTCCGCGATTTTGGCCTTGTCGTAGCTTTCCGGTCCGGCGGGATATGCGACCGCCGTCGCAAGCGGCGCAATCGGGAAATAAGGCCGCTGCGGCAGTATCATCACGCGTGCATTCTTCGGCACTGTGATCGTGCCTGAGCCGAACGGCCAGACGCCCGCCAAAGCGCGAAACAGCGTGGATTTGCCCGAGCCGGAAGGCCCGCTCACCAGCACCTGTTCTCCAAGCTTTATCGACACCTTGCTGGCGCTGACCAGCGGGGTGCCCTGCGGCAAGCGCACTACGAGATCCGCAATGCTTACGGCAGGTGCATCACCGGGCGCCAGCACGATAACGGGCGGTGTGGTGGCGGCTTCCTTTGCGGCGATGATGGAATTATCGAAGCCGGCCAGACGTTCGATAACGGCGCGCCATTCGGCGAGACTGCGATAGATGTTCACGAACACCGATAAGGCATCCTGCACCTGGCCGAAGGCGTTTGCCGTCTGCATCAATCCGCCGAGTTGTACGGCGCCGGCAAAATAGGCCGGGCTCACCATGATGTAGGGAAATACAACGGCGGCCTGCCGATACCCGGCCGTAAGAAAGGTCAGTTTTTTCTGTCGCTTCATGATCGCCATCCAGTTGGCGACCACATTGGTGAAACGCGACAGCAATCCGTCGCTCTCGGCGCGCTCGCCGTTCAGCAGTGCGATCTGCTCCGAGTTCTCGCGCACGCGCACCAGATTGAAACGAAAATCCGCCTCGTATCGCTGCTGCTGAAAGTTCAGCGCGATCAAGGCCCGGCCGATGAGGTGCGTAAAAATCGTTCCGGCAACGGCATAGACCAACGCGGCCCACAGCAGATAGCCGGGGATATCGTATTTGATCCCGAAGACATGCAGCGGAGCGGCTGCGGACAAATTCCACAGGATCACGGCAAACGAACCCAGCGTGACGACCGCATTCAGCAGGTTCAATCCGATTGGAAGAATTCCGGCGTCGATAAATTGCCTAACGTCTTCCGCGATGCGTTGATCGGGATTGTCCGCCGCATCGCCGAGCAGCTGCATGCGGTAATGATTGGCGCCCGCCAGCCAACGATCGAGATAGGTTTCTGTCAGCCAGCGCCGCCAGCGAATCTGCAGCCACTGATTAAGGTAGAGCTGATAGACCGCAAGGAGGATAAAGGCGGTGGCAAGGACGCAGAAATAGGCGAGCTGATAGACGAAAGCGTCCCAATCCTTGTCCTGAAGCGCGTTGTAGAATGCGTTGTTCCATGAGTTCAGCAGGACATTCAGTCCAACGATTGAAAGCTCGATCGCAACCACCGCGGCGAGCAGAATGCGCCCCGCCCAGCGGTCTTCCGAATAGAAATAAGGGCTGGCAATTCGCCATACGATGGCGAGCGTCGAAAACATGCCTCTCACGGGAGGTCTCCTTGTTGGGAAGAAAACGGATGTCCTGGCCGACACTATCTACCGGCTAGGAGCCGTGTTGGACGATCAATTTATCGCGGATTCCTGCATAAAAAGGGCTTATCAAGGGCGTCCCCTCAGGCAAGCGCAAGCGCGCGCTTTCGCTGCCCAATGTTGCGTCCCGTCGCCGCACCCCGTACGATTACTTGAGATTGCCTGATCCGGATAATAAAGCTGGATCGGCAAACGGGTTATGGAATAAGACCCGGCAACAACTGTTCAAAAGAATAATCAATCCTAGGGAGGGTGATTGAAATGAGCCAAAACAAGAATTCCTCGACAGCAACGCGCCGCAAGTTTCTGACCAGCGCGGCCGTGGCAAGCGCGGCAGTCGCAGCGCCAAATGTCGTAAGTGCACAAGGCCCGATGGCCATGCGCTTCCAAAGCACGTGGCCGTCGAAGGATATCTTCCACGAATACGCAACCGACTTCGGCAAGCGGGTCAACGATATGACCGGCGGCGACCTCAAGATTGAGGTGCTTCCTGCCGGCGCGGTCGTCCCCGCGTTCGGCTTGCTCGACGCCGTATCGAAAGGCGTCCTTGATGGTGGTCACGGCGTGCTCGTGTATCACTACGGCAAGAACACGGCGCTCGCGCTGTGGGGCTCCGGTCCCGGCTACGGGATGGATGCCAATATGCTGCTCGCCTGGCACAAGTACGGCGGTGGCAAGGCGCTGCTTGAAAAGATTTATGGGACCATCGGCGCCGACGTCGTGTCGTTCCCGTATGCGCCGCTGTATTCACAGCCGCTCGGCTGGTTCAAGAAGCCGATGCAGAACGTTGACGACTTCAAGGGCCTTAAGTATCGCACCGTCGGCATTTCAATTGACCTTTTCACGGCCATGGGCGCTGCGGTGAACGCCCTTCCAGGCGGCGAAATTGTCGCGGCGATTGACCGCGGTCTGCTCGACGCAGCTGAGTTCAACAATGCGTCGTCCGACCGTGCGCTCGGCTTTGCTGACGTCTCCAAGATCTGCATGCTGCAGAGCTTCCATCAGAACGCCGAGCAGCTTGAGATCAGCTTCAATAAGACGAAGTTCAAGGCACTCCCGCCGAAACTCCAGGCGATCATCGAAGGTGCCGTCGAAGCCTGCTCCCAGGACATGCAGTGGAAGGCAATTGATCGCAACTCGCAGGACTACATCACCCTGCAAACTCAGGACAAAGTTAAGTTCTACAAGACACCTGATGCGATCCTGAAGCGTCAACTCGAGCTGTATGACGACGTCACCAAGAAGTACATCGCGTCAAATCCGCTCTTCAAGGAAATCATCGAGTCCCAAATCGCGTTCGCCAAGCGTGCGACGCAATGGGAACAGGACTACATCACGAATCGGAAGATGGCGTACGACTACTATTTTGGTCCGAACGCAAAAGCACCGATCTGACGACACGCTGACACGGCGAAGCACCATTCCGCGACAGTGGAATGGTGCTTTGTTCTTGCAAACTCAACGGACCGAACGGCAATAAAATGAACGTGCAAAGCGTTCTTCACACGATCGACGGCATCAGCACCTGGGTCGGCAAAGCTGCCGCATGGCTCATCTTGTTGTTGATGGCTGTGGTCTGTATCGAGGTCTTCAAGCGCTACATTCTGAATGCACCGACTGCATGGATCTTCGACGCCGACAACATGATGTACGGCTCGCTGTTCATGCTTTGCGGGGCATATACCTTGGCGCAAAACGCCCATGTGCGCGGCGACTTTCTCTACAGTTCGATGCGGCCAAGAACCCAGGCCGGCCTCGATCTCGTGCTGTACATAGTGTTCTTCATCCCGGGCATTGCCGCGCTGATCTATGCAGGTGCCGACTACGCGGCAGATTCCTGGCGCATCGCTGAACATTCCAATGTCACCTCTGACGGCCCGCCGGTCTATCATTTCAAAACGGTTATCCCGATCGCAGGCGCGCTGGTGATGCTGCAAGGTATCGCCGAAATCATACGAGCCGTGGTCTGCCTGAAGACCGGCGAATGGCCGAGCCGCTTGCACGACGTTGCCGAGATCGACGTGATCGAAGAGCAGCTCGCGCACAGCGAATATGTCGACGAGGACTCGCGCAAGATTGCCATTGAGCGCGCCAAGGAGATCGACGAAGTCGCCCGCCAGCGCGGTATGGGTGGGGACCTCAACACATGAGCGACCCAGCACTCGGGCTTTTGATGCTCGCCCTCATCGTGGTTGTGATCATGATGGGGTTCCCGACGGCCTTCACGCTGATGGGCCTCGGAATGTTCTTCGGCTTTATCGCGTTCTACGACCCGACGCATTTGTTCACCGAGAACAAGGTTTTTGAGCTGATGGTCCAGCGCACCTACGGTGCGATGACCAACGACGTGCTCATATCCATCCCGCTATTCGTGTTGATGGGTTACGTGATGGAACGTGGCGCGCTGGTCGACAAGATGTTCTATTCGATCCAGCTCGCGTTTCGCAAAGTGCCAGCCTCGCTTGCCGTTGCGACTCTGATTGTGTGTACCTTCTGGGGCATTGCGAGCGGTCTTGTGGGCGCGGTGGTGGTGCTGATGGGCGTCATCGCATTCAACCCGATGCTCAAGGCGGGATACGATGTGAAGCTCGCGTCCGGCGTTATTACCGCCGGCGGGACACTTGGCATCCTTATTCCGCCATCGGTGATGATCATTGTGTACGCCGCTGTGGCCGGGCAGTCGGTCGTTAAGCTCTACGCAGCCGCAATGTTTCCGGGCTTCTTTCTGTCCTTCCTCTATCTCGTCTACATCATCGGTTGGGCGATGATTAATCCGAAGATCGCTCCGCCCCTCCCGGAGGAGCAACAACGCGTACCGGTGCCCGACTGGATGCGTAAGCTTCAGGCCGCCTATGGGAACAATCCCCTGATCGCTTTGCTGAAGGCACTTGGGTCGCCGTCGCAGGCGACTTCGATCGAAACCGGCAAAGGCCGCATCACCTACGGGACGCTTCTTGTAAACCTTCTCGCGACGCTCGTGCCGTTCATGCTGGTCGGCGGCACGCTGTGGTTGACCTGGTGGTACGTCGTCATTCACCAGCAGGCGGCACCGGAAGTCGCGGTGCAAGGCCTGCAGCAGCTGGGTACGCCCGGTCTTGCCAAGGGGCCTGCGACGGCAGCCGAGCTGGGGCCGCCCGAAGGCTTCTATATGTGGTTCGGGATCATCGCGGTGGTCTGCGCGCTGTGGCAGCTTCGCTATTACTGGCGGCTCGATTTCGATCGGCTCGAAGTCATCAAGCTGCTCTCCACGTCGATCATGCCGCTTGGCATTCTCACCGTCGTCGTGCTTGCCGTCATACTGTTCGGTATTACAACCGCGACAGAATCCGCAGGCGTAGGTGCAGCAGGCGCCTTCCTGCTGGCAATTCAGGCGCGCACACTCGACTGGAAACGCACCAAGGAAGCGGTATTTCTCACGGCAAAGACGACGGCCATGGTGTGCTGGCTGTTCGTCGGTTCGGCTCTGTTCTCCGGTGTATTTGCCATCCTCGGCGGCCAGGCTTTGGTCGAACAATGGGTGTTGTCACTCAACATGACGCCCATCCAGTTCATGATCTTGTCGCAGGCGATCATTTTCGTTCTCGGTTGGCCGCTGGAATGGACCGAGATCATCGTCATCTTTGTTCCGATCTTCCTGCCGCTGCTCAAGCACTTCAACATCGATCCCATCTTGTGGGGGACATTGGTGTTCGTGAACCTGCAGGCAGCCTTTCTGTCGCCGCCGGTCGCTATGTCGGCCTTCTACCTCAAGGGCGTCGCGCCTAAACACGTCACACTCAACCAGATCTTCAGTGGCATGATGCCGTACATGGTCATCGTGATCATCTGCATGGTCATCATGTATTTCTGGCCGGGCATGACTCTGTGGCTTCCCAACTACCTCTACGGAAACTGAAACGGGACTTGTTGCATTGGCCGACAGAGACCTATCGGCGCTGACCGCCGCGCAAACCGCGGCTGAGATCGCGAGCGGCGCACTTTCGTCCGAGGAAGCTACGCGCGCCTGCCTCGGTCGGATCGAGGCGGCGGAGGACACGGTCAAAGCGTTCGCGCATCTCGACCCTGAATTCGCGCTGGCGCAGGCGCGCGAAAGCGATCAGTGGCGCAGAAGTGGCCGGCAAATAGGTCCGCTGCACGGCGTTCCGGTCGCCGTCAAGGACATCATCGAAACCGCAGACTGGCCTACCGAGTGCGGTTCGCCTTTGCTTGCTGGCCGCCGGCCGCGCAATGACGCAACCGTGGTTTCGAAATTGCGCGCGGCGGGAGCCGTGATCGTTGGCAAGACGGTGACGACCGAATTTGCGTATTTCAGCCCGGGCAAGACCCGCAATCCGCACGATCCGGAACGGACCCCGGGTGGATCGTCCTCGGGCTCGGCGGCGGCGGTGGCAGCCGGAATGGTGCCGCTCGCGCTCGGCTCGCAAACGAATGGTTCGATCATTCGTCCGGGCGCGTTCTGCGGTGTGTTTGCGATGAAGCCGAGCCACGGCCTCGTTTCGAGGGCCGGCGTACTACCTCTGTCGCGCACCCTCGATCACATTGGCCCCTTTGCACGCTCGCTTGAAGACGTTGCGCTGGCGCTCGATGCCATTGCCGGTTTCGATGCCGACGACCCCGATACCCGGCCATTGGCGGCAAGAAATTTTCGACAGACCGCGACGGAAAACTTCGGACTCGATCCTCGACTGGCATTTGTGAAGACCCCGATGTGGGACAAGGCCGATGCCAACACGCGTGAAGCGTTTGAGGATCTTGCGAAAGAGCTTGGCGAGGTTTGTTTCAATTATGATTTGCCGGCGGACTATGCGTCGGGCTGGACCTCGCATCGCGCGATCATGGCGACCGAGATGGCGCATAATCTCGGCAAGCTGACCGATCAGGGCGGCGATAAAGTCAGTAAGCAGTTTCGCGATTTGATCGCGGAAGGCCGCAAGGTCACGGCCACAGACTATCTTGCAGCCATCGCCGAAGGTCGGGCCATGCGAGCGGCCATCGAGGAATTTTTTCAGCAGCAATGCACGGCCATCGTTACGCCCGCGGCGCGCGGCGTCGCGCCAAAGGGCGAAGCAACCGGCGATCCCGTTTTTTGCACATTCTGGACCTTGCTCGGCCTACCCGCCATTACGTTGCCGCTTTTGAGCGGCGAGGATGACATGCCGCTTGGCGTTCAACTTGTTGGCGCGCCTGGGGATGACGCCCGCCTGCTGCGCACGGCGCAGTGGCTGGTAACAAAACTTGTTGGAGCATGATGACGCGCGATATCCTTGTGCGTAGCGTGGGCGCCATCGTTTTGTCGATTCTGGTGTGCGGGACCGCCGCGTCAGGCGACGAGTTTCCGTTCGACCAGGAATTTCTCCTCGACGCGGCACCCATGCGGCCAGGAAAGCGTATGCCAATCCTCCTCGTTGAGCCGAACGGCAATGCCAAGATCGACCTCTGGTGCAAATCCGTACCGGCGCGCGTAGAGATCTCCGACATGACCATGAAAATCGAGCCCGGCCCGTTGCCGGAAGGCGTGCCGGAAATGCTGAGTGCTGGGCAATGCACGCCTGAACGCATGCAGGCAGATCAAGAACTGCTTTCGGTTCTGGCGCAGGTTACTGGCTGGCAACGCCAGAACGATGGGTTCGTCCTCCTCGGGCCGACGACGTTGAAATTCCGTCCCAGCGATCACTAGCGAGTGACCATGGCCGCAAATCCGCGCGTCGCTTTGATCGGTGGCGGAATCGGCGGGCTTGTCGCCGCCATTGCCTTGCGTCAGCGCGGGTTTGAGCCGGTCGTCTTCGAACAGGCGGATAGGCTCAAGGAAGTCGGCGCCGGGATTCAGATTACGCCCAACTCGACAAGAATCCTGCGAGCGCTCGGGCTTGAAGATGCAGTGCGCCAGCGCGGTTTCGAGCCCGGGTTCATGCTGACGCGCGACATGATCACCGGCGAGGTCCTGTTCCGCACGAAGGCCAAAGGCGCGATGGCCGAACGTTTCGGCGCCGGCTGGTTTCAGATTCATCGCGCCGACCTGCTCGATATCCTTACCGGCGCGCTGGGCGGTGCCGATGTCCGCCTGGACGCACCGTGCGTGGCGGTGGAACCTGCTGAAAGCGGCGCGACCGTCGTGATCGGCGGCGGGAAACGCGAGCCATATGATGTTGTGGTCGGATGCGACGGTATCCGTTCGCTGGTGCGTGCCACGCTTCATGGCGAACAGAGTGTTCGCTTTACCGGCAATATGTGCTGGCGTGCGCTGGTTCCGATCAGTGCGCTGCCGGACAATGAACTCGAGCCGGTCATGAACTATTGGATGGGCCGACGCGGCCATGTTGTGGCGTATTTCGTACGCGGCGGCACGTTGATCAATCTCGTGGTCGTCACGGAAACCGATCAATGGGTGGAGGAGTCATGGTCTGTTGAAGGACGGCGCGAGGATATGCTCGCGGCATTTCCGAAGGCGCACCGCAGCCTGCGGACCCTGCTTGAAAGCGTTGAGCGTTGCTTCAAATGGGGGTTGTTCGACCGAGATCCCTTGCCGCACTGGGGCGAAGGGCGCGTGACGCTTCTTGGCGACGCCGCCCATCCGATGCTGCCGTTCCTGTCACAGGGTGCCGCGTCGGCGATTGAAGATGGCTATGTCCTTGCACGCGAATTGGCGCGGACGCCGCACGATCCCGGTGTCGCCCTTGCCGCTTACGAAGCCGAGCGGCGACCGCGCACCGCGCGCATCCAGTTGGCGGCACGCGCGCAGGGTGAGGTTTTCCACCTGCATTCGCCTTGGGCCCGGATCAAACGCGCCCTGCGCCTCGATAGGTTCGAGAAACCGAGAGCGGACCTGCTAAGCAAAGACTGGATCTACAGCTACGACCCGATCGCTTCGCAATGAAAAAGGGCGCGGCCTGAGCCGCGCCCTTTCGCTGGATTTGCGTTGGATTTAGAAGCCCATCCCGCCGCCCATTCCGCCACCAGGCGGCATGGCCGGCGCCGGCTCCTTCGGCAGTTCGGCGACCATGGCCTCCGTGGTCACAAGCAGGCCGGCAACTGAACCCGCATCCTGCAGGGCAGTGCGCACAACCTTGGCCGGGTCGACAATGCCGGCTTCGATCATGTCGACGTACTTTTCGGCCTGAGCGTCGAAGCCATAAGTCTCCGACTTCTCCTCGACGATTTTGCCGACAACGATCGATCCTTCGACGCCGGCGTTTTCCGCGATCTGGCGGATCGGCGCTTCCAGGGCCTTGAGCACGATATTGATGCCGGCCTGAACATCCGGATTCTCATCCTGGATCCGGCCCACTGCCTTCTTGGCACGGAGCAGGGCGACGCCGCCGCCCGGAACGATGCCTTCCTCGACCGCGGCGCGAGTCGCATTCAGCGCATCCTCGACGCGGTCTTTCTTTTCCTTCACCTCGATCTCGGTTGCTCCGCCGACGCGGATCACCGCAACGCCGCCGGCAAGCTTCGCCAGCCGCTCCTGCAGCTTTTCCTTGTCGTAGTCGGAGGTGGTTTCCTCGATCTGGGCCTTGATCTGCTGCACGCGCGCCTCGATGTCGGCCTTCTTGCCGGCACCGTTCACGATCGTGGTCTTTTCCTTCTCGATGATCACCTTCTTGGCTCGGCCAAGCATCGCGGTGGTGACGTTCTCAAGCTTGATTCCGAGATCTTCGGAGATCAGCTGGCCACCCGTCAGGATGGCGATGTCTTCCAGCATGGCCTTGCGCCGATCACCGAAGCCGGGCGCCTTGACTGCCGCGACCTTAAGGCCGCCGCGCAGTTTGTTCACGACCAGCGTGGCGATTGCCTCGCCCTCGACGTCCTCAGCGATGATCACGAGAGGCCTGCCTGACTGAACGACAGCTTCGAGTACGGGCAACATTGACTGCAGGCCGGAGAGCTTCTTCTCATGCAGCAGGATGTAGGCGTCCTCGAGCTCGGCCAGCATCTTCTCCGCGTTTGTGATGAAATAGGGAGAGATGTAGCCGCGGTCGAACTGCATGCCTTCGACGATCTCGACCTCGGTCTCGAGAGATTTGGCTTCCTCGACGGTGATTACGCCCTCATTGCCGACCTTTTGCATCGCCTTTGCGATCATCTGACCGATATTGGCATCACCGTTGGAAGAGATGGTGCCGACCTGGGCGACTTCGGCCGAAGAGCTGACTTTCTTGGCACGCTTTTCGATGTCCTTCACCACGGCGTTGACCGCAATGTCGATGCCGCGCTTTAGATCCATCGGATTCATTCCGGCGGCGACGGATTTGGCGCCTTCCCTCACGATGGCCTGAGCGAGCACTGTCGCCGTGGTGGTGCCATCGCCCGCGAGATCATTCGTCTTCTGAGCGACCTCACGGACCATCTGGGCGCCCATATTCTCGAACTTGTCTTCGAGCTCGATTTCCTTCGCGACAGTGACTCCGTCCTTCGTAATGCGCGGAGCTCCGAAGCTCTTGTCGAGTACAACGTTGCGACCCTTCGGCCCCAGCGTGACTTTCACGGCATTGGCGAGAATGTCCACGCCACGCAGCATGCGATCGCGCGCCTCACCTGAAAATTTTACGTCTTTGGCAGCCATTTCAAATTACTCCGTTGGATTTGGTGCGACTTAGGCGATCACGCCCATGATGTCGGACTCCTTCATGATCAGGAGCTCCTCGCCATCGAGCTTGACCTCGGTGCCCGACCACTTGCCGAAAAGCACGCGATTGCCCGGCTTCACGTCGATCGGGATGAGCTTGCCGCTTTCGTCACGCCCTCCGGGGCCGACAGCGATAACCTCGCCTTCCTGCGGTTTCTCTTTGGCGGTGTCGGGAATGATGATGCCGCCTTTGGTCTTCTCTTCGGCGTCGATGCGGCGCACGACAACGCGGTCGTGCAGTGGACGAAACTTGGTCTTGGCCATGGGCTCCCTCTTGGCGCTGGCGCGCCTCTAGTGTAACCGAAAGTGTCGATTATTCAGTGGTTTAGCACTCAATGGAAAAGAGTGCCAAACGCTGCCCGGGAAATATTGTTTCCAGGCCAGGGAGTCAAGACAGGGAAAGCCAAATCCGACAATCACAGCTGACTCAAACCTCTCCTTGCGCTGTCGATCTTTGCCCTCCAAAGTCTTGCGCGCCCGCCTTGCAAGGAGCCGGAATGATCACCTCAAGTCGCCCCGCACTGTCGACCGTCATGGCCCTCGGACTGTTTGCGCTGGGACTGGCCGGTTGCTCGACAGGCGGACCTTCACTGGACCAGCCGGCGGCGCCGTCGATGGGTCCGGCCTTACCGCCAGCCTTTCCGCCGCAGGATATTGTCGGCCGCTGGGGACTCGCCGCCTATCACAAGGAGGAAGACCGCGCGCGCACGGAAGCGGCGGCGAGAGGTCAGTGCAAACAGCCCTACGTGATCACGCTCGGGCCAAGCGGCGGCGTCATGATGCACCTGGCCGATCAATCGACGCCGACCGAACTGCGTCTGCGGGGCGGTCCCGGTGGCAAGACCTATATTGGACCTGCCGACGGCGAAGTCGGCGGCGCGCAGGATCGCGAGGTCGTTCTGTTCGACGGCAAGATATTAATTTTGCGCTGGATGGATCCGGAAATTCAGGGCCGCTACGGCACGATGGTCTATGTCCGTTGCGGTACCGAAGGCGCACCACGCACCGCCGCAAAACCCAAGCCGAAGACGGCGCCGAAGCCACAATAGTTGCGCACCGTCCACAGCAGCGGTGAGCACAACCGTGCTCGCGTGCTAGACGTATCAGCTTCGTCGTCTGCAACGGCTGCGCCATGACTGCTGCGCGTGATTTTATCGACGGCCCTTGGCGCGCTGTACCGGTGCTCGGCGTCACGCAGATTCTGTCCTGGGGCACGATCTTCTACACACCGGTGTTGATCGTTCCGCTGATCGCCGCCGATCGCGGATGGTCGATCTCCTTCGCCATGGGTGGATTTTCGGTGGGGCTTCTAATCGCCGGGCTCGTCGCGCCTTACGTCGGCCATTCGATCGATCGCTTCGGCGGGCATGTTGTCATGACCGTCGGCTCGTTGGTCGGAGCGCTTGGCCTTTTCCTGATTGCGCGCGCCGCAAACCCGATTGCCTATTACGCCGTATGGATGGTGCTCGGAGTTGCAATGGCGGCAAACCTCTACGATTCCGCTTTTGCAACACTCGGCCGCATATTCGGCGTCGGCGCTCGCCGACCGATCACGGCACTAACTCTCGCGGGCGGTTTTGCGTCAACCGTGAGCTGGCCGGTGACGCATCTTCTGATCGAGCGCGTTGGCTGGAGCGACACTTATCTTGTTTATGCGGCACTCATGGCCTGCATCGCCGCACCGCTTCATGCCTTCGGCCTGCCGCGCAGTCGCTTCGAAATAGATTCTCCAACCCAAAAGGAGAGTGGAGAGCCGGCCAAGGTACTGCCGCCGCACGGTTTGCCATTCATATTGGTCGCTGCGGCGTTTGCATCATATGCTTTCGTTCCTTCCGGGCTTTCGGCGCATCTGCTCGCAATATTTGCCCGGTCAGGCATCGATGCGGGGACCGTCGTCTGGATTGGTGCCTTGTTTGGGCCAGCGCAAGTTGGCGCGCGATTGATTGAATTCACTTTCGGGCGCGACCTGCATCCGCTGTGGGTGGTGCGCTTTGCGCTCAGCACACTGCTGTGTGCCTTCGTCATGCTCGCACTCTTGGGCTTCTCAACGGGTACAGCGGCGGCATTCGCGCTCCTGTTCGGCGGGGCCAACGGTCTCGTGACGATTACTCGTGGCGCTGTTCCGTTGGCGCTATTCGGCGCGTCCGGCTATGGGCGACTGATGGGCCGCCTTGCTGCGCCCTTCCTGCTGATGCAATCGGCCGCGCCTTTGGTGATGGCATTTGTGGTCGAACGCGCTTCTGACCCGGCGGCGCTCGCTCTCGCTGCCGGGTTTGCGTCGATCGCGCTGATCTGTTTTATCGCGATCCGCCGCTCGGGCTAGGCAAACATCGCGTCGATATCGATCTGGCTCGCATGCCCCGACGCTCCATCGAGCCGGGGACCATTGATAAGTTCCGTCGATGATGCGGGCTTCGATGCCCGAACCGGCTGCGCGACGCCGGCACCACTGTGGCGTTGGATCATGGCCACCAGTCGCTCTTCGACCATGATCAGCATTGCGATCACTTTCCCGATCCGTTGGCCTGCGAGATCCTGGAAATTGCACGCCTCATAGATGCGGACGACGTGATCCTGCACATCCTGCGCGAGGCCATGGTGGTAATCGTCGTTCAGCGCAGAGGCGAGGGCACGTGCGCAGTCGTCAACAGCCTCTGCCGACGCGAGAATTTTCTGGGTTGCCGTTTCCATGCTCTCGACGGCGGCCCCGAGTTCGCCGGCCGCGCGCGCCATCCGGCGGTCGTTGCCATCGTCGGTGAGTGCAGCAAGCTCACGCATGTTGCGAAGGATGATCGATTGAATGGCTGCGAGCTCTCGCGCCAGCTCAGACCCAGGTTCCGCAGGTTGTTGCAATTCTGCGGCAACAGCCCGTTGGGCAGAGTCGTCCGGTGGGGCCGTTGAGGTGCCCACCAGGTGTTCGATGCGAAAGACTTTGCGTTGCACGCGCAGCTTTTACCGGAGGCGGCATTAACGCGGCGTTGCAAGCGCGTGTAAACGCTCCGTTCACCATGCCGCATCGTGGTTTACGGCAATTAACCAATCGGTGTGCGTTTGCGCTTTTTATTGTCAAGCACGAGTTAATCACAAGGGTGCACTCATGTTGCGTTCGCTTGTTGTCGGAGTGGTTACGCTTTCGTTGTCAGGCGCTGCATCGGCGCAGTCGCTGTTCGCGACATCCGATCCCGCACCGGAAACACGATCCACCGTCCTGGCCGCCGCGCAGCAGGAACTGCCACCCAATCCGGTAACGGGGTTCATTGAATTCCTGTTCGGTGAGCCGGCGCGTCAGGCCCAACGCGGGTCGCGCCAATGGTTCGGCGCCCCGGCACAGCAGGACTATTCCCGCGATCAGCAAGACGGGCGAGTGGCGTATGCCAACGCACCTTCAGACGATCAAGTGCTGGAACCACAGCGCGCGGAGGAGCCTATTGATCCGCGCTTCCTGCGCCAGGAGATTGCCTACAACGGGACGGAAGTGCCCGGCACCGTGGTTATCGATACGGCCAATCATTTTCTGTATCTGGTCGGGCCGGGGGGCAGGGCCCTTCGTTACGGTATCGGCGTCGCCAGACCGGGATTTGGATGGTCGGGACGACATATGGTTTCAGCGAAAAAGGAATGGCCGGACTGGATTCCACCGGAGGAAATGCTCAAGCGTCAGCCATACCTTCCGCACTTTGTCGCCGGTGGTCCGCATAATCCGCTCGGGGCCCGAGCGCTTTATCTCGGCTCGAGCATCTATCGCATCCACGGTTCGAACGAGCCCTGGACAATCGGCAAGAACGTGTCGTCAGGATGCATCCGCATGCGCAATGCGGACGTCATCGACCTCTACGAGCGCGTGAAGGTCGGCACCAAAGTCGTGGTGATGTAGTCGATCAGGCGCTGTCGCCGCCGAAATCGCCGCCGGAGTCGACGCCTGAATCGAAGTCGTCGTCGTGATCGACCGACTGCGAAGAGCTGTCGTCATCAAACAGCGAGGCACCGCGTGCATCGCCACGCGTGTCGCCTCCGATGTCCTTCAGACCCGCATCGCGTGCAAGATCGCTGCCGGCGGCGCTGCTGTTGTCCCAGGGCGAGCCTGACGCCGACGGGTCCGCTGCGAATGCACGTGATCCGTGGTTTCCGAACATCGAACTGATGGAGTTGAGAAGCAACGCGCCGCCGATCACGCCTGCGGCCGATGCCGCTGCCGTGCCGAGGAACGAACCGCCCGATGATTGCGCAGGCTGGGCAGCTGCAGGCTGGGAAAGAGTGCTGCCACTGTTCCAGCGTTGATCGGGGCCGGCCGACGTGCCGGCGCGAACGCTCGGGACGGATGTCCCGCCTGCGTGGCCCGTCAGGACCTGACGCATGCTGTCCAGAAAACCGCCGGTCGGCGTTGCGGCGGGCTCTTCGCCGGTGAGTTCGCGGATGCGCGCGTCCGCGCGTTTGAGCGCCTCATCCTGCACGAGCACCGTCTGCACGAGCGGATAGATTGCGTGCGGCGCGCGCGCCAATCCTTCAGAGATTGTACGCTGGGCTTCCGCATCGCGCGGCGTGTTCTCAAGCCGGGCGAGCCTGATCGAACAAATCGTCAACCAGCTGGCGTTCCTGTGGTGTCATGGCATCCTCCCGTAACCATTGGCGGTGTTATCTAGGCAGTGCCGCGGCTTTCGCCAGTAGGGTGCGCAAGAACGACGCTGTGCTCTGCCAAAAGCTCTGGAAAAGCGTCGGAACTGAAGAAGGAAAATTCGTCCTGGCGGAGAGTCGTCAGCGAATCGAGGCTTTTTAGCGCATCGTCGACGAAGCCCGGATGACACATGATGAGACCACCGTCCGGTAAGCCCGTCAGGAATCGCGGGAAAATCTTTGCGTAGTTCGCTCGGGAATTGAAGCTGTAGGTTCCGGCAAAACCCGGATTGAATCTAATGCCAAGTCGTTTGGCTTTCCGGCGGAACCCGAAACTCAGGATGTCCAGGGTCAGCGCCTTCCGGTCCTGCAGGCGCCGGCCCGACTTTGCGCGGGCGCACTGTCGCACCCAGGCGTCGGGAGCTCCTTGCGCGACAACTCTGAGGAGAGCGTCACGGATCTGAGGAAACAAATGGACGTGCTGATGACCGTCGACGAAATCCGGCGGTCGCCCAAACACCTCGATAAACGCGCGGAGCTGGGTCGCGATTTCAGTGATCAGCAGTTCAGACTGAAGGCGACGTGCAACAGACCCGCGCAGGACGTCGTTGAGTGAAAGGAAGTGGCCTTTGCGCAAGGGCGAAAAATCCGCGCTCATCGGAGCGAACGGTGCTGTCAGTGTGACGTGCAAGCCGAGGTCCGCGCGCTTTTCGCCTGAGTTGAGCGTATCAAGCGCGGCTGCTTCGTCGTCGTTGAAGTATGGCGACGCTACCATGACCGAGGTCGCATTGATCCGTCCACGCACGATCAGTTCGCGGATGCCAGCGTTCACGCCGGGCGAAATTCCATAATCATCCGCGCACAACCAGATGTGGCGAGGGCCCGAACGCATGATGCTTCATCTTACTCGGCTGCGCGGGAGGCCATCGGGCGAGCCTTGGCCGATTCACTCGCGCGCTTCACGGTATGGTCGGCAACGAAATATACCGGCCGACCTTTTATCTCGGACAGCAGCTTGCCGATGTACTCACCGAGCACACCGATGAGGACGAGCTGCACGCCGCCGATGACCATGATACTGACCACCAGGGATGGATAACCGGGTGCGTCTTTGCCGTAGAGCAACGTTTCCAACACAATCCAGCTGCCGAAGAAGAGCGCGGTCGCCGCAAGCGCCAGGCCGAGCAGGCTGGCGAAGCGCAGCGGGGCCACCGAGAACGAAGTGAGCCCCTCGATCGACAAACCAATCAGCGTCCACGCATTCCAGGTGGTGTTGCCATGCGCGCGCACCGCGGGCTGATAATCGACTCGCGTCTGACGAAACCCGATCCAGCTCGATAGCCCCTTGAAGAACCGATTGCGTTCCGGCATCTGCCGAAGCGCGTCCGCGGCGCGCGGCGACAACAGGCGGAAATCGCCGGCATCTTCCGGAATTTTGTGGCGTGCTCCCCAGTTCAGCAGGGCATAAAACGAGCGAACGCCGGCCCGTCGCACCCAGGATTCATTCTCGCGATGGGCCTTTGCGGTGTAGACAACGTCGTAGCCATCATCGAGCCACCGCGTGACCAATGTATCGATCAGGTCGGGTGGATGTTGTCCGTCACCGTCCATGAACAACACGGCGCCGGCCGGAGCGTGATCGAGACCCGCAAGGAGTGCAGCTTCTTTGCCGAAATTTCGCGACAGCGTGACAACCTGGATGTCGAGCGGGATCGCGGGAAGCGATTTGGCGACGTCACCAGTGTCGTCGCTGCTCCCGTCGTCGACATACACGACTTCGACATTGAGCCCGCGTCTGGTCTGTTGATAGCGCGCGACCTCGGCGATGCGTTCATGCAACGCCGGTAGCCCTTTGGCCTCGTTGAATAAAGGCACGACGATCGTCAACGCCGATGTCGACGAAGATGCTCGCGCGCGCGAGCCCGATTTGGTCGGTTTAACGGCCATCCTTGGTGAACCTGTCGCCCAGTTCTCGGCGATCTATACCGCACCGGAGTGCCGCTGTCGCGTCCCGGCCTACCGAGACACGATTTGCCGTGCTAATCGAAAGCGGACGATGATCCCGGCGCCGGTTCAAAACATCCTCGACCGTCTCGCGGTGGCCTGGCATGAGCGCGCCATTGCGCTCAAGGCGGCCAGTTTCGCGCTTGTCGGCGTCGTCAATACTGCCGTCGATTTCAGCGTTTTCTGGACAGCTGCCAATTTTCTGGGCTGGCCTCTGGTCCTTGCCAATGTGGTGGCCTGGCTCGTCGCCGTGACTTTCTCTTACGCGATGAATTCCGTCATCACATTCGGTCCCGAATCTGGCCGCGTCCTGCGCTGGCGTGACTATGCAAGCTTCGCCGCTTCGGGGGTTGCCGGGATGGTCGCGAGCACGGCAACATTGCTGGCGTTGTCCTATTTCATTCCGGTGCTGCTGGCGAAGCTTGCATCGATCCTGGTCAGCTTCGTGGTAAATTTCTCACTTTCGCATTTTGTCGTGTTCCGCGAACGTCCGCCGGGTCAAAACGCCGGACGATAAATGCGCGATACAAACGAGTCCATGCATGCAGCACGATGACAATCTGACAGCCGATCTTCCCAGTTTCGTCACTCATCTCGAATGCGCGATGACCGGTGAGCGCCACGAGGCCGACCAGGTGCACAACCTTTCGCGCGCGGGCAAGCCATTGCTCGTGCGTTACGATCTCGAAGGCGTTCGCAAGGCTTTGACCAAGGAGACACTGGCAAAGAGGGCGCCCGACCTTTGGCGCTATCGCGAATTGCTGCCCGTCCGCAAAACCGAAAACATCGTCAGCCTGGGTGAGACGATGACTCCGATTGTGGCGATGCCATCGCTTTCAAAAAAAATCCGCGGTGGTGAAATCCTGGTCAAGGACGAAGGCCGACTGCCGACCGGCTCGTTCAAGGCGCGCGGTCTGGTCATGGCCGTTTCGATGGCCAAGGCGCTCGGCATAAAGCATATGGCCATGCCGACAAACGGCAATGCGGGCGCGGCACTTGCCGCCTACGCGTCGCGCGCGGGCATCAAGACGACGATCTTCTGCCCGGAGGATACCCCGGAAGTGAACGTGAGCGAGATCGCGCTGCAGGGAGCGACCGTGTATCGCGTCAATGGCCTGATCGACGACTGCGGCAAGATCGTCGGCGAAGGAAAGGCAAAAGTCGGCTGGTTCGACACATCGACCTTGAAGGAGCCGTACCGGATCGAAGGCAAGAAGACCATGGGTCTCGAACTTGCCGAACAGCTCGGCTGGCAGGTGCCGGACGCGATTTTCTATCCGACCGGCGGCGGCACCGGATTGATCGGCATGTGGAAGGCGTTCGCCGAACTGGAGGCGATCGGCTTTATCGGGAAAAAGCGCCCACGCATGATTGCTGTCCAGGCGGCCGGCTGCGCGCCGATGGTGAAAGCATTCGAAGCTGGCGAGGAGCACGCGCCGCGCTGGGAGAACGCGCACACGATCGCTTCCGGCATTCGCGTCCCGCAAGCCATCGGCGACTTTCTGATATTGCGCGCCGTCAGGGAAAGCGGAGGCTTCGCTATCGCGGTGCCGGACGCAGCGATCAGCGCGGCGCTCGACGAGATGGCGCGCGAAGAAGGTTTTCTTCTCTGCCCGGAAGGGGCGGCAACTTATGCCGCCTACAAGCAAAGTCTTGCTGATGGGCGCGTGAAACGCACGGATCAGGTGATGCTCTTCAACTGCGCCAGTGGCCTGAAATATCCGTTGCCGCCCGCGCGACGCACACTCGACAGGCATAAGCCAATCGATTTCGCCTCGCTCTAAAGTCCGGCTTCGAGTTTCGCGTAAAGCGGATTGTCGCGCGAAAATACGTAGTCGAGATCGGCGACGGCCACCGCTTCTGCGCCGTTTTCGCGCAAATAATTTGTCAACGCGTAGACCTGATCCGGCGGGCAATGCAGGATCAACATGCCCGACGAAGACGGCCCGCCGAATGGCGCTTCGATTGCAAATTTCCGGCTGGCGTTTTCGACCAGCATGTCGGTACCGGCCGTGAACCGTGCGCGCACCTCGCGGAAGGCCCGCGCGCGCGCCTGCGCCGCGACCCGATCAAGGATCACGCGTGCAAGATCGCGTTCGTTCTTGCCCCATGCGGCGTTTCGTGCTGCCACCAGATTGGCTTGCGAACGCAGGATCGTGCCGTCTTCCACGACTTTCAGGCCGTTCGCGGCGAGCGTTGCGCCGCTTGTCGTAATGTCGACGATCATCTCAGCGGTGCCGGCCGCGGGCGCCCCTTCGGTCGCGCCCGAGCTTTCCACGATGCGATAGTCGATGACACCGTGCGCGGAAAAGAAGTCGCGCGTGAGATTGATGTACTTGGTCGCAACCCGCATCTTGCGGTCATGGTGATGACGGAAGGCGGTGGCGACGTCGTCCACATCCGCCATCGTTCGCACATCGATCCAGGCCTGTGGCACGGCGACAACGACATTGGCAAAGCCGAAGCCGAGTCCTTCGATGAGCACGACGCGCTTGTCGGCGTCGGGAATCATTTCACGGACGAGATCTTCGCCAGTGACACCGAGATGGACAGCTCCCGCCGCGAGTTGGGTCGTGATTTCCGATGCCGACAGGTAGGCGACCTCGACATCATCGAGGCCGGTGACTGCGCCCCGATAATCGCGCGCCCCACGCGGCTTGATGAGAGGCAGTCCCGCCCGCATGAAGAAAGCCTCTGCATTCTCCTGCAGGCGGCCCTTGGCCGGAACGGCGACGATCAAGGGTCCGCTCACGGCGCGCCCCCGTAAATCGCCAGTCTTTCGATCCAGACCGCGAAGCCGACGGCGGGAATGGGATTGGAAGCGCCAAGCCGTGTGAGCAGATCATCATAGCGGCCGCCCGCAACAAGAGGGTCGCCGGTGCGCTTGGGATCGGTGAGTTCAAAGACGAGACCGGTGTAGTAATCGAATCCGCGACCGAACGCCGTCGAGAAGCGCACGCGTTTGACATCGATGCCGCGCGCTTCCAGAAATCCGGTTCGGCTCTCGAACTGGTCGAGCGCAGGCGCAAGCATCGGCATCATATTGGCATCCGTGGCCAACGCGCGCAGTGTGGCGGCAGCGCCATCGGGATTGTCCTGGATCGCGAGAAAACGCTCGATGAGGTCTCGCACATCGCGTGGCAGCCTGGCGCTCGCGCCGAGCGCAGATTGTTCGAGAAAGCGTCCGGCAATCTCTCCGACCGACCGGCCGCCAACGGCATTGATGCCGGCGATCGACAACAGGTCGGTTATCAGCGCGTGGGCACCTTTCGGATCGGAGCCGGCGAGTGCGGCCAGCACGCCCTGATACTCGGGGCGCGCGTTGTTTCCGCCCAGTACAAGTCGGTCGAGATCCTGCGCCAGGTTGGACTTGCGGTTGAAATCCTTGATAAGCCGCCGCTTCCACGCGGGCGGAAGATCAAGCCCGGCAACAAGACCCGCGAACAATGCGACGTCGCCAATCTGGATGTCGGGCGAGGGGACGCCATAGTGCGCTGTCGCCTCGAGACCGAGCGAAAGCATCTCGGCGTCGGCGGCCGCCCTGTCGGAGCGTCCGAACGACTCGATGCCGGCCTGCAGGAATTCCGCGGGCCCGTCGGTGCGATGACGAAACACAGGACCGAGATAGCAAAAGCCGACAGGTTTTCCCGCAGCGCTTGAGGCGAGATAGTCCCGCGATACGGGGATCGTCAGGTCAGGACGCAGACAGAATTCGTCGCCGTCCGGTGCCGTCGTCAAATACATGCGCCGGCGAATATCCTCACCGGACAAGTCGAGGAACGGTTCTGCCGGTTGCAGCATTGCGGGCGCAACACGGACATAGCCGGCACGCTCGTAGGAGGAGACCAGCGTCTCCGCCCGCGCGTCGGGTCCTTGCTTCGATGTCGTCACGCTCGCGTCCATGGTGTCCCGGTAGAGAGCTTTGCATCCGGCATTCGCGGGCCGGCCTTTAGCATGCTGGCCTTAAGGATTCGACGACGATTGTCCGCAGGCCTTAACGGGCACGGCCGTCAAATGGTTGTTGTCGTTAACAAATTTCCCGAGGCCCGCGGAACCGGCTGTTCGGGCGATCCCGCCGCACGCTCACCGTAAGCGGGTAAGGGAATTTCAATACAACCGGGATTCACTGGGCGGGATGGGGGTCAAATGAGCCGAGTCCCGCGCGCGGTTGTCGAGGCGTTTTACCACGCGCTGTCGGTCCGCGACATGGCGGCCCTTGCCAATTTTCTCGACGACGATGTCGTGTGGACCATCAGCGGACCTGTCGACATCCTGCCGTTCTGCGGCCGGCGTGTCGGCAAGGGCCTGGTCATGAAGTTGTTGGGACGCGACAGCCCGACCTTGTGGTCCCGCCGTCGCTTCGTCGCAACGACCATGCTGGTGGATGGCGATCGCGCCTCAGTGCTCGGCAGGCTCACAGGAACAAAGCGGGCAAGCGGTCAGGCGATCAGTTATCGCATTGCTCACTTCATCCAGTTCCGCGACGAAAAGGTCATCGATTACGTGTCGATCATCGACAGCTTCGACGCTGTCGAACAATTGTTGGGCTACAATCTCGATGCCTATGACGGCTATCGGGTCGAAGGCGACGTCGTCACGGTGTAGTCGCCGACTAATTCTGTGCGGTCACCGCTACTTCGACCGTCATGCCCAGAAAATCCGCGGGGCTGCCGATATAGCTTCCCGAAATCGGAATTGCCTGAGATGGGTCGCGCGTTACCGCGACGCGGATCAGATTCTCTCCGGCGATGAGCACGTCGGTCGGATCGTACTCGATCCAGCCAGCGCCCGGCAGATAGACTTCGGCCCATGCATGGGTCGCCGCAACGGCTTGCGTGGCATCACCGCGATCGAGTGCAGGATCGTAGAGATAGCCGCTGACGAAGCGTGCGCCGAGTCCGAGATAGCGCGCGGCCTCGATGAACACCATCGCAAAATCGCGGCAGGCACCCGTTTTCGTCTCCAATGTTTGTGCGGGCGATTGCGTTCCTGCTTCGTGGCGTTCGGCGTAAATGATGTCCGGCTTCAGGGCCGCATTCATGTTGGTGAGGAGGTCAAGGGTTCGCATCGTTCGGGACGTCACGAAACTGTCGGCCCAGTGTGCGAGGACGCCGTTCGGATCGGGATAGTGCTGCTCCAACAATCGACCCAAATCGACGCGGTCGCTGCTCGAATAGATGAAGGGATAGAATTCGGCCTCGGGCGCGATGGGGAATTGCAAGCCCTCGAGTCCGTATCGTTCAATTCTAAGCGTGCTCGTGATGCTGAGCATGGCGGCGCTGGCGTTAAAATCGACGAGGGCGACGGAATTGCCAAACACGTCGTGCATCCAGCGTAGATTGCCGGGTGGCGACAGGGTGAGTTCCGCCCCCACCAGCCGCAGGTCATGGGAGTCGCGTGGGCGCAGCATCAGGCGATGTTGCCCGAAGGTCACCGGTCGAGCGTAACGGTAGGTCGTCGCGTGGCGTACGGTCAGAATTCGCATTGTTTCACCGTCCTCAAGGCCATCCATCTGGATGCAAGGGACGCGCCAATATAATGCGCCTCAAATCAATTTGTGCCGCGCCAGCAGCGTGCGTACGGCTTCGACCAACGCGGTTTCCTTGACCGCGAATTGCGCCTCGGCCTGCTTCTTCAAATAATCCTCGCGATCCTTGGTATCGGTCAGGGTCGCCCCCAGAATGAGATCCTTGATCTGGACTTCGCCACGCGCCTTCTCGTCGCCGCCCTGAATGATGGCGCAGGGTGAACCACGCTTGTCGGCATACTTAAGTTGGGTGCCGAGATTGTTTTTCGGATTGCCGAGATAAAGCTCGGCGCGAATGTTCGCGGTGCGCAGTGCGGACACCATGCGCTGATAGTCGGCAACGCGATCCCTATCGAAGATGGTGACGACCACCGGGCCAGGCGCAGGTTTTTCGCTGGTCTTGCCGAGATGGGTGAGTGCGGCTTGGAGGCGCGAAACGCCGATGGAAAATCCAGTCGCCGGCACCGGCTCTCCGCGGAAGCGCGACACAAGCCCATCGTAACGCCCGCCTCCGCCCACGGAGCCGAAGCGCACCGGCCGGCCTTTCTCGTCTTTGATCTCGAAGGTCAGCTCAACTTCGTAGACGGGACCGGTGTAGTACTCGAGGCCGCGGACGACAGTTTTGTCGATTCGAACTCGGTCGTCATAACCAGCTGCTCGCACCAACCTGGCAATTTCCGAAAGCTCTTCTTCGCCTTGAGTTCCTGTGTCGCCGGCCTGGCCTGTAGTTCCGGTAATTGCCGCGACGATGCCCGCGATTTGCGAATCCGAGAGTTCCGCGCCTTTTGTAAAGTCGCCGCTTTCGTCCTTGCGTCCCCTGCCAAGCAGCATTTTGACGCCTTCGATCCCGAGGCGATCGAGCTTGTCGATCGCGCGCATCGTTGTGAGCCGTTTTTCCGCCGGGATGTGAACGCGATCCATCGCGCCGTCGAGAACCTTGCGGTTGTTCACCTTCACGACGTAGCTGCCGCGCGGGATACGGAGCGCTTCCATCGTGTCGGCGGCGAGCATGCACATCTCGGCATCGGCTGCCATGGAAGCGGCGCCGACAGTATCCGCATCGAACTGCATGAACTGTCGGAAGCGTCCCGGACCCGGCTTTTCGTTGCGGAACACCCACCCGAAACGGTACGAGCGGTATGGCAATGCCAAATTCTGGAAATTCTCGGCCACGTAGCGCGCAAGCGGGGCCGTGAGGTCATAGCGCAACGAAAGCCACTGTTCGTCGTCGTCCTGGAACGAGAACACGCCTTCGTTCGGACGGTCCTGATCGGGCAGGAACTTGCCGAGAGCGTCGGTATATTCGATCGCCGGCGTCTCCACCGGGTCGAAGCCGTACCGCTCGAACACCACACGGATTGCCTCCACCATGTGACGTGTAGCGGCGATTTCCGCGGGCCCACGATCGGCGAGGCCGCGCGGAAGGCGCGCTTTGAGCTTTTGGGGCTTACCGGGCTTATCGGCCATTGCGGTCTACATATCAGACGGCGGTATTACGGCAACGTTGGAAACAGTCGCTAGCGGGCTTGTCCCTGCCATCCACGTCTTTATGTTGCGAAGGCGCAGCATAAGACCCCGGCGCGACAGCCCAAAGGGGAGCAGTCATGGCAACAGCCCAGGCACAAGCAAAAATCGCCATTCCCAACGACCTCGAACCCTATTGGATGCCGTTCACCGCCAACCGCGCCTTCAAGAAGCGGCCAAAGATGGTCGTTGGCGCCAAGGACATGCATTACATCACCAGCGATGGACGCAGGCTGATCGACGGCGCCGCCGGCCTGTGGTGCACGAACGCCGGCCACAATCGCGCGCCGATCGTCGAAGCCATTCAGCGCGAGGCGGCTACGCTGGACTACGCCCCCGCATTCCAGTTCAGCCATCCCAAGGCGTTCGAGCTCGCGAGCCGGGTTGCCGCGCTCGCGCCGGCAGATCTCGATCACGTATTTTTCTGTAACTCGGGTTCTGAGGCAGTCGACACTGCACTCAAGATTGCGCTCGCCTATCACAACGTCCGCGGTAACGCCTCGCGCGTGCGTCTGATCGGTCGTGAGCGCGGGTATCACGGCGTCGGCTTCGGTGGCATTGCCGTTGGCGGCATCGTCAACAATCGCAAGCAATTCGGCGCGTTGTTCGCCGGCGTCGACCATCTGATAACGACTTACAATCGTGAAAAGCAGGCCTTCAGCGTCGGCGAGCCGGAATGGGGGGCGCATCTTGCCGACGATCTCGATCGTCTTGTCGGATTGCATGACGCATCAACGATTGCCGCTGTGATTGTCGAGCCGGTCGCAGCATCGACTGGCGTATTGCCGCCGCCGAAGGGATATCTCGAACGGTTGCGCGCGATCTGCGACAAACACGGAATTCTGCTGATCTTCGACGAAGTCATCACCGGTTATGGCAGGCTTGGATATGCATTCGCAGCCGAACGCTACGGCGTTCTTCCTGACATGATCACTTTCGCCAAGGGTGTCACTTCGGGCGCGGTGCCGATGGGCGGCGTGATTGTGCGCAAGGGAATCTACGATGCTTTCATGAAGGGGCCCGAGCACGTCGTCGAACTCTTCCACGGCTACACTTATTCGGCGCATCCACTCGCTTGCGCCGCGGGCCTTGCGACGCTCGATCTCTATCGGGAAGAACGCCTGTTCGAGCGCTCGCGCAAACTCGAAGGCGCGTGGGCGGAGGCCGCCATGCGCCTTAAAGGCTTGCCGAATGTTCTCGATATCCGGACTGTGGGTCTGACGGTCGGCGTCGATCTCGCCAGCAGGCCCGATGCCGTAGGCAAGCGCGGCTTGGAAGCGCTTGAGGCAGGCTTCTTTGAATATGATTTCATGTTCCGAGCCGTCGGCGACACACTGGCACTCAGTCCGCCGCTGATCGTCAGCGAAAGTCAGATTGACGAAATCTTCGACAAGCTTGCTCGCATCATCAAGGCGGTGGCCTAGACGCGCCGAGAGCATATGACGGCCTTGGGTAGAGGATCGCCCAGCCGACATTGAGGTTCGAATCTCCGCGCAAGTAGCGCAGCAGGAATGGCGGCTGCACCGCGGCATCCGCCGCGATTGACCGCAGGCTCGGTGGCACCGCGTTCAGGTCGCCTTCCGTCCACACCACAACCGCGCCTTTGTTTCTGAGGTCGGCAAGGTCGATCCACGGTGCGCGGTCTGGCTTGCCGTCGATCAGCACCCGCGGCTGCTCAGGCGCGTAGTGCGCGACGTTGCCGCCATCCCACATGCTGCCGATCACGTAGCTGATCGGTCGTCCGGTCGCCGCACGGTAACGTTGCGACAGTTCGCGCCCCAGCTCGTTGCCGGGGAAAAACACCGCCCGGTAGCGATGATCGTAGTTCGGCAAGATGCCGTAGTTGAGGACAAATGCGAACGCCAGTCCCCCGAAGACGAAAGCCCAGATCAGAAGCACGCGCGCAAGGCGGGATTCGTCAAGCATGCGTCGCGCGAACATCACAATCCATAGCCCGAGGAAAAGCCAGAGCGGATAACCCCACATCGCAACCGTGCCACGGCCGCTGATCGCTGACAGGGCCACGACCGTTGCGAATGGTCCAAAGGCAAGCCAGTCAACAATGCGACGGTCGAAAGTGTCGGCACCAAGCGCGATCTCATTGGGCCGCCGGCGCGGAAGGAACAGCGGAAGAGCAATCAGCAGACACGGAATTAGAAAGAACGCCTGACCAATCCCGAATTGCACCGGGTGCCAGACGTGGTCGATGAGCCCGCGCGAGGGGAGCGCGCGGTGTTCGGCGTAGGTGAACGGCAGAAAATTATTCTGCACCAGCCAGACGATATGCGGCGCCATCGTCACGAGGGCTATTGCAACTGCGATGTAGGGGCCGGGTGTCGCCAGGACTTTGCGTGCCTGACGGTCGTAGAGGATGAATAGTGCGAGGGGCGCAGCGAGCACCACCACGAAGTATTTCGACCAGAGCGACATTCCGATTGCGAGACCAAGCAGCAGCCAGTGCCCAATCCAGCCGCCGCGCAAGGCGCGATGAAAGGCAAATCCGGCCAGCGCCCAAAACGGCAATTGAACGACGTCGTGGTTGAACTTGGCCGATGTGTAGTTGAGATAGTGCAGACCATCGACGATCAGCACCGCCACCAGCGCGCCGACCGGCCCGACCAGCGGTCGTGCCGTAACCCATATCAGCCAAAGCGCGGCTACGATCGCTACTTGCGCCAGCAGGTAATAAGCAAAATCGTGACCGACCAGGCGGTGAGCGATTTCCACAAGCCACCAGGGCAACGGCGGGAGTTTGTCGTACCCGAGTTGCCATTCCCGCCCGTAGGTCAGTGCCTCGATGAGATCGAGAGGCAAGTTCGCATAGAGCAGGGTCGGGAGGGCCGTCCACACCAGGGCGTGAAGGCACAGAATGGCGGCCAATGCCCGCTCCGGGGCCTCGACGATCCGGGTCAGCAATGAATGACGACGGGACGCCGGCGCCAGCTTAGCGGTCCACAATGGCTTCAACTTCCTGCGAATAAGACGGCGGTTTCGCGCTACCATAACAGACTTCGAGTTGCACGAAGGCGCGCCCTCGTGAACATTGGTATCCGGCTAAGCGAATCACTCGCCCTTGGTGGCATTGCATTGGCCCCGGCAGTCGGCCCAGGATAAACCCGCATGCGACGCATCAGCGCTATCTTCATCGCCGGCTGTGTGGTGCTTATCGCTGCCTCAGCGGGGGCGGTGCTTTATCTCGGCTTCGGCGTCGATGCTCGCGCGTCCGCCATTGTGGCGCTGGCCGCGCTGGCCGGAATGGCGCTCTTCAATTCTGTCAGCAGTCGTTTGCGTGACCGCAGCGATCTTGGCGATCAGATCGCCGACCTGTCGCGCGGTACGGCCGATCTGGCGCGCCAGGTCGCGGAAATTTCCCGTCGTCTCAATGTGGCGGAAGCCAAGATCGCATCGCCGACTCATCGGGCGCGCGCTGCCAACGATCCGTTGGCCACGGAAATCGGCGAACTCGGCGCGCTGGTGAAGCAGATTGCCCAGACCGTTGCCTCGCATGCGGCGACTCTGCAGAAGCAGGGAGCCCTTTCGATCCGGCCAATAGTGAGCGCTGCGAAGTCCGAGTCTGCGCGTCCCGCCGAAGGCACGTTCACCGTCAGCGAGAACGACGCCATTCCCGGCGCCGAGCACTTTCGCGGCCTGTCGCGCGACAGCATCGCAGATGTGATTTCGAAAGCCGCCGATGCAAACCGCATCGACCTTTATCTGCAACCGATTGTCACCCTGCCACAGCGCAAGGTCCGTTACTACGAAGCGGTATCGCGGCTACGTACCGAAGACGGGGATATCATTCCCGCCGGCGATTTTATCGACATCGCCGAGAGTGTTGGCCTGATGCCGAAGATCGACAATCTGGCAATTTTTCGTTGCGTGCAGGTCACACGCCGATTGCTTCTCAAGAGCCGTGATGTCGGCCTTTTCTGCAACATCAGTGCCGCATCGCTCACGGATGCGTTGATGTTCCGCCAGTTCCTCGATTTCATGGACGCAAATCGCGCGCTCGCATCTTCACTGATGTTCGAATTCACGCAGGAGGCCTATCGCAACTTCGGCCCCATCGAGCACGAGAGTCTGGCGGCGCTCGCCGAGCGCGGCTTCCGCTTTTCCATGGATCATGTCACCGATCTGCATATGGAGCCCAATGAACTCGCCAACCGCGCGTTCCGTTTCCTGAAGGTTCCAGCCAGGCTGCTGCTCAACAAGACTGCCTCCAATCAAAGCGATATCGATCCCGAGGATCTCTCCGATCTGCTGGCGCGCTCGGGCATCGACCTGATCGCCGAGCGGGTAGAAACAGAGACGACGGTCGTCGATTTGCTCGACTACGATGTCCGTTTTGGACAAGGATTTCTGTTCTCACCGCCGCGGCCGGTGCGTGCGGAAGCGCTTCAGGGTAACGGCGACGCCCTGAAACCGGGCGCGAGCGAAAGTCCGGGCGCCTTGCTGGCGGCGAGCTGACGTTTCATTTTTTTGTTGATGAGTTCTATGAGTTCTTTGCCCCCCTTGATCACGGAATTCTCAACGATCTCGTCCGGCTACGACGTGGTGCTTTCGGACGTGTGGGGCGTGATACACAACGGCATCGCATATTATCCGCATGCCTGCGATGCGCTGATGCGTTTCCGCGCGGGCGGCGGTGTTGTCGTCCTGATCACCAACGCACCGCGACCGAGCGAAAGCGTGGCGCGACAGCTCGATCGCCTCGATGTTCCGCGCGAGACTTACGATGCCATCGTTTCATCAGGCGATGTCACCCGAAGCGTAATCAAACAGCGTCACGGTCAGTCGCTTTATCATCTCGGCCCCGATCGTGACCGCTCGATATTCAACGGGCTCGACGTAAATTTTGCTCCGCCGCAAACCGCCGACTACGTTGTCTGTTCGGGGCTGAAAGACGATGAAAGCGAAACACCGGACGATTACCGTCCGCTGCTCGAATCCTTGCTTGCGCGCAAACTGTTCATGGTGTGCGGCAATCCGGACGTCGTCGTCGAGCGCGGTTCGACCCTTGTCTATTGCGCAGGCGCGATCGCGGATATCTATGCGAGTATGGGCGGAGAGGTGCTGTACGCCGGAAAACCCTATCCACCGATATATGAGATGGCGCTGGCAAAGGCAGAGAGCGCTGAGGGTCACAAGATTGCGCCCAGCCGTGTGCTTGCCGTCGGCGACTCCGTGCGCACGGACCTCAAAGGTGCGCATGCGATGGGTCTCGACTTCCTGTTCGTGACATCAGGAATTCACGCCGAGGAACTCGGCAGCCGCGAAGAGCCCGACCACGCCGCATTGTCGGCGACGTTCGCCGCCGCCGGAGGCATGCCGAAGGCCGTTATCCGGGAGTTGAGGTGGTAGTGTCAGGCCGCCGGAGCGGGAATTTGTTCTTCGCCGAATACCGCGTCGATTTTGTTCTTCAGCGTCTGCGCGTTGAATGGCTTGACGATGTAATTTGACACGCCGGCGCGTTTCGCGGCGACCACGTTCTCGGTTTTCGATTCCGCCGTGACCATGATGAAGGGAATTTCAGCGAGCGAAGGATCGGAGCGCATTTCCTGCAGCAGCGCGAAGCCCGTCATCGGCTCCATGTTCCAGTCGGAAATGACGAGGCCGTAGTCACGCTTGCGCAGTTTGGTGAGCGCGGCCGATCCATCGCTGGCATCATCGACCTGTTCGAAGCCCAACTGCTTGAGCAGGTTGTGCATGATGCGAATCATCGTGTTGTAGTCGTCTACAACGAGAACTGGCTTGGTCAGATCGACAGCCATCGCGCATCCGCCCGACCGGGCTCTCCCCGTAAAGGTAGCGATTGATAGCAATGGGCCTTGAATAAGGGGTTAATTTGAAGATTTGTTAACGGCGCGCTAACCGTAGTGGCGCTTTGAAATGCACCAAATGTAGGCATTCGCGAATTTCTGATTACGAGATAGTCACTCGGACGACCGATGAGCGGGCCCTTACCCACGAAAGAGTTCCACGTAGCGCGCGGGGGCGCGCAAGGCGTCGACAGCGGCTCGCTGGCCGGCGCGGTGGTGGCGATCGGCAATTTCGATGGCGTTCATCGCGGTCATCGCGCCGTCATAGGCGCGGCCCTGACGCGTGCACGCGCGCTTGGCCGGAAGGCGACAGCGCTGACCTTTACGCCGCATCCGAGACTTTTCCTGCGGCCCCAGGACACGCTGTTCGAGCTCAGCGACGAACGCAACAAATTGCGCCTTCTGAAGGCGACCGGGCTCGATGGCGCTGTCATCATGCGTTTCGACGCAGCGCTGGCCGCCACCTCCGCCGAGGATTTTGTCGTCAAAATTCTCGCGGGTGCGCTCGGCATCGGCGGTGCGGCGATCGGCTTCGATTTTCATTTCGGCAAGAACCGCATGGGATCGCCGAGCTTTCTGGCGGAGCAGGGCGCGCGGCTGGGGTTTGCTGTCGACGTCGTCCCACCACTGGAAGACGAAGGCCGGCCGGTATCATCCGGTTCGGTGCGTGCGGCGCTTGCGGCGGGCAGGGTCGTCGAGGCGGCCGAGCTGCTGGGCGCCCCCTGGTTCGTGTCCGGCGAGGTCATCCATGGCGACAAGCGCGGTCGCGAGCTGGGCTTTCCGACGGCCAATCTGAAGCTCAGCCCCTCGTGCGGCCTCAAGCATGGCATCTACGCGGTGCGCGTTGAGGTCGCGGGAAAACGCCATGACGGGGTGGCGAGCTTCGGCCGCCGCCCGATGTTCGACGACGGAGCACCCTTACTCGAGGTGTTTCTATTCGACTTCGATGGCGACCTTTACGGTCAGACGGTCGATGTCGCCTTCATCGGGTGGATCCGCCACGAGCAGAAGTTCGACTCGATCGAAGCCCTCAAGCACCATATGACGAGCGACGCGGCCCAGGCGCGTGACGCGCTCCAGCGTGCCGGTAACGCGTTCCCGCTGCTGGGTGACATTTAGCTAGCCGCCCTGCTACATAGCCCGCCATGCCGAAGCCCGAGCGCGACTATTCCGAAACGCTGTTTCTGCCGCAGACCGAATTTCCCATGCGTGCGGGCCTGCCGCAGCGCGAGCCGGAAATCCTGGCTCGCTGGGAGAAAGGCGACCTGTACAGGCAGCTCCGCGCGGCCGCGAAAGGCCGCGACAAATTCATCCTGCATGACGGCCCGCCCTACGCCAATGGCAATATCCATATCGGGCACGCCCTCAATAAGATTCTGAAGGATGTCGTCACGCGCAGCCAGCAGATGCTCGGCTACGATTCGAACTATGTCCCGGGGTGGGACTGCCACGGCCTCCCGATCGAATGGAAAATCGAAGAAGAGAACTACCGATCGAAGAACAAGACAAAGCCGAATCTTTCCGATCCGGCGGCAATGGTTGCCTTTCGGCAGGAATGCCGGGCCTACGCCGAACACTGGCTCAACGTACAGCGCGAGGAATTCAAGCGGCTCGGCGTCGAGGGTGACTGGGCGCATCCCTATACGACGATGGATTTCTTCGCCGAAGCGCAAATCGCGCGCGAGCTGATGAAGTTTGCCGCCAACGGCACGCTGTACCGAGGTTCGAAGCCGGTGATGTGGAGCGTGGTCGAAAAAACCGCGCTGGCCGAAGCCGAGGTCGAGTACGAGGACTACACCAGCGATCAGGTTTGGGTGAAATTTCCGGTCGCAGATGTCTCGCTGGAAGGCGACAACAAGAGCGATGTCGCGGTTGCCTTCGAACTTGTCGGCAATGCATCCGTTGCAATCTGGACGACGACGCCGTGGACACTGCCCGGCAATCGCGCGATCAGTTTTTCGCCGAAGATTTCCTATGGTCTTTATAAGGTTGTTGACGCGCCTGCCGACAACTGGGTGAAGGCGGGCGATCTCCTCATTCTCGCCGACAAGCTTGCTGAAGCCGTTTTCAAGCAGGCGCGCGTCAACACTTTTGAAAAAGTTCGAGCCGTCGACGCGCGCGTGCTCGCCGGCATGACTTGTGATCATCCGCTGAAAGGCAAGGGCGGTTATGATTTTCCGGTGCCGTTGCTTGCCGGCGATCATGTAACCGACGAAGACGGAACCGGCTTCGTGCATACCGCGCCCGGACACGGCCGCGACGACTTCGAAATCTGGACTGCAAACAAAACCGAATTGCAAAATCGGGGGATCAATCCGGCCATTCCTTACACGGTCGACGAGAACGGCGCTTTTACGGAGGCGGCGCCTGGCTTCACCGGCAAGCGTGTCATCAATGACAAAGGCGAAAAGGGCGATGCCAACGAGGCGGTCATAAAGGCGTTGATCGAGACCGGCATGTTGATCGCGCGCGGCCGGCTCAAGCATCAGTATCCGCACAGCTGGCGCTCAAAAAAGCCGATCATCTTCCGCAATACGCCGCAATGGTTCATCGCGATGGACAAGGACATCGCCGGGAAAGGCGACACGCTGCGTCATCGTGCGCTGTCGGCGATCAAAGTGACACGATGGGTGCCGGAGCAAGGCGAAAATCGCATCACCGGCATGATCGAGTCGCGGCCTGACTGGGTAATCTCGCGCCAGCGCGCGTGGGGCGTTCCTATTGCCGTGTTCGTCAAGGAGAAGCCGGACGGCTCGGTCGAAATCCTGCAGGACCCCGAGGTCGAGTTGCGCATCATTGAGGCCTTCGAGAAGGAGGGCGCCGACGCCTGGTACAAGGCCGGCGCGCGCGAGCGTTTCCTCGGCAAGCTTGCCAACGATTCCTGGAAGAAGATCGACGATATTCTCGACGTGTGGTTCGACTCAGGCTCCACGCACGCCTTCGTGCTGGAGGACCCGAAGCATTTCCCGACGCTCGCCGGCATCAAACGCAAAATGGATGGCGGCAAGGATACGGTGATGTATCTCGAAGGCAGCGATCAACATCGCGGCTGGTTCCACTCGTCGCTCCTCGAATCTTGCGGTACGCGCGGACGCGCGCCATTCGATGTGGTGCTGACGCACGGGTTTGTGCTCGACGAGCAGGGTCGCAAGATGTCCAAGTCGCTCGGCAACGTCACCGCGCCGCAGGACGTAATCCGGCAGTCCGGGGCCGATATTCTGCGAATGTGGGTCTGCGCGTCGGACTATGCCGACGACCTGCGCATCGGTCCGGAAATTCTCAAGACCACCGTCGAAACGTATCGCAAGCTGCGCAATACCGTACGTTGGATGCTCGGCAGTCTTGCGCACTTTCGCGAAGAAGATCGCGTCAAGGCCGACAAAATGCCGGAGCTCGAGCGCCTGATGCTGCACCGGCTATTCGAGCTCGACGCGCTGGTACGCAAAGCCTACGCCGACTTCGACTACAAGCGAATCTTCGCCGCGCTATCGAGTTTCATGACGTCGGATCTGTCGGCGTTCTATTTCGACATCCGCAAGGACACGCTCTATTGCGACCCGTATTCATCGGCGAAGCGCAAGGCTTGTCTCACGGTCCTCGATCATTTGTTCCGCTGTACGGTCACGTGGCTTGCGCCGATGCTCTGCTTTACCGCGGAGGAGGCGTGGCTTTCGCGTTACGGCGATGCGGCCAAATCGGTGCACCTCGAAATCTTTCCTGAAGTGTCTGCCTCTTGGCGCGACGACAAGCTTGCCGACAAGTGGCGCAGGATCCGTACGGTGCGTCGTGTCGTGACCGGTGCTCTGGAAATCGAGCGCGCGCAAAAGCGAATCGGTTCGTCACTCGAGGCCCATCCGATCGTGCACGTGTCGAACGCAGAATTGTATGAGGCCGTGGTCGATTGCGACCTTGCGGAGGTCTGTATCACTTCGGCGGCGACTCTTGTCCAGGACGAGGGACCTCGCGATGCGTTTCGCCTGCCGGAAGTGGCGGGCGTGGCAGTCGTTCCAAATCTCGCGGAAGGAAAAAAATGCGCGCGCTCGTGGAAAATTCTCACCACGATCGGTGCCGATCCCGATTATCCCGATGTGTCGCCACGTGACGCTAAGGCGCTACGAGAATGGGAAGCAGCACGCAGAGCGGCGGAGTAGAGATTGATCGCCAGTTCCTATTTTACCGGCCCGCTGACGCGTTTCGGATTGACCGCCGCCGCGATCGTCTGCGCGCTCGACCAGGCTGCCAAGATTTACCTCCTGTTCGTTTTCGATCTCGCCGCCAACGGACCGGTAAGGCTCGGCCCCTTCGTCGATATCGTGCTCGCGCGCAATACGGGCATCAGCTACGGGCTTTTCCAAAACCAAGGGCCACTCGGCCAGTGGATTTTGCTGGGCTTCAAGGCAGTTGCGGTCCTGTTGCTCGTGCTGTGGCTTGCCCGCGCGCAGGACCGGCTGATCGCGCTCTCTCTTGGCCTGATTATCGGCGGTGCAATTGGCAATGCCATCGACCGCTTGGCCTATGGGTGGGTTGCCGATTTCGTCTTTTTCCACATTTCCACGGCGAATTGGCGCTTTGATTGGTACGTTTTTAACCTCGCCGATGTCGCCATCGTTGCCGGGGTTATCGGCCTGTTGTATGACTCTCTTGTAATGGACCGCGCCGCAAAAGCGCCCTGATCCGCCGCAAGAGTCGCGACAATTCGAGGGTTTCATGGTCCGGATTCGGATGAAAACGATGCGTATGAAGAGCGCCTTTGGCGCCAGCGCCGCCTTTGGCCTGGTCCTCGGCGCGGCTGCGCTCATTTGTCCTGCCCCCGCGCACGCGGCCGACGATGATGTCCCGGCCGATACGAAGTTCTTGCGCGGTATCATGGAAGGCCTCGGCTTTCGCCGTGACGGCGAGGAGAACATCAACTACCAGGAACGTGCGCCGCTCGTCCTTCCGCCCGGGCGTAATCTGCCGCCGCCTGAGCAGCGTGGTGCAGCCACTGCCAACAATCCAGCCTGGCCGAAAGACCCCGACGTCGAACGGCGTAAGGCGCAAGCCGCCGCAGAGAAGGGCCGCAACGTCAGTGACGAACGGGAGCGCGAACAGAATCCACTGCGCCCCGATCAGCTGACGCCCGGTGGCAGTCCGAAGAAAAAACAGGCGAGCACCGACAACGGTTACGAGCCGCCGGCCTCCGGCTTCGGCAGTCAGATCATGCCGTCGGAGCTCGGATTCAAGAACAGCATGTTCGGCAACGTGCTCAACGGCAAGAAAGACGAATCGGCGAAATTCACCGGCGAACCGCCACGCTCTTCGTTGACTGATCCGCCGCCGGGGTATCAGACACCTTCGCCCGATCAGCCTTACGGCATCGGCAAGAATACGAAGCCGAAGGCAACGGACTACTACACAACTCATTCCGAGCCGGTGAAGTAGTGTTGTTGGCTGTGGATCGAGTTTTGCTTTGTGGTGGGCGACGTCATCCGATTTCGTGCTGACGCACGATCGCAACATATTCAGGCCCAAAAACGTGTTTCTCAGAACAGACTTGACGCTGATTGCGCTCGCCACCGCGATCGCAACGCCCTCGCTAGCGGCCGGCCCCGAAGTGGCCGACTTCACGCTCCCCAACGGAGTTGAGCTGGTCGTTATTCCGGATCACCGCGCGCCCGTGGTGACGCATATGATCTGGTACAAAGTCGGCGCCGCCGACGAGACGCCAGGCAAGTCGGGGTTGGCGCATTTCCTTGAGCACCTGATGTTCAAGGGCACGGCCAAAAATCCCACGGGGAAATTCTCGCAGGTGGTCGCGCGCATCGGCGGCCAGGAGAATGCCTTCACCTCGCAGGATTACACGGGCTACTACCAGCGCGTTCCGAGCGACCAACTCAAGACGGTCATGGAATTCGAGGCCGACCGAATGACCGGCCTTCAGCTTACGGATGACGTCGTTCTGCCCGAGCGCAATGTCATTCTCGAGGAGCAGAACCAGCGCATTGGAAACAATCCTCGTGCTCGCCTCGGCGAGCAGATCGACGCCGCGTTATATCTGAACAATCCGTATGGAAAGCCGGTGATCGGCTGGCGTCACGAAATGGAAGAGCTCTCTCGCGATGACGCGATCGGGTTCTATCGCCGATTTTATGCGCCGAACAATGCCGTCGTCGTGATTGCTGGCGATGTCGATCCCGCAAAAGCTCGGGCGCTCGCCGAAGAAACTTATGGAAAGATACCTCGCCACGGAAACATGGCGCCACGCATGCGCGCACAGGAGCCGCCGCCGGTGGCCGCGCGAACACTCACGCTCGCGGATCCACGCGCGGAAATACCGACTCTGCAACGTGAATATCTCGTGCCATCTTTCGCGACGGGCAAACGCGGCGAGTCGACGGCGCTTGAAGTGCTCGCCCACATCCTCGGCAGCGGTTCAAACAGCCGCCTCTATCTTGGTCTCGTCGTCGACAAGCAAGTCGCTGTCGCGGCCAACGCCTGGTACGACGGGAGCACGCTGGATCTGTCGAAATTCACCGTAGGTGGCTCGCCCCGCCCTGGTGTCACGCTGCCGCAACTTGAAGCGGAAACCGATGCGATCATCGCTCAGGTGATCGCGAAGGGCGTGACGCCAGAAGAACTGGAGCGGGCCAAGACCAGGCTGATTGCAGATGCGGTCTATGCACAGGACAACCAGGCAACCATGGCCCGTTGGTTCGGAACCGCGCTGACCACGGGTGCATCGGTCAACGACGTCAAGAATTGGCCAGACCGCATTCGCGCTGTTACTGCCGAGCAAGTGCAGGATGCCGCGCGTCAATGGCTGGATAAACGGCGCTCCGTCACAGGCTATTTAATCAAAGATGTAAGCCCGCAAGCGGAGAAGCGGTCATGATCCGGCTAGTTGCGTCGATTGTCTTTGCTGCCGTAGCCGCGATTGCGAGCACGAATTCCGCTTCGGCGATGACGATCGAAAAGATTGTCAGCCCCGCAGGTATTGAGGCCTGGTTGGTGCGCGAAAAAGCCTTGCCGCTGGTTACGCTCAATTACGCATTCCATGGCGGCGCCACTCAAGACGATGCCGACAAGGCCGGCACCGCCAATCTTACTGCCGATCTGCTCGATGAAGGCGCCGGCGATCTCGACGGCAAGACCTTTCATGAGCGCCTGGAAAACCGTGCCATCGAACTCAGCTTCCAGGTCGGCCGCGACTACGTCTACGGCTCCTTGCGGACGCTGAACGAAAATAGGGACGAAGCTTTCGATCTGTTGCGTCTTGCGCTTACGAGCCCGCGCTTCGATGCCGACGCGATCGATCGCATCCGTGGTCAGACCATGGCTACGCTCCAGCGCGATACGACCAATCCCAATGACCTCGCCAGCCGTCGCTGGTGGCAGACAGCTTTCCCCGATCACCCCTATGGTCGCGAAAGCAGGGGCACCCTCGAGTCCGTACCGCGCATTACCGCGGCGGATATGCGCGAGTATGTGCGCCGCGTGTTCGCGCGCAACGAATTAAAGGTGTCCATTGTCGGCGACGTCGATGCCAAGACCGCCGGCATGCTGATCGACCGCGCCTTCGGTGCGCTGCCGGCGAAGAATGATCTCAAGCCGATTGCGAACGCGACGCCGACCGGTCTTGGCCGGCGGATCGTGATCGATGTCGATGTTCCGCAAGCCGTGGTCACCTTCGGCGGACAGGGTATTGCCCGGCAGGACCCGGAATTCATGGCGGCTTACATCGTCAATCATATTCTCGGTGGCGGCAGCTTCTCGTCGCGCCTGTACAGGGAGGTGCGCGAGAAACGCGGACTTGCCTATGGCGTTTCCGACAGTCTGGTCTGGTTCCGACGCGCCGCGGTCATGCTCGGCGGCACGGCGACACGGGCTGACCGCACGGCCGATGCGTTGGCGGTGATCGAACAGGAAATCAAACGGATGGCCGAAGAAGGCCCGACGCCGGAAGAACTCGCCGCCGCGAAATCGTTTCTCAAGGGATCCTATGCCCTGTCCCTCGATACGTCGGGCAAGATCGCAGCACAGTTGACACAGATCCAGGTCGACGACCTCGGCATCGACTATATTCAGCGGCGCAGCGCATTGATCGATGCAGTGACAATCGAGGATGCCAAGCGGGTGGCCAAGCGCCTGTATAGCGGGGGATTATTGGTGACGGTTGCCGGCAAACCAAAGGGCCTTACGTCGAGCGGAACTACGGAATAGCGTTCGCGTTGGTTTCCGCCGTTGCGCCTTGCGCGCGACTCTAGGCTAATACCGGCATGAACATCGTCCAATCGATCGAGAGCGCCCGCGAAGAGAAGGTCGGGTCGCACGGCATTGGCGCTGACGTCCTGAAGACCGCTTTGACGCGCGCGGAGGGTGCTCTTGACTCGATTCGGGCCAGGCACGCCGACCGCACTTTGCCTCTCCTGCGCTTGCCGGAAACCCACTCGGACCTCGAAGCAATCCGGGATACTGCGCGGCAGTTGGCGGACAGGGCGACAGACATCGTTATTCTGGGCACCGGCGGGTCGAGCCTTGGCGGCCAAACTTTGGCGCAACTAGCCGGTTTCGCTGTTCCCGGCGTTGGCGCATTACGCCCGCCGCCTCAATTGCACTTCATCGACAATCTGGATCCGGACAGCTTTGAAACGCTGCTTGCAAAGCTGCCGCACGCCACCACGCGCTTCGTTGCGATATCCAAATCAGGCGGGACCGCCGAGACGTTGATGCAGACCATCGCCGCCTTGTCGGTATTGAGGGAGGCCGGACTCCAGACACGCATTCCCGATATCTTTTTGGGGATCAGCGAGCCATCCAAGTCCGGCAAGACGAACGGCCTGCGTGATCTGCTTGGCAAATTCCGCGTTCCGATGCTCGACCACGACACCGGTGTCGGCGGGCGCTATTCAGCGCTGACCAATGTCGGGCTACTGCCGGCAGCAATGCTGGGTCTCGACATTGCAGCGGTGCGCGCCGGTGCGGCTATCGCGCTGGCGCCAGTTCTCGCGAAAAAGCCCGCAACGCAGGTTCCAGCGGCCGTCGGTGCAGCGCTTTCGATCGCTCTCTGCGAGAGCAAATGGAAAGCCATCAGCGTGCTCATGGCTTATTGCGACCGTTTGCAACGTTTCACGCATTGGTACGTCCAGCTGTGGGCCGAAAGCCTTGGCAAGAACGGCAAGGGTACGACTCCACTTGCCGCGCTCGGGCCGGTTGATCAACACAGCCAACTGCAGCTGTTCATCGGTGGTCCGCGCGACAAGCTCTTCACCGTCATCACGACCGATGGCGCAGGGAGCGGCCCGTCGATGGACGGCGACCTCGCAAAGCTTGCAGGCGAGCCCGGCTTCGCCGGCAAAAGCATCGGCGATCTGGTAGCGGCCGAAGGGCGCGCGACTGCGGAAACGCTGGCGAAGAACGGTTGTCCGGTGCGCACGATTCACATCAGCCGGCTCGATGAGGCGGCCCTCGGCGAATTGATGATGCATTTCATGCTGGAGACAATCATCGCCGCGCATCTTCTGGGCGTCGACCCGTTTGACCAGCCGGCGGTGGAAGAAGGCAAGGTACTCGCGAAAAAATACTTGATGTCGTGACGTCGGGATGATCCGTATCACAGACACAATCTCCATTGACGAATCCGAACTTTCGGAATCATTCGTGCGCGCCTCCGGACCGGGTGGGCAAAACGTCAATAAGGTTTCGTCGGCGGTGCAGCTTCGTTTCGACGCACGGCATTCGCCATCTCTGCCAAACGATGTTGCCCTGCGGTTGATGCGCATTGCGGGCAAGCGGCTGACCAAAGAAGGCGTGATTGTCATCGTCGCCCAGCAGCACCGGACGCAGGAGCGCAACCGCGCCGATGCCCGCGACCGTCTGTGCGCCATGATCCGCCAGGCTGCGGTCAGGCCAACGCCACGTCGCCCGACGAAGGTGCCGAAGGGTCAACGCCGCGAAAGGCTGGAGGCCAAAAAGCACCGCGCCGGCATCAAAAGCCTGCGCCGGAGCAAGCCGGGCTGGGATTAGGCTTGGAATTAGACCCGGTATTAGACCCGGTATTAGACCTGGGATAGCGGGGGCAGTTGGCCGTGCTGGCTCGCGGCCGCGATGACCCACCGTTAGAGTTACCCCCGATTCGGATCAGGCCCCTGCAATGCCCGTTCGTCAGTTATCCGAGGCTGTCATCAACCGCATCGCCGCCGGCGAGGTGGTTGAAAGGCCAGCAAGCGTCGTAAAGGAGCTCGTCGAAAATGCACTCGATGCCGGTGCACGCCGGATCGATGTGCTTACGGACGGCGGCGGCCGAAGGCTGATCCGCGTCACGGACGACGGCGATGGGATGACGCGGGCCGATCTTGAACTTGCCGTTGAGCGGCATGCGACATCCAAGCTCGATAGCGACGATCTGCTGTCGATCCATACGCTTGGATTTCGTGGTGAGGCATTGCCGTCGATTGGCGCTGCGGGCAGGCTGACGATAACCACGCGCCACGCCAACGAGCCGCACGCATGGAGCACTACGGTTGATGCCGGCGAGAAGTCGGCGGCAAAGCCGGCTTCCCTCGGGGGCGGAACCACGGTCGAAGTCCGCGATCTTTTCCACGCGACGCCCGCGCGGCTTAAATTTCTGAAGGCCGATCGCAGCGAAGCCGAGGCCGTGCGGGAAGTCGTGCGGCGGCTGGCAATGAGCCGGCCCGACGTAAGCTTCACGCTGGCCGGCGAAGAGCGTGCTCCATTGACCTGGGGGCCTGCAGCCGAAGGCGATCACCTTGCCCGGCTTGGCGATGTGCTCGGACCCGATTTCCGCACCAATGCGGTCGCCATCGACGCCGGACAGGAGGGTATACGCGTAACCGGGTTTGCCGGATTACCGACGCTCTCCCGCGCGAATTCGCTTGGGCAGTATCTGTTCGTCAACGGGCGGCCGGTGCGCGACAAATTGCTGTTTGGCGCAGTACGTGCGGCTTACGCCGACTATCTGCCGCGCGATCGACACCCGGTGCTCGCATTGTTTGTGTCGCTTGATGCGCGCGAAGTTGACGTCAACGTCCATCCGGCGAAAACCGAAGTTCGTTTTCGCGATGCTGGGCGCGTACGGGCATTGATTGTGCGTGCGCTCAAGGAGGCGCTGGCGCGCGAGGGCCAACGCGCGTCAACGACTGGAGGCAGCGCGACGATCGCGACCTTTCGTCCAGCCGCTTCACCGCGTCGCGGGGCCTATGACTGGCGACGATCGCCGGCGCGGCCGGCAGGCTTTGCGCCGACGAGGAGCGGCGCAGCGGCCGGCTTTGCCGAAGCTGCGCAGGCGGCGTTCGACGTCGGCGAGCCGGCTGCGGACGCCGCGGTCGCACGTTTTGAACCCGCCGCGGATCAGATCGATCGTCCGCTTGGCGCGGCGCGCGCGCAGGTTCACGAGACCTACATCGTCGCACAAACTCACGACGGCCTCGTCATCGTCGATCAGCACGCCGCCCACGAACGCATCGTCTATGAGCGTATGAAGGCGGCCATCGAAAAGACCGGGGTTGCGCGACAGATCCTTCTCATTCCGGAAATCGTCGAACTCGACGAGACCGATGCTGCGCGGCTTGCGGCACGTGCCGAGGAGCTGGCGCGATTTGGCTTGGTGATCGAGACATTCGGTCCTGGCGCGGTGGCGGTGCGGGAAACGCCATCCATGCTGGGTGATGTCGACGTGAGGGGACTGATCAACGATCTCGCGGAGCACGCGGCAGAATGGGATGACTCATTGCCGCTGGAGCGCCGTCTCATGCATGTTTCGGCGACGATGGCGTGTTATGGCTCCGTCCGCGCGGGACGCCGGTTGAAACCGGAAGAAATGAACGCGCTGCTGCGCGAGATGGAAGCGGTCCCCAATTCCGGCCAGTGCAATCACGGCCGGCCGACTTACGTCGAATTGAAGCTCACAGATATTGAACGATTGTTCGGACGACGGTGACTTAGCTCAACCGGATGAGAATGAACTCGGTGTCGTCGTAGCGGCGCCGTTCCAGTTCGACAAATCCGTCCGGCGCCTTGAACCCGGCTTTGGCCGCTTCCTCCACGACCAGCAGCGCATCCGGCGTCAACCACCCTCCGTCGCGTGCAGAGATCAGGGATTTTTCCGCCAGGCCCTTGCCGTATGGCGGATCGAGAAAGACCAGCGAAAAAGGATCCAGCGGATGCGCCGGCCCGAGTTTGCTTGCATCGCGCCGGAAAATCCGCGTGACACCGCCCAGTCCGAGCGACTCGACATTGTCGCGCAAAAGCGCACGCGCCTCGACACCCTCGTCGACGAACAAGGCGTAGTCCGCGCCGCGCGAAATGGCCTCGATTCCGAGAGCGCCGGTACCGGCAAACAGATCGAGCACACGCGCGCCGGTAACCGGGTCGCCATACGAATGGGTGAGAATATTGAACAAGGCCTCACGCAGCCTGTCGCTTGTGGGGCGCACGGAATCGGACTTCGGACCGGCGATGGGCCGTGAACCGAGTTTGCCACCAACGACGCGCACTATCTTGGTCTCGATGGGCGCGGCCCGCCCGAACGGTCGCGGCGGGGCCTGTTTTTGCTACGGCCACTCGAACGCTTTTCGTTTTTGTCGGGCCTTGCCGGTTCGCGTCTTTCGCGTGGCTTTTCCCGATGCGGCCGCCGCGAAGGCGGTCGCGGTTCATCGGCGGCCAACGGAGCATCGAAATCGGCATTGGACTCGGTAACGATCTGCTCACCCAATTTTGTGCGCAGTTCGGCGGTTTCGATTTCTTTGACGGCTCCGTCATCGAGGTCGCCCAGATCAAAAGGCCCGAACGCAACACGGATCAGCCTGTTCACTTTCAGACCCAGCGATTCGAGAACCTTGCGCACCTCGCGGTTCTTGCCCTCGCGAATGGCGAAGGTCAGCCAGATATTCGCGCCTTGTTCGCGGTCGAGCGTCGCTTCAATCGGGCCATAGTGTGTCCCGTCGATGGTGACGCCGTCGCGCAGACGATCGAGCGCCTCCTGGCGCACGCGTCCCAGCGCACGCACGCGGTACCGGCGCAGCCAGCCGGTTGTCGGCAATTCCAGCATGCGTGCCAGACCGCCGTCGTTGGTGAGCAACAAGAGACCTTCGGTGTTGATGTCGAGTCGCCCGACGCTAATGACCCGCGGAAGTGTCTTTGGCAGCGCCCGGAAAATCGTGTCTCGCCCTTCCGGGTCGGAATGGGTCGTCACCAATCCGCGTGGCTTGTGATAAAGAAAAAGCCGCGTGCGTTCGCGCGCCCGCAAAGGCTGACCATCGACCGCGATCTGGTCGGATGGCGTTACATTAAGTGCGGGCGAAGAAATTACCCCGCCATTGACCGATACCCGTCCGGCCACAATCCACGCTTCGGCTTCACGCCGAGAGGCAAGACCTGCGCGCGCAATGACTTTTGCGATGCGCTCGCCGGGCCTTTCCTTGGTGGGGGCTGCTGCCATATCGATTTCTTCGCCATGCCGGCCCGAGCACAAGCCTTGTGCCGGGCACCCACGTCCTTATACACGGAGCGGCATAGAAGACGTGGAAGGCCGGGACAAGCCCGGCCATGAGTGAACATGCCATCGCCCACATTCATGTCCATCGCCCTTGAAGAGGCCCGCGCCGCCGGTGCGCGGGGCGAAGTGCCTGTCGGCTGCGTCGTCGTGAGGGACGGGACCATTGTCGCGCGGGCCGGCAACCGAACGATCGCTGACCACGATCCAACCGCGCACGCGGAGCTTATTGCCATTCGGGCCGCGGCCTCGGCGCTTGGCAGCGAGCGGCTCACGGATTGCGATCTTTACGTAACACTCGAACCTTGCGCGATGTGCGCCGCGGCGATGTCGTTCGCGCGCATTCGCAGGCTCTACTTCGGGGCTGCCGATCCCAAAGGCGGCGCGGTTGAGCACGGCGTGCGCTTCTTCGCCGCGCCGACCTGCCACCATCGGCCTGAGGTCTATGGTGGCATCAACGAAAGCGAATGCGGCGAGCTCCTGAAAAACTTCTTCCAGGCCCGCCGATAATTTTCAGAAGGTTCAGTTAAGCCGTTTTATCGACGAGCTTGCCCATTCCGGGCGGCGGCGGAGCCTGCCGGACGACGGGCGCTGTAACGGGCTCGCGTTCGCTCGCCTGCTGCGCGGACGACTTTGGCTTCGTTTCGGCCCTCGGCATAGCAGGGGCAAATTAGGTGCGCAGGTCTCAATTATGCGCATCGTGCGCACGACAAATCCGCGTTTCTCGCGAAAGGATTTGTTGACCCTGCCGATGTGTGTCAGGCGCGGGTTGCGAATTCCCAGGCCTTGTCGGCAAGCGGCCGGATCATGTCGGCCTTTGCGGGCGCAAATTCGCTTGTCGCGGTGCCGTCGCGCACGCGGCCAATAATCCCCTGCAAAATCGCAGCGATACGGAAGAAATTATAAGCGAGATAGACCGACAGATGCGGACGTGGGTCTAGTCCCGTGCGTGCGACATAGTCGTCGACATAGTCAGTCATTGACGGAACACCTAGCGCGCGCAGATCGTGACCCACCAGCGTCGCCGTACCCGCTGCGCTCTCGGAATGGGGCATGTGCCACGCCATCAGGTGATAGCTGAAATCAGCCAACGGATCGCCCAGAGTCGATAGTTCCCAATCGAGCACGGCAACCACTTTCGGTTGGTCGTGTGCGACGATCAGATTGTCGAGCCGATAGTCGCCATGCACCAGGCGTACCGATGCGTTTGGCGGGATATGTTTCGGCAGCCAGTCGATCAGGCGCTCCATCGCGTCGATTTTTTCCGTTTCGGACGCGCGATATTGCTTCGACCAGCGTTCCACTTGCCGGCCGACGTAGTTTTCGCCTTTACCAAAATCGCCGAGGCCTATCTTGCCCGGATCGAGCCCGTGCAGATGCGCGATCGTTGCATTCATCGAATCGTAAACGGCGGCGCGCTCGGCCGGGTTTGAACCGGGCATCTGGGGCTCCCAGAAGACGCGGCCATCGACGAAGTCCATGACGTAAAACGCAGTCCCTGCGACGCTCTCATCAGCGCAATAGACGAGCGGTTCGGCAGCAGGGAAGCCCTGCGCATGGAGTGCGCTGATCACGCGGTACTCGCGATCGACGGCATGCGCTGATGGAAGCAATTTGCCCGGCGGCTTGCGACGCAAGACGTAGCGTCGGCCGGGTGTCTCGAGCAGATAAGTCGGGTTTGATTGGCCGCCCTTGAATTGCCTGACGGTCAGTGGCCCGGCAAATCCTTTTATCTGGGCATCGAGATAGTGCTCAAGTTGCCCTACATCGAGGCGCAGTGCCGGTGCCGCATCCTTTGTTCCCGAAAAAGCCCCTTGGCGGTCGATCGGTGTCATCGCCGCAACGAAATCATTTGCGTGTTTCGAAGGATATCGGAGCGTCAGCGTAAATCTTGTATTGCTGCGACTTCGGCTTCGTCTTGTCCTCCTCGTTCACGTATTGAATTGAACTTTTCCCCTGAAGTTCGCGCGGCAAAATCATCACGCGAATAAAGCGGCTCGGCTTGTCGGATGACGCCTGCGCGAATACGGCGTCAGGTCCGGATTCGTACCAGGCACCGCCGGGACCAAACGACGTCGAACGCCCATGCGTGTCGATTCGTATGCCGCCATCGATCAGACAACGGATACCAGGGCCCTGGTGGCGGTGCAGGTAGGCGCAACCGCCCGGCGGAAACGCGACGCTGTCGCCGCGCATCAGCAACTCGCCTTTCGGCAGCGTCTCGAGAAAAGCGGTCAGCTTCTCATGGGTGACCATGCCGGGCGCGTTCGCGGTCGTGCTGCCCTGATCGCCGCGCGCGAGCTCCCAGCGCCAGCACGTGACGCCAGTTGCACCGGGCTTGATTTTGACAGCCGCCTCGCCTTGCCAGGCTTCGCCCTCGCGTACCGTTTCTTCGCCGATTGCCGCGGTGCCGTGCACGACAAAGATAAAACGCGGAACTGGCGGCAGTCTGAGTTCGATCTTTTCGGCGCTTGAGAGAACGTCCTCGTAAAGCCGCAGCACGGGATGCATTCATCGGTCTCCTGCGTCAGCCGGCGAAGAAGTCAAACAACGCCGCCGCGGTTGCCTCGGGGTTTTCCTCGGTTAGGAAATGGCCTGAGTCAACCGCCTTGCCTGTTGCCTGCGGAGCCCATTGCTGCCAGGTCTTCAGCGGCCCTCCGGTCTCAGACGCAATACCGACACCGCCCCACAAGGCCAGCATGGGGCATGCGATCGTTCGTCCTGCCGCGCGGTCGGCCTCGTCTTGGGCTAGATCGGCATAGCGCCCTGCACGGTAGTCTTCGCAATGGGCGTGGATGCGCAGCGGATCGGCAAATGCCGCCCGATAGTGATCGAGCGCGCGATGATCGAAGGCAGACAAGTTCTTGGCCTTCGTCCAGCTCGCCATTTTCCATTCCAGATACTCAACGGGTGCATTCGAGATCAGCATTTCCGGCAGCGGCTCCGGCTGCGCGAGAAACGGCCAGTGCCAGACCTTCATCGCGAGGTTGCGATCCATGTTGTGCCACATGTCGTAGGTCGGAACGATGTCGAGCGTCGCCAATCGCTCGACGCGGCCCGGGTGATCGAGAGTAAGCCGATAGGCGACGCGCCCACCGCGATCATGGCCGGCCAACCTGAAGCGCACATGGCCGAGTTTCTCCATCGCCTCGATCATGATCTTCGCCATCGAGCGCTTGTCATAAGGCGCGTGCGCCGCGTCCGCTCGCGGCACATCCGACCAGCCGTAACCGGGCAAATCCGCAATGACGAGCGAGTAATGTTTGGCGAGCACCGGAGCGACGCGATGCCACATCACGTTTGTTTGCGTGTAACCATGCAGCAGCAAGAGCGGCGGGCCATTGCCGCCGGCGCGGGCAAAGATTCTTCCGACGCTCGTGTCGATCCAGTGCGAAGCAAAACCCGGAAAGAGGTCGGCCAGGTCGGGCATGAAAAATACCTTACTTGACGGGGCTCATTTGTGGGAGAGGGTGCTTACTCTCGCTCGATCGCGCGCCAGCCAATGTCCCGACGGCAGAAGCCGTCAGGCCAGCGGATAAGATCGACAGCAGCGTAGGCGCGGCTCTGTGCTTCGCGAACATTCTTGCCGCGCGCACATACATTGAGCACGCGTCCGCCGTTGGCGACGATGCGATTGCCGTCGGTCTTGGTGCCGGCGTGAAAGATCTCCACGCCTTCGATCTGCGCCGCCGCGTCGAGTCCTTCTATAACCGTACCTTTGTTGTAATTTCCCGGATAACCCTTGGCGGCCATCACCACAGTGAGCGCTGCGTCCGGATACCAGCGCAGATCGAAATTCTTCAACTGTCCATCGCGCGCGGCCAGCAGGGCAGGGACCAGATCGGACATCAGCCGCAGCATCAGCACCTGGCACTCCGGATCGCCGAAGCGAACATTGTATTCGATCAGTTTCGGGCCATCTTTCGTGATCATCAGACCGGCGAACAGCACGCCCTTGTACGGCGCGCCGGCATGTTTGAGCGCGCGTACGGTAGGATGAATGATCTCCTCCATCACGCGCCGGTTCATTTGCTCGGTCATGATCGGCGCCGGCGAATAGGCGCCCATGCCGCCCGTATTCGGTCCTTTGTCACCATCGCCGACGCGTTTGTGATCCTGCGCGGAGGCGAGCTGTATCGCGGTCTCGCCGTCGCAGAGCGCGAAGAAGGAGGCCTCTTCGCCGACAAGACATTCCTCAATGACGATTTCCCATGCAGGCGCCCCCAAGCCGCCGCCGAACATCATGTCGATCGCCGATTCAGCTTCCTGCACTGTTTCCGCGACGACCACGCCTTTGCCGGCGGCAAGTCCGTCAGCTTTCACGACGATGGGCGCGCCTTTTTTGCGCACATATTCTTTCGCAGCACTCGCGCCTTTGAAGCGCTCATATGCGGCGGTCGGAATGTTGTTGGCTTTGCACAGGTCCTTGGTGAAACCCTTTGAACCTTCGAGGCGCGCTGCCCATTTGGTCGGACCGAACGCCTTGATCCCTGCTGCCTCGAGATCGTCGACAATGCCGGCGCACAGCGGCACCTCGGGACCGACCACCACGAGATTGATGTTCTTGTCCCTGGCAAATGCGACGACGGCCTTGTGGTCGGCGAGATCAAGCGCCACACATTCGGCCTCGCGCGCGATGCCCGCGTTGCCGGGCGCACAATAGAGCTTGTCGGTGAGTGGGCTCGAAGCGATTTTCCAGGCGAGCGCGTGCTCGCGTCCGCCGGAACCGAGAATAAGGATGTTCATGAGACGCGCGGGCGGCCTTTAGGGACTGGTTGCGGTTTGGTGTAGCATGGCGCCTTGTGCCCGCAAGAGATTCGATACTGATGACAGAAGTTGCCCTCGATAACGTTGTGGAATGGACCGTCTCGGAGCTTTCGGCGGCCCTCAAACGCACCGTCGAGGATGGCTACGGTTTCGTGCGCGTCCGCGGTGAAATTTCCGGCTTCAAGGGCCAGCAACCCTCCGGTCACGCGTATTTTGCTCTCAAGGACGAGGGCGCCCGCCTCGACGCCGTCATCTGGAAAAGCACCTACGGCCGCATGCGCGTCAAGCCCGAGGAGGGGCTTGAGGTCATCGTCACTGGTCGCCTGACGACCTATCCGGGTCGTTCCAGTTATCAGATCGTTATCGACAGGCTGGAGCCTGCCGGCATCGGCGCCCTGATGAAGCTCCTCGAGGAGCGCAAAAAGAAGCTCGCCGCCGAAGGCTTGTTTGATGAGGCGCGCAAGCAACTCCTGCCGTTTTTGCCGAGAGTCATTGGCGTGGTGACTTCGCCCACTGGCGCAGTGATCCGCGATATTCTGCATCGGCTCGAGGACCGATTTCCCCGCCACGTATTGGTGTGGCCCGTGCGGGTGCAGGGTGAGACTTCGGCAGCGGAGGTCGCCAACGCGATCCGCGGGTTCAACGAATTGCCTGAATTTGGGCCGGTACCGCGCCCCGATTTGATCATCGTCGCGCGCGGCGGCGGCTCGCTCGAAGATCTTTGGTCATTCAACGAAGAGATTGTCGTGCGTGCCGCGGCTGCCAGCATGATTCCGCTTATATCCGCCGTTGGGCACGAGACCGACATCACGCTGATCGATTTTGCGGCAGATCGCCGCGCGCCGACACCTACCGCGGCTGCTGAAATTGCCGTCCCGGTGCGCGCCGAGCTGATGGTGTCTCTGTCCAATCTCGGTGCGCGCAAACATGCCTGCTGGAAGCGCAACGTCGATCGGCATCGCAAGGAACTCTCCTTGCTCAGCCGCGCAATGCCGGCGCTTGATGACCTGTTGTCGGTACCCCGCCAGCGCCTCGATTCCTGCGCGGGCCGGTTGCCTCGCGCACTTCGCGCCAACGCACAAATCCACCACACGCACCTGACACGCGTGGCGTCGCGCTTATCTCCACGGCTTCTGTCGCACCGCATCGAGCGCTGTAGCGAGCAGACGAAGAATTTCAGCGGCCGAGCCCGACGTGCCTTCCGCATTTCTCAGGACCGCCGTGATCAACGGCTCCGCAGTGCTGGCCAGCTACTGACTGCCTACTCGTACAAAGGGGTCCTCTCACGCGGATTTGCGCTCGTTCGCGACGGTGAAGGGCATCCGCTGCGTTCATCGGGCGCAGTGGAACCGGGGGCGCGGCTCGACATCGAGTTTGCCGATGGGCGAATTGGGGCAACGGCCGATGCCGATCATGCCGCGCAGCCGGTCGCAAAAGGCAAGGGGCGAAGCCGCGGCGGGGACGAAGGCCCCGGTGGGCAGGGTAGTCTGTTCGGCTCATGAGTTGATTTTCAAGGGTTTCGCTCGCAGAGCCGACCGACTATGTTTAGGTAGGCGCCGGTCATAGGAGGCCGCTTTTGCTTAATCGTTATGATCGCACTCCGCCGACGAATGGTGAGGCGGAAGTAAAGTATCTCGACGGCGATTTCCGTGTCGTGCGGCCGGGTGCCTTTGTCCGATGTTCGGTGACCGGTGTCCCGATCCCGCTCGAGGAACTCAAGTACTGGAGCGTCGATCTGCAGGAGGCCTATGCGACGCCTGAGGCGGTCTTGCAGCGTCAGCGCGCATTGAACGCGACGACAAAATAACGCGTCAGCCCCGCAGCTTCGACACTACGAGCCGCCGCAATTCGTCCGCTTCGTCAACGACCATCTTGACGCGCAGGACATGCGCGCGGGCAGCGAGCGCATCGAGCAGGTGTTCACCCGTCATCCGCGCACGGTCCTTCTCGGTGGTGAGCAGCGCAAGTCCGCTGTGTTCAGCCCGCATCATCAGCCCCGCTGCTTCCTCGGCCGTATAGCGGTGGTGGTCGTCGAATGCTTCACGCTCCACCACCGCGATGCCGGCATCGAGCGCGGTCGCAAAAAACTTGTTTGGATCGCCGATCCCAGCAAATGCGAGCACGCTGCGCCCCTTTAGCGCGGTCATGCAATCAGTGTCGGGAACGAGGCGGCCATGGAATATCGGCAGTGCGCGCGCGCGGCATTGTGCGACGACAGGCTCTGCATTGACCCCTTCACCCACGACCAGCAGCGCATCAGTCCGTTCAAGCTGCGCGACCATGGGTGCGCGCAACGGTCCGGCAGGAAACACGGACCCGTTGCCGACCCCGCGGCGTGCATCGACTACCGCGAGCGTAAAGTCCTTCAGCAGCGATGGATTCTGCAGGCCATCGTCCATGATAATCAGCCCCGCACCCTGCTTGTGCGCAAACGCGGCACCGGCGACGCGGTCCCGCGACACGACAGCCGGGGCGGAGTGCGCAATCAGAAGCGCTTCGTCGCCAACCTGGGCGGCACTGTCGCCGTGAACATCCACACGCTTTGGTCCGGCGACGTTTCCCCCATAACCGCGACTGAGGCAAAACGGATGCATGCCGGCGTCTGCAAGCATTCGTGCCAGCATGATCACCGTTGGTGTCTTGCCGGCGCCACCCAGCGTGAAATTGCCAACGCATATGACCGGCAATCCGGCGGAAACACCTTTTGCTGCCATGCGCCTTGCTGCGACCGCGCCATAAGTAAGCCCCAGCGGCGCGAGGGTCCCCGCGGTGAACCCGGCTTCGCGCCACCAGAAAGCTGGCTCACGCATGATGCGCCCGCTGCTGCAACTGCAGTTGCATCAGGTATGGGTCAAGAGATGCGAGCGTGCGTTCCAACGCTCCGCTCAGGTTCTCAACAACGCCATTTGCTGCCGCCACCACGCGGGCGCGCGCGTCAGGGTCGTTCAGCCACGCCGCCAAATGCGCAACGAGTTGGTCCACGCTCTCTATCCGCTCCGCGCCGTGGACCCTGTCGAGCGCGGAATAAATCTCCGCGAAATTCCACACATGTGGACCATGCAGGATTGCCGCACCCAGCTTGGCGGCCTCGATCGGGTTCTGACCACCGTGTTTGATCAATGAGCCGCCCATAAACACCGCGGGTGCCATCCGATATATGAGCCCAAGCTCGCCGACCGTATCGGCGACATAAATCTCAGTTTCCTGGTCGGGCAATTCTCCACGCGAACGCAAAGCGGCGGGCAAGCCGGCACCTGCTGCAATCTCGGCGATTCCCGGGCCTCGCTCCGGATGCCGTGGTGCGATCACCGTCAGCAATCCAGGAAAATTCCGGCGCAGGCGCGCATGCGCCTCGATTACAGCTTCCTCTTCGCCGGCATGGGTCGAAGCGGCCGCGACGACCGGCCGACGATTGATGGCATTTTGCAATTCTGCAAGCGCCCTGGGTTCGGCAGGCGGCGCCGGCGCGTCAAGCTTGAGATTGCCGGTCGTGACCACGTTCGACGCGCCAAGATTGCTTAACCGCAAGGCGTCTGACGAAGTGCCGGCCAAACAAAGATCGAGACGCCGGAGCAAGTCGGCGATCGAACGTGGTGCGCGGCGCCAACGCTGATATGAATTTTCGGAAAGACGCGCATTGATCAGCACCATAGGTATGCCGCGCGTCGATGCTTCGATCATCAGGTTCGGCCAGAGTTCGGATTCCACGAACAAGGCGAGATCGGGTCGCCAATGCTGGAGAAACCGCCGGACGAACCGCGAAATGTCGAGCGGAATGAATTGGTGAATTACACCGCGTTGAAGGCGCTGTTCGGCAAGCCCGCCCGAGGTGACAGTCCCCGTTGTGACAAGCATGCCGAATCCTCGGGCACGAATCCGCTCGATGAGCGGCAGGACACTGGCGAGTTCGCCGACACTTGCGCCATGCAGCCAGATGAGTGGACCTTCCGGCCGCCCGATGCGGCTCTCACCGCGGCGCTCGGGCAGGCGCTGACGATGTTCCTTGCCGCGCTTGAGGCGTCGCGCCAGGAGAATGGAGGTGAACGGACCAGCCGCCGCGGACAAGAGCCGATACATCCGCAAGCCAGTCGGCAATTTGCCACTCAAGGTGCCTCGCCCCCGGTCCTGTCGGCGATCTCGTAAGCGCGTGCCGTCGCCCGATTGAGTTCAGTTTCAACCCGTTGTCGCGCCGTTTCCAGGGTCTCCCGGTCGGCGTCGGGCGGCACAAGGATGGCCTCGCTTGCGACTATTCCCATTCGCGCAAACGGCAGGTTAATGGCCGAGCGGTCCCAATTGTCGAGTTCGATGCGACGGCTCGATGCCATCGCAACAGGATAGATCGGCCGACCCGAATGTTGAGCAAGTTTCACGATTCCAAGCCCGGCGACGCGCGAGACTTTTGGTACATCGGCGGTCATCGCTATATTGTACCCATCCTTGAGAGCCTCCAGCATCTCCGTAAACGCGGCAGGCCCACCTTTGTGGTGAAAGCCACCGTCGTGCGCGCCTGAGCCCCGGATGGTACCGATATCGAGCCGTTCGGCGGCACGAGCATTGATCTCCCCGTCGCGATGGCGCGAGATCAGCACTTTGGTGCGATGGCGCGGATCGTCACGTTTTTTGATGAATGGCGCCATGAAATGCTGACCGTGCCACATCGCGACAATCGCCGGCATTTCGACTTCGTCGTAAATGTTCGGCGGCTCGATCGTGACGCGGCTGGTACGCCACGCGAATCGAAGATACCAGGCAGACATGACCCCGACGGTCTCGTGAAAGACCGGCGAGGTCGTGATGTTCCGTCTGAACGATCGCATCAACATTCAGCGTACCGACCGGGCTGTCGCTTCGGGATCGAGCAATCGATGCAGATGGACAATGAAGTAGCGCATGTGAGCGTTGTCGACAGTCTGCTGCGCCTTGGCCTTCCAGGCGACATAAGCGCTGGCGTAGTTCGGAAATACGCCGACGATCTCGACCTTTTCGAGATCCTTGAATTCGTTGCCGCCGAGCTCGGTAAGTTCACCGCCGAGGACGAGATGCAATAATTGGGGTTTCGCGGTCGGCAAATCTGCAGCCATGGCTCGAATCCCTCATTGATCCCCGACGTTATTTTTCGCGGTTGGCCAAGCCTACGCGAATTCGGTTTCGTGGTCGCGCACGAGTTCGATCAAGGCGGCGTGGCGCGCAGGACCGGCGGCGATCAGCGCGCCATATGCGGCTTCCTGCCCATTGTACGTGAGCGGCCGGCCGGCAAAATCGGTGAGCGCGCCGCCGGCTTCGTGCACCAAAAGATCGGCGGCTGCAAGGTCCCAATCGTGGCTGCCGCTGGACGCGAATGCTGCATCCAGCGCGCCGTGTGCAACGCGGGCAATGCGTAAGGCCAGTGAATGCACCTTGGGTTGGGCTAAGATCCCCGGCGTGATGGCGGACAGCCGGTCCAGGAAACGTTTGGGCCCGGCCAGGCTGGCGCCGGCGAGCGTTGCGCCGGCCGACACTCTGATCGGTGCGCCGTTAAGCGCGGCGCCCTGGCCGTGCAGGGCGAGAAACATTTCGTCAGTAACGGGCACGTATAACGCTGCGATCAGCGGCCGGCCGTGCTCGACGAGCGCGACAGAAATAGACCAGTCGGGGCTGCCAGAAATAAAGGCACGGGTGCCATCGATCGGATCGACTATCCACACAAGCGGAACGGCACGGTCGGGTAGGTCTGTGTCCGATTCCTCCGATTTCCATGCGGCATCGCGCACCAGATCCGAGAGACGACCGCGCAGGAACTCGTTCACGGCGATGTCCGCCTCGGTCACCGGCGAGCGGTCGGCGCCCTTGGTCCAGCGTTTGAACGGACCTTGCGCCGTTGCGCGGGCGATATCGCCGGCCGCGCGGACTACGATTGCAAGTGGTTCCCGCAGCGCGAGGAAATCATTGGCCGGCAACGGTCAATCCCTCTACGCGTAACGTCGGCGCATTGATGCCGTAGCGGAATTCAAGATCATTGGCAGGCGTGAGCGTGCGGAACATATCGATGAGATGTCCTGCTATCGTCACTTCGCTCACGGGGTAGGTGCGCTTGCCATTTTCAATCCAGAAGCCTGAAGCGCCGCGGCTATAGTCGCCCGTCACCATATTCGCGCCGACGCCGATCAGGTCGGTCACGTAGAATCCATCAACAATATCGGCGATGAGCTCCGCTTGGCTCAGTCGCCCGGGCTCCATGTACAGATTGCTCGATCCGGGGGAGGTCGCTGATGAGCCACTGCGCTGAGCGTTGCCGGTGGTGACCAGTCCAAGCTCACGTGCGGTCGTGCTGTCGAGCAGCCACGAACGAAGGACTCCGTCGTCGATCAGGGCGAGCCTTTTGCAGGCGACGCCTTCGCCATCGAACGGATGCGAGCGCAGGCCCCGTCTGCGAAGAGGGTCATCGACAATGCGAATGCCGTCAGCAAAAAGCTTCGCACCCATTTTGTCGCGAAGAAAACTGGTTTTCCGCGCGACGGAGGCGCCGTTCACGGCGCCTGACAGATGCGAGACCAACGAACCCGCCGAACGTGGATCGAAGACCACGGGTACTTTGCGGGTTGAAACCTTGCGCGGATTGAGGCGCGCGATCGCGCGTTCGCCGGCCCTGCGACCGATGTCTTCAGGCCGCTCCAGGTCGGCAGCGTGACGCACGGACGAATAGTCGTAGTCGCGCTCCATGCGGGTGCCGTCGCCGGCGATGGCGGTCATCGACAGACCGTGATTCGACCCGATATAGGCGCCGCGGAAACCGTGACTGGTGACCAGCACCATTCCGCCAATTCCCGCGGAGGCCGACGCGCCGCCCGACTTGCTGACGCCTTTGACGGAGAAAGCTGCTTCTTCAAGTGTTCGCGCCTGCGCTTCAAGTTCTCCAACCGTCGGGAGTTTCGGGTCGATCAGGTCGAGATCGGGAATTTCACGCGCAAGCAAGTCCGCGTCGGCGAGGCCGGCGAACTTGTCCTCCGGCGTTGCGCGGGCCATCGCAACTGCGCGCTCGGCCAAGGCTACGCTGTTGTCCGAAATCTCATTCGTGGACACCATGGCCTGCCGGCGGCCGACCAGAACGCGTAAGCCGATATCGTCGCCTTCCGAGCTTTCGGATTCTTCCACGCGCCCATCACGCACCTCGACGCCCAAGGACATCGAGCGCAAAGCGACGGCATCGGCCGCATCCGCGCCGGCGGACCGCGCGGCCTTTACCAGCCGTTCGGCGCGATCGGTCAGCGGATTGAGATCCAGCAGGGAGGCGATAGGTGCAAGCATAGGTCCACTTCTAGATGGTCGAGATCGCGATACCTTTCAACCGCCGATTTCTTACAATCCGAGCAACGACGGCAACACCTCGTCAATCATGGTTTGCAACGCGACGTCAATCATTCCCGGCAAACGCCACACCGCTACTTCCGGTTAACCCAGAACATTAAGCGGATTCCGACGCGTTTCTGCCATGTTTGCCGCGTGACCCGGCACAAAAGCCGGGCACGGGAGAGTTTCGAGGCGTCAATGCGAAGTGGCGGATGCGCCGGGTCGGGCCGTGCTCTACGGTCCGACCCTTCCGGCCTGCCTGTGCGGTTCTTTGCCGGCGACGCATCTGCCGATGGGCAGGTGCGCGACGTCGAACTCCATCGCGAACGCGTTGTCATGCGGCGCGCGCTGCGCGGGATGCGTATGGCCCTCAATATGCCCGTCGCAGCCTTCGACGGCGTCTCGTTGTGGCTCGTGCCGGGAGAGGCCGGTGATCAAGACACGCTGGCCGTCGTGCTCAAGCACCGCGACCCGACGTTGACGCTCCCTTTGTATGTCACATCGCGGCCTGATGAAGCGCTGGCCGAATGGCGTGCCTGGAGCCAGGTGCTCGATGTGCCGCTATTGCTTGCGGACCAGCGAGGGTCTTCGACCTCTGCAACCGCGCAACTCGACCAACTTCACGTCGAGCGCCCGCGTCCCCGCCGCCGGCGACGCAGCTCGCTGAAGGCCCGACGACCTTCAATTCTTCTCAGGCGCGCAACCGGCAAAATTACGAACGCGTCGTCGATCCACCGCGGCGAACGCGAGATTATTGCGCGAAACTAGATTTCAGTCTTGAAGCAGCGGTCGAGCCTATTTGCACCGCTGGAGTCTTACCGCCCCGGCTTCCATGGCGATCTCGATATGATCAGGATCGACTACGCGCAGGACATAGGATGTGTGCCCGTTGCTGATCTGTCCGGTGCTGAATTCATCGACGATGCGAAAACTCGACGAACCTTCGGGCACCACTGATTGATTGCGGAAGGCTGGCACGCCGCCACCGGTGTCGGTGCGCTGATTGCCCGTGAACTCGATTACGCGCTTGTTCGTGCAATCTATCGCGCCTTTTTCAGAGCTCTCGCTCTGGCCCCATCGGCCCTGAACAGGATAAACCTGCGCCAGCGCCGGCAAGGCGACAGCACCGAGAAACAGCAAAGCCGTGATTGTCGTTCGCATGCCCGGAAGACTCGCACCATCGACGTCAAAAACCAAGGGCGATGGTTGTGGATGCTTAACGCGTCGGATTGCGGTTAACGCTCATTCGCCGCCATAGCCGCCCGCCGTGGGCGCTTGGATGATGATGGCCTCGTTCGCATCGATAACTGTCTCGTCGCACCCCTGCAGACGCTCCATGCGTCCGTCTTTGCGTCGCACCCAATTCTCGCCAACCTGGCCAGCCCCGCCGCCGGCAAGCCCGAATGGGCGGCACCCGTCGATGGCCGGACAGGACCGTACATTCCATCTGTTCCAGGAAACGGATCGTGCGGCGAATTCCATCGCCGGCGTGCCACTTGCCGCGTCCGCCCGAACCGGTCCGAATGTGGAAATCTTCGAGCACGACCGGGTAGCGGAATTCGAGAACCTCGGGATCTGTCAGCCGGGTGTTGGTCATATGCGTGTGAACCGCATCGGTGCCGTTGAATCCCGGGCCCGCGGGAGAACCGGAGCAAATCGTTTCGTAATATTGATAGCGGGCGTTGCCGAAATTGAGATTGTTCATGGTGCCCTGCGCCGCAGCGAGCGCGCCAAGCGCACCGAAGAGGCAGTTGGTCACCGCCTGGGAGGTTTCGACATTTCCGGCAACGACGGCTGCGGGAAATTCCGGTGAGAGCATCGAGCGCTTGGGAACTACGATGTTGATCGGCCGCAGGCAGCCCGCGTTCATCGGAATGTCGTCGTCGACCATGACACGAAACACGTAGAGGACAGCGGCCCGCGTCACCGGCTCCGGCGCGTTAAAATTGGTCGGTTGCTGGTCGCTTGTACCTGTGAAGTCGACGGTCGCCTCTCGCGCTTTCTTGTCGACCGTTATTCTCACCTTGATGACCGTGCCTTGATCCATTTCGTAGGTGAATTCGGAATCGTGCAACCGGTCGATCACGCGCCGTACGCTTTCGGCGGCGTTGTCCTGCACGTGCTGCATGTAGGCTTTCACCACCGGCAGCGTGAAATGGGTCACCATCTTGCGCAGCTCGGCGACGCCCTTTTCGTTGGCGGCGATCTGGGCCTTGATGTCGTTGATGTTCTGTACAGGGTTGCGCGCCGGATATTTGCCTTCGGTCAACGCGGCCATCAACTCCTTCTCGCGAAACCGGCCACGGTCGATCAGCTTGAAATTGTCGAACAGAACACCTTCCTGTTCGATCGTGGTGGCATTCGGCGACATCGAGCCGGGCGAGATGCCGCCGACATCCGCGTGATGGCCGCGCGAGGCGACCCAAAACAGGATGGATTTCTTGCGGTCATCGAACACCGGCGTGCAGACCGTGATGTCAGGAAGATGAGTGCCGCCGTTATAGGGGGCGTTGATGGCGTAAACGTCGCCCGGACGGATGCGGCCCTGGTTCTCGCGGATTATGGTTTCAACGGCGCGGTCCATGGAGCCGAGATGTACGGGCATGTGCGGCGCATTGGCGACCAAGGTGCCCTCATGCGCGAACACCGCGCAGGAAAAGTCCAGCCGTTCTTTGATGTTCACCGAGTAGGCGGTGTTCTGCAGGGATACGCCCATCTGCTCGGCGATCGACATGAACAGATTGTTGAAAACCTCCAGCATGACCGGGTCGGCGTGCGTGCCGATCGCATGGGTACGCTTGAGCTTTTTCGCGCGCGTCAGCAAAAGATGATTTTTTGCGGTCAATTCGGCCTGCCAGCCGGGCTCGACCACGACCGTCTGATGCGGCTCGATAATGATAGCGGCGCCAGTGACGCGCGATCCAGGCTTGAGCTGGTCACGGAGATAGACATTTGCCTTGTGCCAGGCGCCGGCTGAGAAGAACCGTGTGCGCAACGCCGGCGCTGGCAGTTTGGTGCGGCTGCGCTTCATCTTTTTCTCGTTGAATTTGGCGCCGCCACCAACCGCCTCCACCGAGACGGCCTCGACAACCACCTGCTTTGCGCGGTCGATGAAACCGAATCGCGCTTTGTGCGCTTTTTCGAAGGCGCGCTTCATCGCGGCGGCGGTGCCGGCGGGCACGAGAAGCGCCGTATCGGTGCCCGCGTAACGGATATGCGCCCGTACGAAGACTTTGATTTTTTTTGCCGGGACGCCCTGGCCGGCGACCTGGGATTTTGTCTCCTTGCCCAGCCTCGCCCCAATTCGAGAAATTGCCTTGAGCGCCTTGGGGCCGAAATCCAGCTCGACCGCCTGTTCGCGCGTGGCGCGGATATCCGCGAGCCCCATCCCGTAGGCGGACAGGAGTGACGAGAAAGGATGCATGAGCACGCGGGTCATTCCGAGGGCGTCGGCGACCAGGCATGCATGCTGGCCACCGGCGCCGCCGAAGCAGTTGAGCGCGTAGCGCGTGACGTCATAGCCGCGTTGCACGGAAATTTTCTTGATCGCGTTCGCCATGTTTTCGACCGCGATCTTGATGAATCCGTCGGCAACCTCTTCGGCCTTGCGGCCGCCGACTTGCTGCGCAAGCTCGGTGAATGCATTGCGCACTGCGTTCGCGTCGAGAGGGAGATTTTGTGACGGGCCGAAAATCTTCGGGAAGAAATCCGCGATGAGCTTGCCAACCATCACATTGGCGTCGGTGACCGCCAAGGGTCCATCGCGCCTGTAGCATTTCGGCCCCGGATTTGCCCCGGCAGAATCAGGCCCGACGCGGAAACGGGCGCCATCGAAATGCAGGATCGAACCGCCACCGGCGGCAACCGTGTGAATGAGCATCATCGGCGCGCGCATACGTACGCCGGCGACTTCGGTCTCGAATGCGCGTTCGTATTCGCCATCAAAATGCGACACGTCCGTCGACGTGCCGCCCATGTCGAAGCCGATCAGGCGATGTAGTCCGGCTTGCCGCCCGGTTTCCGCCATTCCCACAACGCCGCCGGCGGGACCGGAAAGAATCGCGTCCTTGCCCTGGAACAACTCGGCTGCGGTAAGTCCGCCGGATGACATCATGAACATGAGACGCGCAGCAGACCGTCTGGCGTCGAGGTCCCGGTCTACCTGCGCCACGTAACGGCGCAGAATTGGCGAAAGATAAGCATCCACGACCGTGGTATCGCCGCGGCCGACCAGCTTGATCAGCGGCGACACCTCGTGACTGGCCGACACCTGCGCAAAGCCCAATTCACGCGCGAGCGCGGCGACGCGCTTCTCGTGCTCGGGAAAGCGGTAGGCGTGCATGAACACGACCGCGACCGCTTTGATGCCGTCAGCTTTTGCGCTCTCAAGGGCAGTGCGTGCCGCCGCCAGATCAGGTTCGCGCTCAACCGCGCCGTCGGCGCGCACCCGTTCATCGACTTCGACAACGCGCTCATACAGCATGTCGGGCTTGATGATCTGGCGCGCAAAAATCTTCGGGCGGGCCTGGTAGCCGATCTTGAGAGCGTCGCGGAAGCCCTTGGAGATCAAAAGGAGGGTGCGCTCGCCCTTACGCTCGAGCAGGGCATTGGTTGCGACCGTCGTGCCCATCTTCACGGCGCCGACGCGGCCGGGCGGAATCGCTTCGCCGGCTTTCAGCCCCAGCAGATCGCGGATGCCTTGCACGGCCGCGTCGGAATAGGCACCGGGATTTTCCGAGAGAAGCTTGCGCGGAACGAGCGTTCCGTCAGGGCGCCGACCGACGATATCGGTGAAGGTGCCGCCGCGGTCGATCCAGAAATCCCAAAGCTGTGGTGATGCTTTCTTCGGCATGGTCGCTGATGCAGTCGGACAAGGCACTATGTCCGGCCTGTCGGGGGCAAAACAAGCCTGCTAGGCTGATGACGGCGAAAAAAGCGGTGATGCCATGAAGATATGTCTTGCGTTGGCCGGCGGTCTATTGGTCATGGCCTCGCTCGCGCAAGCCGCCGAAATCAAAGTCTTAAGTGGCAATGGTGCCAAAGCCGCGGTGCGCGAGCTTTGCTCGCAGTTTGAGCGCGCCACCGGCAATAAAATTAATCTCCATTTTGAGGTCAATGCCGACGTCCAGAAGAAGATCGAGGCTGGCGAAGCTTTCGACGTCGCGGTGCTTAATCCTCCTGTGATCGAGGCCTTGTCCAAAGAGGCGAAGATCGTGGCCGGCAGCCGGGCCGATATCGGCCGCGCCGGTCTAGGTGTTGCTGTGCGTCAGGGCGCTCCCAAGCCGGACATCTCGTCAGTTGATGCTTTCAAGCGCACTCTGCTTGCCGCGAAAGCCGTCGCGTACCCGGGAAAGGGAGCCAGCGGATTGTATTTTGTCAGCTTGCTCGATCGGATGGGGATCAAGGCGGAGATGCAAAGCAAGCTCAAGCCGATGGAGGCGGAAGACACCGTCGAAGTTGTAGCGCGGGGGGATGCCGACCTGGTGGTTGTCGTCGCCACGCGCATTGTGGACGTCGGTGGAGTCGACATGGTCGGCCCTATTCCAGAGGAGTTGCAGACGAAAATAGGGTTCGCTGCCGGGTTGTCGACGTCCACGAAAGAGCCCGATGCAGCGAAAGCGCTCATTCGCTTTCTGTCGGCGCCTTCTGCTGCGGCAACGTTACGCGCGAAGGGCGTCGATCCGATCTGACCTATTCCAAAGTTCACTCAAAGCAGGTCTGAATTCTGTTGCTGACAGCGGGGCCCAACGCCATCATGCGGGGGGTTGAGGATGGCACGCGTAATACTCGACAAGCTTTATCTCTTCGCGGGATACGCCGCCGGCGGATTCCTGCTGGCCATCTTTGTTTTGATGATGCTGCTGTCGGCGGGACGTCCGCTCGGTCTGAACATTCCGGCCGGCGACGATTTCGTATCGTGGTGCATGGTCGCCACATCGTTTCTCGGCCTTGCGCATACCTTTCGCCACGGGGAAATGATCCGTGTCGGGCTTCTGATCGACAGGCTCGAAGGTCGCACGCGGCATTACTTCGAAATCGCTGCGTTGCTGATCGGCGGATTCTTCGTCGCGTTCTTTACGTACTACGCCGCGTTGCTGACATTTGATTCCTGGCGCTTCCACGATATGGCGCAGGGCGTTTTGCCCGTTCCGCTATGGATTCCACAGCTCGGATACAGCGGCGGACTCTTGATCCTGCTGATCGCCTTCATCGACGAGCTCATCAATGTCCTGCGGGGCAATCCGCCGCGCTACGAGAAGCCGAAACCGCAGACCGCTGAGGAAGTCGTCGAGCAAGCCATTCAGAGTGGTGTCTGAAATGACGGAGCTCGTCGGCATTTCGGCATTGCTTCTTGTTTTTCTAACGATTCTTCTCGCCGGTGGCGTGTGGATCGCAATGGCGCTGATGGCGACCGGCTACGTCGGCATGCAATTCATCGGCGGCGGCATTCCGTCTGGTCCCGTCCTCGCGACCACAATCTGGGGCAACAGCAATTCGTGGACGCTCGCCGCGCTGCCGCTTTTCATCTGGATGGGTGAAATCCTTTTTCGCACCAGATTGTCGGAGGAGATGTTTCGCGGCCTCGCGCCCTGGCTCAATCGGATTCCCGGACGGCTGATGCACGTCAATGTGCTTGCCTGCGGGATTTTCGGTTCGGTGTCAGGTTCGTCGGCCGCGACCTGTGCGACCGTCGCCAAGATCGCGTTGCCGGAACTGAAAAAGCGCGGCTACGACGAGATGGTCTCGCTCGGATCGCTCGCCGGTGCGGGAACGCTGGGGATACTCATTCCGCCGTCGATCACCATGGTCGTCTATGCGGTCGCGGCGAACGTTTCGATCATCCAGATATTTCTCGCCGGATTCTTGCCAGGCTTTCTGGTGATGGCCCTTTACTCCGGCTACATCGCCGCCTGGTCTCTGGCGAATCCGGAAAAAACGCCTCCGGCTGAACCGGAGATGACGTTTCGTCAGAAATTGCACGAGTCGCGTCAGCTTATTCCGCTGACGTTGCTGATCCTTCTCGTCTTTTTTTCGCTGATGCTTGGCTGGGCAACCGCAACTGAATGCGCCGCCTGGGGCGTGATGGGATCGCTCGCGATTGCCTGGTGGCACAATGCCCTGACCTGGGAGTCGTTTTGGGCCAGCGTCATGGGAACGGTCCGCGTCAACTGCATGATCATGCTGATCCTGGCGGGCGCCTCATACATGTCGACATCGATGGCGTACACCGGGATTCCGGCAACGCTCGCGAGCTGGGTCGATAGCTTCCATCTGAGCCCCTATGCGCTGATCGCCGCCCTTACGGTCATGTACATCGTGCTCGGGACGGCGCTCGACGGTATTTCAATGATCGTGCTGACGACGTCGATCGTGGTGCCGATGATCAAGCAGGCCGGATTTGACCTCGTTTGGTTCGGGATTTTCGTCGTGCTCGTCGTGGAAATGGCGGAAGTATCACCTCCGGTCGGGTTCAATCTGTTCGTGCTGCAGACCATGAGCGGCAAGGATTCCAACACCGTGGCGCGTGCATCGCTGCCATTCTTTTTTCTGCTTGTCGTGGCTGTGGCTATCATTACGGTATTTCCTGATATCGTGATGGTGCTGCCGCGTTTGGCGTTCCCAGGGTAAGTGACAAAGAGGTTGTTCCATGATTCCGCTTCGGAGTTTTGCTTTCGCTGCCGCGACCGCCGCGGTCATGACCGCGCAATCGGCTTCCGCCCAGACCAAATGGAACTTGCCGGCCGCTTATCCGCCGGACAATCCACACAGCGAAAATTTGGCGCTGTTCGCGAAGGATGTCGCTGCCGCGACCGACAACAAACTGCAGATTACGGTTCATGCCGGCGCATCGCTCTTCAAGGCACCGGAAATCAAGCGCGCGGTGCAGACGGGGCAGGCGCAGCTCGGCGAAGTGCTGCTGTCGCTGCACGAGAACGAAGATCCCATCTATGGCGTCGATGTCATTCCGTTCCTTGCCACGAGTTATCCGGAATCGATGAAGCTCTGGCAGGCCTCCAAGCCCGCAATTGAGAAGAAGCTCGCCTCACAGGGACTGATGCTGCTGTTTGCCGTGCCGTGGGCGCCCCAGGGCATCTACGCCAAGAAGGATCTCAACGCCGTTGACGATATGAAGGGCCTGAAGTGGCGGGCCTACAATGTCGGCACTGCGCGCATTGGCGAACTCATCGGCGCGCAGGTGGTGACGGTCCAGGCGGCGGAATTGCCGCAGGCGCTGGCAACCGGGGTCGTCAATTCGTTCATCACCTCGGCGGCGACCGGCTACGACAGCAAGGCGTGGGAGTCGATGACGCACTTCTACGACACTCAGGCCTGGATTCCGAAGAACGTGACTTTCGTGAACAAGGCGGCCTTCGATTCACTCGATAAGCCGACGCAGGAGGCATTGCTCAAAGCGGCTGCCACCGCGGAGTCGCGCGGCTGGAAGATGTGGCAGGACAAGTCCGGCTGGTATCTAGAGCAGCTGAAGTCGCATGGCATGAAAGTCATGCCACCAGGCGACACGTTGCAGACCGGATTGAAGAAAGTCGGCGAGCAACTTACGGCCGATTGGCTGAAAAAGTCGGGTGCTGACGGTGAAGCCGTCATCGCAGCTTATAAAAAGTAGGCTCGATCGCGTGGAGCTTTCGATGAAGTACGCTGCCGGATTGGCGCTTGCCTTGGCTGTTCTCAGCCTTGCAAGCGCCGCTTCTGCGCAGACCCAATGGGATCTGGCGACCAACTATCCGGCGGGCGCTTTCCACACCAGGAACATTGTTCAGTTCGCGGCTGACGTGGACAAGGCGACCGGCGGGTCGCTGAAGATCGCCGTCCACCCGGGCGGCACAATGATCAAACACGCGGAAATCAAACGTGCGGTCGGCGAGGGCAAAGCGGCCGCCGGCGAGGTCTTGATTTCGCTCGCGGCCGACGAGGCGCCGGTCTACGGGGTCGACTCAATTCCCTTCCTGGCCACCGGATACGACGGCGCGCGCAAGCTCTCCGAGGCTCAAAAACCGTATCTCGAAAGACAACTGGACAAGGAAGGATTGGTTCTTCTGTTTTCGGTGCCTTGGCCACCGCAGGGCATTTACGCCAAGCGCGAGATCAAGGCGATCGACGAGCTCAAGGGGCTGAAATTCCGCACCTACAATGCGATGACCAAACGAATTGCCGAGCTCGCGGGCGCGCAGCCGACGCAGATCGAGGTCCCAGACCTTGCAGCCGCCTTCGCATCAGGTCGGGTCGATGTGATGATCACCTCGGCATCCAGTGGAGTGCAGACGAAGGCCGAGGAGTATCTCACGCACTACATCGACTCTCAGGCGTGGGTGCCGCGCAATATGGTGTTTGCCAACAAGGCGGCGTTTGAGCGCCTCTCCACCGCTGAAAAGAAAGCGGTGAGCGAGGCGGCGAAAGCCGCCGAAGAGCGCGGCTGGAATTTGTCGATCGAGGAAATGACCGTGAAGACCAAGGCGCTCAAGGATGCCGGCATCACGGTGCTTGCGCCGACTCCGGAACTGAAATCCGGAATGGCAAAAATCGGCGACACGATTGCGAAAGAATGGGCGCATCCGCCGGCGCTGATGGCGAAGCCATGTTGGCCGCATACCGGAAGTAGTCCGGACCTTCTTCAAAATTGTCGTGCATGACGCTCAGAGCAAAATTCTGAGTCGCATTTGACGCTTGAAGCATACTTTCGAGTCGTCGCGATCACTTTTTCTGGACGCGCGCTTCCGACGCCGTTTACGGTGCGCGCCGCGAAAAAATCAAAACACGAAAAAAGTGAGAGGACGTTCGATGTACCGGATTTTGAGTCTGTTGTGGCTTGGCTGGGCGCTTGTCGGAAATGCGGCCGCGCAAGACTTTCCATCGAAACCCGTGATGTTCACGGTGCCATTTGCTGCCGGCGGCCCCGCCGACGTCATCGGCCGCATTCTTGCGAATGGCATGAGCAAGGTTCTCAATCAGCAATTCGTTGTCGAGAATACGGTCGGTGCCGGCGGCACGATCGGCACGGCAAGAGTCGCGGCATCGCCGCCGGACGGATACTCATTGCTGCTGATGCACATCAGTCATGCCGCCAACGTCGCTTTCTATCCGAACTTGCGTTACGACCCGATAAAAGATTTCGAACCGATCGGTCTCGTTGCCGAGTTGCCGATGGCTATCGTTGCGCGCAAGGATTTCCCGGCGAGCAACTTCAAGGAATTCGTTGCTTACCTGTCTGCGAACAACGAAAAGATGACCTATGGTTTTGCCGGCATCGGGTCGGCGTCGCATCTGTGCAGTCTACTGTTCTTCAACGCGATCAATACCACGGTGAATGGCGCGCCATATAAAGGCACGGCGCCCGCGCTGAACGACCTGCTCGGAGGTCATCTCGATTTCATGTGCGATCAGACGATCAATGTTTTGCAGCCCGCGAAGAGCGGACTGGTCAAAGCTTTTGCCGCAACGACTCCGCAGCGGCTCAAGGTCGCGCCGGATCTTCCGACCATAGCGGAGTTTGGACTGCCCGATTTTCAGATGGTGGTCTGGTACGCAATGTATGCGCCGAAGGGGACACCGAAGCCGATCATCGACAAACTTTCGGCTGCACTGCAGAAGGCTCTGCAGGATCCGGAAGTGCAGGAACGACTGGCACAGTCAGGCGCCGAGACCGTGCCGCCGGAGCGAGCGCGGCCAGACGTGCTACGCGACCATCTCAAGGTCGAAATCGACAGGTGGGTGCCGATCATCAGGAAGGCCGGCGTATTGGCGCAATAGCCCTTCGGAACCTCACGGCGGAAGGCGGCGCTAGGCGTGCGCGCGTTGAACGATTCTCAGCGCCGCGAAGGCTTCCGCCGCTGCAACTCCGACAGTTGCACCCCGCGCGCGTGCCAGGTTTTCCAGCGCGCGGATCGATCGGGCGTGAGGTTCGGGCCGCATATCGAATTGATAGACCTCGAGCGCCTGGAGTTTCAGGTCGAGAACGGGCGTGATCTCGACAAAGAGCGACGGGTGGAATGTCTCGCCGAATCCGGGCGGGGCCCAGTCGGTGCTGGACGCAACCTCGTAGGCATAGAACTCGCTCACCGGACTTCCCGGGACGGGCCGCAGCGCCGTCGCGGCTGCCCGATAGGCGGTCTGGTGGTCGACGTGCAGGTTGCCACCGTGCGTCACATAGACGACGCCCGGCCGATGCGTGTTGATCGTGCGCTCGATGGCGCTGACTGCGTCCGACAAGGCGATCATATCGCTGTGGTTCTCCGGCAGCCCGACAAATTGCGGCGGCTGCGCGCCGAGCAAAGCGGCAGCCCGACCCGCGGCCGCGCGTCGTCTTGCATCCTGGCCGCTGCCATCGCCGCAAAGAACGAGAACGTGAACGGAGGAGCCCGCGTCCGCGTGCAACGCCATCGTGCCTCCGCAGCCCAAAACTTCATCGAGGGCGTGAGCAGCAATGACGAGGACCGACGGTGCACTCATGTTGCGCTCATGGAAAACCCTAGGCTCCGTAGAACCCGTTTACGGTGTCGGCCACGTAGCTGATCTGGTCTTCGGACAGTTGCTGATGGTGTGGCAAGGCCAGGACGCGATCGGCCTGATGCTCCGCCTTGGGAAAGTCGCCGCGCTTGTGTCCAAGACGCTTCGCGGCCGCGTGCAGATGAAGTGGCGTACCATAGTAGACCAGGGACTGGATGCCGCGTCCGGCGAGAAACTTCTGCAATTCGTCGCGCCGCTCCGATTGCGTGATCATCATCACGTAGGAGTTCTTCTCGTACTGCTTGTCGGGCGGGATGTGCACTTCCTTCGCCTTGATCTTCTTCCGGTAGAGATCGACGTTTCGCTGACGGCGTCCAATGACTTCGTTCAATCGCCCGAGCCGGTACATCAGAACTTCGGCGTTGAGCGAGTTGAGGCGGGAATTAACTCCGTACATCACGCAGGTATCGCGGTCTTGCAGGCCGTGATTGCGATAGAGACGGATTTTCTTCGCCATGTCCTCGTCATCGGTCACCAGAAATCCGCCGTCGCCGATGGCGTTGAGGTTTTTCAACGGGTGTGTCGAGAACGTGCCGATATTGCCGAACGTGCCGCCATGCTTTCCCTTGTAGTAGGCGCCCATCGACTGTGCTGCGTCCTCGATCACGAACAGCTTGTGTTTGCGCGCGATGTCGAGGATCGCATCCATGTCGGCGATGCGGCCGCTCCAGTGTACCGGCATGATCGCCTTTGTGCGCGGCGTGATCTTCTTTTCGATCTCGGCCGGATCGATGTTCTGGTCCTCACGCACGTCGGCATAGACAGGCGTCGCACCGACATGGGCGATGGAGCCGGTGGACGCGATAAAGGAAATCGGCGTGGTGATGACTTCATCGCCCTTGCCGATGCCGAGCGCCCAAAGCCCCAGCATCAGGGCATCGGTCCCGTTTGCGCAGCTCACGCAATGTTTGGCGCCGGTGAATTCCGTGACGCGGCGCTCGAAATCGAACACCTCCTGGGTCATCACCAGGTGTCCCTGCGAGAGAATGCGCTCGACGCAGGCCATCAACTCGGCCTTCTCTTCGACAAAGCGCTGCTGCAGATCGATGAACGGAACCTTGAACTCGGTCATTGACGTTTCCCGGCGTAGAATTCTCTGACGGTCTCTATGACGTAATCCTGCTCCTCGCGGCTCAGATGCTGATCAACCGGGAAGCTGATGACTTCGCGACAATGGCGCTCGGCGATCGGGAAATCCCCAATCTTGTAGCCGAGATATTTCAGGGCGTCCTGAAGATGCAACGGGATTGGATAATGCACTTTGGCCTCGATGCCGCGGTCGATGCAGTGCTTGAGCAGGTCATCGCGCTCCCGGGCAAAGAGGACGTAGAGCAGGTAGACGTTTTTCGTCTCGGCACGGCGCGCCGGTACGCGAATTTGCGGGATGGTACGAAACCCGGCGTCGAAATAAGCCGCATTCTCGATACGCTTTGCCACGATATCGGGAAGCTGACGCACGATCCATTTGCCGACCACGGCCTGCGTGGAGTCGAGACGCGAGTTGTAACCAAGGATTTCCATTTCGTCGCGATTGCGCAGGCCATGGTTGCGCAGCAAGCGCACGCGGCGGTTCATGTCGTCGTCATTGGTGACGACGATGCCGGCGTCACCCCAAACATTGATGATTTTCAGCGGGTGCATTGAAAATGCCGTGGCATCGCCCCAGGTGCCGACGCGGCGGCCCTGATATTCCCCCAGCAGGCTCTGGCAGCCGTCTTCTATGATGGGCAGCTTGTGGCGTTTGGCGATTTCCATGATGCGCGGCATTTCGGCGACGTCGCCCGTCAGGTGAACCGGCACGAGAGCTTTGGTTTTCGCAGTGATGGCCTGCTCGAGTTGGTTGACGTCGATGCAGAACGTATCGTCGCAATCGACGAAGACCGGTTTCGCACCGACCTCGCAGATTGCGCCGACCGTTGCATAAAACGTGTTTGCGGCCGTGATCACCTCATCACCCGGTCCGACGCCGAGCGCGCGCAGGGGAATCTTGATTGCGTCCGTGCCCGACCCAACACCGATCGCGTGCTTGACGCCGAGCGCGGAGGCGAACATGGCCTCGAATTCCTGCACGGGCTTGCCCAGCGTGAAATCGCCGCTCGCCACCAGCGCGCGTAGTTCTTCGAACACGCTGTCGACGTTGGCGAACTGCTGGCCGAGGGGGGAGTAACGGACGCGCATGTTATCTGTCGTTCGCCAATGGCGAGGCTGGCACAAAGAGGGCCTAGAACGGCCCCTTGAAGAAGGGATCCGGCTGGTCGATCTGCAAATCCTTGCGCTGGATATCGAGCTCCTTCAGCGCGGTACCGACTTTGGCCTGATCGAGCGCGAGCATCTTTCCCACCTCGCGCACAATGCGTTGGGAATCGGGATAGAAGCCGGGGATCAGACCGCGCGAGCTTGGTGTCGGATGATCGGGGAGGCCGAGCCGAACGGGCGCGGCTTTCAGCGCATCGAAGGCCTCCGTCAGAACGCTGGCGATGATCTCCGCGCCCACCCCGAAACGGACGAATCCGGTGTCGACGGTGACCAGCCGGCCGGTCTTGCGGACCGAGGCAACGATTGGTGCGACGTTGAGCGGACGCAGAACGCGCATATCGATAACTTCGGCCGAGCAGCCGATCTTGTGCAGAACGTCAGCCGCGCGCATGGCCTCAAGGACACCGTGCGACGTTGCGACGATGGTGATGTCTTTGCCTTCGCGGACTACGCGCGGACCGTCGAGCGCGTTCTTGTAGTAGCCCTCGGGCACGTGGCCGGTTGAATAGTGGAGAAACCGGTGCTCGATGAAGATCACCGGGTTGTCGTCTTCAATGGCCGCGATCAGCATTCCCTTGGCGTCGGCGGCGAAAGCGGGCATCACGACCTTCAGACCGGGGAAATAGGCAAATAGCGGCTCAAGGCTCTGCGAGTGCTCGGGACCCTGGCCCCAACCGCGTCCGATCACCATGCGAATGACCAAAGGTACTTTGTGCTGGCCATTGCTGATGTAAGAAGTCTTCGCGGCGTTGTTCACGATCTGCTCGAATGCGAGCAGCGCGAACTCCACGCGATGAAAGCTGATGATCGGCCGCTGACCGGCGATCGCAGCCCCGATTGCGATACCGACCGCGCCATTTTCGGCGATCGGCATCTCGATGACGCGATCCTCGCCGAATTTGTTGCCGATGCCTTTCAGTGTGCCCCACATCGATGACGGGTCGGCCACACCCTGTGCAAACAGAAATGTGCTGTCGTCTTTTGCGAATGACTCCGTGATCCCTTCGCGGATCGCATCGGCGAGCGTGATCACGCGCTCGTGGCCTGGCGCAACGGCGTTCATGCGTAGACGTGCTGGGTTGCCTGACTCGGATCAGGCAGGGGCGTGGCTCGGGCATACGCACGCGCGTCCTCGATCTCGGCCATGATCTCCGCCGACATGGCACTTTCCAGTTTCGCATCAAGCCCGGCGCCAAGGTGTTCGCGGAAACGGCGGATTGGGTCACGCTGCTCCCACTCTTTGAATTCGCTCTCTTCCCGATAGCCGACGTGGTTGTCGAAAGCCGGGCCGCAATGTTCGCGCCAGCGGTAGGTGTCGAGAACCAAGAGGGTCGGGCCCTGATCGTTGCGCGCGCGTTCGGCCGCCTGAACTGAAAGCCGGTAACATTCATCCAGATCGTTGCCATCGCCGTGCAGGGCCAACATGCCGTGCGCCTTCGCAAGATCGGTCAGCGGGCGGTTCGGCTGCCGGTCATCGAGGCGTGTGTAAACGGAATACAGATTGTTCTCGCAGAGGAATATGACCGGAAGCTTGTGCAGAGATGCAAAGTTTGCACTCTCATGAAAGACGCCTTCTTCCACCGATGCATCGCCGAAGAAAGCGACGGTCACTTTCCCGTTGCGCATGCGCTTGTCGGCAAGCGCGCTGCCGACGGCAACCGGAATCGAACTTGAGACGATCGGAATGCTCGCCATGACGCCCTTCGGGATATCCATCAGGTGCATGGAACCGCCGCGGCCGCCGATGCATCCCGCCGCCTTGCCGCAAATCTCCGCCATCATGCGTTTGAGATCGCCGCCTTTGGCGAGATAGTGCGCGTGGCAACGGTGCGTGCTGTACACCTTGTCTGACGTTTGAAGTGCAGCGCAGGCGCCGACGGCAATTGCTTCCTGGCCAATCGAAAGATGGACCGGACAGCGCATCTCACCTTCACCGTAATGATCCGCGATCGCCTCCTCGATCAGGCGAATGCGAAGCATTTGGCGGTACAGATCGATTTGCCTCTTGGGGTCAAGCGACCCGACAGCGGAGAGACTCTTACGCGGTGCGGCAACTGTGTTCACGCAGAACTATCCAGATTGTGTCGGGTCTCATTGCGCCGAGGAGTAATGGCTCTTCACGCGCGCTGACACCCGGCCTGGTCCCCCTCGGGTTCCCAAAGAGCGCCCAGCCACGCAGTCGGCGAAACCATGCCTCTCGGAAGAGCCGCACAGTTATCGCATGTGGTTTAGGATGTCTATTCTTCCATTTGTAGCCGAAATCGCCAATTTTCCTGCGAATCCAGCGCCAAATTGGCGGGGGCCCGGCGGGTTTTCCGCCGAGCCCCCTTATAACGATCAGCCGGCCTGTAAGCCGGGTTCTGTATGGCCTGCGGCAAACCGCAGACGTGACGACCATTCCTCTTGTACGCCGGTTGCCCGGCGCATCAAGCAACCTACCCGAACGGCTGATCAGGACTGATCCGGGATTTCTCCCGCGCCGTTCCTATTCGGTCTTGCTCCCGGTGGGGTTTGCCGTGCCGTTTCCGTCGCCGGAAACGCGGTGCGCTCTTACCGCACCGTTTCACCCTTGCCGCGGCTAAACGCAACGCGCCGAGGCGGTCTGTTCTCTGTGGCACTGTCCCTGGGGTTTTATCCCCGCCGGACGTTATCCGGCACCGTTTGTCCGTGGAGCCCGGACTTTCCTCTCCGGCCGCCTTTCGGCATTGGCGCGGAGCGGCCGTCCAGCCGACTGACGCGGATAGGAATGGAGATATGCGCGTGTTGGGTCAAGGCCTGTCACACGACAGGCTTAAGAGGACCGTAAGCGGCCTATCTCAGGCGATTGCCTTGGGGGGCGGCGGCGCAGACCGCGTTTCGATCAACGCACGCAACGTCAGCAGCGTGGAAGGATCGGCGAGGCCATCCACGCGAGCCTGCCGAAAATGGCGCTGGAATGCCGTAACCACTTTTTGCGTCGCGTCGTCATAGCTTCCGGTATCGGTTATTCCGTAGCCGTACATGCGCAGGGTGCGTTGCAGTCTGATGACCGCGTCGCCTCTATCGCCTGGTTTGAGACTGGTGCCCTCAAGATCAAGGGGCGCTGCACGAACCCAATGACCGACGTTGGAGTCGCTCAACAAGCCCCACGGAAATTTTTCGCCCGGATCCTCTTTGCGCGCCGGCGCCACATCCGAGTGGGCGAGAATGCGGTCACCGTTGATTGGACCCCGACGTATGATGATCGACTTGCACAGCGAAATGACAGCTGCGGTCTGGCGCAGGGGGAAGTCCGGATAGCCGAATTCATGGCCCGGGTTCACGATCTCAATGCCAATCGAGCATGAATTGATATCGGTCTCTCCGGCCCAGGACGATTTACCGGCGTGCCAGGCGCGGCGTACTTCCGGTACACACTGGATGATGCGGCCGTCTTCGAACACGACGTAGTGCGCAGACACCTTGCTTGCGGCGGTGGTGAGGGCCTTCAGCGCCGCATCACCGCTTTGCATGCCGGTGTAGTGCAGCAGGATCATGTCCGGTCGGCGGCCGCCTTTGCGTTCGTCAAAGTTTGGTGACGACACGACAGCGCTGACGATAAAGGAATCCGGCGAAAAAGCAGACATGGGCCGAAGCATGGGCCGGATATGACCGGTGGGTTGATAATGGGCGGGCATCATTCACCGCCCGGTCAAAAAAGCAAGGCTCGCAATAAGGCTCGCAACAAGACTTTCAAAATGCGTCCGCGGTCCGGTTGCCCGGACCGCGGCGCGTGTTCCCGAAGAGAACGCTTGCGACGTACGCGTCTCAGGTCCCCTCGATCAGGCGGTGGCTGAGGATTTCCGGCAACCCGGCGTCGTGCACTTTGCGCGCAGCTGTTTCGTTATCGTAGGGCACGCGGACATAGATCAACACATTGCGCTCAACGTCGAGCGCGCCGTAACAGGCGGCCGGATTGTAGTCGCGTGGTTGCCCGACTGACCCGAGCACGGCAACCCAGCGCCGCGGCGAGAGCAGGGGAATCTCCACGGACTGGTCCGGTTCGAAGCCGGCAATTTTTCCGGTCGGGGAAAGCTGAAAGAGCGCGGGAACATGGACGTGGCCACAGAACGTCGCCTGTGCGCGTGTGGCCGAGAAGCTGCGAGAAGCGCTCTCGACGCTGATGACATACTCCCAATGTTTCGGCGCGTGCGCGCTGGCGTGCACAAATAGCCGCCCGTCGTCTTCGAAGGTCAGCGGTAGTTGAGCGAGGAATTCGCGCTGAGTGCTGTTGAGCTGAAGCCGAGTCCAATCGAGCGCCTCGGCGGCGACCGCGTTCATGCCGCCCGTGCCGCTGGCTATGGCATCGTCATGGTTGCCGAGTAGGGCGACCGCGCCGCGCTCGACCTCGCGCATGACGGTATCGACCGCGAAACCGGGATCGGCGCCGTAGCCAACATAGTCACCCAGAAAAATGAAGCGGCTTATGCCGGCAAGTCTTGCGTGCGCGAGGGTCGCCTCGAACGCTTCGCGGTTGGCGTGAATGTCGCTGAAGAGCCCCACCCACATCGCATGCCCCCTGACCAGCAGCGGTCCGAATTCGGCAACGTTTCTTTAAGTTTAACCGCCGTTAATGGCGTTGATCCGCCACACGACCGCGCCTCGGGAGGATTTGGGCCCAATTAATTGACGGCCATCTAATCCCATGATATCCCACAGCTTCCCATATCGGGACACTGCGTTGTCCAGTTTCGGCCTGCCCGCAAAGGCAGGCCATGCGTCGCGTGCCAGTGCCCCGGAGTGCGTCCGGTCGGTGAGGAGTACGGGGTGTGGACCGCTTTGTGTCGAATTTCACACTGCGGCTCGACTCCAAAGGGCGCGTCTCGATCCCTGGTTCGTATCGCTCAGTTCTCGGCCGCGGCGGCTTCGAGGGTCTTTATTGCTACCCGGCGCTGGATCGCCCGGCGATCGATGCCGGGGGGAGCGCGCTGATGGCGGAGATCGAGGCTTTGATCGGGCGCTACGCACCATTCTCCGACCAGCGCGAGCAGTTTGCTCTCGCGCTGTACGGGACCAGCGAGACGCTGAAGATCGACGGCGAGGGGCGTGTCGGTGCTGAGCGAGAACCTGAAGCGTCATGCGGGCATTACCGAGACGGTGGCGTTCGTCGGTCTCGGTCACAAGTTTCAGATCTGGGAACCCGGCCGTTTCCAAAACGAGCTCGCGGAGGCCACCCAAAAGGTGCGCGCGCTCAAGGGCGAACTGGGGTCCAGGTCGGCGGCGCGCGATGCGCCCGGAGCACGGGAATGATGGCGGGCGGCGACGGCTCTGCTGTCGCTGGCGGATCAGCCCTCCACATTCCCGTGCTCGGCCGCCCCGCTGTCGAGCTGCTGCAGCCTCGACAAGGCGGTGTCTACATCGATGGCACGTTCGGTGCGGGGGGCTACACCCGCGCGATCCTCGCCGCGGCCGATTGCAGCGTGATCGGCATCGATCGCGATCAGACCGCCATCGCTCTCGGCGCCGACCTGGTCGATCAGGCCGGAGGCCGCCTGACACTGATCGAGGATCGATTTGCAAATCTCGATTCGATCGCGCGCGACGCCGGCTTCCCGGCGGTCGATGGTGTGGTGCTCGATCTCGGCGTTTCGTCGATGCAGCTCGACACCGCTCGCCGCGGATTCTCGTTCCGCCTTGATGGTCCCCTCGACATGCGCATGGGTGGCGAGGGGCCAAGCGCAGCCGATGTCGTCAACAAGGCCGGCGAGCGCGACCTTGCCAATATCATTTTCATCCTCGGGGAAGAGCGGCACTCGCGTTCCGTCGCACGCGCCATCGTCAAAGCCCGCGCCGATGCTCCGTTTGAAACCACTCGGGCGCTCGCGGAAACCGTCGCGTCGGTTGTGCGCTCGCGTCCGAACGACATCCATCCGGCGACACGCACGTTTCAGGCGTTGCGTATCTTCGTCAACGACGAGCTTGGTGAATTGGCAGCGGCACTTGGCGCCGCCGAACGCGTCGTCAAACCGGGTGGCCGACTGGTGGTTGTTTCATTTCATTCGCTCGAAGACCGCATCGTCAAAACATTCCTCGTCGAACGCAGCGGCAGCCGCGGCGGCTCCCGTCACGCGCCCGAGGTTGAACGCCCTGCGTCGACGTTCCGCACGCTGACCAAGCGGCCGATCACCGCAGATGACGAGGAAGTCGCACGCAACCCGCGCGCACGTTCCGCAAAGCTGCGCGCCGCCGAGCGAACCGATGCGCCCGCACGCGCAGACATGCTGTCAAACCTGTTGCCCGACCTCCCGTCGGTCGCCGACATCGTTGGAGGGCGCTGACGATGCGCCTGGTCAACATTCTCGTCATCGCCGCGCTGATCCTCGCGGCATCCTTCGTCTACAAAATCAAGTTCGATTCGACCCTGCAGGCCGAGCGCGTCGCCAAATTGCGCGGTGAACTGCGACGCGAACGCAACGCGATCGCTGTCCTTCGCGCCGAATGGGCGCGGCTCGACACACCCGGCCGCATTCAGGGACTTGCCGAACGCCATCTGACGCTGCAGCCGGTCAAATCGGCTCAATTCGACAAGCTCGACCGTCTGCCTGAAAGGCCCCCGGCTGCCGAACCGCCAGCCGGCAAGGACCCGATCGGCGCAATGCTTGCGCCTGGCGCCGATACAACCGGCAGCGTGCTGCCGCCTGCGCGGCGGTGACATCGTGCAGGGATCGAACAAACACACTGAAAGTCGTTGGCAGCGCGTTCTGCGCTCGTTGCTCTACGGGCACGGTGTCGATCGCAACGTGAAGGCAAAAGCGCGGCTTGGCCTCGCCATTGTTGCGTTCGCCGGCATCTTCTCGGTGATCGCCGTGCGCCTCGTGATGTTTGCGACGGTGCCCGAAGGTCACGGAGGCCGGCGCAGCATGGTGCAGGATGCGGTGGCCACCGCGCGGCCCGACATCCTCGACCGCAACGGAGAAATTCTTGCGACCGACGTGAAGACGCCATCGTTGTTCGCCGAACCGCGCAAGATCATCGATGTCGACGAAGCGGTTGAATTGCTGACCGCGGTCTTGCCGGATCTCGACGCCAGCGAAGTGCGCGAGCGCCTTTCATCGAAACGCGGCTTTGTCTGGCTCAAGCGCGAAATTACGCCCAGCCAGCAACAGGAGATCCACCGTCTCGGTATTCCCAGCGTGGGCTTCCTGACCGAGAACAAGCGTGTCTATCCCAACGGACCGGTGGTCTCACATGAAATCGGCCATGTGAACATCGACAACCAGGGCATCGCCGGCATCGAGAAGTGGTTGGATGGCCAGGGCCTCGCCGCATTGCACATGGCAGGACTTGCTACGGATCAACTGCAGCGGCCGGTCAATCTTGCCGTCGATCTGCGCGTGCAATATGCGCTGCGCGACGAACTGATGGTGGCGCGTGAAAAGTACAAGGCGAAGGCATCAGCCGGAATAATCACCGACGTCAACACCGGCGAAATCATCGCGATGGCCTCCGTGCCAGACTTCGATCCGAACAATCCGCGCGAAGCAAACGATCCAAACCGGCTCAATCGACTGACGACCGGTGTCTACGAGATGGGCTCGACCTTCAAGGCCCTGACGCTTGCAATGGCGCTCGACAGCGGCCGCATTTCCCTGTCATCAACTTTCGACGCGCGATTGCCGTTGCGGTACGGCAAATTCGAAATCAACGATTTTCACGCGCAGAAACGCGTACTGTCGGTCCCCGAAATCTTCACGTACTCGTCCAACATCGGCACCGCGCGCATGGCGCTCTCGCTCGGCGTCGACTACCACAAAGCGTTCCTGAAGAAGTTGGGGCAGCTTGATCGGTTGCGCACGGAGCTGCCCGAAAGTGCCGAGCCGTTGGTTCCCAAGCATTGGGGCGAGCTCAACACCGTCACGATCGCGTTCGGACACGGCCTCTCGGTTGCTCCACTGCAGGCGGTGATGGGCATCTCGGCGCTGGTCAACGGCGGCAAGATGATTCCGCCGACGTTCCTCAAGCGCAGCGCGGCCGAGGCTGACGGCCTCGCGAAACGTGTCGTCAAGCCGGAAACGGCCGATAAAATGCGTTATCTCATGCGCCTCAATGTGGAAAAAGGCACCGCGACGCGGGCCAATGTCCCGGGTTATTATGTCGGCGGTAAAACGGGCACTTCGGAGAAAGTGGTCGGGGGGCGCTATTCAAAGACCAAAGTCTTGACCAGTTTCACCGCCATATTGCCGGCCGATAAGCCGCGCTATCTGTTGTTGATCATGCTTGACGAACCGCAGGGTCTGCCGGAGACCCATGGCTTCAGCACTTCGGGTTGGAACGCCGTGCCCGTGGGCGCGCGTGTGATCGAACGTGTCGCGCCGCTGCTCGATATGCCGCCGCGCTTCGATTTGCCCAAGGCTGACCAGATGCTGCTGGTGAGTGCGAAGGAAACGCGGTGAAGCTGCGCGATCTTCTGCCGGAGGCAGCGCCCGATTCACGACTTGATGGAATCGAGGTCGCCGGTGTCACCTCCGACAGCCGCAAGGTAAAGCCAGGGTTCCTGTTCGTCGCGATCGCAGGCAACAAGACCGACGGCGCACATTTCGTAAAACAAGCCGCGAGCGACGGTGCCGTCGCCGTCGCCGCCGAGCAGCGCCCGGACACGCTGCCTGCTGCCACGGCGTTCATTCGCGCCGCCAATCCGCGACGCCTGCTTGCCCTCGCTGCGGCGAAAATCTTTCCGCGCCAGCCGGCGACTATTGCCGCGGTCACCGGCACCAGCGGGAAAACATCGGTTGCCGCCTTCACGCGTCAGATATGGAGCGAACTGGGATATCGGGCGGCCAGCATCGGCACGGTCGGCGTGGTGTCGCCGGCGGGCGAACGCTACGGCTCATTGACCACACCCGATCCGGTCGAACTCCACCGGACGCTCGATCAACTGGCGAAAGAAGGTGTCACTCATCTCGCACTCGAGGCGTCTTCGCACGGTCTCGACCAGCATCGCCTCGACGGAGTGCGCATCGCGGCCGGCGCATTTACAAACCTGTCGCGAGATCATCTCGATTATCACCCCACCATCGAAGCCTATCTCGCCGCCAAAGTACGACTGTTCGAGGACCTGATTGCGCCGGGTGGTACGGCCGTTATCGGCGTCGACGATTGCTATGCGCACCATGTTGTCGAAGCAGCAAAGAAACGTGGCCTGAAAATCATCGCCGTCGGAGAGCAGGGCGCTGACATCAAGTTCGTCGGCGCGACGATCGATGGCTTCAATCAGATCGTCACGATTGTGCACGAGGGACGCACACACAAAGTGCGCTTGCCACTTGTCGGCGCGTTCCAGGTGCAGAATGCCGGCATTGCAGCAGGACTGGCGATCGCAACCGGCGCTGAGCCCGCGCGTGTGTTTCCGGCAATGGAAAAACTCGTGGGTGCCAAGGGAAGGCTCGAGCTTGCCGGCACTCATAACGGCGCACCGATTTTCATCGACTATGCGCACAAGCCTGACGCGCTCAAGAAAGCGCTTGAAAGCTTGCGCCCCTATGCGCGCGGGAAACTGGTCGTCGTCTTCGGCGCCGGCGGGGACCGCGACACCGGCAAGCGCCCGATCATGGGCCGGATCGCGGCGGAGAATGCCGACCGGGTTATGGTCACCGATGATAACCCGCGCAGCGAAAGTCCGGCGGCAATCCGGGCGGCTATCCTCGCCGAAGCGCCGGGCGCGGTGGAAATCGGCGACCGAGGCGAGGCCATCCAGAAAGCCATTGCCGCTCTTGCGGCCGGCGACGTGCTGCTGATCGCGGGCAAGGGTCACGAAGTGGGGCAGATCATCGGCGATCGCGTCGTACCTTTCTCGGACCATGAAGCGGTGACGGCGGCGCTGAAGGGCAAAGTGGCATGAGCGTGCTCTGGACCTCGGATGTCATGGCGACGGCGATGCATGCCGGCCGCGTGGGCTCCTTGCCCATGAAAGTTTCCGGTATTTCAATCGATAGCCGCACGCTCGGAAAAGGTGATGCGTTTTTCGCCATTCAGGGCGAGAACCGCGATGGGCACGACTTCGTCGATGATGCGCTGAAGGCCGGCGCCGGGCTCGCCGTGGTGGCGCGCGGCCAGGAACAACGCTTTTCCGGTGCACCGCTTCTGATCGTTCCCGATGTGCTTGATGGCCTGCGCGATCTTGCGCGCGCGGCTCGTGCCCGCCTGCACGCACATGTCATTGCTGTAACCGGCTCGGTTGGCAAAACTGGCACCAAAGATGCGCTGCGGCTCGCGCTTTCGGCGAATGGCGAAACTCACGCCTCGGTTTCGTCCTATAACAATCATTGGGGCGTTCCGCTGTCACTTGCGCGCTGCTCCGAGAGTGCAAAGTACGCGGTGTTCGAGATTGGAATGAACCACGCAGGCGAAATCACCCCGCTGACCAAGCTCGTGCGCCCGCAGGTCGCCATCATCACAACGATTGAACCGGTTCATCTCGAATATTTCGGTTCGCTGGAAAAGATTGCCGACGCCAAAGCGGAAATCTTCACGGGTGTCGAGACAGGCGGCGCCGCCGTTCTCAATCGCGACAACGGGCAATATGAGCGACTGGCTGCCGCGGCGAAGGCTGCAGGCATCGGACGAATTGTTTCCTTCGGCGCGCACGACCGCGCCGATGCGCAGCTGCTCCGCGTAGCGCTGCAGCCCGATTCTTCGACGATAGACGCTCGCATACTGGGTCAGGCCGTCACTTACAGGTTGGGCGTGCCGGGGCGGCATCTTGTGCTCAATTCTCTCGCTGTACTGGCCGCTGCATCGCTTGTCGGCGCCGATCTCGCGCTGGCCGCGCTTGCTCTCAATAATCTCAAGCCCGCAAGCGGACGCGGAGCGCGAGCCAGGCTCACTGTACCCGGCGGGACCGTCCTGTTGATTGATGAAAGCTATAATGCCAACCCGGCCTCAATGCGGGCCGCGATTGCCCTGCTCGGTCAAGCCGAGGTCGGAAATCGTGGCCGGCGCATTGCGGTACTCGGTGACATGCTGGAACTGGGACCGACGGGCGCCCAATTGCATGGCGCGATCGCAGAGGCTGTCGAGGCTGCCGGTATTGATCTCGTCTTTTGTTCTGGACCACTCATGCGGGCGCTGTGGGAGGCCCTTCCCTCGCGGGTCCGGGGCGGCTATGCCGAGACCGCGGCGGGGCTTGAGACAGCCGTGTTGGACGCCATTCGGGCCGGTGACGCGGTCATGGTGAAAGGCTCCCTCGGTTCAAAAATGGGGCCAATTGTTCGGGCGTTGGAGCGGAAGTTTCCCAGGCAGGCTGCGCACGCTTAGGCGCCGGCGCAGGGCGAATACTGAGGGTTCGACTCAATGTTCTACTGGCTGACCGACCTGTCCGATAAGATCTCGTTCTTCAACGTGTTTCGATACATCACGTTTCGCACCGGTGGTGCGATCGTCACAGCCCTTGTCTTCGTGTTCCTGTTTGGCGGACCGATCATCGATCTGCTGCGGCTCAAACAGGGCAAGGGTCAGCCGATTCGCAGTGACGGCCCACAGTCACATCTGGTCACCAAGAAGGGCACGCCCACAATGGGCGGCCTGATGATTCTTTCCGGACTGCTGGTGTCGACCCTGCTCTGGGCGAATCCGAAAAATCCGTACGTGTGGGTGGTGCTGGGCGTGACGCTTTCGTTCGGGATGATCGGCTTTTACGACGACTATCTGAAGATCACCAAGCAAACGCACGCGGGGTTTGCCGGAAGAACGCGGTTGATCATTGAAACGATCATTGCGGTCGCGGCCTGTACGGCGCTCGCCCAACTCGGCCGCGGAACGATCGCGACCTCGATCGTGTTTCCATTCTTCAAAGAGCTCGTTTTCAATCTCGGATGGGCATTCGTGCTGCTTGGGGCGTTCGTGATCGTCGCCGCCGGCAACGCGGTCAATCTCACCGACGGCCTCGATGGCCTTGCGATTGTGCCGGTCATGATCGCGGCGGCGAGCTTCGGCTTCATTTCCTATCTCGCGGGAAACGCCGTGTTCGCGGAATATCTGCAGATCCACTATGTCGCCGGTACCGGCGAACTGGCGGTGCTGTGCGGGGCGGTGATCGGTGCCAGTCTTGGATTTCTCTGGTTCAACGCACCACCAGCATCGATCTTCATGGGTGACACCGGCTCGCTGTCGCTCGGCGGCTTGCTCGGTGCGGTCGCTGTCGCGATCAAGCACGAGATCGTGCTCGCGATTGTCGGCGGCTTGTTCGTGCTCGAAGCGGTTTCGGTAATCGTCCAGGTCGTCTCGTACAAAGTGTTCGGCAAGCGTGTATTCAAGATGGCGCCGATTTACCACCACTACGAGCAGATTGGTTGGACCGAGGCGCAAATCGTAATCCGCTTCTGGATTGTCGCCGTTGTTCTGGCACTGGCCGGCCTGGCGACACTCAAGTTGAGATGAGCCTTGATTCCGGTCACCACGTTCGCGGGGAAGAGGGTCGCGGTCTTCGGCCTCGGCAGTTCGGGTTTGCTCGCGGCGCGCGCAATGAAAGAGGGCGGCGCTGACGTTGTCGCGTTCGACGACGACCAGAAAAAAATTTCCGATGCCCAGGCAGCCGGGCTAAAGACCCAGAATCTTCGCGAGATCGACTGGTCCGGCGTTGCAGCCCTGGTGCTGGCCCCCGGAGTGCCGCTGACTCATCCTGAGCCTCATTGGACGGTGACCCTTGCACGCAAGGCCAATGTCGAGGTTATCGGTGACATCGAATTGTTTTGCCGCGAGCGCGCCAAATCGGGTCGCCAATGCCCGTTGATCGCAATCACGGGCACCAACGGAAAATCGACGACCACTGCCCTTATCGCCCACCTGCTCAATAGCGCCGGACGCGACGCACAGATGGGTGGAAACATCGGTGTGCCGGTTCTCGCTCTTCAGCTGTTCGGGCCCGATCGTGCCTACGTGCTCGAAGTGTCTTCGTACCAAATCGATCTTGCGCCTTCGCTCGGGCCGACCGTGGGAGTCCTTCTTAACGTCACCGAAGATCATATCGATCGCCACGGAAGCATCGAAAATTACGCGGCTATCAAAGAGCGCCTTCCGGCGAACGTGGAAGCGGGCGGAACGGCCGTGATCGATATCGATGACGGCTACACGCTCGCTGCGGCCGATCGCATCCAACGAGCCGGGAAAAAGGTCGTGCGCGTTTCCGTCGTGGCGCCACTGGCCGACGGCTATTACGCAGATGGCAGCCGTATCTTGCATTCGGCCGGCGGCAAGGCTGTGGTTGTGGCGGATCTTTCGGGGATCGGATCGTTGCGTGGTGTGCACAATGCTCAAAACGCCGCTTGTGCGTTCGCAACTTGCACGGCGCTCGGCATCGATGCCGCCACGATTCAAAAAGGTCTCAAAGGTTTTCCCGGCCTTGCCCACCGGATGGAGCAGGTCGGACGCAAGGGCAAAGTTCTGTTCGTCAACGACTCGAAAGCGACCAATGCCGATTCGGCGGCCAAAGCGTTGGCGAGCTTCCAGGACATCTTCTGGATCGCAGGCGGAAAGCCCAAAACAGGCGGAATCGACAGCCTGACCGAGTTCTTTCCGCGTATCCGCAAGACCTACCTGATCGGAGAGGCCGCCGACGAATTTGCCAAGACGCTGGACGGACGCGTGCCCTACGAAATCAACCGGATCCTGTCAGCCGCAATCGATGCAGCGGCGCGGGACGCGCAGGCGTCGGGCTTGAAAGAGCCGGTGGTACTATTGTCGCCGGCCTGCGCCTCATTCGACCAGTACCCAAACTTTGAAGTGCGCGGCAAAGCCTTCACGGACATCGTGTTGGGTCTGGGCGTGACCCCGATTTGAGCGGCGGTGACGAGGACCGTTAATGCTTCCTAAACCGCGAAGCGTCAGCTTGGCGTAACGGGAAGCGGGATGATTTCACGCGCACAACGCACACCTTTTGGTGAATGGTGGTGGACGGTCGACCGGCTAACGCTCGCCGCCATCGGCGCGTTGATGCTTGCCGGCATTGTGCTTTCCCTGGCCGCAAGCCCACCGGTTGCCGCCCGCCTCGGTCTTGACCCGTTCTTTTTCGTCAACCGGCACATTCTTTATGTGCTGCCGGCGATCGCGGTGATGCTCAGTGTATCTTTTCTCAGCCCACGCCAGATTCGCCACCTGTCGCTGATGATATTCGTTGTCAGTCTTATCATGGTGGCCGCGACACCGTATTTCGGACCCGAAATCAAGGGAGCGCGGCGTTGGCTTGTTCTGCTTGGCGTCAACATCCAGCCGTCTGAATTCCTCAAACCCACCTTTGTCATCATCGTCGCCTGGCTATTCGGCGAATCCGCGAAACGCCCCGATATGCCGGCGAACACATTTTCACTTTTGCTTCTGCTGACGGTGATCGCTTTGCTCGTCGTACAGCCCGACTTCGGCCAGACGATGCTGATAGCGGTCGTCTGGAGCGCGCTGTTCTTCATGGCCGGGATGCGACTCGTTTGGGTTGCGGGAATTGGCGGGCTCGCCGGAATTGGTCTGCTGAGCGCGTATTATACGGTGCCGCATGTGGCGCGCCGCATTCAGCGCTTCCTCGATCCAGCTTCGGGGGATACCTTCAACATCGATATCGCCACCGAAAGCTTCATGCGTGGCGGCTGGTTCGGCAAAGGCCCAGGTGAAGGCACCGTGAAACGCATCCTCCCGGAGAGCCATACGGACTTTGTGTTCGCGGTTGCAGCCGAGGAATTTGGAGTGGTGCTGTGCCTCGCGCTGGTGGCGCTGTTTGCCTTCATTGTCATCCGCATGCTTATTCGCGCGATGCGAAATGACGATCCATTCGCTCGTTTTGCCGCCGCCGGCCTGACCATCCTGTTTGCCACGCAGTCGGCGATCAATATGGCGGTCAACTTGCATCTGATGCCTGCCAAAGGCATGACACTGCCATTCATATCCTACGGCGGGTCTTCGATGCTGTCGGTTGCCTATGCAATGGGAATGTTGCTGGCGTTGACGCGCGAGCAGCCGCGGGCGGCGATGACTTCGCCACAGCTGGCGACGGCCGGGAGCCGGGTCTGATGGATACGAGCGGTGCGCCGCTCGTATTACTCGCGGCCGGCGGCACCGGAGGCCATCTCTTTCCCGCAGAAGCACTGGCGGACGCGCTTCACAAGCGAGACGTAACTGTAGACCTCGCCACCGACCATCGTGCGGCGCATTTCAAATTTCCTGCGCGCGAGGTGCATGTCGTTCCGAGCGCCACCGTGCGCGGCCGCGATCCACTGTCGTTGATGCGGACCGCGGCATTGCTGGCTGTCGGCACGGCCAAAGCCTGGTCGTTGGTTCGCCGTGTCAGGCCGAGCGTCGTCGTCGGCTTTGGCGGGTACCCGACGGTGCCACCGCTTCTGGCGGCGAGTTTGTGCGGGGTACCGACTATCTTGCACGAGCAGAACAGCGTCATGGGACGCGCCAACAGATTCCTGGCGCCGCGCGTCACTGCGATTGCCACAGGATTTCGCGTTCTCAAAAACCTCAATCCGGATTGGCAAAGCAAAGTCACGTTCACCGGCAATCCAGTGCGCCCACAGGTCATCGCCGTTGCCGGGACAAGCTACGCCGTATCGAATCCCAAACAGAATTTGCTCGTCTTTGGCGGCAGTCAGGGCGCGCGCGTGATGGCCGAAATCGTGCCGCCGGCAATCGCGCGCTTGAGCGCCGATCTCCGCGGACGAGCTATCCGTCGTGCAGCAGGCGCGGGCGGAAGACGCCGATGCCGTTCGCTCCGCCTACCGCGAACTTGGTGTCGAGGTCGAGATTGCTCCGTTTTTTTCCGACCTGCCGGCGCGCATGGCGGCGGCACAGTTGGTCATCTCTCGTTCCGGTGCTTCGACAGTTGCGGAGCTTTCGGCCATCGGCAGGCCAGCAGTCCTGGTGCCTCTGCCGCATGCTCTGGATCAGGATCAGTTCGAAAACGCGGGTGTTCTGGCGGAAAGCGGCGGTGCGATCCGGATTGAACAGCGCGACTTCACGCCTGAAAGACTGGCGTCGGAAATCACGGCGCTTGTGAGCGATCCCGCCCGGCTTGTCCGCATGGCGGAGGCGGCCAAAGGCGCGGGGACCACGGCCGCGGCCGAGAGGCTTGCCGACCTTGTGTTGAAAGTCGCGCGGAATTAACCATTACCTTTACGGGCGGCCTTGTTTCGGCCTTCCGTCTCCTGCAGACATGGCCGCTGCGCGCGTCAGCGCGTACAGCGAGGGGGCTAAGGGCGACCTTATGAAGTTGCCGCGCGACATCGGTCCGGTGCATTTCGTGGGCATCGGCGGGATTGGCATGAGCGGCATCGCCGAGGTACTCGCCAATCTCGGATATAGCGTGACGGGGTCGGACGTTGCGGACAGCGCCAACGTCAAGCGCCTGCGTGACAAAGGCGTCAAGGTCACGATCGGTCACAAAGCGGAAAACATAAATGGCGCCGACGTGGTTGTCGTTTCCTCCGCTATCAAACGTGACAACCCGGAACTCGCCGCTGCACGCAGCAAACGTTTGCCGGTGGTGCGACGTGCCGAGATGCTCGCCGAATTGATGCGCTTGAAAAGTTGCGTTGCCATTGCCGGTACGCACGGCAAGACCACCACGACCTCGCTTGTTGCATCGCTGCTTGACGCCGGCGGCCTCGATCCGACCGTGATCAATGGCGGGATCATCAATGCATACGGCACCAATGCGCGGCTAGGCGGCGGAGACTGGATGGTCGTTGAGGCCGATGAATCCGATGGGACGTTTCTGAAACTGCCGGCCGATATCGCGATCGTCACCAATATCGATCCGGAGCACCTCGACCATTTCCAGACATTCGATGCAGTGCAGGACTCGTTTCGTGCTTTCGTCGAGAATGTCCCGTTCTACGGGTTCGCCGTCATGTGCACCGATCATCCTGTCGTGCAGAGTTTGGTCGGCAAGCTGGAAGACCGGCGTGTGCTTACTTATGGCGAAAACCCGCAGGCCGACGTGCGTCTCGCCGATATCGATCATCTCAACGGACAATCGCGCTTCTCCGTCCTTTTCCGCGATCGCACGGGCAAGGTTTCACACACCATCGACAAACTGACCTTGCCTATGCCGGGCCGCCATAATGCGCTGAATGCGACGGCAGCCGTTGCCGTCGCGCGCGCGCTGGGAATAGAAGACGAGTCGATCCGCGGCGCACTGGCCAACTTCGGAGGCGTCAAACGACGCTTTACCCGTGTCGGCGAGTGGAATGGGGTGCAGATCATTGACGACTATGCACATCATCCCGTCGAGATCGCTGCGGTGCTACGCGCTGCGCGCGAAAGTGCCAAGGGAAAGGTGATCGCGGTGATGCAGCCACATCGCTACACGCGCCTGCGCGATCTATTTGATCAGTTTTGTACCTGCTTCAACGATGCGGACGCGGTTATCATTGCGCCGGTCTATCCCGCCGGCGAGCAGCCAATCCCCGGGGCCGATCGTGACGCGCTCGTGACCGGATTGCGCGCACACGGTCACAAGCAGGCGTTTCCTCTGGAAGGACCCGAAAAGCTTCCGTCGATCATTAAGAAGTTGGCAAAGCCCGACGATTATGTGGTCTGCCTGGGCGCCGGATCGATTACACAATGGGCCTACGCGCTCCCGGGGGAATTGAAGGCGCTATGAGCTTTTCCGATATCGTCCCCGACCTGAAAGCCAGAATGCCCGAACTGCGCGGGCGACTCCTGGCAAACCAGCCGCTCGGGGAATTCACCTGGTTTCGGGTCGGCGGTTCCGCGCAGGCCTTCTTTATGCCGGAGGATGAAAACGATCTGGCGTATTTTCTGCGAAATCTTCCCGAGGTAATTCCGGTCACGGTGATCGGCGCCGGATCGAACCTGATTGTGCGCGACGGAGGCGTGACGGGAGCTGTGATCCGGTTGGGCCGCGGCTTCAACGATGTCACGGTCGAGGACCATCGCATCACCGCCGGCACCGCGATGCTCGACGTGATGGTGGCGCGTGCGGCGCAACCTGCGGGCGTTGCCGGGCTCGCATTTCTGAGTGGCATTCCGGGAACGATCGGCGGCGCCCTGCGCATGAACGGGGGCGCCTATGGCGGCGAGACCAAAGATGTCCTGGCTGAAGCGCACGGTGTTGATCGTCAGGGGAATCTGCGCAAGTTCACCAACGCCGAGATGGGTTTTTCCTATCGTCACTGCGGCGTGCCGGAGGATGTGATTTTCACCACTGCCGTGCTGCAGGGGCGGGCCGGCCAGCCTGAGGAAATCGCCACCGAAATGGCGGAGATCAAGAAGAAGCGCGAAGCAAGCCAGCCGCGCAACCGCACAGGCGGTTCTACATTCAAGAACCCGCCGGGCCACAGCGCCTGGAAGCTCGTTGATGATGCCGGCTGTCGCGGGCTCACCATCGGTGGGGCTCAGGTGTCAGAGTTGCACAGCAATTTTCTGATCAATCTTGGGGGAGCCACTGCAGCCGACATCGAAAACCTGGGCGAAACCGTCCGCGAAAAGGTGAAAGCGCATTCGGGAGTCGCGTTGGAATGGGAGATCAAGCGCGTCGGAGTGAAACGCTGAAGCAATGAAGCACGTAGCGGTCTTGATGGGCGGGTGGTCAGCCGAGCGCGAGGTCTCTCTGCGCTCGGGCAAAGCTTGCGCCGATGCGCTCGAACGGACGGGCTACAAGGTCAGCCGAGTTGACGTCAATCGCGACATCGCTGGGACGTTGCGCGAGCTCAAGCCCGATGCCGCGCTCAATGTGTTGCACGGGCGCCCCGGCGAAGACGGCACGCTGCAGGGCATGCTCGAGGTTCTCGGAATTCCATACTCGCATTCGGGTGTGCTTGCGTCCGCGCTCGCAATGCAGAAGGAAACCGCCAAGACCGTGCTCAAGGCTGCCGGTGTTCCTGTCCCCGGGGGAAAAGTTGTGTCGCGCAAGGAAGCGGCAAAGCAACACGCGTTGCCGCTTCCTTATGTGATCAAGCCCGTGGCGGAGGGATCGAGCGTCGGCGTTTTCCTCGTGCGTGAGGATCACAAGCATCCGCCACAGGAATTGACCCGTCCCGACTGGACTTTTGGCGAGTGGGTTCTTGTCGAGCCGTATATCCCGGGCAAGGAACTCACGTGCGCCGTGATGGGTGATCAGGCGCTCGGTGTGATCGAGATCGTGCCTACGGTGAAGTTCTATGACTACGAAGCCAAATATGCGCCCGGGGGATCAAAGCACCTGCTGCCCGCACCCATCGCGGAAGAAGTCTACCGCGAGGTGCAACGGGTCGCAGTGGCCGCGCACCGCGCACTTGGCTGCCGTGGCGTCACCCGCGCCGACTTCCGCTATGACGACAACCTTGGGGGAACAAATGGTCTGTTCTGCCTGGAGGTAAATACCCAACCCGGGATGACCGAGACTTCACTCGTACCGGAGATGGCGCAGCACGCCGGCATCTCTTTTGACGAGCTAGTCCGCTGGATGGTCGAGGACGCCTCGCTCGACCGCTGACGCTGGCAGCTCATCAAAATTGATCCGATAAGCGGCAATTCCTTCAAATTTTACTAATCATTTACCAATAAGCCCGAAGACTAAGCACTTGGCAACGCACCGCGCGCTTGGCTGACGATAAGCCATGCGTGGGGTTCGTTGCCTACGACGGCCGAGGGGGACGGGGACAGTCTCATCCAAAGCCGGCGCAACAGTGAAGCAGGTTGCGATGGAGAGTGGTGTGCGCCTCGCGGAATCGCCGGAGCTGAAACGACGCTCCGTTGCGTGGCCGACGTTTCACGGTTGGCGATGGCCGAGGCTCATGCGGCGTTGGGGTCACTCGCTTGTTGAGTTGAAAGTGCCGCGCGGCGCCGGTTCGACGGCGGCTGCGATGCTGTTGCTCGCAAGCGCGAGCTATGGCGCGGTCAGAGGTGGGCACGTGCCGCAGATCATGGAAAACGCACAGAGCCTCTGTGACGACGTCGCCAACAGGCTGGGTTTCCGCATTGCCGAGGTGGCACTTGATGGGGGCCACGAAGTCGCACGCGACGAAATTCTGGTTCTTGCAGGCATCACCGATCGATCATCACTGCTGTTCCTCGATGCCGCACGCACGCGGGCGCGCCTGCTGTCCAATCCATGGATCGCAGAAGCCACGGTGCTGAAGCTTTATCCCGATCGACTGCGCATCGAGATCAGGGAACGTAAGCCGTTCGCCCTCTGGCAGAAAGACGGGCGCGTCTCATTGATCGCCGCCGACGGCGCCGTATTGGAAAGCAACGTCCGGGCGCGCTTTGCTGATTTGCCGCGGGTTGTCGGCAAGGGCGCAGAACAGAGCGCTCAGGATTTTCTCGCACTCATCGCGCGTTACCCAGCCATCGCGCGTCTGACGGAAGCCTCGATCTTTATCGCGGAGCGTCGCTGGAACCTGCGTCTCAAGGACGGCGTGGATATTCTGTTGCCTGAAAACGAAGCCGAACAGGCGCTGCAAATTCTTGTCGATCTCGATCGCAACCAAAAGCTGCTGTCGAAAGACATCATCGCTGTGGATTTGCGGTTGCCGGATCGTGTCACCGTTCGTCAGTCTGACGCCGCGTCGTTCGCACGCGACCAGGCCCTCAAGGAAACCGAGAAGGCGAAGAAGTCCAAGTCGGGAAGGGGAGGCGAAGCATGACCGTGCTGCGCTTCGGTGTCACCCCGAAGATGAAGCCGGTTTCGCTGAAGCGCGCCGCTGTCGTCGCGGGTCTCGATATTGGCACGAGCAAAGTCGTTTGCCTCGTCGCGCGGCTTGAACCGCAGGCGCCGCAAGACGTGCTTCGTCGTCGCAGCCACGGTGTGCGTGTCCTGGCATTCGCTCACACCGCGGTACGTGGAATGAAGGCAGGCTCGGTCGTGGACCTGATCGAAGCGGAGCAGACTGTTCGCCAGGCAATCGACATCGCTGAAAGCACTGCCGGCGTGCAGCTCGAATTGGTCGTGGTGTCGATGTCGGGCGGACGTCTGGGCAGCGAACGCTTCGTCGCGGCGATCGATCTCGCCGGCCGCGCCGTGACCGAAGCAGACATTGGTCGCGTCCTCGCCGCGGCGAGCCGCCACTCCGTGCGCGACGGGCGCGCGGTTCTGCACTCCTTGCCGATCGGCTATGCGGTCGATGACACCGCCGGTATTCGCGAACCCCGCGGCATGGTCGGCCACCGGCTCGGCGTTGATATGCATATGGTTACCGCCGACGTGGCAACGGTGCGGAATCTGATGCTGACGGTCGAGGGCAGCCATCTTTCTGTGGAAGCCATGGTGTCGTCGCCCTATGTGGCCGGCCTCGCAGCCCTTGCCGATGACGAAGCCGACCTGGGGGCGGCTACCGTCGATATGGGCGCCGGAACCACATCTTTGGCGGTTTTTTCAGCCGGCAAGTTCGTCCACGCCGAGGGGTTCGCCCTCGGCGGCCAACACGTGACCATGGATCTCGCCCGCGGCCTCAACACTGGTGTTGCCGACGCTGAGCGAATCAAAGCGATTTATGGCAGTGTTTTGGCTGGAGGATCAGACGAACGGGACATGATCACAGTACCGCCGGTCGAGGATGACGAACGTGAGCCACCGCAATTCGTCTCGCGGGCTTCACTCGTCCGCATCATCCGGCCGCGGGTCGAGGAGATTCTGGAAATGGTGCGCGACCGTTTGGCCGCTTCGCCGTTCGCTGCAGAGCCGCGCGGACGCGTCGTGCTGACCGGCGGCGCGAGCCAGCTCACCGGATTGGCCGATCTCGCCGCTCGCATCTTGCGGCGTCCCGTGAGAATTGGTCGTCCGCTTGGCCTAGCCGGTTTGCCGGACGCGGCAAAAGGGCCGGCCTTTGCGGTGGCTGCAGGCCTGCTTGTGTACCCACAGACGGCTTATCTCGAACACTTCGAACCGCGGCGAACGCGGCAATTGATGACAGGAACGGGCGGTTACATGGCACGGGTCGGACGATGGCTGCGCGAAAGCTTCTGACCCTTAGCCAACGAAACAACGAGTTGGCCGGTGGCGGACCGGTCCAGTTCGGCGGCGTGTATGTGCGTTCGCATCTAGGGCGCAACGCAAAGCCTGCTGCCCGTGCAATCAAGAGGCAAACATGACGATCAATCTGACGATCCCGGATATCCGGGAAATGAAGCCGCGGATCACCGTTTTCGGCGTCGGCGGCGCTGGCGGCAATGCCGTGAACAACATGATCACGGCGGGCCTGCAGGGCGTCGATTTCGTTGTCGCCAACACGGACGCGCAAGCGCTTACAATGTCGAAGGCCGAGCGCATCATCCAGATGGGCACGCAGGTGACCGAAGGTCTCGGCGCCGGTTCGCAGCCTGAGGTTGGTCGCGCCGCCGCCGAAGAAGTGATCGACGAAATTCGCGATCATCTCACCGGCGCGCATATGGTGTTTGTCACTGCCGGCATGGGTGGCGGCACGGGCACCGGCGCTGCTCCGATCATCGCGAAGATCGCGCGCGAGCTCGGCATTCTCACAGTCGGTGTGATCACCAAGCCATTCCACTTCGAAGGCCAGCGCCGCATGCGCTTTGCCGAAGCAGGCATTATCGAACTGCATAAGGTGGTGGACACGCTTCTTATCATCCCCAACCAGAATCTGTTTCGGGTTGCGAATGAAAAGACGACCTTTGCCGATGCCTTTGCCATGGCCGACCAGGTCCTCTATTCGGGTGTGGCCTGCATCACGGACCTGATGGTCAAAGAAGGGCTTATCAACCTCGACTTTGCCGACGTACGCGCTGTCATGCGCGAAATGGGCAAGGCGATGATGGGAACGGGCGAAGCCTCCGGCGAGAAACGGGCGCTCACGGCAGCCGAAGCTGCGATCTCCAATCCGCTGATTGACGACGCCTCGATGAAGGGCGCCAGGGGTCTGCTGATCTCGATCACGGGTGGAAAAGATCTCACGCTTTACGAGGTCGATGAAGCAGCCACGCGGATTCGCGAAGAGGTCGACCAGGACGCCAACATCATTGTCGGTGCGACCTTCGACGAAAGCCTCGAGGGGATTATTCGGGTCTCCGTGGTGGCAACCGGCATCGACAGCGCGAACAACGCGCGTCATCCGCAACCGGCGGAAAGCGCGCTCAAGGAGCTTGCCGGCAAGATCCGCACCGACAACCGCCGGCTCGCCGATCGCATCGAGCGTGCTCCGCCGCCGGCGGTGCACGTGGCACCATCGCTTGAATCCGCTGCTCACGCAGCCGTCGCCGCGGCAATCCTGCCGCACTCGATCGAAGACGTTTCGATCCGGCCGATGCCGGTCAAGCCGTCACTTTTCGAGCCGACGCAAAGCGAGACACACGCCCCAGAGCCTCAGATGCCGGCCGCCTACATTCCGCCGGCACCGGAGCGCTATGCGCGCACGCCTCGCATGCCGCGTGTGGACGAACTTCCGCTGCCGGCGCAGAACGAAATCCGGGCGCAACGGGGCGAACTCACCGACGATCATCCGGAGAAACGCCGGATGACGCTGATGCAAAGGCTCGCTTCGGTGGGTTTGGGCCGCAAGTCGGAAACGGATGCGCCACCCACGGCGGCCATGCCTCGGGCGCCCAGGCCGCAATTCGAGCGTCCGCCACAGCGTCCGACGGCGCGCCAACCGGAAGGTCGACCGGCCGAGCCGGTATCTGAATATGCCCGTCGGGCGGCCCCACAGGGCCTCGATACCCATGGGCGCTCGGCACCTGTGCATAATTCGCAGGACGACGATCAACTCGATATCCCGGCCTTCCTGCGCCGTCAGGCCAACTGAAGGCTGGTCACTATCGGCGGCCCCGCTTTCAGAACGACAGCGGGGTCGTCCACCAACAACGCGTTTTTAGTTAAGTTATTGAAAATAATAGTATTTCTTCGTCCTAGTCACCGTAGTCGGGTTGCCGGGTAGGCTCACCTTACGTCAGTGCGTACTCCGCAACCGGTTCGGTTGCGGAATGGTCCTCGGCCGGCCGTAAATGCGGCAAAAAAGAGTAACAGTCGGTAAGAAAGCGTGAGTTGGAGAAAGGCTGCCTATTGCCTAAGTTTCGGCGGTCAAAAGGACTTTCGGTCCTTCGGGGATTGCCGCTGAAGCTACTTGGCGGTTGGGACTAAAGGCAAAAATGTGACCCCTCGGGGTCACGGGGATGGGGCCGCTCGGTACCTCAAAATGGGCCGGCGGGAAATTTATCGATGAAGGGCGCTAAGCAGACAACGCTCCGCCATCAGGTTGCCGTTTCCGGCATCGGCGTTCATTCCGGCCTTCCCGTCACGCTTACGCTCCATCCCGCCGACGATGACAGCGGCATTATCTTCCAACGCATTTCGTCTGACGGCTCCGTCGAGCGCGAAATCCGCGCGGACGTGCGAGCGGTCACCGCAACCGAATTTGCAACAGTCCTAGGTGACGCCAAGGGTCCGCTTTGCTCCACAGCCGAGCACCTTCTGGCCGCGCTCCGTGGCCTGTACGTCGACAACGTGATCGTCGAGATCGACGGTCCGGAAGTCCCGATCATGGACGGCAGCGCCGCGGCCTTTGTCGATGCGATTGATCAGGCCGGCCTTACGGCGCGCGCATTGCCGCGCCGCTACATCGAGGTGGTCAAGCCGATAACCGTGGCCAAGGACGGCGCCTACGGCGAATTGCGGCCCAATCAGCACTGCTTCCGGGTCGAGGCGGAGATCGAATTCGACCATCCGCTGATCGGTCGGCAAGCCCTCTCGCTCGATGTGGAGCCCGAAACTTTCCGTCGCGAAATCGCGCGGGCCCGGACGTTCGGCTTCATGCGCGACGTCACCAAATTATGGACCGCCGGTTATGCGCTCGGCGCATCATTCGAAAACACGCTCGTCGTGAGTGAAGACCGCGTGCTCAATCCCGAAGGCCTGCGATTTGCCGACGAGTTCGTTCGCCATAAGGTACTCGACGCCATCGGGGATTTGGCGCTCGCGGGCCAGCCACTGCTTGCCACCTACAAGACCATTCGTGGTGGCCATCGGCTCAATCATGCCGTTCTTTCCGCGCTGATGGCCGATCCGAAGGCTTGGCGCGTCGTTGAGGCAACCGCGGAACCGGTACGCCGCGCACGGGGTCACGCCGACGTCGTTACGGGCTTGGTGGCTCCGGCTTATGGGCCGGAAGTATCCTGAAAACCTGAGGATTTAGGCTTAACCTTCGCCTTAATCCGGGCCGAATGTCGGCTTAGTCGCATGGCTAACCTTGTCGTTTTCGGATAAACCGGCGCGGATCGTCGCGCAGCGCAAAGGTCTTTTGCGAAGCCGCCATTTCGGGGAAGCAACTTCGCGTGGATGCGTTCGTGTTCAAGACTTTCGTAGCCAGGATTATGCCTAAAGGCATGGCCCTTCCGTTGGAACGGGGCCGACGGAGTCCGATTGCGCGCGCTTGCGCGATTGCTCTCCTGGCGGGCAGCCTCGGCGCCTGCAGCAGTTTCGATATGTTCTCCAAGAAAGACGACGTCGCCTCGGATGAGCCCCCCGACCGGCTCTACAACGAGGGTCTTTACCTTCTCAACGCCAAGCAAGACCCCAAGCAAGCGGTCAAGAAATTCGAGGAGGTCGATCGCCAGCACCCCTACTCGGAATGGGCTCGCAAATCGCTCATCATGACTTCATACGCCTACTATCAGGCGGGCGAGTACGACGACTGCGTCAATTCGGCGAAGCGTTACATTACGCTGCATCCCGGCGGCGCCGACGCCGCTTATGCGCAATTCCTGATCGGCTCGTCGTACTTTGACGAAATTCCGGACATCACGCGTGACCAGGCGCGCACAGAAAAGGCCCTCGCTGCGCTCGACGAAGTCATTCGTAAATATCCCGGCAGCGAGTATTCGGTCAGCGCCAAAAAGAAAATCGAGGTTGCGCGCGACCAGCTTGCCGGCAAGGAAATGGAAATCGGTCGCTACTATCTGAAAAAGAAGGACTACACGGGGGCGATCAATCGCTTCAAGGTCGTGGTCACCAAGTACCAGACGACGCGCCACGTTGAAGAGGCGCTGATGCGTCTGACGGAATCCTACATGGCGCTCGGCATTGTCGAAGAGGCGCAAACCGCCGCCGCTGTCCTTGGGCACAATTTCCCCGACAGCACGTGGTACAAACATGCTTATGCACTGTTGAAGACCGGCGGCGGCGAGCCCACCGAGAACACGGGATCCTGGATCAGCAAGGCATTCAAGAATTTCGGGCTGAGCTAGTCGTTCGCCTGTAAGACTTACCCACACGATCGCGGTCGGGCTTGTCCCGACCGTCTGCGTCTTTGATTATGCAGAATCTGTAAGGCGTGGATGCCCGGCGCGAGGCCGGGCACGATGACTGCCAGGACAGTGAAGGCGCCATGCTCTCCCGACTCTCGATCCGAGACATCGTGTTGATCGACCGCCTCGATATCGATTTCGCCGACCGGCTTGCCGTGCTGACCGGTGAAACCGGCGCCGGCAAGTCGATCCTGCTCGATGCCTTCGCTTTGGCCCTGGGCGGCCGGGGGGATCAGTCCCTGGTTCGGCAAGGCGTCGAGCAAGGCCAGGTTACCGCCGTGTTCGATGTCGCGCGCGACCATCCTGCGCGGGCACTCCTCGCCGCCGACGACATTCCTGCAGAGGATGAGTTGATCCTCCGTCGCGTGCAGTTCGCCGACGGAAGAACCCGCGCATTCGTCAACGACCAGCCCGTGAGCGTGCAGGTGTTGAAGCAACTCGGAAGCGCTTTGGTCGAAATTCATGGCCAGCACGATGAGCGCGCCCTGGTCGATGCCGGCACCCATCGGCGCCTTCTCGATGCCTTCGGTGGACTCGAGGAGCGGGCAACAAATGTCGCCACGCTATGGGATGCCCGGCGCGAGGCCCAAGCCGCCGCCGATGCCCATCGGTCCGAAGTCGAACGGGCCAAACGCGAGAGTGACTGGCTGCGCCACGCCGTCGATGAACTCAACAAACTTGCGCCGCTGACTGGTGAAGAAACGGCACTGGCCGATCGTCGTACCGCGATGATGCAGGCCGAGAAGGTCGCGGAAGACCTTCGCAGTGCGCACGATATCGTTGCCGGCACGGACTCCAGCGTGCCGGCGCTTTCGGGCGTGATCCGCCGGCTCGAACGGCGGGTGGCGCAGGCACCCGGCCTGATCGAACCGACAATCAAGGCGCTCGATGCCGCTCTGTCGGCGCTCGACGAGACCCGCGGTCATCTTGAAGCTGCACTGCGCACGGCGGATTTCGATCCGGCCGAGCTTGAACGCATTGAGGAACGGCTGTTCGGCCTGCGCGCCGCCGGTCGCAAATACAACGTTCCAGTCGATGAGCTTGCGGCGCTGGCGCAAAAGTACAACGGCGATATCGCGCTGATCGACGCCGGCGAAGAAAAGCTCAAGTCGCTGGAAGCCGCCGCGATGCAGGCTGATGCCGCCTATCGGACCGCGGCGCAGGCGCTCTCGCAGGCACGCGCAAAGGCCGCCACGGCGCTCGACAAGGCCGTGAACGGTGAACTCAAACCGCTCAAGCTCGATCGCGCGAAATTCTCAACACAGATCGAGAGCGATGCGGACGCTGCCGGCCCGCACGGCATCGACCGGGTCGAGTTCTGGGTGCAGACCAATCCAGGAACGCGGCCGGGTCCGATGATGCGGGTGGCGTCCGGGGGCGAGCTGGCTCGTTTTCTACTGGCGCTGAAAGTGGTGTTGGCCGACCGCGGATCGGCGCCCACGCTTGTCTTCGACGAAATCGACACCGGCGTCGGTGGTGCCGTTGCCGACGCCATCGGCATGCGACTGGCAAAACTTGGCCGTGGCGTGCAGGTGCTTGCCGTGACCCACGCGCCGCAGGTCGCGGCGCGTGCCGACCGCCACTATCTCATTACCAAGGATACGCTGGAGAAGGGAAAACGGGTGGCAACCCGGGTGACCGAACTGGCATCAGAACGCCGACGCGAGGAGATCGCCCGCATGCTCGCCGGCGCCGAGATCACCAACGAAGCTCGCGCCGCCGCCGAGAGGCTGATCAAGGCCGCGAGTTGATATAGTCCGTGCATGCCAAGTCGCGATGCGCTGAAAATCGATCCTGCCAAGCTTACGGAAGCGCAGGCCAAGGCCGAACTTAAGCGGCTTGCGACTGAAATTTCCGCACATGACAAGCGCTACTACCAACAGGATGCGCCGACCGTAACGGACGCCGAATACGACGCGCTGCGTCAGCGCAATGCTGCCATCGAGGCGCGCTTTCCCGGCCTCGTTCGTGCCGATTTACCCTCAAAGCGGGTTGGCGCGGCGCCGACCGGCAAGTTCAAGAAGGTGCGGCACGCGCTACCGATGCTTTCGCTCGACAATGCCTTTGCCGAGCAGGACGTCGTCGACTTCGTGGCACGCATTCGCCGGTTTCTGAAACTGAGTGATGATGAAAAACTCGCTTTCAGTGCCGAACCAAAGATCGACGGCCTTTCGATGTCGCTGCGTTACGAGGGCGGCGAGCTTGTTACGGCGGCAACCCGCGGCGACGGCGCGGAGGGCGAGGACGTCACCGCCAATATCCGCACGCTTGAGGATGTGCCGAAGAAACTCAAGGGCCGCAATGTGCCGGATATCTGCGAAGTGCGCGGTGAAGTCTACATGACCAAGCATGCATTTCTTGCGCTCAACGAGCGGCAGAAAGCAGCCGAAGACACCATCTTCGCCAATCCACGCAACTCCGCCGCTGGCTCCTTGCGGCAGAAAGATCCGAAAGTGACCGCCTCACGGCCTCTCGGCTTCTTCGCCTACGCCTGGGGCGAGATGAGTGCGATGCCGGCCGACACCCAGTCGGGCATGATCAAGTGGTTTGAAGGTTGCGGGTTCAAGACGAATCCGCTGACGAAGCTCTGCCACTCGACCGAGGAACTTATCGCCTTTCATCGTCAGATCGAGGAAGGCCGCGCCGAGCTCGACTACGATATCGACGGCGTCGTGTACAAGGTCGACCGCATCGACTGGCAGGAGCGTCTCGGGTTCGTTTCGCGTACGCCGCGCTGGGGAATCGCCCATAAATTTCCTGCCGAACGCGCGATGACCATACTCAAGGATATCGAACTTCAAGTCGGCCGGACCGGGGCGCTAACGCCCGTCGGAAAACTCGATCCCGTCGGTGTGGGCGGTGTGATCGTGCAGAATGTCACTCTGCACAATGAAGACTATATCAAGGGCATTGGCGGCGACGGCGAGCAGTTGAGAGATGGCCGCGATATCCGCATCGGCGACACCGTTATCATTCAGCGTGCAGGCGATGTCATTCCGCAAGTCGTGGACGTCGTCATCGACAAGCGCCCAAAGAATGCCAAGCCCTATCATTTTCCAAAAAAGTGCCCGTGTTACCTCCATACGGACGTCGTGCGCGAGGAGACCGCGACCGGCGAGGAGGGCGCGCGCACCCGTTGCACCGGCGAATTCGCCTGTCCGTATCAGAAGGTTCAGCACCTGATGCTTTTCGTCTCGCGTCGGGCTTTCGATATCGAAGGCCTGGGTGAGAAGCAGATCGAACTGTTCTTCGAAAAAGAGTGGGTGAAGGAGCCCGCCGATATTTTCACATTGGAGAGAAAGCACAGGAGTGAGTTGCTCGAGCTGGAAGGGTTTGGCGAAACGTCCGTGCGCAATCTCTTCAATGCGATCGAGGCCCGTCGCTCGATAGCGCTCGACCGGTTCATCTATGCGCTGGGCATCCGCCAGGTCGGCGAAACGACCGCGCTCGCGCTCGCGCGCGGTTATGGCTCCTGGAAGGCCTTCCATGATGCCGGATTGAAGGTGGCAAAAGGCGATGAAGAGGTCATCGCCGAGATGGATGCCCTGGACCAGATCGGTGACACGGTGATCCATGCCGTCGCCGCTTATTTTGGCGAAAGCCACAACCGTGGGATCGTCGAGCGCTTGACCAAAGAGGTGAAAATTCTTGACGCGGAGAAGCCAAAGAAAGACACGGCCATTGCCGGCAAGACCGTAGTGTTTACGGGCGCGTTGGAAAAAATGACCCGCGAGGAGGCCAAGGCCCAGGCCGAGCGCCTGGGTGCAAAGGCGGCGGGCTCGGTTTCGAAGAAGACCGATTATGTGGTTGCCGGCCCCGGTGCAGGCTCGAAGCTCGCCGATGCCAAGAAGCATGGCGTGACGGTACTGACCGAGGACGAGTGGTTGAAACTCATCTCTAGGTAATCTGTCCTTTCGGCACCAGCGACCTGAAATCCAGAAAGTCACTGTCCTGCAAACAATTCTTGTTCGCCAGACGCAAGCCGCCAAGCACCGATGGGTTTGGCGACCATGGATGATATGGATGCGAAGTGTTGAGAGCTGTGGCGATTGTAGTGTGTAGCTGATCAAACAAAAATCGAAAAACAACCCCATGCAAAGTAAGGCTGCGATTCATTTTAAAAGTGAGTTGTTACCTGTGCGATTTCGCGGACAAGCGCCCTGTTAAAATACACAGCTATTTTGCTGCGAAGTCGGCGCTCCGGAGATTTAACGACAAATTCTGCCAACGACCGACGTCATCATAAACCGCTCCTTTACGTTGTTTGGCTAAAAGTTCTGCGGCGACGATTCTCTAAAGGGCTTTCCTCAGAAAGGAGGGGCGTCCATGTCGAATCGTAGCAACAAATCCAACCAACGACCTAATTCGTCTTCTTCGCCGGAAAAATTCGACCTCGCTCAAACCACCCGGGAAGAATCTTCAGGACCGGAAGAAAGTCCTGGCGCAACCATTGAGTCTGCCCCGCGCTCTGTCTCGACAACGGCGGTACTCACCGCCCAGCGAGGGCGCGATGACAGCGAGAAACTCGAGGCTGAAGATGCCAAGTCAGCCGAAAGTATTGCGAGAGACGAACGTCCGTCGTCGTTTGAGGAAGATCTCGCGGTAATCGAAGAGGCCCTCAGTGGATATGACCCTGGTCTTTCGTACCGAATTCTCGGCCAACTCCGCGCAATAGGAAGCAAAGAAGACCCGAGTGGAGCGAGGGTTCTGTTCTGGCGTTCTATTCTGAAAACAGTGACATCAGGTAAACCAATCGAAATAATGTTGGTCACTCAAATGATCGTTCTCCATGAGACGTATATGGCTTTGGCGCAACCTCTCTGGAAGTCAGCAGGTCTCGATGAAATTGAAAGGTGGGGAAATATTTTAAATAAATTTGCGCGCACGTTTACAACTCAGACAGATACGCTGCAACGATTGCGTTCTGGCCCAGAACCAAAGTTTCACGTTTCTGTAAACGACAATGCTCAAGCGATCGTCGGCTCCGTCACCCAAAACAACACTGTTGGCACCCCGCCGGGAGCTGCGACTGCTCCTCTTGTCTCCGACCAGTCCGGCGCACCCATGCCAATGGTTGAGTTCGGGCGACCAACCGCTTGCAAGCATGCCGCGTGTTGAGGAGCACCGAGAGACCTCGCAAAATGTGAAAAGACGCAAACGACGTCCATGACCAGTAATCACCAACGCAACGTTGGACCCATGCTGTCCAGTGCGCGCTGTGGTGCACGGACCCGCTCAGGTGCTTCCTGTAGATCGCCCGCAGCCAGCGGAAAGAAACGTTGTCGCATGCACGGTGGTGCGCCGGGATCTGGCGCACCACTCGGAAACAAGAACGCCGTTAAGGACGGGCAATTTACTCGCGAAAGAAAGGCCGAACGTCGACATGCTCAGCTGCTTTTGCAGCAAGCACGTAAATTTCTTGCTGATATGAAATGAGCATGAAATGAGTGCTCCAAATCGCCACGAGCAATTGAGTTCACTTTGCTAAATCACTGATTGTGGGACGCCCTACTTAAGCTTTTTCGGCCGCTGCCGCTTTCGTAGGCGCAAGCCTGGACCGCCTCCATTTTCGTCGATGAATTCGACGCCACCCTTTTCAAGCGCCTCTTTGATTTTCATGGCCGTGCTCGGGCGACCGCCGATTTCGCCATCAACTGTCTCGAGACGGGCGATTGTAGGCTCTGAGATCGATGAGTGACGTGCCAGATCTCCTTGTGACCACCCAAGCAAAGCGCGTGCAGCCTTGACCTGTCGCGTAGTTATCACTCCGGCCCCCTTCGGCATTTGATAGTTTTTCTATTGACAGGGTCGTCGGTCTCGATTAATAGTATTTCTATCATTAGGCGACGCTGCTGGTGATCAGATTTATCACGCGCGACCATAGAAACCGGGAGCCAAAATAATGGATGCACAGGAAATTCCAGTTAAGAGCCTCGACTATGTCGCCATCACGTTCCGTACGATTCGCGACCGAATCCGGGCAGAGAACCCTCAAATCGATGAGAAGACTCTGGCCGACACAGTCGAGGGCCTGACCGACCTGCACGAGATCATTGCGGCAATCGTTCGAGCGGCCCTGACCGACGAAGCCCTGGCAACCGGGCTAAAGACCCGCATCGCCGAAATGCAGGACAGGCTCGAGCGTCTGCAGGACTGCGGCGCCAAACGTCGGCAGATCGCCAAGGACGTAATGGTCGAACTCGACCTGAAAAAGATCACGGCACCCGATTTTACCGTGTCGATCCGGCCTGGCATGCCCGCGCTCCTGGTGCTCGATGAAGCCGCGGTCCCAAGTATCTATTGGGAGCCAAGGGAGCCGCGCCTCAATCGGCAAGGACTGCTGAGCGATCTCAAAGGCGGCGCCGAAGTTGACGGCGTTGCTCTGTCAAACCCCGAACCTGTTTTGAGCGTGAGGACAAAGTAATGGGTTTCAACGCAAAACAGACGCAGGCGTTGCAGCGTGGCCTCAGCAGCAGGCGAATCCGGACGCGCGCGGCGAATGGACGAGAATTCTCATACATTGAAGGTTGGTATGCGATCTCAGAAGCCAATCGCATCTTTGGCTTCGATGCATGGAGCCGTGAGACAATAGATTCCCGGTGTGTACTGACGCGCGAGAACCGGGGCTCATTCATCGCTATCTATATCGCCAAAGTACGGATCACCGTTCATGCTGATGGCGTGACGATTGTTCGGGAGGGGCATGGAACGGGAGAGGGTCGTGGCACTTCTCCTGGCGAGGTTCACGACACTGCGCTCAAGGCCGCTGAAACGGATGCTACCAAGCGAGCGCTGTCGACCTTTGGTAAACCATTCGGGCTTGAGCTCTATCGCAAGGATAAAAACGCCGTTTTGGCAAGCTCACCAACAGTCAAGGCGACAGCAGTAGAGAGTCCTCCAACCCAGCCGCGTTCCGGTTTGCATCCCGACGACTCAACTCCAATCCCGAGGCCGTCGCACTACTACGGTCGGCGCCACCATGGCTCAATGACCGACCTCCTGCGGCAGGATCAGGCCTCCTCTTTGGCCTCTGCCACGAACGAATTGCCGCCTACCAGGATCGACAAAAGTCAGCTCGCGATTGCCGAACCCAAACGATTGCGCGACAAGGCACACCTGAAATTCGTTGCGTCACAGCCTTGCCTCATCTGTGGCCGGCAGCCTTCCGATCCCCATCACCTGCGGTTTGCGCAGCCGAGAGCAATTGGTCTCAAGGTGAGCGACGAGTTCACCGTACCGCTTTGCCGTGGGCATCATCGACAGTTGCACCAGGCCGGCAATGAACTTGCCTGGTGGAAAAGCGCGAAAGTCGATGCCCTGGAAGTCGCGAGGGCACTCTGGGAGAAAACGCGTGCCCCGACGTATACACCGCCAACCCCAAGTACTGCCGAAATTGGCTGAACTGCAAACCAAGCTGGATAGCGTGCGGCGTGAGGTGCGCAACCTCACGGTGATGGGCATGGATCCGAACCAGACAACGGAACAGGCTGCGCTCATTAAAGAGCTCGAGCGGTCGGCGAGGGCAGAGCAACGTCTTCGCAAGATGGCGCTCGATTACGCGAAGTCGCTGAAAACTTGAGGGGCCTTGCGGCGCCTCGATAGCTTCGGGATAAATGGTTTTCCATTTTCAAAACGGTTTATCGGTACGAGCTTAGCGGACATGTGCGCCGCAAAACAGCATGTCCGCTTTACACCCGAAGCGGACATGTGTGGTGCAACTAAGGATTTCCGCTAACGGCCAAAAGCGGACATGGTGTCTGAAAAAGCGGCGGACCAATCTTATGAAGGCCCGCCGCCTTGGTGCTGCCGGAACCGGCCAAGGAACGGCAGCGGTCGTTACCCGCAAGTATCCGAACTACTGGGACGGATGTGCCATGCTCTTAACCTGCTCGATGACCTGATCCAAGTTCCAGCTCTCGGGGCTCTGAAGCGGAGGGAACTGTTTGTAGGACGAGAGCTCCTTGAGCCACAGCTGCTGGCCGATGGGCAGAATGTTCCAGTTATATACCCAAGCTGTAACCGGCCCGGCGAGCGCACCGGCGAACGCAAAAGGAAGTGCCTTGTTCCATTCGCCTACCGACGTCTCGAATGGATCGCGCTTGAGGTTGACAATGCTAGCCATGTACTGGGTCTGGACTCCCGGGACATTGAAGCCCATGGAAGTTTCGGGCGCGATCGCGAAATACAGCTTCCAGTTCTTGTAGCGCACTGCCGACGGGCGCGGACCGGAATAATAGAAGAAGGTGTCGCGCGCGGACTTTTGTGCCTTGCCTTCGAGATAGTCACGCTGGTCCACACCGTCGAGCGTTGTCTTGACGATGCCGGGATATTGGCCGGCCTCGATTTGCTTCTTCAGACCGTCGCCCTTGGGCCCGCCGGCGATGTTGACGAGCGTCGGCAGCCAGTCGAGCGAGGCGAAGATATCACTCTTGACGGTGCCCGGCCTGATCACGCCAGGCCAACGGACGACCTGCGGCGCGCGCATGCCGCCTTCCCACGTGTTCATCTTCGAGCCCTTGAACGGCGTGGTGCCGCCATCGGGGAAGGTGAAGACCTCGGCACCATTGTCGGTGGTGAAGACGACGATGGTGTTGTTGGTCTGTCCCATGTCGTCGAGCTTCTTGAGCACGAGGCCGATATTGTCGTCCATCTGCTTCATGCCCGCTTCGTTGACGCCCCAGTCCTTGCCGCCGCGCTGACCCACCATGGCCATGTACTTGTCGTTCAGCACGGTGGTGATGTGCATGCGCGCCGGGTTGTACCAGACGAAGAAAGGCTTGTTGGTGCGGCGAGGATCGTTGCGATCAAGGAAGTCAATGACCTTGGCCGATATCTCCTCGTCCACCCCCTTTGAACGATCGAGGGTCAGCGGCCCCTGGTCCTGACAGCTCTGGTTCTTGGATGAGCCATCAGGAGATTTGCACCACAGAACATTGCGCGGCGGAGTCAGGCAGGTCGTCGTCTTCGGATCCACCGCACCAGGCACCTCCGGAAGTCCAGGGATCGGCGTGTTCATGCAAGGCGGTGCGATGCCCTGTTGCGTTGGTGTGCTGTTGATATCGAGAAAGCTCACCTGCTGCATCGCATCCAGATGGTATAAGTAGCCCCAGAACTCCTGGAAACCGTGCGCAGTCGGCAGCGCGTCGGTGTGGTCACCGAGATGGTTCTTGCCGAACTCGCCGGTGTTGTAGCCGAGGTCGATCAAGAACTTGGCGAGTGCCGGCGTGCCGGGCCGCAGGTAGGACGGGCTACCGGGGAGTTGCGGCGGGATCATGCCGGTGCGCAGTGGATTCATGCCGGTGAAGAACGCGTTACGGCCAGCAGTGCAACTCTGCTCGGCGTAGTAGGTCATGAACTTCGCGCCTTCTTGCCCGATACGGTCGATGTTCGGCGTTTCGCCGTCCATCAGGCCCTGATGGTAGATGCTTGGCTGCATCCACCCGATGTCGTCGCCCATGATGAAAAGAATGTTGGGTTTCTGAGACTGTTGCTGCGCGGTCGCGGGAGTGGTCGTCACCATTGCGGCGGCGAATAAGCCCATCACACCGAGCCAGATTTTTCGGCCAGCGGTCATTGCCGGACTCCTTCCCTCTCTGCGTATGTTGGCACGCAAACGGAGGCGTCCGCGCCAATCCGTTGCGTCGCGATTTGCAAATCCGATTCTTCACTAAGAAGGGAAGCCGTCTATTGCACATAGGGGCATAGAGAAACCCCTGATCATTACGCGACCTCAAGAGAGAGCAGGCCGCCGATGTCCGCTTTGGGTCAAAAGCAGACATTCCGCATTTCCCCAAGGTGCAATATTCGAGCGCCTGTCGTTGTGACAAAGAATTCCGAGGGCGCACCAGTCAGGGACTCATCGCATGCGTCGAAACGTGAAGCTTCCTGTGGGAGTATTGGAAAAGAACGCCACTTCCCACGATGCGGTATCAGCCGATCGAAAGGGCGGCTTGAATAGAAGGGCACTTCTTTCAGGCGGAGCGATGCTCCCGGTGTTGCCGTTTCTGCTCGGAAACACGCAGCGCGCCGCCGCACAACAAGCCGGCTCCGGGTTTTCGTTCGCAGTCTACGGCGACTCGCGACCCATGATGTACCTGCCATACAAAGATGGCCGTCCGGATTTGGTCAAGATGTTCGTCGAAATGTTTGGCTTGGTGATGCCGCAGCGAGTCGCCGAGGCGGTGGTGAAGCGCGATGTGAAGATGATCTTCGATCCCGTCACCAAAGAATTAATTCGCGTCGTGATGCCGTTCATGTCGCGCACCGAGGTCATGACGTTGACCGTGGACCAAGGTTGGGTCACTCGCGCGACTGTCGAAGATGTGAAATTGCTCCCGGGGGTGCACCGGGATATGTTTGAGCTTGCTGGCAGCGATTGGGTCTCACGCGAGATCGTGCAGCAGGTGCGGTCGGGAAGGGCCAAATTCGTTGTCAGCAGTGGCGACGTGGTGTGGTGGGGCAATCAGGGCCTGACGATCAATGATAGTCCGTACTGGAAGCGTCTGAACGACACCATGCTCAAGCTGTTGCCGGAGCCAGACGCCGAAATGCGCGCTGCCGGGCTCGAGGGGCGCTGGCTCATGTCCGTCGGCAATCACGAAGTGTGGGGTGATCCGAAGATCCAGGGTACACTTAACGCGGTGCCCTATCTGAAAAACTTCGGCGTAACGCCGGAACGATTGATCTACAAATTCGATTTCAAGGACGTACGTTTCATTTTCCTTTGGAGCGGGAAGTACGACTACCGTTCACCGTCGCTTTGGGATGCGGATCGACCAAAATACGCGGAGCAGATGGTCCAGTTGCGGGAATGGCTGGACGACACCAAAGCGAAAGGAATGAAAAAGGCGTTTATTACTTTCCATTACCCGGTCTTCTGTCGCGCAGGCCTTGGCCCCATTCCAGAGCCCGATAATCCTCACAAAGTGATTGCGGCCTACGCCAAGGATCTGGAGTTGGTTGTCTTCAACGGGCACGTTCACACGACCGAGCTCTATGATGTCGATGGCGTGAAATATCTTGTTCTTGGTGGTGGCGGAGCGGAGCAGGACCCGATCCTTCCAGGCCGCACGAGCATCAAGGTGCCGGCCGGCTATCCGCCGGACCTCTACTGGAAGGGCAAACCGCCGCAGCTGGAATACAATTATGTTCTGGTCGATGTCGATCCGGGCAACAAGACGAAATTCACCCTGACGCGTTACCGGCCAGGATCGGCTGAGCCGTTCGCAACAGAAGCACTGTTCTCATAGGAAGAACGGACAAGCTCGGCTTGCATGACGACAGCGCTTCTAATTCTGCACGGCTTGGTCGCGGTCGCCTTGATTGGCGCGATTACGCATCAAGCTCTGGCGACATGTGCGCCGCCCAACGCGAAGCCCCATTCTTTCTTCGGTCGATTTCAGAGCAATCCCAACCGCGCGTTTCGCCAATGCCATCGTCGTTTTGTATTCAAGCTCCTGGCTGCTCGGCGCGGTCGTCTATCTGTATTTCAAAATCGATATTCAGCCGACTTTAGAACGCGACCGCCATTGGCATGCGATGGGATTCTTTGACCTCAAGGAGGACTTTGTTGCCATCGGCCTGGGTGTACTGCCGGCGTACTGGTTCTGTTGGCGTGGGACCGACAATAGCCAACACCGTCACCTACGCGCGGCGCTGACCATACTCCTGGCGTTCATTGTCTGGTGGTCTTTCATCGTTGGTCACGTCATGAACGATATCAGGGGCTTCGGATCGTGATATCCGCATCGGCAGTTCGTCGCTTCACGTTTGCCTTTGGGGCAGCGTTCGCGTTTTTCTATGTCGTTGCGCGGTTGCGCGGGCTCGCGCTGTTTACCGTCTATCCCGCGCAGAGCATCGTTCTTTGGGGCACGCACCGTTCCCGGGATTTTGCCGATCCCGTTTTGGATTTCCTCGCGCCCGAAATGTATTGGTACGGATGGACCGCTTCTGCCGCGGTCTGCGCTCTCGTGATCGGCCTCATTGCGGGCCTTTTGCCAGATCGCCTGAACTGGTTCTGGGCATGGTGTATGTGGATCATTCCCCCAATGGCAATGGCCGCATGCGTCTATCTCACAATACCTTGGTTTCGACTTTAGCGGTCCGTTTGAAGTTGCCAGATCCGCGTTGGGTCACAAGCAGACATGTGCGGTGCGAGAGCCAATGTCCGCTATGGGCCAAAAGCGGACATTTCTCATCCACACGCGTCACACACGCGCGCGGCTAACGATTGGGGGAAGTCGATATTCCAGACACAAATTGCTCTCGTCTGATGTACGGAACTTCAATCGTCCCGTTTCTTTTGTCTGCAATTCGCTTGAGATAATTGTTTATCGCGTGGTCTTTTAAATTGGCAAAAGTAATCGACCGCCAGAACTCGCCGACCGAAAGGCGATTTGCGTCGTGGGTGGGCAGATAAACAATTTCGCGCCCTTTGAGCAGGATGACCTCTGAACCGACTTGCTCATATGGTCCAAAAACCGGATGCAGCACAGTCGCCGGCGGCACCAGAGGCACGATATCGTTCTCATCCACGACACGAGCCAGCGGCAGGAACCCTAACTGCTTTACGCCATCAGCGGTGGTGAAGCGTGGCTGCCCAAACGTCATCACCCGAACAACGTCCACGCCGTCTTCAATCAGATAGATTGCCAAAACCGCTGCGACGGCTCCTCCAAGAGAATGTCCGGTGAGATAAGTCTTGTAACCCGTCTTCAAATAGGGCCTTACATCTTGATAGACAGCCCGAGCAGTTAGATCGAAACCAGCGTGAACCGGGATTTTGATCTTGCGATCGTCGCGCACCGTGACGTCGAAATCCTCAGAAAAGTTTATGCCGTTGACTGTACCGCGGACTGTGATGAATTGCGTGTGAGCCTTGTCATCTCGCTCCAAGAAATACCTGACATCTGTCTGGCTTGGTGCATTTATCCGGACGGTTTGAGGGTATTTTAACTGAATAGCATTTTTTGCTGCGTACGCCGCACTCGCTCTCTCGGCGTATATGTAAACTTCGCCAAAATTTATATTTTCGGGTGTGACCTTTGCTCCAATGCGGTCCAACTCGGCCGACGAAATACCAACACAAGCAGTAAGCAGGCATGCACATGCTGCTAAGCTTGCCAGAAGAATTGTGTGACGGCCGACTTGCAACATTTCATCGACCATTTGGTCGGCAAAATATTCCACGACACAAGCGTCGTTATTTCACCGGGAATAGAAGCGCGACATCAAATCGCAATTGCCAGTCTGATGCGCCGGTCGGACGCTCCACGTTGTAAAAGGCTTGGACCTGCGCGTTCACTGGTTGATCACCCACCCTGAAAACGCGACCGAAGCCACCGCCGACCGGCACAGTCCACTGCTGACCGGAGGCCGCGAGCCAGTTCACGGTAATGACGGGTGATGTGGTCAGGTACCAGCCTTTCTCCATGTTGTAGTTGATGAAGGGCTGGGCGAGGCCGGTGTTCACCGCCGGCCGTTGTGAATTGCCGCCGACCGACCACTGATTGTTGAGCAACACGCCGAGCACCCAATGCCCTGGCGTCATCAGGAAGACGGCTGTGGGGCCGAACAGGACTTTGCCGGTTCCGAGAATAGGATCACTCGCGGACGGAGCGGTGAAGACGGGGCCAACGCCCCAGATCAGCTCACCCGGATGTACTGGTGACAGGAACAGCGATTGGGTGACGTCGCCAATGCCATTGGTGCTGCTGTTTATCAACGGATCGGGCTGGCTCACCACTGGAATGATGGTGCGCGAAATCACGTTCCAATCCTGGTTCAAGTGCATCGGCACGACGGGCTGAATGTTGAGTATTTCCTGCGTGCGGTTGAACGGCCCAGAGTTGAAATTGGTGTTGCTCTGGAACGGCAAGCTGACCAGATCCGCGATCGGGTTCTGCGACGCCTTCTGCAGGTCTTCGTCCTTTGCAGGCGCACCAGGACGACCGGAACGCGACACCTCGGCCCCGGCAGGTAAGCCGCTCTCGAACTTGTAGTTCATGCCGAACTTGACCATTTGAACGTCGCGGTTCAGCGCCACCGACGGGACCGTGGCGGAAGTCCAGTTTGAGAGTGCGAGATAGTCGTATTCAAGCTTAACGGTCCAATTCGCCTTAAAGCCGTACTCGATGCCGCCGCCAACCAACCAGCCACCGTTGGTGCTCGCCCCGGTCCAACTCGGCGAGCCAGGGAGGTTTACGATAGCGTCGCTTCGTGCCCAGCCGCCGCCCAATTTGGCGAAGACAAGCCAGCGGTCATTCACGAGGCCAACCCGACCGCCCACTGTGCTTATCCAGTGGTTGCTCACAGAGCCTAACGTCGGAACCGGTACGGTCGGATGATTGAAAGTCGCCCAATCGAAATCGCCTTCGACGCCGAGCAGAAGGTGACCGGCCTGGAAATTATAACCGGCCTGGACCCCGCCGATGAGTTCGGTGATGCCGCCATAAAAATTATTGCCGGGAATGTTCAGGCTGCCGTTGGTCCAAGCCCCGCCGAAGTTGGCGCCCACATAAAATCCGGACCAGTTGTAGGGAGGCGCTGTGATTTGAGTTGTGGAGACCGGAGCCTTGGTGGGCAGGTCAGATGCAAGCGCTGCCGCGCCGAACAATCCGAAAACAGCGACGCTCGTAAGAAGGAGTGCTTTCACAAACGCCTTCCAAATAAAAAGTGAGCCCACACATCCCTTTGGTCTGCTGACGCCGTCGTGGGGCGCCCGCGCCACCCGCAAACATCCGAGCTACTGGCTCGGGTGCACACCTGCCGTCTGATGCTGCTAATTTTCACGCCAGCACGCGAAAAAGATACTGCACGTTGGGGCAATGGAGAGTGCCCATTGAAGTGCTTTCACAACCGCCCCCAAATAAAAATCGATTCGCCGCAAAAATTGAAAAGTCTGTCTTGCCAGGCAACGATAGCAATTGCCGCAGCGGCGATCGGCCCCCGCTCATCCAATTTTCGGTGCTGTGCTGAATTTATCACATACTATAGCGGCGGTAATTAGGGGAGAATTGCGTACGCAGCGGTGCATGTCCGGCTAGTACCAGAATCAGACACCATGGATGTGCACCGTGCGCCGTAATTCCCGTACCTAACGTTCGGACCGAAGTGGGTGAAGCGTTTGGCACGGCCTCAGGGACGATGCTAAACGATAGTCACGGGGGCCCAATAGTGCGCACATCACGGCGTTACCGATCATTGCTGCAGCTTACGGCTACGCTGACCTTGGGCGTGACGTTGGGCGTATGTCTATCGGGCGCAGCAAGGGCCGCCGACATCGCGCCCATGCCGACAAAAGCGCCTGTCTCACCGGCTCCGGTTCTCAGCCCGTGGACTTACAGCGCCACACTCTATGGCTGGGTCCCGTTGCTGAACGGGTCGACGACGGTCAAAGGCCGTACGATCGATGTTGATGTCGGCTACAGCGATCTGGGGGATCTCATACGCCGTTCAGAAATCCCAAAAGATCTCTTTGCACTCATGGGGTATTTCGAGGCGCGCAATGGCCGCTTCTCGGTTTTCTCAGACCTGGTCTACTTGAAGATCGGATTGAACGGCAGCATGACGCGGTCACGCGGCGCTGATGCGCTCAACGCCTCGGTCGGGGCCTCCGCGGGTCTGAAGTTCGAGATGTTCATTGGCGAACTGGCGGCTGCCTATGAACTTACGCGTTGGGGCGCCACGGCCGCGCCGGGCTCCGGCACTGCCATCGATATCTTCGCCGGCGCGCGCGGATGGTGGCAAAGAGCAGATGCCAGCCTGGCGCTGTCGGGCACCGTCAATATCGGTGATCTCACGCGCAACGCAGACGGAACGCTTTCGGCGTCGAAGGATGTCGGCTGGGTCGATCCGCTGGTCGGCCTGCGACTCCGCCACCAATTTGCGCCCGGCATGAACTTTGTTGCGAGTGGCGACGTCGGCGGATTCGGCGTTGGCAGCAAGTTCTCATGGCAAGCACTTGCCGCCCTCAATTACGATTTCTGCGTCCGCAACAACGTCACCTGGAGCGGCATGGTTGGTTACAAGGCGTTATTCGTGGACTACTCGCAAGGTTCTGGTGTCACCCGCTACGAATACGACATGACCATGCACGGCCCGATTATCGGCGTTACCGCGCGGTTCTGACGATAAGCTCGTGATGTCCGCTTTGGGTCAACAGCGGACCTACAGCCGGCATGGACGATTTCA
>CAWHQL010000014.1:0-29117 GCA_963831515.1 uncultured Alphaproteobacteria bacterium | reverse complement strand
TGCAGTTCTCGTTGCGCGATCAGTCGGCAAACCAGCAACAGACCAATAGCCCCGACACGGCCCAACTTGTCGTTCAGGACGACTTGGTGCCGACGGTCGATGTGACACCGCAGATTTACAACCGTCTCGCCGGTCAAGGCGGCGGTCTCGATATTCGCGTCTGAGGACGAACCATGACGACCATCAATCCGGCCACCACATCTACCGGCGCAGGCGCGGTGTCGAACTCACTCGACAACACCGAGATCGCCAGCAATTTCACTACATTCCTGCAACTGCTGACGACGCAGTTAAAAAATCAGAATCCGCTGGATCCGCTTGACACCAATCAGTTCACCCAGCAGCTCGTCCAGTTTGCCCAGGTCGAGCAACAGATGAAATCCAACGACCAGCTGTCGAGCCTGGTCTCGCTCGAAAAGAGCGCGCAGGCGACGACGGCGCTTGCTTATGTCGGCGCAACCGTCGTGGTTGACGGTTCCACGGCGCAACTGACTGGCGGCACTGCCAATTGGAGCCTCAACGTCACCAAGCCGTCGACGGCCACGATCACGATCAAGGATTCGACCGGCCAGAACGTTTATACCGGCACGGCTGCGGTTAATCCTGGCACGCAGGATTTCACCTGGAACGGGCGCGGCAACGACGGTCGCCTTTGGCCCGACGGCGCATATACACTCACCGCCACTGCGGTCGATGCCAACAAGAATTCTGTTGCCATTTCGACTGAGGTTCAGGCGGTCGTGGACTCGGTCGATCTCACGCAGGACGCGCCTCAGCTGTCGATCAATGGTCAGAATTACACGCTCGACAAGATCAAGCGGATCGTCCGGCCGACCACGTAACCGTGGAGTGAGACTGTAGGATCGTCGGCGTTCACTTTTATTACCGGCTGTTAACGCGTTCCGGCCTGCGAGGCCGAAAGCGCTCGGGCCTTGATCTGTAACCAAAAGGTTATCGGATACCGGGCAAACATTGCCCGTCGCACTTGTCATGCTTAGGCAAATTTTAAGCCGGGGCCTGTAGTTTTCCTGAAGTAACTGTCAGTCGAGTTTGTTTGTGAGTGTACCAATGACCGAACCTCATCGCCCGAGGGTCAAATATGTAATCGGGCCAGATGGTAGTCCGCTGACCATTGCGGACTTGCCGCCGCCAACGACCAAACGCTGGGTCATCCGCCGGAAGGCGGAGGTGGTCGCAGCGGTCCGTGGCGGACTGTTGTCCCTCGAGGAAGCCTGTGCGCGTTATACGCTGACTGTCGAGGAATTCCTGTCTTGGCAGGCCTCGATTGACCAGCACGGCCTTGCCGGTTTGCGCACGACGCGCATCCAACAGTATCGGCAGTAGCCTTCGGTCTACTCTTCACAATCGAAACGCCGGCCATGTGGCCGGCGGTTTCATTTGCGCCGCTCATGCGCGGCGACTTCTTTCGCGCGCGACCAAGCTGAATTAACCGGACGCTAACCTTAAACTGGGCAAATCTTGCCGGGTGAGGCGCGCGCTTCGCGCCCCTGCGGGGTAGGCAAGCCTGTGCAAGGTTTCTTCGATTTTGTGAAGTCTCTGGGTGCGGCTCGAATGGCGGCGATGGCCGCAGTAACGCTGGCCCTGATCGGCTTCTTTTCATTCCTGATGATCCAGATGACGGCGCCGCAAATGGTGCCGTTATTTACCGATCTTTCCGTCGATGACAGCGCTTCGATCATCAAGGATCTGGAGCGACAGGCGATCACTTACCAGCTCAAGAACGATGGGACCATCATCATGGTCCCCAAGGACAAGGTTGCCCGGCTACGCATGAAGCTTGCCGAGTTTGGCCTGCCGAAGGGCGGAGGTGTCGGTTATGAGATCTTCGACAAGTCCGACGCCCTCGGAGCCACCAGCTTCGTTCAGAATATCAATCATCTGCGTGCGCTCGAAGGTGAGCTGTCCCGCACCATCCGCAGTATCGAAAGAGTGCAAGCCGCGCGCGTTCATCTCGTTCTCCCCGAACGGCCATTGTTTTCCCGTGAGAAAGTCGAGGCATCGGCCTCGATCGTCCTCAAGGTGCGCGGCGCGCTTGAACCGCAACAGGTGCGCGCCATTCGTCACCTCGTCGCGACAGCGGTCAACGGCCTGAAGCCGGAACGCGTTTCCGTCATCGACGAAGGCGGCAAGTTGCTTGCCGACGGTGCGTCGCCTGACAATCCGCTCAGCGGCGTCAGCTCGGATGAGCGAAAGCTCGCCTACGAAAATCGCCTGCGCAGCGAAGTTGAAGCCATCGTGTCGTCGGTAGTGGGCTCTGGCCGCGCGCGCGTGCAGATCAACGCGGATTTCGATGTCAATCGCATTACGCAGACATCGGACAAGTTCGATCCCGATGGGCGTGTCGTACGGTCAAGCCAAACCCGCGAAGAGCAGTCAGCCGCGGGCGCCCGCGGCGACGGCGCGGTGTCCGTCGGCAACGAATTGCCAGGCGGCAATCAGGGCGGCGGAGGAGGAGTTCCAGCTGTTGGCGAGCAAAACAAAAAGACCGAGGAAATCGTCAATTACGAAATCTCCCGTACGACCAAGACTGAAGTGATCGAGGCGGGACGGGTCAACCGTGTTTCTGCGGCCGTCCTGGTCGACGGCATCTATAACAAGAACGACAAAGGCGAACTCGCTTACCAACCGCGCCCGAAAGAAGAAATTGATCGCATCGCGGCGCTTGTGCGTTCGGCCATCGGCTTCGATGCCAAACGCGGGGATCAGGTCGAGGTGGTCAATTTACGGTTCGCCGAGACCACTCCTTCACCGATCAACGAGCCGACGGGCTGGATGAGCTATCTGCAGTTCACCAAGGAAGACATTATTCGCGGCGCCGAACTCGGCGTGATGGTTCTGCTCGGCCTGGTTGTCCTGTTGATGGTCGTTCGTCCGCTGGTGCGCCGGATTATCACGCCCGACGGTATCCAGGCGATGCAAGTCGCGCCGGGCGTCGTCCCAACGGCTTCACCCGAGGCGATGGCCGGCGGGGGCATGGGTATTCCTGGTGTCGGCGGCAGCATCACATCAACGGGCGGTCCGAACGTATCGATCGTCGGCGGCGACGAGGCGGTCGCCATCTCCAACCGCACGTCCGCAATGATCGATATCGCCAAGGTCCAGGGACAGGTTCACGCCCAATCGGTGCAAAAGGTCGGCGAGCTGGCCGACAAGAACCCCCACGAAGCCGTCTCGATTATCCGCAACTGGCTCCATGAGGACGCAGCCTAAGCCATGCCGTCAGCCTACGCCGAGACCAGAAAAGACAAAGAAAAAGTAGTACGCGAGGACATCGGCGGGCTGATGGCCGAACTTTCGCGCCGGCCACAGACCCCCGACCGCCCGCGCAAGCTGACCGGACCGGAGCGTGCGGCGGTTCTCATGCTGTCGCTTGGCGAACAATATGGCGCCAAGATCTTCGGCCTGCTCGATGACGACGAATTGCGTGAGATTTCCATCGTGATGTCATCGCTCGGCACAATCGAAGCCGAGTCCGTTGAGCAATTGCTGCTCGAATTCGTCAGCCGCATGTCGGCATCTGGCGCGCTGCTCGGCAACTACGACGCCACGGAACGCCTGCTCAAGCAATATCTGCCCGCCGAGCGTGTCGGCGGCATCATGGACGAAATCCGCGGTCCGGCAGGCCGCAACATGTGGGAAAAGCTCGCCAACGTTCAGGAAGAGGTCCTGGCGAACTACCTCAAGAACGAATATCCGCAGACCGTTGCGGTCGTGCTCTCAAAATTACGTCCAGAACATGCCGCGCGCGTTCTCTCGATCCTTCCCGAGGAACTGTCACTCGACTGCGTCAGCCGCATGCTGAAGATGGAGGCGGTGCAGAAGGAGGTCATTGAGCGAGTTGAACAGACCCTGCGCACCGAATTCATGTCTAACCTTTCCCAGACCCGCCGCCGAGACCCCCACGAGGTGATGGCGGAGATATTCAATAATTTCGATCGTCAGACCGAGACGCGCTTCCTTACGGCACTCGAAGAGGAAAACCGCGACGCCGCCGAGCGGATCAAGGCTCTGATGTTCACCTTCGATGATCTGGTCAAACTGGATGCGGGCTCCGCGCAGACCCTGATGCGCAATATCGACAAGGACAAGCTGGGGGTCGCGCTGAAGGGCGCTAATGAAACCGTGCGCCAGTTCTTCTTTACGAACATGTCCAGCCGCGCCGCCAAGATGCTGGTGGAAGACATGCAAGCAATGGGACCCGTGCGGCTGCGTGACGTGGATGAAGCGCAGGCTCTGCTGGTCAACGTTGCCAAGGATCTTGCGGCTAAGGGCGAAATCATCATCGCCAAGAGTCGCGGCGAAGATGAACTGATCTATTAGACGCGCATTTTTCGATTTGAGCGCAAGGAAAGCGAATGAAGGCTGCGGCTAAATACCTGTTCGATGAAGACTTCGCCTCGGGCGAGAAGCCTACCATTACGATGGTCGAGTACGAACGACGGCGCGTGGACGCGGAATCGCAAGCCTATCGAAAGGGCTTTACAGCCGGCGAGACCCAAGCGCAGCAGGACGCCGCCCAGCGGACCGCAGCCGCTCTTGCCATTATTGGCGAAGGGCTCGCCCGGCTCGACAACGCGTTAACAGCAATCGAAACCCGCCTCGAAACCGAAGCTGTCGAGGTGGCGGTCGCAGTGGCGGCGAAGCTTGCCCCCGCCCTGATCGCCCGCGAGCCGATGGTGGAGATTGCAGCACTTGCGACTGAGTGCTTTCACCACCTGGTGGCAACCCCGCACGTCGCCGTGCGCGTTGGTCCGGCCATTTTTGAAATCGCCAAGACGAAAATCGACGAAATCGCGCAGGGCCGTGGCTTTGAGGGTCGGCTTGCGATGATCTCCGACGAGAGACTCGCAGCCGGCGACTGCCGGATCGAATGGACCGATGGCGGTGTCACCCGCGACCAGGCCGCAACAAGCTCAGCCATCGATGAAATGGTCAATCGCTACATATCGGCGCGCACTGCGTCCGGCGCTTAGGATTTTTGGAGACCGCAGCAATGAGTGACGACGACACCAAAGTGCCACTTCCCGACCTCGAGAACAGTGGCGATGTACAGATGGTGGCTGACGCGGGGCCCCTGGCCCCCTCAGACTCCGAATTGGTCAATCGAGGCGCCGCGGATCTTGAAGCCGTTTTCGACGTGCCTGTGCAGGTCTCGGCAGTACTCGGTCGCGCGCATATGGAGGTCGGCAACCTCTTGAAACTCGGTCCCGGTGCGGTGCTCGAATTGGACCGCAAGGTCGGCGAGGCGATCGATATCTACGTCAACAATCGGTTGGTAGCACGTGGCGAAGTGGTGATTGTCGAAGACAAGCTCGGCGTGACCATGACTGAGATCATCAAAGCGGACCACAACTGATGCGCTCGGTTGCCTGCAATTTCTCTGGAATGATACGGAGCTAAGCCATGCGACTCTTGATCATCGGCACGCTCGGGGGCCAACTCACCACCGCGACCAAGCTCGCGATGGAGAAAGGCGCGAACGTTACCCACGCCGACAGCAACGATCAGGCGCTCGCGGTTTTGCGGTCCGGTCGAGGCGCCGACCTGTTGTTGGCCGATGTGGCGCTCGATATCCGCGACCTGGTGGCGCGCCTCGATGCCGAACGCATCCACGTACCGATTGTCGCTTGCGGCGTGACCAATGACGCGCGCGCCGCCGTCAACGCGATCCACGCCGGGGCCAAAGAATACATCCCGTTGCCGCCTGACCCGGACCTGATCGCCGCGGTGCTTGCTGCGGTCGCCGACGATTCCCGCGATCTGATCTACCGCGATGATGCGATGGCAAAAGTCGTCAAGCTCGCCCAGCAGATCGCAGGTTCCGATGCCTCCGTTCTGATTACTGGAGAGAGTGGGACTGGAAAGGAAGTCCTCGCCCGTTTTGTGCACAGCCGCAGTACCCGCTCAAAAAAATCATTCATTACTGTCAACTGCGCGGCAATTCCCGAGAACTTGCTGGAATCCGAGTTGTTCGGTCACGAGAAAGGCGCTTTCACCGGAGCACTCGCCCGCCGTATTGGCAAATTCGAGGAAGCGAACGGTGGCACACTGCTGCTCGATGAAGTTTCCGAGATGGATGTCAGGCTCCAGGCTAAGCTACTGCGCGCCATTCAGGAACGGGTGATTGATCGAGTTGGCGGCAATCGTCCGGTTCCGGTCGACATCCGGATCATCGCGACGTCGAACCGCAACCTGATCGACGCCGTGCGAGAGGGCAAATTCCGAGAGGATCTGCTTTTCCGCCTTAACGTGGTCAATCTGAAGATTCCTGCCTTGCGTGAACGGCCGTCCGACATCGGCGAACTGGCAGAGTACTTCATCAAGAAATATTCAAAGGCCAACGGTCTGCCGTTGCGTGCGCTCTCCACTGAGGCCCGGCGCGCACTCAATATCAATCGCTGGCCAGGCAATGTGCGCGAGCTGGAGAACACCTTGCACAGGGCGGTCCTGCTCTCGAGCGGAGTGGAAATAGGTGTTGACGGCATCCTTTCGCCGGATGGTGCGCGGCTGGATCAGGCACGCGGGACCGACCTCGCATCACATGCCGTCCTGGCGGCCGAGCAAATAACGCGTAATCTGGTCGGACGCACTGTGGCGGAGGTCGAGCGCGACCTTATCCTGGAAACGCTCAAGCATTGCCTCGGCAACCGCACGCATGCGTCAAATATTCTGGGTATTTCGATCCGCACGCTGCGCAACAAACTCAATGAATATGCCGCGGATGGCTCGCCAATTCCGCCGCCTCATGGTGGTTCGGAACTCAAAGGCGCCGCCTAATTGACCGTGGAGCTTGTTCCGCACAGTGACGGTCATTTACAAAATTTGTCCTGTTCCGCTGTGGAAGGCGGCTGAGCGCACGGGAGTCTTTCGCGGCTCAGAAGTCGATCGCCGCGACGGCTTCATTCATTTTTCGAGCGCCGATCAGGTCGTCGAAACCGCTGGGAAGCATTTTGGAGGCCAAGACGGCTTGCTGCTGGTCCGCATCGACAGCGCAAAACTTGGTGACCGATTGAAATGGGAACCGTCGCGCGGTGGTGCCCTGTTTCCGCACCTTTATGGCGATCTCGACTTGACTGCCGTCATGCGTGTGGAGCCCCTCCCCCTCGGTCCTGACGGCTGCCACATTTTCCCGGTCCTTGACGATTGATCACCCGGCCTCAACGACTGTAGTTTCGCCGGCACTCTGAACCGCAGGGTTCGTCAACAAGCCATAAAACGTGCGCGCCGATGGATCTCGACTCCAATCGCAGCCTGATTGTCGCCGCGCTTGACCGAATTCCGGCCGGCGACCGGGCAGCGTTGCAAACGGTGTATCGCCTGACCTCGGCGAAGCTTTTTGGCGTTTGCCTTCGTATCTTGGGTGAACGCGCTGAAGCGGAGGACGTCCTGCAGGAGGTCTATGTGACGGTGTGGCGCAAGGCCGCGGATTTCGACGCCAGCCGGGCAAGTCCGATGACCTGGCTGATCGCGCTCGCCCGAAACCGCTCGATCGACAGGCTGCGCGCAACGCGGATGAACCGCAACATGGCCCCAATCGAAGGCGCAACCGATGTCGCGGATACGGCCGCGGCCGCCGACAGCGCTTTGGAAGGCGTGCAGGAGCACGCTCGTCTTCATGGATGCCTGGACGGCCTTGCCTCCCACGAACGCGCGGCACTGCGAGGCGCATTTTTTGACGGCAATACGTATGACGATTTGGCCAAGCGCATGAACGTGCCGCTTGGCACGATGAAGAGCTGGATCCGCCGTGCGATGATCAAGCTGAAGGCCTGTCTGGAGCAATGAGCGACACCCTGGACCATAACGGCCTGCCCGAGGACGAATTGCTCGCAGCCGAGCTCGCCTTGGGCGTGCTCGAAGGCGCTGAACGAACGAGCGCCGAACAGCGCGCGATGCGAGACCATGGCTTCGCGCGGTTGGTGGAAGAGTGGGAACAACGACTTGCCCCCTGGGCTGCGGAAATTAGCGAAGTATCGCCACCGCCCCAGGTGTGGGATCGAATCAGCGGTGCCCTACCCGCGCAAACACCGCGTACCGGGCTTTGGCACAGCCTCAAGTTCTGGCGCGGCGCGAGTTTTGCCTCAGGCGCGCTTGCGGCTGCGTGTCTTGCGGGCCTGTTCTATTTGGGAACATTCGCGCCCCAGCAGGCGCTCATCGCGACCATCGAGGGCGGCGGCCACCGCCATTTCGTTGCTACCATCGATTCTGCTCGAGGCACGGTCGCGGTCGTACCCGCCGCCTTCAGCGCCGACGCAACGCGCGTGCCCGAATTGTGGCTTATCCCGCCGGATGGCAGACCGCGTCCCGTCGGCCTTTTGCACGCCGATCAGACCGTGGTGCTTGCCCTTCCCCCAGAAATCGCGGCGCTCGCGAAAAACAACGCAGTGCTCGCGGTATCGCTGGAGCCGCCAGGCGGTTCGACCACCGGCCTGCCCACTGGACCGGTGATCGCCACGGGTAAGCTCACGTCTCTGTGAACGTGCATCCGTAGGCACGGTCGCTCCGTAGCTTCGACGTCTCCCGCATGGGGACGTCACACAGAGCAACGGAGTTACAGCCATGAAACGCATTATCACCGTCACGCTGGCCGGCGTTGCCGCAGCGGCGCTCGCACTCAGCCTGGGCGCAACCGGCCCGGCTTTCGCGCAAATGAAGGAGAAGGAAAAGACCGTCACCGTCGGCGGTGCACCGATGTATCCCTCAAAAAACATCGTGCAGAACGCCGTCAATTCGAAAGACCACACGACGCTGGTTGCGGCGGTTAAGGCCGCAGGGCTCGTCGATACGCTGCAATCGCCCGGTCCATTCACGGTCTTCGCCCCCACTAACGAGGCGTTTGCGAGACTGCCCGCCGGTACCGTCGACAACCTCCTGAAGCCGGAGAACAAGAAGACGCTGACGAACGTGCTCACCTATCACGTCGTGCCGGGCCGCCTGAGCGCCAAGGACCTGATGGAGAAGATCAGGGCCGGCAACGGCAAGGCCATGCTCAAGACTGTCGAAGGCGAAGAACTGACGTTTGCCGAGAAGGATGGCCGGCTCTGGATTTGGGACGCCAAAGGCGGCTCCGCCCAGGTCACTATCCGCAATGTCATGCAGTCGAACGGTGTCATCCACGTGATCGACACAGTGCTGTTGCCGGGCTGATTGGTCCTCTGATGTCCGGCGATGTGGCGCTCACAAGCGGCCACAAGGTCCTCTCCCTGTCCCCGGGGAGAGGACCGACGTTTTTTGAATGACTGACGACCCGGTTAACCCTGCGCTAACCATAAAATGGGCAAATATTGCCGGGGGAAGGGGTAACAGCCCACCAGTCTATCTACCCAGACACCATTGATGGTGCCCGCTTCCGGTTTGATGACGTTCGTATTGTCCTCGCGTCCGCGCCGCCCGGGAACGGCGGTAGCGCATGATCCCGAAATGGGGCCCGCCTTTCGGGTCGTGCGCGAAGTGAAATGTCAGGCATGAGCGACATCACGGCCGCTTCGGCAAACGCCATAAGCGGCATTAAACTTCCCGGCCTTGGCGACATTGGCGCTTTCTTCAAGCGTGGCGACATCGCGCTCGCCGTCGGCGTGCTGACAATTCTTGTCGTGCTGATCCTGCCGCTACCGCCGCTCTTGCTCGATTTTGCTCTGGCCATCTCGATCATTTTTTCGGTGTTGATCCTGATGACCGCGCTGTTCATTCATACGCCGCTGGAATTCTCCGCCTTCCCGACGGTGCTTTTGATCGCGACCATGTTGCGCCTCGCGCTCAACCTCGCCTCCACCCGTCTGATCCTCTCGCGCGGACATGAAGGCACCGACGCGGCCGGCCATGTGATCGAGGCGTTCGGAAATTTCGTGATGAGTGGCAATTTCGTCATCGGGATCATCGTGTTCGCGATCCTGGTCATCGTGAACTTCGTCGTCATCACCAAAGGTTCTGGCCGTATCGCGGAAGTGGCCGCACGCTTTCACCTCGACGCGATGCCTGGCAAGCAGATGGCAATCGACGCAGATCTGTCGGCGGGCCTTATCGACGAAAAAGAAGCGCGGCGGCGCCGGCAGACCTTGGAAGACGAAGGCGGATTCTTCGGCGCGATGGATGGCGCCTCCAAATTCGTCCGCGGCGACGCGATCGCAGGTCTGCTCGTCGTCTTCATCAACATCATCGGCGGGATGATTATCGGCATCGCGCAGCAAGGGCTTTCGTTCGCCGACGCCGCGCATTCCTACACAATCCTCACAGTAGGTGACGGCTTGGTCACGCAGGTGCCGGCGTTGATCGTCTCTACCGCGGCCGGCTTGCTGGTTTCGAAAGCGGGCGTGGCCGGAGCAGCCGACAAGGCACTGCTGAAGCAGCTTTCGGGTTACCCCAAAGCCCTAGGCATGTCCGGCGCGGTGATGCTGTTCATGGCGCTCCTGCCTGGCATTCCATTGATTCCATTTCTGGCACTGGGCGGCGGTGCTAGCGCGCTCGCCTTCATCATCGACAAACGCACGAAACTTACGGCCGCCGCCGAGGCCAAGAAAACTGAAACCGCCGCCAAGGCCGACGGTGCCGATGAGCCGATCGCAAGCGCGCTCAAGATGGACGACCTTAAGGTCGAGCTCGGCTATGCCCTGCTTCCATTGGTGAATGCGCCGGATGGCAGCGATCGTCTGACCGAGCAAATCAAAGCGTTGCGGCGCTCGCTTGCGGTCGAGATGGGATTTGTCATGCCCGCCGTTCGCATTCTCGACAACGTGCAGCTCGATGCGAATTCGTATGTCATCAAGGTCAAGGAAGTTGAAGCCGGCAGCGGCAAAGTGTGGGCCGGGCAGTACATGGTCATGGATCCGGCCGGCGGCCAGGTGAAATTGCCGGGCACGCACACCACCGAGCCGACTTTCGGACTGCCCGCAACTTGGATCGACGGCTCACTCAAGGAAGACGCGTCGATGAAAGGCTATACGGTGGTCGATGCTGCCACCGTCCTGTCGACGCATCTCACCGAACTGCTCAAGAGCAATATGGCGGAGTTGCTCTCTTATGGCGAAGTGCAAAAGCTCCTCAAGGAATTGCCGAAAGAGCAAGCCGATCTTGTCAAGGATCTGGTGCCAAACCTGATCACGGTCTCAGGCATCCAGCGCGTGTTGCAGATCCTCCTCGCAGAACGTGTATCGATCCGCGATCTGGCGACGATTCTCGAAGGCATCGCGGACGGCATTCCCGGTTCGCGCAATCCGGTCACATTGACCGAGCACGTGCGCGCCCGTCTGTCGCGTCAACTCTGCGCGCAATACACCAGTCAAAGCGGCTATCTGCCTTTGATCGCATTATCGGCGAAGTGGGAGCAGGCTTTTGCCGAGTCGCTGGTCGGCCAGGGCGACGATCGTCAATTGGCCATGCAGCCGTCGCGCCTTTCGGAATTCATCACGCTCGTGCGCGAGCGTTTCGAAGAAGCCGCCCGCGAAGGCGAAGCGCCGGTGCTGGTGACCTCGTCAAACATTCGGCCATTCGTGCGTGGCATCGTCGAGCGCTTCCGGGCACAGACGCCGGTGCTCTCGCAAGGCGAGGTCCACCCCCGCGCACGCCTCAAGACGGTGAGCAGCATCTAGCGACGGTTTGCGGGCGCGACCAATCGCCGCCACGCGACCAACTCGCCGTCATACGGTAAGCCACCGTAAAAACACGAGAAATTCCCCGAACTCACAACGATTCAATGATCCGTGATGGGTCCTTGGGAACCGGAGGTTCGTACCTACGTTTATTCGTACGAGCGATGAACCTCTTTTCGGGACGGGGCGACAAAGGTGCAGCCCTGGAGAATGTCATGAACTGGTCGTTATACACGGCAGACCGCACCACCCACCTCAAGATTGTGGTGGTAGGGCTCGTCGCCGCGCTTTTGATCGCCGTCATCGGCATCTCGGCGCGTGAACTCAATCTCGGCACGGACGTCATGACCGCGCAAAATCCGACCGTCATCAAGGCGGGCGGGCGGGTTGTGTATACCGACCGCAACGGTGCGACTGTCCGATAAAATTACCGCCGATTCTCGATCTTTCGTCCGACGCGCCGCATTTGCGGCGCGTTATTTTGTGAAGTGGTCGAATTGATGAAAATGGCCGAAAACAGTCGGGCATGAGCAACCGTCTCTTCCATTTGGATGCGATCTGCCTTCTGGCGGTTTGTCTTCTATTTGCTCCATCGGTTGCGCGCACTCAAGGCACACCGCCCGGCGCGACTGGCGATTACCAAACCAGGCTGGCGCAATACCAGGCTGCGCGCGACGCTTACGAGTTCGAAGCGACGCCCTATTGGGACGCGGTCGCGGAAAAAAGACGAACGCGCAACGCAAAACGCCGCGATCACCAGCCGGTCACGCTCGACGACTACGTGCTCACCCAGCCGCCCGTTTATACGGGCCCGCCTCGACCGGTCGACCCGAATGCCCCAGGCGTTCCACCGCCAGAGCGACCCGACATTCCCGTCGTCGCTGACTTTCTCAAGAATGCAGCCGAGCAATTCGGGTTCGTCCCGGACCGGCCGGCAACCGAGATAGACTTCAAGCGAGCCTACGCAAAGACAGCGCTCGCAGGCGGACTGACCCGCGATCAGATCGTCGGCATCTACGCCTTCGAGACCGGGGGCAACGGCGCATACAATTCGCAAGCCGGACTAGTGCCCTACCGGCCGGGCGCTCGCGCGATTTCGCCCGCTGTCGGTTACAATCAGCTGCTCAGCACCAATACAGTCTCGCTGCTTGCCGAAGATGGCAGCCGCTATCTTGCGGCGCTTCGTCAGAAGACAAAAGGGCTATCAGGCCCCGCAAAGGTAGCGATGGAGCGAAAGATCGAGGGTCTCAAACGCATGATCGCCTACAGCCGCACGGTTCCGAACCGTTGGAGCGAGCACGATCGCCTCGCCAAGACGACGCCGGGAGGCTTCGGCATTCATGCGGCGGTGCTTGATATCGACCTGGGCCCGATCCTGCAGGTGCAGAAGCTCACGAATTCCGTCCGCTTCGCCCGCACCAAAGGCTATTCACCGCCGCTCACGGCCGCCGAGCTCGAACTGATGAACCTCACCGGCGATGGCAATGGCTTCGACATGGTGACGATGCCTCAGGCATTGCGTGTACGCGTTCCCACAGCGAATTTCTTCCAGCGGGAAGGTTATGAACGTAACCCGGTCGCGCGCCGCACCGGCGTCGTGTCGAACCTTGTCGCCGACATCGAAGCCAAGATGACTCGCGGCGCACAGTCGCAAGGCGCGCGCGAGCTGGCGGCGGCGTTTTAGCGTCTAAGGGATAAAGCTCAGCGCTGATCGCCGGCGATCTCTTCGACCAGATCAACGACGCGCCGGCGCAACTTCGAGTCTTTGATGTTCGTGAAGGCCTTGGTCAGCGCAAGACCATCAGAGCTCGAGAGGAAATCGGAGACGTAGTCGGCGACCGGCGCCTTTGACGATCCGTCTTCGGCCTGTTTTGTGATGGCCCCGTCAAAAAAGAAGGCCACCGGCACTTTGAGAATTTGCGAGATGTGCTGGAGCCTGCTCGCGCCGATACGGTTTGTGCCTTTTTCGTATTTCTGAACTTGCTGGAAGGTTAGTCCCAGCTTTTCGCCGAGCTTTTCCTGGCTCATTCCCAGCATCAGTCTGCGCATGCGCACCCGGGAACCAACGTATTTATCAGTCGGATTCGGCGATTTCTTTGCCATCATCTTGTTTAGGTCCCGCAACGTGAGGTTGGAGCTCGAAGGCTCGTGTCAGAAACGGCGAAACAAGGAAAAGTTGCGCCGAAGCAAAGTACATCGCAGGGCTGGAGATATGTCATTAAAGCCAATACGCCGTTTTATTAGCGTGTATCTAATAAAACGCAAATAGTTCCATCCGGAACCGGTGGAACGGGATACCGACCAAATGCAAAGCGGCGCCGCTGGGGCGCCGCCGCAAATTTCGCGAGACGTTAAAGTTTAGGCTGGCGCGCCGCCGGCGCTGAACCGCATGGCTGCGATGCGATCGAGCTCGGCTTGTTCGCGCGCGTTTTCTTCCGCCTTCTCACGCGCCTGATCCCGCTCGTCCAGCATTTCGACCTTCTTGAGTTCTTCGAAGGCCTCGCCCAAAGCAGTTTTGGCGTCCTCGAGTTGAACGCGCAGTTCATCGGTCGAGTGCTTGAGATTCTCTCGGCGCGCGGTCGCGGCTTTGGCGTAAGTGGGATAAGCGAAATGCGCCGGATCGTGGATGCCTGCCCGATCCTGCTCGACCTTGATCTCGCGTTCCAGTTCACCGGCAATCCGGTCGAATTCGGCAATCATCGCCTCGATCTGGGCGACCTTCCGACGCTTCTCGTCAACTTGAAATTTCTTCAGACGGATGAGGGTTTCACGTGACTTCATCGACTAAATACTCCCCGAAGCCCCCGAAAACGCAGCCTGACCTGGCGGCACCGCCCGGTGCAGACCACGCTCTGGACCATTCAGGGCTGACTGTGCCGCAATAACGTTAGTTTTGTGTTTCTTCGCCGCGCAGGATCCGCTCCAGCCGGTCGTAGCCGTCCGCCATAGTCGTTGCTTCTTCCTTACTTTGCGACAGGAACGCCTCGAGGGGCTTATGAAGCCCGATGGCCTCATCTACTTCAGCGCTTGATCCGGCTCGGTAGGCACCGAGGCGGATCAGTTCCTCCATATCCGAGTAGGTCGCCATCACCTGACGCGCTCGGTTAATTGATGTCAGGTAAGTAGGATCGGCAGCCCGCGGCATTGTCCGCGAGATCGACTTGAGAACGTTGATTGCCGGATATCGCCCGCGCTCGGCGATCGCTCGTTCCATGACAATGTGACCATCGAGGATGCCCCTGACGGCATCGGCAACCGGCTCGTTGTGGTCGTCACCATCCACCAGAACACTGAATATACCGGTGATCGTACCCTGCTCGGTCCCGGGCCCAGCGCGCTCGAGCAAGCGCGGCAATTCCACAAAAACAGTCGGCGTATAACCCTTGGCCGTCGGCGGCTCGCCGGCAGAGAGTCCGATCTCGCGCTGCGCCATGGCGAAACGAGTCACTGAATCCATCAGCACCAGCACATCCTTCCCGAGATCACGGAAATATTCGGCAATGGCGAGCGTGAGGTAGGCGGCCTGTCGGCGCATAAGCGCGGGTTCATCGGAGGTGGAGACAACCACGACCGAGCGCGCGAGGCCCGCCGAGCCCAGATCGTCCTGCAGGAATTCCTGAACCTCACGGCCGCGTTCCCCGACAAGCCCGATCACCGAAATATCGGCCGAGACGTTGCGGGCCAGCATCGACAGGAGAACCGATTTGCCGACGCCTGACCCCGAGAAGATGCCCATGCGTTGGCCGCGGCAGACCGTGATGAAGGTATTGAGAGCGCGCACCCCGAGATCCAGCGGGTCCCCTACGCGACGTCGCGAGTGCGCCGGTGGCGGCGAAGCTCGGTAGGGATAGGGCGCGGGGCCAGGAGGCAACGGCCCCTGCCCGTCAATCGGTTCGGCGCGAGCGTTGACGACGCGGCCCAGCCATCGCTCGGAGGGCCGAATGGCTCCAGCGGCGGTGGTAACGACGGCCCGGCAGCCGCGGCGCACGCCATCGAGGGCGGCGAACGGCATGGCGAGCGCATGACCGTCCGAAAAACCGACCACCTCGCACGGAATTTTCGCCGATCCGGTCTCGATGGTCAGGCGCGCACCGACCGACATCACGTGAATCGGTCCCGCGACTTCCACCATCAGTCCGCGCACCGAGACAACACGGCCATAAGTCTCGACGCCGTCTATGTCGACGATCTGTTCGGCAAGTGCCTTCATCGATCAGCTCTCAGTGTCCAGCGACGCGCAAAACATAAACCTGCCCTTAGGCTTACCGGCTCATGCATTGCATTAACTCGGTGTTTACCCGCGTCGTTAATCATTGGGTCATTCGTCCACGGGACTAAGGCTTGAGATTCGCCCAGCCAGGACGGAAGGGGCGAATCGCAAGAGTCGGTTAGAACAGACTCTTAAACTGGGACTTGAGACTGAACGTGGCCAAAAAACCACTCGTAAGCAACATCTTACGCCGATTCGGGTCGCGCTGCCTACGGCACGCTTGCATCGGAGAATCAGGTTTTGTTAACCATGGCCAGATAGTGTCGAATCGGTTTGTCCCACCGCGTTTTTTAACACTCGCCGCCTACGCGGCGCTGACCTGAAGCCCGGCTGCGGCGAGAAGGGGACTTAAATGCGCGTTTTACTTATTGAAGACGACAGCGCGACCGCACAATCCATCGAGCTGATGCTCAAATCCGAGAGTTTCAACGTCTACACGACGGACCTCGGAGAAGAGGGCGTCGATCTCGGCAAGCTCTACGACTACGACATCATCCTGCTCGATCTGAACCTTCCGGATATGTCGGGTTTCGAGGTGCTGCGCTCACTGCGTGTCTCGAAGGTCAAGACTCCGATCCTGATTCTGTCCGGCCTGGCCGGCATTGAAGACAAGGTCAGAGGTCTTGGCTTCGGCGCCGACGACTACATGACCAAGCCCTTCCACAAGGACGAACTGATCGCGCGCATTCACGCGATTGTCCGCCGCTCGAAGGGTCATGCTCAATCGGTCATCAATACCGGCGATCTGGTGGTCAATCTCGACACCAAGACTGTCGAAGTCGGCGGGCAACGCGTCCACCTCACCGGCAAGGAATATCAAATGCTGGAGCTTCTCTCCCTCCGCAAAGGGACGACGCTCACGAAAGAGATGTTCCTCAACCACCTCTATGGAGGCATGGACGAGCCGGAACTCAAGATCATCGACGTTTTCATCTGCAAGCTGCGCAAGAAGCTCGCAAATGCATCGTCTGGCAAGAACTACATCGAAACGGTCTGGGGCCGCGGTTACGTTCTGCGCGAACCAACCGAGGCGGACGAACGCATTCCGGCCTAGCGCCAGCGTTTCCCCCGCGTTGCGTCTGCGTGACGCGAGCCTTCGGGCTCCACTCCTACTGAACCCCGCCCGCAACGGCGGGGTTTTTTATTGCTAGGGCTTGATGTGAACGATTTTCCACCCGCGCCGGCCGATTTCAGCGGCAGCCATCGGCGTCACCGCACCTGTCGTCGCAAGCACCGGGACAGCGCCTGCCTTCATCCGCTGTATTTCCGCGGTAGCGGCAATGAAGGTGCGCTGCTGCACATCCGTCCATGAGATGTCGTCCACGGTAAAGGCGGCAACCACATTGCCGTTGCGGGCGAGGTTGATCGGCTGCCCCCCGAACGTGACGAAGGAAACGATGCCACCTAACTCATTGCTGCGCGCGGCGAGGATCTGCGCGCGCCGGCGATGGTAAAATGCCACATTGCGCGTGCTCGCCCCTGCTACGTGGTCGACAAAGGCAGTGGTGTTCTCCGCATTAAGCCGCTTGAGCGCGAGTGCCATGATCAGGAGATCGGCCGGCGTGTAATTCCGATTTTCCACGAGGCGATTGATGCTCTCGTCAGGAATGCCAAGCGCGAGCAAGGTGGCGCGCGTTTCAGCGATCACTTGTGCCGCGGTTTTGCTGCGCAGTGTGTCCCGTGCATCGCTGACAGTCGCGACTGATGATACGGCGATGCCAATGCCGCCGGGCACAAACGATAACCCCGCTTTGATCGGCAGCCCGCCGCTTGCCATTACGCCGGCCATTTCCTTCAACTTTTGCGCCAACGGCGGAAAGTCGGTGTAGGGATCGACGTCCAGGTCCACCGCGAGCTCGCGTTGGGTGTCGCTGACCCCGAGCAGGCTGTCGACGAGACCGTCGCGATCGGCGCGATTGTTCGAGAGCCCAGCACCGACACGATCGAACATATTGCCTATGCCGGTCAGCGAGCGCTCGACGGTCCCGGCGGGGTTGGTGATGAGATCGGCACCGAACTTGATCGGTCCCAGAGCAGCGCGACCGAAAGCTTTGCCGAATTCCTCCGACTGCGACATTTTCTCGATCGCGGCAATGGCATTGAGTTCGTGAATGCGCAACTTGGCGAACTCGACCCCGTCAAATGCAAATTGTCCATAAGGCGTATCAACATCGAAGATCCGCATGACACCGTCGCTGCGCACGAGCGGCTTGACCGTATAGTTCGGCCCGGTGGCCGCTTTGCCGAGATATTTCGCTACGGGTTCCGGCTTGGGCAGTTCGAGCGCGCGTACCGCTGACGGCACCATCGCCAGGCCTAGCGACACAATGAGAGCCGCGAAAACGGACCTGCCACGCTTGTCTTGCGGTGGACGCAACAGCACCCCCGGCGTCTCTCCCCGAGACGCGACGAAATACCCGGTTCGCATACTCAACTCCCCAACGCGACCCCGTCAGGCAAATCCTAGCACCTCAAAGGGGATTACGATCAAGAAATAGCGTGCGCCCAAGGCAGGCGGGGGTCGTCTGACGCCTGTTTTGCTAGCTCTGCGCAGGCCGCGTGAGCTGCGTGATCACGTCCTTGAGGGTCGTCAGGTTGAAGGGCTTAGTCATGAAAAAATTGGCGCCGGCCGCGATCGCGTCTTCCGCATGTTTCGGCTCTGAACTCGCCGACATGATCACCAGTGGCACATTGCGAATCTTTGGGTCGGCGCGAATCTCGCGCGCGAGCTCAAGACCGTTCATGCCCGGCATTTCACGATCGCTGACAACAAAGAGGTACGACTTCTCTCGCAACTTCTGCAGAGCTGTCGGGCCGTCGTGAACCTGATCGATATTGGCGAAACCACATTTGCGCAGCATACCGTCCACGATGCGCGTCATCGTGTTCAGGTCGTCAACAACCAGCACCGGATCGACGTAGTCGACCAAGGTAAGTTCTCCCCCGTCAGGCCATGCTCGCGACTGGCGAGCCCCCACGCGCGTCAGTTGAACCCGACGCGCCAGCCCGGCGACGGCAATTTACACGATTCGGACGCATATCAAGACGTGCCGCGCCGCAGCGAAGACCGTAAAATTATATTTATGTTGAGGAACCTAAGTGATCGAGGTCAGGCTTTTGCCGCCGCGAAGCGGATGATGTTGTCGGCGCTTCGGGCCGGATTTGCGGCATTGACAACATAGAGCCCGCGCTTGTCCGTGAGAGGCTTGAACGCGTCGGTGAGGCCGATAACGGTCTCGGCGGCGCCCAGAACCAGATATCCGTCTTCGGGCATCTGCCGCGAAATGCGGTTGAGCACCGCAATCTTGTTGTCCTGATCGAAGTAGATGAGCACGTTGCGGCAGAACACCGCATCGAAGTTTCCGAGCGCCGAGAAATCGCTGAGCAGATTGAGCGGACGGAATTGCACCATGCTGCGCAATTCCGGTGCGAGCTGCCAGGTTTCCCCGACCTGATCGAAGAATTTCACCAGCATCTGCACCGGCAGCCCGCGCTGCACTTCAAACTGGCTGTAGACGCCGGCCTTGGCTTTTTCCAGAACCTCGGACGAAAGATCGGTCGCAAGAATATCGATGCGATAGCCGGCGACTGCCGGGCCCATGCCTTTTATCACCATCGCAAGGGAATAAGGCTCCTGGCCGGTGGAAGCGGCCGTGCACCAGATGCGAATGCGTTTTTCTCGCACGCGCGCGGCGAGCAACGCCGGCATGATGGTTTCGCGAAAGTGGTCGAATGGAATCTTGTCGCGGAAGAAAAAAGTCTCGTTGGTGGTCATTGCCTCGACCACCTGAGCGCTCAATGGAGCTGACGCTTTATTTTTCAGCCGCTCGACCAGCTCGTCGAGCGTGGCCATGCCGTTGCGCCGCGCGACCGGAAGAAGCCGGCTTTCGGCCAGGTACTGCTTCTCGACCGCAAGCACCAGACCTGAACGTTCGCGCAGGAACTTCCGCAGAAAGTCGAAATCGTGCGGGCTCACGGGCGCTCCCCGCTGAACAGTCGCGTGAGCTTGCCGGCGATGTCGGAGAGCGGCAGTACCGCCGAGCACAAGCCCGCATTGGTGACCTGACCTGGCATGCCCCAGACCACGCTGCTCGCCTCGTCCTGGGCAAATACATGTCCGCCGGCTGCAACGATGGCCTTTGCGCCGGCAAGTCCATCCGAGCCCATGCCGGTCAGCACCAGCGCCAGCGTCTTGTTGCCCCAGACCTCGGCGGCGGAGGCGAACATCGGATCGACGGCAGGTTTGCAAAAATTGACCAGCGGACCGTCCTCGATCGCGATGACGGCCGTCCCGTCGCGACGGGCAACCTTCATGTGCTTGCCGCCGGGGGCGAGATAGACGACACCGGATTTTATTTCCTCACCGTCGGTCGCCTCGCGCACGGGACATTTGCCGACGCGGGCAAGGTGCTCGGCAAGCACGGCGGTAAAAGTAGGCGGCATGTGCTGCGTGATCAGCACCGGCGCGCGCTGCATGACGCTGCCGATTTCTGCGATCAATCCGTTGAGCGCTTGCGGCCCGCCGGTGGACGAGCCGATCAGCAGGACACGCGGCGGGGTGGTCGGCATTGGCCGTGTCGGCGGCGTCGGCGGAGTTGGCGGCGGCGCCTCTTCGCCGAAGTGCGGCACGATTGAAGGCGACTTCGTCTCCAGCGGGGCGCGGCCCGAGCGCGACCCCCGATCGCAAGCGCTTCGCGCGCCGCCCGAGCTCGCGGATCTTCTCGATCAGATCACGGCGGAATACCGTGGAGGCGCTCATCTCGCGATTGCTGCCGGGCTTCGGAATGTAGTCGGCGGCACCCAGCGACAACGCTTTCAAGCTGATCTCGGCGTTTCGCCGCGTCAGCGTCGAGGCCATGATCACGACGAGGTCGCGCTTTTTCTCGAGCAGGAGCGGAAGCGCGGCGATGCCGTCGAGGTCGGGCATGTCGACGTCGAGCACGACGACATCGGGATCAACGCGTTCAAGCTGATTGACGGCCTCTCGACCGGTGCGAAGCGTTGCAACCATGTCGAGATCGGGTTCGGATTCGACCCAACGCGCGAAGAGGCCGCGCACGACGACCGCGTCATCGACGAGCATGACGCGGATTCGACGGCTTGCGCCAACGGAAGACGGCGGAGGTACGACTAAGTTCATGGGACGCGACTGACTGTACTGACTTAGATTGCGGGCACGATGACGATCAGATCAGTCCGACTTCCTGGAACTTCGCTTCCACGATGTCCTTGTCGAACGGCTTCATGATGTATTCGTTCGCACCTGCGTGCAGCGCGCGCGCGATGTGCGCAACGTCGTTTTCCGTGGTGCAGAACACGACCTTTGGACCGTCGCCGCCCGGCAAGCGCCGGAGCGAGCGAAGAAAGTCGTAGCCGTCCATCTTCGGCATGTTCCAGTCGAGCAGGATCGCCTCCGGCAACTGCTTGCGACAGGCTTCGAGTGCCTGCTCGCCGTCCTCGGCTTCGACAATCTGGAAGTCGAGTCCTTCGAGAATGCGTCGTGCCACCTTGCGAATGACACTGGAGTTGTCAACAACCAAACAGGTTTTCATCGTACAGCCTCGTTGTGTTCGCGCCCAATTTCCATTGCATCAGACCGCGTCACGCCGCGGCCGCCTTCATTTCGATGTCGAGTACACGATCGACATCGAGAACCATCAAAAGTTGTCCATCGAGCCGGTAGATACCGGTCGACACACTTGCCAGCCGTGGATCGAGGTTCGACGGATTCGGCTCGCAGGCCGTACCGTCGAGCTTGAGTACCTCGCCTATGTTGTCGATCAGCAATCCGTAGATTCGCCGCGCGTCTCCACGCCGATGGCCATGGCCGGTGCGCTGTCCTCGCGCGTTCCCAGGCCAAGCCGGCACCGCATGTCGATCAGCGTCACAATGCGCCCACGCAGATTGAGCACCCCGGCAATTTCCGCCGGTGCCAACGGCACGCGCGTCAACCGCTCAGGCGCAAAGACGTCCTGCACGCGCAGAATGGGCAAGCCGAAGAGCTGCCCGCCGATCAGGGCGGTCACGTATTCGCGGAGGTTTTGGTCGGCGGCTTCGCTCATGGTGTCCATCACGCTGCCCGGCCGACGTCGGTCTGTTCTTTGAGCGCCGCAATCAATCCCTGCCGGTCGAACTTGGCGACATAGTCGTAAAATCCGACGCGGCGTCCGCGATCTATGGCTTCGGCCGATACGACGGACGACAGGGCGATGATCGGCAGTTCGGCTGTCCGCGGATCACCCCGCACGGCCTCGGCAAACTGGAACCCGTCGATGTCGGGCATTTCGATGTCGGTGATGGCCACATCGAAATGTCGGCCATCTCTGAGCAATGCCAGCGCATCTTTTGCGCAGCCAACCGCCGTCACCGAATAGCCCGCCGCCTGCAGGACAGGGGTCAGCATGTTCAAAAAGAACGGTGAATTGTCGACAAGCAACACCGACGGCTGACGGCGCTGCGCCGGCTGCTCTTTGCGCCGGAACCAATCTTCGAACGCAAGTGACAGGAAATGGCCAACGTCCACGATCTCGGTCGCATGACCGCGGATGATTGCCGATCCGAGAACGCCGGGGTTGTCGCTTCCGACCTGGATCTCGAGGTTATCCTCGACGATGTCGACAATCTGATCGACCACCAGCGCCATTGAACGGCTGCCGTCGGAGAACACGAGCAATGGCTGCGCGCCCTCCCCTTTTATGCGCACGTCGTTGCTCATGCTGATGAGCGGCATCAGCTGGCCGCGGTACTGCACCATGTGGCGGCCGTTCGACAGCTCGATCTTCTGCGCGTCGACTTCCTCGAGGCGCGTAATGAGCGACAACGGGACAGCCTTGGGCTGCATCGATCCCGCGCGGAAAACCAGCAGAGACGTCGTTGCTTTCACATCCTCGCCGCCGGCACTGTCCGCTTCCACGGCGGACAAATGCGAGGCGACTGCATTCCCGAACGTCTGAGCGACGCCGTTCGGATCGATGATCATGATGACGGAGCCGTCGCCCAGGATCGTGTTGCCGGAGAACATCTGGATGTGACGCAGCTTGCTCGACATCGGCTTCACGACGATTTCTTCCGTGTGAAACACGCCGTCAACGACAATGCCGAACGTCTGGCTGCCGACCTGCGTTACGACAATAAAACTGGCTTTGAAGTCCCGGGCATTGCCCTCGAGGCCAAGCAACTGGCTGAGCCCAACCAGAGGCAGAAGCTTGTCGCGCAGTCGCAGGACCTGGGTGTCTTTGATGCTTTCGATGCGGTGCTCGCTGCCCTCGCGCACGCGTACGAGCTCGATGACCGACAGCTGCGGGATGGCAAATCGGTGACCGTTTGCTTCCACGATCAAGGCTGCGACGATCGCCAGCGTGAGCGGAATCTTGATGGTGAAACTCAGGCCCGCCCCGGCCACCGACTTGACGTCGATCGTGCCGCCGATCTGATCGATGTTGTTGCGAACGACGTCCATGCCGACGCCGCGGCCGGATACGTTGGTGACCTTGGCTGCAGTGGAGAACCCGGGGGCGAATATGAACTTGTGGATCTGCGCTTCGGTGAGCTTCTCGACGTCGGCTTCGGAAACGAGGCCTTGCGCCATCGCCTTCGACTTGATGCGCTCGGTATTGAGCCCGCGCCCATCGTCGGCGATCCTGATGATGATGAAACCGCCTTCGTGATAGGCGGAGAGCCGGATCAGACCGTGCTCGGGCTTGCCTGCGGCGCGCCGTTGTTCAGACGTTTCAAGGCCATGGTCCGCCGAGTTGCGCACCATGTGCGTGAGCGGATCCTTGATGAGATCGAGCACCTGGCGATCGAGTTCGGTCTCGGCGCCATGCATTTCGAGCTCGATCTTCTTCCCAAGTTCATTGGAAAGATCGCGCACAATGCGCGGCAGTTTCTGCCACGCATTGCCGATCGGCTGCATGCGCGTCTTCATCACGCCTTCCTGCAATTCGGCCGTCACATTGGACAGCCGTTGCAACGGCGTCTTGAATTCGGACTCTTCGTGGCGACGCACGATCTCGAGCAGCTGATTGCGGGTCAGGACGAGCTCGGACACCATTGTCATCAGGTGTTCAAGCGTATCGACGGTCACGCGGATCGACTGACTGGCGCCCTTGCCGTCATCGTCCTTTGCGCCGGCATCGAGAGCCGGTGCGGATCTGGATTTGACGAGCTGCGGATCGATATCGGTGTCACGAAACGCACGTTCGAGATCGTCAAGCGAGTCTTCATCAGGCAGCAACGGGCGTTCCAGGATCTGCGCAACAAGCGTGCCGACGGTATGCGCGGCCTCTGCCGGGTTGCCCGCTGATCCGACGCGTTCGACCATCCGCTCCAGACTCGAGATCAGATCGGTATCGCCGCCTTCCGGTTCGCGCTGTTCGCGCTCCAGGGAATCGAGAATGCCCTTGATGCGATCGATGGTGGACAGGATGAGCGTGACGGCTTCGCTTGAGGCGGGCGCCCCGTCGCGGAACTTTCCCATCAGAGTCTCGGCGGCGTGCGCGAGCGCTTCGAGCCGCGGCAGACCGAGAAAACCGCAAGTGCCTTTGATGGTGTGAACGAGACGGAAGATATTGTCGAGGATCTGGGCGTTGTTGGGATCCTGTTCGAAACGCACGAGCTCGACGTCGACCACGTCGAGACTTTCATTCGTCTCGGTGACAAATTCCCGCAGCAGGTCGTCCATAAGAAACGCCTTCGCCGACGAGCTCCGGCCCGTCTACCGCTTTCCGTCGGAAGCAGGGCCAGTGTGTCGATGAAGCGTTTAATTTTGGTTGAGTATTACCGGCATTGCGCACGCGTTAACCGCTCGTTAACCGGCGGAAAGCCGACGGCCGCCGCGACTATTGCGCGGCGACCACGACGGCTTCTCCATCCATTGCGATCGTCGCTTTGAGGCCGCAGGCCTTGGCGAGGAGCGCGGCATAGAACGGTTGAATCCGGTGCGCGTCGACACCTTCGCTGCCCAGTTCACCCGTCAGCAGCGGGGGCACGGCCGGAGGAATCTTGGCATTGGTGCCGGCGGCCGTGACCTTGAAGCCGACGCTGTCGCCGGTTCCGATCGGATCGACGGTGATCTTGCCGCCGCGCGGGATCGCCTGCCCGGCGATGATCAGCATATTGAGCAGCAATTTGACCCGGTTTTTCGCCAATAGCGCGCGCGGCAAATTCCAGGCGATCTTCGTCTTGTCATCTTCCATGAAGCCGCGCGTTATGGTTTCGGCATCGCCGAGGTCGATCTGGGCACCCGCAGAGCCCGCGGCTCCGAATGCAATGCGACAGAACTGCAATTTCGCGGAAGCCGTGGCGGCGCTCCTTTTGATGAGGTCGAGCGCAAATTCCTTGGTCGACTCGTCCTTTTCCTCCTCCAGCACCTCGATCCCGTTGACGATGGCGCCGACCGGGCTGATGAGGTCGTGGCATACGCGCGAGCACAGAAGGGCCGCGAGATCGAGCGCTTCGAGGGACGATTCGGACATAGACTGGTCTCCGCTGGGCATGCAGGGTGAGGCCATCGGCGAATCGACGGTCGCGCCGACGTTGCGAGGTTGATACACCGCACCTACTGTTCAGCCAAGGTTCTGCAAAGGCAACAAAGGGACGTGGGAATCTTGGCGTCGGCTTCCGAAATTCCGCCCGCCAGGGCGGCTGCGCTCCTGGACGATCTGACCGCGATCGTCGCGCGCGCTTGCGCAAAAATAAGTGCGCTTTCGGCGGCAAGATTGGTGCCGCGCCTGAAGGCCGATCAGTCGCCGGTCACAGTCGCCGATGAAGCGTCCGAAGCTTTGATCATCCAGGGCATTGCGCGACTACTGCCGGGCGTTCCCGTTCTTTCCGAGGAATCTGCCGACGCGCGCAATCGTGTTGATGGAAGTTTCCTGATCGTGGACCCTCTTGATGGCACGCGCGAGTTCCTGGCCGGCCGTGATGAGTTTACCATCAATCTCGCCGTCATTACCGGCGGCGTGCCAATCGCCGGCATCATCGCCGCGCCGGCGCGCGGCCGAGTCTGGCGCGGCGTTGTCGGCATGAAGGCCGAGCGGCTTCGGTTGCTGGAGGACGGCGCCGACCAGGCTCAGCCGATCCGCACGCGGGCCTGGCCACGCGAAGGTGCTGTCGCAGCCGTCAGTCGCTCGCACTTCGATAAGGCGACCGATGCTTTTCTGGCCTCGCTTGGTCCGATCGCGCGAACCGCCAGCGGGTCGGCGATCAAGTTTTGCCAGGTCGCGGAGGGCGCGGCCGATATCTACCCCCGCCTGGCGACAACGTGCGAGTGGGATGTGGCCGCCGGTCAGGCGCTCGTCGTTGCCGCCGGTGGCGCCGTGAAAACTCCGCAGGGCCTGCCCTTGGAATATGGCCGTACGGCCGAAAATTTTCGTGTTCCGGCCTTTATCGCCTGGGGAGATGCCACCAAGTCCGCGGCGATCGGCCGCTGAGGCTACTGCCCCAGGTTCCGCACCTCGGGCCATTTGCGCTCCGCGGTATCAATGATGCGGCCCGGATCGGCGAGGAAAGAAGCGCGCGTCTGCTCGCTGTAGAAAAGGTAAAGCCGTTGCCCGGCGACCGTCCAGATCAGGGGATGCCCCGGGACGGACCGGCCGCGGCCGATCGCGACCGGGTCATAGCCGCCGAAACGCGGTCCATAGACCTCGGGGTTCTTGGCAAAAGCCCCGCGATTGCCCTCATTGCTGAAGCGCCAGACCGCCCCGTCCAGATTCAATTCGAACTCGGGCCGCCCGAATAGCGCCTTGCCTTCGGTGAAATAGGCCACCGGATCGAAGCCACTGATGGCGAGGCCGGTCGTAACGTTGACCGCCAGCTGGTTGTCGGTGGCCGCCCGGGATGGCCCAAAGGGTGCAAAGATACCCATCCCCAAGGCCACCCCCAAAGCCATGCCGAGGAGCAGTCGAGACAATAGGGGCGGCTTCCGTTCCTGCCGTGCTGCAGTCATAGTTCTTGGCGACGATAGATGATTCGGGGACACGCCTTTTGTCGCTACTTTAGCGCGGGTCGCGTGAGCGTCCGGTTAAACCGGGCTTGAGATTTCACCATCTTATGGAGCAGACGATGCGCGCGACCTTGCGCCTTGCCGCCCTCACACTCTCTCTTGTGCTGTTCAGCGGGCCGTTTGCGGCAGCACAGAACCCGCCCCCGCCAAAGCCGGGCTCATTCACGCCCGGCGAACTGGTACGGGAGGGCCACCGCTTCTTTGGCAGCGTATCGCGCGGCCTGGCGCAAATCGTTGAAACCGCGGTCAGCCGTTGGGGGCAGCCCAATGGTTATGTGCTTGGGCAGGAAGGCAGCGGCGCCTTCGTGGTGGGGCTGCGATACGGCGACGGCAAGCTCTACACGAAGAATGCCGGCGATCGCCGCGTGTTCTGGGAGGGACCGTCGGTCGGGTTTGATACCGGCGGCGAAGGCGCCCGTACCATGATGCTGGTCTACAACCTGCCGGCCACGGAGGCGATCTATCAGCGTTTTGCCGGCATTGACGGATCGGCCTATTTCATCGGCGGGTTTGGCATGACCGCGCTCGCCTCCGGCAACATCGTCGTGGTGCCGATTCGCTCGGGCGTCGGGTTACGGCTGGGGGCCAATATCGGCTACCTCAAGTTCACCCCGCGGGCGACCTGGAATCCGTTCTGACCGCCAGCGCGTTTACCAACTTTTTTGACTCGATCGCCTGCACTTTTTTGTAGCGCGACGGCTCGCCGGGTTTAGGATAGCCTCCGCGCCGTCGGGGTCGGTCGGCGCAGATTCCCTGATTTTACCGAGCGCAGATGAGTGGAGGCGTGTGGTCCATGATTGAGCCGATCATGTTTTTCGGCATTGGCTTTCTTGCCGCGGCTCTGATTGGGCTCGTTGTCGTTCCTCTCGTCCATACGCGCGCCGTACGTTTGACAATGCGTCGGCTCGAGGCGGCCGCGCCGCTGTCGATGGCCGAGATTCAGGCCGACAAGGATCAGCTGCGCGCCGAGTTCGCCATGTCGACGCGGCGACTGGAAATGAGCGTCGAGCAACTCAAGACCAGAAGCACAAGCCAGCTTGCCGAGCTTGGCAAGAAGGGCGACGCCGTCAATCGCCTCAAGGTCGAACTCGGAGAAAAGACCGCGACCATTTTCGCTCTCGAGGCGCGGGACAAGAATCTGCGCGAACAACTTCGTGCAACCGAAGAAGAGTTTCTGGTGAAGACCAGCGCGATGCACGACGCGCAGCGTTCCTTGTCCGACAAGGAATCCGAACTCGGCAAGCTGACGGGCGATCTGAACGAGCGCTCGACGCTCGCCGATTCGCAGAAGATCGAGATCATTGCGCTCAAGACGCAGGTGGACGCCCTGAAAGAGCGGCTCGACGGTGCCGGCTTCGAGCTGAAGACCGTGGAAGACCGTCGCGATGCCGAACGGATCGAACTGAAGGCCGCAAGTCACGAATTGACTGAAGAACGCGGAAGAGTTGAAAACCTGGGCCGTCGCGTCGCCGAGCTCGAGCAGCAATTGCTGGTGCAGACCAAGGAAGCGGAAATCCTTGGGCACCGCGCGCAGGATCTGGAAAGCCGCCTGACCGAACAGTCACGGCTGCTCAATCAGAGCGAATTCGAGCTCAAGCACCTGCGGCAGGAAATGGAATCCGCGCGCAAGGTTGAAAGCGATCTGCGCACCGCCATCATCGAGCTGGAAAGCCGTTCAAGCTCGGCAACGCAAAACCTGCGAACCGAAAACGCCCAGCTGCAGGCGACCCTTGTTCACGCCAAAGACGAGCGCGACCGCTATGCGCGCGACCTCGGCTCGATCAAGCGCGAAACGGAAGAGACCTGGGCCTCCGAGCGCGTCGAGAATGCGCTTCTGCGCGAGCGCATCAACGATGTCGCGGCGGAAGTCGCACGGCTGGCATCCGCGCTCGAGGGGCCAAATTCGCCGATCGACGCGCTTTTGGCTGCCGAAACGTCGCGCGGATTGAGCACCGCGGCGCCAATAGTAGGCGCTGCCAGCGTCGAGAGCGCGGAACAGCCCGACAACGGCAATCTGGCCGATCGCATCCGGGCGCTGCAGACGCATGCATCCCGGCTGCCGCAAGGCGACGATCCGAAAACACGCAACTAGCGGGACTGCAGGCGCTTCGCTTGACACGTCCCGGCAGGCATTCTTTATATCGCCGTCCGCAACGGCCGGGCGCTTAGCTCAGCGGGAGAGCGTTCCCTTCACACGGGAGAGGTCGTAGGTTCAATCCCTACAGCGCCCACCATT
>CAWHQL010000013.1:0-736094 GCA_963831515.1 uncultured Alphaproteobacteria bacterium | reverse complement strand
ATTTGACCTATATCGTCAATGAAAGCTGCATCAAGTGCAAGCTAATGGATTGTGTGGAGGTGTGCCCCGTCGATTGTTTCTACGAGGGCGAAAATATGCTCGTCATTCATCCCGATGAATGCATCGATTGCGGTGTGTGTGAGCCGGAATGTCCGGTGGAGGCGATCAAGCCTGACACCGAGCCCGGGGCCGAGAAATGGCTCAAGCTCAACGCTGACTATGCAAAAACTTGGCCCAATATAACGATTAAGCGAGACCCTCCCGCAAATTCAAAAGAATGGGAAGGCAAGCCCGATAAGCTTAAATATTTCTCGCCAAATCCAGGCGAAGGTGACTAGCACCTAGCGCAGAGTGTTGCAGCCATCGGTCGTTGATGGCTCACCACGACGCTTATGAACACAGAGCCTGAGACTTTTATTTGGATTGTCATGTCAGTGACACTTACGCGCAGTAAATCTTGGCGACGCTATCGGCCCTGCATCCCTTTATCGTGATAATAAAACGCTCGACTATTCACGAATAAAGGCGCACCGTGTTTTTGCGTTAGGCGCCCCATGCGTCCGCGCAATCTTTTATGAAAATTAGCGCTGCTTCGCCCTTCTAAGAGTTGGGCAAAGGGTTCGCATGCTCACTTCGCTTCCGGCGAAAGCCGCACCTTTCATCAATGTCCGGGACGGACTTACGCTTGCGCAGGCCATCGTCGATACCGTCCGCGACCCACTTGTGGTTCTCGATCAGAACTTGCGTGTCATTGCTGCAAGCCGCTCCTTCTTCCAAACCTTTCGGCTCGTGAGCGACCATGTCTATGGACGTCTGCTCTATGAGATTGACGGCGGCCAATGGAACATCCCTGAGCTTCGCCACCTCCTAGAGACGATCACAACCAGCGGCTCGCCTGTCGAGGGGTATGAAGTCGATCGAGCGTTTCCGGCCATCGGCCGGCGCATCATGCTCCTGAATGCGCGCAAGGTCTTCTATGAGAACGAGCCCCACACTACGGTGCTTTTGGCATTTGAGGACATTACCGACCGGCGTGCCATTGAGACGCAGGTGCAAGAACTCCTGCGAGAAAAGGACATGTTGCTCGAGGAAATGCAGCACCGTGTCGCCAATAGTCTGCAAATCATAGCCAGCATTCTCCTGATCAAAGCACGCACCGTCCAATCGGAAGAGGCACGACGGCAGTTGGAGGACGCGCATCAGCGCGTTCTTTCAGTCAGCGCCGTCCAGCAACACCTGCATATTGCCGGTCGAAACGATCCGATTGACGTTGGCAGCTATCTTTCGAAGCTGTGCGAAACATTGGCGCAATCGATGATTGGCGACAGCCGGCCGATCTCGCTCAAGGTCGAGGCCGATCCCGGCAGCGCCGTTTCGCGGGAGGCCGTCAGCATTGGACTTATTGTTACGGAATTGGTGATGAACGCACTAAAGCATGCGTTCCCCGCTGCGAAGCCGGATGCGGCAATCGCGGTTTCGTACAGAGTCGCGGAAACCGACTGGAAGCTGACGATTTCCGACAACGGCGTCGGCAAGCCGGATGTGAAAGCGAGCGAAAGCAAGGGTGGGCTCGGTACAAGTCTTATCCAGGCGTTGGCTAAACAGCTTGATGCCGTCGTGGATGTCGCAAGCGATGGCCACGGCACCGCAGTGTCCCTGACTCACGCAACGTTCAAAGCCAAGCCACCTCAGGCGGATGAGATGAACTTAGTTCCGGCTTAATGGATATGAAAAAGTCCGGTGAAGGTGCGCGCATTGTCGTTGTTTCGATCACGAATTGTATCCGCGCTGGTGAATCCGGTTGTGCTGGAGCGTTGGGATAGCCACATGAGCATTCACAGGATCGTATTGGCATTTGAAAAATTCCTCGAGCGCTGCGATCCATGATGATCCGACCAGCGCCTAGGGCGTCGCTTCCGGAAATCCCCGACGGAACACGCCCCAAGGACCAGTGTCATGATGGATTCTTCAACCAAGACGACAACGACAAAGCCGAGCGGCTTTTCCAGAGCGGACGCCACGCAAGCATTCCGTGAAACCGCCGAAACAGGCTCCGCGCAGGCCAAAGCAGCCTTCGAGAAGGCGAGCACTGCCGCGGCTGATGCCACGACTCTAATGAAGGATAGCTATGCGAGGAGCGTGAAGGGTGCGCAGGAGTATCATACCAAAGCAATCGAATTTGCTCAGGCCAACACCAAAGCGGCTTTTGATTTTGCCCAGGAACTGGTGGGCGTAAAATCACCTTCGGAGTTTTTCGAATTGTCGACCAATCATTCACGCAAGCAGTTCGAAACGCTGAGCGAGCAAGCCAAGGAGCTCGCAATGCTGGCTCAAAAAGTTACGCTTGCGACCGCGGAGCCCATCAAAGCGGGTGCCACTAAGGCATTTAGCCAGCTCTCGTAAGCTGCTCCAATTCAATTTCAGCATCTTGAAGCCCGAGTCCCCTCGGGCTTTTTCTGCACTCATCTGATTTGGTCCCAGGATACTAGTCGGGTCCAACGGGCGGCAAAGCCAGGAGCCTCATGATACGGTCATTCACGGTCGTCGCACTGGTGTGCATGACGAGTGGTGAGACAGCCACCGCGTTCGATCTGAAGGAAACTCTAAAAGATCTGATGCCGTGCAAGTACGCGGCCATTCGCCTGTGCGAACGGCACCAACACGTAAGCGCTGCGGCTTTATGGAAGTGCGGGGCGACCTTGGCCGCCGCACCACAGGAAGAAATCGGCAAGCGGTGTGTGGCCGTCCTTAAACGGTATGGCGCAGCCCTAAATTGAAAACCAAACGCCGGCGCAACGTTAATGTTCGCTTGCCGACATAAGGCTTCGTCTCTCATTCTGCCTTCTGTCGACCTTTTCTCTCGGGACACCGTCCGTCAGAAGGATACAGTCGATGACACAAGTGCCGCAAAAGCCACTCGTCCCAAATAATACGCTGATTACGAAGACTCCCGAGGAAGGGAGAGCTCTAGCTGTCCTGCTTGCCCGCAATTCAATCCATGCAATTCAGGGCGAATTGGAGACATTGAAAGCCGGTCGAGCCCAATACGCCCATGATCCCTTTGGGCTGATTGCCGCAAGCCATGTTGTAGCAGTTGAGTTTGCGACCATTGCGGCGGCCAATAATTATTGGCGCTGACTAATCAAAATCAATGTGTTGGTGGCGCGCCCGAAGAGATTCGAACTCCTGACCCCCAAATTCGTAGTTCCATATTGTTCAATGCCCTGACGTTCCTCGGGTTTCCCTGCGCGATAAAACCTCGCTTGTTACGGGCTTTTCGGCTCCTAGGCTGCTATCCGGAAATTCCGGTGCATTCCGTTTCGGTGTTGCCCCGGTGTTGCCCCGGAACGAAGCGAGCAGTCATTATGAGCCAGCGAATTACTAAGCGTCTAGTAGATGCACAAAAGGCGGATGAGAGGGAGTTCACAATCTGGGACGATGCGGTGACCGGCTTTGGCCTCCGCGTACGGCCAAGCGGTGCCAAGTCTTTCGTAGTCGTCTATAGGGCGGGGCCCGGCCGCGGCTCTCCGGTGCGGCGTTACACCATCGCAACGGTTGGCAAGATCGCTCCAGAGGACGCAAGAGCGCGCGCGAAGACCATCCTAGGATCGGTGGCGCACGGCCACGACCCAGCGGGACAGAAAACCACTGAGCGCGCGGCACCAACCGTCGCCGAACTCGCGGACCGGTTCATGACCGAACATGTCGAACCGAAGCGCAAGCACGGGACGGCGCAATTCTACCGCGACATTATCGACCGTATTGTGAAGCCATCCCTAGGTACCACGAAGGCTGACAAACTTTCCCGACAGCAGGTAGGCAAGCTTCATTCGTCCCTTGCCGACACGCCATTTCAAGCCAATCGGATGCTCGCGGTAGTTGGCAGCATGTACGCTTTTGCTGAACGCTCCAACATCGTTTCAGAAGGCGTCAACCCTGCGCGGAGGATCGAAAAGTTCAAAGAAAGCCGCCGAGAGCGTTTCCTGACCGTGGAAGAATTGGAACGGCTAGGCAGCGCAATTCGGGAAGCCGAGACCACTGGCATCGGCTGGGTGATCGATGAGTCGAAGTCCAACGCAAAACATTTGCCGAAGCTTGAAAAGCGGTTCACTAAAATTAACAAGTTTGCAGCCGCTGCCTTGCGGCTGCTGTCGTTCACTGGATGCCGGTTGCGCGAAATCCTCAATCTACAATGGGAACACGTTGACTTGGAGCGCGGGCTGCTGTTTTTGCCCGACAGCAAAACTGGCCGAAAAACCGTGGTTCTGAATGCATCAGCCATCGCAGTCTTGAATCGAGCTGGAAAAAATCGGCCCCTACGTAGTGCCCGGGGATGATCTCGGAAAGCCTCGACCGGACCTTCACCGCCCGTGGCGCATAGTCACGAGGCGGGCTGGTCTAGAGGGAGTTCGACTTCACGATCTGCGGCACACCTACGCGAGCTTCGGCGCCGGTAGCGGACTTGGATTGCCCATTATCGGCCGTCTGCTCGGTCACACCCAGGCAGCCACGACGGCACGCTATGCTCACTTGGATAACGATCCATTGCGGCGCGCCTCTGAAACCATTGGCGAAAGGATTGCGGCGGCGTTGGAAGGCAAGGGCTCAGTGATTTCATTTCGGCGTAGCGCCTAGTTGATAGGCGATGTCGCCTTACCTTAGATCTATGTCCGCTTTACCCTCAAAAGCGGACATTTGCAGCGCACCAGAGCGAGTCCGCTTAGGGCCATAAGCGGACATCGTCTCAGTCGATCACCACGTCGGCGCGAGCGAGCAGTCCCGGAGGCACAGTGAGGCCTAGCACCTTTGCTGTTTTAAGGTTGATCGCAAGTTCGAATTTTGATGATTGCATGATCGGCAGCTCACCCGGCTTTGCGCCCTTGAGAATTTTTCCGACGTAGATGCCAGCTTGGCGCCATGACTCTGAAAGATTGGCGCCATAGCTAATCAGGCCGCCTGCCGCGACGTAATCACTCAGCGGATAGAACGTGGGCATCGCGTAGCGGGCCGCTAATATGGCGAGCTTACTCTGGAGACCGAAAAAGAACCCGTCGGCAGTAACGAGCAGCGCCTGAATTTGCCTTTCTCCTAATGTAGCAAAGATGCCGTCAATCTCCTGATCGCTACCGGCGGCAAGGATGACGAGCTGCAATCCAAGGGCGCGGGCCGCTTGTTGCAGGTCACGGGTCTGAGGGCCTGCATTAGGGTTATTCGGGTTGACGAGCGCACCGATTACGGCGGCGTTTGGGGCGAGTTCGTGTAACGTGGCCAGATTCTTCTCGCCCAATCGAGTGAACAAGAACGCAACCCCTGTGGCGTTGCCGGTCGGGCGATTAAGGCTCGATACAAGGCCCGCTGCAATTGGATCGCTACCCGTAATGAATACGATAGGAACCGTCTGAGTTGCAGCCTCTGCTGCGCGCGCGGCAACGAGGTAACCGGCAACGATAATGCCTACGCGGTGGCTTATCAGCTCCGCTGCCAACGCTGGGAGCTGGCCGTATTGACCGTCTGCCGAACTGTTTTCGATTTTGACACTGCTGCCCCGGCTGTAAGGCCGTGTCTCCGCTGCCAAAGTTCGCGAGTTCCTGGGTGCACTCGCTGCCCGCCTGTAGGCTGCCGACGCGCTCAATTCGGCTGCCTCGTTTTTATTACTCCTTCCTGGCAGTCGCCGTCATCAGGTACGAAGCCACTGCCACCGCACGTTGGGCACTGCTGCTCATCGTCCGTGCCTTTTTCAACAACACCATCACCGTTGCAGTCTGGGCAGGTTTTAATGTCCTCTTGGGGGATGTTACCACACCCCGCGACTACCCATTCGATGGTGCTTTGCTGATCGGGCTTTAGCCGAAGCGTTCGCGATGGAGTCTGGCGCGCCGTTTCGTAAACTTGCCAAAACCTGTGGACAATCATGTCATGTGAGCAATTTTATACAGACTCCTCGCTCGAATTTTTAGGAAACAGGATGGTTCGAAACACCAAAGCCAAGCGCCCAAGTGTTTCGATTTAACTTTAAAAATATTCGCCGATTCGAGCGTCCTCAAACCGCACCGAACAAGCGTCGGGCGAAGGAACGTCCATGCGCTTTCAATATGCGCCGCTCAAATCCAAGCCGACCATGTTTCAGCCGATAAACCCGTGCCCGGTATGCGGAGCCGAGACCACTCTTGCCGAGATTGAGCCGCACCCTCTGCACGCAAATTTTGAAATTCACGGCTACCTCTGTGACCGATGTGGACCCATCAAATCCTTGGTTGTGCTTCGCTCATCACCACTTCAACCGATGATGTAGTCCAACGTTGGTGGCGTTTCCACGCAATTACTCTGTCAGGCTTCAGCATATTACAGAAGCGCTGTGCGGCTACACTAAGCTAGACCAGCAGCGGCCTTCGCATTCAACGTTACGAGGGTCTTTATCGTGTAGAGCGCTATTGGCAGACGACATGCGCTCGATATTGGCAGAAAAATGAAAAGGGCCACCGTCGGGCATGACGGCAGCCCCCAGCATAAGCGCCGCCAGCATTGGGGATACGGGGACGGGGTGCCGACGGCGAGTAGCTCACCAACTCGGTGCCGCGAGTTACGTTCCCGCAAGTTACAATTACATGCTATTTCAAGGCACAAATGTTTGAAATGTTTTCCCGCTTGGCGATCTCCTTGGCTGTATGAATATTCGCTAAGAAGGAAAGATCGCAAACAGTTTTCGACTGGTTGCGGGCAACCGTGATGGTAAGACCAAGAGAATTTCTCGTTTGCCCGCTCTCCTCGCCATACTTGACCAATATGAACGTTTGCCCGGCGGGAATCTCGGTTGGTGAGGAGATAAATTTTACTTTCGACATTCGTCTGTTCCTGACTGGCTGATTCCGGCCAGGCAATTCTCTCGATTGGAAAATGGGCCCAATAAGAGATTGCCGCGCTCGTCAATCGCGTACCAACCCTCCTTAACCCCTCGCAAGTAGGAGTGAAGTTCATTGATGTAATGGAGATCTGTCATTGGTCGTTACTGCCCCAATCATCAGAGGAAACTCTATACATCGGGATGAGCGGAGCCAGCACACCGAGCGCTCTTCGTTTTCTAACACATGATGTGATTAAGAAGACGTCGCTGTGCTGGGCGCCGTAGCCGAGATGTATTCACGACCAATTGAAATTGTAATACGTCCGAAATTTCTATTTCGATTTTCATGTCAGTTACGCTTACGTATATTTCCTTCTCCACCCAGCAGACCCAACGCGCCGCCTAATGTGCAGAACGCCCCGGTATCCCATATGGACCGCTGGGTTTTTCTTGACCGGCAACCGCGTCGAACTTGCTACTGCGTCCAAATATCCTATCTAGTTGGGCAGACGGATGCTCGCTCGCCTTCTCTGAGTTAACGCGGGCTATTCTAGAAGGCCACCGGACGCAAAAGACATGAAACAAGACATCAAAGACATCAGCGAAAAAGAGCTCACGAAGCTCTATGCCGAATATCAGGCCGGGCTTGGCCGTCCGGTGCCGGCTGTCGTTCATCGCCAGGGCCGCAGTATTCCGGGTTGCGTCTCGGCTGAGGATTCCGCGGCTTGGAAACTCCGTTAGAAGCGAAATTAGTAAAATCTGGGAAGATGCGATGGCTATCGAGAAGGTAATTAGAACTCAGGACGCCGAGAAAAACGCGATTTCTGGGAGATACAGCATTAAAGAAGGCGCCGTCATCGTTTCGGCCCCTGATGGCAGTCGATTAAAAGCCTGGGCGGGAGCAAATGCTGAGGCGACGGCTAGGATGCTTCTGCGCGAATGGGCCCGCAAAAATTAAAAATGAATTTGTGGGCTCAGATAGCGCGGCCGGAGAGCTTCCGGCCTTGCCAGGAATAGCGCCGCACTGACGGCTGGCAAAGCTAATGTCCGCGATGGTCATTAGAGGACATTTCGGATCGTCAACGCGATGTCCGCTTTACCCCCAGACATAAGGCGGCTGTAAAAGGATGTCTGCTAAGTGCCCAATAGCAGACATTCAGGAAAGGACCGTACAAACAGAAAGACCACCTCGCCGCGGTCTCGCCAAAATCCGATCAGGTGCAATTCGGACCCCGCAATTACTGATCTGCCTTTGCGCCATCTTTGAGCATGCCGACGCCAGGCTGCTTCTCGAAGCTGCCCTTCCTGACTTCGGCGGCCTCTATCTCTGTTTGATCCGCCAACCATCGAAGCAAAATCTCGCGTTTAATTTGTACGGTCGGCGGGAGCTTCATCTTACTTCCAAATCTTCTAGCCAGGATTTCCATCTGAGCACCTCCCTTAAAAAAGAAACCAGGCGCACTCCGTTGGCCGCCTTGGCCGGACATTCCGCGACGACTTGTTCAATGCGGAACGTTAGTGAGCGTAGGTCCATGTGAAGACCAAAAGCACAATTGCCGCCGCGCCGAACAGGACTAGCTGGCGGGCTTCAAAGTTGGAGTGCCCTCGTATTGTCATGCGTTGATCCGCACGCTCAGTTTAAAGCGAAACACGTCCCCAGACAGGTAAGAAGAAAGCCCGGCTTGGAGAAACCGGGCTTTCTATGATCACGCAGCGCGCGCGACCGAAGCGTTGGCCGAGGGGACAGGGTCTCCGCCTTCGCTAACAGACAGCATCGATACACCTTCGATGCCAAAGATTTTTAATGCTTGCTCATAGAGGCGAGCCGGATCGCGCTCGCCATTTTTGGCGAATGCAATGATGCGATCCGCGACAATCGCAGGCACGGCAGACCCGGAATTTTTAAGCGATGCACAGGCGCGATCGAAAGCCTCGCCCATCGCCGAGGTTGCAGCGTCGTCGAACCAAACGTTTTTGGCTAAATTGGCAAACATAGGCACCTCCCGAAAAGTACGAGCGGGAGCGCGTAAGCGTCTCTCAGTCACCGAGGCTCGAAGCCCCTTTCGGCGATAAAAACAGGCTAGTCGCGCGGAAAGACGAAAGCTGATCCAAACAGACCACTTTCCACTTTTGGCACAGCTATTTCAGGTCTCGGACTTTTGTGTCGGGAACCACACATAGTGGTATCGCCAGTGGCGGCACCCTAGGCGCGGTGACTGAGAGACAATTGAGCTCCCGCCTGAATGGAGGAAACCGCACAGTGAACCCGCGAAGCAATTATCCCAATAAGGTGTCTCTTCGCGAACTGGCGCGAACCATCGTCGCCTTGGCCTGTTGTCTCAGATGGTTAAGGTTTCTCGAGCGCAACAACGCATGGATTTGCTCCTCGGCAGCGGTGTCCTGGACGCTCTTCTAGTTATCGCAGTCAGCAGTGCTTTCTTGTGGCTGGCAATGTGAACCTCATTTTTTCGGATTTTAATCTATCTAGAAATGAAAAGCGGGCGGCGAAAAGTGCATCGCCCGCAAACCTACGTATTGACACGAAGCAGATTCAAGGCGCGCAAAATGTGGCCGCAAGTTAAAGCTAGGGCCACACGGTTCGCGAACGATCCAACGGATCGTAATTTGCGGTGTCATCGATCTGCTTCGACTGATCGGCAAGCTGCACGTAAGTGGCAGCCAAAATTTCCCATTGGGCCCCGGGCTTTGCTCCGTTCAGCTTTGGGTCAAAAGCGGACGTGTGCAATGCAACTAGCGATGTCTGCTATGGGCCAAAAGCGGACATTGGGCCGGGTAACACCCGTTCAAGAAGTAGTGCCTGAGCCGCGCGGCAAAATCACACAGAATTCTGCAAATTCACCCGGCTCGGTATCGACTTCAATCGAGCCGCCATGTTGCTTGACGATGATGTCGTGACTGATGGAGAGCCCAAGCCCCGTGCCCTCTCCGGCAGGTTTCGTCGTGAAGAATGGATCGAACATCTTCTCCTTTACGTCAGCCGGAATACCGCTGCCGTTGTCACGGATCCGAATCTCAACGCGGTCACCGAGGTTTTTGGTCGCCGCAGCGAGGGTGGGCTCGTGCTCGACTGCCTTCGCTTCTGCATTGCGCTTCGTCGCCGCGTAAAAGCCATTTAAAATCAGGTTGAGTAGCGCCCGTGTAATTTCGCGCGGGAACAGGTCGACCTCGCCGGCAGCGGGGTCAAACGACTTCTCCAGTTTGATAGTGAAGCCCCGTTTTTCGGCCCGTGCGTTGTAGTAGGCACGATTGAGACTTTCCTCGACGAGAGCATTGATATCGGTGGACCGTTGCTCCCCGGAGATTTCGCCCGAATGCAACAGCATGTTCTTTACGATCGCGTCAGCGCGCTTGCCGTGCTGTACGACTTTTTCGAGATTGCCTCGTAGTGTATCGGTCAACTCTTTGATCACGGTGTGCGCTGCCGGATCAATCGAAATGCCGCTCAAAGTATCCTGCAGCTCACCGAGCAGTTCGGTAGAGATGCCCGAAAAATTGTTGACGAAATTGAGCGGGTTCTTGATTTCGTGCGCAATGCCGGCGGTGAGCTGCCCGAGCGAGGCCAACTTCTCGGTCTGCACAAGGCGGTCCTGTGTGGCGCGAAGTTCTTCGAGCGACTGCGTGAGATCGGCCGTGCGCTGGCGCAGCTCATTGAGCAGGCGCGTGTTCTCAATGGCGATGACCGCCTGCGCGGCAAACGTCTCTGCAAGTTCGATCTCTTTGCCGGTGAACGGCCGTACGGTAGCGCGTTGCAGGACGAGTACACCAATTTGACTTCCCGCTCGTAGAAGCGGCACCCCGAGGCTTGTGCGATAGCCGGCCAGTTTTGCGGTTTCACGTAATGTGTACTCCGGATCAGCGAGAACATCCGGAATTTGAACGGAATTGCCTTCCAGCAGAACCCGGCCGACTACACTGCCGCGTCCCGGTAAAAATGTTAAAGTCCTAACGTGTTCATCGTATTCAGGCGTGGTGCTTCCATACAGTGCTGCTACATAGTAGCGCGCTTCCTTTCCAGTTGGCCGGATAATTCGAGCCTTATCGGCTTCGCATAACCGAGCCGCCGACTCGACCAGCGTGTTGAGCACTTTCGGGAGATCAAACGTCGATCGGCTCATGACCTTGAGCACGTCGGCGGTGGCAGTCTGTTGCTGCAGCGCCTCGTCTCGCTCCCGTGTGAGGAGCGCAATTGTCTCGGTTGCATCGGCGGCGGAAAGTTTGCGCCGTCGAGCGACCTTTGGCGCATTTCGGCGCTCTAAAGTCTTTCGGCGTTGCGTTTTTACGGCTTTGCCACGTGTTCGGTCGCGCCGTCTCATTGCCTCCCCCAAAAACAGCATCGTAGCAACCCACGGTAGTCCTCTGAAAGGGGCGGCAGACACGAGAAGGCCAAATGTCCGCTTTGGGTCATAAGCAGACATGTGCGGTGCAACTAACGATGTCCGCTTTGGGCCAATAGCGGACATTGGATATCGGCGCACGTTTTACCTTTGCTCTCTGACTAGCTTCGTATGCAGTCAGTCACGGCGGCTGCGACACCAGATCCACGCTGGTCATGCCTGTGCACTCAGCGGAACGGAGTGTGGGTCCGCCGGCTTTTGTTCGAGAGCGTCTTTTATGGGGGAAGCTGCCGCTTGATTGTTAAACAACGAATTGAAATACGATAGTATTTTTGGAAATAAGAATCAAAGTCATGGTCGAACCGACTCAACAAGTACGCCACTCCGCGCACGTGGTCGTGCTCGGCAATGAAAAGGGTGGCTCGGGCAAGTCTACCACAGCGCTGCACATCGCGGTGGCGCTGCTCAAGGCTGGCCAGCGCGTTGCCACCATCGATCTCGACGGCCGGCAGAAGACCTTCACTCATTACATCGAAAATCGCCGCGCCTGGGCCACCCGCCCAGGTATTCAGCTCGAGCTGTGGGCCGAGCGCGCAGGTATTCAACTCGAACTACCGGCGCATTACTGCGTCGAGCGCGCCGAGAGCAGTTCGATCGAAGCCAACGAGATGACGGAGGTCGCCAACTTCTCCGCCGCCGTTAGTGCGATTGAGCGCAGCTGTGATTTTTTGGTGATCGATACGCCGGGCAACGATAACTTTCTGATGCGGCTCGCTCATTCTATGGCCGACACGCTCATCACGCCGATTAACGACAGCTTCCTCGACCTTGACGTGCTTGCTGCCCTCGACCCGGTCAATTTTGCTGTCACCGGCGAAAGCCACCACGCCAAGATGGTGCGCGAGGCGCGCCGCCAGCGCCGCATGACCGACGGCCGGCTGACTGATTGGGTCGTAGTGCGCAATCGTCTGTCGATGCTCGGCTCGCGGAATAAGCGGTTGATTGGCGAGGGACTGACGGAATTGGCCAAGCGCATAGGCTTTCGCTGGGTTGACGGCTTCGCCGAGCGCGTAATCTATCGCGAATTTTTTCCGCGCGGCTTAACCGCACTCGACGATATCAACAAGGCCACGCTCGGTACACGGCCGAACAAGTCACACGTCGCCGCGCAAGGGGAAGTAATAGCTCTGCTCAACTTACTGCACCTACCAATGTCCGCAATTGGCAAGCGGCGCGCCGCCGCCCGTGCGGAATGGTATTCGGTCATGGACAAGCCGCTACGGGTCCATGATGTCATCGGCTAAGCCCTTCCTTTGCACCGGAGTCTGTCCGCTTACCCTAAAATCGGTCACTCCGAAAATCAGTCGGTCCCATCATCAGCGATGTCCGCTTTACCCCTGAAAGCGGACATGTGCAGTGCAAGAGGCTATGTCCGCTTTGGGCCAAGAGCGGACATAGGTCATCTGCCAGCCTTTTCCCTTTGCTCGGCCTCCCATAGCCTCTGTTCGATCCCCAACATGGTCGACCAAGCGCCCAACACGACCGTGACGAGAACCGTGGTGTACGACACAGTTACAATGTACATCCCCCAGCGAGAGCTCTGAATGAGGGCAATGCCACCAGCTACACCGAGCATATAGGCCACAATTAATGGAATCGCGCGGGACATCTTCATGCCGCCGCGATGAATGTCGTCACGATGCTTGTACAAGAAAGTGTAAGTGGTGCTGACCGCAAACCATAGTCCCACCAAGTTGAGTGCCACTATCTCAGCGCCGAGGAACGGTACCGGCTGAGGAACGAGAATAAGAATTGCCTCCACAAGCAATGTCAGAAGATAAAGCGTTTGGTTGTAGGTGCGAACGCGAAATCCGGGATTGCTCGCGACCTCCCCGAGATGAATCGATACAGCAACGAAAAGCAAGCCAATGAGCGCGGCTGACGAGCTGCCTAGCGTTACGTAGAGATCATGCCACGCGCCAATTAAGTCAACGCTCTTGGTATCCATGTTACTTGCCCATTCGAAGACAAATACCATCTCGATTAAGGGCCAATATCCGACATTCTGACATCGGTCGGCTGCACCCAAACATAGGACCATTGGCCAACTCGACATCCGCTTAGGTCCATCACGAAAATCGAATTTCTAAGAGGAAACGCCCAGCGTGTGCAGTGAGGTCGAAATCGAGGAGCGACCAGTATGAGCGAGACGCTTCAACGCACCGAGCGAGTGATCACAGTGGCAGAGTTGCGGGAGATATTGGACGATGAGGATGAGAAGAGCTTCGCCGACCTAACTTCCAAGGGCATGGCGGAGGTTCGAGGCGGCGCTTGGCGTCGCGAGCAGGACGGCCGCTGGCGCTTCTGGCAGAATCCAAACTGGTCGGATGATGATTGACTCAAATGCCGTGATGTCCGCTGGCTCAAAGCGGACATGTGCGGCGCACAAGCTCATGTCTGCTTTGGGCCAAAAGCGGACATCAATGGCGACATCGGAAGATACGTTACTTGTCGGTGGCGGAATGCGAGTGGATAGGTAGTGCGATCATTTGGGATCGTCGCCTTTAGCGCCATTGCCCGCGGGGAACATGTGGTCGACTGCGCCTTGCCACAGCTTTTCCGCTGGCTCCTTTAGTCCGGCTAGGTGGTCGCTGGCGAGCTTTATTAAGGCCGCGGGGCGCGAAAGTTTTAGTGACTTTCGGTAGGCGTCAATATCTTTCAAGACTGGCTTCTGCACTCGGCAGCTGATCGAAATGCCAAGCTTTCTGTTTGCGGTCGCGGTACGTTTCTTGTGCTTCGCCATTTCAAACCGAGTGTCCGAATTATCCGCTAGCTCGACAATCATCGATCTTGTCAGCGGCCTCTTCGCAAGCCTCGGCCAACTCTAAAAACTCTCTTTTGGCGGCGGGGTCTTCCGCTGCTTCAGCGAGTTTTCGATATTCGGCCGCTTGCTCTCGATAATAGTCGGAGTTGTGCATTCGGCGCAGCTTCTGGCAGCAAGCATATTGGGAAAGGTACCATTACTCGGCGACTACTGAGTCAGCATTGCTGACTCAATCAGGATACATGGACTGTCCGCTGGGTCAGCGCTGAAAGCAGAGGTTCGATGGCGCGTTTGAAATCTCCACTCTGGGTCAAAAGCAGACATGCGCAGTGCAACTGGCGATGACTGCTAAGGGCCAAAGCGGACATTGACCGGCTGCCATTCGGTGATCTCGTCGGCTCGCGCAAGCAGCAAGGGTGGCATGAACGAGAAATTTTTTTGCATAGTGTGAAGCCGGTCACAATCTATTCGTGCAACTGGCGTTCACTATCCTCCTCGTAGAATTTCGAAGCAGGAGGCAACTATGCGCAACGCACTATTCTCTGGGACTATTGCAGCTGCGACAGCTCTTGCAGCAGGGATTTTGCCCAGCACCAGTGCATCGGCTGGCGAGCCTATGAAGTGGTGGACGGGTATCAGCCACGGCACGGCTTTCGGGCAATTTGCGCCGCCAGCTCCAGGCCGGGCCGAGCCGACATGCAAAAACATCAATGATCCCCCACCGGGCCTTGATCCGAACAAATGGTGGGCGGCGAATGCGGTTATCGTGGCCAGCTCCGACGCTGTCGGTACCACGGTGTTCGAGGACGCTGCGTGTTCGCGCGCAATGCAGACCGTCTATCGGTCGGAAATGAGCATAGATTTATCGCCGTTTTACACAACTCTGTCGGCCACACCTGTATCAGGTACGCCGCAAGGCGCCCGCATCACCAAAGCACTTCTCCACTTCAATGTTGTTCCAATCACACCGTCGTCCATTCCTTCCGGTTTTCTTTGCTCACAATATATTGGCGGCGTTGGAGTTGTGAGCACGTTAAATCGCAGCGTCGTTTTCACGCGAAGCCCGACAGGTCTCACACAGGTCGGGCCAATTTCTAATGTGGCTGCGGCATTTCCCGCCGCGGATGAAACAATCGTAGATCTTAGCTTTGCAAGCGGACCAGGAACCATCGGTGCTGCGACCATCACCGACATCGGCGCCCCAATCTCCGGAGGACCACCAGGCATCCATGCTGTCGACTTAGATGTAACGAAATGGCTGAGAGGCGCGGTCAATTTGAACTTTCAATCGATCGGTTTCACCGTTGCAGGTGTTGGCGAAACACCGATCGTTCCGCCAACGTTTGTAAATTTTGACTGCCGCAGCTGGGTGCAGCCGACCGGCATCGACGTGTTTTACTTTTAAGCAGAGCCGAGGCGATTTTTAGTCCGAGGCGTGATCCGGCCGCACAAGAGCGAAAGCGGACATGCGCGGTGCAATAGGCCATGTCCGCTTTATTTCCAATTGCGACATGCGCGGTACAACTAGGCATATCTGCCTTGGGCCAAAAGCGAACGTTCGCACCTCAGTTTGTGGGTTACTTATAAGCTGCTAGCCTCGTGTGTCGCGTCTTTGATCAAGGAGGCGACCATGCTGAAAAAAGTGGTGCTGGCGGTGGGACTGACAGCGATTCCCTCAATCGCACTGGCCCAACAGCAGCAATGCCAACTCGAATGCACATGGGTAAACGGGAAAGGCGAAAAAACTAAGATCACTAAAAGTTGCCACGCCTTGAATGCTAGCGATTGTAAAAATTTGGGACGCGCAGAAACAGGAGGTAACAAGACGTGTCAGGGCAATATCACGTCGAATTGCCTCCAAGATCGCTAAGGTATTATACGATGGAAAGCAGATGCGGAATGTTCTGCTTAACCCCCGAAAGCGGAAATGCGCAGCGCAAAATGAGATGTGCGCTTTGAGTCATAAGCAGACATTTGCAATGCACAAGTCGATGTCTGCTAAGGGCCAAAAGCGGACATCGTTTTCGGAGCAGGCCTAATGCGCTGAGCGCGAGGCAGACGAGCCGGTCAATAAATGCTTATCTGCCGCCGTAATTCGGCGCCATGAAGTTGGAGAATGGTCGCTCGAGCTTCACGTTAAATGATTTTTGTATAGCGGAAAAAAGATGCGGGTGTCGGTCGTATTGATGGACAATCTCACTAATTGACCCGTCAGGATTAATGACATGGCTAGCAGCGTTGACATGAAGGTGCTTGCTAGGCACGTGATGAAGGGTGGCGACACGCCCAAAATTCTCAAGGACCTTTGCTTCTGGCAAAAGCCCGTTATGCAGCAAGTAGTTGTGCGCGCCTTGGTCTCCGTTGGTCATTCGCACTTTCGGCAGCAATGTGAGAAGAATGATTTGCATTTCCGCTAAGTATTCCAGGATCCCGCGCGCTCGGCCGCTCACTGTTCCGCAACAAGAAATACGTCTATCAGCTAAACTGGCGAGAGCTTGTTTCCCAAACTGCTCGTTTATCCAGTACGAGTTGAATTCGCATGTGCCGATCGTGACCGACCGAAGCTCATAATACAGCTCAAGCTCAGATGCCGGGGTCTCGAACAAAGGCCTTTGAAAAATCACATCCCTGACGTCACTCAAAAGGATGTTTCGGTAGGTGCGGCCACTCTGAATCGCGTCGTGCAGGTATTTGAAATATGCGAAGTATCTTGCTCTCTTTGGGGGGAAGACGGGATAGTTCTTTTCGATGCCTAACGAAAAAACTTTAACTCCAATTGACTCCAAAAAAGCGGCCAATGCTTTATCTTCGGCCCCCACAAATATCACGGCTTCACCGCGAAACTGACCTGAATCAAAAAGGGACTCAACGAAAGGTCGAACAAAGTCAATTTGATAGCCACATGCACACCCCATAATGAGATCGGGGCCCAAATATGGTAACGTATCGGGTAATGCCTCGATAATATTGCGAATGCGCTGAATTTTCTTCCGCTGCACACCGCGCGTGGCAACATTGCGAGTCGCCGCAAGCGATCTCGCGCCTATTCGCCTAATCAAACGCGCTAACCGCGCAAAATCAATTTGCGATGTCATATTTATCAGGCCCGTGCTGGCTCAATCACTCCGAGGCTCAGGACAAGCATCGTAACGGCTCAAACTACCACACCGGAAGGGCGCAGGGTGGCGTCGGCCGATGTCCGCTTTGGGTCATTAGCGGACATTTTCTGACGTCCGCTTTCGCTAAAATTAGGTCTGCTTTACCCCCAAGAGCGGACATGGATGCGTACGATTGGAATGTCCGCTAAGGGCCAAAAGCGGACATTCCACGAGTGAACACGAAACCCGTCACGATAGAGTCGGTTAGATCGAACGGCGTGCGCCAGCTCTTAGTCTATTGCCGAGGCAAACGCGAAGGCGGTTGGCCTTGTCACCATGATGTCGCATTGCCGATTGATAGTTTTCAGGCCACCGAGACCATCGGAGAAATAGAACGCCGCTGCCGTTGCACCGCCTGCGGATGGCGCAATGCCGATGTCAGGCCTGACTACAGTAAGAAATTGCCGCCGCGCACAGGTGTCGGCTGGATGATGCCGCCTGGTGGCGCGCCCCGCTGAAGCCGCGTACCATCGAATTATTGGCGAAAGGAGCCGGTGCGGACCCGATAAATCAATGACAACTAAGATTTCCAAAATCCTAGCACTGGTCTTTTTATCAATAGCCGCTGCGGCTTCCGCTGCAGCCATCGCTGAGACCGCCGTACTCTACGAAGAAGACCCAACAGACCCTCTGGGAAAGCGATACCTGGGATCAATATCGTGGCGCATCGAAATCATCTCTGAGCGCGACGGCCGAACAGCTAGTGTTGTGCGAGCCGAAGTGATGATCCCAAGTCGAAAATTGCAAATGAATTTGCTGTTTAAGAAAAACGATAACAAGCAACTCCTTGCCAGCCACACGTTCGATATCAGGTTCACGCTGCCGCGCAACTTTATTCACGGCAAAGTACAAAGTGTGCCTGGAATCTTATTGAAGAACGATGAACGAGAGCGCGGTGTGCCCCTCAAGGGCCTTGCCGTAAAGACGAACGAAAACCACTTTTTGATCGGACTGTCGAACGTCGGACCCGAAGTGCAAAAGAACTTACAGCTCTTGCAGGAATATAATTGGTTTGATTTGCCGATCATCGCCACAGATGGTCGTCACAGCATCTTGGCTTTCGAGAAGGGGACTGCAGGACAGAGCGCTTTTGATGTCGTGCTGCGAAGTGGTGCCGGTCAACAAGTTGCAACCGCAGTAGCTCCTAACGGATCGCGAATTACTGGATCAAGGATAGAAGTCCCGCTAAAGCGAGTCGCTGGGATATTTGTTGTACCGGTCCTCATCAACGATGCGATTGCGCTCGATTTTGTCGTAGATAGTGGCGCCGCTGACGTAAGCATCCCCTCTGATGTTGTAATGGCTCTGATTAGGAAAGGGACGATCAGCGACAGCGATTTTATTGGCAGCGCTAATTACACTCTTGCAGATGGATCAATCATGCCTTCGAAAAGATTCCGCATTCGCTCGCTAAAGGTCGGAAATAGGGTGATCGAGAATGTCACGGCGAGTTTGGCTCCCATGCGAGGACAACTCTTACTCGGTCAGAGCTTTCTGACTCACTTCAAATCTTGGTCAATAGACAACACAACCCACGCCTTGGTCCTGAACGAGTGATCCGTTCATGGTGAATAAGCGCACCCGGCCGCCGCTAATGCAACTAGCAATGTCTGCTTTGGGTCATAAGCGGACATTCAGCATTGCAATCGTCACGTCCGCTTTACCCCCGAAAGCGGACATTCCGGTCGGTTATTCGATCACCTCGTCGGCGGCGACCAGCAGGCCGGGCGGAACAGTGATAACAACGACTAACAGTTCCTTCCAACACATGGGATTGGCGGACTGTTCTTCCTTTTATACTCAGCAGTGCCGTCTTCTCTTTGCTTCGCAATGATGGCGTCTTTTGCTTTAACCGTGCCTGCGACAGACGACGCGCCTGCACCTATGACGGGACCCGTGCCGGGGATTGTTGATGTAGCGCCAGCTTTGCTCACTGTTCCTAATTGCGTCTTTCGCGATGAAGTCACAGGCTTTACTAATGTGGTGTTCGTAGAAGTCTTGCCGACACGCGTGTGCGACGCAGACGACCCACCACTCTTTGCGTAGGCAGGCGGCGACAACACAAGTAACAATGCTACTGCGGCGCAGATTGCGCTCGGTTCAAACACCTTGGTTTTCATGATGTGCCCCTTGGCCAAAAAGGCCGATATGTAGGGCTAGCACCTTACGACCCCGGTGTCCGCTTTGGGTCATAAGCAGACATACGCAGTGCAAAAAGCCGTGTCCGCTTTACCCCCAATAGCGACATCGATTGCGTTTTTCGGCATGTCCGCTAAGGGCCAATAGCGGACATCGTCGGCCTTATTCGATCACCTCGTCGGCTCGCTCCAGCAGTAACGGTGAAATTGTGAGTCCGAGCGCCTTCGCAGTCCTGTTGTTGATAACCAACTCGAACCGGGTTGCCTGTCGTAGCGGCAACTCACTTGGCCGAGCGCCATCCAGAATTTTTGCAACCTGCTCAGCCGCGGTCGTATAGATTTCGGATGTGGTCGCGCCATAGGACATGAGACCGCCAGCGTCGACGTAAAAACGGAACGCATGCACGGTTGGCAGCTTGGCCTTGATCGCAAAGTCGGCGAGTTGCTGGGGCCGGGGATAGGAGCTGAGAACGACGTCGGGATATACCAACAGTGCCTCAGGACGCTCCTTCGCGATCATGTCGAGCTCGGGTAGCAGGTCTTCGCCGGCCGTCACGTGAGCTGCCTGCATTGTCATGCCCAGACGCGGTGCTACCTGCTGGGTCAAGTTGAACGCATTGGGAGCGGCTTCAGGGTCGTGAAGTAACATCACCCGCGAGATTGTGGGAATTGCCTCGTGGAGGAGTTCGAGGCGCTTCGGCATCATCTCCGTCGTCATGCATGTAACACCCGTGAGATTTCCTCCGGGCCGAGCGAGGCTTTCTACGTGCGCGAACGGGTCGCACGAGTAGACGACGAGCGGCGTAGTCTTCACCGTTTGTGCGGCGATGCGCGCCGCTCTCGTGCCCATAGTGAACACGACATCTACTGGAATCTTTACGAGATCAGCGGCCAATCCCGGCATCCGGTCGTATTGGCAATCTGCGAATCGCTGCTCGATGACGAGGTTTTTTCCCTCGACGTAGCCTTGTTCGGCCAGGCGAGCCCGGAAAATATCGAAATGGGGGCGCTTAGGACCGGGGGCACAGACCTCAAGCCAGCCGACGCGCTTTATCCCGGCAGCCTTTTGCGCGTTGAGCGCGGTCGGTAAAACGAGCGGACTTAAAGCAAGCGCAAGAACAATCGTCGCCCCGATCCGCGTAACAATTCCCCACCGTCTCATTGTCGCCTCCCCTAGTCCAAGCGAACATCGTAGCGGCTCACCTCCGCAGGGAACGCCGGACTATGTTCAGTAGCAGGTAGTCGAGCCTCCGACTAATGTCCGCTTTGGGTCAAAAGCAGACATGTGCGGTGCAATTAACGATGTCCGCTTTGGGCCAGAAGCGGACATCGTGAAGCGTAAATTGGCCCAGCGACCGACACGGTGGCCACTGAAACTGGCCTGATGTCGCGGCAACGGTGCGCCGCCAAATTGGCGCGAGACCAGTCTGTGATGTTGCACGCGCTCTTTTTTCTATTTGCATTTCTGGTTCGCATGAAATTTGCCCGCAAGTAAGGCTATACCGCGTTGCGAGCTTGCTTGTATGCAACTATCCCGCTCGCTTGGGTTGTGGCCGTGAAATGGCGAAGCGCCCAATGAATCCTTTCGTCCGAACAAGCGCAGTCACTATTACCGGCCAGCTGGCTTTGATGCTGGCGCGCTGCGGGAGATGACATCATGCGCATCACCAACACCGGGGTCGTTCTCCCACAACCGCAATCGAAACAAGACACCGTCACCGGGGTCGTTCTGCCACAACCGCAACCGGAACAAGGCATAATCACCGGGGTTGTTCTGCCAGAACCGCAATCGATACAAGGCATCACCACCGGGGTTGTTCTCCCACAACCAGCCCAACCTCCAGACGCGCCTGGGGCGGCGATAGTCCGAAGCGAATGAAATTGAGGGGGAGGCTGGCTTGGACATTATCCCCACGTTTACGCCGAACTTCGACGCGAACTTCGGCGCGCAAGCAGGCGCGGCAAGGACCTCGTGGGAAGCAGCGGCCGCAGTCTTTGCCGGCCGCTTCTCAGACAACATCCACATCAACATCACCGTGGACGCGCTGCCGGGGACGACGAGTCTCGGAAGGAGCTTCCCGAGGACCGTGAACATCTCGTATGCCGATTTGTTTGCCAAGGTCAGTGACAGCGCAAGGACGGCAAACGATCAAATCGCCATCGGCCCTGGTGGTTCAATGACCGCCGCCGATCCCACCAATGGTGCGGGAACCTGGTTTTTGACGCGAGCGCAAGCCAAGGCGCTTGGCGTTGTCGCCGATGATCTGTCCGATGATGGAGGCACCACCTTCGGCGCTGGACAGCCCTACACGTTTTCCGGCGCGATCATGCCTGGAACGTTTGATTTTCAAGCCGTCGCAGCACACGAGATCTCTGAAGTCATGGGCCGCATCGGCGGCGGAGGCAACACATTCAGTTTGATCGACAATTTCTCCTACACTGGCCCCGGATCGAAAGGACTTCGCGGCGGCCCGGGGAATAGTTTTTCGATAGACAACGGGATCACCTTGCTCAAGGCATTCAACGGCGCTGCGGGCGGCGATACCCGGGACTGGGCGAGTAACGGCGTCGATGCGTTCAATGCGTTCGCGTCCCTGGGCGCAGCTGCTCCCGTTTCGGCCATCGATTTGGAGGTTATGGATGTTCTCGGCTACGGCGGCGACGGTCAGGTCGGGAGTTTGGCCGAAACCGTGGGTCACATCACCTTCTTGCGCGCGCACGAGCTCGGCAGCGGCTATGGGAAGCCACCGAATTTTCTCGACTGTGAAGTGATCGTGCTGCTCGCCGAAGAGCCGCTCCGCGCTTTTGGTTTTAAGCTGCGGGCCGACGCCGAGGGGCCGACACGCTGGGACATGTTCGAACGACTCCGCTCGGCCTTCGCCGCCGATCGCTCTGTCCGTCTCGATTACGTCAAGACCGGTCCGGGGGCCGGAGAAATCATGCGGGTAGCCAACGGTTAGGAGATGCCCATGACCGACCTGTTAGAAAAGACCGGCAAGATTGTCTTTCTGCGCGCAAACGACCTTGGCACCGGCTACGGGCCGCCAAACGATTTCCTTGATGTCGAAGCAGTGTTCATCCTCAATGCGCTCGGCGATGGCAGTTATGGCTTCCAGCTTCGCAACGACGACAATCTTCCCGCGCGACAGGCGATGTTCAGTTTGTTGAGCGAAGCCTACGCCCATAATTTCACGGTCATCGCCGACTATCTGATTGAACCAGGCAGAATCAACGGCACGGCTATCCGTGTCGCGCTCATCCGTGATGCAACGTCGGTCACTCCTACCATTCCGGCAACTACGCGGTTGAAGGAATTCCCCCTCGTGGCCCCCAACAATACGTCCAAGAAACCGCGTCGGTAGCGCCACGGAGGTTTAGAAGTCAGCGGGACGCCAGTCGCCAGTGCAATAGCGCCTTCTGCTGGACCCCAAAAGTGGACATGGAAATGGGGACAGCAGCCGATGTCCGCTTTGGGTCAAAAGCAGACGTGTGCAGCGCAACTAGCGATGTCTGCTTTTTGGCCAAAAGCGGACATGAGCCTGGGTGCTGCCCGGGTGCTGCCCCGTTGCGAGTCGATCGTGATATTCGCGCAATACGCAGAGAATTCCGAACCGTGACCCTCAGATTATTCATCTGAGGGTGGCCGGCTGGGCCACGTCGAATCAATTTTCGTCATTGTCCGCCGAACTGGATATAGCAGTGTGGCCTTTGGCAGAGATTATTCGGCCTACAGCTAGTGGCACGCTCGACACAACTCTCAAGTTCAGAGAGATTGAAGCATCAATTCTTTCGGCATAAAGATGTGAGGGTATTGCCACGCCAACACTTGGTTCGAACATCGCTTCGCCATGGTGATTTCCACTCCCGACGACATCTTCCCGCGCGACGGCATTTCAGTCTGTTGGCGAGCCTCCGCCCAAATTTCACGGTCACGCCGACTATCTGATTGAACCAGGCAGAATCAACGGCACGGCTATCCGTGTCGCGCTCATCCGTGATGCAACGTCGGTCACTCCTCCATTCCGGCAACTCGCGGTTGAAGGAATTCCCCCTCGTGGCCCCCAACAATACGTCCAAGAAACGGCGTCGGTAACGCCGCGGAGGTTGGCAGTCAGCGGGACGCCAGTCGCCAGTGCAATAGCGCCTTCTGCTCGACCCCAAAAGTGGACATGGAAATGGGGACAGCAGCCGATGTCCGCTTTGGGCAAAGCAGATCGCGTGCGGCGCCCAACTGCGATGTGCGCAGCATTCTCGGCCGGGACAACGACAGGCGCTGTTGTCTCTGGCCCGATGGTGACGCCTTCCAGTGTAAAGGCGATGCTTTCGCCCTCCTCCGCATCGTTTGCCTTGATGACCGTCGCGATCCGCAACGCACCGGCCTTGGCAACGTGAACTGTGGTGTCCATCGCTCCTAGCAAAGCACCGTGTCCTCGGAGCCTTTCGGCTCCGTCTTGAGGCATATGATGGACCCACAAAATATGAGCCTTGGTATCAATCTGTAGCATCGACGTGGCGGCTACGATTGCGCCCATATCTTTGGGACTGTTTTCATCGCCGCCACAGAGTGCGCGGGAAATCGTATCAATGACGATTAGAGCCAAGCCGTGCCCGGTCTCTCCCTCTACCTGTCTGGCTGTCTCCACGATTGCGGCCGTGGCATGAGACGTCCGTAGGTCGAACATCCCACCCATAAGGGCGAAGGGTATGTTGTGGATCGCGTGGCGCTCACGAAATGCAATGGCGCGTCGCTCTACAAGCTTTTTTCGTTCCAAAGCTATGAACAAGACCGCACCTTGTTTCACGGCTCGTCCATGCCAGTCGATGCCTGCCGCGACATGCAAAGCTATGTCCTCGACCAAAACCGATTTGCCGCAGCCGGGAACGCCATAGACTGCGCTTGCATCTCCTGCTCCTAACAGATTTTTCACGAGCCATTCCTTGCGACTGATCGCCTCCAGTTCGCGGTATAGAAGAAATTTTGATTTTCGGTCCTGGCGCAAGACAATGGAGTTCTAGTTGTCTATTATTTTCCATTGTGGTCACCGTGAAGATTGGCCGTAGCAATCTCTTCGAGTATTGACCAATTGGAGCGGGTCATTGGACGGCCTCAAAAGCGTCGCTGAGAATCTTTTGCACGACGTCTTGGCCTGCCCTTCCGACCAAGCCGTTGCATTCGGCATCTGATTGCAGGCGATCAACCGCCTCGTGCAGAGAGACTAAACCTGCGCATCGTCGGTAACCGGTATGTCGAACGCAATATCAGATGAGGCGCTCGGTCGGACTTGAATATTGCCCGGGCGCGCGCGGCGGCTTCTCCGGCACCTGGTGGCGTCCTTGTCCGATAAACGAACCGGCACCCTGTTCTTGGCGATGCGAGAGACCGTCTCGCCGTCGACTAAGGTCGCCGCAACTTCTCCCAAGTGACCGCGCAACGACCATGCGTCTTTGTTGACGTGCCACATCTCGATGACGCGAGTCGGATCTAAGCCTCTAGCGACTAGAATTCGAGCCGATGTAATCAGCGGCGATGCCGAAAGGCAAAGCGCCGCGCCGTCGTGCGACGCACGCCACTTTCGGCCTCCGTGCGTTGGCGTAACCAAGATTTGCAGAGATTCATGCCTCGCAGCGGTTATCGTGGCCCTGTCGGAAAAAGCTCTACGCCGGCTAAGTTGATCATGCGCTCCCTGACTGCGATCGGCGCAACTATTTGCCGCCCGGTTCGAACTGGCGGGATTTTGTCCTTTGCCGGACTCGCATACGTTTCGCGAACTCGGCATGGCATCACCTCATTTGGCGTGGATGAGCTGCTGTTAATGCCCTCAAAAACCGCGCGTCAGCATCCGACGTATCGCGCGCCGTGCGGGATTGCAGCCACCGCTCTAAGTCATCGGGACGGTACACCACACGTCGACCGAGCTTGCAGTAGAGCGGTCCGTTGCCGTTGAGCCGGAGTTTCGCCAGCGTGCTTGCAGAGAGGCCGACAAAATCTGCTGCGATTTTTGCGGTAACGACTTTTGGCATGTCTGGCATCTTGAGACCTTTCGATCCAAGCGGATGAACGCGGAGGAACTGATCTTTTTTCTTTTCAGGTGACTCTTCGTTTTTGGAAAGCAAAGAATTTGCAGGAAGTGGTTTTGAGAGAATCAGGTGCTTTTTTCGCCACGGTCGACTCAGGCGAACGTTAGCTTCCAGCCAATCAAGGCATGGGTAGCCGGACGCCAAGCACCTCTCGCTGCGGGCATGGCTCGGGCACTGAAACGCGGTAGATGTGGCGGTCGTATCAAGCTTAGCGCGCGCGAAATTTCACCGCGTGTTGCCCTGGTGCTGCCCCGTTTCCCGGAGAGTCAACCAGGAAAAAATCGCGCAGAGATTCTGAATCAAATTCAAAGAGTTGCTGGCGCGCCCGAAGAGATTTCGAACTCCTGACCCCCAGATTCGTAGTCTGGTGCTCTATCCAGCTGAGCTACGGGCGCTGATTGCGCTGCCGGAAACCGGCCCACGGCAACGCGGCATAGCTATCGGTTTGATCCGCCATTGGCAAGGGTTGGGCAAGGGTTGGACAAGCCTTGGACAAGCCTTGGACAGGCCTGGACAGGTCGACGCCACGGCTCATGCCGCCTGGGCGGCCCAGGCCAGAGCTTCGGTCTCGATGCGGATGCGGTAGGCAAGCAGGGCCGCATTGGCAACGGAAAAGATCAGCGCAAATACCGGCATTCCGAGCGCCAGCGGAACCACGGCGATTTCCAGCGCGACAATCAGATAATTCGGATGCCTGATCCAACGATAGGGACCGCGCGTGACCGGCGACGCACCGCGCAACACGATGACACGCGTGGTCCATCGTCGGCCAAGACTCGCGATCACCCAGAGACGACCGATCTGCAACAATACGAAAACCGCAAGCCATGGCCACACGATCGGCCGATCGTGTCCGAACACCCATAGACCGATGAGCCAGGAAGCATGCAGCAGGATCAGGAGCGGATAGTGCGACGCGCCGAACTCGACGGCACCCTTTGCGCGCAAGCGGGCGGTGTTGGACTGCGCGAACACAAGTTCTGCAAGCCTTTGGATGAGCAGGAACGCGACCAGCCACGCCCCCTCACCCATGCGCAGCCTCGAGCGCGAGCAGATTTGCGGTGAACCCCGGTCCGAGCGCCGAGAGCATCGCCGGGCCGCGCAAGCCGCGCCGCAGCACGCGCTCCAGAACGAACAACACCGTCGGCGCCGACATGTTGCCGTAGTTGCGCAGCACGTCGCGCTCGTCACGCAAGGTGCCTTTCTGCAGGTCGAGCGCCACCTCGATGGCGTCGAGAACCTTTGCACCGCCCGGATGACAGATCAGGCGCGGCGCCTGCAGCTGCGCAGCTTTGACGAAGCGGCGCACAGGCGCGGCGAGCTTCTGCTCGACGAAGCGCGGCAGCGAGCGCGAAAGCATCACGCGGAAGCCGACCGGATCGATCATCCAGCCCATGATGTCCAGCGTGCGCGGCCATGTGTGCTCGGCGGCATCGCCGATGCTTAATTCTCCCGTCGGCGGCCCGGCGCGCAGCACGGCAGCAGCCGCGCCGTCACCGAAAAGCGCCGAGGAGATCACATCGGCTTTCGATCCGCGATCGATGCGGCACGCCAACGTGCACAGCTCCACCACGACCACAAGAACGACCTCACCCGGTTCGGCACGCGCAAGCCGCGCGCCGAGCGTAAGTCCGGACACCCCGCCGGCACATCCGCGACCGAACACCGGCACGCGCATCGCGGTCGGCCGAAATCCCATTTCGGGGGCGACGCGTGCTTCAATGCTGGGCGTAGCGATGCCGGTCGAGGAAACCGTGACGACGACATCGACGTCACGCGCGGAGATGCCGGCCTGATCGAGCGCGGCGCGCGCCGTCTGCACGAACAATTCGCTCGCACTCTCGAGATAGACGTTCGTGCGTTCGGCGAGATTGTGCGGCTCGCTGAGCCATTCGAGCGGACGCACCGAATAGCGCCGGTCGATCCCGACATTGACGAAAACATCGGCGAGCTTCGGAAAGCGCGCAAACGTGCGCGCATAGGCGTGCCGCGCCGCCGCGGTGACAGCCGTCTGCTCGAGCTTGTGCGGAGGCACTGCAGTCGTAACCGCAAGCAGGTTCACCGGCTGCACCATATAAATTTTCCTTTATGCGAAAATGATGTCCCTAGGCGAAGAACACCGCCGACGGCGGCCTCTTCCGGTCATCCGGCGCTGGCGCGTTCACCGCGTCGTGAATTGAGGTCGACGGCGCGGTCGGGGATCGAGATGCTGAATGTGGCGCCGATGGTTCCCGGCACGAGGCGGATTTCGCCGCCATGCGCGCGAACGAGTTCCGCGGCGATTGCCAAGCCAAGGCCTGTGCCTCCCGAGCGCGCGGAGCCCTGGAAAGCCTGGAAAAGATGGGCGCGCGCCTTTTCCGGCACACCGGGCCCGGTGTCGGACACCTCTATCACCGCGACGCTTCCTTCGCGTCGTCCGGTTATACGAATTTGATCCCGGGCGGGATCGCGCGTGCCGCGCGTTTCGAGGGCCTGCATCGCGTTGCGCGCGAGATTGACGAGAACGCGGAACAACTGATCGTGATCGGCCTCGACGGTCAGGCCACGTTCGACGGCGACAATCCACCGGATCGGAACGTCGAGGCCGAGGCCAAGCGCCTCGTGCACTTCCTCGATCAGCGGCTCGACTTCGATGGTCTTGCGCTCGGGCGGCGCCTCCTGCGCGCCACCGTACGAGAGCGTCGACTGGCAGAACGCGATCGCACGTTCGAGCGCGCGCATCAGCTTCGGCGCGAAGCGCTGCACTTTCGGATCAGGCGAAGTGGACAGCTGATCGGAGAAAAGTTGCGCCGAGGCCAGCAGGTTTCGCAGGTCGTGATTGATCTTCGACACGGCAAGCCCGAGCGCGGCCAGCCTGCTCTGCTGATGCAGCATCGAGGCGAGCTCGCGCTGCATCGAGGCCAGCTCTTCTTCGGCGGTGCCGATTTCGTCCTGCCGTCCGCTTTCGGCGATGATGCGCGAGGGATTTTCCGGATCCGCGCGGAAGGCGATCATGTTTTCGGTGATGCGCCACATCGGACGCACCAGGAGATAATGCAGGGCGAAGAACAGCAGCATCGCCGTGATGCAGGAGATCGCCAGCGACAGCATCAGGATGTTGACGGAGAACGTCCACATCGCCTTGCACAGCGGTCCCTCGTTGAGAATGATTTCGAGGAAATCGCCGCCCATCGGCGCGGCACCAACCACGCGCATCACGTCACCCGGCTTGCAGGTGAGCAAGGTCTCGAATGCGTCGAAAATCGAGTGGAGCCAGGACCGCTGCCGCATGTCGATGTCCTGCGCGATCTCGGACGGCATGTCGTCGGCGGCGAGCAGGCGGCGCTGGTTGCCCATCTTCATGGCGACCGCGCGCGCACCGATACTATTGAGAATTTGTTTGGCGAGGCTTTCGGGCACCATGCCGCTCGGTGCTGCATCGAGCACGAGCGCGGCCGTATGCGCGGCGGCAAGCCGGTCGCTCAGCCAGTTCAGGCGGAAATTCGCGACCGACGGAACGTAAATCAGAATTTCCGCCACCATCACGAACAGGACGGTGAGCAACAACAGCTTTCCGGAAAGGCCGACGCGCGGCTTCCGCGGCGGCCGCAACACGTTCTCGACTGCAACTGGTTCGCTGGTCGCGTCCAAAATCACCTCAGCCGAAGATTCGCATCCATCCGATGATGCGTCGCACCCAACTACCGCTCAAACCTGGGGCAAAATAGTCTATCGCAGCACGCTTACCGATTTCTGACAGCGTCGGATATGGCAAGACAATATCGGCGAAAGAACGGATGTTCAGCCCCTGAGCGATTGCGAGCGCCCACATCCCTATTAATTCACTCGCCTGCGCACCGGCAATGGTCGCTCCTACTATCTTACCTTTCGCTGTCGTGATGATTTTGATGTGACCTCGCGTCTCGCGCTCGGTCTGCGCGCGGTCATTATCGTTATAAGGCCAGCGGGCTATACGGATTTTCAGACCGCGGGCCTGCGCCTGCGCTTCGGTGAGGCCGGCCTGGGCGAGTTCCGGTTCCGTATAAGTCGCCCAAGGCATGGCTGCATTGCGCACGCGCACTGGCATGCGGAACAGCGCATTCCGGATAACCTGCCCCGCGTGATAGTTGGCCACGTGCGCGAGCGAAGAGTGGCCCGCGATGCAATCCCCGATCGCGTAGACGCGGCGGTTGGTCGTCTTGAGCTTGCGATCGACGGAAATGCCGGAATGGTCGTGACGAATTCCCGCGGCGTCGAGGCCGAGGCCATCGATCGCGGGCGTGCGTCCCGCGGCAATCAGCAGGTGGCTGCCGGTAATCGTCTGCTCGGCGCCGGCGGCCGCGATGGCAGCCGTGACCGTTCCCCCGACATAGGTGACGCCGACGACATTCACGCCGCTGCGGATGACAACGCCCTCGCGCTCCAGCCGATCGAGAACGATATCGACACATTCAGGATCATCGCCGGCGAGCGGCCGCGCTGCCTCGAGCACCGTCACTGAACTTCCCAGCCGGCGAAAAGCTTGCGCCAGTTCGAGGCCGACACTTCCCGCGCCGACAATAATGAGATGCTCCGGTCGTTCCTTCAGATCGAAAATGGTTTCGCTGGTGAGAAAAGGTCCGCCATCGAGTCCGGCAATCGCGGGAATGGCCGGCTTCGATCCTGCAGCAACAACGAAACGGCGCGCGCGGATCTCGAAGTCGCCCGCCGTCACCGTTCTTGCATCCTTGAACTGCGCGTGCGCGCGGATAACGCGAACGCCCAGCCCGGTGAATCGCTCCATGGAGTACGCTGGCTCTACCGCCGCGACGACCGAATGCACGTGGTCGCTCACCTTGGCGAAATTGACGCCGACATTCTGAACCTCGAGCCCGAACGCGGCCGCGCCGCGGATGGCCTCGGCCCGTCTCGCCGCCGCCAGCAGCGCTTTCGACGGAATGGATCCGGTGTTGAGACTGTCGCCGCCCATCGCCTCGCGTTCGATCAGCACGGTCGGCACGCCGAAGGCAGCCGCGGCCGCGGCGGCCGACAAACCGCCGGGGCCCGCGCCGATCACGCAAATATCTGGTGTCAGTGTTTCTCCCATGCCCCGACCGGTCCGCCCTCACATCATGCGGCAGAGCGCGAGCGCGCCCGCCAGTATTTCACCACGACCGGCATCAGCGCGAGCAGACCGAGCGCGACGAGCGCTGCGATGAGCTGTGGCGTCAGAACATCCGCCGGATCGAACGTCAGCCGACAATCTGGTCCCCCTAGCCGCGATGCATTGATCGTACGAATTCTTCTGTGCCGCGATCATGCTGTCCAGCCCGACCCCCGCAAGAGCGAAGACGATGGCTCCGGGGATAATACCGATCGCGGTCGCGGCAATGAATGGCCCCAGCCGCACACCGGCGAAGGCCGGCACCAGATTGACCAGAAAGAACGGAAACGCCGGCACCAGGCGCAGAAAAAGCAGATAGCTGAACGCATCGTCGCGAAATCCCTGCGCCAGCTGGTTCGCGCGCGGACCGGCGCGCCGCAGCAGCGGCTCGCCAAGCGCCGTCCGAGCCGCCAGAAAGATGAGTGTGGCGCCGATCGTCGCGCTGATCACCGCGGCCGATGTGCCGAGCACAAGCCCGAAGAGAAAGCCGCCGGTGACGGTCAGAAATACGGCTGCCGGCACCGAGAGGGCGACGGTGACAATATAAAGTCCCATATAGGAGAGGACGGCCAGCAGCCGGTGCGAAGCGACGAACTCATCGATCGCCGCGCGATGACGCACCAGCGATTCGATCGAGGCACCACCGCGGACGAGATAGACCGCCCCAACAAACACGATGATCGCCGCCAAAGGCAGGATCCGGCGGACGAAACCGCGAGAATCGAAGGCGGGGGCCGATTCTGGCATTGGCGCCTTATACACGAGCCGCCGACCGGGCCGGGCTCTGTCACCGGCTTGTGAGACGTTTTGACCGTGACAACCACGCGACAGCGTCTCATTGACGGGCCAAGGCCCCTCCCTTATAAGCCGCGAAATCATGTGCTGGCCCGAAAATTCGGGTTTCAAGGCGTTTTTGAGGACGACGTCCTCTCTTCCCCACAGCGATAGCGGAGAACTGAACGTGAAGCGGACTTATCAACCGAGCAAGCTTGTACGCAAGCGCCGTCACGGTTTCCGCAAGCGCATGGCCACCAAGGGCGGGCGCAAAGTCGTCTCGGCGCGCAGGGGACGCGGACGCAATCGGCTGTCCGCCTGACGACGACGAAAACCGCCGCGGCTTGCATGGATCGATTGAGGCAACGGGCGGATTTCCTGGCAGCGGCATCGGGGATCAAGGTGCCGTCAACGGCCTTCGTGCTGCAGGCACGCAAGCGCCGTGACACGGGGCCGGCACGGTTTGGCTTTACCGTGTCAAAGAAGGTCGGGAATGCGGTCGAGCGAAACCGCGTTCGCCGTCGTTTGCGGGAGATTGTGCGGCTCTCGGCCGCAACCCGGCTTCACGCCGGGCATGACTATGTACTGGTCGGACGGCGGGCGGCGCTCAGTCAGCCGTTTGCCGCAATGACGCAGGACTTCGAAGGGGCGTTGCGGCGGGTGCACGCGAGACGCAATGGCAAAACGGAATCGTGATGAACGACAATAAGAATACCATCCTCGCCATCGTGCTCTCGGCACTCGTGCTTATCGGCTGGCAATATTTTGTCGGCATGCCGCAGGAAAAATCGCGGCAGGAACAGTTGCAGGTCCAGCAGCAGAAGCAGGGCACGCCGACACCGGCGCAACCGGGCCAGACGCCGCCGGCACCCGCACAATCCGGAACCCCGCAGGTCCCCGGCCAGGCGGCCGCGCCCTCGGCCGCCGCGCCTGTCAACCGCGCCGCGGCGCTCGCCGCTTCGCCGCGCGTTCCGATCGCGACCGATAATGTGCAGGGCTCGATCGCGCTCAAGGGCGGCCGCATCGACGATCTCGCGCTGGTGCGATTCCGCGAAACCGTCGATCCGAAATCGCCGGCGGTCACGCTGCTTTCGCCGTCGGGCACGGCGGATCCCTTCTACGCCGAATTCGGCTGGACCGGCGCCGGCGGCGCCGACGTCAAACTGCCGACAGCGGAAACCGTGTGGACACGGACAGGTTCGGGCGTTCTCGGTGTCGGCACTCCGGTGACCCTCACCTACGACAATGGTGAAGGGCTCGCGTTTCGCCGCACGATCGCGGTCGACGACAAATTCCTGTTCACCATCAAGGATGAGGTGACCAACAAGAGTGCGAACCCGGTCACTCTTTATCCTTATGCGCTGATTTCGCGCCACGGAACGCCGCAAACGCTCGGCTACTACATCCTCCACGAGGGCCTGATCGGCGTGCTGGGTGATTCCGGACTGCAGGAATTCACCTACAAGAGCATCGAAGAAAAGAAGCTCGTCAATTTCGATGTGACCAACGGCTGGCTCGGCATCACCGACAAATACTGGGCCGCCACGCTGCTGCCGGATCCGGCCGCGCACCTGAAAGCGCGGTTCTCGACCGGCATGCTCGGCAACATCAGGACATTCCAGACCGACTATCTGCTCGACGCACAGACGATCGCACCGGGCGCGACCACGGTCGCCAATGCCCGTCTCTTCGCCGGCGCCAAGGAAGTGCAGGTCGTCAACGACTATGACCGGCAGCTCAAGCTCAACCGCTTCGACTTGTTGATCGACTGGGGCTGGTTCTACTTCATCACCAAGCCGCTGTTCATCGTCATGGACTACTTCTATCGGCTGGTCGGCAATTTCGGTCTCGCCATCCTCATCGTCACGGTGCTGATCAAGATCGCCTTTTTCCCGCTCGCCAACAAATCCTACGCCTCGATGGCGAAGATGAAGGCAGTGCAGCCGCAGATGACGGCCTTGCGCGAGCGCTATGCCGACGACAAGGCAAAGCAGCAACAGGAGCTGATGGAGCTCTACCGGAAGGAAAAGATCAATCCGCTCGCCGGCTGCTTGCCGATCGCGATCCAGATCCCGGTCTTCTTCTCGCTGTACAAAGTGCTCTTCGTCACCATCGAGATGCGCCACGCGCCGTTTTTCGGCTGGATCCACGACCTGTCGGCGCCGGACCCGACCAATATCTTCACGCTGTTCGGTCTGATCCCGTTCGATCCCACCGTTCTGCCGGTGATCGGCCAATTCCTGCATCTGGGCATATGGCCGCTGATCATGGGCGTGACCATGTGGGTGCAGATGAAGCTAAACCCGGCGCCGCCGGATCCGGCGCAGGCGATGATCTTCAACTGGATGCCGTTGCTCTTCACCTTCATGCTGGCGAGCTTCCCGGCCGGACTCGTTATCTATTGGGCCTGGAACAACACGCTTTCGGTGCTGCAGCAGAGCGTCATCATGCGCAAGCACGGCGCCAAGATCGAATTGTTCGACAACGTCAAGGCGATGTTTGTGAAGAAGAAGGCGTCGTAGCAGCAGGACTGCGCCAGACTCCCACTCTTTATTGCGTCATTCCGGGCTGGCCGAAGGCCGACCCGGAATCCAGATCGATACGCTATGCTGCTTTTCTGGATTGCGGTTCGCGCCTCGGCGCGCCCCGGAATGACCAAAGAAATTTGCGATGACGACCGAATTTACCCGTCAGGAAATCGATACTGGCCGGCGCCTGTTCGCCGGTGAGTGGCGCTTCGTTGCCGCAGCCGGTACGCCGGTGTCGCTGCCGCCGATGCGCGGGGTCGAGATTGCCTTCGCCGGGCGCTCCAATGTCGGCAAATCGAGCCTTATCAACGCGCTCACCGGCCGCAAGAACCTCGCGCGTATCTCGAACACGCCCGGCCGCACGCAGGAACTCATTTTCTTTACCGGCGGTGACAGCCTCAACATCGTGGACATGCCGGGCTATGGCTACGCCGCCGCAGCGAAATCCAAGATCGCGGCGTGGACCGAGCTGATCGACGCGTTCCTGCGCGGCCGCAGCAACCTCGCCCGGGTCTATGTGCTGGTGGATGCCCGTCACGGCCTCAAGACCGCCGACGATACGGCGCTCGAAGCCTTGAGCCAGTCCGCCGTCAGTCATCAGATTGTTTTGACCAAATGCGATGCCGTGAAGCCCTCGGAGCTGCGCGATCGCATGGCCGAAGTCGAAGCCGCTCTGGCCCGGCGCTCGGCCGCGTTTCCGACCGTTCTTCCGACATCCTCGCGCGACGGCACCGGGATCCCCGAATTGCGCGCCGCCATCGGCCGCCTGCTGGAGGAAAGAAAGGCCTGACGCATTGTCGTGACCCTGCCCGATCGGCTAGAACCGCCGTCGCCAATGAGGCCGAAGCAATGAGCAAAGCGCCCAAGATCGACCCGCAAGAGCAGGCCCGCATCCTGTCCGAAGCGCTGCCGCATATGCAGCGCTACGACGAGGAGACCGTCGTCGTGAAATACGGCGGCCATGCCATGGGCCAGGAAAAGATGGCGCGCGACTTTGCCCGCGACATCGTCCTGCTCGAGCAGACTGCCATTAACCCTGTGGTGGTCCATGGCGGCGGCCCGCAGATCGAGGCCATGCTCAAGAAGCTCGGCATCAAATCGGAGTTCGCCGGCGGATTGCGCATCACCGATGCCAAGACCGTCGAGATCGTCGAGATGGTCCTGGCCGGCTCGATCAACAAGCAGATCGTCGGCTACATCAACGCGGCCGGCGGCAAGGCGATCGGGCTGTGCGGCAAGGACGGCAACATGGTGCAGGCGCGCAAGGTCAGTCGCACCGTGGTGGACCCGGATTCCAACATCGAAAAGGTTATCGATCTCGGCTTTGTCGGCGAGCCGGAAAAAGTCGACCTGAGCATGCTCAATCAGGTCATCGGCCGCGAAATGATCCCGGTGCTCGCACCGGTGGCGACCTCGGCCAATGGCGGCACTTTCAACGTCAACGCGGACACCTTCGCCGGCGCCATTGCCGGCGCGCTGAAGGCCAAGCGTCTGCTGCTGCTGACCGACGTTCCCGGCGTGCTCGACAAGTCAAAGAATCTCATTACCGACCTGTCGATGTCCGATGCCCGCAAGCTCATCGCCGACGGCACGATTTCCGGCGGCATGATTCCAAAGGTCGAGACCTGCATCTACGCGCTCGACCAGGGCGTGGAAGGTGTCGTCATCATGGACGGCAAGGTACCGCATGCCGTCCTGCTGGAGCTGTTGACCGACCACGGCGTCGGCACGCTGATGCACCGCTGAAAGCGTGCAAGTCGTCATTCCGGGGCGCCGCGCAGCGGCGAACCCGGAATCCACAGCAACAGAAATGACTTCGATCGGCTCTGGATTCCGGGTCCACGCCTTCGGCGTGTCCCGGAATGACTATCCCGAATGTCATACGCTTCCGCTAGCATGCCGGCATGATTCGCGGTATTCATCGCCCATGATCGCCGCGCCGGCTGCCCTGCTTGTGGCCACGCAAGCGCAGGCCGAATTGACATTGTGCAATCGCACCAGCTTCCGGATGGAAACCGCGGTCGGCATCGAAAAGCGCGCAAATGTCGTTACGCGCGGCTGGTATCGCCTCGATCCCGGTCAGTGCCGGCAAGTGATGGACGGACCGCTCGACGCCGACATGGTCTATCTGCATACGCGGACGCCGTCCGGTTATGGCACGACGCCGCTGCCGCAAAGCGGCGACGCCGATTTCTGCATCCGCAGCGGCGATTTCGAAATTCCCAACGCACGCGGTTGTCCGTCAGACCAGCAAGCCCATTTCAGCGCGGCCAAGCCCTCCGATTCGCCGAAAGGACCGGTGGTCAACCTCGCGGAAGAAGCCGATTACGATGACGCGCAGGCACGGCTCGCCGGGATCCAGCGCCTGCTCGTAATTTCAGGCTATGACGCCTACCCGATCGATGGTGTGCAAGGGACAAAGACACAGGCCGCCATCACAAAATTCATCAACGACCGCAAGCTCGCGGCCGATGCGGCGTCTGCGGCAAATTTCTTCGATGTGCTGATCGATGCGGCGCGCAACCCCGAAGGTGTCGGCTTCTCCTGGTGCAACGACACCGGCTATGCGGTGATGGCTTCGCTCGGCATCGTCGAGATGGGCGCAATCGTCACCCGCGGTTGGTATCGCCTTGAGGCCGGCCAATGTGTGAGGCCGGACGTCCGCGGCGATCCATACAAGCTTTACAGCTATGCGGAAGCGATCGATGCCAATGGCCGCCTGGTTAAACGCGGGGATGTACCGCTCGCCTGGGGTGGCACGGTCGCGCTGTGCACGCGTGACGGACGTTTCGAACTGGCCGATCACAAGGACTGCGCAACGCGCGGTCTGAATTCCGCCGGTTTTGCGGTCATCGATCTGGCCGGCAAGCCATCAACGACCGTGCGTTTCAAGGAACCGTAACTCCGTGCCAACAACGTCCGCTCAGGCGCCGCGCGATTTCGGCAATGTCGAAACTTGGGTCTTCGATCTCGACAACACGCTCTATCCGCATCACCTCAATCTCTGGCAGCAGGTGGACGAGCGCATCCGCGCCTACGTCTCGAATTTTCTGAAGGTCTCCAAAGACGAAGCGTTCCGCCTGCAGAAGGATTATTACAGGCGCTACGGCACGACCATGCGCGGAATGATGACCGAACACGGCATGAGTCCCGACGACTATCTCGACTTCGTGCATCGGATCGACCATTCGCCGCTCACGCCGAATCCGGCACTCGGCGCCGCGCTGGAAAAACTTCCCGGCCGCAAGCTGATCCTCACCAACGGCACGCGCAAGCACGCCGACGCGGTGATGCAAAAGCTCGACATTCATCATCACTTCGAAGATGTGTTCGACATCGCCGCTGCGAACCTCGATCCGAAACCGCTGCCGCAGGTCTATGAACGCTTCCTCGCGCGCCACGGTGTCGACCCGGCGAGAGCAGCGATGTTCGAGGATCTGGCGCGCAATCTCGAAACCCCGCACGCGCTGGGCATGACAACTGTGCTGGTGGTGCCGGAAGGCCAGCGCGAAGTTTTCCGCGAGGCCTGGGAGCTCGAGGGGCGCGATGCGCCCTACGTCGATCACCTGACCGACGATCTCACGCGGTTTCTGGAAGAGATTATGCGCCGGTCCTGATCAGGCGGCCGGCACGACCTGCTGCATCAAGACTGCAAGTCCGATACCGGCGATGCCTGCGCCGACGAGGCGCAACGGCGAGAGATCTTTGGATGGTCCGACAAAATGGCGCGCGATCGCCATGGCGACAAGCGCAATCGCGGTCTGAACGATCGCAAGACCGAGCAGATACGCATAAAGCGGAGACTTTTCGGCGCCGAAGATCGACTCACCCAACGCGTAACCGTGCGCAAGGCCGACAAGCGCAAAGAGCAATAGCGCAGCAGCGGTAGACGTCTGACGTCGGCTCAACATCAGCGCTCCCAGCGCGATCACCGAAAGAGCAACGAGAATTTCCGCCGCCGGCACGGTCGCGCCGTTCAAATGCAGCGCGACGCCTGCCATCATCGACACAATGAAAGCGACAACGAGCGCCGCGCCAGCGCTGTGCATGGCGGCGATGCAGCCCACCGCAACCACGGCGGCGAAATGGTCCAGGCCGATAACCGGGTGACCGAGCCCTGACAGCATGCCTTCGCCGAAGGTCGCCGGGGTCCGGCCGCCCATGATGTGATGGGCAAAAGCGTCAGTGGCGCTGAGCGCCAGGGCCATCAGGATTGAACCAAGGTGCGTGAACTGCCGCGCGAATTGCAGATTCATGAGCATTTCTCCGTCACGGCAAACTTAGCCCGGTGAGCGCGGCTTGACATCCCCTGCCCCGCCATCGACAAACCGCAGCCGAGCAAACCGGAGCCGCCATGTCCACCGACAAGCTTGCACGCGTCATCGACGAGGCCTTTGAAGGCCGCGACAAGATTGGGCCGAAGACCAAAGGCGCGGTGCGCAAGGCGGTCAATTCCGCGCTCGATCTCCTGGACGCCGGCCAAGCGCGTGTCGCCGAACGCGATGCGAATGGGCAATGGCACGTCAATCAGTGGCTGAAGAAAGCGGTGCTGCTGTCGTTCCGCCTCAACGACATGAGCGTCATCCCGGGCGGCCCGGGCAAGGCGGCGTGGTGGGACAAGGTCGATTCCAAATTCAAAGGTTGGAGCGCCGCGCGATTCCGCAAGGCCGGTTTTCGCGCGGTGCCGGGCTGTGTGGTCCGCCGCTCGGCGTTCATCGCGCCCGGCGTCGTGCTCATGCCGTCCTTTGTGAATCTCGGCGCCTATGTCGATTCCGGCACCATGGTCGACACCTGGGCCACCGTCGGCAGCTGCGCGCAGATCGGCAAGAACTGCCACATTTCCGGCGGCGCCGGTATTGGCGGCGTTCTCGAGCCGCTGCAGGCAGGCCCGGTGATCATTGAGGACAACTGCTTTGTCGGCGCCCGATCCGAAGTCGCCGAAGGCGTCATCGTGCGCACCGGCGCGGTTCTGTCGATGGGCGTCTATCTGGGCGCCTCGACGCGTATCGTCGATCGCGATACCGGCGCTGTTACGCAGGGAGAAGTGCCGGCCTATTCTGTTGTCGTTCCCGGCTCGCTGCCGGGCAAAAGCGGCGGTCCTGCGCTCTACTGCGCCGTGATCGTCAAGCGCGTCGACGAACGCACGCGCTCGAAGACAAGCATCAACGAGCTATTGAGAGACTGAGTGTCCGCAAATCCCGCCCATATCACCCGCGATCTGTTGCGCTGTCCGTCGGTGACCCCGGCCGAAGGCGGCGCGCTGTCGTTTCTCGAAAAGATTCTGAAGGCGTCGGGCTTCACCGTGCATCGCATGACATTCAGCGAGCCCGGCGCCGACGACGTTGAAAATCTCTACGCGCGTATCGGCAGCGCCGCACCGAATCTGGTTTTCGCGGGCCACACCGACGTGGTGCCGCCGGGCGATGAGAAAGCCTGGAAGCATCCGCCATTTTCCGGCGAGATTGCCGGCGGCGAGATGTACGGGCGCGGCGCCGTCGACATGAAAGGCGGCATTGCTTGCGCTATCGCGGCCGTCCTCGATCATCTGGCGGCCAATGGCGGCAAGACGAAAGGCTCGATCTCGTTTTTGATCACCGGCGACGAAGAAGGCATCGCGGTCAACGGCACGCCAAAGCTGCTGAAATGGACCGCCGAGCACAACGAGAAATTCGATCACTGCATCCTGGGCGAGCCAAGCAATCAGGAAGCGCTGGGCGACACCATCAAGGTGGGCCGTCGCGGCTCGCTCAACGGGCATCTGATTGTCAGTGGCAGGCAGGGACACGTCGCCTATCCGCAACGCGCCGAAAATCCGATCCGCGGACTCGTTACGCTGGTCGCCGCGCTGCAGAGCGAGCCGCTCGATCAGGGCAGCGCGCAGTTTGCGCCGTCACATCTGGAATTCACGTCAGTCGATGTCGGCAACAAGACCGTCAACCTGATCCCCGGCGAAGCGCGGGCGCGCTTTAACATCCGCTTCAACGACAAGCACACGCTCGATTCACTGAAAAAGCTAATCGAACAGCGCGCCGCCAAGGCCGCCGGCGGAAAAATAAAATTCGACTTCAGATGGGAGCCCTCGAACGCTGGCGTGTTCCTCACAAAACCTGGGCCGTTCACCGAACTTGTATCGAATGCCGTTGCCGAAGTGACCGGCCGCAAGCCGGCGCTGTCGACAACCGGTGGCACCTCGGACGCGCGTTTCATCACGCATTATTGCCCGGTCGTCGAATTCGGGCTGGTCGGGCAGACCATGCATCAGGTCGACGAACGCGTGCCGATCGCCGATCTGCAGGCACTGACGACGATCTACCGCAAGATCATCGACCGCTATTTCGCCTGATCACCGGCAAGGCCGGCGTTTCAATAATCCACCTGCATCAAATAGAGGCCATCTGGCGGCGCTACAGGCCCGCAGGCCGTGCGGTCGCGCGCATCAAGCGCCTTGCGCAGATCTTCGGTGGTCCACTTTCCCTCGCCCACGCAGACCAATGAGCCAACCATGGATCGCACCTGATTGTGCAGAAATGAGCGTGCCACAGCTGTCACTTGCACTTCATCACCGTCGCGCTCGACAGCGAGGCCATCGAGCGTTTTCACCGGCGACTTGGCCTGGCATTCGGTCGAGCGAAATGTCGTGAAATCGTGCTTGCCGACCAGCCCTTGCGCCGCCTTGTGCATGGCACCGGTGTCGAGGGGACGTGGCACGCGCCAGGCGCGACCGGCATCAAGCGTCAGGTCGGCACGACGATTGACGATGCGATAGAGATAGCGGCGCCTGATCGCCGACGTGCGGGCGTTGAAATCATCGGCGACGCGTTCTGCGGACAGAACAGCGATCGGATGCGGACGCAAATGCGCATTGAGCGCATCGCGCACGGTATCGGTATCCCAAGCCTTGGCGAGATCGACATGCGCGACCTGCGCCTGTGCGTGCACGCCAGCGTCCGTGCGCCCGGCGCCCTGCACCAGGATTTTTTCGCCCGACAGGGATTCGACGGCCGCGGTCAGCACGCCCTGCACGGTCAATTGGTCAGCCTGGATCTGCCAGCCGGCGAAGGGCCTTCCGTCATATTCGACGATGAGCTTGTAGCGCGGCATCTTCAGCTGACCCGCGTGCCGGCTTTCACCGGCGTTCCGCGCAGAAATTCTTCCGCGGCCATCGGCTGCTTGCCGGAGCGCTGGACCTGCGTGAGCCGTACGGCACCGTCGGCACAGGCGATTGTCAGCCTGTCATCGAGTGCGGTGCCCGGCGCGCCGGAGCCTGCGCCTTTGGTCGAGCGCAAAGCCTTGACGCGCACGCCGCCAAGCTCGAACCACGCGCCCGGGAAAGGCGACAGACCGCGAATGTGGTCATGCACCTGCTTCCATGGCTTCGACCAGTCGATGCGCGTTTCGGTATTGGCAATCTTTTCCGCGTACGTGACGCCAGTCAGCGGTTGCGGTGTCAGCTTAAGCGACTCGCGCTCCGCCGCGGCCAGAACGCGCGGCATCAGATCGGCGCCGAGGCGTGACAACGCATCGTGAAGTTCGCCTGCGGTCATGTCAGCACCGATCGGCATTCGTTCGGCCATTGCCATGGCGCCGGTATCGAGACCCTCGTCCATCTTCATGATGGTGACGCCGCTTTCGGCATCGCCGGCCATGATCGCGCGATTGAGCGGCGCAGCGCCGCGCCAGCGCGGCAGCAACGATGCATGCACGTTGAAGCAACCGAGACGTGGCGCCTCGAGAACGGGCTTCGGCAGGATCAGGCCATAGGCGACGACGACCGCCGCGTCGGCATCGAGCGCGCGCAGCTCTTGCTGGGCCTTTTCATCTTTCAGCGTCTTCGGCGTGTGAACCGGCAGCGAGAGCCGCCGCGCTTCGCGCTCGACTGGTGTCGGCTGCAGGTCGAGGCCGCGGCCACCCGGCTTCGGCGCGCGCGTATAGACGGCGACGATGTCGTGTCCGCGCGCGGCGAGTTCGACCAGCGTCGGCACCGCGAAATCGGGCGTGCCCATGAAGATCAGGCGCATTCAGGCAAACCTCTAGCGCGCCAGCAGGGCGACGTCAGCCGATATGATGCGAAGGCTCGGGATCCTCGGACAGCGGCTTGGCGCCTTCGGTCTTCTTGGCCGCTTTTTTGAATTTCTTTATCACCATGTCGCGCTTGAGCTTGGAAATATGGTCGATGAAAAGAACGCCGTTGAGATGGTCGATCTCGTGTTGCAGGCAGGTCGCCAGCAAGCCGGTCGCCTCGATCTCCTGCGGCTTCAGGTCGAGATCGAGAAATTTCACCTTCACCGCCTTCGGCCGTTCGACCTCCTCATAGTACTCGGGGATCGACAGGCAGCCCTCCTCGTAGGCCGCCTTCTCGTCGGAAGACCACACGACCTCGGGATTGATGAAGACCTGCGGCTGTTTCGGGTCGTCCTTTTTGGCGAGGTCCATGGTGACGACGCGTTTTGCCACGCCGATCTGGATCGCCGCGAGCCCGATGCCGGGCGCGGCGTACATCGTTTCGAACATGTCCTCGATAAGCGCGCGCAGGGGCTTGTCGACGGTCTGGACCGCCGCGGATTTAAGCCGCAACCGCTTGTCGGGAATGATCAGGATGTCGCGAACAGCCATGGCGGCCGATGTAAGGGGTTGGGAAACCGGGGTCAATGCGGCCTTTCCCCTTGAGACAACGACATTATCGCCCTACCGTTCGCCCTTCGTTCGCGCCGCGGGCGAATCACTGTAAAAGGCCGGATGTCCGATCTGCAGACCCTCGCCAATTCGATGCTGGCCCATGCCCCGGCCCTGACTCTGGCCATTGGGGCGGCCGTGGCCCTTGGCATCCTTGTCGTCATCGTGATGCTGGCGTGGCCGCGCAAACCGCTGCACGACCCGGTTGCCGAGCAACGGATGGCTGAACTCAATGCGCGCGTCCAGACCATGGGCGAACTGCTCGCCAGGGCACAATCGCAATTGCAGCACACGGTGCATGAGCGGCTCGACGCGGTCACCGCCCGGCTGGGCAACTCGATGCGCACGTCGACCAAGGACACCGCCGAGCACCTGCAGCAACTGCACGCGCGGCTCGCGCTGATCGACAACGCGCAAAAGAACATCACCGACCTCGCCTCCCAGGTGACGAGCCTGCAGAGCGTGCTTGCCAACAAGCAATCGCGCGGCGCTTTCGGGCAGTCGCGGATGGAGATGATCATTCAGGATGGCCTGCCGAAGGATTGCTACGAATTCCAGGCAACCCTCACCAACAAGTCGCGGCCCGATTGCGTCGTGCACCTGCCCGACGGACCGCCTCTGGTCATCGACGCCAAATTTCCGCTCGAAGCGGTGACCGCGTTTCGCGAAGCAAAGAGCGACGACGATCGCAAATTTGCGATCGCTCGCGTGCGTACGGACATCGCAAAACATGTCGGCGATATCGCCGACAAATACCTGATCCCGGGCGAGACCCAGGACATGGCGCTGATGTTTGTGCCGTCGGAATCGATCTACGCCGAGCTTTACGACAGTTTCGACGATATTTTTCAGAAGGCGTACCGCGCCAAGGTGATCATCGTTTCGCCGTCGCTCCTGATGCTGGCCATTCAGGTGATCCAGCAGATCCGCAGGGATGCCCGCATGCGCGAAGCGGCTGGCAAAATTCTGATCGAAGTCGGTCTGCTGACCGCGGACGTCAGCCGCCTGCGAGACCGTGTCGAAAATCTGGACAAACACTTTGGTCAGGCGAGTACCGATATCAAACAGATCGTGACGTCAGCCGACAAGATCGTGAACCGGAGCGAGAGGATTCGAGACGTCGAGTTCGGCGATGTGCCGCCGAGCGCCGACATTCTCCCCGGTCCCGGTGTGCGGCTCGAGGCCGGCGAATAGTGCCCACGACAGCCCCACCCGACGCGCGAACTCAGCCGTCGTGGTTGGAAGCGATAGCGGTCTATTTAAAGCCGCGCGTGCTGATCGTCATGTTCCTTGGGTTTTCGTCGGGCCTGCCGCTGGCCCTTTCCGGCGCGACGCTGCTCGTATGGATGCGGGAGTCCGGTGTCAATCTTGCGACGATCGGACTGTTCGCGTTGGTCGGCACGCCCTACACGGTGAAATTCCTGTGGGCGCCGCTGACCGACGCACTCGACGTGCCGATTTTGTCGCGCCTGCTCGGTCGCCGCCGCGGCTGGCTGGTGTTCACGCAAATTCTGCTGATGGCGGCGATCGTATTTCTGGGCTTTTGCAATCCTGCCACTTCGCCGGCGCTCGTTGCATTCGGCGCGCTGCTTGTCGCTACGGCCTCGGCAACGCAGGACATCGTGGTCGACGCTTTTCGCGTGGAAAGCCTTCCGGAAAACGAGCAGGCCGCCGGCATGGCGTCTTACGTCGCCGCCTATCGCATCGGCATGCTGATCTCGACAGCCGGGGCACTGTTCCTGGTGAGCGCGATCGAAGCCTCGGGTTTCGACAAGCAGTCCGCATGGCGCTGGGGCTATGTCGCGATGGCTGGCCTGGTGGTGATCGGCATCATCACCGCGCTGCTAGCGACCGAGCCTGAACGGTCGGTCGAGGCCGAAGCCGCTCGCGCGGGTGAAAAACCGTTCGCGCGCGTGGTCGAGGCTGCAGTCGGCGCCTTCAAGGATTTCCTTGGCTACGATCTCGCCTTCGCGATGCTCGCCTTCGTGGTGCTGTTCAAATTCACCGATGCGCTTTCGGGCGCGATGACTGCGCCATTCGTCATCGATCTCGGATTTACGCGCAACGAATACGCGGCCATCGTGAAAGGTGTCGGGCTGGCCGCGCTCCTGCTGGGCGGGTTTGCCGGCGGTTTCATCGCCCGCGCCTTGCCGCTTGCTGCCAGTCTCTGGATCGGCGGCATCCTGCAGGCGGTCGCCAATCTCTCGTTCAGTGCGCTCGCCCTGGTCGGGACCAATACGACAATGCTGGCCGCCGCAATTATCGCGGAGAATTTCACCAGTGCCATCGGCACCGTGATGTTCGTTGCCTATCTCTCCGCGCTCTGCCGGAATCCATTACACACGGCAACACAATACGCGCTGCTGACGGCGCTGGCCGCGGTGGGGCGGACTTATCTGTCTTCAGGCGCGGGATTTATCGCCGAGTTCGACCGGCTGGGCCTGGTTTTTCGTGATCTGCATGCTGGCCGGCATTCCAAGCCTGTTGCTGCTGGCCTGGTTGCAGCGGCGTGGTCACTTCAAGCGGCTCGAGCCGCAAAGGCCCTAGAACAGCGTTCGTTGCTTGATGGCCGCCGCGAGCGTGCCCTCGTCGAGATAGTCAAGCTCGCCGCCAACCGGCACGCCATGTGCCAGGCGCGTGACCTTCACATTCGCGTCCTGCAAAAGTTCGGTGATGTAATGCGCGGTCGTCTGACCATCGACCGTCGCGTTGAGCGCAAGGATCACTTCTTTCACCGGCGTCTCATGCGCGCGGGAAATCAACGAGTCGATCGTAAGGTCCTGCGGACCGACGCCGTCGAGCGGCGAGAGGGTGCCGCCGAGCACATGATAGCGTCCGTTGACCGCGTGGGCCCGTTCGAGCGCCCAGAGATCGGCAACATCGGCGACAACGACGAGGATCGAGCCATCGCGCCTGGTGTCTATGCATACCGTGCACGGGTTCTGCGTATCGATATTTCCGCAGATCTTGCAGATCTCGATTTTTTCCATCGCCGTCTCAAGCGCGGCGGCAAGCGGGGCCATCAGCAGTTCGCGCTTCTTGATGAGATGCAGCGCCGCGCGGCGCGCCGAGCGAGGCCCAAGACCCGGCAACCGTGCCAGTAATTGAATCAGCCGCTCGATTTCCGGTCCGGCAACGGCAGCAGGCATATCAGCCCAGGCCCAGTCCGGGTGGGAGCGGCAGGCCCCCCGTAACTGCTTTCATCTTTTCCTGCAGGACGGCTTCTGCCTTCCGGCGCGCGTCGCTATGCGCGGCCACCATGAGATCTTCGAGAATTTCCTTTTCCGAAGGTTTCATCAGCGAGTCGTCAATCTTGACGCCCTTGAGGTCGCCCTTGGCGGTGATCGTCACGGTGACCATGCCGCCGCCGGCGGTGCCTTCGACCTCGATCTGGTCGAGCTCGGCCTGCATCGCCTGCATCTTGGATTGCAACTGCGCTGCCTGCTTCATCAGGCCCAGGAAATCCGCCATGTCACTGATCCTCGCTGTCGGGCAAAACGTCCGGCGCAGTCTCGCCGCTCTCCGGGTTTTGCGTCACGCCGACGATCTTGGCGCCCGGAAAGCGGTTGAGGACAGCCTGCACCAACGGATCGCTCTGCACGCCGCGTTCGATCTCCGCCTGCTGGGCCTCCGCCTGTGCGCGCATCGTCGGGGCACCCTGTTCCTTCGACACGACGACGATCCAGCGCCTGCCGGTCCAGCCGGTCAGCTTGCGCTGGAGATCGTGGACAAATGTCTTTGGTGCGGTCGGCTCAAGAGCAATTTCGAGCTGGCCGTCCTCGCAGCGCACCAGGCGCACATCGCGTTCGAGCGCCATCTTCACAGTGATGTCGCGTTTATCGACAGCAAGCGCGATCAGCTCCTCGAACGTAGCGATAGACAAAGTTGGCGCCGCCGTGGGTTCCTCGTGCCGGGCAACCGGATCGTCCGCGAGACGCGGCGAAACGGCGGCGGAGGACCGCGGCGAACCGCGCGGCGCCTCGTAGCGCGGCGCATGGCTCTGCGCCTGCACGGTGCCGCCATTGCCTTGCGGACGCGTCGGAGCCGCGCCGCCGTCGCTGAGGGAGCGCACCACTTCGTCAGGTGTCGGCAGGTCCGCGGCATAGGCAATGCGCACCAGCACCATTTCGGCAGCAGCCACCGGGCGTCCCGACGCCTGCACTTCGGAAATGCCTTTGAGCAGCATCTGCCAGGCGCGCGACAAGACGCGCATCGACAGCTGCGCCGCGAAGGCACGACCGCGCGTGCGCTCGGCCTCCGAAAGCGAAACGTCCTCAGAAACCGCCGGGACGACTTTGACGCGCGTCACGAAATGCGTGAATTCGGCAAGATCGCTCAGGACCACGGCCGGATCAGCCCCGATGTCGTATTGCTCGCGCAGTTCCCGCAAGGCGGCGGTCACGTCGCCCTTCATCAGGGCCTCGAACAGATCGACCACGCGCACCCGGTCGGCAAGACCAAGCATCTGCCGGACATCTTCGGCGCGTCACCGGTCCGGCCGCATGCGCGATGGCCTGATCGAGAAGGGAAAGGGAATCGCGCACCGAGCCTTCGGCGGCGCGCGCGATCAATGCCAGCGCAGCCGGCTCGATCTCGACTTTCTCTTTTGCAGCGATGCCCTCGAGGTGTTTCACCAGAACCGCGGCATCGACGCGTCGCAGATCGAAGCGCTGACACCGGGACAATACCGTCACCGGCACCTTGCGGATTTCCGTCGTTGCGAAAATGAACTTGGCGTGCGGTGGCGGCTCTTCGAGTGTCTTGAGCAGCGCGTTGAATGCGGCGCCCGACAGCATGTGCACTTCGTCGAGGATGTAGACCTTGTAGCGCGCGCTCATCGGCGCGTAGCGGATGGCGTCATTGATCTGCCGCACGTCATCGACGCTGTTGTGCGAGGCGGCGTCCATTTCCAGTACGTCGGGGTGCCGGCTCTCGATGATCGCCTGGCAGTGCACGCCCATCACCGGCATGTGGATCGTCGGCTCCTTCACCGAACCGTCGGGCAGTTCGTAATTGAGCGCGCGCGCAAGAATACGGGCGGTGGTCGTCTTGCCGACCCCGCGCACGCCGGTGAGGATCCAGGCTTGCGGTATGCGTCCGCTCTCGAATGCGTTCGAGATCGTCCGCACCATGGCGTCCTGGCCGATGAGGTCCTCGAAGCTGGCCGGCCGGTATTTGCGCGCGAGCACACGGTAGGCCGGGTCGGCCGGCACGGAACCGGAGGCAACGGATTTCTTAGGCTCGCTCATTGTGCCATCCGCTTCGCTGCCGCGCGAACGCGGACTGATTGCGAACGATCCAGGAATAAGTGGGAGGCTGACGAGCGACCCGAACCGCGCTCGTTAGGGCTGCTTCCTTCCGGATCTGACCCGGTTGGCGAGTGGCTCGTCCACCGCCAACCTCCCGTGATCTATATCGGGCCAATAGGGCATGAAAGCAAGCAGCGGGGCGGCGTCTCTGCTAGCTTTCCTCCGAAAGAATCGTGCGGATTTTCCAATGGATTCAGCGGTTACCAAGGGCTGGTCGTTGCACCCTCAGCTCGCACAGGACACGGTTACGGTCGGCGACCTGCCGCTCGCGCGCGTGCTGCTAACGAAGGATGCCAACTACCCGTGGCTGATCCTCGTGCCGCGGCTGCCCGGTTTGGTCGAGCTCATCGATCTCGAGGAAAACGCCCAGGTGCAGTTGCTCGGCGAGATCGCCGCGGCCGCGCGCGCGCTGAAAAACATCACCCGATGCGACAAGCTCAACATCGCGGCGCTCGGCAACCAGGTGCCGCAGCTGCACGTGCATGTGATCGCGCGACGGCATTCGGATGCCGCCTGGCCGAAGCCGGTGTGGGGCGTGAAGCCGCCATTGGCCTATAGCGACGATCAGCAGGCGAGCCTGCTCGGCTCACTGCGTGAGTTGCTCAAAGCCAGCGGCTTCAGCGACATGGATCACTAGAATAATCACTATGGCCGGCGATCCATCACGCATCCTCGTCATCTCGCTGCGTCGCATCGGCGATCTGCTGCTGACGACACCGCTGATCCGCAGCCTGCGCCGCGCGTGGCCGAATGCCGAGATCGATGTGCTGGTCTTCGCCAATACCGCGGGGATCGTTGCGGGGAATCCGGACATCAATCGCGTCATAGCCATGCCGCCGCGACCGACACTCGCGCAGAGCGCTCAACTCTGCATGCGTCTCTGGCGGCAATACGACATCGCGGTGTCCACACAGAGCGGTGATCGCCCCACTGCATTTGCCTTTGCCGCTGCTCCCTTCCGCGCCGGCGTTACGACAGACGACGACCCCTGGCTCGCGCGCGTGCTGAAAAGCTTCGTCTTGCAGAAGAGCGTTCGTGCCACGGACAAACTTCACCGTGTCGAGCAGATGCTGCGCCTTGCCGATGTCGTCGACGTCCCGCGCGTCGCGGAACTGGTGGGTCCTGCAGCCGCACCCAATTCGAACATCGTCGATGGCGGCAATTTTGCCTTGGTCCACGCAGCTCCGATGTTCGCCTACAAGGAATGGACCCCGGAAGGGTGGAGAGCGCTCGCGGTCGGGCTCGCCCAACGCGGCCTGCCGGTCGTCGCAATCGGCGGACCCGGAGATGCCGAGCGGCGCTATCTCGACGCAGTCTGGAACGGCGTTACCGCCGTTCACCAGGTGGAATGGCCCGAGATGATGCATTTGCTCAAGCGAGCGCGCGTTTACATCGGACCCGACACATCGGTCACGCATCTTGCCGCAGCCGCCGGTTGCCGCACGATCGCCCTCTTCGGCCCCACCGACGCGCGTGTCTGGGGACCTTGGCCGGTCGGTGGACTTGCAATGCCGTGGGACGTGAGCGGCACTGTGCAAAACCGGGGCAATGTCTGGATCGTGCAGAATCCACTGCCCTGCATGCCCTGCTCCTTGGAAGGTTGCGAGCGCAATATCCGCAGCCGCAGCGCGTGCCTCGACGAATTGACGCCCGATCGGGTGCTTACCGCCGTCGGCCAAGCGCTCGCTTGACCGCCTCGTTTGTCCATTTCAAGCTTGCCGCCAAACCCGCACGCTGTCTGGAGTAAGACATGACATTCCGAATTGCCGTGGTGCAGCCGATCGCCAATCCGATCGGGGAGGCTGAGAAGAATATCGGCGACGCCGTGAATTTCATCGCTCGCGCCAAGGCAGAAGGCGCCGACTTCGTCTGCTTCCCGGAGACCTATCCCGGTCCCTGGCGGATGCCGGCGACCTTCGATCCGACGCCGCGCCTTGCGGAAGCCGCCGCAAAGCATGGCATCAATGCCGTCTACGGCACCATCGAGCCGCTCAGCCACAACGAAGGAACCGCGCACAATCTCATCTGCATGGCCTATGGCGATGGCCGCGCGCCGGTCAGCTATCGGCGCACGCATCCCAACGGACCCTGGATCTACACCGGCGGCCAGTGGTGGGAATTTCAGTACGTCCCCGGAAACGAATTTCCCGTGTTCGACACGCAGCAAGGCAAAGTGGGGCTGGCCATGTGCAGCGAGGCCTATATGCCGGAGGTGACGCGCGCGCTGGCGCTGCGCGGCGCCGAACTTATCTTCATGCCGGCAGGCACGGACAAGCGGCGGCTTTGGGCGACCTGGCGTAACCTGATCTGGTCGCGCGCCATCGAGAACCTTGCCATCGTCGTCACCACGCAGAACCTGTTCAGCCATTCGGAACGCGGTCTCGCGATGGTCGCGACGCCGGAAGAAATCCTGTTCGAGAGCACCGCGGCGGGCTTTTTCGTTGTCGATGTGTCTCTTGATCGCGCGCGCGAAATGCGGACCACCACCGATTCCGTTACATCCGCGCTCGGTTACGGCGCAAAGCAGGGCGTGCTTGGACCGCAATGGCAGCGCCCCGAGCTGCGCGAGGCCATGTATCCTCGCCCGCGCGGCGAAGCCGCGGAGTAAGCCAGAGTAAGCCAGAGTAAGCATTGCGCGGGGGGAACGACCGTGCGAATTTGCGCGGCATATGTCCCCTCGCCCAGATCTCGGCCCCAGACCACGCCTTGGATATTGTGACAGCCGTATAGAGCGTGCGGCCGAGTTGCGCACCGATACCGCCGCCATTGACACCTTGTCCCGCAAGCCCGGCGCGGGAGCCTATGTAATCGGGGGCGAAGGGATCGTGATGAAGAAGGGCTCGCCGCTCAACGAGCCTTTGTTCACAATGGACGAAGCGAACGCATTATCACCTGCGACGGAAACGATATTCCTTGGCGTCCTCGATGGAGCGCCGCGGTTCGGGCATGGGGTCACGCCACAAGCGGCGGAGGCCCTGAAGTCGCGTAGCGATTTGCACGTCACCGATCTACGTTCCGTCGCAGTTCAAGGTCTGGTCGAGCAGGATCACCTGCCGCCCCTTGCTGAAGCCAAAGCGGTGTTGCACTGGCATGCACGCCACCGGTTCTGCTCGAACTGCGGCAGCATGACCCGGATCGTCAATGGTGGTTGGCGGCGCGATTGCCCGCAATGCAAGGCCGAGCACTTTCCCCGCACCGATCCGGTTGTGATCATGCTCGCGAGCAACGGCGAGCGCTGCCTGCTCGGGCGCAGTCCGCGTTTTGTCCCGACGATGTGGTCATGTCTCGCCGGGTTCATCGAACCGGGTGAATCGATGGAGGATGCAGTTCGTCGGGAAACGCGCGAGGAAGCCGGCATCACCTGTGGCCGCGTCGTTTATTTCGCTACGCAGCCATGGCCGTTTCCGACGTCGCTGATGATCGGCTGTCACGCCGAGGCCCTGACGCACGAGATTGTTGTCGATCGCGAGGAACTCGAGGACGCCCGGTGGTTTAGCAAGGACGAGATCGAAAGCATGTTGATGCGCAAACATCCGCAGGGACTGACGACACCGCCACCGGTGGCGATCGCGCACCACATCATCCGCGCCTGGGTGGAGGACGAGATAAGCTTTGACTGAACGCGCGCCGAACGTGCCCAAAATCCTCTGCGCAGGCATCGCCGTGCAGGACATCGTCATGCGCGTCGAGAATTTTCCCGCTCCCGGCACAAAAGTAGCCGCCAGTGAGTTCATCGTTACCGGCGGGGGATGCGCGGCAAATGCAGCCGTTGCGATCGCCCGGTTGAAAGGGCGTGTCGCCTTCGCCGGGCCGCTCGGCGGCACCGACGATGCTGTAAGCAACCGAATTCTGTCCGATCTCGGCACCGAAGGCGTCGATTGCGCGGGCGCGGTGCGCGTCGACGGCGGCACGGCGTCGGTCTCGCTCATTCTGCTCGATGCCGCGGGCGAGAAAACCATCGCCACTCGCCGCGGCGTCAACCTTGGCCGCGCCTTGCCGAAAGATGCCGCGGCACTGGTCGCCGATGTCGACGCCGTTCTCGTCGACAACCGTTTCCCGGAATTCGTGACGGCCGTGTGCCGCGCCGCCCGCGAACGGAAGATTCCGGTCGTCATCGACCTCGATCAGGCAACCGATGTAACCGATCCCCTGCTCGCACTCGGCACCCACGTCGTGTCGTCGGCGGAAGCCTTGTTCGGAACGACAGGCCTCAAGGACTACGGAGCGGCCCTGAAAAAACTCGCCGGGCATATTTCCGGCTTTCTTGCCATCACAGACGGACCCCATGGCGTGTACTGGCTCGACGGCGGCGAGGTCAGGCACCTCCCGGCGTTCAAGGTCAAGGTTATCGATTCACTCGGGGCGGGCGATGCATTTCATGGCGGGTTTACGCTCGCGCTTGCGGAACGCCGGGCGCTTCCGGACATCATGCGCTTTGCCAGCGCCACCGCCGCACTCAAGTGTACGAAATTCGGCGGCGCCTCCGGCGCACCAACCCGCGCCGAGCTCGAAACTTTTCTAAGCCAGAACAGCTGAACGATTATTTTTTCGACGGGCACGGCGCGCCGCAAGGTGCGCAGGCGCCTGCGAAATCCTCTGGCGACACCGCACGGCCGCTGGAGGGGCTGCTGAGATGATCGACCAGAATGGCCGCAACGCCGAGGACGACCACAACGATGTAAACCGTGCGCATCGGCTATTCCCTCGACAGGCCGAACAGCGGTCGCAGACGGATGCCGAGCAGGCAGCCAGGCATCGCGGCTAAAAGCCAGACCCAGCCGTGCAGCGAGCCGGAAGCAACGCCGCCGACGAAAGCGCCGATGTTACAGCCGAAACCAAGCCGCGCGCCCCACCCCATCAGCAATCCACCGATGCCAGCCGCGAGCAGCGATTTCGCCGGCGGCCATGCGGACATGGCAAAGGGCTTTGTCGCAGCGGCCGCCGCCATGGCGCCGAACAACATTCCGAAATCAGTAAGGCTCGACGTATCGGAGAGCACGGAATCCGTGAGTGCCCGTTTGGGTCCAGGCCATTGCCAGAAGGCCGCGTGCGAAAGATCGAAGCCGAGCGCGGTCGCGGCTTTTGCACCCCAAACCGTGTAGCCGAAGGTTACGCTCCAGGGATGACCGCCGGCGAAGAAAACGGCGACGCACAAGATCCCGATGGCGATCCCGCCGATCACGTAGTTGCGCGAAGGCTTGAAATTGCCGCCGCGCTTTCGCGCGATTGCAATGAACACGCTCGCGACGAGTGCAATGCTGGCAAGCGTGACCGCAAGCCCACCCCAGGCGCCGAAATAATCGGAGGCGAGCACCGGGTCTATCCCGCCCAGCGCGAGGAATGCGGGCAATGACAGGCTGCCGAAGACGCTGCCGATCACGAAAAACAGCAATGCGATCAGCATGCGGCCTGAGCCGCCACCGACCGTGTAGAGCGTGCCCGAGCCGCAGCCATTGGCGAGTTGCATGCCGACGCCGAAAACGAACGCACCTATGACCAGCGAAGGACCAAGCGGCGCAATTGCTCCACCGTATTTCGGGCTGAGTGCGGCGACAGGCACCACGACGAGCGCACAGATGAAGATGACGATCAGTCCGCCGACAAGACCGCTCGCGTCGCCGCGCGTCAGGAAACGTCGCCAGGAGGCCGTGTAGCTGAACTCGGCCTTGAGAAACGCGATGCCAAGTCCGAAGCCGCCGAGAAGGAGGACGGCGGACGCCGGCTGATGGTCGAGCAGCACCAGGGCGACCAGAATTGCAATGGCACCCAGCGCAAGACCGAGGAAAAGCCGATCGATGCGAACGGCCGCGCCCCGATCGGACGCGGCCAGACTTGCCGTAGTCATGAAGACTCCAAAGCGCGGATCAGGAACCGAGGCCTATGGCCTTCTTCAGATCGTCCCATTTCGTGCGCGAGGATTCAATCGGCCGGCTTGCATTGCTGGTCCACTCGACCATCGAGCCGGCATAGAGCCTGGTTTCTGTCCGCCCGAGCAGTTCGTGCAGAACGAACCAATCGGTCGCGGCCCAGTGGCCCGTGTTGCAGTAACTCACCGCCGGACCGGCCGGGACAGCGCTCGCAATCGCCGCAAGTTCCGCCTTCGGCTTCAAGCGGTTCGTTTGCGGATCGTAAAATTTGGCACTGTCGAGGCTGACCGCTCCCGGAATGTGGCCGTAAGCCTGGGAGGCCGGTGCCTTCTCCTTGCCGTGGAAGAATGAGGGTGGCCGCGCATCGACGAGCGATGCACCGCCTTTGTCCTCGATCGCTTCGACATCGTTGGCCAGCGCCAGAATGCTGTTGTCGACGGTCGCCGTGAAAATCCTTGGCGATGGGGCCTTGACCCCGCTCTCGACCGGCAGACCTGCCTGCCGCCAGGCCGCGAGACCGCCATCGAGAATCGAAACGTCCTTCACGCCGACATACTTGAGAGTCCAGTAGGTCCGCGCCGCGGAACCGAAATCGAGAACGTTGACGCCGGCGGGCACCACCACGACGTGGCTCGCTTCATCGATACCGAGATCACCGATCAGCTTTTCAAGCTCGGGAACGGTCGGCACCATGAACGGAACGTTGTTGCGTGTGACGCGCCAGCCGGCCTTGTCGTAATCGCTATGGACGCTGCCCGGGATGTGCGCTGACGCGTACGCCTGCGCGCCACCACCATCGATGGCCGAACGGATGTCGAGCGTGACCAGGTTCTGATCGGTGCGATGGGCGTTAAGCCACTCCGCGCTGACGAGCGGCTCGGCATGAACACCCGCGACTGACGCGGCTAATGCGGCGCTGAACAGGACCGCGGCCCCGAGACGACGCAGCGCCCTGCGCGGGCTAAAGCGAATGGATGTTTTCATGACACGGGTTCGTGGGTTGAAAAACCGCCGTTGGCGGCGCTACATTGCCCTTGAAATAGAATATTTTTCTCTATAAAGACAGATCTCAAGACCAAATAAGAATATTGTTCTAAGTTTTAATATCGGTGCAGGCGGTTCGTTCTAACTTTGGAGATCAATAGAGAATGGACGCGGTCGACCGGAAGATCCTGGCGGTTGTTCAGGAGGACGCATCGCTCTCGGTGGCCGAGATCGGCCAGCGCGTCGGCCTGTCGTCGACCCCCTGCTGGAAGCGCCTGCAGAAGCTCGAGGCTGAGGGCGTCATCACGCGCCGGGTCGCGATCATCGATCCCGACAAGGTCGGCCTGGGCATCACGGTGTTCGTCTCCATCGAGACTGGCGATCACTCGCAGGACTGGCTGAAAAAATTCGCCAATGTCGTCGGCGCCATGCCCGAAGTGATGGAGTTCTACCGGATGGCCGGCGACGTCGATTACATGTTGCGCGTGGTCGTGGCTGACATTGCGGGCTACGACGCGTTCTACAAAAAACTGATCGCGACGGTGCCGTTGAAGAACGTCACGTCGCGATTCGCGATGGAGCGGATAAAATCGACGACGGCGTTGCCGATCGCCGAAACGCGATAGCGTCAACCGGTCAGACGCACTTGGTGGCGCCGTATTGCGGCGCCGAAATTCGCGGAGCCATGTACATCACGTCCGACAGCGTAATGCCGGAAGCGGAGATGTGGCTGAAGCCCGGGCTGAAGCCCGTTACTGGAATATACTGATAGCTGACCTCACTGAACACGAGATACGAGTTCGGCACCGCGAGGTTCGCCGGGATGGTCACGACTTCATTGGCAGCCCGCGGCGTCACGCCTGTCGTTGAGGCGCCCCAGGTCACGCGTGCAATGCCGGTGCCGTCGATCTTCAGGCAGGAGATCTTGGCCGCGACCGCCCCAGTGTAGGGGTTCATGATCGCGGTCGAAGCGTTGAGAATATTCGTTATGTCGGCTGTGGTCAGGGTCGTGACCTGCGACGTCAGGTTGGCAAGCACACCTGCGGTCAGCGTGACCTTGCGGTCGGCAGCGACGCCTTCGGAAATCTCGACGCAACCGATGTAGAGGCCAAGCATCAGCGGCGCGATGAGCGCGAACTCGACCGCGGAAGCGCCGCGGCGGTCGCGGCGGAAGTGACGCAGTGAACGCAACAATGATGCTTTCATGGCTTGGCTCATTGATAGGGTTCGTTACGGAAGACCGCCGTCGCCACGAGAAGCCGGTTGTTGCCCATGTCGGCCAGGTTGTTGCCGAGCAACGAAACATAGATCGGCCATGCGTAGTAAAGCGTGACGACTTCGATATCGCCGACGCCACCCGGGCTGTAAGTGACTTTCGCAGGATCGAGCGCGCCGTTGGTCACCGGCGGGGTCTGGTTGATCGCGGCAAAGCTCGTGTAGGTCTTCACGTCGACGTACATCTGGCCCGCGCAATCAAACAGTCCGTACACGTGCGAGCAGACGGCGTTCTTGAAATCTTCCTTGCTCCATCCGCCGGTTTGCGCCTGACCGGTCATGATCAGCCGCGCCGAATCGGTCACCGCGGTTTCCAGCGTCTGGCCGGCAAAAAACACCAGCGCCGTTTCAAGAATTGCGAAGGTCAATCCAAGAAACGGAACGGCGACCATGCCGAATTCAACGGCGGCGGACCCATCCTGCTGACGCACGAAGCGCCGCACGAGTCGGGAAGGCAGAAGTCGGCGAATAAAGCCTGATTTCTTGGTACGCGGTTCCGGCATGACAGCATCCCGTTGCGGAGCGGTGTCGAAGCACCGGGATTCATAGCAAGCGCACCTTTTTTAATTGTTGCCAGAATCCTAAGGATACGCGCGGGTCGCGTTAAGTAATCGCTAACCGTGATTCTGGCCGACAGTCTAGCGTGCCGGCGGAGCCGCCTGCGCCTGCCCGTTGCGCGCTGTGCTCTGCGCCATTGTGGCGTTGAAGAAGGCAGGCGAGTCGCCGAGGGTAATGCGGCGCGAGCATTCCGGAGCGCAGCTGTAGGATTCGCGCTCGACGCCCTTGTAGACGACGACAATATCCTCGGTGCCGGCGCCGAGCACCTGCACCGTCTTGTTCAGAACCACGCGACCCCCGCGATCAAGCGCGAGCAGATTGGTCGCGCCATATCCCTTGCCCGTAACGACCAGCATTCCGCCGCTTTGCAGCGACGCATCTGCGATCATCGGGTTGCCGATAACGATCGTCGCCACCCGGTCCGGCAACTGCAAGACCTCAGCCTGGTCGAGATTGACCGTCAGAACTTCGGCAGCTTGCGCCGTACGCGCGGTGACAATGCTCGCGGCCAACACGGCCGAAAGCAAGAGAACGGAATATGGCCTGCAGTGCTTAAACAAATTGGACATCGCGCTCTCCGGCACGGTACGTCACTCAAGTTGACCGCAAATGGTGAATGAAGTGCAAAGACGCGGGCGGCACGGCCGCAAAACAGATGATCAGCGTCTAAATGGATACAGCATCTGGGCGCCGAAACCTTCGGGGAAGCTTCTGTCGTCGATGCCATAGGAATCCGGCAGCGCCTTCTGCGGCATATAGAACGTGCCGAACAGGATATCCCAGATCGGGAACGTGCCGGAAAAGTTCGTTCCCCCGCCGCGATCCGCCGCGGTGTGGTGCCAGCGATGAAACACCGGCCCGGCAATCACGTATTTGAACGGCCCGAGTGTCCAGTTCAGATTGGCATGCACGAAGGCTGAAGACGCGGTCGTGAATGGCCCGACCCACAGCATAACGTTGGGAGAGATGCCGGCGAGCAACAGTCCCGCATCGACGAGGACAGTACCGAAGAAGATATTCACCGGATGGAAGCGAGCCGCGGAGATCCAGTCGAGTTCTTCCGACGAATGATGCACCGCGTGGTATTTCCACAGTCCAGCACGATGAAAGCCGCGATGAATCCAGTATGTCAGGAAGTCCGAGACAACCAGAAACGTCAGCGCCTGGCCCCATAGCGGGAGCTTTGCGAGCGGTCCGAAACCGTCGTCATAGAAATTGATCAGGGCCTCGGAACCGTGAATGCCGTAAATATACGCGGCGCCCATCACCATGAAGCCGATGCGAACGAAGCGCGCGGCCAGCGGGATCAGGAACCAATAGCAGATGTCGGTCACAATCTCGCGCTTGCGCCACCAGGGCCGGCCGGGATTGCAGGCCGACCAGTGCGACAGCACGGCAAAGACGATACCGAAGGCGATCGAGATCGGCACGAGCTTGAGCATGGTCTCGCCGGCTACTTTAACGACGGACAGCATCTCGACGAACATGTCGGCAAACCTGGATCGGTGATTGACCCTCTCAGGTATCGGAGCCCGGAGTTAAAATGCCATGAAGGCAAGGCGCGATTGGCCCTTTTCGCCCCGGCAAACCCGCCTTTATCGACAAATTAACGAATTCTTAACCGATTTATTCCTGCGCTAACGATTCGTTAACGAAACAAGACTTGTCCGATCGCAGTCTTCGTCGAAATCAGCGTGCGGCGCTAACCGAAAGGCAAGCTTGCCCGGCGTAACGTGCGGCGTGTTTGTGAGTTGCGTAGAGGAAGTGCGTACATGTTGACGGACGTAATCAAGCTTCTGCTGTTCCCTGCCCTTATGGCCTTCGCAGCGTCAAGCGACCTTCTGACCATGACGATTTCCAACCGCCTGTCCCTTGCGCTCGCGGGTGGGTTCTTCCTGCTGACGCTCATCACAGGCATGGGCCTTTATGCGTTCGGCATGCATCTCGCGGCGGCTACCTTGGTTTTGGTGGTGGCCTTCATCTTCTTTTCGCAGGGCTGGATCGGCGGCGGCGATGCGAAACTCGCGGCGGCAACCGCGCTCTGGTTCGGCTTCGATCATCTTCTCGACTACATGATCTATGCGTCTTTATTCGGTGGCGCGCTGACGCTGGCGATACTTCAGTTTCGCAAACTGCCGCTGCCGGCTTTTTTTGCTCGTCAGCAGTGGATTACACGCCTGCATGAAACCGACGGCGGCGTGCCGTACGGAATTGCGCTCGCGGCCGCGGCTCTCATTGTTTATCCGAAGACCGGCTGGATGCCTGCTTGAGTTTGCGCACGTCAGTGAAGCGTTAGCGCAGCAAGATAGTATTAACTCGATTTAGATACCGCTCCTTAACCATACCTTGACCTTTAGCTGCTGAAATCCGGTGCAAGCGCCGCATCGGCGACGCAGCAATTTTTCGCGGCCGAGTTGCCGCCATGTCATGGTGAGAGTGAGCGTATGAAAGCTGCACGTATCGTTGTGCTGACCGTCGCCATCGCAGCCGGTGGCGTTGCCGCCATGCTCGCTGGCAGGTCTGATCCGCCTCCCGCACCCAAGGTCGAGGTGCCGAAGTTCGACACGGTCGATATCCTCGTGGCGAAGGCCGATATTCCGAGAGGCCAGGTCGTTACGCCCGCGGACGTCTACTGGCAGGCTTGGCCGGCGACCACCGCCAGCGGCAATTTCATCCGCAAGACGGATCGGCCGAAGGCAGTCGACAATCTCAACGGCATGATCGTGCGCACGCCTTTTGTTGCGGGCGAACCGATACGCGAAGCCAAGCTGGTGAATTCCAAAGGCTCCGGCTTCATGGCCGCGATTCTTCCCTCCGGTATGCGCGCCATTTCCACGCAGATCTCACCGGAAACCGGCGCCGGCGGCTTCATTCTGCCGAATGACCGGGTCGATGTGATCCTGACACCGCGCGGCAACCGCGATGCCGGAGTCAGCGGAAACAGCAGCGAAACGATTCTGCGCAACATTCGGGTTCTCGCGATCGATCAAACTATCGAAGAGAAAAACGGCCAGAAGGTCGTCGTCGGCAAGACTGCAACGCTTGAGCTTCTGCCTGGTCAGGCGGAAACGCTGGCGCTGTCGCAGCAACTCGGCACGCTGGCGCTGTCACTGCGCAGCATTGCCGACAATTCTGCCGATGAGTCAAAGACAGATGAAAATGAAACGCGCCGCAACGTCAACGTCGTCCGCTTCGGTGTGGGTCACACGACCACGCCGCGCTGACTGATTGGGGGATAAGGGGTCAATGGCGAACAGGACACTAATTCGCACCGCCACGCTGAGCGCACTGCTCATGGCTGGCGGGGTAACACAGATCGACCCGGCAATATCGGCTGAAGCGCGGGGAAACACGCCCGTCGTTCAGGTTGCGGCAGGCGAGGCGACTGCGCGATTCATTGCGTTGGGAATCGGCAAGTCGATTGCCATCGATCTGCCGACCGACATCAAGGACGTGCTGGTCGCGGATCCCAAGATCGCCAACGCCGTGATCCGTTCCTCGCGTCGCGTCTACATGATCGGCGTCACCGTCGGACAAACCAACATCTTCTTCTTCGATGCCGATGGGCGGCAGATCGCCGGTTTCGATATCGCGGTCAAGCGCGACCTCAACGGCGTCCGCGCCGCCCTCAAGCAGACGATGCCGGATGCAGATATCCGCGTCGAAGGCATCGGCGACGGTGTCATGCTGTCCGGCAGCGCGGCGAATGCCGCCGAGTTGCAGCAGGCATTCGATCTCGCTTCGCGCCTGGTGGGCGACGGCAACAGAGTTGTGAACGGCATCGCCGTCCGCGGCCGCGATCAGGTCATGCTTAAAGTCACGGTTGCCGAAGTGCGCCGCGACATCATCAAGCAGCTCGGCATCGATCTGTCGGGCACCCTCAATTACGGCACCGCCGTGGTGAACTTCAACACCACCAACCCGTTCTCGGCCAACGGCGGCCCGATCAGCGGAAGCTTCCTGACCGGCTCGATCCCGAGCGTTTCGGCGACGATCCGCGCGATGGAACGCGCCGGCGTCATCCGCACTCTGGCAGAACCGAATCTGACCGCGATCTCCGGCGAAACAGCGACTTTTGTGGCTGGCGGCGAATTCCCGATCCCGAACGGCCTGTCGTGCGACACGACTCGTTCGCCACCGCTCTGCCAACCCCAGATCACCTTTAAGAAATTCGGCGTCAGCCTCGTGTTCACGCCGGTCGTTCTTGCGGAAGGACGCATCAGCCTGAAGGTCATGACCGAGGTTTCCGACCTCTCGACGGAAAACGCCATGACCCTGCAGGTCACCGGCTCGAGCACCTCGCTGACGGTGCCCTCGATCCAGACCCGCCGTGCCGATACGACCGTCGAAATTCCCTCAGGCGGCTCGCTCGCCCTTGCCGGCATGATCCAGGAGCAAACGCGCCAGGCGATCAACGGGATTCCTGCGCTGATGCAGGTTCCGGTGCTGGGCGCACTGTTCAAGAGTCGCGACTACGTCAATCACCAGTCCGAATTGATGGTGCTTGTCACGCCGTACGTCGTACGCGCGGTCGCGCAGAAACAATTGTCACGGCCGGATGACGGCTTTGCCGATCCCAACGATCCGCAAGGCATCCTCCTTGGCCAGCTGAACCGCATCTACGGCGGAGCCGTCAAAGGCGACGCGCGGCCTGACTATCACGGCAAGTACGGATTCATCCTCGATTGAGTGGGGCAGGGACTATGACCACAGATAAAAAGACGCTCGGGCGTCACGGCCGAACAGTGTTGCAGCTGTTGGCGCTCGGCGGCGTCGCCGCGACGCTGGCGGGCTGCTACCAGACGCCGGTCACGGCCGAATATCCGGTCGATTACCGGCAGCGCCACCCGATCGTCGTGCGCGAAGGCGTGCAGAACGTCGAAGTCTTGGTCGGCCGCAACCGCGGCGGACTCACCCCGAGCCAGCGCGCTGACGTGCTTTCGTTCGCGCAGGCATGGCGCAGGGAATCCAGCAGCGGAGTCATCGTCGAACTGCCGCGCGGCGGGCCGACAGACCGCGCCGCCGCCGATGCAATGGGTGAAATCCGTTCCATTCTCGCTGCCGCCGGCGTGCCTTCGAACGCGATCTACCTGCGTCACTATCGGCCCGGACGCTACGCGCTCGCCAGCATCAAGCTCAACTATTCGAGGCTGGTCGCGGATGCCGGGCCTTGCGGGCAGTGGCCACGGGATCTCGGTCCTTCGATCAATTCGCGCAGCTTCGAGAACCAGCCGTACTGGAATCTCGGCTGCGCCAACCAGCGCAATCTTGCGGCCATGGTCGACAATCCGACCGATCTCATACAGCCGCGCGGCGAAATTCCGGCTTATGCACCGCGCCGTACAGTCGTGATGAACCGTTACACGAAGGGTGAGAGCCCCTCGGGTACCTACCTTGGCTACGACACCGGCAAAATCAGCGATCTCGGAAAATGATGAAGCAAGCACAGCAAGTCGCCGTCGCCGAAAACACGCGGATGCCGGGCCCGGCGCCCGAAAGTGCGGCCGATGCACATATCGCGCCCGCGCCACGCGTGTCGATCCAGGCCTTCTGCGAGACGGTCGAGACCGCCGCCGCTGTGCAGGCCGCCGGAGAAGACCGGCGGCTGGGAAAAGCGCATGTGAAGATCCAGATGGGCGGCATTGCCGCTGCGACGGAAGCCTATCGCAGCTCACCGACGCCCAATGTGATCCTGATCGAAACCGATTCCCGCACCGACGATATCCTGCATGGGCTGGATCAGCTGGCCCAAGTCTGCGACGGCGGCACGCGCGTGCTGGTTTTGGGCCGCGTCAATGACGTCAGGCTCTACCGGGAGCTGACGCGGCGCGGTGTGAGCGAATATCTGATGACGCCGATCGGCACGATCGACGTCGTGCGGGCGATCTGCGGGCTGTTTACTGCGCCGGATGCCAAGGCGGTCGGTCGCGTCATTGCGATCGTTGGCGCCAAAGGCGGGGTCGGCGCATCGACGGTGGCGCACAATGTGGCGTGGGCGATCGGTCGCGATCTCGCACTTGAATTTGTCGTTGTTGACCTCGACCTGGCCTTCGGTACGGCCGGCCTCGATTACAATCAGGATCCGCCGCAGGGGATCGCCGATGCGGTTTTCTCGCCGGATCGCGTCGATATCGCGTTCGTCGACCGTCTCCTGTCGAAATGCACCGACCATCTCAGTCTGCTGGCCGCGCCGGCGACGCTCGATCGCGTCTACGATTTCGGCGCTGAGTTTTTCGACACGACGCTCGATTCCCTGCGCAGCTCGATTCCCTGCATCGTCCTCGACGTTCCGCACCAATGGACGGCCTGGACGAGGCGAATCCTGGTGAGCGCCGACGACATTCTCGTGGTCGCCGGGCCAGATCTCGCCAACTTGCGCAATGCCAAGAACATGGTCGATCTGCTGAAGGCCTCGCGGCCGAACGATCATCGCCCGCATTACTGTCTCAATCAGGTTGGCGTGCCGAAGCGGCCGGAAATTACCCCGGCAGACTTCGCCAAGGCGCTGGAAAGCGATCCGCTCGCGGTCATTCCGTTCGAGCCGCAGCTTTTCGGTCCGGCCGCGAACAACGGGCAGATGATTGCCGAGATGGCGGCCAACCACAAAACATCCGAGATGTTCCGCCAGTTGGCGCAGGCGCTGACGGGCCGCGCGGAGACGAAACGCACGCGCGCCAGTCTGCTTTCGCCGCTGCTGTCAAAGCTCAAGAGTAAAAAGAAGGCTTGATGAAGCGAAAGGCCTGTGTGGCCGGGATTTGATGAAGCGAACGGGTACTTGGTGCGAGTGGTCTGAAATCTGATGACCAGAACTTGAAGCAAGTGGTCTTAAGCCTGGTGACCAGAACTTGAAGCAGACCGGTCTGAAACCTGGTGACCAGAACTTGAAGCAAGCGGTTCTGAAATCTGGTGACCAGAACTTGAAGCGAACGGTCTGAAACCTGGTGACCAGAACTTGAAACGAGCGATCTGAAACCTGGTGACCAGAACTTGAAACAGGCGACCTGAAACTGTTGGGGGATTGTCCTTTTGTTCGGCAAGCGTAGTGGAAATTCGGAAGGCCGCGCTCCCGCGTCACCGGCGCATTCGCCGGCTGCGCCGATGCCGTCGACCATGCCGACCCCGCCGACGGGATCGACCGAATTGCCGCCCGCCATGGAGACCGGCCGCACACCGTTTCCGTCGGATGGGCTGGGGGCGCCGATCGTGTCGGCGCCGTCGACTATGTCGACGCCGTCACATGGATCGACACCGGCACACACATCCACACACGGATCGACATCGGCAAACGGATCAACAGCAGCACACGGATCGACGCCGTCACCGTTTGCGTCACAGGGATCGTTTGGATCGGCGCCGTCGAATGGCTCGGCGCCATCGAATGGATCGGTGCCTGCACCGGTCCCGATGGAAACCCGGCGATCGGACACGTACTACCAGACCAAGGGAACCATTTTCGGCGCGCTGATCGAGGCCATCGACCTCGCGCAGCTCGCGCGCCTCGACGCCGATTCGGCGCGCGAGGAAATCCGCGACATCGTCAACGAGATCATCGCGATCAAGAGCATCGTGATGTCGATCGCCGAGCAGGAAGACCTGCTCGACGACATCTGCAACGACGTCCTCGGCTTCGGCCCGCTCGAGCCGCTGCTCGCGCGCGACGACATCGCCGACATCATGGTCAACGGCGCCGGCACGGTCTACATCGAAGTCAAAGGCAAGATCCAGAAGACCGGCATCCGTTTCCGCGACAACCAGCAGCTTCTGAATATCTGCCAGCGCATCGTCAGCCAGATCGGCCGCCGGGTCGACGAATCCTCGCCGATCTGCGACGCGCGCCTCCCGGACGGTTCGCGCGTCAACACAATCGTCCCGCCGCTCGCGATCGACGGCCCCGCGCTCACCATCCGCAAATTCAAAAAGGACAAGCTGACGCTCGATCAGCTGGTCCGCTTCGGCACCATTACGCCTCAGGGCGCCGAAATCCTGCGTATCGTCGGCCGCAGCCGCATCAACACGCTGGTATCGGGCGGCACAGGTTCGGGCAAAACGACACTGTTGAACTGCCTGACGCAATTCATCGATGACGACGAGCGCATCATCACCTGCGAAGACGCCGCCGAACTGCAGCTACAGCAGCCCCACGTCGTGCGCCTTGAAACGCGGCCGCCCAACCTCGAAGGCGAAGGCCAGGTCACGATGCGCGATCTCGTCCGTAACTGCCTGCGTATGCGACCGGAACGCATCATCGTCGGCGAAGTCCGCGGACCCGAGGCTTTCGATCTGCTGCAGGCCATGAACACCGGCCACGACGGCTCGATGGGCACGTTGCACGCCAACAACCCGCGCGAAGCGCTGTCCCGACTTGAATCCATGATCACCATGGGCGGCTTCTCGCTGCCCTCGCGCACGATCCGCGAAATGATCTGCGCATCGGTCGACGTCGTGATCCAATCCGCACGTCTTCGCGATGGCTCGCGCAAGATCACGCACGTGACCGAAGTGATGGGAATGGAAGGCGACGTCATCGTCACCCAGGACATCTTCCTCTACGACATGGAAGGCGAGGACGCCAAAGGCAACATCATCGGCCGCCATCGCGCGACCGGTATCGGTCGTCCGCGCTTCTGGGATCGTGCGCGTTATTACGGCGAGGAAAAGCGTCTGGCTGCCGCTCTCGACGCCGCGGAAGCCGCCAGCGACGCCATACGAGCTTAAGCGGAGCGTGCCGTGCAGACTATCGCCGTCTTCTTCCTGGTTTCTGTCGCCTTTGGCGGGACGGCTTACGTTTTTCTGTATCCGTATCTGTCGGGTGAACGCAAAGCCGCTCAGCGCGTCCAGAATGTCGCAAAACCCGAGCCTCTCGCGCGTGTAGCGCGCGGCCCGCAGAAATCGCGCCGCGACGCCGTCGAATCCCAGCTCAAGGACTTCGAAGAACGCCGCAAAAAGAGCAACAGAGGCACGCCGCTCTCGGTTCGTATCACGCGTGCCGGGTTATCCTGGTCGAAACGGCAATTCGCGATCATCTCCGCAATCATCGGGCTTGCGATGTTTGTCCTTGGCTTCCTCTCCGGTACGGGCCTTCTGGTCGCGGCCGTGCTGGGATTTGTCGGGGCCTTCGGTATTCCACGCTGGCTGCTCTCGTTCCTGAGAAAACGCCGTGAAACGCAATTCGTGGCAGGCCTTCCCGATGCCGTCGACATTATCGTACGCGGCATCAAAGCCGGCCTGCCGCTGCTCGACTGCATCAAGATGATCACGGTGGAGTCGGCTGAGCCGCTGAAGACGGAATTCCGCCTGATCCTGGAGACGCAAGCGATCGGCATGCCGCTGGGCGAGGCCTGCGGAAAGCTCTACGAGCGCACGCCGCTGCCGGAAGCAAACTTCTTCGGGATCGTCGTGGCCATTCAGCAGAAATCGGGTGGCAACCTTTCCGAAGCGCTCGGCAACCTCTCGAAGGTGCTGCGCGACCGCAAGAAAATGCGGGCAAAGATCCAGGCGATGTCGCAAGAGGCGAAGGCCTCGGCTGCCATCATCGGTGCGCTGCCGATCGCCGTGATGATTCTCGTCTACATCACCAGCCCGCAATACATCACGCTGCTGTTCACCAATTCGATGGGCCACGTCATGCTGGCGGGCTCCGCGGTGTGGATGGCCACGGGCGTGCTGGTAATGAAGAAAATGATCAATTTCGATTTCTAGGCAGGGTCGATGCTCGAGTTTTTCATCAATGTGCTGAACGTCAAGACGCTGACGATGCTGTTCGCGGCCGTGGCGGGCGCTGCCACCGTGCTGACCCTTGCCATGCCGCTTGTCATGGTCAATCCGCTCGACAAACGCATGCGAGCGGTGGCTCTCGAGCGCGAAAAGATTCGCCAGCGCGAACGCGAGCGACTGGCGCAGGAAAACCAGAAGGTCAAACTACGGCAATCACCGAAGCAATACGTCCAGAGGATTGTCGATCAGTTCAACCTCAGCAAGTGGGTCGGCCAGGAAGAAGCGCGGCTCAAGCTGGTGCAGGCGGGCTATCGCGGCCAGGCGCCCTATGTGACTTATCTTTTCTTCCGGATGATCACGCCGGTCGCATGCTTTCTGTTTGCTGTGGTCTATCTCTTCGTCATTCTCAAATTCGACCAGCCGGCCACGATCAAGCTCGGCATCTGCATCTTTGCGGCCTATGTCGGCATGCAGCTGCCGCTGGTCCTGCTGAAGAACAAGATTTCGCGACGCCAGCTATCCATCAAACGCGCGTTTCCGGACACGCTGGACCTCCTCCTGATCTGCGTCGAATCCGGCATGTCGATCGAGGCTGCCCTCAGGAAGGTCAGCGACGAAGTCGGATCGCAGTCCGTCGCACTCGCCGAAGAGCTGACGCTGACGACCGCCGAGCTGTCCTACCTCCCGGATCGGCGTCAGGCGTATGAAAATCTCGCCAAGCGTACCGACCTTGACGGCGTGAAATCAGTTTGCATGGCCTTGCAGCAGTCGGAACGCTACGGCACGCCGCTCGCAACCATGCTGCGGGTCATGGCGCAGGAAAACCGCGACATGCGTATGTCGGAAGCGGAAAAGAAAGCCGCCGGACTGCCGCCGAAACTCACCGTACCGATGATCCTGTTCTTCCTGCCCGTGCTCTTCGTCGTTATTCTCGGGCCGGCAGCGATCAAGGTCATGGCGCTTCAGTAATTGGCACTGCAGTAATTGGCACTGCAGTAATGTGGCGCTGCAATAGCAGCGTGACGGCCGACCCGGCCGGATCACATCAATGATTGCGATCAGGAGCCCGCGTCGGGCGTGGGCATCGGCGTGTTAGCGCGACCAACCTTTTTCAGGCTGCGCTGCGGCTGCGGTTGCAGTTGCTGCTGCGCCTGCGCCAACATTTGCTTCAGATAGTTGACGTTGGCTGCCGCCTCCGCCTCAGGCAGGTCCGCGCTGGCAATCTTCTCGGCCTCTTCGAACCGGCCGCGCAGTGCAACCGCCAGCGCGAGGTTCTGGCGCACCTTGGGGCCGGCATTGGGCTGCGCCACCGCCCGGCGCAAGGTGTCTTCAGCGTTTTTCAGGTCCTTGGTCAGTAGATACGAGAGCCCGAGATTCGACAGCACCGACGGCTCGTCCGGGACGATCTTGAGCGCGGCCGCGTAGTGGCCTTGCGCTTCAGTGTGGCGGCCCATCTGATCGAGCACTGCCCCTTGGACGTTGAGAATGCGCCAGTCCGGATTATCGGGCGAATGTGCGCGGTCCAGCGTCTCAAGCGCCTGTTTGTACTGGTTGACGTCGGCGAGCGCGCGGCCATAGGCGCCGATCAGCGGCATATAGCGTGGATTTCGTATCGAAGCCTGCTCAAGCACAGCTACGGCCTGGGCGCGCTGGTCGGTCGCGCGCAAAGCGCGTGCGTAAGCGATGGCCGCATCGGCGTCGTTTGGATTCTCGCGATACTTGGCACCCAAAGCATCGAGTGAGCGCCGCCAGTCAGCCTCGTTGGTCGGTGCCTGGGCAGCGACCGAGGCGGTGTTGTCGCGTGATATGACCGAGCAACCCCCGACCGTAACGGCCAGGATGGCTGCCGTGGCGACAGAGGCGGCCAAATGCGCGGCGCAAGTCCTTAGCGGCATACCCCAGAAATAAAGCGTTAACCCTAACGACTGGTTAACTTGTAAAGTGACCTTGATTGCGGTTGATCTTCCCGGATTGACCACGCCTTCGATGCGCGACGTCGCGGAGTTTTTTGATGCATCCCGTTTTCGTAAGCGCCGGCAAGAAAACGCCGGCGACTCCAATCTGGTTTGTTCATTCCGGAAATCTCGATTCAGTCCAGAAGGAAATCGGCGAGCGCGGACGCGCCTTTGTCGCGACCGGCGGTTTCGAGGCCAAACCGGGTCGGCTGCTGTTGCTGCCGGCTGCCGACGGAAAGCTCGCCGGCGTGCTGTTCGGGATCGAAAAACCCGGCGAAGGCGACATAGACCGCTTCCGGCCTGGACAATTGTCCGGCCAGTTGCCGCCCGGCACATATCGCTTCGCCAACGCACCGCACGATGCGCGGCTGGCCGCGCTCGCGTTCGCGCTCGGCACCTACCAATTCACGCGCTACCGCAAGGCCGACACCCGCAAAGTCCACCTTGTCGTCCCCGACGGCGTCGATGGCGACGATCTCAGCCGCATCGTTGAGGGCGTCACGCTGTGCCGTGACCTGACCAACACGCCGTCCAACGACATGGGTCCGGCCGAACTGGAAGCGGCCGGTCGCGCCTTCGCCCGGCGGCACGGCGCCAAGGTACGGGTCACCAGCGGCGATGCGCTCGCGAAAAACTTTCCGCTCGTGAACGCGGTCGGAGCCGGTTCGGCACGAAAGCCACGACTGATCGACATCACCTGGGGCAAGCCCGGCGACCCGAAGATCACATTGGTCGGCAAAGGTGTTTGCTTCGACACCGGCGGGCTCGATATCAAGCCCGATAGCGGCATGCTCAATATGAAAAAGGATATGGCCGGTGCGGCAACGGCGCTCGCGCTCGCTCACATGATCATCGGCCGGCGTCTGAAGGTCAGGCTTCGCGTCATCATCCCGGCTGTTGAAAACGCGATTTCCGGCACCAGCTTCCGTCCACGCGACGTTTACAGCTCGCGCAAAGGCATTTCGGTTGAAATCGGCAACACCGACGCAGAGGGGCGGCTCATTCTGGCCGACGCCCTGACACTCGCCGACGAAGAGAAGCCGGCGATGATCGTCGACTTCGCCACGTTGACCGGAGCCGCACGCGTTGCGCTCGGCCCCGACGTCCCTCCCTTCTTCACCGATGATGACGCGCTCGCTGACGCGCTTGCGCGTGCCGGCACCGCGGAAAACGATCCGGTCTGGCGCATGCCGCTGTGGCGCCCCTATCAGGCAATGCTCGATTCAAAGGTCGCCGATCTCAACAATGTGGGAGCAAGTGGTCACGGCGGTGCCATTACGGCCGCATTGTTTCTGCGCCAATTCGTCACCGCGAAATCCTGGCTGCACCTGGATATTTTCGCCTGGACGCCGGCGGCAAAACCCGGGCGGCCGGAAGGCGCCGAGTGCCAGACGGCGCGCGCTCTGTACGGGATGCTCTGCAAGCGTTACGCCTGAGCCATGGTCGCACTCGATCCTCGCATCAATCCGTTTCGGCCTGAGATCGCCGCCAAACATCTGCAGGGCCAGGTCGAGGCGCAACGATTTGTCGAAGGAAAACGTCTCCAGGTGATCGAACCGAACACGGCGCTGCGCCGCGCGCCCTCGCATGACGCAGGGCTCGACACCGAAGCACTGCTTGGCGAGCGCATCATGATCTACGAAACGACCGACGAGGGCTGGGCCTGGGGACAGCTGGAAACCGACGGCTATGTCGGGTGGCTATCCGCGAACGCGCTTGGACCGAGCGGCCCGGCGGCAACCCACAAGGTCACGGCGTTGCGCGCACTGGCGTTTCCCGGTCCGGATATCAGAATGCCTCCGCTCGCAGCGCTTCCCATGGGCGCGCAGGTGACCATCGCGCGGCAGGACGAGCGATTCGCCGTAACGGTTTCGGGCTGGCACATCCCGGAAGTGTTTCTCGTCCCGATCAAGGCAAGGCGCTCCGACTTTGTATCGGTGGCCGAACAATTTCTCGGAAGCCCTTATCTATGGGGCGGCAAGACGTCGCTCGGGGTGGACTGCTCGGGCCTCGTGCAGGTGTCACTCCAGGCGGCTGGAGTCCCCTGCCCGCGCGACAGCGACATGCAGGAACTGTCACTCGGAAAACTGTCGTCGCTCGCGAGTCTCCGCCGCGGCGATCTCGTCTTCTGGAAGGGCCACGTGGCGATCGCGCGCGACTCCGAGAGCCTCATCCATGCGAACGCACATCACATGGCGGTGGGCATCGAGCCGGCTGCGGAAGGGATCGCGCGCATCAAGGCGGCGGGCAGCGAGGTTACCGCCGTGAAGCGGGTATCCTGATGCTATTGAGCCACTGCGCCTTCGGGCGCGGTCTCCAGCTTGAACGCGGCCGCCAACAGTGCGCGCGTGTATTCTGTCTTCGGTGCTTTGAACAATTCCGCCGCTGCGCCCTCTTCCACCATCTTCCCGTGCCGCATGACGAGAAGCCGGCTCGCCATGGCGGCCACGACCCGAAGATCGTGCGAGATGAACATGTAGGTGAGGTCGTGCCGCTTCTGCAGGTCGCGCAGCAGGTCCACCATCTGTGACTGGATCAGCATGTCGAGCGCGCTGGTCGGCTCATCCAGCACGATGAATGTCGGCTCGAGTACGAGCGCGCGCGCAACCGCTATTCGCTGACGCTGGCCGCCGGAGAATTCGTGCGGGTAACGATGTCGGGTCTGCGGGTCGAGTCCCACATCGTTCAGCGAGTCGACAACGCGCTTCTCGCGTTCCGCGCGCGACAATCCGGGATGATGCACCCACAGGCCTTCTTCGATGATGTCCGAGACGGACATGCGCGGCGACAGCGAGCCGTAGGGATCCTGAAACACGATCTGCATGTTGTGGCGGAACGGCCGCATCTGCTTGAACTTCAGGCCGTCGATCTCATTGCCCATGAACACGATCGGACCCGTCGAAGAGATCAATCTTAGAATGGCCAGGCCGAGGGTCGTCTTGCCGGAACCCGATTCACCGACAACGCCGAGCGTCTCGCCCTTGCGCAGTTCAATGCTGACGCCGTCGACCGCCTTGATGTGGCCGACGACCTTGCGCAACACGCCGCGCTTGATCGGGAACCAGACTTTCAGATCTTTTGTTTCGATCACGATGGGAGCGTCCGGGCAAGGCGGCGCGGGATCCGGCTTCGGCTCGGCCGCGAGCAATGCCTGCGTGTAAGGGTGTTCGGGCTTGGTGAACACGCGCTCCACTTCGCCCTGCTCGACGATCTTGCCGCGCTGCATGACGCAGACCCTGTCGGCCAACTTGCGGACGATGCCGAGGTCATGCGTGATGAACAGCATGGACATGCCGAGGGCAGTTTGCGTGTCCTTCAGCAGCTTGAGGATCTGCGCCTGCACCGTGACATCGAGCGCGGTGGTCGGTTCGTCGGCAATCAGCAGATCGGGCTCGTTGGCGAGCGCCATCGCGATCATCACGCGCTGGCGCTGGCCGCCCGAGAGTTGATGCGGATAGCTGCCGAGCCGTCCGGCCGGATCGGGAATGCCCACCTGACCAAGCAGTTCGATGATCCGCGCACGCGCCGCCGGGCCCGCAAGCCCTTGATGCAGAATCAGTATTTCTCGAATCTGTTTTTCGATCGTGTGCAGCGGGTTCAGCGAGGTCATCGGCTCCTGGAAGATGATCGCGATGTCATTGCCGCGCACCTCGCGGATCTGATTTTCCTTCATGGTGAGCAGTTCGCGCCCCTGAAACTTGATCGAGCCCGAGGGATGATGCGCGGATGGATAAGGCAACAGTTTCATTACCGAAAGCGCGGTGATCGACTTTCCGGAACCGGATTCGCCGACAAGTGCGAGCGTCTCGCCCTTGCGGATGTCGAATGAGACGCGATCGACCGCCAGCACTTCCCGGCTGCCATGCCCGAAAGCGATCGACAGATCGCGAATGGAAAGAAGCGGGTCTGTTGCGTTCATCGAAACGTCTTTCTCGGATCGAACGCATCGCGCACCGCCTCGCCGATGAAGATCAGCAGCGAAAGCATGAAGGCAATGCTGAAGAAGCCGGTGAAGCCGAGCCACGGCGCCTGCACGTTCGCCTTGCCTTGCGAAAGCAGTTCACCGAGCGACGGCGAACCGGGCGGCAGACCGAACCCGAGGAAATCGAGCGCGGTCAGTGTCATCACGGACGATGACAGGATGAATGGCAGAAACGTCATCGTTGCCACCATCGCGTTCGGCAACAGATGGCGGAAAATGATTACCATGTTCGATACGCCAAGGGCGCGCGCGGCCTGTATATATTCGAAGTTGCGTCCGCGCAGGAATTCGGCGCGCACCAAGCCCACGAGCGAGACCCACGAGAACAAAAGCAATATCCCGAGCAAGACGAAGAATCCCGGCACCAGCACCGACGAAATGATCAGCAACAGATAAAGCGAGGGGATCGAGGTCCAGATTTCGATGAACCGCTGGAAAAGAAGATCGGTCCACCCGCCGAAATAACCCTGAACGGCGCCGGCAGCGACGCCGATGACCGAGGAAACGATGGTGAGCGCCAGTCCGAACAATACCGATATCCGGAATCCATAGATCAGCCGCGCCACGACATCGCGGCCGCCATCGTCGGTGCCAAGCCAGTTCGTTTCGACCTCATCGCATTTGGCAAACCCGTGGGTCGCGGCAAACTCGCAATCCTTTTGCGTTAGAAGCCACGTCGGCTTGGACGGGAACGGCGACGGCGGCCTGCTCACTTGCGTGTTGTAGTAGAAGCGTATCGGCGGCCAGATGATGATGCCGCCTTCGTTCTTGATAAGGCCCATCAGGTAGTCGTCACGATAGTCGGCGGCGGTGCCGAACAGGTTGGGATCCTGCACTTTGGCAAAGGCCGTGTCCGGATACGTGACGATGGCCGGGAAGAACGCACGCCCGTTCACAAAGATGAAAATGGGTTTGTCGTTGGCGATGAATTCGGCAAACAGCGAGGTCACAAAAAGCGCCAGAAAAATCCACAGCGCCCAGAACCCGCGCCTGTTGGTTTTGAAATTCTCCCAGCGCCGTTTGTTGAGCGGCGAAATCGCTATCGCTTTTATGGTCGGCGGCGCTTCGACCCCCATCGTGGAGACTGAAATTTCCGGTGGCTTGATGCCGGTGCGTGCGTCCACCTCAGACCTCCCGCGTCTCGAAGTCGATACGCGGATCGATCCACGTGTACGTCAGGTCAGAGATCAAGTTCACGACCACGCCGATGAGCGAAAATATGTAGAGCGTTGCAAAAACCACCGGATAGTCGCGGTTGAGAACGCTCTCGAAACCAAGCAGTCCGAGCCCATCGAGCGAGAAAATCGTTTCGATCAACAGCGCGCCCGTGAAGAAGGCGTGCACGAAAGCGGACGGAAATCCGGCAATGACGATCAGCATGGCATTGCGGAAAACGTGACCGTAGAGCACCTGGTTGCTCGTGCAGCCCTTGGCGCGCGCCGTCAGAACGTATTGCTTGCGAATCTCTTCCAGAAACGAGTTCTTGGTCAGCAGCGTCATCGTGGCGAAGGCCGACAGCGCCATGGCAATGATCGGAAGCGTCAGGTGCCAGAAATAGTCGAGAATTTTGTGCCACCAGGGCAACTGCGACCAGTTCTCCGACACAAGGCCGCGCAGCGGAAACCAGTCGAAGAACGATCCGCCGGCAAACAGAATAATCAGCAGGATCGCAAACAGAAAGCCGGGAATAGCATAGCCGACGATGATCACCGTCGAGGTCCAGAGATCGAAGCGTGAGCCTTCATCCGTCGCCTTGCGGATCCCGAGCGGAATTGAAATCAGATAGGTCAGCAAAGTCATCCAGATGCCGAGCGACATCGATACCGGCAGCTTTTCCTTGACCAATTGCAGCACGCTGACGTCGCGGAAATAACTTTTCCCGAAGTCGAAGCGGATGTAGTTCCACAGCATCAAGGCAAAACGCTCGGGCGCTGGCTTGTCGAACCCGAACTGCTTCTCGAGTTTCTTGATGAATTCCGGATCGAGCCCTTGTGCGCCGCGATATTTCGATGTGGCGGCATCAACCTGCGACGCGCCCTGCGCCAGACCCCGGCTACCGAAATCGCCTCCGGCCGAGCCGGAAATACGCGAAGTTGCACCCGTATCCGACCCGGTGAGCTTGGCAATGACCTGCTCGACGGGACCCCCGGGGGCGAACTGCACCACGACGAATGCCACCAGCATGATGCCGAACATTGTCGGCACCATGAACAGCAGACGACGGATGAGATAAGCGGCCATGTGCTCCCCTCAGTACCTCACTCCCGATCGATGCGGAATTGCAGCGTTCCGCTTATCCTTTTTGTTCCGCTTTGGTCGACTTATCGCGATCGTACCACCATGTCTCGGGAATTCCGCGGAAATACCGGGGTTTGTTGGCCGGATGATCGAATACATCCCAATAGGCGATCCAGTGCGACGCTTTGTACCAATGCGGGATCCAGTATCGTCCGGCGCGGATGACGCGATCAAGCGCTTTGCAGGCAGCCGTGAGCTCCGCACGGGTCTTGGCAGCAATAATAATGTCGATAAGTGCGTCCACCGCCGGATCGGCGATACCGGCCCGGTTCTGGGAGCCCTTTGTTGCGGCCGCCTGGGATGAAAAAAAGGTGCGAAGCGAATCGCCCGGCGTCGACGAAAAACTGAAGCGCTCAACCGTGATGTCGAAGTCGAAACCATCGACGCGCGCGCGGTATTGGACCGGATCGACAATGCGCAAAGTGGCGTCGATACCCAATACTCCGAGATTCTTGATGTAGGGCAGATGGTGCGGCTGAAAGGTCGGCTCATCGATCAGGAATTCGATGACGATCGGCTTGCCGTCGGGAAGAATTCTTTTCCCGTTCTTGAGCGTGCAACCGGCATCGCTCAGGAGCTGGGCACCACGTCTCAGCCATTGCCGGTCCTGTCCCGACGCATCGCTGACGGGTGGCACATAAGGCTCGCCGAACACCTCGTCCGGAACTTTGCCACGGAACGGCTCGAGCAATGCAAGCTCGTCCGCATCCGGCTTTCCCGTGGCCATCATCGGGGAATTCTGGAAGACCGAATGCGTGCGGTCGTAGGAGCCATACATGATGTTCTTGTTGGTCCATTCGAAATCGAACGCATCGATCAGCGCTTCGCGCACGCGCCGATCTTTGAACTTCTCGCGTCGCGTATTGATGAACCAGCCTTGTGCGCCAGAAGGCGTATCGTCAGGCAGAACGCTGCGTTTGACGCGACCATCCTTGAAGGCAGGAAAATCATAACGTGTCGCCCAAAAACGCGACGTGAATTCCTCACGGAAGAGATAGTTTTTCGCCGTGAAGCCTTCGAAACCGACCTCGCGGTCCCGATAATACTCAAACCGCAGGACGTCGAAGTTGTTTTGCCCGCGCGACACCGGAAGATCGGCGCCCCACCAATCCTTGACGCGCTCGAACTCGATGAAATGTCCGACCTGAAAGCGGCCGACCTTGTAGCCGCCGCCGCCAAGCGGGATGTCGAGAGTCGATTCGTCGAAAGACTTCTTCGCGTAGTAGGCGCGCGAAAAGATCGGCAGCCCAGCAACGAATAACGGCACGTCGCGCGCGCGGTTCTCCGCAAAACGCGCGACGACGGTGCGATCGTCAGTGGCCTCCGCACCCGCGAAGTCGCGCAACTGCTGGGTAATGATCGGGTGGCCCTTTTCCTTCAGCGTGACCAGCGACCAGACGACATCGTGAGCCGTCAGCGGCGTGCCGTCGTGGAATTTCGCTTCCGGTCGCAACGTGAAAGTGTAGGTGAGCCCGTCATCGGAAATGCGCACGCTGCCTGCAGCCAACCCATACATGGCATCGGGCTCGTCGCCCGAACGGACCATGAGCGTCGCGAACGTAAGCTCCATGCCCTGCGCAGCGTCACCCTTGAGAATGAAGCTGTTGAGCGAATTGAAGGTCTGGAACGATTGATTGAACTGGCGGTTCGGGCCGATCTGCGAGAATACGCCGCCCTTTGGCGCTTTTGGATTGACGTAGTTGAAGTGCGGAAAATCCGGCGGGTAACTGAGATCGCCGAATGCCGACATGCCATGCCGATCGGCATTCTGGGCCGAAACGGGAATGACGCGGTTGCCGATACCGGCCGCGGCCACACCGGCTAAAAGACCCAAAGCACGGCGGCGACTGAGAGCCATCGGTTACGACCGTTGTGGAACTTTGGCAGCCCTTTCGACATCCCACCACCATACGGTAGGGAAAGCCGAGCGACCGTATTTCGGCATTGTCTCGGGATGAGCGAAACGGTCCCAGCGCGCGGTGCGCGCATAGGGATAAGTCCACTGCGGCACCACGTAAAAATTCCACAACAATACGCGGTCAAGGGCCTGGGTGGCTGCGACGAGTTCGGCGCGATCCTTGCTGAAGATCACGCGCTCGATCAGTTCATCGATTGCCGGATTCTTGATGCCGACCAGGTTGCGTGAGCCCGGCTGGTCGGCAGCCTGCGAACTCCAGAAACCACGCTGCTCATTGCCGGGCGAGAGCGACTGCGCCCAAGACCCGACGACGATGTCGAAATCCCACTGCCGAAGCCGGTTTTCATATTGGGCCGCGTCGACCACGCGCACATCCACTTTCATACCTGTGCGCTCAAGTGACGGTTTGTAAAACAGGACGAAGCGCTGTGCCGCACCATCGTCGACAAGAAACTCCACGACAAATTGCTCGCCAGTCTTCGCATTGACCAGCTTGGTGTCGCGAATTTCGTATCCGGCCTGGTGGAACAATGCCAACGCTTCTCTCAAATTGTTGCGCACCGCCTGGGGATTGCCGCCGACTGGGTTCGTGTACGGCTTGGTGAAGAGGTCGGCCGGCACCTTTTCGCGCACGCTTTCGAGAATCTCCAATTCCTTGCCCGAGGGTACGCCGGTTGCGGCAAGCTCCGTCCCTTCGAAGTAGCTGCCGATCCGCTTGTACTGGTCGGAAAAAAGCTGGCGGTTCATCTCCTCGAAATCGAATACGAAGTTGAACGCACGGCGCACGCGAGGATCCTTGAACTTGTCGCGACGGATATTGAAGGCGAAGGACTGCATGATGCCGACGTTGCGAATGGGAAACTCCTCGCGGATGACCCGCTTTTCCCGCACGGCAGGGAAATCGTATGCAGTTGCCCAGTCCTTGGCGCTGTTTTCGACGCGCCAGTCGATTTGATCGCCTTTAAATGCCTCAAGTGCGACGGTGGAGTCGCGGAAATACTCGTAGCGGAGCGCCTGGAAATTGCGCGTGCCGATGATGACGTTGAGCTCCTTGCCCCAATAATCATCGAACTTTTCGTAGACCAATGTGCGACCGGGCGCGAAGTCCTTCAGGCGGTATGGTCCGGAGCCGAGCGGTGGCTCAAGCGTTGTCTGCGTGACGTCACGCTTGCGGCCGGATTTGTCAGTCCCTTCCCACCAGTGCTTCGGGAGCACCGGAAGTTGGCCGACAATCTGCGGCAACTCGCGGTTGCCCGGCCCGTCGAAGGTAAATTTGATTTCGCGATCGCCGATCTTCTCGACGTTCACGACATGCCGATAGTAGGCGCCGTAAAACGGACTGTTCGTTTTCAAAGCGTCGAATGAAAAAAGAACGTCATCGGCCGTGATCGGCTTCCCGTCATGCCACCGAGCATTTGCGCGCAGTCGGTACGTGACGTTCGAGTGGTCCTCAGGAAAACTGACGGCCTCGGCCAGCAGTCCGTATTCGGTCGACACTTCGTCCAGTGACGGCGTGGTCAGCGTCTCGGTGAAAAGCTCGGTGCCGGCAGCGATGCTTCCCTTCACGCCGGACACCACCATGTTGAAGTTGTCGAACGTGCCGAACGCACTCTGACGCACAGAGCCGCCTTGCGGCGCATTCGGATTGACGTATTCGAAATGCTTAAATCCTTCCGGATATTTAACGTCGCCGAACAGAGAGAGCGCATGCCGCCAGATCTGCGGCTGCGTTTGCGCCACCGCCGACCTTTGCGGCAGCACCGCGCCAAGGGCGCCGAAAACCGGTGCAACGAATGTCGATGCTGTGGCACGCAAGACGGATCGACGACTGAGCTTCATGCAAACACTCCGGATGACCGCTTCGCTATGCGGTCGCTGGTAATTATGTCGCTTTTTCGGTCCCCCGCCAGCGGTGGGCCGATTGCCACCGTCGCAACTAGCTCAATTTTCCGTGCCAAATGGTCGCGTAAGAACCAAGCGGCCGGGCAAAGGCCCGGCCGCTTGAACATTCGTGCTGCCTATTTCTTGCTATTTCTTGGCTGGCTCGCCACCGGCGGGCGGCGCAGCGCCTTCAGCCGCCTTGGGCAGCGGCAACGGGTTGTCGGCCAAGGTGTGCAGATAATCGATGACATCGGCGCGTTGATCCGCCTTCGACAGGCCGGCGAATGTCATGTTCGTCCCGGGGATGTAGCTGCGCGGATTGGCCAGGAATTTGTTGAGCTCCTCAAAAGTCCACGTGCCGCCCTTGCTCTTCATCGCAGCCGAGAAATTGAATCCGCCGCGGGCTTCGCCGCGCGGGCTCCCGACGATATTCCACAGATTTGGCCCAACGCGGTTCGGTCCGCCCTTCTCGAAAGTATGGCAGGCCTGACATTGCTTGGCCGCAGACTGACCTTTTTCCACCGAGGCTTTCGCAAGCAGGGTCTCGATCGGCTGATCCGGCTCCTTGGCGGCGGCGCCCTTCTCTCCACCGGATTCTTTGACTGCGATGTCAAAGCCCGGCTTTGCCGGCTTCTGCGGCGTAAAAACGGCTCCCGCGGCAATATTGAGCGCGAGCAAAACGAGGCACGTGCCGAGAATGGCGCCGAGGATCTTGTTGAGTTCGAAGGAATTCATCGACAGACGGCTCCCGAGGCGGGGCGTAACGGCAGGGTGACTACCGCCGTGATCGGGCGGCGGCGATGAGATACCGGTTTGCCTGACCTATGGCAACCCGTATAAGCGCCTGCGGCATTATCGACCCCCGTTATGCGGCCGGGTATTCCGGCAATTCCGATGCCAAACGCCATCGTCCTCATTCCGGCGCGACTCGCCTCCACACGCCTGCCAGGCAAACCGTTGGCCGACCTCAACGGCGTGCCGATGATCGTGCATGTGTTTCGGCGCGCTCGCGCGGCGGCAATCGGCGAGGTGGTCGTGGCCACCGATTCGGAAGCGGTCGCCGCGGCGGTGGAAAAAGCCGGCGGCCGCGCCGTCATGACGCGCAGCGACCACGCCTCCGGTTCGGACCGCATCTACGAAGCGCTTGAAGCGGTCGACCCCGAACACAACGTCGATATCGTCGTCAACGTGCAGGGCGACCTGCCGACCATCGAACCGACCGACATCCGCGCCGCCCTCAAGCCGCTCGCCGGCGAAGACGTCGACATCTCGACACTTGCCGCCATCATCACCAATCCTGTCGAGCGGACCAACGCGAATGTCGTCAAGGTTTCCGGCCCGCAGGTCGAGCCCGGCCGTCTGCAGGCGAAAAAATTCACGCGCGCGGACGCGACCGGCAACGGTCCGCACTATCACCACATCGGCCTCTACGGCTATCGCCGCCGGTCGCTGGAACGCTTTGTCGGACTGCCGCCATCCGCCAACGAGCAACGCGAGAAACTCGAACAACTGCGGGCGCTCGATGCCGGCATGCGCATTGATGTCATGATCGTTAACAGCGTGCCGCTTGGAGTCGACACACCGGAAGATCTGGAAACGGCGCGCAAGCTGCTCGGCGGTTGACTAAGGCCGAAGGTCTGCGTACGCAACCCCCATCAAGGCGGTAGGCATGGCGAAAAAGAAGATCATTTTCCAGGGCGAGCCGGGGGCGAATTCACATATTGCCTGCCGCGAAGCCTATCCGGATCACGAACCGATCCCCTGCCCGACCTTTGAGGATTGCTTTTCCGCGCTCCTTGCCGGCGATGTCGACCTCGGCATGATTCCGATCGAGAATTCGGTCGCCGGACGTGTTGCCGACATTCATCATCTGATGCCGACCTCCGGCCTGCACATCATTGCCGAATGGTTTCTTCCGATCCGCAATCAGTTGATGGCGCCGAAGGGCGCGAGTTTGAAAACCATAAAGACGGTTCAGAGCCATGTGATGGCGCTCGGCCAGTGCCGCAAAATCATCCGCGAACTGAAGCTCAAACCGGTAGTTGCCGCCGACACCGCCGGGTCGGCCCGTGAGGTTGCCGAAGCCAAGGACTTCAGTCGAGCAGCGATCGCATCGAGGCTCGCAGCAGAAATCTACGGCCTCGACATACTGAAAGAGAACGTCGAGGACGAATTGAATTCCACGACGCGCTTTATCGTCCTCTCGCGAGAGAAAAAATGGGCGCGACCCGATCAGGGCAAGGTCGTCACGACTTTCGTGTTCAGGGTGCGCAACGTACCAGCCGCGCTTTACAAGGGACTCGGCGGGTTCGCCACCAACGGCGTGAACATGACCAAGCTCGAGAGCTACATGGTCGGCGGCAATTTCTTCGCCACGCAATTCTACGCGGACGTCGAGGGCCATCCCGACGACCGCGCACTCGTGTTCGCGCTTGAAGAACTCGCGTTCTTTTCCAAAGAATTGACGGTGCTCGGGGTCTATCCCGCGCACGCCTACCGCGAGACTTTCAAGGAAGAGAAGGACTAGCCCGAGGCTGGTCAGACCGCGACGCGGCCCAGAAATCCTTGCCCCGATGCCCCGTTGCGGCCTCACCGCTCGCGGGCTTCGCACTTAACCTGTGGCGTACCGCGCGATTGCAAACCATCGCGTTCAAATTGGCCAACGAAGCGCGGAGAAAGTTTTCGCAACCGTTCGATGTCGACTCGACCGGAACGTGTGATGTAGCTCATAGCGAAATCGACCGGCGCAAGCCGCATATGCTCGGCAAAATGTTCGTACCAGGTCGCGCTGCCATTGGCACCCGACACCATCTTTTCAAGGGTCGGTCGACGCGCGGCTTCATATGCAACAAGCGCGGCGCCGATGTTTTCCGAATGCGCCAGCGCCCTGTCGAGGGCAATCGCATCTTCCATGGCGAGGCGCGTACCCGAGCCGATCGAGAAATGTGCCGTGTGCAGCGCGTCGCCGACAAGGACACAGTTGTCGACCGCCCAACGTTCGTTGCGCACGATCGGGAACTGCCTCCAGACCGAATTGTTCGAGACCAGCGGGGAGCCATCCAGCGTCTGCGCAAACACGCGTTCGCAGAAAGCTCGCGTTTCGGCCTCCCCCATCTGCGCGAAACCCGCACGCTCGAAAGTCGACTGATCGACCTCGACGATGAACGTGCCGAGATCGGGCGAATAGCGATAGTGGTGCGCATTAAATGAACCGACGTCGGTTTCGACGAATGTCTGGGTGAGCGTCTCAAAGCGCTTGCTCGTGCCGAACCAGGCGAAGCGATTAGTGAGAAGCCGCACGCCGGCACCGAACCGATTTTCGTTGCTACGACGCACCAGCGAATTAACTCCATCCGCACCGACGATGAGATCCACGTTGCCCAGCTCACCGAGGCCTTTCACCGCGCGATTGTAGAAAGGCTCGACCCCGACGGAGCGGGCCCGCGCCTGCAACAACTGCAACAGCTTGAGGCGCCCGATGGCGGAAAAGCCTATCCCGTCGACCGTCACCCGCTCGCCGCGATGGACAATGGTGATGTCGTCCCACGATTCCATATGCGGCGTTATCGCCGAATAGGTCGCTTCGTCGTCTTCGCGCAGGAACTCCAGTGCGCGGTCCGAGAACACCACCCCGAAGCCAAAGGTTGCATCGGGTGGATTCTGCTCAACGATAGTGATCGCCGTTTCCGGGCGGCGGCGCTTGATCAAATATGCGAGGTAAAGTCCTGCAGGGCCGGCACCGAGGATGGCGATGTGCATGGCGTCGGACAATCAAATCGTCTGATTATAGGCGCCCACTTCCGGATGCGTGCGCAGCACGCCATCGACGGCCTGAAACATCTCCCGCATACGCTGCTCGGACACCGGGCTCTCGACCACCACCACGAGCTCCGGTTTGTTTGAAGATGCCCGGACCAGGCCCCAGGTGCCGTCCTCGACGGTGACGCGCACGCCGTTCACGGTGACCAATTCGCGGATCGGCTGACCGGCGACTTTTTTTCCCTCCGCCTTGGCGCTTTCGAAATGTTTCACCACCGCGTCCACAACCGCGTACTTCTTCTCATCGTCGCAATGCGGTGACATCGTCGGCGAGCCCCAGGTCTTTGGCAGCGCCTTGCGCAAGTCGGCCATGCTCTTGTCTGGATTGCGGTCGAGCATGTCGCACACCGCGAGCGCGAAGATCATTCCGTCGTCGTAACCACGGCCGAACGGTTTGTTGAAAAAGAAATGTCCCGACTTCTCGAAGCCGGCGATGGCGCCAAGCTCATTGACCCGGCGCTTGATGTAGGAATGACCGGTTTTCCAGTAATCGACCTTCACCCCGTTGGCCTTCAGCACCGGGTCGGTGAGGAACAGACCGGTCGACTTCACGTCAACCACGAAGGTCGTGTTCCGGTGCATCGTCGACATGTCCCGCGCCAGCATGACACCGACCTTGTCGGCGAAGATTTCTTCACCCTCGTTGTCCACAACGCCGCAACGATCACCGTCGCCGTCGAAGCCGAGCGCGACGTCGGCCCGGTTGACGAGCGCCGCATCGCGCATCGCGTGCAGCATCTTCATGTCTTCGGTGTTTGGATTGTAACGCGGAAACGTGTGATCGAGGTTGCAGTCGAGCGGCACGACCTCGCACCCGATCGCCTGCAGGATCTTCGGTGCAAAGGCGCCGGCGGTACCGTTGCCGCACGCCGCGACAACCTTGAGCTTGCGCTTGAGTTTCGGCCGCTTGGTCAGATCGGCGATGTAACGTTCGGGAAAATTCTCCACGAACGCGTAGCTGCCGCCGGCCCGGAAATCGAACTTCGCCGCCATGACGATTTCCTTGAGGCGCTTCATCTCGACCGGCCCAAACGTCAGCGGCCGGTTGGCCCCCATCTTCACGCCGGTCCACCCATTGTCGTTGTGCGATGCCGTTACCATCGCGACGCAGGGCACGTTGAGTTCGAACTGGGCGAAATAGGCCATCGGCGTGATGACAAGGCCGATATCGTGAACCTTGCAGCCTGACGCCATGAGGCCGGAGATGAGCGCCATCTTCACCGCCGACGAATAGCTGCGAAAATCATGCCCGGTGACGATTTCGGGTTTGACGTTGAGTTCGTGAATGAGCGTGCCGAGGCCGAGACCGAGGGCCTGAACGCCCATCAGGTTGATTTCTTTTTCCAGCAGCCAGCGCGCATCGTATTCACGGAAGCCGGTCGGCTTAACCAGCGGCGAGGACTCATAGGCATAAGTATTCGGCGTAAGTGCGGTTTTCGGCGTCGGAAACATCACAACCTCAGGCTAAAGGGCGCAAATCCAATACCCTAACGCCGGAGGCGCGGAAAGCGCTCCGCCATCGATTTCGCGAGGCTATGGTTTACTGTTCGAGCAGCAGGCGACCGTTGGCGTATTCGTAACGCCTGAGCCGCGACAGGAACGAGACGCCGAGCAGGTTTTTCGACAGCACCTCGTCAGGCAGGACCATGGCTGGCACGTCATAGACGGTGATACCGCCGACTTCGATGCGATCAATCTTGGCAGGTGCTGCTTTTATCCTGCCATTGGCGGTGACGGCCGTGGCCGTGTAATCCCGCGGCTGCGGGCGAATGCCTGCCAACGCGGCGGATGATTCGCGCAGGACAACCAGCGACGCGCCGGTATCGACCACGAAGTCGACAAACCGGCCTTCGACCCTCGCCTCGACCTGGAAATGCCCCTGACGGTCGCTTTCAAGCATCAGACTGCGGCCGGACGTGGTCGGTTCACGCAGTTCGTTGGCCGGTTCAATGACCGCGGCCTGAGGCTCGGAACGCGCTTCAACGGCACGATCGGCAAACCGGGCCATATAGCTTCCGGCGACAACCAAGGTGACGGCGAGAAAAATGAGCTGACGCATGGCAAAGCCCAATGATCGCCGGCCAGACTGACATGCGAGAATCAAGGGCGGCTTAATGGATACCGGACCACTCAGGCGCATTTGCACATGGTGACCGTGCGGTAACCCGATTGACGACAATTGAAACTATTGGCCGCGCGGCTTGGCGCGCCGCGTCGCCGGCGCCGTCAGCGGATCGTCGGGCCAGGGATGTTTCGGGTAACGGCCACGCAGATCGGTTCTCACATCCTTATAGCTGCCCCGCCAGAACCCGGGCAGGTCGCGGGTCATCTGCACCGGACGATGCGCCGGCGACAGCAGTTCGATGAGCAGAGGTATGCGCCCCCCTGCGATTGTGGGATGCACCGCAAGGCCAAAGAGCTCCTGTACGCGGATCGAAAGCTTCGGACCTTCCTCCGCCTCGTAGTCGATCGGCACGTGCGAGCCGGATGGAGCGGCAAAATGTGTCGGGGCCTCGGCATCGAGTCGCTTGCGCAGAGTCCACGGCAACAAGGCGTCGAGCGCAGCGGCCAGATCATCGGCGCCGATTTGTTGCAGTGATGTCTTACCTGTGAGAAACGGCGCCAGCCATTCGACCGCCATGCGTGACAGCGCTTCATCCGACAGGTCGGGCCATTCATCACCTTCGGCGCGCCGCAAGAACATCACGCGGTTGCGCAACTGGAGCTGCGCCTTGCTCCACGGCAGCTTGCGTACGCCAATCGCCGCAATTCCCTCGGCCAACAATCTGGCGCTTTCCGAATCGGAGGCGACCGGCCGGGTCTGCTCGGCGAGAACCAATGCACCGAGCCGACGCATGCGGCGCGCGCGCAGCGAGGCGGAGGCTGCATCGAAGGTCACGATCTCACTGTCCGCGATCCGATCAGAGAAGCATTGTTCGATTTCCTCAAGCGTGATTGGCGCCGCCAGAATGATACGTCCCGAGGCCGCGGCTCCTGCAAGCTCGGCGACAACGAGATAAGTTTCGCGCGCGAGCGACGATGCGGGGTCGATCATTCCGCCGCGGCCGTTGGCAAGCAGGAATGCACCGCCACTGCCGCCGCGATTCCTGGCGACACGATCGGGATAGGCGAGTGCGAGCAGCGCCCCGGGGGACTGTTCGTTGTCTTTTTGCCTGTTGCCGGCCGTCGCCGCCCAGCGCCTCACCATCGCCCGCGCATCTTCGGCACGCCGCGCGCGATCACGCCGGAAGTTTTCCAGGCGGTGGCCGAGGTCAACATCGTTACCGCCAAGGCCGCGTTCCGTAAGAACGGCAGCGATCGCAGCAGCCCTCTCGCCCGCGCCTTGCGCTGCGGCATCGACAACCATGCGCGCGAGCCGCGGCGGCAGCGGCAAGGCCCGCAGTTTGCGACCCTCCTCGGTGATGCGCCCGTTCTCGTCGATGGCGCCGATCTCACCGAGCAAGGTTTTGGCCTCGTTCAAGGCGGCCTGTGGCGGAGCATCGAGGAATGCGAGCTGGTTCGTATCGGCGGTGCCCCATTGGGCGAGATCCAGCACGAAAGACGACAGGTCGGCGGACAATATTTCTGGCCGCGTATAGGGCTCGAGCGATCCGGTCTGCGGTTCGTCCCAGAGCCGATAACAGATGCCCGGCTCCGTGCGGCCGGCGCGACCGCGCCGCTGGTCGGCGGCCGCGCGCGAAACGCGCACGGTTTCCAATCGCGTCAGGCCGACGTCCGGCTCATAGCGAGGCACCCGCGCCAGCCCGCAGTCGACGACGACACGCACGCCTTCGATGGTAATCGATGTTTCGGCAATCGAGGTCGCCAGGACGATCTTGCGCCGCCCCGGCGGCGACGGCGAGATCGCGCGATCCTGCTCGCGCGCGTCGAGTGCGCCGAAGAGGCCGACGATATCGACGGTCGCCTCGCGCACGCGCTCTTTCAAAAGCTCCTCGGTGCGGCGGATCTCGCCGGCGCCGGGCAGAAACGCCAAAAGCGAGCCGCCTTCGGCACGCAGTGCGCGCTCGACCGCATCCGCCATCTGGCGTTCGATCGGCGCACGCGGATCGCGCCCCAGATAACGTGTCTCCACCGGGAAAGCCCGCCCTTCGCTTTCGATCACGGGCGCTTTGCCGAGCAACGCTGCGACCCGCGCGCCATCGAGCGTCGCCGACATCACCAGCAGCTTGAGATCTTGCCGCAAGCCGAGCTGTGCATCGCGTGCCAGCGCCAATCCAAGATCGGCATCGAGCGATCGCTCGTGGAACTCGTCGAACAATACGGCGGCAATACCATCGAGTGAAGGATCGTCGAGAACAAGCCGCGTAAAGACGCCTTCGGTCACGATCTCGATGCGTGTGCGTTTTGTCACCTTCGAATTGAAACGCACGCGCAGGCCCACGGTATCGCCGACCTGCTCTCGCAACGTCGACGCCATGCGAGCGGCGGCAGCCCGGGCCGCGAGCCGGCGCGGCTCCAGCACCAGAATTTTCCTATCTTTTGCCCACGGCTCGTCGAGGAGCACCAGCGGCACGCGCGTCGTCTTGCCGGCGCCCGGCGGAGCGACCAGCACGGCGGCATCGTTGCTGGCGAGCGCCGCGGTGAGTTGCGGCAAAGCAACGTCGATTGGCAAAGGCGTATCGAAAGTTCGCATGATTTTCGTCGTCATCATCCGGACTGGCGGATGAACCGGTAACCGCAGGATCAAGAAACGCGATGTGGATGATTACCGGGTCCCCCGCTTGCGCGGGGGACGACAACTTCTATCAAAGGAGAGGCTGGCAGACATCATTTCCGCGGCCGTCCGACGCTCTCATAAACAAAGCCGTGGCGGGCGATTTCATCCGGCTGGTAGACGTTGCGCAGATCAACCAGAACGGGCTGCGCCATCACGCCCTTCAGCCGATCGAAATCCAGCGCGCGGAATTGCTCCCACTCCGTGACGATCACCAGGGCGGAAGCGCCTTCGGCGCAGGAATAGGAGTCATTGCAGAATGTGGCTTTGCCGATGACACTCTTGGCCTGCTCCATGCCGATCGGATCGTAGACGCGCACTTTCGCGCCCATATCCTGCAGCGCGGTGATAAGCGGGATCGACGGCGCCTCGCGCATGTCGTCGGTATTTGGCTTGAACGTGAGGCCGAGAACCGCGATCGTTTTTCCGCGCAGCTCGCCGCCAAGCGCGGCCGAAACTTTCCTCGCCATCGCGCGCTTGCGCGCGTCGTTGACGGCCGCAACGGCCTCGACGATGCGCAGCGGCGACGCATGGTCCTGCGCCGTCTTGATGAGCGCGACCGTATCCTTGGGAAAACAGGAACCGCCATAGCCAGGGCCGGCGTGCAGAAACTTCGACCCGATCCGGTTGTCCAACCCGATCCCGCGCGCCACTTCCTGAACGTCGGCGCCGACTTTCTCGGCGAGATCGGCAATCTCGTTGATGAAAGTGACCTTGGTGGCAAGGAAAGCGTTCGCCGCGTATTTGATGAGTTCGGCCGTGCGCCGGTCGGTAAAGAGTATCGGCGAACGGTTGAGATAGAGCGGCCGGTACAATTCGGTCATGACCTCGCGCGCTCGCGCGTCGTCCGTGCCGATGACAATGCGGTCGGGATGCTTGAAGTCCTGTATGGCCGCGCCTTCGCGCAGGAATTCCGGATTCGATACAATTGCGCAGTCGGCATCGGGCCGCGTCTCGCTCACAATGCGTTCGACCTCGTCGCCTGTGCCGACCGGCACGGTCGATTTGGTGATCACGACGGTGAAGCCGTCGAGCGCCCGCGCAATCTCGCGTGCGGCCTCATGAACGAAGCTCAGGTCGGCGAAACCATCGCCGCGGCGCGAAGGCGTACCAACCGCGATGAACACCGCATCAGCCGCGGCAACCGCGCCAGCGAGTTCCGTCGTGAATTTCAACCTGCCCGCGCGCGCATTGTTGGCGACCAGGTCATTTAGGCCGGGCTCGTAGATTGGCATCTCGCCGCGGCCCAGAGCCGCGATCTTTGCCTTGTCCTTGTCGACGCAGACAACTTCGTGTCCGAAGTCGGCAAAGCAAGCGCCGGAAACAAGGCCGACATAGCCGGTGCCGATCATGGCAACGCGCATGTGAAATCCATCATGGTGGTGACAAACCGCTTCCGGTCAGAGCCGGACCGCGACTGCATAGCAGACGAAAACCCGAGTGGCGAGAGGCGTCGGCTCATGTGCATTTTCTGTGACCGAATATTCTGGCCGATTGATTAACGCCGCCTCCGGGCCCACATTCGGCGCATGCCAGCCTCAGCAAAATCGAGTCCCAAGACAAAAACAGCCGCTCCAACCTCGGCCCCGTCAGAGGCCGCGTCCCGTGCCGTTAAAAAGGGCGATCACGTGTTCCTGGTGGACGGTTCCGGTTACATCTTCCGCGCTTACCACGCGATCAGGTTCGAACCGCGCACCGCCGATGGAACGCATGTCAATGCGGTCTACGGGTTCTGCAGCATGCTGTGGAAGCTGCTCATGGAGATGAAGCCGGATGAGCGGCCGACCCATCTCGCGGTGATCTTCGACAAATCCGAAAAAACGTTCCGCACGGAGATGTACAAGGAGTACAAGGCGCACCGACCGCCGCCTCCTGACGACCTCATTCCCCAGTTTCCGCTTATCCGCGACGCGGTGAAGGCCTTCGAGATCCCCTGCCTCGAGCAGGCTGGCTACGAGGCCGACGATCTGATCGCCACTTATGCGCGGATTGCCTGCGAAGCAGGTGCGACCGCCACCATCGTCTCGTCCGACAAGGACCTCATGCAGCTCGTGAGCGAGTGCGTGGTCATGTACGACACGATGAAGGACGTGCGCATAGGCGTCCCCGAAGTGATCGAAAAATTCGGTGTCCCGCCGACGAAAGTCATCGAGGTTCAAGCGCTGATCGGCAATTCAACCGACAACGTGCCCGGTGTGCCAGGCATCGGTGTAAAGACAGCCGCCCAGCTGATCGGCGAGTATGGCGACCTTGAAACGCTGCTCAAGCGGGCAAACGAGATCAAGCAGGACAAACGCCGCCAGGCGCTCCTCGACAATGTCGAAGCCGCGCGCATGTCGAAGAAACTTGTCACCCTCGACGACCGCGTACCTCTCGACGTGCCGATCGAAAACCTCGGGGTGAGAGAACCCGACTACAAGGCGCTGATCACATTTCTCAAAGGGATGGGTTTCAAAACCTTGACGCAGCGCGTCGCCGAAAAGGCTGGCGTCGATGCGACTCGGGTCGAAGCTGTGGACGCGATATCGCCGGCAACAAGGCCGGCAACCGTCCAGACTGGGCGTACCAGCGGACAGGGACAGCTTCCGCTTGTTGCCTCTTCCGTCACCAGGAGCAAGCCCGCCGCGGACTCCGCGCGACTGACGCCAATCTCGCTTTCCGAACGGCGTCTCGAAATCCTGCGCGCAAGCAAGATCGAACCCGCGAAATACGAGACGATCGAAACGATCGACCGCTTGAAGCACTGGATTGCACGCGCTCACGACACGGGTGTTCTCGCGATCAAGACTGAAACAAGCAGCCTCGATCCGATGCAGACCGGGCTGTGTGGCGTAGCGCTTGCCGTCGCGCCGAACGAGGCGGCCTATCTGCCGCTCGGCCATCGCGAGGCGAGCGAAGAAGAAATGTCGGGTCTGTTTGCTGCCAAACTTTGCACCGGGCAGATCTCCGAGCGCGACGCGCTTGAAGCGCTCAAGCCGGTTCTCGAGGACCAAAGCATCATCAAGGTCGGCCACGACGTGAAACGCGACTGGCTGGTTCTCGCCTGCCGCGGCGTTCGTCTCGGAACGACCGACGATACGATGCTGATGTCGTATGTGCTCGACGCCGGAAAGGGCTCGCATGAGCTCGATAGCGTCGCAACGCGCTTTTTCGGCCGCAGCCCTTCCCGCTTCAACGATGCCAAAAACAAGGACAAGGCGCTGTTCACCCCGGAAGCCACGCCGATCGCCCGCGCCGCAAGCTACGCCGCCGAAGATGCGGACCTCATTCTTCGTCTCTGGCAGGCTTTGAAAGCGCGCATGGTCGCCGAGAAGGTGACGCGCGTGTACGAAACCCTGGAGCGGCCGATGCCGCGCGTGCTGGCCTGCATGGAGGAACGCGGAATTTCGGTCGACCCCGGCGTTCTCTCGCACCTCTCCAATGATTTCGGCAAGAAGCAGGCGGCGCTTGAGCGCGACATCAACAAGATTGCCGGCGCGCAGGTAAATCCGGGCAGCCCGAAACAGCTGGGCGACATCCTCTTCGGCCAGATGGGATTACCCGGCGGCACCAAGACCAAGACCGGACAGTGGTCGACCGGCGCCCGAACGCTGGAAGAATTGGCCGAGCAAGGCCACAAGCTTCCGCAGGTCATTCTCGACTGGCGGCAGGTGTCGAAACTGCGTTCGACCTATACCGAGGCTCTGCCGAACTACGTCAATCCGAAAACGCATCGCGTGCACACGAGCTACGCGCTCGCGGCAACATCGACCGGCCGTCTCTCATCGTCCGAACCCAACCTGCAGAACATTCCGATCCGCACAGAAGATGGACGCAAGATTCGTCGGGCCTTCGTCGCCGCGCCGGGAATGAAGCTCGTCTCAGCCGACTATTCGCAGATCGAACTGCGGCTGCTCTCGGAAGTCGCCAATGTCCCGACTTTGCGAAAGGCGTTTCAGGATGGGGTCGACATTCACGCGATGACCGCCTCGGAAATGTTCGGCGTGCCGGTCAAGGATATGCCGGCTGAAGTGCGTCGCCGCGCGAAAGCGATCAACTTCGGCATCATCTACGGCATTTCGGCTTTCGGCCTTGCCGCACAACTCGGGATCGAAAGCAAGGAAGCGGGCGCCTACATCAAGAAATACTTCGAACGTTTCCCGGGCATCCGCGACTACATGGATGAGACGCGCGAGTTCTGCCGGGAGCACGGCTACGTGCTCACATTGTTCGGCCGCAAGTGCCACTACCCCGATATCAAGGCCAGCAATCCCTCGATCCGTTCGTTCAACGAACGTGCCGCGATCAACGCGCGCCTGCAGGGCTCAGCCGCCGACATCATCCGTCGCGCCATGATCCGTATCGAGCCGGAGCTCAAGAAGGACAAGCTCAATGCACGCATGCTTCTGCAGGTGCATGACGAGCTGATCTTCGAGGTGCCGGAAAAAGAAGTCGAGCGCACCCTGCCGATCATCAAGAGTGTGATGCAGAGTGCGCCCGATCCCGCCGTCGCGCTGCACGTCCCGCTTCAGGTCGACGGCCGCGCCGCCGACAACTGGGACGAAGCGCACTAAGCGCGGGTGATGCCTACCTGCGTTTCCGGCGCGCCTTGACCTTTTTGGCGGATCGGCGCGCGGCCGGTTTGGTCCTCGCCGCTTTCGCGGCTTTTGCCGGCAACACCGCGATCGCTTCGATCTCGAACAACGCGCCTGGCCGCGCCAACTGGGAGATTGCGACGGTCGTGCTTGCCGGCGGCGCTGCCATATTGAAGTGGCGGTCGCGTACTTCGCGGAAAATCGGGATATGCGACATGTCGACGAGATAATTGTTGATCTTGACCACGTCCTTGAGGGTCGCGCCGGCGTCGGCGAGCGCAAGCTTCAGGTTTTCAATTGCCTTTTCCGCCTGCGCGCCGAAATCGCCCGGCCCTCCCACCAGCTTGTTCTCCATGTCGAGTCCAAGCTGGCCGGCGATGAATATCAGTCTGTTCGGTCCGGTAGCCTCGACGACGTAGCTGTAGCCCGGCGGCTTTGCGAGCGTCTTCGGATTGGAAAAGCGGACATTGGCAGCCATCGAAATCCTCCTTGTTATTTAATTGATTGACCCGGTCATCCTCGATCCAGAAGCCCCAAATTTTCTTCCAGCCATTTTGTGGCCGGGATGCTGCCCGACGCTTTCTGAAATGACAACGGGCAGTTATGCGCAATGCCGCTTGACCAGCGACCCGCATTGGCGGATTTAGTCGAAAGCCAGTCAAACAAGTGAGTCGGTGGACGATGCGAAAAGCGGTATTGGCAGGAGCATTTTGCGTCCTCGGTCCCCTATTCGTGGGGCACGCCTACGCCGCTACTCCCTGCCGCACCAGTGGCAGCTACGAGCGCTGGCTCGAGGACTTTAAGAAGGAGGCTGCCGCACAGGGTATCTCGCAGCGGGTGATCGCAGCGGCGGCCCCGAGCATGGTCTTCGATCCGGCAATCATCCGGCGCGACCATGGCCAGGCGGTTTTCAACCAGACATTTCTGCAGTTTTCCGATCGCATGGTCGGTGGCGGCCGCATTCCCAGCGGGCAGAACAAGATGAAGCAGTACGGCTCGCTGTTCGGGCGCATCGAAGAGAAATACGGCGTGCCTGCGCCGGTGCTGACGGCTTTCTGGGGACTCGAAAGCGACTTCGGCGCGAACTTCGGCAAGTACAATATTCTGAGCGCGATCGCCTCGCTCGCCTATGATTGCCGGCGGCCGGACTTCTTCCGCCAGCAACTCTTCGATGCGTTGCGTATCATCGAGCGCGGCGACCAGAGCGTCGAAGACATGATCGGCGACTGGGCCGGCGAATTCGGCGGCATGCAGTTCACCGCAACCGACTACCTCAAGAACGCGGTCGACTTCGATGGCGACGGCCGCCGCGACCTGATCAAAAGCGTTCCCGATACGCTCGCCTCGGCGGCCAACTTCCTGGTCAGCCTCGGCTGGCAGCGTGGCCAGCCTTGGCTGAAAGAAGTGCGCGTGCCCGCGAACCTGCCCTGGCAGGAAGCCGACGTCGGCATTCAGCATCCGCAATCGCAGTGGGTCGCCTGGGGCGTGAAGCCGATGCAGGGCGAAATGCCGAGCGGCAATCTTCCGGCGTCGCTCATTCTTCCCATGGGCCGGCAAGGACCGGCGTTCCTCGCCTATCCGAACTTCAAGGCATTCCTCGGCTGGAATTCGGCCATGGTCTATTCGACGACGGTCGCCTATTTCGCCACTCGCCTCGCAGGCGCGCCAACCGTTGACCATTCGGGTGCCGCCAGCATCGCGCCGCTCTCGCCGCAACAGGTGATGGAGCTGCAACGCCTGCTAAACAAGCAGGGCTACGAAGGCGTCGGCGAACCGGACGGAAAGGTCGGCAACGGCACACGCATCGCAACGAAGAAGGCCCAGCTGAAGGTCGGCTTGCCGGCCGATTCCTATCCGACTGCCGAGTTGATCGAACGCCTGCGCAATGCCAGCGCCGGCACCTCGAACCGGTAATTTCCTGCTGCGGCGGCAGCCGCATGGCACGCAAAATTACAAAACGTTCATCTGCAATCACTTCCGCACGATGGAACCGCCGGATTCGTGAACCCTCCGCCGTTTAACTCGTTAAAGGACCGAACTCGCGTCCTGGAGTTGGTGGAGGATTAAAAAATGACACGACAAAAAGGCACGCTGCTGCTGGCAGCGGTGCTTGTCGCTGGTATGTCGGCGACAGCGAACGCTCAGCAACCGCCGCAGCACGGCGGTGGCGGAAGACCCGCGGCGGCGCCCGCCGCCCGACCTGCCGCACCGCATTTCGCACCGGCACCGCGCATGGCGGCGCCGCAGATGTCTGCGCCGCGCATGTCGGCGCCGCGGATGGCCGCGCCACAAATGGCGCCGCGAATGGCGCCAAGAATGGCGTCACCTATGGCGCAGCCCCGCATGCAGCCAAATATCCGGCCAAATATGCAGCCACGTATGGCGACCCCGCACGTGAATGCACCGCGGATGGCAACGCCAAACATTCAGCGGCCGCCAACGGTCAACCGGACCGTCGAGCGGCAGCAATTCCGTCAGGAGCGCGCGTTGCGCCAGCAGCACGTACAGCCGTCGGCGCAAGCACAGTCCCAAGTACGTTCAAATGTGCAGACGCAGACGAAACAGCTGCAGGCAAATACGCAGACCAATTCACGTGACCAGTTGCGGGCGACACGTGACCAGCTGCGTGCCGAGCGCACATTGCGTCGAACCGAGGCCCGCGAACTGCGTCGGCTTCCAACGTCGCAACGCGCGGCAAAGCGCGAGCAGATCGATCAGGCGCGGCAACAGCGTGCCCTCGCCCGACAGCAGCTCACGCAGCCCAACGCAGCACAGGCGAACACGAACACGCGCAACTGGCGTGAGAACCGCCGCAATGGAATGGCGCGCGTGACCCCGGACGCGGCACGTCAGGGCCGCTTCGCGGCGCGCTTCGCCCAGCAGGCCGGCGGCATCAATCCGAACAATCGCTGGGCCTGGGCTTCGGCGCGTAACGCATGGCGAAATCACCACCGCGCCCGCTTCGTCGCCTGGTTCGGACCGGTGTTCTGGCCCTACGCTTATTCCGACGTCTTTGACTACACGTTCTGGCCGTCTGGCTACGACGATGGCTATTGGGCCTACGCCTATGATGACTTCTTCGATGGCGTGTTCTGGGGCGATGCCGGTGCGCCGGACGCCTACGCCTATGCGCCGTCATCCGGCTATGCGTCTTCGGGTGGTGGACGGACAAGCCGTGTCGCATCGGCACCACGCCCGAGCTACGCCAGCGTCCAGGAATTGTGCAAACAGCCTGGCAACGGCGTGACCGCTTGGCCGTTCGGCGACATCGAACGCAAGGTCGGCCTCAACGGCGAGCAGAAACAGTTGCTCGACGATGTGCGCAGGACAAGCGAGGACGCAGCCGCGGGCTTCAAAGCCTCTTGCCCGGCGGAGAATGCCTTCCCGCTCACGCCTCCGGGCCGTCTCGCGGCGATGACGGTGCGACTGGAAGCAACGTTGCAAACCGTGCAGACGGTGCGTCCGGCGCTCGAGAAGTTCTACGCATCGCTCAGCGACGAGCAGAAAGAGCGCTTCAACCTGCTCGGGCCGCAGAACGCGGGAACCGAGGCACAGGCGAGCGTCGCCTCGCAGGGCGCCGATACGTGCAAGCAGCCGAAGCAGGGACTGACCAATCTGCCCATCGAAAAGATTGAGGACGCGCTCAATCCGACCGATGCGCAGGGGGCGGAGCTGATGAAGCTGCAGGACGCGACCAACAAGGCCGTGTCGATCATGCAGACAGCCTGCCCGGATGAGACGCCAATGACGCCGCCAGGCCGTCTCAACGTGATGGAGAAGCGTCTGCAGTCGATGGTCGACGCCGCCAACACGGTGAAGCCGGCACTCGAGAACTTCTACGCTTCGTTGTCGAGCGAGCAGAAGGCCCGCTTCAACCGGATCGGCCAGCAGCTCGCGCGAACCAACGGCTAAAAGCTGGCACCACGAATGAAAAAGGGCGGCATCGCAGCCGCCCTTTTTATTTTGCGAGACTTTGCTAGCCGTGTCGCATCAGTCAGGCGCAAGCGACATCGCGCCGTCTGTTGCGACGTAAATACGGGCTTGCCGTAACCCCTCCCCTCGCGCGACTATCCGCGGAACGGATGCTGGAGGGAGAGTTCATGAGTAAAGCTTTTCGACGCATGGCTGTGAGCATGGCGGCGCTTGCATTCGCCGCTGCGACAGTCGCTGCCGAAGCCAAGGACAAGGTCAAGGTCGGCTTCATTGGTCCACTGACAGGTGGCGTTTCCGTCAACGGACTTGGCGGCCGCAATTCAGCCGACCTCGCCGTGCGTCTGCGCAACGCGGATCCGAACGCGAAATACGAATACGAGCTCGTGGTGCTCGATGACGAGTGCAAGCCGAACGTCGCGGTGCAGGTTGCGACCAAGATGGCCGCAGACAAGGACGTCATCGCCGGCGCGACGCATTATTGTTCGGCGACGGCGATCGCCACCGTCGACACCTATCACAAGTTCGGCTTTCCGGTGATCGTGTGGGGCGCGGTGCTGCCCGACATCACCTATCGCAACAAGTACGAAGAGGTGCATCGCGTCAACGGCACCATGATCAACCAGAACGACGCGAACGCCGAGCTGATCTCCAAGCTCGGCTACAAGACGGTCGCGGTCATTCACGACACCACCGACTACGGCAAGGGTCACAACGAATATTTCAGCAAGTCGCTGGCAAAGATCGGCAAGGCCAACATCGTCGGCACCTTCGGAGTGACGGCGGAGCAGCAGGACTTCGCCGGTGAGCTCACCAAGATCAAGGCGCTCAATCCTGAAGTGATCTACTTCGGCGGGCTGACGCCGATCGGCGTGCGCATCCGCTCGCAGATGGACAAGCTCGGCATCAACGCCGTGTTCGACGGCACATCGGGTATCGTCTCCGATGCCTACATTCAGGGCCTGGGACCGCTGGCCGAGGGCACGCTCGCGTTCCGTGAAGGCGCGCCGACCGAGAAACTTCCCGGCGGCAAGTTCTTCATGGAAAAATACAACGCGCAGAAATACGACAATCCGCCCGAGGCCTATGGCGCCTTCGCCTACGCGGCGATGGACATGATCCTCGACACCATCGAAAAGGTCGGGCCGGATCGCAAGAAAGTCATCGCCGCGCTCGCCGACGTGAAGGATCGCGACTCGATCGTCGGCAAGATCACGTTCGACGATCACGGCCAGAATACCGTTCCGGTCATCACGAAATACGTGGTGCAGGACGGCAAGTTCGTGGAATGGGACGACAGCGAATACGCCGCCGGCAAGCGCAAGCTGCCGGGACAGAAGTAGCGGCGCAAGACGCATGAGGCAATGACCCGACAGTGACCCGTCATGGCCGGGCGTGTCCCGGCCATCCACGTCTTTCCTGATCGCGTGAAAGGACGTGGGTGCCCGGCGCGGAACCGGGCATGGCGGCGGAGATCCGGACATGGATGCTGGCCTGCTCGCCCAATACATCATGAACGGGCTGATGCTCGGCATGATGTATGCGCTGGTGGCTGTCGGCTTCACGCTGTTCTTCGGCGTGCTCGACGTGATCAAGTTTTCGCACGGCGATGTGCTGACGGTCGGCGCCTTCACTGCGCTCGCGACCTATGTCGGCCTGCACGCCGCCGGCGTCAATTCCAGCTGGCTCGATCTGCTCGTCATGCTTGTCCTGTCGACGCTCGCCATGGCGCTGCTCGGCATGGGCATCGCGCGCTATCTCGTGATGCCGCTGCGCTCCGCGCCGGCGCTCAATACGCTGCTGATCACGCTGATGCTCGGCACGGTGTTGCGCGAAAGCGTGCGGCTGTTCTATCCGCAGGGCGCCAATCCGAAACCGTTTCCAGCGCTGTTGCCGCGCGCTTCGGTCGATCTCGGTGGATTTAACCTGCGGCTCGACAATGTCCTGATGCTGACCGCGGGCGTGCTGGTGATCCTCGGTCTCCAGTATCTGCTCAACCGGACGAAGCTCGGCCTCGCGATCCGGGCCGTCGCGCAGGACGAAGAAACCGCGCGCACGATGGGCATCAACTTCACAGCCATCGTGCTGATCACCTTCGCCATCGGTTCGGGACTGGCGGCATTCGCCGGCGTGATGAATGGCCTCTACTACAATGAAATCAATTTCGGCATCGGTCTTTATCTTGGCGTCATCGGCTTTTCCGCCGCCATCATCGGCGGCCTTGGCAGCATCTACGGCGCCATCCTCGGCGGCTTTCTGTTCGCCGGCCTGCAGACCATCGGCACGGTGATGCTGCCTTTCGCCAGCGCCTACAAGGACGTGTTCGCCTTCGCGGTCGTCATCGCCATCATGGCCTGGCGTCCCACAGGGCTGATCCAGGAAAAGATCAGTGAGCGCGTCTAAAACCATGGCGAAAAAGACGCGCATTTCGGTGTGGCCGGGCGTGATCGCGCTCGCGATTGCGACCGCCTACCTGATCGCGCTGCTCGACGTCGAGCGCCAGAACCTGATCATCGCGCTGCTCGCCGCCGGCATCGCCGTCGTGATCGCGGGAGCATGGTTTGGCGTACTGGACAGCGTGAGCGCGTCCTTTGCCGATCATGAGGATGCGCTCGGCGGATGCGCGATCATCGCCGCGCTCGCAGTCGCCGCATTCTTTCACGAAAATCATTTCGTGCTGCTGCTGGTCATCACGGTGATGCTCTATTCAGTGGCAACGCTCGGGCTCAATGTGCAGTTCGGCTATGCCGGCGTCCTCAATTTCGCCGGTGCGTCATTTTTCGGCATCGGCGCCTACACGTCGGCGGTCCTGAATGGCTACACCGCGGTGCCCCATCTGCTCGTACTCGTGATCGGCGGACTGCTCGCGGCGCTTGCCGGCTCGCTTCTCCTGCTGCCGGTGCTGCGCACGCGCGGACACTATGCGGCAGTCGTGACGATCGCCTTTGCGCTCCTGTTCAAGACCTTTCTCGAAGTGAACGACGTGCTCGGCGGGCCGCAGGGCATGCAGGTCAAGGGCATGAGCATTCTCGGCTGGTCGTTCAACGACAACATCAAGATCGGCAACATCTCGCTGTCGTTCTACATGAACTACTTCGTCATCAGCCTTTTGCTGCTGGTCGGCGCTTTCATCCTGGTACGGCGGCTTGAACGCTCCTGGATCGGGCTCAATCTCGACGCGCTGCGGCTCGACGAAACGGCGGCGAATTGTTTCGGCCTCAATATCGTACGCTGGAAGATCACGGCCTTCCTGATCGGCAATTTTCTCATCGGCATTGCTGGCGCCATGTTCGGCATGGTCGGCGGTTTTGTTGCGCCGAATAACTACACCTTCGCCGATTCACTGATCCTCGTTTCGATCCTGTTGCTCGGCGGCATCGGCAATCCGTGGGGGCTGATCGTTGCGACCATCATCGTCGTGGTCGTGCCGGAGAAACTGCAGACAATCCAGGAATACCGTTTTCTGCTCTACGCGCTGATGGTGATCGCGGTGCTGCTGTTCCGCCCCGAAGGATTGCTGCCGCGGCCGGTGCGACGCTACTTCCCGGGGTGGCGGCCATGAGCGCGCTGCTCGACGTGCAGGGCCTGTCCAAGCATTTCGGCGGCGTGGTGGCGCTCGACGGGCTCAATCTCACCGTCGCTCCTAACGAAATTCTTGGCCTCATCGGCCCGAACGGCTCCGGCAAGACCACGTTTTTCAACGTCATCACCGGCATCTATCGTGCCGATGCCGGCAGCGTCGTCTTCAACGGCGCGGACGTAACCAATGCAAGCGGACGGGCGGTCTATCAGGCCGGCATGGCGCGCACTTTTCAGCGTTCGCGTCTATCCCTGCCGCTTTCGATCTTCGACAACATCATGATCGGCAACCACAAGCGCCTCAATCAAGGCCTCTGGTTCAACCTAGTCAGACGCGGCGACTTCAAGCACCAGTTCGAGGAAAACTACGCGGCCGCGCGAACATTGGTTGAGGTGTTCGAGCCCGGGCTCGCCGATCGTCTGTTCGAGCCGATTGCCGGCCTGCCGATGATCGATCGCCGCCGTATCGAAATCTGCCGCGCCCTGATCAGCGCTCCCAGGCTGCTGCTGCTCGACGAGCCTTCGGCCGGAATGACGCACGAGGAAACAGCGGAACTGATGAATGACATCCTGCTGGTGCGCGCGCGCAACAAGGACCTGACCATCATCATTGTCGAGCACGAAATGGGTGTGATCGAACGCATCACCGAGCGCTGCGTGGTGCTCAATTTCGGCCGCAAGATCGCCGAAGGGCCGTACCGCACTGTCGCTTCGGACGCACAGGTGCAGGAAGCCTATCTCGGAGTGGCATGATGAGCGGCACACTCGAAATCGAAGGCGTCTTCACGGCTTACGACAAGGCCGACGTCCTGCAAGGCGTATCGCTCAAGGTCGAGGCCGGTCGTATCACCTGCCTGCTCGGTTCGAATGGCTCGGGAAAGACAACACTGGTGCGGTCAATCCTCGGGTTGACGCCTCCGCGCGTCGGCCGCATCGTGTTCGATGGCTCCGATATCACGCGTTCGCCGACGCACAAGATCATCGCGGCCGGCATTGCCTGCATTCCCGAGGGTCGCAAGGTGTTTCCCAAACTCACGGTCGAGGAGAATTTGCGGGTCGGGGCCTATCAGGAGCGTTCGGACAAAGTGAGCGCCGCCAGGCTCGATGAAATCCTGCACATTTTCCCGCGGCTGTCCGAGCGGCGCACGCAGCTTGCCGGAACGATGTCCGGCGGCGAGCAAGCGATGGTATCGATCGGCCGCGGTCTCATGTGCGCGCCGAAATTGCTGTTGATCGACGAACCCTCGCTCGGCCTGTCGCCGCGCCTGGTGAAGGAGAATTTCAACATCATTCGCAGCATCAATGAGCGCGGCATCACCGTGCTGCTTGTCGAGCAGAACGTGCACCAGACGCTAGCGATTTCCCACTACGGCTTCGTGCTCTCGAAGGGTCGCGTCGCCGCCAGCGGGACACCGACTGAACTTGCAGCCCGCCAGGATGTGCGGGACGCTTACTTTGGGTAACCCATGACGTCGTCCGTAGAACTCACGCAGGACCTTGTCCGCTTCCGAACGATCAACCCGCCCGGTGACGAGCGCGCCTGCGCCGAGCGGCTGGCATCCTTGCTCGAAGATGCGGGCTTTGCGGTCGACCTCACTCCGTTCGGCGAAGGGCGCGCGCAACTGGTGGCACGCATTGGCGGCACGAGCGGCAAGCCGGCAATCGGATTCACCGGCCATCTCGATACCGTGCCGCTTGGCGCGCAGCCCTGGTCGGTCGACCCGCTGGCCGCCGAGATCAAGGATGGAAAGCTTTACGGCCGCGGCTCTTCCGACATGAAGAGCGGCGTTGCTGCATTCGTGACGGCCGGCGTCGCATTGGCCGGCAAATTGGCGAATACGCCAGGTGTGGTCATGTACATCACGGCCGGCGAAGAAACCGGGTGCACTGGCGCAGCGGCGATGGCGCGCGAAACGTCTCTTCCCCGGGTCGGCGCGTTGGTCGTTGCGGAGCCCACCGGCAACCAGCCACTTGTCGGGCACAAAGGCGCGCTATGGCTCGAAGCGGTGACAACAGGGGTGACTGCGCACGGCTCGATGCCGGAGAAAGGCGTCAATGCCGTCCATAAGGCCGCACGAGCCATCACCGCTTTGCAGGATTTCGATTTCAATTTCGCCCGGCACGATGTTCTCGGCGGCCCGACGCTCAATGTCGGCACCGTCAAGGGCGGACTGAACATCAATTCGGTACCGGATCGCGCTGCGATCGGCATCGACATCCGCACGATCCCAGGACAGAGCCACGCCAAGATCCGCGACCAGTTGGCGAGCTATCTCGGAGGCGACGTTGCGCTCAGCACGTTGCTTGATGCGGAAAGCGTCTGGACCAGCCCCGACGACGCATGGATTGGCGAGGTTTTCCGCATCACGCGCGACGTTGCCGGTTTCGGCGATAAACCCGCTGCCGCGCCATATTTTACCGATGCGTCGGTTCTGACCCCGGCAATCGGATCGCCGCCGACCGCCGTCATCGGGCCGGGCGAACTCGCATTGGCGCATCAGACGGACGAGTATTGCCTGGTCTCGCGTATCGAGCAGGCAACCGAGATCTATTCCCGGATGATACGGAACTGGTGCGGCGTCTAGCGGAGCGGCCGATTACTCGGCCGCGATGCGCACTTCCGGTGCCGCCGCCTTGATGTCCGGCGTCACGTGCTGCTCGAACTTGCCGAAATTCTTCTGGAACATCGCGACCAGATCGCGCGCGGTCCTGTCGAACTCGGCCTTGTCCTTCCAGGTCTTGAATGGGTTGAGCAGATGCGGTTCGACGCCGGGCACAGATGTCGGCACGGAGAACCCGAAATAGGGATCGGTGCGGAAGTCGGCATTCTTGAGCGACCCATTGAGCGCCGCCGTCAGGAGCGTGCGTGTCGCATTGATCGGCATGCGCCGGCCCACACCGTATTTGCCGCCGGTCCAGCCCGAATTGACCAGCCAGACATCGACTTTGTGCTTGTTGATGTAGTCACGCAGCAGGTTCGCATAGACCGAGGGATGCCGCGGCAGGAACGGCGCACCGAAACAGGTGGAGAATTCCGGCTGCACGCCGACCAGACCCTTTTCGGTGCCGGCAACTTTGGCGGTGTAGCCCGACAGGAAGTGATACATCGCCTGCGTCGACGTCAGCTTGGCGATCGGCGGCATCACACCGTAGGCGTCGGCCGTCAGGAAGATGATGTTCTTTGGATGGCCTGCGCGTCCGCTCCGCGAAGCGTTGGGGATGAAATCGAGCGGATAGGCCGAACGTGTATTCTCGGTCTTGGAGCCGTCATCGTAGTCAGGCACGCGCGTGACCGGATCGAATGCAACATTTTCCAGGACCGCGCCGAAGCGATTGGTGGCGTCCCAGATCATCGGCTCTGCTTCTTGCGAGAGCTTGATGGTCTTGGCGTAGCACCCGCCTTCGAAATTGAAGATGCCGTCCGGTCCCCAGCCGGTTTCGTCGTCGCCAATCAGGATGCGGTTCGGGTCGGCGGATAAGGTTGTCTTGCCCGTTCCGGACAGACCAAAGAACAGCGCGCTCTCGCCCTCGTGGCTGACATTGGCCGAGCAGTGCATCGGCACGACGTTCTGCGCAGGCAAATAGAAATTGAGCGTGGTGAACACCGATTTCTTCATCTCACCCGCATAAGACGAGCCGCAGATCAGAACGATCTTTCGCGTGAAGTCGATTGCAACCATCGTGTCCGAACCTTCGCGACCGCCGTGACGTTTGGCGTCCGGCCTGAACGACGGCAAATCGACGATGGTGAGTTCGGGGACGAATCCGGTAAGCTCTTTGCGCTCGGGGCGGATGAGCAGCTGGCGGATGAACAGTGAGTGCCAGGCGAGTTCGGTGAAGATGCGGGTCTTGATCCGGTATTTCGGATCGGCGCCACCATAAAGATCCTGCGCGAAAAGTTTCTTGCCCTCGGCATGTTTCACGAAATCGGCGAGCAGATTGTCGAAGTTTTCCTTCGACATCTTGCGATTGCCATCCCACCAGACCGAATCGCGGGTGAGATCGTCGACGACGGTATGCTTGTCCTTGGGACTGCGGCCGGTGTGGTGACCTGTTTCCGCGCAGAGCGCGCCACCAGCGACTATCGAAGCTTCACCCGCCGAGACCGCATACTCATACAGCGACGGCTCGGTCAGGTTCCAGCGCACCTCGGCGAGGTTTTTGAAGCCGAATTTATCGGCGCCATAGGCACCGTTCCGCACACCCTGCTCTTGCACGCGATTTCTCCCAAACAGACCGCTTTATTGCCAGAACCCCTTACGGGGCTCTTGGGTCCCCGCCGCGGCTATTAAGATAATATAGCCCCTTGCTCGAAAGCGCGCGACCATAGTCAGGGAGTCCCCGAAAGCCAAGAAAAAATGCCATGCGAGCCCTGCAGGCCGCGTTGCGCTGCATCAATTATTTCGAATAGCGCCGCCTACTCAACCAAGCCCTTGTCCGTGAGCCATTTTTGAATCAGGTCGACAACCTGGGCATTATTCTTGTCCATCATCAGCATGTGGGAATTTCCCTTGATGCCGACCTCCGGCAGGTTAACCACATCCGCATTCCCGCCCGCAGCACGGATCGCTTCCGCGTAGTCGAGGCCGATCTGGCGCATTTTGGGCCAGCGGCTGTCGAGCGGAATGTAGTCGCCATAGACAACGAGCGTCGGGATATTTTTCAGCCTGCCCGCCTGCGCTTTGTCGCCCGCGACAGCCGGTTCAACCGCAACGATCGCCTTTATCTTGTCAGGGCGTGCCTGCGCGACGGTGAAGCCGAACCCTCCGGCCTGGCTGTGAAACAAAAGGACGCAAGGACAGACTTTGTCGACCAGCGCCGTATAGGCGGCGATGATCGCGTCGTCGGTGGTGGTCCAGCGCGGCACGATCTGCTTGGTGAAGTTGTCGTAGGCTTCGACCGGGAATTGGCTGCCTGCATTCACTTTCATCTTGGCCGGATCGGCATTCCATGAACCGAGGCCTTGGCCGATGCGAAAACGCTCGAACGGATTTGCCTTGGTCAGGAAATTCGGCTCGCTGTTCCACACATCGGGCGGCGCGAAGCCGGAACGGCCACGCTCGACCGCGTCGGAATTGTAGACGTCCCAGCCTTTGCGGATGAACAGATTGAGCCAGCCTTCGCGGCCGTCTGGTGTTGTCTCGTAGGTGGCGCCGGTGAGCCCGCCCCCGTGCCACATCAGCAGCGGATATTTGCCCTTGCGGTTTTGCGGCAAGAAGTACTGCACGTACATCTGTTCGACCTGATAGAGGCCATTTGGATCGACCTTGGCCGGAACACCGCCGGCACCGAACACAACTTCCTTCACCGGTTTGCCGGATATTTCCACGACACGTCCGCCGACATGGAAAGAGCCCATGTCTCGCAACGTGATCGGTTCACCAGCAAAAGTTGGATGGATCGCCGCGGCACTGAGCAGAATTGAGAACAGCGTCTTGCGCATTGTTTCGCTCCCGGACGTTTATCGTTGCGGGTAGTCTGACGCATCCGGAAGAACTTGGCGACAATGCATTCGTGCGCGACGAAACGAATGTTGGGCTGCCGCCCGCGTCAGCTTGCGCGTGCCTGGTCAGCGAGCTGTTTCAGAACCGCACGTAGCGGACCGGGAGCAGTGATGCGCTGCGGAAACGGCAATCGTAGCGCTGTTAGCCCTTGCTGCAATTCAAGCCCATCGGGATCGATGCCGACGCAACGCCAGTCGCCGTCGGGCGCCCCGAGCAATTTCGTCGCATACAATCGACAGGCATCCGCATGATCTTCATTCATGTGCGCAATCGCACCAGGCTCAGCTTCGATCAGGCCCTGCGCATCCGAAAGATCGGCAAGCAAATCCTTGGCGTTGATATCCACGATGCGCCCGAAACCGGCAACCAGATGTGCGCGCCCGATCTCCATTCGGTAAAACGCAAAGTCACCGAAGTTTGCAAACATCTCCGCCTCGGGATGACGTCTTAAATAAGCACCGGCCACCGAGGGGTCGGATTTCGCGCAGGTTCCCATCAGCATGATGCGTGCGCCTTCCAGCGGATCCCCCTCTTTGCGCTCATCCAGCATCAAGGATACGCGCGCGTCCGCCTGGATGTTTTTGGTGTGCAGCGCGAGACTCGACAACAGGAGAAGCGGCGCGCCGTCAATTGCCGTTGCCACGTTGACCAGGGAGCAATAGGGGTCGCCGTTGCCGGGTATCAGCGTTGCCAAGGCGCCGGAACGGCCCTCGCGCAACAGCTTCTTGGCAGCCAGGCGGGCATCAAAGGCTTTATCGGGCTTCATTGACCAATCGCTCGCACGTTAAAGATTTCGGCCCCCACGATCAGTTTGTACGTCCTTGGGGTTGAAATCGCTACCGAATCACATAGTTGATGCAAAGAGGCCACATTTCGGACCCCGTTTGTAGGGTTCAAAAAGCGCGGGACATCACGGAAGAGGGGCAAATGCCGACAATCGCTCTCGTCGACGATGACCGCAATATTTTGACGTCAGTGTCTATCGCTCTCGAGGCAGAGGGCTATCGCATCATGGCGTATACCGACGGCGCCTCGGCACTCGATGGCTTCAAGTCGTCGCCGCCGGACCTCGCGATCCTCGACATCAAGATGCCGCGCATGGACGGAATGGAGACGCTGCGGCGCCTTCGCCAGAAGACCGACATCCCGGTGATCTTTCTCACGTCCAAGGACGAGGAGATCGACGAATTGTTCGGGCTGAAGATGGGGGCCGACGATTTTATCCGCAAACCTTTCTCGCAGCGGCTTCTGGTCGAACGAGTGAAGGCTGTGCTGCGCCGCGCAAGTCCGAAAGATGGCGCGCCGGCAAAAGAGATCGATTCCGCGAAGGTCCTGGAACGCGGCCTGCTTCGCATGGACCCCGAGCGACACACCTGCACCTGGAAGGGCGAGCCCGTGACGCTGACCGTCACCGAGTTCCTCATTCTGCAGGCGCTCGCCACCCGGCCCGGTGTAGTTAAGAGCCGCAACGCGCTGATGGACGCGGCCTATGACGACCAGGTTTACGTGGATGACCGCACCATCGACAGCCACATCAAGCGTTTGCGCAAGAAATTCAAGGTGGTTGACGACGATTTCGAGATGATCGAGACCCTTTATGGCGTCGGCTATCGTTTCAAGGAATGAAATATTCTTGATGACGCGGCCCGCCTGGGCGGCCTGACGGAGCGTCCCGTCTTGCGGTAAAATGCCCCCGGGGCTCAGATCGCGCATAATCCTGAAGAAGCGCTCGCTTTTTCGGAGGAGATCATGCGCAGGCAAATGGGCCCACGGTCAACCCGGCTGGATTGAACGAAGTGCTCGATCGAACCGCGGAAATTATTGCGCAGAACGCCGAATCCGAACCATCCGGCGCGGAAGCTGCGCGTCCGGAGTCCAGACAGCAAGGCGGCGCCGTGCGGCGCATGCTTGGCTCGGTTTGGCATTTCTTCGTATCGCAAAGCTTTTCCAGCCTCACCAGACGCATCGTCTTCCTCAATCTTGCCGGTCTGGTCGCCCTCGTCACCGGCGTACTCTACCTGTCGCAATTCCGCGCCGGACTGATCGACGCACGCGTGCAGAGCTTGCTCACGCAAAGCGAAATCATCGCGGGTGCCATCGCGGCATCGGCCACGGTCGAAACCGATTCCATCACGATCGATCCCGAGCGCCTGCTCGAGCTGCAGGCCGGCGAGAGCTATGGACCGGCGGACGATACTCTCTCAGGCATCGAATTTCCCATCAATCCGGAGCGCGTTGCACCAGTGCTGCGACGCCTCGTTTCGCCGACCAAAACACGCGCGCGCATCTATGACCGCGACGGCGTCCTCATTCTCGACAGCCGAAACCTTTATGGGCGTGGCGACGTCCTGCGCTTCGACCTGCCGCCGCCGAGCGCGGAAAAGCCGGGCCTGATGGAGCGCACGTTCATTGCGCTGCGCCGCTGGTTCGGCCGCGGCGACCTGCCTCTGTACAACGAACTCGGCCCGGAAAACGGAAAGGGCTACGAGGAAGTTACCCAAGCGCTCAACGGTGCACACGCCAGCATGGTGCGCGTCAACGACCGGGGTGAGGTCATCGTTTCCGTTGCGGTGCCCGTGCAGCGGTTTCGTGCCGTTCGCGGCGCGCTGATGTTGTCGACACAGGGCGCCGACATCGACGACATGGTGGAAGCCGAGCGCCTCGCGATTGTGAAGGTGTTCTTCGTCGCCGCCGGCGTCATGGTCGTGCTGTCGATGCTGCTCGCCGGCACTATCGCCGGTCCGGTGCGTCGTCTCGCCGATGGCGCCGAACGCGTTCGCCGTCGCATTCGAAGTCGCGTTGAAATTCCCGACTTCACCAGCCGACGCGACGAAATCGGGGAATTGTCAGGCGCGCTGCGTGACATGACCAACGCGCTCTACAGCCGCATTGAAGGGATCGAAAGTTTTGCCGCCGATGTCGCACACGAGCTGCGCAATCCGCTCACCTCGCTACGCTCGGCTGTGGAGACGTTGCCTTTGGCCAAGACCGATCAAAGCCGGCAGCGCCTGCTCGCGGTGATCGAACACGACGTGAAACGACTCGACCGACTGATTTCGGACATATCCGACGCCAGCCGGCTGGACGCCGAGCTGCAGCGGCAGGAAGCGGCCCCGGTCGATCTCGCGAAATTGCTCGATGCCCTCGTCAAAGCTGCAAACGAAATCCGCAGCGACGATGTCAATGTTACGCTGACATTCGAAGGCAGCGCGCTTTCAAATTTCAAGGTCGCCGGTCACGACTCGAGACTTGGTCAGGTCGTCAGCAACCTGGTCGACAACGCACGTTCGTTTTCGCCGCCGGGGGGTACCGTGCGCATCACCTGCCGGCGCTTGAAGGACGTGGTGGAAATCCTGGTCGATGACGACGGACCGGGTATCCGACCCGACGCGCTCGACAAGATTTTCGAACGTTTTTACACCGACCGGCCAGAACATGGATTCGGTCAGAACTCCGGGCTTGGTCTGTCGATTTCCAAGCAGATCATCGAGGCCCATGGCGGCACGACTCGCGCCGAAAATCGCACCAGCGTTGCCGCCGGCAACGGAGAGCCACGTGTGCTGGGCGCCCGTTTTGTGGTGCGACTGCCGGCAACCTGATGGCCCGGGCGGACTCCACGATCCACGCCTCTGCAGTTCTGGTCGGCGCAAAAGCCGTATTGATCCGCGGGCCTGCCGGTTCGGGCAAATCACGGCTCGCATGGGACCTTGTAACCGCGGCTACACAGGGACTCCTGCCTTTTGCGATACTTGTCGCAGATGACCGCGCATTCCTGGAAAATCACTCAGGGCGCCTGGTCGTGCGGCCGGCCCAGTCCCTGGCCAGCATGATCGAGATCCGTGGCCTTGGCATTCGGAAGGTTGCGGCGGAGCCGGCGGCGGTTGTCGGCCTTGTTGTCGATCTCGACGCCGCGGATGCCGCGCGCCACCCGGAGAAAGCGGCCGTAACTGCCCTAATCGATGGGGTTTCGCTGCCGCGGCTAGCGGTCGCAGCCGGGATAGCCGGCTTGCCTTTGGTGTTGGCTGCTATGCGCACCCCCCCGGCAGGTGATTGACCGGTGGCCGCCGACTGCGGTACCCCCGGCGCCCGCGACAATCGAGAAAATTAACCATACCGGGCTTAGGATCGCGCCGCCCAAAAGAGCCCGCACCGAGCCCATCCTTGGCACCGTCTTTCCGCAGTGCAACAGAGCGCCTATATAGCGATACAACCCCTTGCAATGGGGCTTCAGATGGGCGTGAATGTGCGCCCTTTCGTGCGGCGCAGCGTAGCGCCCGCGAGGAGTTAGGGATGATCGGCCTCGTACTTGTAACTCATGGGCGGCTCGCCATCGAGTTCCGCTCAGCGCTGGAGCATGTGGTCGGACCCCAGCGTCAGATCGAGGCAATCACTATTGGCCCCGACGATGACGTCGAGCAGTGTCGCAAGAACATTCTCGAGGCGGTCAAGCGCGTCGACAGCGGCGAAGGCGTGGCGATACTCACCGACATGTTCGGTGGCACGCCGTCCAATCTTGCCATCTCGGTGATGAGCCAGCCCAAGGTCGAGGTGCTGGCTGGTATCAATCTACCGATGCTTATCAAGCTTGCGAAAATCCGCGAGATTTGTCCGCTGCAGGACGCCGTTGCCGCGGCCCAGGAAGCAGGCCGCAAGTACTGCACGATCGCCAGCCGGGTCCTCAACGGTAAATGAGCCCACGCGCGTCAGCGGACGACCCGCCCGTCGTGCGTGAGGTAGAAATCGTCAACAAGAAGGGTCTGCACGCCCGGGCGTCCGCCAAATTCGTGCAAACCGCCGAGAAATTTGACGCCGCCATCACCGTAACCCGCGGTCATGAAACCGTCGGCGGAACGTCGATCATGGGCCTGATGATGTTGGCTGCGGGCCCGGGGGTGAGCATCATCATCAAGGCCATCGGCAAGGATGCGGCGATCGCGGTCGACACGCTCGCCAAGCTCGTGGGCGACGGATTTGGCGAAGAAGACTGACCAGCCTCGCTGCTACATAAAGAAATCTTTATATATGCGTTGCGGGTCATCGGCCGCCCTGTTATAGGCACGCCGAACTCAACCCCTCGTTCGCGTCTGTAGAAGGACTGCCATGACCGCTGCCCAGCCGAAAGCCAAAGCCGGCGACTATATCGTCAAGGACATCTCGCTCGCCGAATTCGGCCGCAAGGAGATCTCGCTCGCCGAAACGGAAATGCCCGGCCTGATGGCGACCCGTGAGGAATACGGGCCTAAGAAACCGCTCAAGGGAGCGCGCATCGCCGGCTCTCTTCACATGACCATCCAGACCGCGGTGCTGATCGAGAACTCTGGTGGCGCTCGGCGCCGACGTACGCTGGGTCTCCTGCAACATCTATTCAACGCAGGACCACGCAGCAGCGGCGATCGCCGCCGCCGGCATTCCCGTGTTCGCGATCAAAGGCGAGAGCCTGAAGGACTACTGGGATTACACCGCCAAGCTGTTCGAGTGGCACGGCGGCGGTACACCCAACATGATCCTCGACGACGGCGGCGACGCTACCATGCTGGTGCACAACGGGTTGCGCGCCGAGCAAGGAGACATCGCCTTCCTCGACAAGCCCACGTCCGAGGAAGAGGAAGTTTTCTACGCGCTGATCAAAAAGCTTCTGAAGGAAAAGCCCAAGGGCTGGTTCGGCGAGATTGCCAAAAACATTAAGGGCGTCTCAGAGGAGACCACCACCGGTGTGCATCGCCTCTATCTGATGGAGAAGGCGGGAAAACTTCTTTTTCCAGCGATCAACGTGAACGACAGTGTCACCAAGTCGAAGTTCGATAATCTCTACGGCTGCCGCGAGTCGCTTGTCGACGGCATCCGCCGCGGTACCGACGTCATGATGTCGGGCAAAGTGGCGATGGTCGCGGGCTTCGGGGACGTCGGCAAAGGGTCCGCAGCATCGCTGCGTCAGGCCGGTTGCCGCGTGATGGTGTCCGAAATCGATCCGATCTGCGCGCTTCAGGCGGCGATGGAAGGCTATCAAGTTGTGACGATGGAGGATGCCGCGCCGATCGCCGACATCTTCGTCACCGCGACCGGCAACAAGGACATCATCACCATCGATCACATGCGGAAGATGAAAGATCGGGCCATTGTCTGCAACATTGGCCACTTCGACAACGAGATCCAGATCGCGCACCTGAAGAACCTGAAATGGACCAACATCAAGCCGCAGGTCGATGAGATCGAATTCCCCGATCGCCACCGCATCATCTTGTTGTCGGAAGGTCGGTTGGTGAACCTCGGCAACGCCATGGGTCATCCAAGCTTCGTGATGTCGGCATCGTTTACCAACCAGACGCTGGCGCAGATCGAGCTGTTCGCCAACCAAGGCAAGTACGAGAAGAAGGTCTATGTGCTGCCGAAGACGCTGGACGAAAAGGTAGCGCGGCTGCATCTCGCCAAGATCGGCGTAAAGCTGACCGAACTACGTGCCGATCAGGCCTCCTACATTGGTGTGCCGCAGACCGGTCCGTTCAAGAGCGATCACTACCGTTACTAAGCTTTGATACGGCGCTCGTTTCCGCATGCCCGGCTTACGCCGGGTATGCGCGTTTTTAGACCCAATGTTCTCGTAGAAAGACGGCTCTGGCGTGCTTGTAGGACCGCAGCCCTAGTGTTATCTCGCCCGCAATGACGACGTCACCAATTCAGAACATCCGCAATTTCTCCATTGTCGCGCATATCGACCATGGCAAGTCGACGCTCGCCGACCGGCTGATCCAGCTGACCGGCGGGCTGGAGGAGCGCGAGATGAAGGAACAGGTGCTCGATTCCATGGATATCGAGCGCGAGCGCGGAATTACCATCAAGGCGCAAACGGTGCGCCTCAACTACAAGGCGCGGGACGGCAAATCCTACGTGCTCAACCTGATCGACACGCCAGGCCACGTCGACTTCGCCTATGAGGTCAACCGTTCGCTCGCGGCCTGCGAAGGTTCCCTGCTGGTGGTGGATGCGAGCCAAGGGGTCGAAGCGCAGACGCTCGCCAACGTCTACCAGGCCATCGACAACGGCCACGAGATCGTGCCGGTACTCAACAAGGTCGATTTACCCGCTGCCGAGCCGGCAAAGGTCAAACAACAAATCGAAGATGTCATCGGTCTGGATGCCAGCAATGCCATCGAGATTTCCGCCAAGACCGGCCTGAACGTCCCGGAAGTTTTGGAAGCCATCGTTACCCGACTGCCGCCGCCCAAGGGCGACCGCGACGCCCCACTCAAGGCCTTGCTGGTCGATAGCTGGTACGACCTCTATCTCGGCGTGGTCGTGCTCGTGCGCGTTGTCGATGGCGTGCTCAAGAAGGGCCAACGCATCCGCATGATCGGCATCGACGCCGCCTATGAAGTTGATCGCGTCGGCGTGTTCACGCCCAAGCTCGCGCAAGTCGACGAGCTTGGCCCCGGCGAGATCGGGATGCTCACCGCGTCGATCAAGGAAGTGGCCGACACCCGTGTCGGCGACACCATCACCGACGAGCGCAATCCGGTAGACGAGCCGCTACCCGGCTTCAGGCCGGCGATCCCGGTCGTGTTCTGCGGCCTGTTCCCGGTCGACGCGGCGCAGTTCGAGGACTTGCGCGCGGCCATGGGCCGGCTACGGCTCAACGATGCGAGCTTCACCTACGAGATGGAGACTTCGGCCGCGCTCGGTTTCGGCTTCCGCTGCGGCTTCCTCGGTCTGTTGCATCTCGAGATCATCCAGGAACGGCTGGCGCGCGAGTTCAATCTCGACCTCATCGCGACCGCACCGTCGGTCATTTACAAAATGGCGCTGCGCAACGGCAGCGCGCTCGAAATTCACAATCCGGTGGACATGCCGGACCCGACGCAAATCCTGGAAATGCAGGAGCCTTGGATCGAGGCAACGATTTTGACGCCGGACGAATATCTCGGCTCGGTACTCAAACTCTGCCAGGATCGCCGCGGCGTGCAAAAAGAGCTCACTTATGTGGGCAACCGCGCGATGGTGAAATACGACCTTCCGCTTAACGAGGTGGTGTTCGATTTCTACGATCGACTGAAATCGGTCTCGCGTGGCTACGCCTCCTTTGATTATCACCTCACCGACTACCGGGTGGCCGACCTGGTGAAGTTGCAGATGCTGGTCAACGGCGACCCCGTCGATGCGCTTGCCATGCTTGTGCACCGGACGCGGGCTGAGTCCCGCGGGCGCGCAATGGCAGAGAAGCTGAAAGAACTGATCCCGCCGCACATGTTCCAGGTGCCGATCCAGGCCGCAATCGGCGGCAAAATCATCGCGCGGGAAACCGTGCGCGCCTTCCGCAAGGACGTCACCGCCAAATGCTATGGCGGCGATGCCACGCGCAAACGCAAGCTTCTGGACAAGCAGAAGGAAGGCAAAAAACGCATGCGGCAATTCGGCAAGGTCGACATTCCGCAGGAAGCGTTCATCGCCGCGCTGAAAGTGGACGTCTAAGCGTTTTGGCCGCTACCGCCAGTTCTGCCAGTACGAGCGCGAGCGGTTGTCGTCCCATGAGCGGCTGCCGCCCCATGAGTTGCTGAAATTATTTTCATAGGATTGGTTTGGAGTGGTTTGCCAATCGTCCTCGCGCGCGCGCGCACGCTGCGCGGGCGCTTCACCGGTGACCACGATGCGCGTGTCGTCGGTGCGCCCCTTGACGAGCGCGAACAGCACTGCGGCATTCGAGGGAGACAGGCGGATGCAGCCATGCGAAGCGGGTCTGCCCAGACGCGAGACCTCGTAGCTGCCATGAATTGCGTAGCCCCCATCGAAAAAGATCGAATAGGGCATCGGTGACCAATCGTATTTGCGAGAGAACCATTTACGCTCCAGCCGCTCCGGCCGGTAGCTGCCGTTCGGCGTGCTGTAACCCCAGCGTCCCGTCGAAACGGGCCATTGGTAGCGGTCGGCGCCATCCACCACGACGGTCAGGCGCTGCGCTGATTTGTCGACCGTTACCACGATTCCGGCCTGCGCGGGTGCGCTGGAGAACGTCAGAAGAAGGACGAAAAGGAAGAGAGGGGAAATTACGCGATACAAGGCTACCCTCCATTACGCGAACTCGACTGCACCAAATAGTCGTACAATGGAACCTGTGCCGCAACAAATGTACTCTCGTATAATTAACCTGACAGGTGGTCGCGGAATCGGTAGACCGGACAATGTCATGTTCGCACGAATCGTGACCCCATTCGTTCTGTCGGTCGCAATTGTCGCAGGCGCACTTGCCGCCGGCGGCTGCACAGCCCTGGCACAAACATCGGCTATTGCCGCGACGGCGCCTCTGCCGCCGCCAAAACCCGGTAACCTCGAGCAATCGAAAGAGCCGTCGCAGGTCGATCAAAAAGAGCTTTCTCAGAAAGAGAAAACTCTGTCGGCCAAGCAGCTTTTCGGCTCGGTACAGCTTCCCTCGATCGGCAAAGCCGTATCGATCGGCTATTATCCGCGCGGATGTTTATCCGGCGGCGTCGAATTTCCGGTCAACGGATCGACGTGGCAGGTGATGCGGCTGACGCGTAACCGCAATTGGGGCCATCCCAGCCTGATTCGTTTCCTTGAAAAATTCGCGCCACTCGCCGCCAAAGCGACCGGCTGGAACGGTATTTTGGTCGGCGATCTGGCCCAGCCGCGCGGTGGACCATCGCCCTCCGATCACGCCAGTCACCAGACGGGACTTGATGTCGACATCTGGTTCATGCCGATGCCTGATCGCGTTTTGACCAAGGAAGAACGCGATACCGTCCAGGCCATCAGTCTTGTGTCCGACGACTGGAAACATCTCAATACGAGCACATGGACACCGCAGCACGTCGAGTTCATCAAGACGGCGGCGCAGCAACCGGAAGTGCAACGCGTGCTGGTGAACGCGGTCATCAAGAAAGAGCTGTGCCGCGTGGAAGCGAATAAACCGCACGCATGGCTCGCCAAAGTGCGCCCCTGGTACAAACATCATGACCACATTCACGTGCGCCTGAAATGCCCGGGCGACTCGCCGAATTGCAAGGCGCAGGAGCCGGTGCCTGGCGATGATGGCTGCCGCTCCAAGGAGCTCGATCGCTGGCTGACGGACAAGGTGCTGCGTCCGTCGATTGGTGCGCCAGGCAAACCCGCGAAGCCGATGATGCTTTCGGCGCTCCCCCCGGCGTGTAAAACGGTCCTCGAAGCACCCGCCAGCAAGACAAATCTGGCCAACGAAAAGCACTGATCGAGGCGAGGCGTCCAATGTCTCCGACAAAATCCGGTTCGACGGGTCCCGATGCGCTCAAGATGCTTGCCGCGCTTGAACGCAAGGTTTTGTGGCTCGCGAGTTGGATGATCCACAATGCCAATCATCTGCGCGAGAACACTGATGGCCTGAAGGTCGGCGGGCATCAGGCCTCAAGCGCTTCGCTCGCCACCATCATGACGGCTCTCTATTTCGATGTGCTGCGCCCGCAGGACCGCGTCGCGGTGAAACCGCATGCGAGCCCGATTTTTCACTCTATCCAGTATTTGCTCGGAAGGCAGACGCGCGAGCGGCTTGAAGCATTCCGCGGCTACAAGGGCGCGCAAAGCTATCCCTCACGCACCAAAGACACCGACGATGTGGATTTTTCCACTGGCTCGGTCGGCCTCGGCGTTGCGCAGACACTATTCGCCTCGCTGACGCAGGATTACGTGCGCGCACATGGCTGGGGTCTCGATCGGCCTGAGGGTCGCATGGTCGCGCTGGTTGGCGATGCCGAGTTGGACGAGGGCAATATCTTCGAAGCGTTACTCGAGGGCTGGAAGCAGGGTTTGCGCAATTGCTGGTGGATCATCGACTACAACCGGCAAAGCCTCGACGCCGTCGTTCGCGAGGGACTGTGGGCTCGCTATGAGCAGCTCTTCAATAATTTCGGATGGAACGTCGTCATTCTCAAATACGGTTCGTTGCAGGAGGCGGCATTCAAGGAGCCCGGCGGCGAGACGTTGCGGAAATGGATCGACAACTGTCCGAACCAGCTTTACTCCGCGCTCGTATTCGCCGGTGGCGCGGCGTGGCGCAAGCGGCTGAACGACGAAATCGGCGATCAGGGCGACGTCAGCAAACTGATCGAAAAGCGCAGCGATGATGAGCTTGCGGCCTTGATGAACAATCTCGGTGGGCACGACCTGCCGTCCGTGCTGAACGCATTCCACAACGCCGATTCAGAAAAGCCGACCTGCTTCATCTGTTATACGGTGAAGGGGTTCGGGCTGCCGTTCGCGGGACACAAGGATAACCACGCCGGCCTCATGACGCCGCAGCAGATGGAGACATTCCGTCAGGCGATGGGCGTTCGGCCCGGTCACGAGTGGGAAAAATTTGAAGGGCTTGCGCCAACGGCGCAGCAACTGCAGTCATTCCTCGACCATGTCCCCTTCGCGACGGCTGAGCTGCGGCGACTTAACGCTCCGACGCATGCCGTACCGGAAAGTCTTTCCGTTACGATCCAGCCTGTCATGTCGACACAAACCGGCTTCGGCGCGATCCTCAACGAGATCGGTCGCGCCGAGAGCGAATTCGCGCGCCACATCGTCACCACCTCGCCTGACGTGACCGTATCCACCAATCTGGGACCGTGGGTGAACCGACGCGGGCTGTTCGCTCGCCAGGCCATGGCCGATACCTTCAAGAGCGAACGCATCCCATCGACCTTCAATTGGGAATTCTCGCCCAAAGGGCAGCACATCGAGCTCGGCATCGCCGAAATGAATCTGTTCATTCTGCTGTCGGCGCTCGGTCTGTCGCACACCATCAATGGCGAACGCCTTCTGCCGATCGGCACACTGTACGATCCCTTCATCGCCCGCGGCCTCGATGCGCTCAACTATGCCTGCTACCAGGATGCGCGCTTTATGATCGTGGCAACGCCGTCAGGGATCACGCTCGCCGGCGAAGGCGGCGCGCACCAGTCGATTGCCGAGCCGCTGATCGGTCTCGCCCAGGACGGGCTCGCCAGTTTCGAGCCTGCTTATGTTGACGAACTTGCCGCCATCATGAGCTGGGCGTTCCCGTACATGCAGAAGGATGGAGAGGCGGCGCCTTCCGAACGCACCTGGCTTCGCGACGAGACCGGAGGATCAATCTATCTGCGCCTCTCGACACGACCGATCGACCAGATCAAACGGGAGATGACTCCGGAGTTGCGACAGCAGATCGTCGACGGCGCCTATTGGCAGCGCAGGCCGGGTCCCAATTGCCAGGTTGTTGTGGCCTATACAGGAGCTGTCGCACCCGAAGCGATCGAGGCCGTAGGCTTGATGGCTGAAGATCGCCGCGATGTCGGTCTCCTCGCGATCACTTCGGCCGACCGGCTGAATGCGGGTTGGACCGCCGCACACCGCGCGCGCGAACGTGGTTTGGTGCACGCGCGATCGCATATCGAGCGGCTGCTCGCCGATGTACCCCCACACTGCGGCATCGTTACCGTGCTCGACGGACACCCCGCCACCTTGGCCTGGCTTGGCGCCGTCGCCGGCCACAGGACACGTCCGTTGGGTGTCGAACATTTCGGACAGACGGGATCGCTCGCCGAGCTCTATCGGCACTATGGCATCGATGCCAACGCAATCGTTGCGGCGGCACAGGCAATCGCGCCTGGCCGCCCGATCCGTCATCTCAAGGCTTTGCCCTGACCGGCGCTAGAAGCCGAACAGCAGCCTGACGAGACCGAAAATAACAATCCACACGATGATCGCGCAAACGATGACTGCGATCGTGTAGAGCAACGTTTTGTCCGCCGGAGGCCTCATGAGGCCGGTAATGCCGGTGTACAGCAGATAGAAGCTGTACAGACCGAGGATGCCAAGAAAGGACAGCGCCGGAATGATATTGAACACGCCAGCCACCCACGCGGCGGTCGGTGCGTAGGCGGAAACCCGCATCGCATTATCCGGGCTTTTGCGCGCGCCGAACGTGCCGGCAAGAAAATCGATGATGTAGGCAACGACAAATACGCCGATCAGCGACAGCACGTACAAGACGACGGCGGCTGCCAGGCCGAAACCGATACCGATACGATACCCGTCCACTCCGAACAGCGACGTGCCGATAAATGAGCATACTGCGGGGATCGCGGCGACGAACGCGACATAGTTCGGAATCAGATACCCGGCGTTCCCGGGCTCACCCTCGATGGCACTCCATTCCGATTTGGGTTGAAGCAGGATCCCCTTGACCCGTTCCACGAGATTCATGACACCCCTCCATTAATCCGCGGTTCAACTATAGACCCTTTTGATCCTCCAAAATCATCGCCGCGCCCTTTTCCGCAATCATCATTGTCGGCGAGTTGGTGTTACCGGATGTGATTGATGGCATCACGGACGCATCCACCACGCGAAGGCGGTCGATGCCGATGACGCGCAACCGCGCATCCACGACCGCCCTCTCATCCTCATCGCGGCCCATGCGCGCGGTACCCACCGGATGGAATATGGTCGTGCCGATATCGCCGGCGGCTTTTACCAGACCGACTTCATCGTCACTGTGCACCTGAGCCCCCGGCAGAAATTCAACCGGCGAATACTTCTGCAAGGCGGGCTGCGCAACGATCTCGCGCGTGACGCGGATCGAATCGGCGGCGACGCGCTGGTCTTCGGGAGTCGCCAGATAGTTTGGGCTGATCGCGGGCGCCTGTGATGGGTCTTTCGATTTGAGCGTAAGCGCACCGCGGCTGGTCGGACGCACATTGGTAACGCTTGCCGTGAAGGCCGGAAACGGGTGCAGCGGCTCGCCGAATTTGTCGAGCGACAGCGGCTGCACGTGATATTGAATGTTAGCGGTACTTTGCGACGGGTCAGATCGCGTAAAGGCGCCAAGCTGCGACGGCGCCATGGTCATCGGCCCGCGCCGCCGCAGCGCATAGTTAAGGCCCATGCCGAGCCGATTGAACATTGAAGCGTAGGTTTCGTTCAACGTCTTGACGCCGGACACCTTGAAGGCCATGCGCAACTGCAAGTGATCGTGCAGATTGGCACCGACACCCGGCTTGTCGAGCGTGATCGGAATGCCGAAGTGCGCCAGCTGGGCCGATGGACCTATGCCCGAAAGCATCATGATGTGAGGGGAGCCGATCGCACCGGCAGCAAGAATGACCTCACCGCGGCAACGGGCACTGCGCAGCTCACCACCTTGTCGCCAACGCACCCCCACGGCGCGCTTTCCGTTCAATTCAAGTCCCTCGACGAGGCAGCCCGTTTCGAGGCGAAGGTTGGTCCGGTGCAGCACGGGCTTCAGAAAGCCGCGCGCCGCCGACCAGCGTCGACCGCGCTTCTGATTGACGTGGAAATAACAGATGCCGTTGTTATCGCCAGTGTTGGGGTCCTCGACGGTCGGAATTCCATATTGGTTTGCCGCTTCACGAAACGCATCGAGAATTTCCCAGGTCAAGCGCGGGTACTCGACACGCCACTCGCCACCTGTCGCGTGATGATCGCTTTTCAGGAAATGATCGACGTGTTTGCGAAAGTAAGGCCGCACGTCATCCCACGACCAGCCCGGCAGCCCGAGCTGACGCCAATGATCGTAGTCGCCGGACTGGCCCAGCATGTAGATCATGCCGTTGATCGCCGAAGATCCGCCGACGACCTTTCCTCGGGGATAGTTGAGGCTGCGGCCATTGAGTCCCGGCTCCGGCTCGGTCTTCAGCAGCCAATCGGCGCGCGGATTGCCGATGGCGAAGAGATATCCGACCGGGACGTGGAACCAGATCCAGTTGTCCTTCCCGCCCGCCTCTAAAAGCAGCACACGTTTTGTGGGATCGGCCGAAAGGCGGTTGGCCAGCACACAGCCCGCCGAGCCGGCGCCCACGATGATGTAGTCAAACTCGCCTTCAATGGGTGTCGGTGCTGCCATTGCCTTCCCTCAATTCGGACCCGGACTTTACCGCGGTCGTCGGGACTTGCTAGGCTCACAGATGTTGCGGCGCGCTGTGCGTGCGCCGCCCGCATTCGGAACGGCGGTTCCGGTCTTGAATCCAATTCAGCTTGACCCGGCGCCCATCGGCGCCGCAGGAGAACCGCCATGCTTGCACGTGTTTTTGCTTACCTGGCCCTTGTCTGCGCCCTTGCTGGTCTTCCGCAACCTTTGGTCGCACAGGAGCAGATCACGGTTTTTGCGGCGGCGTCGCTCAAGAATGCACTCGACGACGTAAATACCGCTTTCACCAAGGCTACTGGAATCAAAGTTGTCACGAGCTACGAGGCAAGTTCAGCTCTGGCGAAGCAGATCGAGGCGGGTGCTCCAGCCGATGTGTTTGTTTCGGCGGACCTGCGTTGGATGGACTATGCAGCCGAGCGCAAGCTGATCGACCCGAACACCCGCGTCAATTTGCTCGGCAACAAACTGGTTCTGATCGCGCCGACGGATTCCAAGCTGACCAACGTCACCATCGCCGAGGGCTTCGACCTAGCGAAGCTCGCCGGTGACGGTCGCATCGCCGTTGCCGATGTGAAAGCCGTTCCCGCCGGCCTTTACGCCAAGGCAGCACTCGAAAAACTGGGGTCATGGGCAGCGGCCGAGCCAAAGCTCGCGCAAGCCGAAAACGTGCGGGCCACCCTTGCCTTCGTCGCGCGCGGCGAAACGCCGGTCGGGATCGTCTATGAGACTGACGCAAAAATCGAACCCAAGGTAAAGACGATCGGTACCTTCCCCGACAGTTCCTATCCGCCGGTCACGTACCCGGTGGCCGCAACGTCGAGCACAAAGAAACCGGTTGTCGGTCAGTATCTCAATTTCCTCCGTAGCCCAGCCGCAAAAACTGTGTTCGAACGCTACGGGTTTAGTTACCTGATCAAACCGGTGTCATAGGCGGTACCAACGGCGCGTGTTCGACCTTTCGCCCCAGGACTGGACCGCGGTCGCGCTGTCGTTGCGGGTCGCCGCGGTATCGACCGTAGTCGCGCTCCCGTTCGGCATCATCATTGCCATGCTGCTGGCGCGGGGATCGTTCTGGGGCAAATCCTTGCTCGATGCAGTGGTGCACTTGCCCTTGGTGCTGCCGCCAGTCGTCACCGGTTACCTGTTGCTGATCAGCCTCGGCCGAAAGGCGCCGCTCGGCGCCTTTCTTGAAGATCATTTCGGGATCGTATTCTCGTTCCGCTGGACCGGGGCCGCGCTTGCGTGCGGTGTCATGGCATTCCCATTGTTGGTGCGGGCGATCAGGCTGTCGATCGAAGCCATCGATCGCAGGTTGGAAGACGCGGCAGCAACGCTCGGCGCAAACCGGGGCTGGACTTTCATAACGGTCACGTTGCCACTGGCACTGCCCGGAATCATCGCCGGTATGATGCTCGCTTTCGCCCGAGCCCTCGGCGAGTTCGGCGCCACCATCACTTTCGTCTCGAATATTCCGGGCGAGACACAGACGATTTCGGCAGCGATCTACAGCCTGATCCAGGTGCCGGGCGGCGACTCGGATGCGCTCAAGCTAGTCTTCATTTCCGTTGTCATCTGCTTTGCAGCGTTGCTCGCCTCAGAGTGGCTCGCTCGACGCGCAACGGCGCGTCTGCACGGGGTGTAAACTATGCTGGCCGTACAAGTGGAAAAGCACCTCGGCGAATTCGCGCTAAACGTCGCGTTCACGAGTGAAAGCCGGGCGACGGCCTTGTTCGGGCCTTCTGGCGCGGGGAAAACAAGCTTGATCAACATGATCGCCGGTCTCATGCGTCCTGACCGCGGTCGTGTGGAAATTGACGGCGAAGTGCTTTTCGATAGCGCTGCGCGCATCGACGTGCCGGCCTGGCGGCGGCGCATCGGCTATGTTTTTCAGGAAGGTCGTCTGTTTCCGCACATCACCGTACGGCACAATCTCGAATACGGACGCTGGATGAGCGGTCACAAGTTAGATTCGGCCACCTTTAAACACGTGGTCGAGCTGCTCGACATCGGCCATTTGCTCGATCGGCGACCGGGCAAGCTCTCGGGTGGCGAACGCCAGCGCATCGCGGTCGGCCGCGCATTGCTTATGCAACCGCGCCTTCTGCTGCTCGACGAGCCGCTTGCCTCGCTCGACACCGCACGCAAGCGCGAGATCCTACCCTATCTCGAGCGTCTGCGGGACGATACGCAGATGCCGATGATCTACGTCAGCCACAACGCGACCGAGGTGAAGCTCATCGCCAGCCGCGTGGTGTGGCTTGATGGCGGACGCGTTACGACAACTGGTGGCGTCGAGCGGCTCGACGCGGCGCAGGTCGATATGCTTGCCTAGGGCATGTTTCCTCCCGAGCGAATCGTCTGCCTGACCGAGGAAACCGTCGAGACGCTTTATCTCCTCGGCGAACAGGACCGCATTGTCGGGGTGTCTGGCTATGCCGTGCGGCCGCCGCAGGTCCGCCGCGAGAAGCCACGCGTCTCAGCCTTTATCTCCGCAGACATTCCGAAGATCCTCGCCCTCAAGCCCGATCTGGTTCTCACGTTCTCCGATCTGCAGGCCGATATCGTCGCTGAGCTGATCCGCAAGAATGTCGCCGTTCACGCTTTCAACCAACGTGACGTCGCTGGAATCTTCGACATGATCCGCACGCTCGGCGCGTTGGTCGGAGCGACAGAAAAAGCCGTGGCGCTGGCGCGTTCACTGGCCGCACACGTCGACGCCGTACACGAGGGCGCGCTTCGGTTGCCGCATCGGCCACGCGTTTATTTCGAAGAGTGGGACGAACCGATGATCTCCGGAATCGCCTGGGTGTCGGAACTGATCGAAGCCGCGGGCGGCATCGAGGTATTTCCCCAACTTGCCGCGTGCAAGAACGCCAAAGATCGCATCGTTTCGGCCGATGATGTCATTGCCGCGCAGCCCGACATCATCATCGGATCCTGGTGCGGGAAGAAATTCGTTCCGGCCAAGGTTGCGGCGCGTCCCGGTTTTTCCGATGTGCCCGCCGTGAGCGGCGGCTGGCTGCGCGAGATCAAGTCCACGCTGATTCTCCAGCCGGGGCCCGCGGCACTGACCGATGGCCTCGATCAATTGGCCGGAATCATCTCAGACTGGGCAAAAGGCGCGCCGTCACCAAGGGTAGGAAATACGAAGCCGGTTGTGCTATGAAGCCTCGAAGCGAACGTACAGGAACCTGAAGAAATGCAACCGAACAAGACCCGCGCCGATCTGTGGATGGATTTGCTCCTGGTGGCATTTCTCGTCGCCTTCAACGTTGCTGCGCGCCTGCTGCCGCACGCGCCCGGATTCCTGCCGGTCGCCGCCAGCGGTCTCTTCGCGGCCCGCTATCTGCGTATGCCGGCACTGGCGGTCATCGTCCCGCTGCTCGGCATGGCGCTGAGTGACATGGCTCTGCCGAACGAGGACTGGCGCATCACGTTCATCGGTTTTGTCGCGATTTCTATCCCGGCGCTGGCCGGCATAGCCACTCGCCGCTGGCACGGTGTTTTGCCGGTTGTCGGCACGATGGTGGCCTGCTCGCTTGTTTTCTTCCTGCTGTCCAACGGCGCAGTCTGGGCCTTCAGCGGCATGTATCCGCTCACGTGGCAGGGTCTGACGCAGTGCTACATCGCGGCGCTACCGTTCCTTGACAAGACCGTGCTCGGCGACCTGTTCTGGACGGCAATCCTGTTCGGCGGTGCCTGGCTCGTGCAACACATGCCGTCGCTGTCGCGGCGGGCGCTTTAGCCAAGATATTTCCGAGCCCGGCTCCACAGCGTTTTGGCGCGGGCAACAAGATCGCCACCCGGCCCTTCGGGTTCTGAAAGCCTTAGCCCAACCGTTGTCACGACACCGTTGTCGACCTTGTACGCCAGCAGGGCGATCGGACCCAAGGCAACAATGTCGCCTTTCCTGGGCTTGCGCCTGAGGAACTCGTTGAAATAGTCGGCGAGAGTCACGTCCGTATGATCGGCCGCAACTTGCAGCCCATAGATATCGGCCAGCGCGCCCAGCGCCGCCGTTCCCGGAACAAAAAAGTCGCTCAGCAGGCGCGGATCGGGCGGCGCCGTTGACGGCATCCTCATGAAGAAGCGATCGAGAGCCTGCGCCTTTTCCGGCGGCGCCAGAAGATAGATGTAGTCACCCTCGCGCACGGGCGCAGCTTCGGCCGGCGTCAGAATTTCCTCGTTCCGGATGACCAGTGTCGGCCGCGCCCAGTTGGGTATCAATCCGCGCCGCAAGAACGGACTATTGGGCGGCACCGGGTAACCGACAATCTCACGCGCCAATTGGCCGGGCAGGTCCAGCTCGACCCTGCGCGGGATCGGATCGGTCCGCGTAAAGGCAATATCAAGCCTGCGCGCGGCCAATGCCACCGTCCAGCCTTGCACCAGCAGCGACAGCAACACCACGACAAAGGCAACGTCGAAATAAAGATGGGCACCCGGCACGCCGACCAGCAACGGAATCGAGGCCAGGAAGATGCCGACCGCACCGCGCAAACCGACCCAGGATATGAAAACTCTCTCGTTGAAGTGAAATTTGAATGGTGCGAGGCACAGGAACACTGCGGCGGGCCGCGCGATCAGCATCAACACCAGAGCAATGGCAATCGCGCCGAGCAGGGTCTCCAGCAGCCGATGCGGCCATGCCAGCAAGCCGAGCAGCACGAACATCACAATCTGCGCGAGCCATGTTATGGCATCGAGGAAAACGACGACCGAGTTATGGGCGCGCGTCTGATTGTTGCCGACCACCAGCCCGGCAAGATAGACCGCGAGAAAACCCGAGGTATGTACCGCGTTGGAGAAAGCAAAGACGACCAGAGCGCTTACCGCCACGAATGGCGCGTGCAGCCCCTGCGCCAAGGCCAGCCGATTGAGCACAAAAGTTATGATCTGGCCTCCGGCGAAGCCGATGACGCAGCCAAAAACCGCATCGCGCAACAAGGTCAGCAGCGCATGCGACCAGCCTTTATCACCGACGAGCAAAATCTCGACCAGAAGCAGGGCAAGGAAAATCGCAAAGGGATCGTTGGTGCCCGACTCGACCTCGAGTACGGCGCGGACGCGCGGCCGCAGCCGCAAACCGCGGGCGTTGATCAGGAAGAAGACGGCCGCGGCGTCGGTCGAGGCAACGACGGCACCGATGAGCAATGCCTGGATCCAGCCGATGCCGAGCACAAATTTGGCCACCGGAGCGGTGAGCAATGTCGTGATCAGCACACCGACCGTCGCCAGCGTCACCGCCGGCCCCAGCACGTTACGCAGGCTTGCGAAACGCGTGCGCAAACCGCCATCGAACAGGATCAATGCGAGGGCGATGGAACCGACGGTATAGGCAACCCCGACGTCGTCGAATTTGATGCCCCCGGGGCCGCCCTCTCCAGCCAACATGCCGACCAAAAGAAAGACCAGCAGCAAGGGAGCGCCGAACCGCAACGCAATAAGGCTCGACAGGATGCCGGTCAGGACCAGCAAACTGCCGAGCAATATGGCGATGCTGACGGCGTCGAGCGAGCCCATTGCGCGATTCTCCTCCCGCTATAGGAAGGTCTCGCGCTCCTAAGAGCAACCGGAAACGTTGCCGCCGCTCAAGAGCCGGTCAAAACGCTACCTTGTCGCCGCCCTTGAGCGAGAGGATCTCGCGCGCCTCGTCCGAGGTCGCGACCTCAAGCCCAAGACCTTCGAGGATCTTGCGCACCTGAGTGACCTGCTGGGCATTGGACTCCGCAAGCTTGCCTGCTCCGATCCAGAGAGAATCCTCCATGCCGACGCGCACGTTGCCGCCCATGGCGGCAGCCATAGACGCAACGCGCATCTGGTTGGCGCCCGCGCCGAGCACCGACCAATGATAGTTGTCGCCGAGAAGGCGATCGGCCGTGCGCTTCATCATCATGACATCTTCGGGATGTGCCCCGATCCCACCGAGGATACCGAACACCGATTGCACGAACAGCGGCGGCTTCACCAGGCCGCGATCGAGGAAATGGCGCAACGTGTAAAGATGACCGATGTCGTAGCATTCGATCTCGAACCGCGTGCCGTTTCCGGCGCAGGTCGTCAGAATGTACTCGATGTCGGCAAAGGTGTTCTTGAACATGCCCTTCTTGGAATTTTCGAGATAGGGCTCTTCCCAATCGTATTTGAACTTCCCCTTGTAGCGCGGGATCATCGGATAAAGGCCGAAGTTCATCGTCCCCATGTTGAGCGAGGCGACTTCCGGCTTGAAGGTTGCGGCCGGACGCACGCGCTCCTCGGCCGTCATGGTCGGCGCGCCTCCGGTCGTGATGTTCACCACAACGTTGGAGCGCTGCTTGATCACTTTCAGGAAAGGAGCGAAGGCCTCGGGCGACTGATCGGGTCGTCCATCCTGCGGATTGCGGGCGTGCAGGTGCACGATCGCAGCCCCCGCCTCCGCTGCTCCGATGGCGTTATCGGCGATCTCCTGAGCGGTCACCGGCAGATGCGGTGACATCGATGGCGTGTGGATCGACCCGGTGACAGCACAGGTAATGATGACTTTACGCGACTTCGCCATGAGCTTTCCATCCCGATGAAGTGAGTGTTGTCGATTGGCAAATGGACTTCGCGGGCGATCCTAGAGTATCAGCCGTACGGAAGTCACCCTGCCCGCATTGAACCTGATGATTTCGATGACCACGCCCGAGACACCGCATAGACCGACGATAATCATCGGCATTGTATGCGGCACGCTGGCAGCGCTTGCGTGGGCAACCGGCTTCGTCGTGGCAAAGCACGGCATCCAGGTGGGTTTTTCACCGGCCGACCTCGCCTTTCACCGCTTCTTCTGGTCCGGACTTCTGATGCTACCGTATGTTGTGCGCGATGGCCTGCGCGACCTCGACGGCGTCGGCTGGGGCCGCGGATTTGCGATGAGCGTCCTGTCGGGGCCACCGCAATCTTTACTCGCATACAGCGGCTTCATTCTTGTGCCGCTTGGTCACGGCACCACGATCCAGCCGGCCTGCGCAGCGCTGTCGGGGCTGGTGCTCGCTTCGCTGATCCTTCACGAGAAAGCGACCTTTCAACGTATCATCGGCGGCGCAATTCTCGTCGTAGGCCTCTTGGTGTTCGGCGCCGAGTCGCTTGCGACCATCGGCCGAGCCGGCGTCGGCGGCGATCTCTTGTTTGCCACTGCCGGCCTGTTTTGGGCGACGTTCGGAACGCTGCTCCGGCTTTGGAATGTGGCTGGCACGCGCGCCGTCAAGGCGGTTGGCGCCGTTTCGCTGATCGTATTCGCCCCGATTTATCTATTGATGTATGGCATCAGCGCGCTGACTCAGCACGGCTGGTTTGAAAATCTTCTGCAGGCCGTTGTGCAAGGTGGCATTGCCGGATCGTTGCCGATTTACCTGTTCGCGCACACCGTCATTGCGCTTGGCGGCGGACGCGCCGCCACCTTTCCTGCACTGGTGCCGGTGTTCGGGGTGATCATCGGCTTCCTCGCGCTCGGCGTGGTGCCGAGCCTCGCGCAATTCGTCGGCATGCTAATCGTGCTGGTGGGCTTCCACGTCACGCTGAGACGGTGACTCAGCGAAGTCCCTTGAACAGCATCTGCGATGTCTGCGCGACGAAGACCCTCGCCTTCTCGCGCGAAACATGCAGTCTGCCATGCAGAATTTGCGTCGTGATGCCCTGAAGCGCCGAGACGAACACCGCCGCACGAATGCGCGCAAGCTCCGGCCGAATCCCGCAATCGATAAAAGGCCGACGGAACATCGTCATGGTTTCGACCATTGCTGTCTCCAGACCGGGAAACGCGCCACTTTTGTTGATGCGCGGCCCGGCCATCAAGGCGAACAAATTCGGATTGTCGCGCGCGAACAAATAGAACCCGACACTCGCCGCGGCGAGAGCCTGTTGTCCTTTCGGCTTTCCCGCCGATTGTTGTCTGACGCGTCGCTCAAGGCGTCGCCAGCCCTCCACTGCGACCCGCGCCAGCAATGACAGCTTCTCGGGAAAATGCCGATAGACGGCACGATGATTGACGCCGGCATCGCTCGCGAGTTCGCGCAAACTGAGGCCTTCAACGCCGTCTGCTTCGAGACGCACAAGCGCAGCATCGACCAAAGTCTCAGCCAAATTTCCATGACGAAAGGTCTTGCGCGTTTTTCGCCACGTGGCGGTCATTTGCAGTCCTCGGATACCTCTCCCGCCAGCCCGCATGGCTGCCATTCCTTGACGGGCCAATACACCTTCTCATAAGTCTCCACTGGAGACAATTGAAAGGACGTTATCATGAGCGAATCTTCACAGGATCATCCAAACGTCGTCATTTTTCCGCCGCTCATTCTCGCCGCGACCATCCTGCTCGGCTGTCTTTTGCAATGGCCATTGCCGATCGGCTTTCTCGCAAACTTCGGTCAGTCGTGGCGAATTCCCTTGGGAATTATCGTGATCCTCACAGGGATTTCTCTCGCCGCAACCGGCCGGCGCATGCTGACGCGCCTCGGTACCAATGTGAGTCCGCTACGGCCGACGACCGCCTTGGCCACGGATGGCATCTTCCGATGGACGCGAAATCCGCTTTACAGCGGTGGAACGCTGGTGATGCTTGGCATCGCGATCATCTTCGCGCTCGACTGGGTGTTGTTGCTTACTATTCCCGGCGTGCTGCTGTTGCATTTCGGCGTGGTCAGACGCGAAGAGCAATACCTTGAGCAGAAGTTCGGCGATCAATACCGGCACTACAAATTGAATGTCGCGCGTTACGGTTTGGGAATCTGATCGACCTAGTCCTCGGGGCCCGCGTATTTGCCGGCTGTTTCGGGGAACAGGTTCTTGATGATCTTGAACTTGGAGATGTCGACGGTCGCATCCATGTGCATGAAGATCACCGCGTCGCGCAGCACTTTCTCGATGCCGAAGTCGAGCATGATTCCGTTTCCGCCGTGCAGTTCTACCGCATGCTGGGCGACCTTCATGATCTCTTCGGAAGCGAACATCTTCGCCATGTTGACGAGAACCTCCGCATCCGGCGCGTTGTCGTCGACAGCCTGTGACGCCCGATCGAGCAAGGCTCGCACCGCCTCAATTCGCGTCGCCATGTCGGCGAGCCGCAGCGCGACCGCCTGATGCTTGATCAGGATGCGCCCGCCCTGCACATAGTTTTGCACGTAGTCGGCCGTGGCTTCGAACGCGCGAACGCCGACACCGAGATTCTTGGCAGCCTGAATGATCTTGCCGGGACGGAAATAGACACCGGCTGAACCCAGCGCCGTGTTCTCGACCAGCAGGTGATCGTCGGGAACGAACATGTCCTCGAACACCATCTCGCCGTTGTTCATGAAGCGACAGCCAAGGGTTTCATTGCAGCGCGCGACGGAAAATCCCTTGGTATCGCGCGGCACCAGAAACGACGAGGTGCCCTGAAGCATGCCCACTTTCGTATTTGTATTGGCGTAGACGACATAGAGGCCGGCGTCGTAACCGTTGGAAATGAACTGCTTGCGGCCGTTGACGACCCAGCCGCCATTCGCCTTGACCGCCTTCGTCTGCATCGCCGCTTCCGGCACGTTGTAAGGCAGCCAGCGGTCCGACGCTCCGCGCGGTTCGGTGAGACAGTGCGCCATCAGGAACTGCGGGTCGGCGACCAGGCGCTTGAACCACTTCTCCTGCAGATGTTTCGGCGCAAACTGCCGCAACAAAACCGAGACTTTCCAGTTCTGCACCAGCTTGTCGGCAAGCCCAGAATCGCCGCGCGCGATCTCCCCAGCGATCATGGCGAAGGTCCGCACCTCCGTGCCTTTCTCGAGTTCGACGCCGCCATATTCTTCCGGCACGCCCAGCGTGCGGATGCCGATCTTCTCGGCTTCTTCCAGAATGCGCGGGGGCAGACGGTCTTCCGGGACCATCGACCACTCGAGCTTCCAATTCTGCTTGATGAACGGAAGGACGACTTCGTCGACGAAGTCGCGGCAGCTTTGCCGCATCATTCTCTGCTCTTCGGACAGACCCCGGTCTGCGGACGTGCGGTCGAGCATTACAACTTCCTTCCCTTGACGCTGAACTAGGCTGCTTTCCTTTTCGACAGAAAGTCGCCCATGCGATCGAGCGCCTTCAGAATATTTTCCGTCGAGTTGGCATAAGATAGGCGTACGTAGCCTTCACCGAGAATTCCGAAATCCGGGCCGCCAATGATGGCGACACCGGCATCATCCAGGAGCGCCGACGCGAGCGGCTTCGCCTTCCATCCGGTGTGTTTCACATTTGGAAAGGCGTAGAACGCACCCTTCGGTGTTGCGCAGGAGACACCCGGCAATTTGTTGAGCCCCTCGACTACGACTTTCCGCCGTTTATCGAATTCGGCGATCATCTTGTGAACTTCGTCTTGCGGTCCCTTCAACGCGGCAAGGCCGGCATATTGCGCGGAGGCGTTGACGCATGAATGCAGGTTGACCGCGAGCTTGCGTGCATAGTCGTAGAGCTTTCCCGGCCACACGGCATAACCGAGCCGCCAGCCCGTCATTGCGTAGGTCTTCGACCAGCCATTGAGCAGGATCAGCCGGTCGCGGATCGAGGGATACGACAGCAGGCAAACATGCGTCTCGCCGTCATAGACCATGTGGTCATAGATCTCGTCGGACATGACCGCGACGTCCGGCCATTTCTCCAACCCGGCGACAAGCTTGTCGACTTCGGCTTTCGGGGTAACGCCACCGGTCGGATTGGCGGGCGAGTTGATAATCAGCAGCCGCGTGCGAGGCGTGATCAGTTTCAGCGTTTCTTCCGCCGAAAATGCAAAGCCATTCTCTTCGCGGATCGGCACGGGCACCGGTTTGGCACCGGTGTACTCGATCATCGAACGGTAGATCGGAAATCCGGGATCGGGATACATGATTTCCACGCCCGGCTCGCCGAACATCAGGATCGACATGAACATGGTCGGCTTTCCGCCCGGCATGATCATGACGCTGTCCGGAGAGACTTCGACCTTAAACCGCTTGGCGAGATCGGCAGCTACGGCCTCGCGCAAGGGCGGTATGCCGTTGGCGGGCGTATAACCGTGGTGGCCATCGCGCAGCGCCTTGACCGCCGCCTCGACGATGAAATCCGGTGTCCTGAAATCAGGCTGACCGATGCCGAGATTGATGATGTCCCGGCCCTGGGCCGCGAGCGCGTTGGCACGGGCAAGGACCGCAAAGGCGTTTTCCTCGCCGATGCGGTCGAAGGCCGCGATTGTACGAAGCATGATGGCTGTCCTCCGGGCGCGGCCACCCTCCTGCGGCACGGCCGCGGGGCGCCTTATTGAGGCGGCACTTCACCCGATCAGACAGCAAAAATCAAACGGGAACAGAACCTTCGTAGAAGGCCGCGTCGGCCGTCAGTTGGAGTCTCCGCCAAACCGACCCGTGATATCGCGCATGATCTGAAAACGGATGTTCGGATCAGGATCATCGCCAAGATAGACGCCGCTGAAATACAGCGGGCCCGGGCGAACCAGGTTCGTACCCCGGTACTGGGGACCGTAGGCGGTCTGCGAGGTCACGGTGGTCTTCTTGTGCTTGCGCGTCTTGGCGTCGACAGGCGATGCCAGCGCGAAAGCGGAAACCAGCACAAGAGCTAGCAGCTTGAACGGGAGCGATGACATGGCGGACCTCGATGGCATTGCGTGTCAGTCAACGCATAACGAATCGTCGCAGCCGCGAAAAGTAAATGACGCGTCATCCCGATCACAACTCGGTGTCGGAATATCGAGGCGGTTCGGGTGTTTATCGCGACCGGCGCGCGGCTGAACCCGGCAGAATCAAAAGCAAAGTCCGAGTGATTGCAATTGCATGCCGGTTGGAGGCATTGTCCGCCTTCACGCCGCTTCCCGGGACCGTCCCATGAGTATCGCCGAAATACGCCGCACGTTCCGCGCATTGCACCAGACTGGCTGCTTCGTCATCCCCAACCCGTGGAACATTGGGACCGCCCGCTATCTGCAAGGGCTGGGTTTCAAGGCGCTGGCGACGACCAGTGCGGGTTACGCCCATTCGTACGGCTATTCCGACGGCGACGTAACCCGCGACATGGTGCTCGCCCATTGCCGCGAAATCGCGCAGGCGGCGGACGTGCCAGTCAATGCAGATTTCGAAAACGGCTATGCCGACGATCCCGACGAGATGGCGGCGAACGTTCGGCTCTGCATCGAGACTGGTGTCGCTGGGCTTTCGATCGAGGATTTCACCGGTCGCGACTCAGATCCGCTCTATGACTTCGACCTCGCCGTGAAGCGCGTGCGCGCGGCCAGGGATGCGATCGACAAGGCGGGCGGCGACGTCATCCTGACCGGACGCACGGAAGGATTCATCCGCAACCGGCCGGACCTCGAAGAGACAATCCGGCGGCTGAAGGCTTTCGCCGATGCCGGCGCCGATTGCCTGTATTCACCCGGCATCAAGACCCGCGAGCAGATTGCTGCAACAGTGAAGGCCGTCGCGCCGAAGCCGATCAATTTTCTGAACGCCGGTCCTTTCGGATTTACGGTGAACGATCTCGCTGAACTCGGCGTGCGCCGGATCAGTATCGGCGGAACGCTGTCGCGTGTCGCCATGCATGCGTTCATCCAATCGGCTCAGCAGATCGCAAAAGAAGGAAAGTTCGATAGTTTCGCCGGCGTCGTTTCGAATGCCGATTTGAACAAATTCTTTCACGAAGACCTGCGGCGTCGCCCGAAATCCTGACCGAATGAATTCCACCGTCACGTCATCGCCTGGCCTCACCCAGCAGCGACCCTTTGTCCTCTTCTGGCTGGCGAGGCTCGCCTCGACCATGGGCTACCAGATGCTGGCTTTGACGATCGGCTGGCAGATCTACCAAATCACCAACAGCGCGTTCGATCTCGGTCTTGTGGGGCTGATCCAGTTCGTGCCGGCGGTCGTTCTCACATTGTTGATCGGCCATGCGGCAGACCGCTATGACCGCAAGGTGATTGTACGTGCGGCGCACTGCATCTACGCGCTTGCCGCCGCCATGATCATGATGGCGCTGCTCACAGGTACGCTTAGCCGGAATCTGCTGTTCACCGCTGTGTTCTTCATCGGCTGCGCCCGCGCTTTCGAAATGCCGACCGCGCATGCGCTTGCGCCTACATTGGTCCCGTCATCTCTGATCTCGCGTGCCGTTGCCGCGTGGACGTCGGCCAACCAGACCGCCGTGATTTGCGGGCCGGCCCTTGGTGGATTCATTTATGCGATCAACCCCGTGCTGATCGGCGTCATTTGTCTCTTCTTCTTCGCCTGCTCGATTACGCTCGTCACTTTGGTCAAGGCACCGGGACCGGCGCCTGTGCGGGATCCGCCGACGTTCGCATCGGTCCTTGCGGGCTTCCATTACATCCGCAGCCGGCGTCGCCTTCTCGGGGTTATTACGCTTGATCTGTTCGTCGTCATTCTTGGCGGCGCCACCGCGCTGTTGCCCATCTTCGCCCGCGACATTCTGGCGGTCGGACCGATCGGACTCGGCCTGTTGCGTTCGGCTCCCGCCGTCGGCGCGTTGATCACGGCAATCGTTCTCGCCAATCATCCGATCGAGCGGCATATCGGTCGCAAGATGTTCGCCGTGGTGGGAATTTTCGGTGTCGCGACGCTCGTTTTCGGATTGTCGAGTTATTTTCCCCTTTCGCTGCTGGCACTCGCGATCCTTGGTGCGTCAGACGCCGTGAGCATCGTCATCCGCTTTTCCCTGGTCCAGATCGAAACCCCCGACGATAAGCGCGGACGCGTCAGCGCCATCAACTACCTGTTTGTCGGCTCTTCGAACACGCTGGGTGAATTCGAGTCCGGGTTGATCGCCGCATGGCTGGGGGCGATACCGTCGGTGGTAATTGGCGGGCTCGGCTCTCTTCTGGTCGCAGCGGTCTGGATGATGTTATTCCCAGACCTGCGCCGGATCGATCGCTTCGAGCCGGCCGATCGGGAACAAGCGAGGACGTGATGCATATCCTGATTACCGGAGCGGCGGGCATGATCGGCCGCAAGCTGAGTGCGCGGCTCGTCAAAGACGGCCAACTCAATGGAAAGAAGATCGACCGTCTGACTTTGATCGACGTCGTGGCCCCGGAGAAACCAGCCGGCTTTGCTCGGAACCGCCGAACTGTCCGCGAGCGATCTTTCGAGCCCCGGCGCGGCAGCCAAGGCCATTGCGGGCAGGCCCGACGTGATCTTCCATCTCGCGGGCGTGGTCTCGGGCGAGGCGGAAACCGATTTCGACAAAGGCTACCGGGTCAATCTCGATGGAACGCGCGTGCTGCTCGAAGAAATCCGTGCTGCCGGCTACAAGCCGAAGGTCGTATTCACCTCGTCAGTTGCGGTATATGGCGCGCCGTTTCCTGCATCAATTGGTGACGAATTTCAGCTCACCCCGCTCACATCATACGGCACGCAAAAGGCGATCTCCGAGCTGCTGCTCGCCGACTACAATCGGCGTGAGTTTCTCGATGGCGTCGGTATCAGGTTGCCGACGATTTGCGTAAGGCCGGGCAAACCGAACAAGGCCGCGTCTGGCTTCTTTTCCGGGATCATCCGCGAACCGCTGGCAGGGCAAGAGGCCCTGCTGCCGGTTTCCGAAACGGTCCGGCACACGCATGCAAGTCCGCGCGCCGCGGTCGGGTTTCTCATTCATGCCGCCGGCCTGACGCGAGACCAACTCGGCCCACGCATCAGCCTTGCGATGCCAGGCGTGTCCTGCACCGTGGGTGAACAAATCGACGCGCTACGCCGTGTCGCAGGTGACAAGGTCGCCGGGCGCATTCGCCGCGCACCGGACGAGCTGGTCCAGCGAATCGTTTCCGGCTGGGCTGAGCGGCTCGATGCCAAGCGTGCGCGCGATCTTGGATTCAAGGCCGAGACAAGCTTTGATGATATTATCCGCGCGCACATCGAGGACGAGTTGGGCGGGAAAATTGCAAATTAACTAAGCTGCAACGCCGTTCGAGGCCGTCGAGCTGGGGCTCAACCGTGCTTGCATCATTCGCCGCAAACCTTACATTGAACGCCATGACCTACGTCGACGCCGCCGTCGCCCCATTACGAAAAACCGGCCAAATCAAGATTCACGGCTCGGCCGCATTTGAAGCCATGCGCAAGGCTGGCCAGTTGGTCGCGCGCTGCCTCGATATGCTGACTGAACATGTCGCTCCCGGCGTTCTGACGGAAAAGATCGATCGGCTCGTATTCGAGTATGCCATGGACCACGGCGCCCTCCCGGCGACGCTGATGTACCGCGGCTACAGAAAGTCGACCTGCACTTCGCTTAATCACGTGGTCTGCCACGGAATTCCCGGCGACAAGCCGCTGAAGGAAGGAGACATCGTCAATATCGATGTGACGCTGATCCTGAACGGCTGGCACGGTGATTTAAGCCGCATGTTTGCGATCGGCGAGATTCCGCGCCGTGCCGAACGGCTGATAGACGTCACGCATGAGGCCATGATGCGCGGCATCGCCGCGATCCGGCCTGGTGCAACGAGCGGCGACATCGGTCACGCCATCCAGACCTACGTCGAGGCGCAACACATGAGCGTGGTCCGCGATTTCTGCGGTCATGGCCTCGGGCGCCTGTTCCATGACGAGCCGAACGTCGTACACGTCGGTCGGCCAGGCGAGGGCATCGTGCTCAAACCAGGAATGTTCTTTACCGTCGAGCCGATGATCAATCTCGGTCGTCCGCACGTGAAAGTGCTGTCCGACGGCTGGACCGCGGTTACGCGCGATCGATCATTGTCGGCACAATTCGAACATACCGTCGGCGTCACCAACACTGGCGTCGAGGTGTTCACGTTCTCTCCGGCCGGGCTGCACAAGCCGCCGTACAAGCGCTGACGTAATCGTCCCGACAGCCCGAACCTGAATTCCCACAATAGATTGTATTTTTCTCGAATACAATTATTACGTGTATACGGGCACCGGTACACGTGCATGACGAAAAAGCCTTTGAAAACGGGCCAGGCTGCGGCGCTATCCGAGACGCGACCTCACTATTATGGACACCGCGAACGGCTGCGCGGCCGCTTCCGCGAGGCAGGCGCCGAATCAGTGAGCGACTACGAATTGCTGGAGTTGGTGCTGTTCCGCGCCATTCCTCAGCGTGACGTGAAGCCGCTCGCCAAAGACCTCATCGCCAGATTCGGATCGTTTCCCGAAGTGATCTCGGCACCGGCTGCCCGCCTTGCAGAAACCAAAGGTATGGGCGAAGCCGCCATCACCGAGCTCAAGGTCGTACACGCAGCGGCAAGCCGGCTGGCTCACGGCCAGGTGAAGAAGCGGCCTGTGTTGTCCTCCTGGGCCAGCGTCATCGACTACTGTCGGACCGCAATGGCCTTTGCCGACAAGGAGCAGTTTCGCGTTCTCTTTCTCGACAAGCGGAATCAACTGATCCTCGATGAAGTGCAACAGGTCGGCACCATCGATCATACGCCGGTCTATCCCCGCGAGGTGGTCAAGCGCGCGCTTGAGCTGTCCGCCACCGCATTGATCCTTGTGCACAATCATCCGTCCGGAGATCCCACGCCATCGCATGCCGACATCCAGATGACGCAGACGATCATCGACGTTGCCCGGCCACTCGGAATCGCTGTGCACGATCACATCGTGGTCGGCAAGGAGGGCCACGTGAGCTTCAAGAGTCTGCGACTGATCTGAAAGCTACTGGCGCACCAGCGTGGTCTGATCGGCACTCTCCGGTACGCGCCGCCAGACCGTGTTGTCCACTTCCTCGAAGCGCCACGGGTTGCCACGCGCAGGCACCAACATCAGCTGATCGCGATCGATGCGCCATAGTGTGAAATTGAGCCGGGCAATGCCTGCGTCGCAACCCGGTTTCACAGTAACGGCAAAACCGTCGCTCGCCGCGGTCATCGCCAGCGTTAGCTTGCAGATCGGCGGGCCGGACTTGCGCACGATCGCCCATTCGCCCGCGATTTGCTCCGGCGGCTTCGGCGGCGCGCCGGCCGCTGCCGCATTCTGCAGGAAAAGGACGCCGACCCCAGGCGTCGGCGCTTCGAAAATTCCGTCTTCGACTTCGCTGAATTCGACGATCGTCTTGCCACGCGCATCGACGAAGTAGAGAAGATCGTTGTCGGGAAACTTCCACGCCGTGATCTCGCGCACCAGCGGGAAAAGATTGGCGCAGTTGGCGTCGAACTCGATCTTTTGCCCGCCCGGAGATGGATCGCTTTTGAGTGTGGCCGTGCAAGTCTTATCGCGATCAGCATTGGAGAATTCCCAGCTGCCAACCACTCGCCTCGCCGAGTTGCCGAGGGGTGCCGGTGTCTGTGCAAGCGCAACACCAGCAAGGCAGACAACTCCAAAACCAATCAGAAGACGGGTCATGGTCAAACTATAACACCTGACGAACCCAGCCACCCACTAACGTTTCCGTGGCCACGGAGTTTCGGGAACCGGCGTGAGTGGCGCCTTACCGGTCGCCCAGGCCAGGATATTGTCCACCACCAGCTGGTCCATCGCAGCCCGGGTCGCCTCTGTCGACGAGCCGAGATGCGGGAACAGCACGATGTGGTCCATGTCGATCAATTCCTTCGGCACGTGCGGTTCGTTGGCGAACACGTCAAGTCCGGCGGAATAGATCGTGCGATTGCGTAGCGCCTCGATCAAAGCCGGCTCATCGACAACGGATCCGCGCGCCATATTGATCAGTACGCCTCGCGGGCCGAGCGCCTTGAGCACCTCGGCATTGATCATGTTCTTGGTGCTCGCGCCGCCAGGGACGATCACCATCAGCGTATCGACGTCACGCGCCATATCGATGAGCTTGGCGTAGTACTTGTATTTGACATCCGGTTGCTGGGTGCGGCTGTGATAGACGACCGGCATACCAAATGCCTCGAGCCGGCGCGCAATCGCCTTTCCGATGCGGCCCATGCCGACCATTCCGACGGTCCGATCTCGCAGCGTAGCTTTGGTCAGGGGATAGTGCGCGTCTTTCCATTTGCCCGCCCGCAAATAACGCTCCGATTGCGGCAACTCGCGCACCGTACAAAGCAACAGACCCAGGGCTGTGTCCGCCACTTCTTCATTGAGAACTTCGGGCGTGTTGGTGACGACAATGCCGTGCTCGCCCGCCCATTTGGCGTCGATGTGATCGTAGCCGACGCCAAAACTTGAAACCTGTTCGAGATTGGGGAACTGCTGCAGAAAATTCCCGTCGACTTTATTGGCGGTGTAGGCAATCGCGATCGCCTTGATCTTCTTGCCCAAGTCCTTGACGAAAGCATCCTTGTCCTTGAAATCAAGCCAATGGTGAAGTGTGACCTTGCCTTCGAAACCCTTCATCATCACGGGTTTCTTGGCGCCGACCATCAATACATCCGGCTTATCGCCAGCCATTTCCAATTCTCCTTGCTTAAACCAGCGCCGTGACCGGCGCCTCGACGAATTTCTTGAATGCTACGAGCAATTCCGCGCCTAGCGCGCCATCCACGACGCGATGATCGCATGACAATGTAACAGTCATCTGGTCGATGAATTTCACGCTGCCATCGTCGCCCTCGACAGGAGCACGTCGCGTGCTGCCGACCGCCAGTATCGTGGCGTGGGGTGGATTGATGATCGCGGAAAATTCGCGCACGCCGTACATGCCGAGATTGGAAATAGCGCTTGCGCCACCCTGGTATTCGTTTGGCCTGAGCTTCTTCTGGCGCGCGCGACCGGCGAGATCACGCATCTCGGCTGAAATAGCAGTCAGTGACTTTGTTTCGGCGTTGCGAATAACCGGTGTTATCAGACCGCCCTCAAGCGCGACCGCAATCCCGATGTCGGAATTGCGGAAACGCAGAATGCGATCGCCGGCCCACACGGCATTTGCCGCCGGAACTCGTTGCAGCGCCGCCGCCCAGGCCTTGATGACGAAATCATTGAGAGAGAGTTTGAACGCGGGCTCGCCATCCTTGCCCTTCGGCGCGGCGGCGTTTGCTTCCTCGCGCAATGCGATCAAGCGGCCAGCATCGATATCGGCGGTCAAATAAAAATGCGGAACGCTCTGCTTGGCCTCGACCAGGCGCGTGGCAATGGTGCGCCGCATGGAGTCGAGAGGAACCTCCTCATACGCAATCCCCTCGTACAATGCCTTCACCTGAGCAGCGCTGACCCCACCTCTAATTGCCTGACCGGCCGGGCCCGGCATGGCTCGTTCCACGTCTTGTGCGACAATGCGACCGTGCGGACCTGACCCGGAAACGCGTGACAGATCGATGCCGCGCTCGCCGGCAAGCCGTCGCGCGAGAGGTGTGACTGATGTGCCGCCGGCAAGTCTGCCGGGCCCGTAGTTGCGTTCCGGCGTCCGCACTTCGCGAAAAGGATCCATCGGGGTGGTACGCGCGACTGGCGCGGCTTGCGCAATCGCTTCCGCAGGCACAGACGCAGGGCGCGACGGAGCCGCCTGGGCCGCCGGGGCCACGGGGGCCTTGGCCGGCGCAGGAGCGCCCGTCGGATTTTGCGCATCGCCGGGACCCAAAATCACGGCCACCACGGCGCCGACTTTGGCCACCTCACCCACCTTGAAACGAATATCGGTGAGCGTGCCGGTCGTGGTCGATGGCACCTCCATCGAGGTCTTGTCGGTTTCGATTTCGAAAAGGTTGTCGCCCGGCTTCACCGCATCGCCGGCTGCCTTGAACCATTTCGTGATCTTCCCCTCGGCAACTGTTTCGCCGAGCTGCGGCATCAGAACGTCCACGCGGTTTATCCCTTCCCTCTCATCACCGAACCGGCGCGCAGCGCCCTGACCTCACCAGCTCACAGCCACGTATTGCGTCTCGAGAAATTCCATCATGCCTTCATGCGCGCCTTCGCGGCCGAGACCGGATTGCTTTGTCCCGCCAAAGGGAGCCGCGGGATCGGAGACGAGGCCCCGATTGAGGCCGATCATGCCGAAATCGAGCTTCTCGGAGACGCGCATGCCGCGCCCCAAATCTTTTGTGTAGAGGTAGGCCACGAGACCATACTCGGTATCGTTCGCACGCTTGATTGCCTCTTCTTCGGTCTTGAATTTTTGGATGGAAGCGACCGGTCCGAAAATTTCCTCGTTCAGCATCTTGGCCGAATCCGGAACATTGGTGAGCACGGTCGCGGGATAGAAGAATCCCGGTCCCTCAGGCGACTTTCCGCCAACCAGAATCTTGGCGCCTTTCTTGACCGCGTCGTCGACCAGCTCGATGACCTTGTCGCGGCCATCTTTGTTCACAAGCGGCCCGAGGTTGACGCCCTCGTCAAGGCCGTTGCCCATCTTCAACGAGCCCATCTTGGCTGTGAGCTTCTTGGCAAATTCGTCGTGAATTTTCTCGTGCACGTAGAAGCGATTTGCGGCCGTGCAGGCTTCACCCATGTTTCGCATCTTCGCAATCATGGCGCCGTCGATCGCGGCATCGATATCGGCGTCCTCGAATACGATAAACGGTGCATTGCCCCCGAGCTCCATGGCCGGCTTGACGATGTTGTCCGCGGCTTCGTGCAGCAGCTTGCGCCCGACCTCGGTCGAGCCGGTGAATGACACGATGCGCACGCGCGCGTCATGCAGCATGGCGCCGACGACCTTCCCGGACGAGCGCGAGGGAATGACGTTCACGACACCGGCGGGAACGCCCGCTTCTTCCAGGGCCGGCATCAGCGCCAGCATGGTGAGTGGCGTGTCCGAGGCCGGCTTGAGAACTACCGGGCAGCCTGCCGCAAGCGCAGGCCCGATCTTGCGGGTCGCCATTGCCGCCGGAAAATTCCATGGCGTCACCAGCACTGCGATACCGGCCGGCTTATGGTGCACAAATATTCGTGCACCTGATGCCGGCGCACGCGATACCTCGCCGATATTGCGCACGGCTTCTTCCGCATACCAGCGGAAGAACTCCGCCGCATAGGCGACCTCACCGCGTGAATCCGGCAAGGCCTTGCCGTTCTCCAGCGTGATCAGTTTCGCGAAACGCTCGGCGTCCCGCATGATCAGCTCGTACGCTTTGCGCAGAATCTCGGCGCGCTCCCGCGGCTTGCGTCCGGCCCAGCCCTCGAAGGCGCCTTCGGCAGCGTCAAGCGCGGCTTTGGCGTCATCGACGGTGGCGCTGGCGACCGAGGCAATCTTCCGTTCGGTTGCGGGATCGATCACGTCAAATCGGCCGCCATCGGAGGCCTTGCGCCATTTGCCGCCAATCCAGAGGTCCGTTGGAACGTTGGCGAGAAGATTTTCGTACATGGGACTTCCCTTTACACTCGATGTCATGGCTGGGATCTCCCGGCCATCTCATCTGGGGCGTGATGCCTTTCCAGGCGAGGCCGCCGGCAGAAATCCGGCGGCAACGGCGGCTAACTCTGCAGGCTCCGCCTGACGGTTTCAGCAATCCGGTCCGGCGTCGGCAGTACGATGTCTTCGAGGATATCGGCGGCCGGCAGCGGAATGTGTGGCGTCGTGATTCGAACGGGCGGGCCATCGAGATCATAGAAGGCTTCATCCGCCACGATCGAAACGATCTCCGCACCCCAGCCGCACAATCGTGGATTTTCCTCGACCGTGAACAGCCTGTGCGTCCTGGCGACCGAACCAAGTATGGTTTGCGTATCGAGCGGCACCAAAGACCGCACGTCGACAACTTCGCAATCAATGCCGTGTTCCGCCTTGAGCTTCCCGGCGGCCTCAAGCGCGCGGGGCACCATGAGCGCCAATGCGCAGATCGTTGCGTCCTTGCCGGTCCGAAGAATCTTGGCCGTTCCGAGCGTGTCGACGATTTCCCCGTCCGGAACCTCGCCCTTTGTCGGATAGAGCGATTTGTGCTCGAGAAAAATCACCGGATCGGGATCGCGCACGGAGGCCGCCAGTAGCCCGATGACATCGCGCGGGTTAGAGGGGGCCACCACCTTGAGCCCGGGGATCATCATGCACCAGTTCTCTACGCTCTGGCTGTGCTGAGCGCCGAAGCGCGAACCGGCGCCGTTACCCGTACGCACCACCAGTGGGCATTTGACCTGCCCGTTCGACATATAACGGCTCTTGGGAAATTCATTGGCGATGTAGTCGAAGCAAACGGCAAAGAAGTCCGAGAACATGATTTCGGCGATCGGCTTCAGGCCAGTCATCGCCGCCCCCATCGCCGCACCCAGGATGGCCTGTTCGGAAATCGGCGTATCGCGCACCCGCAACGGACCGAATTGCTCGTAAAGACCGACGGTCGCTTTGAACACGCCGCCGGCTTTGGCCACGTCCTCGCCCAGGAAAACAACATCGGGGTCCCGACTCATTTCCTGCGCGATGCCACGGATGACCGCGTCGCGATAGGTCAGTTCCGCCATGCCCAACCTCCATCGGCGTAGACGTCGGTGGCGATGATATCGAGCGGGGGTGGCGGTGCGGCCTTGCAGGCTTCCGTTGCATCGTCGACGATCTTGCGCACCTCCGCATCGATATCCGCGATCACCTTTTCCGCAACGCCAAATTGCAACAGCCGCTCGCGATAGATCTTGATGGGGTCGCGCAATTTCCAGCGGTCGAGTTCGCCTTCGGGCCGATACTTTGCCGGGTCGGCACGGGAGTGCCCGCTGTGACGATAGGTGAGGCACTCGATGAGCGATGGTCCTTCGCCCGCGCGGGCCTTCTCGAATGCAGTTTGCGCGGCGCGATAGACGACATCGGCATCGTTGCCATCGATCAGGATGCGCTCGAGCCCATAAGCAGAGGCACGATCCGCTGCCGGCTGCGGCACGGCCGTCACGTCGCTGATCGGCGTGTACTCCATGTAAAGATTGTTTTCGCAGACGAAAATCACTGGCAGCTTCCACACTGCGGCAAAATTAAGCGCTTCATGGAAAGCGCCGATATTTGTCGTGCCGTCGCCGAAAAAACAGACCGAAACGTCTTTGTCACCTTTGTATTGCGCGCGCCACGCGGCACCACAGGCGATGGGAAGATGAGCGCCGATGATGGCGTATGAACCCATCACGCCATGATCGACCGAAGTCAGATGCATCGAGCCGCCTTTTCCGCGCATCAGCCCGTTGTCACGCTGCATCAGTTCGCCCAGCACTTTTTCCACTGGCACGCCGCGAGCCAAAGTATGGGCATGACCGCGATATGTGCAGAATGAGAGATCACCCGGCTTCATTGCGACCGCAAAACCGGCCGCCACGGCTTCCTGTCCAAGCGATAGGTGACTGGTTCCCTTGACCAGGTTCTGCAGGAATAGATCGTAGGCGCGTTGTTCCGCCTCTCGAAGCACAACCTGCATCCGGTACAATTCGAGCCGTTTCTGCTCGCCGATATCGTCGTTCAGTCCGGAGCCGGCCTTCGCCTGCGCACGGTCCTTTGCTGTGGCCATGAAAATCCTCGAAAATCCTTGATAAGCGGGGGCAACTTAGCGCCCCGCATGACGCTTAGGCAACCGGTGCCGAAGGCTCCAGTTTGCCCAACTTGCGCTCGCGATTGAGCAGGTAGAGTCCGGACGCGACCACAATCAGCCCTCCCAGGATCGTCCAGTGGTTCGGCAGGTCGCCGAACACCAAAAAACCCAACGTCGTCGTCCAAACGATCTGCGTATAGATGAAAGGTGCCAGGGTCGACGCCGGCGCGAGTCGATGGCCGAGGATCAGGAGATAGTGCCCTCCGCTGCCGAGTGCACCAATGAGAACCATGAGCGCCACAACCAGAACGCTGTTCGGCGTCGTCCAGACGAACGGGATGACCGGCAGCATCGCGACGGCACCGACCAAGTTCGAATAAAATAGCGTCGTTTCGCTGGAATCGCTCCGCGCCAGCACGCGCGTCGTGATCACGTAAAGCGCATAACAAATGGCGCCGCAAAACGTCAGCAAGGCCGCGGGATGAATCCCGCCGAAACCCGGCCGCACGACCACCAGAACTCCGAAGAAGCCAACGGCGATCGCCGTCCATCGTCGCCAGCCGACCCACTCGCCAAGCAATGGACCGCTAAGCAAGGCAACTAAAAACGGGGTCGAGAACAGGATCGCAAGCGCTTCATCGAGCTGAAGATAGCGCAAGGCAAAAAAGCTCAGCGCGGTGGATCCAAGCAGCAATGTTGACCGGCCGACCTGCAGGAACGGCCGCGTTGTCGTCATCATTTTCGGTCGTGTGATCGGATTGAGAAAAATAAGTGCCAGCAGAAAGGCGCCGAAGTAGCGGGCCCAGACAACCTGCAAGGGATCCATGTACCGAAGGAGATATTTCCCGGTGGCGTCGAGACACGAAAAAGTCGCGACCGCCCCGCACATCAAGGCGATGCCGGTCAGGCGTTGACGTCGCTGCTGTAGTGGATCGCTCAATAGGTCGCCCGCCCACCGGAAATATCGAAGACGGCGCCGGTGGTGAACGAGCAATCGCTCGACGCGCAAAACGCGGCCAGACTGGCGATTTCCTCCACGGTCACGAAGCGTCCGCGAGGGATTTTCGAGAGCATGAAGTCGATGTGCTCTTGCGTCATCTGATCAAAAATCGCGGTCTTCGCCGCGGCCGGCGTGATGCAGTTGACGGAAATGTCGTATGACGCGACCTCCTTGCCGAGCGATTTGGTGAGCGCAATAAGTCCGGCTTTCGACGCGGAGTAAGCCGGCGCATTGGGGTTGCCCTCTTTGCCGGCGATGGACGCAATGTTGACGATACGGCCATAGTTCTGGGCGATCATTACTGGTGCCAAAGCGCGGCAACAATGAAACGGTCCGTCAAGATTGATGGAAAGAACACTGCGCCAGGCGTCCAGAGGATACTCCCAGGTCTTCGTGTTCGGACCGGCGATGCCGGCATTGTTCACGAGGATATCAACGCGGCCGAGTGCCTTGATCGTTTCGTCGCGCGCCCGTTCCACATCGGAATAGTCGGTGACGTCGACAGCAATTGAAACGACGCGACCCCGCTTTTGCAATTCCGTCGCTGTCTTTTTTGCAAGCGTGATATCGCGGTCCCAGATTGCGACGGTCGCTCCCGAGTCGATGAAACGCTCGACAATCGCGCGGCCAATGCCCTGTGCCCCGCCGGTGACGACCGCATTGCGCCCACCGAGATCGATTTTGTTGGTCATGATCGCCTCCCGCACAAGGATTAGCGAAGGCTGTGCCTCATGGCGAGTGATGAAAATGCGGGTGTGTATTGCGCAAAGCCTTGTGCGCCCAAACGACATGTAATAAATACAACGACGTGGGGCCAACGGCGGTCGCCCCGCATTTCCAAGGCGCGAGCCCAAGCACCGTCTCCTCCGACAGCGGAGGGGACCTTTGTTGCTTTTGGGCATGCGACTGCGAAAAGACCATTCAGCAAAGGCCGGGGACAATGCCGCCTCCCCGTCAGATGACATCCATCCAAGCGCTGCGCCCCTGTCTCTTCGGGAGCGACGACTATGGATGGATTGAATCTGGCACTTTTTCTCGCAGCAGCGTTTTTCGGCGGCCTGACTTCCGGCGTTTCCGGATTTGCCATGGGTTTGGTTGTGTCAGGCGTCTGGCTGCATCTGATCTCGCCTGACCAGAACGCACTTCTCATCGTGTTGTGCGGTCTCGTCACGCAAGGTTCCGGAATCTGGCGCGTGCGCCACGCCGTGAACTGGCGAACCGTGACACCTTTCATCATTGGTGGAGCGGTCGGCGTTCCTGCAGGTACCGCGCTCCTGACATCAGTCGATCAGAATACGCTTCGGCTCACCATCGGTGTCTTGTTGGTCCTCTATAGTCTGTACAACCTGATCAGGCCCGCGGTTAAACCTTTGCAGGGCGGCGTCGCGGCTGATGTTGGCGTTGGCGTTGCCAACGGCCTGATCGGCGGATTGACCGGTTTGGGCGGAATTGCGGTCACCATCTGGTGTCAGCTGCGTGGCGGCCCGAAGGACGCGCAACGCGCGATCTTTCAGCCGGTAATGTTCGCGACCTTTGTCATGAGCGCGATCTCTCTCGCGGTAGCCCGCGCATTCACCGTCGAGACGCTCAAACTCTATGCGCTCGCGCTGCCTGCACTCATTGTCGGCGTATGGTGCGGGCTCAACCTCTATGGAAAGCTCAACGATGCGGCATTCCGAAAGATGATCCTGCTGCTGTTGCTCTTCTCGGGACTGGCGTTGATCGCACCGATGCGTTGAACTAGTATTCAACTTGCGGGGCCTGCGACGGTCGCCCCGCCCTCAAAGGCTTTGTGAGCCCAAGCACCGTCTCCTTCGTTAACGGAGGGGACTCATGCTGTCTCCAAGCTATTCAATCTCTCCGAAAGATCTCTGGAACGCGATCGCGACGCAAACTGCGCCGCAGATCATCGACGTTCGAAAGCGCGACGCATTCGAACAATCGCCCCATCTGCTCCCAGGGGCGGTCTGGCAGGATGCCGGCAAAGTTCAGCAATGGGAAAATGATTTCGATCCGACTCGTCCCATCGTCGTTGCCTGCAAAGCCGGTCATGAAATGAGCCAGACTGCGGTCGCACAGCTGCGTGCCGACGGAATCGACGCGCGTGTGCTGGAAGGCGGCTATGAAGGCTGGTCAAAAGCGGGCCTGTCTTTTGTCGCCAAAACAGAGCTTGAGCGAGTCGTGCCGCGGCGACCTAGTGTCTGGGTGACGCGACGTCGGCCGAAAATCGATCGCATCGCCTGTCCATGGTTGATCCGCCGCTTCCTCGATCCGCGGGCGCGCATCCTGTTCGTCGATCCCGATCAGGTGAACAATGTTGCGCGCGAAAGCGGCGGGGTGGCCTTCGACATCAAGGACGTCGAGCTTAGCCATGTCGGCGAGCGTTGCTCGTTCGATACGATGCTCAAATTGTTCGGATTGGAAGGCGAACCCTCGCTTGCACGCCTCGCCCTAATCGTGCGGGGCGCCGATACGGCGCGAACCGATATTGCAGCGGAAGCGGCCGGCTTGCATGCCGTTTCGCTCGGCCTGTCGGCACTGGCGGGCGATGACGACCATGGACTGCTGCAGCGCGGGTTCATCGTATACGATGCTCTCTTCGCATGGCTGCGCTTTGCCGCCGAAGAGCGACACAACTGGCCGGCCAAAGCCGCGTGACGCACATGTCGACCACTGAAGCGACTGCCCGGTCCAGCTTCGGCGAGGCTTTTCTGGTCTGGCTGAAGATCGGTTGCATCAATTTCGGCGGACCGGCCGGGCAGATCGCATTGATGCATCGCGTTGTAGTCGACGAGAAGAAATGGGTCGACGAGGCGCGCTTCCTGCATGCATTGAATTTCTGCATGTTGTTGCCGGGCCCGGAGGCGCAGAAGTTGGCCACCTATCTGGGCTGGCTGATGCACGGTGTGCGGGGCGGACTTGCCGCTGGAATTCTGTTTGTGCTGCCGGGTGCATTCGTGATGTTGGGCCTGAGCCTGATGTATGCACTCGGGCGCGGAATTTCGGCGGTAGACGGCGCCTTGTTCGGCATCAAAGCAGCGGTCCTGGTGATTGTGATCGAGGCGCTGATCCGCATCGGCAAGCGCGCGCTTAAGACACCTCTCTTGCTCTCGCTGGCGGCGGGCGCCTTCATCGGCATCTTCTTTCTGGCTCTGCCTTTCCCGTTGATTGTCGCAGCTGCAGCTATCGTCGGTTACTTTGTCGCGCGTCAGAATCCGAGCCAGCTCGGGCTTGCGACAAAGGCGGAAGCAGTGGCGCCACCCGCGGAAGACCGCTGGCGCCAGTTTGCCATCGCTTCGGTTGTTGGCCTCGTTGCGTGGTGTGTGCCAATCGCATTTGCTGCGCTCGCTCTTGACGCCAAGCACGTCCTTGTCAGCATCGGAGTTTTCTTCTCGAAACTCGCCGTCGTGAGTTTTGGCGGCGCATACGCCTTGCTGGCCTATATGGCGCAGGAGGTTGTGCAGACTTACGGCTGGATGACTGCGCCGGAAATGGTCGATGGTCTCGGCCTTGCGGAAACGACCCCCGGGCCCCTCATCCTCGTCACACAATTCGTTGGTTTCCTCGCCGCTTTCCGCGACCCGGCTCCTTTTTCACCGGTGACCGCTGGCGTCCTGGGTGCGGCGATGACGACGTGGGTCACTTTTGTACCGTCGATGCTCTGGATCTTTGCCGGTGCACCATTCGTCGAGCCGTTACGTGCCAACCGCCAGCTCTCCGGTGCCCTCGCCGCGATCACGGCAGCGGTGGTCGGAGTGATCTTGAACTTGTCGGTGTGGTTCGCGCTGCATGTTCTGTTCGGCAAGGTCACCGAAATGCATGCAGGTCCTCTGCGCTGGTATGCATTCGACCCGTTCGCACTCGACCTCAGAGCGACCGCATTAGCCGCCATAGCAGCTGTGTTGGCGTTCGGGCTGCACCGCAGTCTCATCGAGGTGGTGGTCGCGATGGCCGCGCTCGGCGTGCTCGTCCGACTTGTACTCGGAGCCTAGCGCTCGCGATCGATCGCACTTTCGTGCCAGCGCCGCAGTGCAAGATATGAAATTGCCGATAGCGTGAAGAAAATCGCGACGCCGGCGAGAGACAGCAAAAGCAATGCGGCGAACATGCGCGGGATATTTAATCGATAACCGGATTCGGCGATGCGATAGGCAAGTCCCGAACCTGCGCCTGCCGAACCGGCGGCAATTTCGGCCACCACCGCGCCGATGAGGGAAAGGCCGCCGGCGATGCGCAGACCGGCGAGCATTTGCGGCAGCGCGGATGGCAGTTTCAGATTCCACAGCACCTGCCAGCGCGATGCCTTGTAGAGCTCGAAGAGCGCGAGAAGATTGTGATCAACCGAATTCAGCCCAAGCGTCGTATTGGCCAGAACCGGAAAGAAAGCGACGATCCAGGCGCAGACGAGCACCGCAAGAGGTTGCGGCAGATAAATCAGCAAAAGCGGCGCAATGGCGACGATCGGTGTGACCTGGAGAATGACGGCATAGGGATAAAATGAATAATCGACCAATCGCCATTGGTTGAATGCGATTGCCAGTAAGGTGCCGCCAATGGCGGCAAGCATGAAACCTTCGAACGTCAGAGTGAGGGTCACCAGCAGCGAGCGCCACAAGAGGCCAGCATCCGCGATCAACGTCGCCAGTACGAGCCCGGGACTTGGTAACACATACGGTGGGATCGCGAACGCGCGCACCAGTAGATCCCAGCAAAAAACCACGAGAGCAAGTACGATGATCGGCAAGACGACACGGAGAGCACGCGCGCTCATGACGCGCCCCCGGCCATCGCCTCGCCCAACGCCCTGGCAACACGGCGGCAGAATCCGGCGTATTCCGGTGACGTCCGGAAGTGCTCGTCGCGCGGATACGGTGCATCGATGGCAATATGTGTGAAGACCCGGCCGGGGCGAGGTGTCATCACGACTATTCGCTGCGACAGGTAGACCGACTCGAAGACCGAGTGAGTAACGAAGATCACCGTGCGGCCCAGAGCCTGCCAGAGCGCCAGCAGATCGTTGTTGAGCTTGAAGCGTGTGATTTCGTCGAGCGCCGCAAAGGGTTCGTCCATCAGAATCAATTGCGGCTCGGTGACCAGGGCACGCGCAATCGAAGCGCGCATCTTCATGCCGCCCGACAGCTCGCGCGGGTAGCTCTGCGCAAAGTTTTTGAGTCCGACCCGATCCAAAGCCTGCGCCACCGCTGAGGGATCATCTTTGCCCGCCAGCCTGAGTGGCAGCTGAACATTGGTCGATACATCGGCCCAGGGCATCAGGGTCGGTTCCTGGAACACGAAGCCGATTGGGACTGGGCCGGCCGGCCATTCGACGGCACCCACGGAGGGGGGGCTCAGGCCCGCGATAATGCGCAGCGCGGTCGACTTCCCGCAGCCCGATGGACCCAGCACCGAAACGAACTCGCCCGCCCTCACCTCAAGGTCGAGGTCATCGAGCGCGCGTACGCCGTTGGCAAAATCCTTTTCGACGCCGCGCAGCGCGACGATTGTCGAGATGTCCTGCGGGGTGCCGGTCGGCGAAGGGGTAGGCAATGGCGCGCCTGTGAAATGTCGGGCGGATCAATTCCGTCTCTCGACAGTACAACGTATCGTGCGCACCACAAATTCCACGGCCGCATCGGTACTCAGTCGGCTGTCCCGCGTAAGCGATCGCCATGTGTGGAAGCTGAGCGCGAGGCCAAGTGCCGCGTCACGTGTACGCCCGGGCTGGAAACCTTGTGCCAGGGTGGCGTGCAACGCATCGATGCGCGAGCTTATCCGCAAGTTGACTATGTCTCGCGTTAGCGGATCGACTTCGGCGTCGCGCATGACGCTGTTGGCAAGCTCGGCGTTGCGATCGTACCAGGCGTAGAGCTCGGTGAGGCCGCGGCGCAACCTTTGTTCGGGGTTGATGATGGCACGCAAACCGCTCGCATCCGGCAAAGGATCGCGCTCCATCGCCAGCCCGGAGCACGCAAGGAACAGCTCACGATCGGTCGGGAAATGTGCATAGACCGTATGTCGCTGCACGCCCGATCGCTCGGCGATGGCGCTGATGCTCGTGCGAGCCGGCCCCAGTTTGGCATGCAGGTCAACCGTCGCTTCGACGATACGCCGACGCGTTTCCGCCTGATTCTCCGCGCGGCGCTTTAACTTATACGAACGTTTCCGGTTCATTACACACTAGTGTACTCCCATATTGACAGCTGGCAAGGATTTAATTACACGCATCTGTGCAATGAAATTGTAGTGCAATGGCTGTTTCTGGCCTTCAGGCGGAGGTGACAATGAAAGCGTCGTCAGTGAGCTTCCCGGCGGCCGTTTTGATGGTGATCGCTGGAATGATCTGGGGTCTTGTCATGGCGATAACCCGCGATCACTCGGCCATGCCGGCGCATGCCCATCTCAACCTGCTCGGCTGGGTTTCGTTATTTCTGTTTGGTGTTTTCTATCATCTGCATCCGGCGATCGACCGAAGCCGTCCTGCGATCATCCAGGTGACCGCCTGGATCATCGGCACAGTCGTCATGACAATCGGCATCGGGCTTATTCATACCGGACATGAAGTCGGTGAGCCGTTCGCAATCGGCGGATCGCTCACGGTGTTCGCGGCAATGCTGTTGTTTGGTTGGCTAGTGGTACGGCGGGAAAATACAGCGCGAGCATTTCGTGCATCTGCCGTCCCCGCAGAATAACGGATGTCGTCAGTTCTTCGGACGCAGATCCGCGCCGACGCCTTTGTTGACAAACTGCAGCGTGTAGGCACGCTTGTAGTCGATGCCCGCCTTCACCACGCCTGCACGCACCATCTTGTCGAAAAAGCTTTTCCAGTGAGCGTCGGTCATGGCCCCGATCCCGAGCTTTACTGAATCGCCGGAATCCACAATGCCGTGTTGTCTCATCTTGTCGACCGAATAGGCCAGCAGACCATCGGTCATTTCCGGATTTTGAATATTGATGAGTTGGTTGCCCGGACGCCCGTCGCCGTAGATATAGTGATACCAACCGATCGCAGATGCATCAACGAACCGTTGCACCATATCCGATTTCTTTTCCACGAGTTCGCGTCGCGTTTCGATCAGAGTCGAGTATGCATCGAATCCCTGATCAGCAAGCAAGAACACAACCGGTTTGAACCCCGCCTCACGCTCGATCGCAAAGGGCTCCGACGTGACGTAACCTTGCATCGCAGAATTCTTGTCGGCGAGGAACGGCTGAGCGTTGAAAGTATAAGGCTTCACCTTCGCTTCATTGAAACCGAACTCCGACTTGAGCCATTGGAAATACGTGGTCATGCCCTCCTTCGACACAAACAACGTACGCGTTTTCAAATCGTCGAATTTCGCCACGTCCGGATGAGCAACAAAAACCTGCGGGTCCTTCTGGAAAGCCGCGGCCACAACGACGGTCGGAATGTTGTTTGCAACGGCGTCAAATGACTGCAGCGAATTTGCGCTCATGAAGAAGTCGAGTTTGCCGGCCAAAAGCTGGGTCCGATTGTTCACATTCGGCCCACCCGGCACGATGATCACTTCGAGCCCGTATTTCTTGTAAGTGCCGTCGGCCAGTGCCTGGTAGAAGCCACCGTGCTCAGCCTCGGCCACCCAATTGGTCCCAAAAACGACCCGCTCGAGCGGCTGCGCCTGCGCCGTCCAGGCCATCCCGATAGTCAGAAAAACCGTTGAAATTCTTAGCATTTTCCCAGTTTGTCACTGTTTTGAGGGGCCACGCAACTATCCGCACGCCGTCCTTTGAACCTTTTTCGGGCGCCCGCGACCAATGGGTATCGCGGCTTTGACGCCGCCCCAATTCAACCGGATGGAGACCATCATGACGAAGTCCAAGATCACCGCAGTCGCTCTGACCGCACTGACACTCGCAGGCAGCCTCGTCGCCACCAGCGGCAGCGCCCAGGCTCACTCTCACTGGGGCACCGGTGTCGGTATCGGTATTGCCGCCGGCGCGCTGCTCGGAGCCGCGGCTGTTTCCAACGCCTACGCGACCCCAGTTTATGTGACGGGCCCGTCTTGCCGTCTGGTCACGCGTTATGACCGCTTCGGAAATGCGCGCATGATCCAGGTCTGCAACTACTACTGATCCGCTGGGATCGGCGCCTGATCGTCCATCCTCGCGCCGATCTGGAAGACCCGCCCGGCATGTCCCCGTCCGGGCGGGTCGCTTCATTCAGAATTTGACGACTGAGCGGATGCCGGTGACCTGTGCGTCGGGATAACGGATGCCCGTTCCGCTCGGATGCCAGATTGACGTGTACACTGGTTGGACCGTCCAACCAGGGACAATCTGAGCAACATAAGTCAGCTCAAGATTGGTCTCATAGTCACGTGGCGGAGTAAAAAGAGTGCCGAAGTTGATCTGGTCCTGATCGAACCCGCGAATGCTGTCGGAAAAGCGAGCGTAGATGACGCTGGCACCGAAAACATCCTTTGGTCGGCCCGGCACCATGCCGGCAAACACAATTCCACCGTCAACAAAGAAATTGACCGTGTTTTGGGCCGATGGACTGAATGATGCACGGCTGAAGACCGATATGCCGCTGTCACCATCGCCCCCTGCGGGACGATAGATCTGCTGGTCGATCACTCCATAGATTCCGTAGTTACCTCGAAGCATGAGCGGCATGCCGTTGCTCGCAGGACTTGCGAGCGGCACTCCGACATTGTCGTATCGTTTGTCAGCGAATTGCCCGAGGTGGGCCCAGCCGCCGATTTTCAGCGTCGTCGCGAGGTCGGTATCATGTTTGCCGCGGTTGCTGCGAAATTGCAGCTCGCTGATCATGAACGCCGGATCACTCATACGAAAATTGAGCCCGTAACGATTGCAGGTGTCCGGATCGCCAGAACAAGGTCCTGCCGGATCGCCATTAAAAATCGCAAACAGAAATGATGCGTTTTTGGGGAATTCGTATTTTATTCGCGCGCCGACGGCCGACAAAGGATAGGCGGGCCCGCCGCCCGGCAAATTGACCGCCGTGATTGTCGCCCAATCGCTCTGCAGAAAGATCTGACTGAGATCGCTGTAGAAAAACTCGGCATCCGCGGCGAGTTGGCCAAATCTGATGCTGACAGGCCCAATCCATCGCTCCAGCCACAATTCGGACAGTCTCACGGTGGGCGTGGCTTCGATTGCCGCAATTGTGTTCATGCCTCCGACATAGTCACGACGGATGCGGCCATCGTTGTAGATTCCGAATGCGTTGGCGTAGAAGCTCCAGTTCTTCCATCCGGCAAGTTTTTCCAGATCGACCAGAAGTTGGGCCTCAAGCTTGCCCTGATCGATCGTGCCGGTTCGGATGCCGCCGGACATATTGCCCAGCACGTCGTTGGTGTAGATCAAATTGTAGGTGACGCCACGATCATTGAGCCATTTGCGGGTCCCGTAGGGATCGCCGTAGTTCGGCAGACTCGTCGCGATTGACGGAACGGTGATCCCGATTCGCTCGGCCTCGCTTTGCGCCCACGCCTGACCTGCGCCGAAAAAGAGCAGCGCGATCAGGGCACAAGCAAGTCGCTCGCGATGCAATCTTATCCGGCCCACGCCGTCTCCTTTTGCATTGCAGCGGTCCCCCTGCGGCACAAAGTACAAAACTGGCGACGAAAGCTGACAGCCGGATGACCCCACCCCATTTAAACCGCGAATACACAGAATAGCCGCGGAAAAGCACGTTCCCACAGGAAAAACGGCGGCCAAATGCGTTGAATCCGCGCATTTATTGCCAGCGCTGGTGCAAAGAAAACGACAGCAGGTTGCGCTGTATGCGGGCGAGCCCGGCGTCCGGTTTACCGAGGTGAAATGTTTATATCGCGGTTATGCTGAAACGGGCCGACAATTCACTATAACGCTCGCAAAGACAAAAAGAGAAAATCCGGGAAGCAAGGCCTTGGAGCGATTCGGGACATTTTTGGCGCGGCTCAAGCAGCCGCAGGCTACGCGCAATGGCGCCATAGCTGCGGTCGTACTCATTATCTGTACATGGTTGGTTGTCGCCGCGACGACACGTGCTCCCCATGCAAATGGAGAAGAGCAAGCCTCGACGCAGGGTCGTCGCGAAAACGGATTGTTTTATCCGCCGCCCAAGCAGTGGGCATCCCTGACAACCGTGCCCGTCAGTCCGGTCGTATTTCGCAGCGAGCATATGACCGAGGGCAAGATCTCCATCGATGAAGACCGCTCGACGCTTGTGTTCTCTCCCTATTCGGGACGGGTGATCAAATTGCTCGCCAAGCCCGGCGATATGGTCAAGGCCGGCCAGCCGCTTTTCACGGTTGAAGCGCCGGATATGGTTCAGGCACAGAATGATTTCATCGGCGCTATTTCCAGCTTGAACAAAACCAAGTCGGCGCTCGAACTCGCCAAAATAGTGGAGCAGCAAAACAAGACACTCTTTGACTCGCGCGCCGGCCCGTTGCGCGACCTGCAGACCAGCCAGGCAACCAGCCGCGCCGCCGAGAACGATGTGCGCTCCGCACAGACTTCTCTGGAAATGACACGCAATCGCTTGCGTATTCTTGGGATGACGGACGACGAAATTACAAAGTTCACCGATACCGGCGCCGTCAGCCCACAGATGACGATCTATTCGCCAATCAGCGGCACCGTCATTCAGCGCAAGGTCGGGCCAGGCCAATATGTGAACACGTCGTCACAGAATACGAGCGCCAGCGACCCGACGTTCATCATCGGTGACCTTTCGACGGTATGGCTGATCGCCTATGTACGCGAGTCAGATGCACCCAGCGTCCGCGTGGGACAGGCCGTTCACTTCAGCGTTCTCGCATATCCAAACCGCATATTCCCGGCAAATATTGCGTATGTTGCAACCTCGCTCGATACCGGGACGCGCCGTTTGTTGGTTCGCGCTACTATCGACAACTCGCAGCGGCTGCTTCGCCCTGAAATGTTCGCAAGCGTGAATATTTTGACGGGAGAAGGAGACAGCTCGCTGGCGGTTCCGCGCGACGCAATCATCTACGATGGAAAAACGGCACATGTGTGGGTCGCGCGTGACGACAAGGCCGTCGAGCGCCGCGAAATCAAAACCGGTCTGTCCAATGGTCAGATGATCCAGGTCCTGGAAGGCCTGCGCGAAGGCGAAAGCGTCGTAAGCAAAGGCAGCCTGTTCGTCGACCGCGCTGCTGCAGGAAGCTGAAGCATCCATGCTGCGCAGTCTGATGTCGTTCTGCCTGTCGCGGCGGCCACTGGCGATAGTCGGATTCATCTGCTTCGTGGCCGTCGGGTATGTGGCCTTCACGACGCTGAACGTCGAAGCCTATCCCGATCCGGCGCCCCCGATCATCGAAATCATCGCGCAATATCCCGGCCAGTCACCGGAGGAAGTGGAGCGATATGTCACCATCCCGCTCGAGATCGCGGTCGCGAGCACGCCGGGACTTACATATATCCGGTCGAACACCGTGTTCGCTCTCGGATTCATCCGACTGCAATTCGAATATGGCCGCGACTACAATTTCGTACGCCAGCAGGTCACCAACCGCCTGAAAGACGCAACGCTGCCCGCAACCGTGACGCCGGTCATATCCCCGGCTGGCGGCATCAGCGAGATTTTGCGCTACCAGCTCAAAGGTCCTCCCGGCATGGACCTGATCCAGCTTAAGACCATCCAGGATTGGGTGGTCGAGCGCAAACTGCGCATCGTTCCCGGCATTGCCGATATCTCGCCGCTCGGCGGAAAAACAAAGGAATACCAGGTCGAAATCGATCTCGACCGGATGCGAGCCTACGGTCTCACATTGCCGCAAGTCATCAATGCGATCTCCACCAGCAATGCCAATGTCGGCGGCCGGACGATCGCGATCGGTGAGCAGTCGGTCAACGTGCGCGGTGTCGGCGTGCTGGGCTCGACCAGCGACATCAATAATATCGTGGTGAGCCAACAGGGCGGACTGCCGGTCGTGCTGTCCGACATCGCGCGTAACCAGATCGGCTATACCCCGCGGCTAGGGATCGCCGCCCGCGACGACCAGGACGACATCCTTTTCGGCATCGTCCTGATGCAGAAGCTGGAACGGACGATGGACGTGGTGACGCGCGTCCGCGCAGCCATCGAGCGCATCAACAACGACGGCAGCCTGCCACCGGGTGTCAGGATCGAGCCCTACTACGATCGCGGCGACCTGGTTGCCATCACCGTGCGCACGGTGATGCACAATATGCTGTTCGGGATTGCGCTGATTTTTCTCATTCAATGGATTTTCCTGGGAAACCTGCGCTGCGCCTTGATCGTGTCCGCGACAATTCCCGTTGCCCTTTTTCTTGCAGTCATCATCACCGTGCTGCGCGGCGACTCCGCCAACCTGCTGTCGGTCGGCGCAATCGACCTCGGCATTATTGTCGACGGCACCGTCATCATGGTGGAGAATATCTTCCGCCATCTCGCTCACCACGCGGCGCGCCACCCGAACGACGCCAGCCGTGGAGACCGGCTGCATCGGATTCTGGCGGCTGCCGTCGAGGTGGACAAACCAATCTTCTTTTCGGTGGTCATCACCATCGCAGCGTTCTTGCCACTTTTCACAATGCAGGGCGTCGAAGGGCAGATCTTCGGGCCAATGGCACGCACTTATGCGTACGCGCTGCTCGGCGCGGTGATCGCGACGTTCACAGTGACACCGGTGATGGCCTCCCTTCTGTTGCCTGACAAGGTAACCGAGGTTGAGACCTTTCTGGTGCGTCACATTCGTAGCGTGTATGAGCGTGTTCTCGTTCTGGCGGTGAAGAACGCGCGCGTCGCGGCCACGATTGCACTTGCCTTTCTCATTCTCTGCGGCGCGCTCGGCATGCGCCTCGGCACGGAATTCCTGCCCAAACTGGAAGAAGGCAATCTCTGGATCCGCGCGCTGCTTCCGCCCACGATCACGCTCGACGCGGGTCGGGACACCGTCAACAAGATCCGCGCTGTGATCGCTAGTTATCCGCCGGTGCGCACGGTCGTTTCCGAGCAAGGCCGCGGTGAAGACGCGACCGACCCGGACGGATCGTTCGTCGCCGAATTTTTCGTACCGCTCAAACCGTTTGAAGAGTGGCCCGCGGGTTTGACCAAACCGAAGCTGGTGAAGGAACTGTCAGCCCGCCTTGAAAGCGAATTCATTGGAATCGACTTCAATTTCTCGCAATACATCCAGGACAACATTGAAGAGGCCGTCTCCGGTGTGAAGGGCGAGAATTCGGTCAAAATCTTCGGACGCGACCTTGGTGAACTCGAACGCCTGTCGAAAGCGGTGAAAGAAGAGCTTTCGAAGGTCCCCGGCGTCACCGACGCGGGCGCGTTCAATCTGCTTGGCCAGCCGAACCTGGTGATCCAGGTGGACCGCGCCAAAGCTGCCCGCTACGGCATCACCGTCGCCGATATGAACACCGTGGTTCAGGCCGCGATCGGCGGGCAGGAAGTCACCCGCATCTACGATGGTGAAATGAATTTCGCGTTGACCGTTCGCCTTGCGCCGAAATACCGCGACAATATCGATGCCATTCGTTCGGTCCCCGTGGCTTTGCCGAATTCCGACCCAAAATCGCCGACCGCCTATATTGCGCTGGGTGACGTCGCAGAAGTTCGGCTGGAAACGGGCGCAGCGTATATCTACCGACAAAACACCGAGCGTTTCGTACCAATCAAATACAGCGTTCGCGGTCGAGACCTCGGATCGACCGTTGCCGACGCGCAAGCGCGAATCGCCAAGAACGTACAGCTGAAGGAAGGCTATCGGCTCGAATGGTCAGGTGAATTCGGCGCCCTCGTCGAAGCAAAAAAGAGGCTCGCCATCATTGTTCCTCTCAGCCTCTTGCTGATCATGATGTTGCTCTACAGCCTGTTCAATTCCATACGCGACAGCCTGCTCGCACTGGCGGGAATTCCGTTTGCCGCGTGCGGCGGAATTCTCGGACTCTATGTGTTTGGCCTGAATTTCAGTGTGTCGGCGGCCGTCGGATTCATTTCACTGTTCGGTGTGTCGGCGATGGACGGCATTTTGCTCGTCTCCTACATACGCCGCCGACTGGATGAGGGATTCGGCAAGGACGAGGCCATCATCGGCTCCGCCCAGGCGCGCATGCGTCAGATTTTCATGACCGGATTTTCCGCATGTATAGGTCTGGTGCCCGCAGCGTTTTCGACGGGTATCGGCTCGCAGGTTCAGCAGCCGCTCGCCTGTGTGATTGTCGGCGGCATGCTCCTGTCGCCGATCTGCAGTCTCCTGGTCATCCCCACGCTGGCCCGGCTTGTCATGCCGACCGTGCGGCGAACAGTACCTGCGGGGCGTGAGCACGCCACCGAACCGGGGCCGGCTGAATAAATTACCCTGTCCGCTTGGCAGGCTGCAGAAGTTCGGAAACCCGGCCAAAGGCTTTGCCTATCACGGGCCAGAACAGAAGGATGAACGCCAGCGTCGTGATCGAGCCGACGAGACCGTTTGACCAGAAAACGCGCAGGTCGCCGCCGGCGCCGATCATCGCCAGGCGGAACGCATCTTCGGCACGACTCCCGAGCACCAGCGCAAGCGTGAACGGCGCCAATGGAATTCCGACCTTTTTGAAAACATAGCCGACGACCCCGAACAGCAGCATCAGCCAGATGTCGAACATGGCATTCTGGATGGCGTAGGCGCCGATCGCGCACGATACGACAATCATCGGGGCGATCGCAGCGAATGGCACGCGCAGTACCGCGGCAAATAAGGGCACGGTAGTGAGCACCATCACGAGGCCGACGATATTGCCGAGATACATCGATGCGATAAGGCCCCAGACGAAGTCCTTATGCTCCACGAACAGGAGCGGCCCGGGATTGAGCCCCCACACCATCAGTCCACCAAGCAAAATGGCGGCGGTTCCCGAACCGGGAATTCCCAATGCCAGCATCGGCAACAGCGCAGCCGTGCCAGACGCATGCGCGGCCGTCTCCGGCGCGAACACGCCTTCGATGCGGCCTTTGCCGAAGCTTTCGGGGTCTTTAGAAAAGCGCTTGGCTAGGTTGTAACCCATGAACGAGGCGGCGATCGCGCCTCCCGGCGTTATGCCGAGCCAGGCGCCGATGGCAGACGAGCGCAACAATGTGACCCAATATCGCGGCAGGTCTTTCCACACGCTCCAGAGCACACGGAGGCTGATACGCGCCGAGTGGCCGCGCAGCGCCAGCCGTTCCTCCATGGTGAGGAGGATCTCGCTGATTCCGAACAGGCCGATGACCGCGACAAGGAAGTTGATGCCGCGCAGCAGATCGCTGAGGCCGAAGGTCATACGCAACTGGCCTGAGACGGTATCCATGCCGACGCCGGCGAGCAGCAGGCCGAGCGCCATCGAAATGACCGTCTTGTGCTTGGCCTCCCGTCCCAGCCCGACGAATGAGCAGAACGTCAGAAGATAGACGGCAAAGAATTCCGGCGGCCCGAACTGAAGCGCGAATGAAGCGATGCCGGGCGCCAGGAACGTAATGAGAAGCACCGCAAACAGTGAGCCGATAAAGGAAGACGTGAAAGCCGCGGTGAGAGCCTCCGCAGCTTTACCTTGTTGAGCCATCGGGTAGCCGTCGAACGTCGTCGCCACCGACCATGCTTCGCCGGGAATATTGAAAAGGATCGATGTAATTGCACCCCCGAAGAGTGCACCCCAGTAGATGCACGACAGCATCACGATGGCAGAGGTCGGGTCCATGGTGAATGTCAGCGGCAACAGGATGGCAACGCCGTTCGGCCCGCCCAGCCCGGGGAGCACGCCGACGAAAATGCCAAGCACGAGGCCGACCATCATCAAGGCCAGCGTTTTCCAGGTCAGAAGGACCGCGAAGCCGTGGACGAGGAGTGAGAAGGCTTCCATGGCTTCTAGTGTCCAAACAGGGCTTCAAGCGGCCCCTTCGGCATGATCACGTCGAATGCGATGTCGAAGGTGACGAACATGATCATCGAAAATACAAAGCTGGTGAGCAGCGACTTCCAGAGAGCGATCCGACCCACCATCCACATGAAACCCGCGATCAACAGGAAGCTCGCTACGTAGAGCCCGAGCCACTGCGTGAACAGACAGAACAGAAATGTCGGAACGAAAACCTGCAGGACACGGCGCAACTGATCGCGCGTGACGAAAGCTTCTCGTCCCTCCAACGGATTCAGGATGATGCTGCCGAGACCATATAGGCTCGCGCCGGCGAGAATGACCGAAAGATAAAACGGAAAATATCCGGCTTGCGGACCATCCGACGCCCAGCCCATGCCGGTGCGCCAATTGTCGAACGCGAGCAACACTGCCAGCGCCGCGAGAACAACATAGACGGAGATTTCAACGACGCGCGTGCTGGTGACGGGCGGCGAATCCTCGGCCGGCGCGGTTGGGTCCTCGACGGCGATCTCGGTTTCGGATGACATTGTTACCTGTCTTCAGTCATTGCGAGCGTGCATGGCACGAACCCGGAATCCAGAGCAATCCGTGGTGCTGCTGGATTCCGGGCCCCGAACAGCGCGCTGCCCGGGGCCGGCGCCATAGTTACTTTGCGACGAAGCCCGCTTCTTCCATAAGGCTCGAGTTCACTTTGTCATCTTCTTCAAGGAATTTGACCATGTCATTGCCGGTCAGGAAAATCGGCTTCAGTGCCTGCTTTTCCATGTAGTCCTTGTACTCCGGCGTTTCCGACACTTTCTTGAAGAGATCAATGTAGAAGGCTGTCTGGTCGGGGGTGACCTTGCCGGGCAGGAACATGGCGCGCAGCATCAGATACTGCACGTCGAGTCCTTCCTCCTTGCAGGTCGGTATGTCGTTCCAGGACTGCGTGTCCGTCACTTTGATCTTGTAAGAGATACGTTCCTTGTCGAACACGCACAGCGCGCGCACCTGGCCGGCACGCCAGACTTCAAGATTTTCCGACGGATTGTTGACATTTGACGCGGTGTGATTGCCGACGAGCTGGGTCGCCGCCTCGCCGCCCGACTTGTATGGCAGATACGCGAACTTCGCTCCGGTCTTCTTTTCCATGAAGACAGTCAAAATGTGATCTTCGCGCTTGGAGCCGGTGCCGCCCATTTTGAACGGCTGGGGGGAAGCCTTCGCCGCGTCGACAAATTCCTTTACGTTCTTGTAGGGCAGTGTCGTGTTGTCCCACAACACGAACTGGTCCATCGCAATCACCGAAACGGGTGTCAGTTCGCGCCAGTTGAACGGAATCTTCGCGGAGAGCGGCAACATGTAGATCAGAGAATAGGCGATCAGCACTTTGTTCGGATCGCCGTCACTCGATTTCATGTACATCAGCGCTTCGGCGCCGGACGCTCCGCCCTTGAGCGACACCACCATCGGCTGCTTCATCAGATTGTGTTTTTGAATGGCGGCCTGAATCATGCGCGCCATTTGATCGGAAGCGCCGCCTGCACCCGCAGCCACTACGATTTCGACCGGCTTGGTCGGCTCCCATGCCAGCGCCGGCGCATTTGCCAGCGCTATGGCCGCAACAGCCGAGCCGGCAACAACGAAATTTTTCATCGCATCCTCCCTTAAGGTGATTTTCCGGCTCCTCGGCAGTGGGAACCGCTGTACTTATTATTGGGCCCATTTTGCGGGTATTGGGCTCAAGTTCAAGCCGCCGACCGGCTAATCCTCGGCCTGCTCCAGTCGCACGATTGCCGCACCCCGCACCATTGCCTGCATTTTACCGAAGGCCACATCGCGCGGCAGGTACTTCATCCCGCAATCGGGCGCAATCACGATTCGCTCGGCCTGCGCATGCGGCAGCGCCCGGCGAATACGCTCGGCCACCGTTTCCGGTGTTTCGATGGTCATATCGGACAGGTCGATCACACCAAGAATGATTGTTTTTGACGGCAATTTTTCCAGAACGCCAAGATCGAGCTTCGGTTGCGCCGCTTCGACCGAGATCTGCGCGGCGCGTGAGCCTTCCAATTCGGACAGAAACGAATACCCGGTCGGCTTGTCATGCACGACCGCCGCGTAGCCGAAGCACAAATGCACGGCGACCGTGCCGCTGACGCCGTCGAGTGCACGATCGAGTGCTTTGAGCCCGTATGCTCGCGCCTTGTCAGGGTGCTGTTGCATCCACGGTTCATCGATCTGCACGACATCGGCGCCGGCGGCGAACAGATCCTTGATTTCCTCGTTCACGGCGGCCGCATAATCGAGCGCCATCGCCTCATCGGACTTGTAGAACTCGTTCTGCGCCTGCTTGGACATCGTGAACGGCCCAGGCACGGTGATCTTCACGGATCTTTTCGTGTTCGCGCGCAGGAACTGAAGATCGCGCAGTTCGACCGGATGCTTTCGACGAATTTTGCCGGTGACACGCGGCACCGGAATGGGTTTGCCGCTGCGATTGAGCGTTGACCCCGGGTTCTTGGTATCGACGCCCTCAAGCGCTGTGGCAAAGCGGTTCGAATAGCTTTCGCGCCTTTGCTCGCCGTCGGTAATGATATCGAGGCCTACGCGCTCCTGGTCTTTGATCGCAAGGAGCGTCGCCTCGTCCTGTTTCGCTTCGAGTTCCTTTGCATCAACCAGCCAGAGATCATCCATCCGCACGCGCGGCACCATTTTCGACAGGCGCGCGCGATCAATCAGCCAATCCGGCTGGGGATAGGAACCGACAAGAGATGTGGGAAAAAGTTTAGCAGCCACGAATCGACCTCTCGCGCTTCATTGCGCCGCTTCGAGACTCATCTTGAGGACGCGGGCAACGTGCAAGGCTTCCCGTTGACTGCCATCGTGGATCTGATGCCGGCATGATGTCCCGTCGGCAACAATCAGGGTGTCGGCGTCAGCCCTGCGTACGGCAGGCAGCAGTGACAGTTCACCCATCTTGAGCGACACGTCGATGGTTTCCGCATCATAGCCGAACGAGCCGGCCATGCCGCAGCAACTGGAATCGATCGATTCGACGGAAAGCTTGGGAATGAGCCGGAGTGTGCTTTCGACCGCTCCCATCGCGTTGAAAGCCTTTTGATGGCAGTGGCCGTGCAGAAGGGCTTTCTTCGGGAGTGGCTCCAGCGGGAGGTTCAGATCTCCTGCCCCGTGCTCGCGCGCAAGAAACTCCTCGAAAAGAAATGCATTCGCCGCGAATGACTTGGCGACCTCATCTTTGAATAATGCCGGCAGCTCGTCGCGGAAGGTCAGCAGGCAGCTCGGTTCAAGACCGACAATCGGCAGACCACGCGCGACATAAGGCGCGAGCGCATCCATGGTGCGCTGCATTTCGCGACGCGCCTCGTCGACGAGGCCAACAGAAAGAAAAGTACGGCCGCAGCACAGCGGCCGGTCGTCCGGATCGGGCGGCTGCGGTGCGTAGACGCGATACCCGCCCGCGACCAGCACACTGAGGGCATCGTCCAGATTTTCGCGTTCGAAATAGCGATTGAACGTATCGGCGAACAATACGATTTCTCGCGCCGCTACGTTCTCCTGCGCCGTGGTGTAGCGCCAATCCGAGCGATCTCGATACGTGTCTTCGCGCCACTTCGGCAAACTGCGGCGGGAAGCGAAACGCGCAACGGTCTGCGACGCCTTGCGCAGGAGCGGGCTACGGTCGCGCAAATTGAAGAGGCGATGCCATCGCGATGCATGGGGCGCGTAATGCGGGAGAAATCCGACGAGTTTTTCGTGCAGCGAGAGCTCGAACTTTGCCGCACGCGCAGCCTGCACCTCGATCTTCATGCGGGCCATGTCGACACCGGTCGGACACTCGCGGCGGCAGGCCTTGCACGAGACGCAGAGCTTCATGGTCTCGGCCATTTCATCGGCAATAAGCGCAGCCGGCCCGAGTTGTCCGGTGATGGCGAGCCGCAGCGCGTTTGCGCGTCCGCGCGTGACGTCCCGCTCATCGCGGGTCACGCGGTAACTCGGGCACATGACGCCGCCGGTCAATTTGCGGCAAGCGCCGTTGTTGTTGCACATCTCGACGGCGCCCTGGAGGCCGCCACCCACGCCGGGATAAGGCGACCAGTCGAACTGCGTCTTCAACGGCTCGCCGTGATAGCCGGGCCCGTAACGGAACAGATTGCGGTCGTCGAATTTAGGCGGACGCACGACCTTGCCCGGATTGTAGAGACCGTTCGGGTCGAACTGATCCTTCACCTCCTCGAAGGCACGGGCGAGCCGCGAGCCGAACATCGGCTCGTTGAATTCGGAACGCACCAGACCGTCGCCGTGCTCACCGGAATGCGAGCCCTTATATTCACGCACCATCGCGAAAGCCTCTTCGGCGATCCCGCGCATGGCGTGCACATCTTTCTCCTGTCGCAAATTCAGGATCGGCCGCACATGCAGGCAGCCTGATCCGGCGTGCGCGTACCACGTACCGCGCGTGCCGTGCCTCTCGAAAATCGCAGTGAGGCGCGTGGTGTAATCGGCGAGATGTTCGAGCGGTACGGCGCAGTCTTCAACGAATGAGACCGGTTTGCCCTCGTCCTTCATCGACATCATGATGTTGAGGCCGCTTGTGCGAACCTCCGTGATCGCGGCCTGCAGATCGGGATTGAGCACTTCGACTACGCCACCCCATTTCGCGCCGGTCTTGTCCCAGCCGATTCCAAGGTCGCCCATCAGGTCCTTGAGTTGCTGCAGGAAGCGCAGGTTGACTTCGTGGTCGTCCTCGCCGAACTCCACGAGGAGAATGGCTTCGGGCGTCTCGCGCACGAACTTTTCCAGCGTCGGCTGGAAAATCGGAATCTGGCGCGCGAGCTCGACCATCGTTCGGTCTATCAACTCGACCGCGATCGGTTTGAGGCGCACAATATGCTGAGCCGAATTCATTGCTTCGAAAAAGCTGCCGAAATGGCAGGCGCCGACCGCGCGACGGCCAAGTAACGGCGACAGCTTCAATTCGATACGCGTAGAAAATGCGAGCGTGCCCTCGCCGCCGACCAGTACATGGGCGAGATTGATGTCGTTCTTACCCGGTACCAGCGCGTCGAGATTGTAGCCACCGACCCGGCGCTGGACTTTCGGAAATCTTGCGGCAATCTCGTCCGCCTCGCGCGCACCAATGGCGAGCAGGTCCTTGGCGAGCGGGCGCAGCGGCGCCGGCACGTCCTTGAGATCTCCGCCGATGCGGCCGAAGTGCGCAAGCCTGCCGTCGGCAAGCAAGGCCTCGATCGAAATCACGTTGTCGCGCATCGTGCCGTAGCGCATTGAGCGACCGCCGCAGGAATTGTTGCCGGCCATGCCGCCGATCGTTGCGCGCGACGACGTCGAGATGTCGACCGGAAACCACAGGCCATGGGGTTTGAGCTGACGATTGAGGTCGTCGAGCACTATCCCGGGCTCGACCGTGCACCGGGCGCGCTTGACGTCGAGGTCGAGAATTCTCGTGAGATATTTCGAGCAATCCACGACCAGCGACTTGCCGACGGTCTGTCCGGCCTGCGACGTACCGCCGCCGCGCGCGAGAACCGTCGCACCTTCGCTACGGGCAATCGCTATCGCCCGATCGGCCTCTTCAATCGTTCGCGGTGCGACCACACCGATCGGCATGACCTGGTAGTGGGAGGCGTCGGTGGCGTATCGGCCGCGGGAGAACCGGTCGAATTGGACCTCGCCCGTCAATTCGGCTCTCAGCCGACGTTCCAGACCGGGCATGACTACGGCCACGTTTTTTATCCTTTTTGGGCTGAACTTAGCCTATGCATTATGACTGGTTTGCCTTGCGGAAAACCGCTTGACCGCAATGTTGCATTCATAGTTCAACGCCACAAGCGCCGCCCGGAATCGGGCCGCGCCCGTGGGTGAACCACGAAAAACCCTCAAAGCTGCCGTTCAGGAGCGGACTGTCTATGGCCAAGAATTCCTCGCGTACGGTCGGGCGCCATTTTCTGCACATTCCCGGCCCCTCGCCGCTTCCGGACCGCGTCCTGCGGGCGATGGACACGCCGATCATCGACCATCGCGGTCCCGAGTTCGCACGGCTTGCGAAGAAGTGTCTTGAAGGCATCAAGACCATCTTCAAGACCACCAATCCGGTCATCATTTACACCGCCACCGGCACCGGTGCCTGGGAAGCCGCGCTCGTCAACACGCTGTCGCCCGGCGACAAAGTGCTGATGGTGGAAACCGGCCAGTTCGCTGCGCTCTGGAAAAAAATGGCCGAAAAACTCGGCCTCGTTCCGGAATTCATTTCCACAGACTGGCGCATCGGCGCCGACCCGGCCGCTATCGAAGCCCGCCTGCGCGAGGACAAGGGCAAGGAAATCAAAGCGGTCTGTTTCCTGCACAACGAAACTTCGACCGGCTGCCTTTCGCCCGTGGCAGAAATCCGCAAGGCAATCGATAAGGCTGGCCACCCCGCACTGCTGATGGTCGACACGATTTCGTCGCTGGCCTCGGCCGACTACCGGCATGATGAATGGGGCGTCGACGTTTCGGTCGGCGGTGCGCAGAAAGGCCTGATGCTACCGCCCGGCATGTCGTTCAACGCGATCAGCGACAAGGCGCTGGCGGCGAACAAGACATCCAAGCTCACCAAATCGTTCTGGGCCTGGGACGAAATGCTGACGATGAACAAGCAGGGCCTCTTCCCCTACACGCCGGCGACGCAGATGTTGCACGGCCTCGCGGAAGGCATCGAGATGCTGCACGAAGAGGGCCTCGATAACGTATTTGCGCGTCATGATCGGCTTGCCGAAGCAACCCGCCGCGCGATCAAGGCGTGGGGCCTCGAAATCATCTGTCGCGAGGCGAAATATTATTCGCCGACGATCACCGCCGTGCTGATGCCAGAGGGACACGATGCGGATGCGTTCCGCGCGCTGGCCCTCGAGCAATTCAATATCTCATACGGTGCGAGCTTCGGCCGTTTCGCAGGCAAGATGTTCCGCATCGGTCATCTCGGGGACATCAACGACGCGATGCTGCTCGGTGGCCTTGCGGCGACAGAAATGGCGCTGGCACTGGCCAATGTTCCGCACAAGAAAGGCGGCGTGCAGGCGGCCATGGACTACCTCGTGTCGCAACATGGCCGCGCCGCAAAGCAGGCCGCCGAGTAAGATCATCGCTATCTGTTTGCTGAAATGGCCGGCCTCGCGCCGGCCATTTTGTTTGCAAGGCTACGCGGCTTTCACCCAGTCATTTGCGCGCAACAGCCTGACCACGAATTCCGAAATCGCCTTGAGCGTCGCTTCGGGCGCTTCGCGCTGTGGTGAATGGCGCGCGTTCGGCAAGAGCGCGACTTCGACCGGGCAATAGCATTCTTCCTGCGCGACCTCGATTTGCTTCAGGGTGCCGTACTGATCGTCCGCACCCTGCACGACCAGCACAGGCACGCGGATATAGGCAAGAAACTCAGTAATATCCCATTTGCGGAAGTCGGGATCGAGCCAGGCGCCGTTCCATCCCTTGAACGCGTTGTCGACATCCGCGTGCCACCGCGACAGGCGCGCGCGCAGGTCGCCAGTGTCATACGCTTTCTTCGCCTCGACGATCGACGCGATGCCCGGATCTTCCGTGAAGAAATGCGGGGCAATGAGCACAAGTCCGCCGACGCGGTGATCCTGATGACTCCCTGCATAAATGGCAGCAATCGAGGCACCATCGCTGTGACCAATCAGGACGCCGCGCGTAAAGCCGATCGCATCGAGCAGGCGCGGCAACGTCTCGCGTGCCTCGTCGTGCATGTAGGAAAGCGGCCTCGGCAAAGCGACGGGCGATGATTTGCCGTAGCCGGCGCGCGAATAGACGAAAACGCCGGCACCCGTGACCGCCTGAAGCTTTTCCGGAAAGTCACCCCACAGTCCGACGCAGCCGAGACCTTCATGCAGCAAAACCAATGTCGGCGCTGAATCCGGACGCGGACCGATAAATCGATATTCCAGTCGTTGCCTGCCGATATCGAGAAAGCCGGAATCGGGAAGGTTTTCCATTGCCGCCTGTTCTTATTGCTTCCCTTCGGCCCTGAGCACGAACCTCTGGATTTTTCCGGTTGCGGTTTTTGGCAAATCCTTGCGGAACTCGATCCAGCGTGGATATTTGTAGGGCGCAAGCTTCGTCTTGACGTGCTCCTGCAAAACATGAATCAGCGCATCGCTGGCTTTTTCCGGTGCCTTGAGCACAACAAACGCCTTCGGCTTGATAAGCTTTTGCTCGTCATTCCAGCCAACCACCGCGGCCTCAAGAACATCCGGATGCGAGGATAGCGCAGCCTCGACCTCGAACGGCGAAACGTACATGCCGGAGACCTTCAGCATGTCATCCTGCCGTCCGCAGCACACAAAATACCCGTCATCATCCTCGATATATTTGTCGCCCGAGCGTGTCCATTCGCCCTGAAATGTCGAGCGCGATTTTTCGCGGTTGTTCCAGTACATGATTGCACTGGTCGGGCCGCGCACGTACAGCTCGCCCATGTCGCCTTTTTTCACCGGCTGCCCGTCATCGCCGACAAGCTTGATCTCGTAGCCCGGCACTGCCCTTCCGGTGGTGCCGTACTTGGTCGCACCGGGTGCGTTGGTGAGATAGATGTGCAGCATTTCGGTCGTGCCGAGCCCGTCGGAGATCTCGATGCCATAGCGTTCCTTCCATCGCCGCGCGATTTCCTCGGGCAATGCTTCGCCGGCGGAAATACAGCGGCGCATCTTCACCTCGGATTTCTGCGGAGCATTGGGGCTGGCAAGGAACGCTGCATAGAATGTCGGCACAGCGTAGAACACCGTGACCGGATGCTTGCGCAGCAAGGCGCCAACACCATCGGGTGTCGGCCGTTCTGCATTCAGGACGGTTGTTGCGCCGACTGTCATCGGAAAGGTCATGGCATTGCCAAGACCGTAGGCAAAAAACAACTTCGCCACCGAATAGCAGACGTCACTTTCCTTCAAGCCCACGACAGGCGTGCCGTAGAGATCGGCCGTGAGCTTGAGGCTTGCGTGGACGTGCACCGCGCCTTTCGGTTTTCCCGTCGATCCCGAGGTGTAAAGCCAGAACGCCATGTCGTCGGCGGTTGTTGGCGCTGTGTAAGGTTCGGGTTTGCTGGCGCTAACAAGGTCCTCGAACGATCGATAGCCGTGCGGGTTTTCTCCCGAGACGACGACGTGCTCGAGGTCGGGACTCTGCTTGATCAATTTCTCGAATTTCGGAAACAACGCCTCCGAAACGACGAGGCATTTCGCGCGACTATCGGCCAGCATGAAACTGTAGTCGTCTTCGGTGAGAAGCGTGTTCACCGGGACGGCTATGATGCCCGCCTTCAGGCACCCCAGAAACGCCGTAGGCCAATCTGCGGTGTCGAGTAGCGCGAGGAGCACGCGCTCTTCGCGCTTGATATCCAACTCGCGCAGGGCCGCGGCGAACCGAGCGACGCGATCGGCAAGCTGGCCGTAGGTCAAGCTGCCGCGCGCGTCGATATAGGCGGCCTTGTTGGCACGACCGGCGGCGAGATTGCTTTGCAGAACGTCGGCAGCGAAATTGTACTCCCGTGGGACTGCGCCCACAGGTACCGATGTGGCCGATCCTGCCGCGCGCGCTTCCGCGACTGTCATTGTTGATCCTCCCGAGACATTCTTATTATGCAGACGCTGCCAATACGCCGCAATGCGGCCCCATCCTTCGTCATGTCTGGCTTGATGCCGGACACCCGCATCTTGCTATAAGAAGTCGCGGATGGCCGGGACAAGTGCGGCCACCCTTTACCGACCGTCGGAGTTTTTCATGATTTTCAGCAGGGATCGCATTCTCACCACCCACGTCGGCAGCCTGCCGCGCAACGAGAAACTGTCGGACCTGCTTGTCCGCCAGGAGGCCGGCGAAGCATTCGACGCAAAGGAAATGGCCTCCGAAATGGACAAGGCCGTTCGCCACGTGGTGGAGAAGCAACTCGCAGCAGGCATCGACATCGGCAATGACGGAGAACAGCAGCGCGTCGGCTTCCAGACCTATGTTCCGCAGCGCATGAGCGGTTTCGGAGGCATTTCTAAGAGGCGGCGCGGGCGTGAGTTTGAGGAATTTCCCGAATTGGTGGCGAGCCTGATGCGGCGTTTCCCGCACGTCAGCAAACAACAGAACGCGCCTGAATGTCAGTCCGAACTGAAATATCTCGACATGAAGCCGATCGAGAACGAAATCGCGCGCTTCAAGAAGATCGCGGACGGCAAGTTCGCCGAGCGGTTCATGACCGCCCCTTCGCCGGGCATAATATCCTCGACGATGCTCGACGCTTTTTACGGTTCGCAGGACAAGTATCTCACAGCGATCTCGCGTGAAATGCGGAACGAATACCACGCCATCCACAAGGCCGGCCTGCTACTGCAGATCGACGCGCCCGATCTCGCAATGGATCGCACCATGATGTACCGCGATCTGACCGATGCCCAATTCGTCAAGGCGGTGGAACGCCACGTTCAGGCGATCAATGACGGCATCGACGGAATCCCGCGCGACCGCGTCCGGCTGCACATCTGTTACGGCAACTGGGAAGGACCGCACATTCACGACGTTCCGCTCGCAACAATTTTGCCGGCGTTGTACCAGGCGAACGTGGGCGCGCTGTCGATTGAATTTTCCAATCCGCGGCACGCGCACGAATACGATGCGCTCAAAAAGCATCCGCTTCCGAAAGACATGTTGCTCATTCCGGGCGTGGTCGAAACAACCAGTAATTTTGTCGAGCATCCGGAAGTTGTCGCGCGCCGCATCGAAGAAGCCGTTCGCATCGTCGGCGATCGCGAGCGCGTCATCGCTTCAACGGACTGCGGCTTCGGAACCTTCACCAATCGCGAATGGGTGATCGAACCCGCTGTGTGGCTCAAACTTGCCGCCATCCGGCAGGGAGCTGACATTGCTTCGGCAAGACTCTGGGGCAAGAAAGTCGCGTGAAGTGACGCGCTGCGGCGATCGCCGTGGCTTTTGCAAAATCAATTTCGGCTCTGCGACCGTCAGTGGCTGATTGACGGATTGCGAACCGTTGATGCGTACTTGAATCTCAGTGAGATCTTACAGGGTTATCGAATGCAAAACGGACGACTGAGCAAAAGAGCCCAGGCTCGGTGCGGGTACAATCGACCGCGCCTGCGATGAAAAGCGCGGGAAGCAGGACGAAGAGGGTCGCGCCGAGAACGACGCCGATAAATCGGTGACTCCGCATCCAACGACTGCGCATGCCGGGCCCCCACAATGGAGACGGGAACTTATACAATCGAGAGCTGACGCGCCTTTCCGAGGGAGCGGCGGCTAGTCTTAAAGATAGTATCTTTACTATTTTAAGCCCGAAGCCCATACTTGCTGTCTCCCTGCGGAGAACGTGCACATGGCGCGGACGGCGTTACGACTGCCGGTAAGAATGAGCGGTGATCTTACCGCGCGTATCATGTTTGCCGGCCGCTCCTCCTCGCTGTCGGCACAAATCGTAAACTGGGTGCGCGACACACTCTTCGCGAAGAAGCTCAAGCCTGGTGATTTCCTCGGCACGGAAAAGGACCTGGCCGCGCGTTTCGGCGTCAGTCGTATCGTGGCGCGCGATGCGTTGCGCACGCTGGAAGCGCTCGGGATCGTCGAGATCCGAATGGGCAAAGGCGGAGGTGCGCGCATTGCCCAGGGCAACCCGCGTTTGTTCGCGGAAGCTCTCGCCGTGCAACTCGACCTCACTGGAGTCAGTGCCGCTGAAATCATGGACGCGCAGCGCGCGATCGAAACGCTCGGCGCGGAACTCGCGGCGGAAAACGCGACACCCGACGATGTCGTCAAATTGCGCCAGCTTCTACGTGATGCCGATGACGCGATCCGCGATCTCGACCTGTTCACCCGGCTATCACGCGATTTTCACCTGGCAGTCGCCGAGGCTTCGCACAATCGCGTGCTAGTCGTGCAATTGATCTCACTCGAACATGTTTCCTGGCCACGCCGTAACGCTACTGCGACACCCAAACTGGCCCGGCATATTCTGGAAATCCATACCAAACTCACCGACCTGATCGAGGCGCGCGACGCCGCCGGCGCGCGTGCGCTCATGGACGACCACGTGAAGATGATCCGTGCGAGGCGCGTAGCCGAGCGCGATAAAGGGCAATCTTGTTGTTGATTTAGGGAGGACAAACATGGCGAAATTCCTCATCGAACCGCATTTCCGCCTGCAGGAATGGGTGGCCGAAGAGAAAGACTACTTCCGCAAGGAAGGGCTCGAATACGAATTCCGCGAGCTGATGCGCTCAACCGGCGGCAAGATTCACGACAAGGGTGACAAGGTCGGCGCCTACCAATCGTTTGAGGAAGGCCGCAAGTCGAATGTCAGCTGTGCCTGTCATTGGACCGTCAACGTGGCCGCCTCGAATGGTCACGGCAAAATGTACACCGACGTCTACTCGGTGGCCCCTGCCGGAATTTTCGTCGCCGGCAACTCCAAAATTAAAGATCCCTCCGATCTTGCCGGAGTTCCGGTGTCGGTTGGCTACCAGTCAGGCAGTCACTATTCGACCGTTCAGGCGCTTGAGCAGTACCTCACGCCGGAGCAGATGAACCTTGTCTATTCGGACGGCATGCTGTTCGCCCGGATGGAAAAACTGTTCGAGGGCAGTGCACCGGCCGTGCACCTGTTCGGCGGGCCTTACTATTTCGCTGAGCAACTCGGCTTCCGCAAAGTCATCGATGCGACTTTCATGATCGGGACCATGATCCACGGTGATCCCGATCCGGAAGATCTACGGAAGTTTTTCCGCGCCCTGCGCAAGGCCCAGCGCGATATTGACCTGCGGCCGGAGCTCTATACGCACTACTACAAGAAGGAATTTCCTGACCGCTTCCATGCCAAAATGGATACGCGGCGTTGGGGTCCGGGCGAGCGTCTTGTGTTTGAGCCCTACACCAAGGAGGTCTATGAGGAATCCTTCGAGTGGATCGCCGCCCACGGAATCTTCCCCGAGGGCAAGATGGGCAATAACCAGTACGAGCGCGCCACTCTCTCGCTGACCTGATAATTACTGTTTGCGCACTAATAGTTAGATATCCAACTAAATGCGCCGCGACCTTATGGCCGCGGCGCTTTTCTTTACCTCTGACCTCAGGCATTCTAACGACAACAATAGAAGCGTCGATTTCAGGGGAGGACCATAATGAAACGCTCGCTATTCGCCGGCGCGGCCTTGTTTGCGGCCGTCGTGCTGCCGGCGGGCGCCAATGCCCAGGACACCATCAAAATCGGTGTCATTTCCGCCTATTCGGGCCAGTTCGCCGACACGGCGGCGCAGATCGACAACGGCATCAAGCTGTATATGAAACAGCACGGCGACACCGTGGCCGGGAAGAAAATCGAAATCATCCGCAAGGATACTGGCGGACCGAACCCCGACGTTGCCAAGCGGCTCGCTCAGGAACTGGTCGTCCGCGACAAGGCGGACATCCTGGCTGGTTTCACGCTGACACCTGAGGCCCTCGGTGCCGCCGGCATCTCGGCCGAAGCCAAGAAGCTGATGGTCGACATGAACGCTGCAACGTCGATCGTTACCGAGAAGTCTCCGTACATTGTGCGCGTGTCCCTGACACTGCCGCAGATCGGCGAAACGCTCGGCACCTGGGCGGCCACCAAAGGCAAGATCAAGAAGGCCTACACGATGGTGACCGACTTCGGTCCCGGCATCGACGCCGAAACCGCGTTCCAGAAGGCGTTCAAGGCGGCGGGCGGCGAGATCGTTGGTTCGGTGCGCATGCCGATCGCCAATCCCGATTTTTCGGCCTTTCGTGCAGCGTGCGAAGGACCTCAACCCCGAATCGATCTTCGTGTTCGTGCCGGGCGGCGCACAACCTGCCGCGATCGGCAAGGCCTTCGCCGAGCGCCAGATCGACCCCAAGAAGATCAAGATCATGTCGACCGGCGAGCCGGTGGACGAGACCGCGATCAAGAGTCTGGGTGACCTTGCGCTCGATCGTATCAGCGCCTGGCACTACGATTACAACCACAAGTCCAAAATGAATGCCGACTTCGTGAAGGCATTCAACGCCGAGTTCAAGCGCAATCCGGATTTCTTCGCAGTCGGCGGCTATGACGGAATGCACCTCATCTACGAGGCGCTGAAGAAGACCAAAGGCAATGCCGATGGTGACGCATTGATCGCCGCAGCCAAGGGCATGAAGTGGGAAAGCCCACGCGGACCCATCTCGATCGATCCGGCGACCCGCGACATCGTGCAGAACGTCTACATCCGCAAGGTGGAAAAAGTCGGCAACAACATCGTCAACGTCGAGTTCGACAAGGTCGAGAACGTCAAAGACCCGACACACAAATAAGCCGCCCTAAGGTAAGCGATTCCCGGATGGGGCGATCGAAAGGTCGTCCCATCCTTGTTATCAAGTGCTGACTTTAGGTTGTGTCCGACCCCAAAGGATGAGTGAATCCGGCCTCTCAGGACGAGTCACACCCGGTCCCGTTGGATCGATCCGTCACGCGCACACTAGACAGCGATAGCCGCCATCATGCTTCCCCCGGTCTTCGGTGTTCTGTTCGATGGCCTCGCCTACGGCATGTTGTTGTTTGTGCTGTCGGTCGGGCTGTCGGTGACGCTTGGGCTGATGAATTTCGTCAATCTTGCGCATTGCGCTTTTGCAATGCTCGGAGGCTATGTCACCGTTACGCTGGTGAATGAATTCGGTTGGCCGTTTCTGGCAACATTGCCGGTGGCCTTCGTCGCCGCGGCGCTCGTCAGCGTCGCGCTCGAACGCACGCTCTACCGCAGGCTCTATCGTGCGAGCGATCTCGACCAGGTCCTGCTCACCATCGGCCTCGCTTTTATTTCGGTCGCCATCGCCGCCTATATCTTCGGTACGACGCAGCAGCCCGTTGAAACACCCAGTCTCTTACGTGGTTCCCTCAACGTACTCGGCCTCGGCTTGGGCAAATATCGCCTGTTCCTGATCGGTGTCGCCTTGGTGGTCACGTTGTTGTTGATTGCCGGACTCGAATACACACGCTTCGGCGCTCAGGTGCGAGCAGCAGTCGACAACCAGCGGATGGCGCGCGGTCTTGGCATCGACGTTGATCGCACGTTTGCCTCCACCTTCGCTCTCGGTTCAGGACTTGCGGGGCTGGGCGGCGCGCTCGCAATCGAGATCGTGGGACTCGACCCGAATTTTGCCTTCACTTACCTCGTCTACGTTCTCATCGTTGTCTCTGTTGGTGGTCTGGGTTCGATTGCCGGCTCTTTTGCCGCTGCAACACTGATCGGGGTCAGCGACGTCGCCGGCAAATATTATGCGCCCGAGCTCGGCGCATTCCTGATCTATCTCGTCATGGTGGTGGTGTTGATGTGGCGGCCGACCGGCCTGTTCGGGAGGCGCTAGGTGATGATCCCCGCCGCCACAACTGTCACGCCCCAAGGCTATCTGCAGGCGCAGAGCCGGTGGCATCCGTTTGAGATTGCTTTCTGGCTGGCAACGCTTTTGCCTTTCATTCTTTTTCCAAACTATCTGTCGTTGGCGAGCCAAATCGCGATCACCGCGCTGTTCGCTCTCTCCCTCGACATCATCCTCGGCTATGCCGGCATCGTCTCCCTGGGCCACGCGGCTTTCTTCGGCATCGGAGCGTATACGGCGGGGTTGATCTCCAAGCTCGGTTGGGGCGAGCCGATCAGCGGCCTGATCGTGGCCGCCACCGTCGCCGGCCTCGTCGGCCTCGCGGTGAGCTTCGTCATCGCGCGGTTTCGCCATTTTACGTTGATCATGATCACGCTCGGTCTGGGCTTGCTCGCCTTCGAGGCGGCAAATCGTGCGCATTGGCTCACCGGCGGCAGCGACGGCCTGCAGGGCATGTCAATCTGGCCTGTGCTCGGGCTCTTCAAGTTCGATCTCTATGGGTACACCGCGTACGCCTACTCGCTGGCCGTATTGTTCCTGGTCTTTCTGGGCGCGCGCAGGCTGATCAACTCCCCGTTCGGGCTCGCATTGCGCGGCATTCGCGAGAATTGGGTACGCATGCCGGCGATCGGAGCTGACAGCCGCGCGCACATCCGCAAGGCCTATACGATTGCGGCAGCAATCGCCGGGCTGGCCGGTGCTGTCCTCGCCCAGACCACCGAAAACGTCTCGCTTGAGTCGATCAGCTTCCAGCGTTCGGCCGATGTGCTGGTTATGCTGGTCCTTGGCGGCGCCGGGCGGCTCTACGGCGGGCTCGTGGGTGCCGTCATTTTCATGGTCGCGCGCGATCAGTTTTCGGGCATCGCCCCGCAGTTTTGGTACTTCTGGATCGGCGTGCTGCTGATCACGGTCGTCATGGTGCTTCCGAACGGCATTGTCGGCGGACTGTCGGCAATCTACGCACGGTGGGGGCAAAAATGAGCTCGACGGCGCTTGCTGCAAAAGACGTGGCAACCGATCGTGCCATCGCCCTGGCCACCCGAGGTCTAACGAAATCATTCGGCTCGCTCCCGGTCGCGCGCAATATTGAAATCAATCTGCCGGTCGGCGCGCGCTATGCGCTGATCGGCCCGAACGGCGCCGGCAAGACGACTTTGATCAATCTCATGACCGGGATGCTGGCCCCCAATGCAGGGCAAATTCTTCTCGGCGGGGAGGACATCACGGGGCTGGGCCCACAAGAGCGCGTGCGGCGCGGCCTCGCGCGTACATTTCAGATCAATACTTTATTTCCAGGGCTCAATGCACTTGAAGCAGTGACGCTCGCTGTACTGGAGCGCAGGGGGCTGTCAGGACAATTCTGGCGCGGCTTAGGCTCACACGCCGAGGCGATCGACGAAGCTTACGAGATTCTGCGCAAGCTGCGCCTGGGCAACTCCTGCTATCAGGTCACCCGCGAGCTTCCGTATGGCCGTCAACGCCTTCTGGAGATTGCGTTGGCGCTCGCAACCCGGCCGAAGATCCTGCTGCTCGACGAACCTGCCGCTGGAGTTCCGCAAGAGGAAAGCGGCGAAGTCTTCGAGGCCGTGGCGAGTCTTTCCGACGATCTCACGCTGCTTTTCATTGAGCACGACATGCATGTGGTATTCCGTTTCGCAAGCCACATCATTGTGCTGGTCGGCGGCGCGATCTTCACTGAAGGCTCACCGGCCGAAATTGCAACCGATCCCGGCGTGCGCGAAGTCTATCTGGGCAAACGCAAGCATGGCTGACACCCTGCTCAAACTTGACAACGTGACAGCCGGCTATGGTGATGCCGTCGTGCTGCACGGCATCTCATTGGACCTGCCGGAACACGGCAGCCTGGCGCTGTTGGGCCGCAACGGCGTAGGCAAGTCGACGCTGCTGATGACCATCATGGGCTACACGCAGCTGCGCAGCGGACGGGTCGTCTGGAAAGGGCAGGACATCTCGCGCCTCCCGCCCAATCGACGCGCAGTGAACGGCATCGGCTGGGTCGCGCAGGAGCGCGAGATCTTTCCATCGCTGTCAGTCGAAGAGAACCTTACCGTCGCGTCGCGCCCTGGCCCTTGGGATCTCGACGCGGTGTTCAAGCTCTTCCCGCGTCTTTCCGAGCGCCGCCGCAATATGGGCAACCAGCTCTCAGGTGGGGAGCAGCAAATGCTCGCCGTTGCGCGTGCTTTGATGACCAATCCGGCATTGATGTTGCTGGATGAGCCGTTCGAGGGGCTCGCTCCGGTCATCGTCGATGAGCTTACGGCCGCGATCAAGACGATGCTTTCTGACCGTAGCATCGCCATCATTCTCGTCGAACAGCACACAGATATTGCGTTGGAACTGACGGCGGAGGCTATCGTGCTGGAGCGCGGCGCAGTGGCGCACCGTGCGCCCTCGGCTCAATTGCAGAAAGACACTGCCACGCTCGAACGTCTGGTCGGGTTGCGCGTGGCCGCAACGGCATGACATTCTAGCCGCCTGTAAAGTCGACACAGGAACAGGCCATGTCTAATCCGATGATTCCACGCGAACGTTCCGATTACTCCGCGATCGTGGATCGCCCGCCGCTTAAATTGCCGGGCAAAGCCCGCATCGTGTTCTGGACGATCGTCAACTACGAGGTGTGGGACATCGGCAAACCCATGGCGCGACAGCTGCTGCCGGCCCCGACAGGCGTGCCGCTGATGCCCGATGTGGTGCACTGGGCCTTCCATGAGTACGGCATGCGGGTCGGCTGCTGGCGCTTTCATGAGCTCTTTAAAAAGCTGGGAATCAAGCCGACCCTCGCCGCGAATGCGCGCATCTGCGAGGACTATCCGCGCGTCGCCGAAGAGGCCAGAAAAGACGGCTGGGAATTCATGGGTCACGCCTACGAGCAGGGGCCGATCCACAAGGAAGCTGACCAGGCCGGCATGATCAAGCGGACCATGGACATCATGACAAAGTTCACCGGCAAGAAGCCCGTCGGCTGGCTCGGGCCCGGCCTCACCCAGACGCTGGACACGCCGGATCTGCTCGCCGCCGCTGGCGTCAAATATATCGGTGACTGGGTTTACGATGATGAGCCGACGGTGATCCGCACAACCAATGGACCGCTCGTCACCCTGCCCTACACCGTCGAGCTCAACGATATTCCGATGATGCTGATCCAGCATCACGAGAGCGACTATCTGCTCAAGCGCACGATCGATCAGTTCGATCGGCTCTACGCCGAAAGCGCGAAACGCGCAAAAATCTGCACGCTTGCGATCCATCCCTACATCAGCGGACAACCGCATCGGATCAAATATCTCGAGCAGATCTACGACTACGTGAACAAACACGACGGCGTTCTGCACTGGAACGGCGAGCAGATTCTCGACTGGTACCGCAGCATCGCCAAGATCGAAGTTGCCGCTTAGCGGCAACTGCCGCTGCACGACAAAAGATCGGCACGGCGGGGAGGTCACATGGGTTTGAAGTCGATTCTGGCCGTGCTCGCGGCCGCATTTGCGCTTCAAGGCGCGTCAAATGCCACAGCTGCCGAAATCCGTCTCGCCCGACAATTTTCCATGGGCTATCTCCAGCTCAACGTGATGGAGCATCAGCAGCTCATCGAGAAACACGCCAAGGCGCTCGGGCTCGACGATGTGAAAGTCTCGTGGTTCACCTTCAACGGACCGACTGCTGTCAATGAAGCACTGATTTCCGGAAATATCGACGTCGGCTCGGGTGGCGTGCCAGGCCTGCTGGTGCTGTGGTCACGTAGCAAGGGTACGCCGCAGGAAGTACGCGGGATTTCCGCACTGAGCTCGCAGCCTTTCCTGCTCAATAGTCGCGATCCAGCCATCAAGACCATCAAGGACTTCAAGGACACCGACCGCATAGCCGTGCCCGCCGTGCGTTCGTCTGTACAAGCGATCACGCTGCAGATGGCGGCAGCGAAAGCGTATGGCACCAAGGAATTTGCGAAGCTTGACCCACTCACCGTGTCGATGACCCCGCCGGATGCGACGGTCGCGCTGCTCAAAGGCGGCGCACAGATCTCGGCCGCGTTCAGCGTGCCGCCGTTTCAGAACCAGCAACTCGATGATCCGATGGTTCACACCGTGCTCAATTCGTTCGATGTGATGGGTGGCTCACACACCTTCACGGCAGTGTGGGCGCCGGCAAAATTCCGCGAGGGCAATCCGGTGCTCTACAGGGCACTCGTGGCTGCACTCAGGGAGGCGACGGAGATTGTCAACAAAGACAAGGCGGCGGCGGCCGCCTTGTGGGTCGAGGATTTAAAATCAAGATTGCCGCTTGAGATGGTTGGCAAGATTGTTGCCGGACCGCAGGTGCGCTGGACCATGACGCCGGAAAACACCATGAAATATGCTGATTTCATGATTGAGGTCGGCACGCTCAAGACCAAGGCAGAATCCTGGAAAGACTATTTCTTTCCGGAAATTCACGACGAGAAGGGCAGTTGAGCCCTTCGGACGCACTCAGTTCATTCTTTTATTCTTCTGTTGCTGGATGGTCTGCGGCGCTCTGACGCCCTGGGCCGTTGGCGTTTGCGTGCACCGCTGGTCACACGTGGTAACCGGTCCATGCGTCCCATAGTAGACGTGGCAATTGACCGGCACGCATTTAGGAGCGGCGGCAGAGGCAGGCTTTGTGTACGCAAGAACCGCAACACTGGCGAAGCCAAGTGCGACGACAAAGAGGATGCGCATTTTCAATCTCCCGGTTTTTCGTTGGCTTACTTGCTCGACTGCTTCACGCCCGAAGTGCTGATCTGCTGCGGTCAGTTCATCTTCTTATTCTTCTGGACGGTCCTTGATGAGCCGGCACTCCCTTTCGTGGTGCACTCCTGGTGCGCCGAGAAACATCGCTGTTTGCCATTGTGCATTTCCGATTGGTCGCACACCGTCTTGCAGGTTTGGGCGGCAGAAACCGGCTGCATGCCGGCGATAGCGCCGAAGCTCACGAGAACGATGGTGACGATAAAAGCTTTGCGCATTTTCATTTCCTCTTTTGTTTTAGTTTTTGTCGCGTTGCATCAATTCCTGCGCAACCTAAACTTGCGCATATGAACTGCGACTAAATGGTGCGTACAAGATTTATGTACGCGAAAGATTTCATAGAAATAATTTCGCACGTACTAGCGACAATGCGCATCACCCGATCGGGGGATACGCCCGTCGCATGTTCGATTGTGCTCGTTTCGTGGTGAATAGAGCGAGCGTGAGAAAGCTGATAGCGCTCGAGTCATCCAAACGGATGAACAACCTTGTGCGTCTGATCGCCAAGATCCTCGATTGAAGCCGTGACGACATCCCCAGGCTGCAAATATGTCGGCGGCTTCTGACCCAGACCGACGCCTGCCGGAGTGCCAGTCAGAATCACATCACCTGCCTGCAAGCTCATGAACCGGCTGATGTAGGAGATCAGCTCACTGACCGAGAAGATCATGTCTCGCGTCGAACCGCTCTGCTTTGTAGCGCCGTTGACGCTCAGACGCATCGACAGTTGCTGGGGGTCAGCGATCTCGTCTCGCGTCGCAAGAAATGGTCCGAGCGGCGCGAAGGTATCTACGCTCTTGCCTTTGAAGCCCTGCCCGCCGCGGTTGAATTGAAAATCGCGTTCAGAGAAATCAATGCCGATGCAATAACCAAGCACGTGGTCAAGCGCCTCGCGCTCATTGATATAGACGCCGGGTTTCCCGATCACCACCGCAAGCTCGACTTCCCAGTCGACACTTTTTGCTTCTTGGGGCATGACGAGATCGTCGGTGGGTCCGCACAGCGCGCTGGTCGCCTTCAAGAAAAGCGTCGGCTCTTTCGGCAGAGGCAAGCCAGTTTCCTCAGCATGATCGCGGTAGTTCAGGCCGACGCCGATGATCTTTCCGATACCTCGCAAGGGCGGGCCCAGAACGGCATTCTTCGGCGCTTTCGACAACGCCTTTGTTGGTATCGCGGCAATCGCTTCGATATCGGCAAGCGTCGGCGCGCGGGGATTGAGCGAAGAAAAACTGCCGGACAGGTCGAAGAGCTCGCCGTCCAAAATGAGACCGGGCTCCTCGCCGGTTGCAGAACGATAACGGACGAGCTTCATGGCCTGTACAATATCCGGGGTAGCTGCAAAACTGCCAGCCGATCGATAGTCCCCCAAGGAAGCCCGCGTATGAATTTCCCCAAGCCCGCCGTCGGCATGTTGCCCAACGACCGCCTCGATTATTCCCCGATTACCGAACGCAAACCGCTGAAGCTGCCCAAGGGGGCACGCATGGTGGTTTGGACCATCACAAATGTCGAGGAATGGGATCCGACGCAAACCATGCCCCGCACCGTGCTCACGCCTCCGGCCGGCGGATCACCGATGCCGGATATTCCGAACTGGTGCTGGCATGAGTACGGAAATCGTGTTGGTTTCTGGCGACTGTTGCAAGTGTATGACGATTTCAAGATTCCTGGTGTGATGAACATCAACGGCGTCGCCGTAAAAGCGTATCCGGACATCGTGAAGGCCTGCGTCGATCGCAAATGGGAATTCATCGGCCACGGCTACACCCAACGCAATATGCAGAAGGTCGAGAACGAGCGCGCCGACATCCGCAAAAGCGCCGAAGTTCTGGAAGAAGCGACAGGAAAGCGTCCGCGCGGCTGGCTGGGGCCCGGGCTGACCGAAACATGGGAGACCCCCGATATTCTTGCCGAAGAGGGCTATGACTACGTCGCGGATTGGGTGCTCGACGACCAACCGGTGTGGATGAAAACCCGTGGCAAGCCAATTCTGAACATCCCCTACACCCAGGAATGCAACGACGTCGCCATGATGCTGATCCAGCATCACAAGGCTTCCGAGTTCTACGAACGGGCGATGGATCAATTCGAGCAAATCCACAAGGATGCCAAACACTCCGCGCGGGTGATGGCGATCTCTGTGCACCCCTACATCATGGGCGCGCCGCATCGGGCAAAGTATTTCCGCAAGATCTACGAGAAAATTCGCAAGAAGCGCGACGTGCTGTTCTGGACCGGTTCGCAGATCGCGGACTGGTACAAGAAGGTCGGCCTGAAGCCGGCGTAAAATTACATGCCCATGCATCCCCGCGAACGACTGGCCTATTCGCCGATCGAAGGCCGTCCGCTGCTGAAGTTTCCGAAAGGCGTTCGGCTGGTCATCTGGCCGGTGCTGGCACTCGAAGAATGGGACATGTCGCGTCCCATGGCGCGCATGGTGATCTCGCCGCCGCAGGGCCAGCCGATGCTGCCCGACCATCCGAACTGGAGCTGGCATGAGTACGGTATGCGCGTCGGCTTCTGGCGGCTGCAAAAGATGATGCTGAAGCTCGGCATTTCGCCGACCGTTACGCTCAATGGCAGAGTCTGCGAAACGTATCCGACGGTGGTGAAAGCCTGCACTGACAACGGCTGGGAGCTCAACGCCCACGGCTACGACCAGGTGCCGATGCACAAGCTCGACGATCAACGTGCCGTCATTATGAAATCGATGGACGTGATCGAGAAATTTTCCGGCAAGCGCCCGCGCGGCTGGTTCGGTCCGGGGCTCACGCAGACCTTCGACACGCTCGACTATCTGTCAGAGGCCGGCGTCGAATACATCGGCGACTGGGTGCTCGACGACGAACCGGTGACACTCAAAACGACACACAAGCCAGTAGTAGCGCTGCCTTACAATTTCGAGATCCACGACATCGTAATGATGGCTTTGCAGCATCTTCCGTCAGATCAATGGCATAGTCGCGCCCTAGACCACTTCAGAACTCTTTACGAAGAGTCAGCCGAGCGACCAAAAGTCATGGCGATGGCGTGTCACCCCTATCTCTCCGGCGTGCCACACCGTATCGGCCACGTCGAGCGGACCTTCGCTGAGCTGCTCGCGCATGACGGCGTGGTCGCCTGGGATGGCGCGAAGATCCTCGATTGGTATCTCGCCGCCCGCAAATAAGAGACGCAGCGCAAATGACCCCGAAAGCCTATCGCAGTTGCTTCGTTCCCCACGACATCGCTGCACCGATCAAAGGTGCCAAAAGTGGTCCGCTCGGCGGGTTGATCGCTGTGATCAAGGATATGTACGACATCGCGGGCGAACGCACCGGCTGCGGCAGCCCCGAATGGCTCGCAACCCACGGGCCTGCCACTCGCAATTGTCCGCCGGTTCAGAAGATCCTCGACGCCGGAGCCACGATTTCCGGCAAGACGGTCTGCGACGAATTTTTCTACAGCGTCAGCGGCGCGAACGCGCATTACGGCACGCCAGTGAATTCGCGCGCGCCGGGCCGCTTACCCGGAGGCTCGTCCGCGGGCTCGGCCGCCGCCTGCGGAGCCGGTCTATGCGATTTCGCGCTCGGCAGCGATACGGGCGGCTCAGTACGCGTCCCGGCCTCCTTCAACGGAATCTACGGCCTGCGGCCGACGCACGAGCGCGTCGAGCACGCCGGAGTCGCCGACATGGCGCCGACTTTCGACGTGCCGGGCTGGTTCGCCGCAACCCCGGGTGTATTCCGTAAAGTCGGCCCGGTACTGCTCGACAGTGGTGGCGTGGCCGCGACAATCGAACGAGTGGTCGTACTGGAAGACGCTTTCGCGCAAGCAGAAGAACCCGTCGCCGATTTGCTGCGAACCGTGCTCGAATTCATGAGCGACGACCTGCCGGAGATGGTGCACGGGCGGATCGCACCCGAGGGTTTCGATCCCTGGCGCGAAGCATTCCGGATCGTTCAGGCTTACGAAACCTGGCAGTCATTCGGCGATTTTGTCATCGCCCAAAAACCGAAAATTGGCCCCGGGGTGCGCGAACGCATGGAATTCGCCGCTACGGTGACAAAGTCCCAGGCCGACGCAGCCCGCAGCGTGCAGCTCAAGGCGCGCGAGCACATTCGACAGATAGCGGTTCCGGGCACAATTCTCGCTTTACCGACCGCGCCTAGCATCGCGCCGAGGGTCGAAATCTCGGGCGCAGAACTCGAAGATTTCCGCGTCAGGGTCATGCGCCTGACCTGCACTTCCGGCGTGTCCGGCTTGCCGCAAATGAGCATCCCCGCGGGCACGATCAACGGATGCCCCATCGGCCTCTCCTTCATCGGGTGGGCGGGAGGCGACGAAGCGCTACTCGATCTTGCCTGTGAATTGGCGCGCCACTGCGGCATGGCGGCGTAAGAGATTTTGTGCTTTGACATAGCGACCTAGCGTCAGCAGGCCGCGATCGACATGACGTCCAACCAGCTTCTCGACAAGAAAACCATCGCCGAACTTACCGCGCGGATGTACCTCGACACGGGTGCAGTGCGCTTCATGAGCGACAAGCCGTTCATCTTTACGAGCGGCTGGGCGAGCCCGGTCTACAACGATTCTCGCTGGCTGATGTCGTTTCCTGATGTGCGCTCGACCTTGATGGGCTTTGCGGTTCATTCGATCGAACGCGATATCGGGCGCGAAAAGATCGACGCAGTCGCGGGCGGGGAAACGGCAGGAATTCCGTTCGCCGCCTGGGTGGCTGATCGGCTGCACCTGCCGATGCAATATGTACGCAAGAAAGCGAAAGGATTTGGCCGCGGCGCCCAGATTGAAGGCCAACTGCTTCCCGGCCAGCGCGTGCTTCTGGTCGAGGACCTTGCCACCGACGGCAAAAGCAAGGTCAACTTCATCAACGCGCTACGCGAGGCCGGTGGCAACTGCGACCATTGTTTCGTTATTTTCTTCTACGACATCTACCCGCAAGGCAAGAAAATCCTCGGCGATCTGGGTGTCACGTTGCACGCACTAACGACCTGGAGAGACGTACTGGCAGTCGCCAAAGCAAGCGGCAAATTTGAGCCGAAGATGCTGGGCGAGGTCGAGAAGTTCATCGGCGATCCGGCCGGTTGGTCGAAGGCGCATGGCGGAGCAGCTGAAGCGGCGGAGTGATTTTCACTTGCATGGGAGGCCCTCATGGCAAAAGCAAAACGCAAGGCAACGGCAGGCAGGGCAAAGGCAAGAAAGACAAAAAAGAAGATCATCGCAAAGCCCGCGCGCGCCAAGGCGCGTAAGCTGCAGCGGTTCACCGCAAGCCATCACCGCGATGAGGATTTCGATTACGGCCTGCGGCCCTACTCTGCCTATCGCGATCTGGGCATCGCAAAGGCGACCGACGGAATGGTTCAGGCACACGTCATCCGGATGACAAAGCCTTTCGATGCGGAGGAAGTCGCAATCCCGCACTATCACGAGGTCGATTTCCAGATGGTCTACGTGCTCAAGGGCTGGTTCAGCAGTGAGTTCGAAGGACAGGGCGTACATACATTTCACGCCGGTTCGTGCTGGATCCAGCCGCCGAAGATCAAGCACACGGTCCGCGGCTATTCTGACGATTGTGAATTGCTGGAAATCGTCTTGCCGGCGGATTTCGAGACCGTGACGCTGAAGTAGATTTACATCATCCGCGCCAGCAACAGGCCGCCGGTTACGAGGACAAATATCACCGCAGACGCACCGAGTGCCGTCGTAATGTGCCGCCAGCCGAGGCCGATAATGGTCTTCACCGACGTGCCCAGACCGAGCGCGCCGATGGCCAGCAGCAGACCCCAGGTGGAGACCTCGACCAATACGTTTTTCACTGGGGCATAGGCTGGCGCCAAAGACGGCATCAGCGGAATAGCGCTATTCAGCAAGCACAGCAGCAAAAACACGATCGCAAAGACCGGTACAGGCACGTGCGCCTCGCCGTGTCGCATGCCAATGCGCGTGAAGTACCAGCCAACGCCGAGGACCATCGGCAACAACAGGAACACGCGAAACAGCTTGACGATCACCGCGGTGTTGCCGACCGCACCCGACACCGCATACCCGGCGCCCACAACCTGCGCGACATCATGGATTGTCCCTCCGAGCATGACGCCCGTGGTCTGCGCATCGAAACCGAGCAGAATGCAAAGTGGTGGGTAGATCAGCATCGCCAAAGTGGCCAGCGCGTTGACGGCAACCACCACGAAAGCAATGTCCGCCTCCTTGCCCTTGTAATCCGGAACAACTGTCGAGGTCGCAAGCGTAGCGGAGGCGCCGCAAACGGCGGTGCCTACTCCCACAAGCGCCCCGAATCCGGGCTCCTGCCCGCTCCATCGCGCGAAAACGAAGCCCGAGACCACGGTGATCGCCATTGCAACGACAATCAGCATCGCGGTTTGCGTGCCGAGCGCCGCGATGTCCCCAAGTCCGACGCGCAGACCAAGCAATGCCACCGCCCAACGCAACAAGATCTTGACGCAGAACTGCATGCCAGGCTGCACCGCGGGGCGCGCTGCCAGCGGGTTGAGAGCTATCCCGACGACAAGCGCAATCACCATGTTGGGAATCGGTGCGAAACGCGCCACATAGGGCGCGGCGACATAACCGATGGCTGCGACGATCGCGGAGAGCGCAATCCCGGGAGCAAGGGCGGCTACCGCCGATACCGATGGGCGAAAAGCCTGCGTATTTTCTGCGCTCACAAGCGATTCCTTATTGGCTCGCGACAAGCTTGTCGCTGGCGCGGTTGGAATTCAGACCAGCAGAAACCGCGCCGGGAACTTGCGACGGCGTGTCGACGACAGTAACGCCAGCGGCTTCAAGCGCCTGGCGTTTGGAAGCGTACCCGCCGGCATTTCCCGTGACGATTGCGCCGGCATGCCCCATTTTCTTGCCGGCAGGCGCGGCCGCCCCGGCAATGAAAGCGACGACCGGTTTTGTCATCTTCTTCGCGTAAATGGCCGCGTCTTCTTCCATCCCGCCACCGATCTCACCGACGACGACAACCGCGGCGGTACCGCTATCCTTGTCGAGCGCCTCGAGTGCATCGCGCGTCGTCGTGCCGAGCATTGGGTCGCCGCCAATTCCAATGAAGGCTGACTGGCCAAGACCGGCGCGCGTCAGGTTGAGACAGATCAGCGTACCGAGGCTGCCGCTGCGCGAGATCACACCGACGCTCCCAGACTTGAATACGCTCGGCACGAATGCCGGCATGATGCCGACGAAGCACTCGCCGGGCGTCACGAGACCCGCAGTATTAGGGCCGACGATGCGGGTGCCGTGCCTCGCCGCCGCGGCATGCATTGCCATGACGTCCTGGGCTGGAATGTGCTCGGTCAGAACCACCAGAAACTTGATGCCCGCCTTCGCCGCAGATACCGCAGCGTCCTTAGCCATAGCCGGGGGAATAAACATGACTGCGACATCACCCCCGACCTTCGCGACCGCTTCTGCTGTGGTCGCAAATATCGGCACGCCTACATGAGTTTCGCCGGCTCGCTTTGGGTTGACCCCCGCGACCACGTTGGTCCCGTAGGCGATCATCTTTTCGCTCCAGAATGTGCCCTGCTTGCCCGTAATACCGAGCACGACGACACGATCTTTCCTGCGAACGATCATTGCGCTGCCTTCACCGCCGCCTGGATGGCGTCTTCCATAAAATCATAGGGCTCGATGCCGAGTTCGTTGCGAACCAGCGCCACTGCTTCCTTTTCACCCGTGCCGTGGATGGAAAAAAATACCGGCACGCGCGGCGCAAGCTTGTGCCATGCGCGCACCACGCCTTCGGCCATGACGTCGGTACGCGCGAAAGCGCCGCAGAAATTGATCACCAAACTCTTCACGCCGGGATTGGAGAGCACCAGATCAAGCGCAACCTCCGACTTGGTGTACGCCTCGCCGCCGATCTCAAGGAAATTTGCGGGCTTGCCGCCGTAGTGGCGGATCACATCCATGGTGGTCATGGTGAGGCCGGCGCCATTCGCCAGAACGCCGACATTTCCGTCAAGCTGAATAAGTTTTAGGCCATTCTCAGCCCCGCGCTTCTCAAGCGCCGTCATGGAGCCGGCAGCGCCACCTTTGGCGAGTTCGGGCTGGCGGTAGATCGCCGCATCGTCGAGCACAAACTTGCAATCAAGCGCGACCACACGACCGTCGTCGAGCAGCGCCAGCGGATTTATCTCGAGGAGCTCGGCGTCGTATGTACGGAACGCCGTGTAGAGTCGCTCGAGGATTTGCACGATCTGTGGTTCGGCCGGACCAAGATCGAGCCCTTTGAGCACGTCGGCGATGTCGGCCGCATTTGGCTTGCCCTCGATATCGAGTAGCAAACGTCGAATGGCGGCGGGCTTTGCCGCGGCGATTTCCTCGATGTCCATACCGCCTTCGGTGGAGAACAGGATCAGCGGCCTTCGTGCCACGACGTCATGCAAAACGGCGGCATAGAATTCGCGTGCAATACGGGCCTGCTCCTCGACGAGTAGACGCTCGACCGTGTAACCGCCGATGCTCATACCGAGGATCTGTTCGGCGGCCTTGCGCGCTTCGTCGGGCGTGTGGGCGAGCTTGATGCCGCCGGCCTTTCCACGTTTGCCGGCCGGCACCTGCGCCTTGACGACACACGGTCCGATATTCGTCGCCGCAGTCGCAACTTCGGCGGCAGTGGTGCAAAGGGCTCCATGGAGCGTCGGAATGCCCGCAGGATTCAGGACGAGCGATTTCGCCGCGTGTTCCTCAAAGTTCATTGCGCACTATCCCGCATGGCACGCGTTCGACATCAATCAGCGTCCGTATTTTTTCCAATACGCACCGAACAGGTCTTCCTCGCTCGGTTTGTCCTCCGGAATTGTCGTCACGAGGTGCGTAATGTTGATGAAATGCCTGTAGTTCAGGTTCTCCGTGATGCTGTTGCCTCCCCAGGTGCCGCACCCCATGCTCAGCGTGAAGTTGAGACCGTTGTCGAATCCTCCGCCGTTCCCGAACGTATGCGCCTGGTTGATCAGCACGCGCACCACATCGGCGCGCTCGGCCAAGGTTCGGCCGCGTTTCATATCTTTTGTGTGCAAGCCCACCGAGTGTCCCCGTCCCTGGTGCGCGAGAATTTCATTCGCGCGCGCAATCGCTGCGTCGAAGTCCTTGGCGCGGTAAACGGCCAGTACCAGTGACAGCTTTTCGCTGGAAAACGGAAAACCACGGCCCACGCCAGTTTCCTCGACCATGAAAAACTTCTTTGATTGCGCGGCATCGGGCAGCCCACATCCGCGCGCAAACACGTCGGCATCGCGCGCAATCAGCGTGCGGCTCAACTTGCCGTCCGGCCACAACGCAGCCTGGATCTTTGACTTCTCCGCTGGCGAAGCCATGTAGCCGCCAGCGCGTTCGAGAGCCCCGATCGCCTTGTCATAAATTGCGTCAACGAGGATCACGGAGTTTTCAGACGAGCAGGAGGTTGAATTGTCGAAGATCTTGGAGGCGCAGATCTTCTTTGCGGCATCGTCGAGATCGGCCGTTTCATCGACAATCACCGGGACATTGCCGGTCCCCACGCCAATCGCAGGCGTACCACTCGAGTAAGCGCGGCGTACATTGTCCTGGGAGCCGGTGGCCACAATCAGGTCGGCCGCGTGCATCAGTGCCTGCGTCATATCCTTTGATGCGGGTGGTGGCAGAATTTGCACCAGATCTTCGGGCAGGCCGATTTTCTTGAGCTCCGCGCGCATGTATTCGACAGTCCTCGCCGTGGTTTTCAATCCGGCAGGCGATGCCGCGATAATGATGGCGTTGCGTCCCTTGATCGCCATCATCGCCTTGTTGACCGGCGTCGCCCCCGGATTGGTCGACGGGGTGATGGCGCAAACGAGGCCGACCGGCTTCGCGTATTTGACGATCCCGAGTTTCTTATCTTCCTCGATGATGCCGACCGATTTCACGCGCAGGAGATCGCGCAGCGTGCCGAAGGTCTTGCGCTGCTTCTTTGTGATCTTGTCGGGCACATTGCCGAGTTGAGTGTCCTTGACCGCCAGCTCGGCCAGCTCTTTCGCATGTGCAGGATTGTATAGAGACCAGGCAAGCGCGGTGACCGCTTCATCCACGCGCGCTTGGTCGGCCTCGGCGAATGAAGCCATCGCTGCGCGACCGCGCCGCACCAGCTCGTCGACGACGGTCGTTACGTTCGGATCGGCCGCTGGTTTAACTGCGACAGTCATCTCATCAACTCCGCATTCACAGATTGGCCGCTTGTTGTGGACGCATGTCCTCGCGCCTGATGCCGGCCACGACCACCGGCTTTTTCATGGCGTCGCGGCGGAACGGCTCGCCGAGCTCCTGATTGAGAACCACCTCGATAAAAGTCGTGACGCGCTTCTTCTGCGCCTCGCAAGACTGCCGAAGTGCCTCCGTCAGTTCCGTCGGCGTCTTTACTACTACGCCCTTGAGACCACAGGCTTCGGCCACCTTTGCATAGCTGAGATGCGGGTCGAGTTCGGTGCCGACGAAATTGTCGTCGAACCAAAGGATCGAATTGCGCTTTTCGGCGCCCCATTGGTAGTTGCGAAAGACCACCATAGTGATGCCCGGCCATTCCTCGCGGCCAACCGAACTCATTTCGTTCATTGAAATTCCGAAGGCGCCGTCACCGGCAAAGCCGATACAAGGCGTATCCGGATTGCCGATTTTGGCGCCTATGATGGACGGAAAGCCGTAACCGCAAGGTCCGAAAAGCCCAGGCGCCAGGTATTTCCGGCCTTTGTCGAATGTCGGATAGGCATTGCCGATAGCGCAGTTGTTGCCGATGTCGCTCGAGATGATCGCATCCTTGGGCAAGCCAGCCTGAATCGCCCGCCAGGCCTGCCGTGGCGACATACGGTCCGCATCCCGCTTGCGCGCATCCGCATTCCAGGTCGTCCCTGGGTCATCGTCTTCATGATCCATGCTGGACAAAGTCTGCAGCCATTTGGACCTGGTCGTGTGGATCAAAGCCTTACGGTCCTCGCGTCCGGCATTTCCGGCCGACGGAGACAGCTGCGCCAGAATGCTTTGGGCGACGAGCTTGGCATCGCCACAAATGCCGACGGTCACTGGCTTGGTCAGGCCGATGCGATCAGCGTTGATATCGACCTGAATGATTTTGGCGGTCTTCGGCCAGTAATCGATGCCGTAGCCCGGCAGGGTCGAGAATGGATTGAGCCTCGTACCGAGTGCAAGGACGACGTCGGCCTTGGCGACCAGCTCCATTGCCGCCTTCGATCCGTTGTAACCGAGTGGGCCAACGGCGAGCCTGTGGCTGCCGGGGAAACTGTCATTGTGCTGATAGTTATTGCAGACCGGCGCGTCGAGCTTTTCGGCGAGTGCAACGCATTCGGGAATTGCGTTCCCAAGCACTACACCCGCGCCCGACAGGATGACCGGGAATTTGGCGCCCGAGAGAAGCTTCGCGGCTTCCGCCACCGCCTGGGTACCGCCCGACGGCCGCTCGAACTCGACGATGGCCGGTAGACTGACGTCGATGACTTGCGTCCAGTAGTCACGCGGGATGTTGATCTGCGCGGGTGCCGAAAGGCGTTTGGCTTTGGTGATGACGCGATTGAGAACTTCAGCCGTACGTGACGCATCGCGCACTTCTTCCTGATAGCAGACCATGTCGCGAAACAGGGCCATCTGCTCCACTTCCTGGAAACCGCCCTGCCCGATCGTCTTGTTCGCCGCCTGCGGCGTCACCAGGAGCATCGGCGTGTGATTCCAATACGCGGTCTTGATGGCGGTGACGAAATTCGTGATGCCCGGTCCGTTTTGCGCAATCGCCATGGCAATTTTCCCGGTCGATCGCGTGTAGCCGTCGCAGATCAACCCGCCATTGGTCTCGTGCGCAACATCCCAGAATGTAATGCCGGCTTTGGGAAAGAGATCTGATATCGGCATGAACGCCGAGCCGATAATACCGAAGGCATGCTCGATGCCGTGCATCTGCAGGACCTTCACGAACGCTTCTTCAGTGGTCATCTTCATAGTTATGTCCTCTCAGCCCTGTCCCTGATGGCTCAGGCCTTGTCCTGGAAAATCTCGGCTAGCTCGTTGGCGGCGCTTCTCAGCGCCGGCAAATGACGGCGCGCCGTTTGAACGTTCATGCGTGCTTCGGGTGCCTGGATCGCAAGAGCAGCGAGCATCTCGCCATTGGCGCCCGTTACGGGGACGGCCATGCAGACAACCCCCAGCAGATACTCTTGCCGGTCGAAGGACACCTGGTCCTTTCGAATCTGACGAAGCTCGACCTCGAGCCGATCACCGTCGGTGATGGTGTTATCGGTGTATCGCCGCAGTTCCAAACTTTGCAGGAGCCGCTTGCGGCGCGGCGAAGCAGCCAACGCAAGGAATAACTTGCCGATGGCACTGCAGTGCAGCGGCACGCGTGAGCCACTTGTGTAATGCAGGCGCAGGGGCCAATGCTCGGCCTCGACGCGATCGAGATAAACCACCTCGCCGTTCAGGAGTGTACCGATATTGCAGGTCTCGTTGAGCGTATGGACGAGGCGCTGAAGCACCACGTGCGGCGTGTCATGACGCATTGAGGACGACAGCGCACCAAAGGCAAGATTCGTGAGTTTCGGACCAACAATCAGCCGGCGCCGTCCGGGCTCGCGCGCGAGATAGCCTTGCGTCACAAACCAATCCACCAACCGATAAGCCGTCGCCTTCGGCAATTTCACTGAAGCGATAATGTCGAGCACGTCGACCGGCGTACGTGAGCTTGCGACATGTTCGAGGATAGCGAAGGAACGTGCTGTAGCGCCGAGTTTGTGCTCGCGGGCGGCACCTCTCTTCGAAGGATTAAGATGTGGTTTGAGCTCATCCACATTCCGCCCGGAGCCGCTACCAGTGGCCCTTTCGTGAATTCCGAGATTGCTACGCATGGTTCACCTACCTAGCCCCGGTTTGTGCAGTCATCACGCGACTTCTGAACAAGCGCTGCACGAACGGCAACAACAGGACGACAATGGTCAATACAACGATGGTTCCAGAGATGGGTCGCGTGAAGAACACGGTCCAGTCATTCGAAAAACTGATCATCGTGTTCATGAACGCCTCTTCGGCTATCGGACCGAGGATGACGCCAAGCACGAGTGGCGCGACCGGAAACTTCAGGCGTTCGAAGCCATAGCCGAGAACGCCAAAGCCGATGATCAGCCAAAGATCCGTGATGTTGTTGCGGATCGACAGCGCGCCGATGAAGCAGAGGATCAAGACATAAGCCGAGACAACCGCCTCCGGAAAATCGAGGATTTTCACGAGGGGACGGATCGCGAAATAGCCGATCGCGCACATCAGCGCCAGGCCGAGGAACAGTGACGCAAACACCGTATAGACAAGGGGCGCCGAGTTCGCGAGAACCTGCGGACCCGGTTGAATTCCGTGCAGCATGAAAGCACCGAGAATGACTGCGGTTGCACCGCTGCCTGGAATGCCAAGTGCAAGCAGATGAACCATGGCTCCGCCGACTGAAGCTGTCGCCGCGGCCTGCGGCGCGATGATCCCTTCGGCAATCCCCGTCCCCATCTGGTCCTTGCGCTTGCCGAAGCGCGCCTCGATTCCGTAGCTCACGAACGACGCAATGGTGGCGCCCGCGCCCGGCAACAGTCCGATGAGATCGCCGACTACCGAAGAGCGAAAAAACATGCCCTTCACCTCGTTAAGCTCCTTGAGCGTCGGCAATTCGGTGCGTGCATTTGAAATCTTGTCGAGCGGCTTTGTGGTAAAGCCTGATTCCAGGCGAGTCAGAACTTCACCTACGCCATAGGCGCCGACCATGACCACGAGAAACTCGATGCCGTCGGCGAGAATGGGCGAACCGAATGTAAAACGGTAAGCGCCGTAGATCGGATCAGTGCCGACGGTTGAAATCAGAATGCCGACGCTCATACTGATGAAGGCATTGGCGAGTGATCCCTTGCCGATCGCTACCACGCTGAGCAAGCCGAACATGATGATCACGAAATACTCAGGCGAGGAAAAACGCAGAGCGAATTTGGCAAGCGGTTCCGTAAGCGCCACCATGACGACCGCCGAGAGAAGCCCGCCACCCAGAGCCGCGACCAGCGTCCAGCCCAGTGCCTTGGCCGGCCTGCCCTTGCGCCCCATGGTGTAACCGTCCCACAGCATGGGGACATCAATTGGCTCACCGGGAATTCGGAAAAGGATCGCTGTAAAGGCACCGCCGTAAGTACCCGACACGTACATCGCGGTAAGCAAAACAATCGAGGCGGTGACGTCCATCTTGTAAGTGAAGGGCAAAGCCAGCGCGACGCCCATGACGAGCGTCAGCCCTGGCAACACTCCGATCAGCAAGCCGATGACGATGCCGATTACCAGCATCGCCAGATTGAGCGGCGTCAGACAGTGCACAAACCCCGAGGCGAGCTGAGCGAGAATGTCGATCATGCGCTCACCAAAGGCTCGGAATCGCGAAGAAGATGTCGGTCGCGCGGTCGAACGGCGGAACGCCACGCGGCAGCGAAACATAGGCAATGCGCAAGAATAGAATTCCGCAGAAGATCGTCACCGCCGCGCTGGTACCCCAGATCGCGCGGTGCTCGCGGTACCCGCCGACATACATGAAGGCGGCAAGGAATAGGAACGTGCCGAGGATGAAACCGAGCACAGGCACGAGCACGGCATAGATCGCCATCAGAACAATGCCGCCGATCAGCAGTCGTGGATAAACGGGCTGTTTTTCCTCGATCTCCGGCTCCCTGTCGAATGCCTCCAGAAATCCGGTGGCATCCTGATTGCCGATGACCAACCGACGTGAGATTTCAAACAAGCAGGAACCGCCCATCAGCAGGATCGCAAGGCGGGGCCACACGTCGGGCCCGAGTTGCCCGGGCCGAGGTGTGTAATCGAATGTGCCCGCATAAAGATAAAGCGCGGCCGCGATCGCAAGACCGACCGCATAAGGCACAATCGAGCGGAATAGCGCCTTGTCCATGAGAGCGACTTCAGTTCGTCGCTACAGTCTTTTTCATGTCCTCAAGCTGTTCGTTCACGAAGGCCGGGGCCTTCGACGCATCCTCAAAACTGTTCGGATCAGCGTATTGCTCCTCGAGGAACTTCTTGTACTCGGCCGATGCGTAGACTTTTGCCAGCGCATCCGAAAGTTTCTTCACGATGTCGGGTGGTGTCCCGGCCCGTACGACGATCGCGCGAAACTGCGGCAGCGCCACCTTGTACCCGAGCTCAAATGACGTTGGCACGTCCTTGAACGCGTCCAAGCGCTTTTCGCCGAACAGCAGAATAGGCCGCATCTGTTTGCCATTTAGAAACTGAGCAACGTCTCCGGCCTGCTCGTAGAGTGCGTCGGCGTGGCCGCCGAGGATCGAGACATAGCGCTCGCTGGGCTTGGAGAAAGGCACCTGGACGACCTTGATGCCACCGCGGTCGAGTACGGTGAGCGAGAAATCGTCAACGCTGCCGAAGCCAAGCGTCGCAACTTTTAGCTTGTTCGGATTGGCCTTGGCTTCCTTCGCGAAATCGTCCCAGGTTTTGAATGGGCTGTCCTCTTTCACGAAAATGAACGATGGACCTTTGATCATCACCGCAACCGGTGTGATGTCGTTCATCGTCCAGCGCGAACTTTTTCCGGCAAGCAGCGCGTGACTATCGGCGATATAGATCGCCATCGAGTAGCCGTCGGCGGGCGCTGCAAGAAGCTTCGCCATCCCGGTCGCACCGGTGCCCCCAGGAACGTTCACAACCGGGATGCCCTGACCGAGCATCGGCTCCATCAGCTTGCTGACGAGGCGCGCGAGTTGATCGGCGCCACCACCCGGGCCCCACGGGACAATCAGTTCGATAGGCCGCTCGGGATATCCGGCCGCGACCGCCTTGCCCCCGAACAGTGCGGCACTGATGGCCAACAGCAAAATCGTGACGCTTCGCATGGTCGAACGCATGGTCGAACGCATGGACTCCTCCCTGCCAATCGGCCGTTTGCTTGCATGCCCTGCCCGCGGCCGAGCCCGGCAGGAATGCTGGTCCGGCTTATGTTTGCCGGCTGATCGCCGAAGGACGGGGTTTCCGCCCCGGCGAAGTCTCGCGCTGTGAGACTTTTGTTCTCAATACGCTAGCAGAAGGTCCCGCCCCCGCAAGGGTGAATCCGAGGCGCCACGTCTCGCCAAGTGGGAATTTGCTTCGGGGTAGTCTTGTCTTGGGAGGATTTTTTCGGTTGGCGCGGTGCTGTTTAGCGCTGTTCCAGCGGCACATAGGTGCGGGCATCGGGGCCGTTATAAAGCGTGAGCGGACGCAGAAGGATGTTGTTCTCGAGCTGCTCGAGCACCTGCACCACCCAACCGGGCACGCGACCGATGGCAAAGATCGGCACGAACAGATCGCGCTTTATGCCGAGCAGGTGATAGACAACGCCCGAGTAGAAATCGACGTTCACGTTTACGCCATGACGCGCATAGGGTGCCATCGCCGCGACCACCCCCTGTAGGATCTCGAACCACTTTGGCTGACCCATTTCCTTTGAAAGGCGCTCCACGCCTGCGCGCATATGGCGCGCACGAGGATCTTCTGCGCGATAGACACGGTGACCGAAGCCGGTGACCGCAATTCCGGCCTTGCGTTTTTCCTTTACATAGTCCGCGGCACGCGACGGATCACCTATCTCCTCGGCCATCTTCATGACGTCCTCCGCGGCGCCGCCATGCGCAGGGCCCGACAAAGCGGCAATAGCCGCAACGATCGCGGCATGGAGATTTGCCTCAGTGCCGATCACAACCCGCGCGGCGAAAGATGAGGCATTGGAGCCGTGCTCGGCATGCAGGATCAGATCACGGTCGATCAGCTGTGCAGCATCGGCGCTTGGCTTTTTCCCCATCAACATCCAGAGCAGATTGGCGGAATGGCTGAGCGTCTGATCGGCCGGCACAGGATCCTGATCGGCGCGGATGCGCGAGTGGGCGGCGACGATCATCGGTATCTGCGAAGTCAACCGAACGGCCTTGCGTAGTGTCGCTTCACGCGAGTTGTCCGCCGTTTCGGGATCAAACGCAGAGAGAGCCGAGGTCGCTGTCCGTAGAACATCCATGGGATGCGCTAATTTGACGGCGCGAATGATGTCGAGGACCGGGGCCGGCAGCTTACGCGCTGCCTTGAGATCGGCATCAAAGGTGACGAGCTGCTGCTTGTTGGGCAATTCGCCGTTAAGCAAAAGCCAGGCAGTCTCTTCGAAGCTTGAATGCTCGGCGAGGTCGTGAATTGAATAGCCGCGGTAGCGTAGCTCGCCGGCCTTGCCGTCGATGAAGGTACAGGGCGAACGATCAAAGTAAACGCCCTTCAGGCCTCGTTGAATCTTGATCGCTTCAGCGGTTTCGGTCATTGATGCCCTCGCTCGCAACTTCGCGTCTTTCTCACGCGGTGAGAAGCATGGATTTGCTCAAGAAGCTTTTTGATATCGCACGGCAGCGCAATCGCAAAATCGTTCTGCCGGAAGGCGAAGACGAACGGATCATTCTCGCTGCCGCACGCCTTGCGAGCGAGAGGATCGCCTCCCCTGTCCTCCTCGGCCCTGCTGGAGAGCTTACTCGGCTTGCCGGCCAGCATAACGTCTCGCTCTCCGGGGTCGAGATTGCCGACCCGCGCAACGATGCGCGGCTGTCAGGCTATGGTTCAGCGCTCGCGCGCTTCCGCGACTCGATGACCCCATCGACGGCCACGCGTCTCGCATCGAAACCGATCTATTTCGGTGGCATGATGGTGCGGGAGGGCCATGCGGACGCGATGGTCGCGGGCTGCGCCAACCCGACGCGGCGCGTGATCGAAGCGGGGTTGATGACCGTCGGATTGGCAGATGGCATCGCGTTGCCGTCGAGCTATTTCCTGATGATCGTGCCGGATTTCCTTGGGCAAGGGCCGAGATCGTTCATCTTTGCCGATTGTGCGGTCAATGCTGATCCGACATCCGCCGAGCTTGCCGATATTGCGATCACTTCGGCACGCAGCGCAAACGCGCTACTTGGAGAGACTCCGCGCGTGGCCATGCTGTCGTTTTCGACCAAGGGAAGTGCACAGCACGCGCGCGTCGATAAGGTGCGAGAGGCCATAGGTCTGGTTCGTCAACGCGAGCCAGGACTTGCCATCGATGGCGAGTTTCAGGCTGACGCAGCCCTGGTGCCAAGCGTCGCGCAAAAGAAAGTAAAGGAGAACAGCGCGGTCGCTGGACAGGCAAATGTCCTGATTTTTCCCGACCTCAACTCGGGCAATATTGCCTACAAGCTCACGCAGTGGATCGGCGGCGCGCAGGCAATCGGCCCGTTCCTGCAGGGCTTTGCCAAACCGATCAGCGATTTGTCGCGCGGCGCCAGCGTTGAAGACATTGTCACAACGTGTGCCGTGGTAGCAGCAAGATGATGAGAGGGACTCAGGCCGCGCCCATCAATGTTTCCACTCAGGCGCGGGGACCGGCTGCCACGCGCGCTTGAGCTTGAGGTCGTCGACGATCGCGTTGGCGGCAATGTAGCCGGGAGCCCCGTTGATACCTCCCCCATTCCCCGACGACGAACCACAGAGATAGAGCCCTTCCACCGGCGTGCGGGATCCAGGCATCAGAGGATGCGGCCGGTTGATCCCGAGCTGGTTCGGCACATAGGCCCCGACGCGCACGGCACCCTGACGCATGTTCGCGTTGAGTTTTTCCACATCGAGCGGCGTGAACAAGTAGGTCCCAATAAGGTTGTCGCCTTCGAGATTGGACGCGTAGATACGCCAGTAATCGAGGACACGGCGAGTGTATTCGGCGCGATTGCGCTCCCATTCCTGCGGCGAGCCATCCACCGAATAGGGAGCAAACGGCCACCAGAATGCAGAGTGCTTGCCACCGGGTGCGTAGCTCGGATCGAACATACTGTTGCACGCGCCATTGCCCATCAGGACACTGGGAAATTTTTTCGCCGCACAGTCTTCGAAGCAGCTCGCGACGTCGTCGATATGATCCATGCCGAAAAAGATATTGTAGGCGCGCGAAACGTCAGGATCGAAGGCAGCTGCACGGTAGGCCGGAGCGTTTTTGAGCGCGAGGTGCAACGTCACCAGGCTGTGATTGCCCCAATGCCACGACTTCGCTTTTTCCCGCACCGGCTCGGGAAATAGTTCTTCGCCGGTCATTTGCACGGTTGTGGGAAAATCGATCGCACTCGCCACAAATTTGCTGCCATCGATCATGCGCCCATCGGCCAATTTCACCCCGGTGGCGCGCCCGTTGGCGACTTTGATCTCTTTCACCTCTGCGTCTGTGATGATCTCGCCGCCGCCGGCCTCCACCACCCGCGCCAGCGCGAGCGCAAGCGCAACTGCGCCGCCAACCGGCAATGTAAAGCTGGCGATATTGGCAAAGATCGCCGGAAAGACGATTCCCGCGCCTGGCACATTTTCGGTCGTGATCACGTGCATATAGGACGTGAACAGGGTTCGAATGCGCTCGTCGACAAAATGCTTCCGCACGACGCTGAAAAGATCGTGCTGAGCATGCGAAAGCAGTTCTTTTGCCTTTGGTCCGCTCAGTCGGTCGATTAGTTGCTCGCGCGGCATCGGCGCGTTGTAGAGCAATGACACCAGTAACGGTCGCATCTCCTCGCAATAGGTGTGCCACAACGCGCGGAACGTCTCAGCGTCCTGCCGCGAAAAGCGAGCAAGCGACGCGCAGCTCTTGTCGAGGTCCTTGTAGATGACAATGCCGGTGCCATCGCGGAAGACAGCCGCTTGCTGAACGGGCGGCTCGATATAGGAAAAGCCGTAACGATAAAGCTCAAGGTCCCGCAGCAAAGGACTAAACCCGATGCCCATGTAGAAATTCGCGTGTAGATTGAGCCTGTAGCCGGGAAGAATGCGCTCCTCGGTGCTCGAACCCCCACCAATGCGACGATTGCGCTCAAGTACGGCAACTCGCATACCCGCGCGCGACATATAAGCGGCAAGAGCGAGACCATTGTGGCCGGCTCCGATTACGACGCCGTCGAAACCCGTCATGCTGCCCCACTATGCGCTGGCGGCCTTTACCCCAAGGCCGCGCATGAAACGCTCACGAATTTGAACCGGGTCACGATCCGTCGTCGCCACCGCCGGCTTGTCGTCGATGCGAACGGCGATCAAGCTCGGCCCCTCACCCTTGAGCGCCGTTGTTACCAAGCGATCGAATTCCGCCTCATCGGCAGCCCATGCGCTGTTTGCAATGCCAGCGCCACGCGCGATTGCGACAAGATCAGCTGCCGGACTTGCGGTCGGCTGCGAGCCGGTGATCTGGTAGATGCCATTGTCCCAGACAACGATTGTGAGATTTTTCGGTGCGCGCTCGCCGACGGTTGCGAGACAACCAAGCTGCATCAACAGGGAGCCGTCGCCTTCGAGCGCAAAAACGTGTCGACGCGGTTGCGCAATGGCAACGCCAAATGCAATCGGTATTGCGAGCCCCATGCTGCCGAGCATGTAGAAGTTTTGCGGGCGTTGACCGCTTGCCCAAAGATCGAAATTGGCGTTGCCGATGCCGCCGATAACGGCTTCCTCGTGCTTGAGCTGAGCGACGAGCCGCTTGGTCAATTCGAAGCGGTTCATGACCTTGGCATTGTGCGCCGGTGTCGCTCCAGACGATTTCGTGCTCGTCATGGCGTCACCCTTCAAACACCTTGCCGCCGGTAAGCAACGGCGAGAGGATAAAAGCGACAGGCGCCTGCGTAGCCACGGCTTGCTTGATGGACCGATCAACCGTAAAGGCCAGTTCGTCCTGGCGTGTGATCGTGACGTTCTCGACCGCAAGTGAATTGAGAACCGGTCGCATCGTCTTGTACACGAGAGCCTGTCCGAGATTGAACTCGCCGAGCGTGCCGCGTTCCGAGACAAATATCAGCGCTGGAATCTGACAGGGCACGACAAGCGAGGCGAGCGCGTTTGGAATCGTAGCGAAGCCGCTGGTCTGCATCAGAACGGCGCCGCGTAATCCACCCATCCAGGCACCGGTTATGATGCCGATGGCTTCTTCCTCGCGCGTGGCAGCAAATGTCGTGAAAAACCGATCGGCATGAAGGGACTCGATCAGCGGTGTGAACACCCGGTCGGGCACGTAAACGATGAGCTTGACGTTATTCGCTTTGAGGGTCGCGAGAATGATCTCGTGCCAGCTGGCTGCCCGTGCGTGCTTGTCTGTCATGGCCGGCAAAATCGCATGCACCTGTACTGAAATTCGTGTCGTTCTCGCCGAGCTATCAGCGCTCGCTTGAGGCCATTGCTCGCGCAATCGCAAAAGCTTAGCCTAACAGCAATAATGCAACTAATCAGAAAATATTGCCGAAACTCAAGGGGAGGACGATGACAAAATCAAACGGGCACTCCGCGCCGTCGCGACGCAGCTTCGTCAAGGGCGCTGGTGTTCTGGCAGCGGGCGTCGCAGCTCCGGCAATCCTTCGCGTGCGCTCGGCCTATGCCGCTTACCCCGACAGGCCAGTAAAAATAATCGTGGCCAATACGCCGGGCGGGCCGTCCGATATCGTCGGGCGCATCACGGCAGGCGCACTTCAGCAATCAACAGGCAAGACTTTCATCATCGAGAATATCGGCGGCGCGGGCGGAAATATCGGCTTCGGCAACGCCGCGCACGCTGCTCCAGACGGCTACACCATTCTTCTTGCGACCAATGCGTGGTCGGTGAATGTCAGCCTCTACAATAAGATTCCCTACGATCCGCTGAAAGATTTTGTCGGTGTGAGTGAGCTTGCAACTTCGCCGAATACGTTCGTCGTCAAGTCGGATTTGCCAGCGAAGACCATGCAGGAATTCGTTGCGCTCGCGCGAGCCAATCCCGATAAATTCAACTGCGCGACGCCGCCGATCGGGACAACTCCACAAATTCAGCTTGAGGTGCTCAAGATCCGGGAAAAACTGCCCAAACTTGAGAACGTGGTCTACAAGGGCGGCGGTGACGCCATTCAGGCCCTGCTGAGCGGGACCGCTCAATTGAGTTCTGGTTCACTCCCGCCAGCGGCGCCGCACATCAAGGCCGGGACGATGCGTTGCCTCGCGGTTACAGGTGAAGAGCGCTGGCCGGATCTGCCCGACGTACCGACCATGGTGGAAGCAGGATACAAAGATTTCGTATTCGCGACCGATACCAACCTGCTCGCTCCCGCAAAGACGCCCCCTGAAATCGTGAAATGGCTGGAAGCGGAAACGCTCAAGGTGCTTGGAACGCCGGAAATGAAAGAGAAGTTATATCAGGCCGGTTTCCAGGTCCGGCCAAAGGGCGCAGACGCAGCCTGGGCCCGCGTGACCAAGGAAATTGATCTGTTCAGGAGCATCATCGATCAAGCCGGGATTCAGAAACTGTAGAACAGTCGTCATCGGCTAGAATCCTCGCATGCAAATCAAGACAATCGATCCGATTGCAGTCAGCCTGCCTATGCTCAAACCCGTCATCATGGCGGGAGAGGAAGTCCGGCGCGCCGACAACGTGCTGGTGCGGATAGAGACCGATAGCGGCGTCATCGGTTGGGGCGAGGCCGCTTCTGCTCCCGTGATGACTGGCGAGACGCTCGAGAGCATCGTGTCGGCCGTCCACTACCTGAGTTCCGTGCTGCGGGAGCGCGATCCTGAAGATATTGCCGGCGCACTCACTGCCATGGATGGCCGCATGTATGGCAATCACGGAGCCAAGGCCGCGATTGAGATTGCGTTGCACGATATTGTCGGCCGTTCGACTGCAAAGCCGGTGCATGCGTTGCTTGGCGGGAAGAAACGAAGCCGCATGCCTCTGCTTGGCGTGATCGGAGGGGGCGACCGTGATGGCGACCTGCGCGACGCAGAAAAAAAGAAAGCAGCGGGCGTCACCGCCTACAAGATCAAGGTTGGCATCGACACGGCTGAGAACGACGCCTCGCGAACGCGCGAGATTTGCAAGACGCTTGGCAGCGGCATGCTCATTTCGGCTGACGCGAATCAAGGTTTCAGCACTGCGCAAGCCATCGCCTATGTACGCGCCTTAAAAGGCTCTGGGCTCGACTTCTTCGAGCAGCCTGTGGCGGCTGATGATCTCGATGGAATGGCGGCAGTAGCGGCAGCAACCGATATCGCAATCGGCGCGGATGAAGGTATTCATTCGTCCGAAGACATCAGACGTCACCACGAGCGCAAGGCTGCGCGTGGTGTGAGTCTGAAGGCTATCAAATTGGGGGGTCTAAAGGCAGTGACCGAAGCCGGAAGACTTTGCGACCGCCTTGGCATGAGCGTGAATATTTCATGCAAGACGGGCGAGTCTAGCGTCGCTTGCGCGGCGGCGTTGCACGTCGCTTCGGTCATTCCCAACATCGCCTGGGGCTTGACCCTCACCCATACGGGGATCGCAGACGACGTCGTGACGCAACCGATCCCAACCGCCAAGGGCCACGTGAACAGCCTCGACCAACCTGGCCTCGGTATCGATGTTGATGAAGATCTCGTTCGCCGCCATCGCGTAGTGATTGCTGCGCGCGACGTGGCCTAGGCCGAGGCCAACCGAAGAATATTGCGCGCTTCCATTGAATTACGGTGCGACCAAATTCGCCGCACAAATCGCGCGCGTGCGCTCAGTTTGAATTTGCTTTTCGCCAGGCGGTCGCGATCGAACTTGATGTTCTTCGAAACCGGCGCGAAAATGTCCGCCGAGTTCAAGCATCCAGCGATCGACTTCGAGCTGACGTCGCCCGATCCTGGGGCTGTCCAGGTCGCGTGGATGTGCTTGAGCTCCGAAACAAGGAATTCGGTGCCTCAATGTCGGAACGGTTTTTTCGCGCCTTTGATTTCGCGGCAAAAACGCTGATGAACGCGCCGGCAAGATAGCCAGTTTGTAGTGCCGTAACTACCATGGCCATGAGGAGGAGAGTGACGCCAAAGGTCATCCTAAACTGGAAACCGAACGCAACAATGGCGATAGCGCTCATGACAAACGCAGGGATCAAAATAAAAACCCTGAAAAATAACCCGAGTGCCATCCCGACGAGGAAAGCTGCTATCACAAATATGATTATCGGCATTTACCTTCCGAAATCGTGGTTTTGAATAGTTGCCGCGACATATTGATCTGGATTTTCTTTGACGCTTTAATGCAGGAACACGTAATCCGCCGAGTACGGCACGCTGCGATAGGCACCTGCGGTTTCGCATGATCCCTGCGTCGCACCGCCCTTTGTATTGACGCGCTGGATAATTTTCACTTGTGACAAGATCCCATTGCCGCGACGTTCGATCGCCTCAAACTTCAGCCATGGAACGTCGTTGAAAGTTGCCCCTGGAGCAGCGGCCACCATTTTGGCTTTCACCGCACTTCCATCGACGTGCTGCCAGTTCGGCCCCGCATAGTGAACCCCAACCGTTTTGCCGTTGAGCATCAACGCCGCGGCCGGCTCACGAACCTGCCATACCAGCTTGTTTGCCGGATCAATTTTGCACTCATAGATCTGTGCACCTTCGGCATGAAATGTCGCGACGACAGCATCGCCGTGTGCAGCGATCGCCGGTGGAGTTTGTGCGGCCACCGGGGTGACGAACGGCACGATACCGGCAAGCGAGACCGCCAAAAAAGAGCTCTTCAAGGCTGATTTCACAGTCATCAGTTCGTGCAGGTCTTTCATAAGACCCGCGCCGCAACCGCGCGGCGACTACGCGCACATGGAAATGGCGGCGAACGTCTCGTTGGGCTGGCCGCTCGCGCTAGTGGGGGCGAAGCTCACGACCTGCCTTACCGAAACATTCGCCGCCGTGCCGCAAAAGCGGCCCCGCACCAGCGAGAAAGGAGCGCTGGTGAAGCCCATCGAAGCGCGATTGGTCTGCGCGAAAGTTGTCGAATTGAGAAGTCACATCGGCGCGCACGTCTTTCGCGAACACGATGATGAAAAGTCCAAGCGCGAGGGCCAGCAAAAGCTGGAACAGAAAAATTTCCAGACCCAAGCTATTCATTCCCCACTCCGGTCCAAGACGGCCAACGCAGCTGTTTTCTCGGGCTCGATACACTTACAACCCGATCGCTTGTGACGAAGCTTGCCTTCGCTTTGCGATCTGTAAGCTGGAGCGCGAATATTTCTTTACGTATCGCCGCAAGCAAAAGCTTGGGCGGATACGACAACAGCTTGGACCCACGCGAAAATTTCGGATTTGTTTTGCTGAGGTCGTTCTACAACGACAACGGGTTTAGTCACTGTGGTCGTGAATATTGCCTGGCGCGACTCTTCGCAGTTCTCGCATTCGCCGCTTTTGCTGCATTGGCGGCGGCAATACCGGGATTCACCTGGACCCTGCCTGTCGGATATGGCTGCGACATCGGTGTCCCCAGCCCAGTGACGGGCGAGACGGGCGGATATCCGAAGTAAATTGACTCCGCGCGGACGCAACGGTCGTATCTAACGTCGCATCTGGCAGCACGACTGTGAGAGTACCGTTTTGCGGAGTAGCACGCCTCGCGTCGTTGTTCGCAAGTGCTTTTGGCAAATGCGCTTTGCGCGAATGCCCCACCAAATAAAAATGCAAGGGCGATTACGAGAACTTTCGGCATTCGCATCTCCACGTTCGTTGCCACTTTTTATCCAGCGATGTGAGCCGCTCTTTTGCTGACTTTGACAACCGCGTTTCGATAAAAGAACTCCCGACAGAGGACTTCGCCGGGAGCCAAGTTGGTCTGGAGTTCGATCGAATGAAGGTCCCCGACTTACCTGTTCTTACTGACAATCCGCGCGAGTTCGCACTGGGCCTCACGAGCGCACGGACGTTGATACTTCTTCAATGTGACTCACCAATCTTCCTTTACGCATCTCGATCTCCGGTGAAGTGATTGACCTGGCTGGCAGTGGTCTATCGGCGCCCGGAATGGTGGCCGCCGGAACTCGGGGACGTGCTCTGTATCGCTGGTCTGTTGGCACCTTGCGGTTGCTTGGCCTGCTGTTGAGCCGCGCGCGCGTGGTTCACTGCGCATGAACGATAGAGTGATCCACACGCCACAGAATCGAACGGCGAACTTGCGCCCTTCACGCACGCAGCATTTTCACTTCGGCAATCAGCAAGCACAGGACCCACGTTCGCGTACGAAGCGATAGCCGTGAGCCAGATGGCAATCAAACTCTTTTGCATTTCGAAATTCCCTACAAACTCTTCGGCTCCTGCATGCACGTCAGTCGAGATTTGATGACGTATTACGTGCGCAAGGATGAACCACACTTGAACAATTTTTCAGCGATAATTTATTTCGGTGCACTCTTGGCGAGTATCATTCGATTGACCGACAAAGGACTGTCATCCAGACGGATGACTGACTAACAAGCCCCACAAAAAAAATCCCGGCGCGAATTGCGTGCCGGGAATTCTGAATGCGCACTTAGCACACGACTCTTAAGTTGCTTCGCAGGCGCAGGGTTTAACCAAGAGGTTTGCTTGCTAATTTTTCGTGCCTACGCTGAGCTTGCTCCTTCATTTCGGACATCACGTGGTGTTGCACCATAGCGGCGCTTGAACGACCGATTGAAGTATGAAAGGTCACCGAAGCCGGCGTCGTAGGCAATCGCTCCGACTGCACTTTGAGCAAGACGAGGTTCAGTCAACATGCGATGCGCGCGGTTTAGACGTTGCGCCAACAGGAACTCCGAAAACGTCGTTCCTTCGCCCTCAAACAATCGTTGCAGATTCCGTGCGGTCAGCCCGAGATGCGCAGCGACACCGCCGACTGAGAGATCTCGCCTATTGCTGTTCTCGATGATGTAAGTTTTAGCCATCCGCAGTCGTGCAGCTGGCGCTCCACGTCCGCCGACGAGACCGGTCCCATCGTGCGCTGCGCCAAGCGCCAGCGCAACCAAGTCGTGCAGGTGATTGACGGCGGTACGGCGAAACTCCGGCGTCGCCAGAGCAATGTCATTGAACAATGGAGCCGCATACCCCGCAAGAAGTCTTAAGGCTTCAGTCTTGTGCGGAATAAGTTGCATCACGACATCATCGACGTCGGCAACGATCGCAGAAAGAATCGTGCGTGGGATTCGGAACGAAAGCGACCCGCCGTGCGAGTGGCGATCAAACACTTTTGCCTCGGCGGTATTCATCAACAGCGCGTCGCCTTCATGCAAGGTAACTTCACGGCCGCGCGCTTGCGCGGTAGCCGAGCCCGATTGATTGATGATGAAGACGAGATCCCCGTTACCATCGGCGAGGAATTCGCGGGTCCGCCTGACGCGCGCCGGTGACAGCGAAGTCGACATCACTTGTACGCCAGGCAAGGTGCGGGCCAGGATGGCGCATTCCAAGGGCGCGTCGTTCATGGGCTCGATGTCGAGCTTCATTACGATACGACAATAGTGGTCACGCCACATCGCAATCCGATCTTTTTCCGGCAGATCGGAAGTGGAAAAACGGACGGTAGAGAAGCCATCGGGATTCATCAGATTCGTCCTGTCGAAAACGGCGCCGATATAGGCAAATCGGTACCTCGTGGCGTCCCCTGAACAGGGGGCATTCCGGAAGAATTTAAAAAAGCGAGAAATTTCAATCAGTTGCTGTGCCGGCTGACGACCCTTGAGCGACCTTGGACGACGCCGCGAAGCCAATTCGCGAACCCACTAACGCGCCAACAGACAAATGTTGCGTTGTCATCCGATTGGATGACGACGACAAAACCTGTCCAATTTCCTTGAGCGATTCCTTGAACGCGTCACGCTCGGTTTGCGCAGGAATGAATCTCCGCAAGAGTCTTTCATTTGTGATTTGCATGCGATGGATCGCGATCGATTTGGTAATGCTGTTTTTATGCACGTTCCAATGAACTCTATCTGAACGGTTTCATCCTCCATTTGGAGGATGCACCCGACCCAGTCGGAACTGTGGTGAGAAACGAGCCGCGCACGCTCAATACAACGTTCCGCCAATAAATTTCTGATACGCGCGCGATTTACTTCAATCGGTTGACGATTGTGACGTGCGTTTTTTGTAACGGGTCACCTGAATTTTTTTGGGATGGCTCGGAGCAAATGAAAACGTTGGTTGCCGCGATCTGCGGACAAATCATTTTTTCTTCCGCCGCTTGCGCAGTGGATTTGCCGAGTAAGCTTAAGACGTCCGCGGACCCGTCCTGGACGACCGTCTTTTCAACAGAAGCTCGTTACTTTCACTGGCGGAACAATTTCGTAGCACCGAATGGCACAGGCCCAGGCAGAGGATCAGAGTTCTATTTGCCCTTCGCGATGCAGTTGACCGGAAAACCGTTCGAAACATGGAATGCAGATTTCACAATACGTGGTGGATGGGTCAAAGCCATTCAATCCACACCTGGGCGTTCAGGCACAGTTCAGACCACAACGGATACCGTTGCATCCGGTACGGTCACTTATCTTGGCTTGCAAGGAATTCAACCTTTCGTGGCGCTCAACGCAAATCTACCGACCGGAAAGACCGTTCTGCTTGGCAGTCAAGCTAATGCACGCATGGATCCCGACTTCGTCGACATCTCGACATTCGGCGAAGGCTTCAATCTTGGGCCGACTGCGGGATTTAATTTCCCGATCACGGACTCACTGCTTATTACGACGAGCCTGGGTTATACATGGCGCGGACGCTTCACCCAGGATTCAATCGGCGACCTGACCAACCCTCTTCTGACCAGCAGAGTCGACCCGGGCGAAAACCTCACTGCGACAGGTGCGATCAACTACCAGATCGGCCAATTGGCGTTGGGGTTTACCGGAACGGTCACTTGGGAGACGCCCACGAGCGTCGACGGAACGAATACTCTGCAGCCGGGCAATCGGTTTCTTCTCGCACTCCAAGCATCGTATGTCTGGCCGGACAGTATCGGGACGACCGTCGTCAATGCCTCGCTCGCTCATTCCAATCGCAACAAAATACTGCTTCCTGGATTTTCATTTCTCGCAATCGAAACCTTGAATTCGAATTCGAACGCCTATCGGGTTGGGCTCCAGCACATGGTGCCGGTCGGAAATTTCCAGATTGGGCCGGTCGGCAGTGTCCTCTATCGCGATCACAACGGCTATAACTCGGCCACCCTTCAGTTTGTGCCGCCAAAGACAAGGTGGTCAGCAGGCATGCTCGCTCAATACACGCCAAAAGAATCAATAACAATCAACGCGCGCTTTGAGGGCATCTGGACACGCGAAAACGAAAATCCGGCCTTGGATGGTGGAAAGCTCGATGATTTGGCGGGCGGCGTTTTACCCGCAGCCACAGTGCCCACGATATCGGGAACCGGATGGCAGACATCTATTGGCATCAACATCAAACTGTGAGGTGGGACATGACACGCCTAATCCATCTGTCTTTGGTTCTGGCGACGACATCCCTTCTGTTTTCGGCGGCCGGTGCTTCCGCGCAAAAGAGATGCCCGGCAGGGCTGGCGGCGAGTGGGGATTGTGCAAATGGAGCCGCAGCTAGAGCGGCGGTCAGGGCGGCGGTGATTTTTTCGCAGCCTAAGATATCGACTACGGCCTATCCCGCACTCCCCTCATCTGACCGTCTCTACCGCTACCCCAATCAGTTGACGACAACTCCATTCATCCCGCCTGCGGTCGGCCCGGGCCCCATGCCGGCGATTGTAACCGGCTCAGGAGGCGGTGGTGGAAGTGGGGGCAGCGGTGGCGGCGTCGGTGGTGGGGGCAGCGGTGGTAGCGGTGGCATCATAGTCGGTGGTGGTGGCAGCGGTGGTAGCGGCGGCGGCGGCGAGTGACCGGATTCTAAGCAGACTCTCGCGCGACCTTTAACGAAAGCGCCACAACCGCGTCGCGGTGTGGCGCTACATTACATTGATCGAATCTCGATCGACGGCCGTGGCCGATAACGCTGGTAACCAGCGTAGGTGATCTAGTTCATCACGGTGATGTGGTGTTCGTCTGCCGTCGAGCGACATCGGTCCCTTTGGACAGGCTTTCCTTCACCACCGAACCGGCGACGAGAAGCACGACCAGAGACAGATAGAAAACGAGGACCTGTGCCAACAAACGCCTGACCTTTCTTCGATCGTCGCCATTGAGACGGTCCATGTAAAAAGGCTCACGCATTTTTACGCTCCTGCACAGGTCCGAGTTTTCCGACTTGTCCGTTCGGCTGGATTTGCTCACCTGCAAAACGCAGCACGGCGTTTCGCGTAAGAGCTATTTTTGCGACATGGGACGGCGCGGATTCAGCCCGCTGACCGTCGGCTTTTCAGTTTTTGTCACGACCGGTTTTGTCGGCTTGCAATGGGCGCCCACACACGGCCGGCTGCCGGCTTGAGCGACCATCGGAGCAAGGAAAACGATCGCAGCCACCGCCAGAGCGATCGCACGAAGAGACTGATTTAGCGACGAGAGGTTTGTGACCGGCATTTGAAAAAGTTTCCCTTGCGTTGTTCGCCGTCGATCCGTGAACCCGGCGAAAAGTTTCACGAGTGGATCGCGAACCTGGTTTATGCGCGCAGCGGTGAACTGCCACTGAACGCCGTGGAGATCGAAATGACAGTTTTCAGATGGAGATGTCCTCCCCCGAAAGGAGGAGAAAACAAATTCTGCAGAAAATTTTTGGTGATATGAGAATCGAGCCGCGCGCACCCATCCTCCAAACGGAGGATTACTCTCAGCGACGGCGTGTATCAGCTTAATAATGCGGTCGTATTCGGCGGGCTTGAGCCCGTGAACAACGTGATGTGTTCGCCTATCGATCTCGCAGCATAGAGAGCTGTGTGGTCCTACAGGCTGTCAGTCCACAAGTACGCTGGAATAGCCTGCCACGAGTTTTACGAGATCGGCCTGGCGGCTGACGCCGGTCTTTTCGAACAGGCGTCCGAGATGAGTCTTTATTGTCGTGTCCGCGACACCCAGATTTCCTGCGACTTGACGGACGCCGCCAACGTTAACGATGGCACGCAGAACACGCAGCTCGGTCGGCGTCAATTTATAGGTCTTCCCGATCACCTCGGAAGGCGGCGCGGTCTCGAGCTCTGCCTTGCGCACAAAAAGCGCCGCAACCGCTGTCGACGCGGCGCCCGCCTTGTGCCTTTCGCCCACGGCCAGTGGCAAAACGTGCGCGATGTAACGTTCACCGGCCCGCCCTTTGAGCGACAACGCCTTCCCTTTGCCGCCCAACTCAGGATCGCTTTTGCCAACGGCAGCGAATGCATCATGCAATGTCTGATCAACCTGAGCGTCCCCGGCGTTCAGACGCCCATGAACTGAGCGAAGCAGATCGCCATGCTCGAGCATTGAACGGCTGGCAGCGTTACCGTGGACGATCTGACCTTCCGTATCGACGAGAAAGATGGCCGGGCTGAGTTCGTCAAGAATATCTGCAAATGTGGCAGCTTCGGCCTGTCGGAGATCGACGACCTTGCCGGTGCGCACGGCGCGGCGCACGTGCGGCACGATGAGCGTCATGCGGCGACGCATGTCTTCGTCGACCATACCGGCCGCCTTGCTGCGAACAACAGACAGATACGCGCAGCTCGTCGCTGTTTTCTCCAGCACGCCATTCGCCGCATCGATCCAGCCTTGCGGCTCCGCCCATTCGCGATAGAAGCGGCCAGCACGAAACTCGTCGTACGACACGAGGTCCGGCACACTTACGACTTGCTCGACTTCGCAATCTGCCAAATTCGCCGCAGGATCGAATTTCCAGTACGTTTCCGAATAGAGTTTCACAAAGTAAGGATCGACGCCGGACTGATAGTAGATATTGCCCGACTTACTCAAGGTGTCCTTCGACAACAACCCGGCGGCTTGACCGCCAGTGTATTTGGCAATCTTCGCGAGAACGTCGGCCCAGCGCGACGAGTTCGAGCGCCGCGTCGTAGATATCACCGATGAGTTGCGTGAGGTCTCGGTCTGCTTCCATCTCTCATCCAAACTCGAGTTGAGCGCGCCGTTCTTCTTGGGTGTACGCCGGATCACGAGACCAGTGAGTGTCGTAATACGCCAAGGAGACGATGCAATCTTGGACGAGAGCGAAAAATGCTTGGCCTATAACGTCCTTTGCGTTGTTCGGTTAATTTAAATTTTGGAGCAGATCGGATGGAAAGCGAGCTTGTTCCGGCGCACGCGCGCCAGTTCCATCAATGATGTCTATGCGGACTTTTATTTTTGAACGGCACGACCAATGCGATCACCCACCATCGGGACCTGACCCTTTTTGTACCTGCAACGATGGCTGCATGAACGCTCTTACACCTACATGGTCAAGAACGTTCAACGGCACATACCGTTTGGCCATCTGATCGCCCTCGGCCAGGATAGAGGAATGATTGTTGAGAAATATCCAACGGCCGTCTTCGCGCACCGCAACGAGTGCATGCTTTTGATGCAGCACTTTGTCTTCGACAATCACAATCCGTATGGAGTTCGACTGGCAACCCTACATCACGTAGGGCCGCATACTTCAGAATCGCATGCTGTTTGCAGTCTCCTGCACCATCGGCCAAGGCGGTGAGCGGAGATGTCCAATCAGCCGGCGCTGCGTTCTTGATGCCTCGAATCGACAGATTGACGGCGCGATTGATGTGCCCGATCCGGGCGAGACCTTGGTGAAGCTGACCTTCGCCGACAATCGCGATGAATCGAAGCGCGGCAGGCGACGAACAATCCTCAGGGCGCGCGCGACAACGAGCGATGATCGTCCGATCCGCCTCAATCTCCTCTCGCAGGTCCTCCCACGTTGCCGGCAGCAATCCGTCGGCAACTACAAATGTCGGGAGTCCAAATGGTTCCTGAAGTTCAGTCTGAGCGGTGAGACCGAGGAGGAGAAGCGTCGCCCCTGCCCGGAAGATTCGCCGCGCCCAGGAAAACCGTATGTCCATATTCGAAGTCATTTTCTGGCAATCGGATCGGAAACACACCGGACATATTGGTCCTGCAGCGTCGTCCGGCCATCAAATTGAGACTAACCAGCGGGCGAATACTCGCTGATGTCCAGTCAAATACCTGTGTTCGGCGTAATCGATTGCCGCTGCCTCCGTGGAATACCGTCTTTGCGGTTTCCACCGCCGTCCCGGATGGGGGTATCCTAATGGGGGTGTTCGTTCTGGCGAGCAGAAGGATGTCACAATGATCGCTGTCATATTTGAGGTTTGGCCAAAACTTCCCCGCAAGCAAGATTATCTGAACATCGCGGCCGAACTGAAACCTCTGCTCGAAAACATTGATGGCTTTATTTCAATCGAACGGTTCGAAAGCCTTTATGAGCCGGGAAAGATTCTCTCTCTTTCATTCTTCCGCGATGAGGCCGCGGTGAAGGCCTGGCGCAACACTCTTGAACATCGGAAGGCGCAAGCAAAAGGCCGTCACGAAATCTTCGCAAAATATCGTTTGCGGGTTGCGAGCGTCATTCGGGACTACGGAATGGATGAACGCGAACAAGTCCCCGCAGACAGCCGGGCGATCCACAAGACATAACGCAGACTGGGCGAACGACCGCGCCAAGTTCCGCGAACCCGTCAGCAGTCAGCTCTTCGCGTTTACGATCTGCTCAACCCTCGGTTACGCCGCCGAAAGGCATCGCAAGCGACCTCCTCTCCGCCCCTCTCTCATACTAAATGATGATAAGTGATAAATGTTGACTTTTATCACTATTTACATATCATCGTTTGCCTGGAGGCTTTTCCATGTTGCACCAGGCTTTTTTCCCTCGAATTCTCAGTGTCTTGGTTGTTTTGCCGGTCCTTGCCCTCACGGCCTGTGACCCGATGACGGCACAGCCAGCTGTCTCCGCCCGGCCAGTTCTCGTGACCAACGCCCACTACGAATCGCAAGTCAGTGAGCGCAGCTTCGTCGGAACGATCCGGCCGCGGATCGAGAGTGATCTCGGTTTTCGGGTTCCAGGCAAGGTTGCCAAACGTTTGGTCGAGGTCGGCACTTTGGTCGAGGCCGGCCAACCGTTGGCGCTACTCGATGAAATCGACCTAGGGCTACAGGCGGAACAGGCCAACGCAGAACTCTCCGCGGCAAATGGCGTCGTTGCGCAGGCAAGCGCTGCTGAGACGCGTGCCAAGGACCTGCGGCAAAAGGGCTGGTCAACCGATGCGCAATTGGATCAAGCAAGAGCTGCGGCCGATGAGGCCCGCGCACGGCTGAACCGGGCCGAGCGATCGGTTGAACTCACAAAAAATAGTCTCTCATACGCGCGGCTAGTGGCCGACGCTCCCGGCGTCGTCACCGCAACTCTGATTGAACCGGGCCAGGTCGTGAGCGCAGGACAAACCGCGATCCGGGTAGCTCGTCTTGCCGAAAAGGAGGTCGTCGTTGCGATCCCTGAAACGCTTCTGGCACGCGCAAAGTCAGGTGACGCACAAGTGTCTATCTGGTCCGAATCAAACAAGAACTATGTCGCCAAGCTTCGCGAACTCGCCCCGTCGGCCGATCCGGCGACCCGGACGTACCTGGCGAAATTTTCAATTCCGGATGCCGGCGATGCGGTGCAACTCGGAATGACGGCGACGTTGATTTTGTCCGACCCCGCCAGCGAACGGGTTGCACGCCTTCCTCTTTCGGCATTGTTCAATCAAGGCAACGGGCCTTCAGTTTTCGTTGTCGACGGAAATACCGGCGCAATCACGCTGAAACCTGTCTCTGTCAAGTCATACGAACGCAATGACGTCCTCATCAGTGGCGGTGTGGACGAAGGCGCGAGCGTCGTCGCGCTTGGCGTACAAAAACTCGACCCCGCGCAGAAGGTGAAGATCGTCTCCTCACTGTCGTTCTGAGCGCGGGCCACGAAGTGTTGTCGGATCGCTAAGGAAAAAAGCCATGCGTCGCTTCAATCTTTCAGCGTGGGCGGTCAAGCATCCCGCCTTGATGCTGTTCCTGATCGTCATGTTCGGTGTGGCCGGGTTGATTTCCTATCGCAGCCTGGGCCGCGCGGAGGATCCCTCGTTCACCATCAAGGTGGTGGTGGTGACCGCGATGTGGCCCGGTGCGACTGCCGCCGAAATGCAGGCGCAAGTCGCCGACCCGATCGAGAAGAAGCTGCAAGAACTACCTTACTTCGACAAGGTAACGACTTACACCAAGCCGGCCTTTACCGCGATGCAGGTTGCTTTCAAGGACAACACGCCTGCACGCGATGTACCCCAGCTGTTTTACCAGCTGCGCAAGAAGATCGTCGACATCAAGGACGACCTGCCCGCCGGCCTCATCGGTCCTTCCGTCAACGACGAATACGGCGATGTCGATTCGATTCTCTATATGCTCACCGCCGATGGCGCAGACTACGCGCAGATGAAAAAGGTTGCCGAAGCTCTGCGACAGCGCCTGCTGAAGGTGAAGGACGTCACGAAGGTCAATCTCTACGGCACGCAGGCCGAGAAAATTTACGTTGAGTTTTCGCACGCCAAGCTTGCCACGCTTGGCGTAACGACGGATCAGATCTTCCAGTCGCTTGCCAGGCAGAACGCAGTGGTTCCCGCCGGCATTGTTGAAGCTTCAGCGCAGCGCGTACCACTGCGCGTGACCGGGGCCCTCGACGGAGCCAAGGCCGTCGCGGAAACTCCCGTCGAAGCCAATGGCCGCGTCTTTCGCCTGGGCGACATTGCAACCGTGACGCATGGCTTCACTGACCCACCGGATTTTATGGTGCGCCAGAAAGAGAAGCCTGCAATCGGCATCGGCGTTGTGATGGCGAAAGGTGCCAATATTCTCGAGCTGGGACCGGCCGTTAACAGCGCCACGGCCGATTTCATGTCAGCAGTGCCACGGGGGTTTGATCTCGAGCAGATCGCCGATCAGCCGGCCGTCGTCGAGAATGCGGTCGGAGAATTTGTGCACTCCTTCATCGAAGCGCTGGCGATCGTGCTGTTCGTCAGCTTCCTCGCGCTCGGCTGGCGCACAGGCATCGTCGTCGCACTCTCGGTACCGCTCGTTCTGGCCATCGTGTTCGTCGTCATGAACGCCATGGGGCTCGACCTGCACCGGATCACGCTCGGGGCACTGATTATTGCGCTCGGTCTTCTGGTCGACGACGCCATCATTGCCGTTGAAATGATGGTGGTGAAGATTGAACAGGGCTGGGACCGTATCCGAGCCGCATCTTTCGCCTGGGAATCCACTGCTTTCCCGATGCTGACTGGAACGCTGGTGACAGCGGCAGGCTTCCTGCCGATCGGCTTCGCCAATTCGTCCGTTGGCGAATACGCCGGTGGCATTTTCTGGGTGGTCGCCATTGCACTGGTTGCGTCATGGCTGGTGGCGGTCACTTTCACTCCGTATCTCGGGGTTAAGCTTTTGCCGACGCTCAAGCGGCTCGGCCATCGGCACGACCCGCATGCGATTTACGAGACCCGCGTTTATCGTGCATTGCGCCGGGTCATCGAATGGTGCGTGCAGCGCCGTATCACTGTGGTGCTTGCAACGATCGGCGTGTTCGCCTTGGCGATCGTCGGGTTCGGCCATGTTCAGCAACAGTTCTTCCCTCTGTCAGAACGGCCCGAGCTCTTTTTTCAGCTGCGTCTGCCAGCGGGCACCGCGTTCGGCACGACGCTTGATTCTGTCAAACGCGCCGAATGGTTGCTCAAAGGCGACGAGGATATCTCAACGTACACCGCTTACGTCGGTCAGGGTTCGCCGCGCTTCTGGCTTGGGCTTAACCCGCAGCTGCCGAATGAATCATTCGCCGAGATCGTCATCGTGTCGAAGGATGTCGAGGCGCGCGAACGAATTAAGGCACGAATTGAAAAAGCGGTCGCGGATGGTGCGCTTTCGGAAGCACGCGTGCGTGTCGACCGGTTCAACTTCGGTCCGCCCGTCGGCTTCCCGGTGCAATTCCGTGTCATCGGACCGGATGCAAAGAAGGTACGGGACATCGCCTATCAGGTCCGTGAGGTGATGCGCGCCAACGACCAGGTGATCGATCCGCATCTCGACTGGAATGAACAAACACCATCGCTGAGACTCGTGGTCGATCAGGATCGTGTTCGGACGCTGGGAATGACTTCGCAGGACATTTCCAAGTCGCTGAGCATGTTGCTCACGGGTGCGTCCATCACCACGGTGCGCGATGGCATCGAAAAGGTCGAGGTTGTCGCGCGCGCTGTCCCTGCCGAGCGCCTTGATCTGGCCCATATTGGGGACCTGTCGCTCTATTCACGCAACGGCATTGCCGTCCCTCTCACGCAGATCGCCAAGGTCGAATACACCCATGAGGAGCCGATCCTGTGGCGCATCAACCGTGACATGGCGATGACAGTGCGTGCCGACGTCGTCGATGGCGTTCAGCCCCCCGACGTCACCAACGCCGTCTGGCCGAAGTTGAAGCCTATCCGCGACCATCTCGATCCCGCTTACCGAATCGAGATTGGTGGGGCTATCGAAGAATCGCAGAAGGGCAATGCATCGATCTTCGTGCTGTTCCCCGTCATGATCGGTGTCATGCTGACGCTGTTGATGATCCAGCTCCAAAGCATTTCGCGGCTCTTTCTGGTTTTTCTGACCGCCCCACTTGGCATCATCGGAGCTTCGCTGGGCTTGAACCTGACCGGAAAGCCGTTCGGCTTCGTCGCATTGCTCGGACTGATCGCTCTGGCCGGCATGATCATGCGCAACGCGGTCATTCTGGTTGACCAGATCGAATCGGACGTGGGCCAAGGGCTCACGCGCGGTGAGGCAATCGTCGAAGCGACGGTGAGGCGGGCGCGGCCAGTTATCCTCACGGCTTTGGCCGCCATCCTCGCGATGATTCCGCTGTCGCGCTCGGCCTTTTGGGGTCCGATGGCCATCACCATCATGGGTGGTCTGTTCGTGGCAACGTTTCTGACCCTGTTGTTCCTGCCAAGCCTCTATGCATTGTGGTATCGTAAGCGCCTGGGTGAGCGTGGCCGGGCCGAGGGTGAGGTGACGGATACCTCGGACCGCATGCAGTGGTCCGGCGCGGGTTCACTTGCACCCGCTGGCAAATGACGGAAAGGCTGGGCTGTTAAATGAGCTACGTCGCCGACCACGTCGAACCGGATGTGCGGGAGCAAATACTCGTTACCGCGGAGCGCCTGTTTCGCGAGATCGGCTACCAAAAGACGACGGTAGCCGACATCGCCAAGTCTCTGCGAATGAGCCCCGCGAACGTCTACCGCTTTTTCGATTCCAAGAGGTCGATCAATACCGGCGTGGCCCGGCGGCTGATGAGCGAGGTCGAACAGGCGGCACAAACGATCGCCACCAGTAAGGGAAGCGCAGCGACGCGCCTGCGCAAACTGCTGACGACCGTCCATCAGATGAATTCGGCACGTTATGTCGCCGATTCAAAGATGCATGAGATGGTCGCCTGCGCGATGGAAGAAAACTGGGATGTCTGCAAGGCCCACATCGAATTCATCACGGGGGCTATCGGGTCGGTGATCGCATCGGGCATTGCATCAGGCGAATTCCATACACGTGATGCCGGCACTGCCGCATTGTGCACCTGTGCCGCGATGATCCGCTTTTTCCACCCCCTGTTTATCGCGGAATCCGCCGGCAAACCTGGTCCCACGCTCGATCAGATGATCGATTTCGTCACCGCAGGCTTGCGTAGCCGCGAGTAAGCGGACACCCGGCGTAAAATCCGCTCCGCCTCAAGGAAAAATCCAGATCGTCTCCAAGCTTGCGGTCGCGGGGTGAGCTATTGCTTTGAGACTTCCCACTCCCCCATGCGCGGGCGACAGAATTTTTTGTCGCCCGCTTCCTTTTCTGCCGATGCCGATCGGTCCCGGCCCTATCTGCCGGTGGTGGAGGAAGCGCAACTGGCAACAAAATTCTCTATCCGTACTCACCGCATACGGTAGTATGGGAAAGAGGTCAGATGATGCGGTTATGGCGTATCTCGAGTTGGCTATTCGTTGCGCTGGCGGTTTCGGCCTGCGCCGATAACGCCAATAATCTGCAGAATTTCTACCTTGAGCAGTATGCCAACCCGAATCCGACGCTGACGGATCTGACGGTATGCCACGGCTTCTACTGTGCCGAGCGGTCACCCGCGACTATTAGCGATGATCAGTGGCGGCGCGTCACGGCACTGTTCAAACCGCGCGCGAAGAATGCGCAGCTCGAGCGACATCAAATCGTGCGCGGCGTGGCAATGATCCAGACTATTGTCGCGCCGCAAACCGGAACAAATGCTCACCAATGGACGCATAAGAACATGTACGTCCTCCCTAATGCTGGTGACTTGACGCAACTCGACTGTATCGATTCCTCGGTCAATACGTGGACTTACATGACACTTATGGAGCGAAGTGGACTCTTCGCCTTCCACAAGGTGGCGCCGCTTTCCTACGCCCCCCTGCGCAATACCGCGGTCGTGCAGGAAATCAACGGCGGCTATTACGCTATCGACGCGAGCTTGGTCGACACGGGAGTGCCGCCTCCCATAATGCCACTTGCGGTTTGGCTGGCCTCCTGGCCGCCCGACCCTGCTGCGATTGAGCGCGTTGATCGAGTAGGCGCAAAAGGGGCCAGTGCCGCCCTCAACTGAAAGCACAGCGACAGAACGTATCGCTACGCGTTCGATTGCAGACGACACTGACTGGCTGGCTTAGAACCGCTTCGTTCGCACCACAGTCGGCCACCCGGCTTTTTCGGCAGCAGGCGACGCTAGCCGTTCGGGCAAGAATTTCGGCCGATCGCCAGTTGCCACCACCTGCACCACACGGAAGCCACGAGCCTTCAGCTCCTGGAGCAAGATTGGGAGTGCCGTAGCAGTGGCTGGATGAATGTCATGGAGAAGCAGGATGCCTCGGCCTTTTGCTTCCAGCCGCCGCATGGCCTTTTGCACAATAGCTTTGGCCGAAATGCGCCTGAACCAATCATCGGCAACCACATCCGCACTCCAGGTCACCAGCGACTTGGAGGCCAGGTAGTTGTCGATCGCGTTGTTCCTGGCCAGACCCGGGATTCGGAAAAAAGGCGAAAGCGCCTTCGGATCTCCCAATGCGACATCGACAGAGGCAACGCCGGTCTCAACCTCGGAAGCGACCCGCTGCAATGGCAACCGCTGCAACGCGAGTGGGTGATTTTCGGTATGGGTGCCGATGCTGTGGCCGGCATTATAAATCCGCCGGACAATGGACGGATATTCATGCGCCATCCGTCCGATCAGGAAATAGGTGGCCTTGACGCACTGCGACGCTAACGTATCCAGAATGATGTTGCTGTAGGGCGGCAACGGTCCGTCATCGAACGTGATGACAACCTCATGATCGTTGAGCGGCAGTGTTTGCTTGTATTGCATACTGCCGATGCCCTTGAATTCGCTTGGGCTGATGGCGAGCACACGACTTGTTCCCAACGCATTCGGATTCCCGGGGCAAGCGTCATTTGACGCCCGGGCCAACCCGCTGGTCATGATCAGAGTGACCAGAAAGAAAAATTGCACAAAACGCATCTGAACTCGCACGCGCACGACCCGCACCCCTTGGCGCACTTCAAGGCGAATATCGGCGACGCTCTAGAGTTCAATTAGGGCAACATGAAATTCCTTTGGTGGCTGAAATATGCGGCGGTTCCGCCAGTGCAAAGAGGCCCAAGAGAGGACCCGGAACCACCAATCACCAGGTCGTGAATTTAGTGTCGCAATCGCGAGAAAAGCCCGCCACTATTGAGCTTTCACGTAGGATCTGACGACTTAGACTTAGATTCTACCATTTTGAGCAAGCGCATTTTAATTCGCCGATACCTAGGGTCGAGCACGTCGCTCTGGCTCTGGTGAGTTCATGCTCAAGCCCTACGGACAGCCCATGCAAATCGCTACCGCCGTCCCTTTCGTGAGCTGCGTCAAATGTGGCGAACGGCTTTATCTGCCGGAAACGTCCGAATACGCCGACGCTCACAGTGTGCGTCACCGATGGAAATGCGCGCGCTGTGACCACGCCTTTGACACGGCCGTGGATCTCGGCATTCAGCGGGGGCGGCGTCGGTCCGACCGGCAACGACCTTTAAATACGACGCGCGGGTCTTGGTGGTGAATGCGCACCAGCGTTATGCGGAGGTGAGTCATGCGCGAATTGATTGGAAAGATACCGACTAAAGATCCCTGTATCACCGAGGTGGTCTACCTCAGCGAGATCGTCCGTTGCCTTGAGTGCCAGCAAACGGTGCCGATGGGCATCGAGGTCGTGACGGTCAAAAAAATCGGAAAAACCAGGCAGGCTATCCGGCACCAGTGTTACTGCCGCGGACACGGCTTTGACTACGAGATGAAAGCGCAAAGTCCGCCGATTCGTCCTCATGTCCAATCGGAAACGTTGCGGCGTTTCGACAACGCAATCTGGGGCGCGGTCTAAAATACCACGCACGCAAGCGCCCTAGTCGATCGGACGGATGGCTGGCAGCGGATACGCGGCGAGTGCATTGAGCTCCGCCGGGCGCTCCGTCTTCAGCCTGCGGAGAAAGTTCGTTCCATCATCGCCGTAGCCACGCCTGCTTATTGCGAACAACAGCACCCCTGATACGCCGCCTTTGCCCTTCAGCGCCGCGTAGCGATAGGCATTCCATTCGACGATGTCTTCTCCCTTGGAGTCTTGCGCGCTGAGAATGAAATCCAGGATTATCTCCTCATTTTTTGAATTTTTGAGGATGGCGAAATTGACCGTTGGATCGGTCGACTTGCGCTTGTTGAGCATATCGACCTGCGCGGCCACCACGTCCTTGACGTCCACGTCGCGCACAGTGGCTTCAATCAAAATCATCCTCTGGAAACGTTCGCTCGTCTGACCCGAGGGCAGATATTCCTGTTTGTAGTAGTGAGGTCTCGGGTGCGAGCTCCACGACAGCCGATAGGTTTCGCCGTTGAACGCGATCGACTCCGGAACCGACAGACGTTCAACCACACCCTCGGAGCGTGCGACGCCCACATTGCCGAGCATCACATCGGCAAGCAGCAGGCACGCACCGCCGAGCAATGGGATGAAATCGCGCCGTTTCATTATTTTGGCAGAAAATCGTTCGTGAATGTGGAGGAGAAATCAACCTCCTGCGTGCCCTTCGGTTGCAGGTAAGCAAATGTCCCGCGCGCCTGTGATTCCGTCATACGGCCATCCTTAGTCCAGATCTGGCTCACCACGTCATAAGCTTCATCGTTCGTCGCAGGCGCCATTGTCGGATATTCCAGCGCCATGGACGCCTTGCCTCGCTTCGGGTCGTCTTTGAGAATCTTCACAGCGTCAGAGAATGCCGCCGCGACTTTGCGAAGCAGTTCCGGCTTGTCCTTGATATTGTCTGGATGGGTAGCAAGCGTCATGAACAGAATGTCGCGAAACTCGGGCACCTCGCCGTTCATCAGATTGAGGAAAATACGGCCCTTGCCCGCTTGCTGAACCAGGACGCCGGCCGGCTCAAACGGCAGCGCCGCATCAATCAATTTGCGGTCAAAAGCGGCCACATACGAGGGCGCTTCGGCACCGAGATAGACGCTTTGGATGTCTTCGGGCAGCGTCAACCCATATTTTTTTGCAAGGACGCCAAGCATTTTCTCGCCGGAGCCGCCCGCTGACGGCATGGCCACACGCATGCCTTTCAGACGCTTGATCTTGTCCTCAACAGAGAGCTTGTCCGCGCCCGCCACCAGCGCGTCATTGCCGATGATGTTGTTGACTGGCCGATTGGCGATGTTGAAAAAAGCAACGACGCGCTTTCCCTGCACTGCGGACGTCAGAATGTGCTCATAACTTACGATCGCGACGTCCGCCTGTTTGGTGAGCGCCGCCTGCAACGCAAGTGGGCCCCCTTGGACGAACGAAACATCCGGCTCCAGCCCATACTTCTCGAACAATTTTTCGCGCTGAGCAACGTAGAGAGCCCCGCTGTAGTAGCCATGCCCGATATTGGTGATCTTGACCGGCTCAGCGGCCGCAGAGCACGCCACCAACATCGACGCGGCGACCGCGGACAGTTTCCAGGCTCTCATGACATTCCTCCCTGTGCGATTTATCAGCGGCTGGCGAAGCGCCATTGTTCCAAATGATTTTGCACGGCATCCACCAGGAAATTCAAAGCCACTGCAAGCAGCGCGATGATGATGAGGACAGCGAAAACACCGGCGGTGTCGAACTGGGCGCCGGAAAACTGAACGAGATAGCCGAGCCCCTTGTTTGATGCGACCATCTCGCCAATCACTGCACCGATCAATGCGTAGGGGACTGAAACCCGCAGCCCGGCGAACATCCATGACATGGCAGACGGGACAATCACTTTGGCAATGACCTGCATGCGTGTTGCCTTCATGAGGCGGGCGATGTCGATCAGATCCTGATCAACCTGACGGACGCCGGCGAATGTATTCAAAAATACTAAAAACAGCACCAAGGCTGCCGCCAGGGCAATCTTGGACTCGATGCCGAGGCCGAACCACAAAACAAACAGCGGCGCCAATGCAACCTTCGGAAGAGCGTTTAACGCATTGAGGTAGGGATTGAGCAGCTTACTGAGGAAAGGCGACACGCCAAGCCAAATTCCCAACGCACCGCCGAGCACCGAACCGATCACAAACCCGACCGTCGTTGCGTAGATCGTCGCCCACAAATGAATGAAGATGGATCCGTTGCGTGTCCATTCAAAAAGCCGTTGTCCGACATCGATCGGGTTTGAAATAAAGAAGTTGTCGACCAGACGGCCCGACGCGCCCTGCCAGGCAAACAAGACGGCGATGCCCAACAACGTTTGCCACAGCACCATGGCAACGCCGGCAGGCTCGCTCGATCTGGACGTTTCTGGCTGATCAATCTCGTGCTCCAGCGAGGTCACACTCTTTCCTCCTGGTATTCGACGCGCAGCCGCTCCCACAGCGCGTCGTAATGCTCTTTAAACTGGTTGGTGAAGCGAACGTTCAGCACGTCGCGAGGACGCGCCAGGGAAATTTCTTGCTCAAGCGCGATCATCGCCGGCCGGCGCGTACAAACGATGACGCGGTCGGCAAGCGTTACCGCTTCCATGAGATCATGCGTGACGAAAATCACGGTCTGCTCGTTTTCTGCGGCAAGCTTTAGAAGTAGATCGTGCATCGCGAGCTTGAGCTGCGCATCGAGCGCTGCGAACGGTTCGTCCAGCAGCGCTGTTTCAGCGCCGTAGACAATCATGCGCGCGAGACTTACACGCTTGCGCATTCCGCCGGACAGTTCGTTTGGAAAGCGCGTTTGAAATCCGTCAAGCCCCACTGCTTTTATGATGGTTTCAGCGCGGGCCTCACGTTCCGATCGCGCCATGCCGGCAAGTTCCAACGGGAAGGCGATGTTGTCGCGGACACTCCGCCAGGGCAGCAGATTGTCCTTCTGCGTCATGTATCCAGCGTCTGTGTTGAGGTCGCTGACACGCGCGCCCTTGTAGAGGATCTGGCCCTTACTCGGCGGGTAAATCCCCGCAATCATGTTCAACAGGGTCGATTTGCCACATCCGCTGGGGCCTATGACCGCGACAATCTCACGCTGGCGAATTGTCAGATTGAAATCGCGTAATGCTTCAACCACCGCCTCGCCGCGTCTGAATGTCTTGCAGACATGGGAGATCTCAATCACGGTTTCATACCACTAGAATATCGAGCGTTGATGCCCGCCATCGACATCGATATTGGCACCCACAATAAAGCCAGCGCGGTCCGAAGCCAGAAATGCGACGGCATTTGCAACGTCCTCGGCTGCGCCCCAGCGCCCGAGCGGAACCTCGGCACCCCAACGCGATTCTTGCTGCTCCAGGCTGCGTCCAAGAAAAACTTCATTGTGAAGTTTTAAGCCGTCGGTCAGTGGAGTCTTGATGCGGCTTGGGCACACGGCATTGACCAGGATGTTATCCCGAGCGAGGTCGTCCGAAAGCGACTTCACGAAGGCGTGCTGCGCGGCATTGCTGATTGTCGAAGCGATCCCGTTGGCCTGCGGGACTTTGCCAGCCTGGCCGATGATGACAATAAAGCGCCCGCCACCTTGGCGGCGCATGTGGGGCACGACGCATTTAGCCAATTCCCAAGCACCCATCACCTTGGTCTCCAGGTGTCGTAGCAAGGCCCCTGTGTCGACCTCCTCCATGCGACCGGCGAGATGCGTACCGGCATTGCTCACAACGATATCGATCCGCCCGAATGCGGCGACAACACCGTCGACCAGCGCCTTCACCTGAATCGGATCGCAAACATCCGCGATGAAACCGCGCGCACGATCGATTTGCGCTACGGCGCGGTCAAGCTTGGTCTGTTGCCGCCCAGCGAGGGCAAGTTTGCAGCCCTCGTCGGAAAGGCGTTGGGAAACGGCAAAGCCTATTCCGCTCGTGCCGCCGGATACCAACGCGACTTTGTCTTTCAGACCAAGTTCCATGTTCCTCTTTCAACCGAAGACGTAACGATGGTAGCCGCCGTCAATGCTTACGGCGCTACCGGTCACGAAGTTTGCCGGCTCGGAGACGAGAAAGGACACCAGATCTGCGACTTCATCGGGTGTCCCGGTGCGTCCGAGCGGATTGGCGCGTGAAAAGCCCGCAGCCGCGGTTGCGCGATCGACTTTCCGTTCGCGCATTTCTTTCTCGATCAAAGAAGCTAGAAGTTCGGACTCGATATATTGCGGGCACACCGCATTGACGCGGATGTTGTCGCGAGCGACGGCATCGGCAACGGCCTTGGTCAGGCCCATGCAGGCGGCGTTTGTCACTCCTGACGGGAAACGATCCGGATGCGGATGTCGTGCGGCCTGACCGACGATATTGATAATCCGTCCATCCTTTTGCTTCCGCATGATTGGAAGCACAGCCTGGATCATGAAAAAAAAGCCGAAAACCTTGTCGCGCAGTTGTCGCTCCAAAATCTCGCCTGTCGTTGTATCCACGGTACCGCGCAGGTGAGTTCCGGCATTGTTGACGAGAATGTCTATCCGCCCGAACGCCTGGTGGGCAGCGGCAACAAACTTTTGCACTGCTGCTTCATCGGTAACGTCGGTGGCCACTCCGAGGACGCGTTCTCCAGGATCGTTTTTGCCCTGTGAAAGGTCGGCAACAGCTGAATGCAAACGTTCAGCGTTGCGCGCGCAGATTGCTACCTTACACCCTTCCTGAATCAAACCTTTTGCGACGGCCTTGCCGATACCGCGCGATGCCCCAGTCACCACAGCAACCTTGCCATGCAGGCCGAGATCCATCCTCCCCCTCGCATTTCTAATGATGTATGGGTTGTTCGGATCATCTATCGGCAGGTGAACTGCGTCAAGCAACCGGAGGAAAGCAGGCGATGGATCTGGGCATTAAGGGACGGCGCGCAATCATAACCGGCGGCGGCAGCGGAATTGGATTCCAAACGGCACGACAATTTCTCGAAGAGGGTGTGCGCGTTCTTATTGCAGGCCGAACCGCCGAGAAGATCACCAAAGCGCGCGACGAATTGGCAAAGCGAACCGGTGGCGAAGTTCACGCCGTGCAAGCGGACATGAGCAAAGAAGCGGACATAAAGCGAATGATCGATACGGCGAAGGAAAAACTCGGCGGCGTCGACATTCTCGTTAACAATGCCGGCACGATGTATTCAGGCCGCTTTGCATCGCTGAAAGATGACGAGCTGAAAAATCAGTTCGAGACCAAGCTGTTCGGTTTCATGCGGGCGATCCGTCTCGTCTACCCCATGATGAAAGCGCAAAAATGGGGTCGCATCGTGAATACGATCGGCGGGGCCGGCAAAGAACCAGATCCCTACATGTTCGGCAGTGCGATGACCAACAGCGCGTTACTCAATTTGACCAAGTCGCTATCGGAGGAATTTGGCGAAGACAACGTGCTGGTGAACGCTATTTGTCCAGGCTGGGTAGCGACCGACCTGTGGGTGCGCAATGCCGAGGGCCTCAAGAAAGAGCTGAATGTGAAGAGCGAAGATGAAGCAAGAAAAATTGCCGCCAGGAAGAACTCGCTTGGCCGCATGGGCAAGCCGGAAGAGCTCGCAAATGCCACTGTCTTTCTGTGCTCGGAACGGGCGAGCTATATCACCGGCGTTTCGCTCAACCTTGATGGTGGCCGCTTGAAGAGTCTCTGGTGAGCTCTGATCGGGAACGCTGAAGCTCGTCGGCTAACTGGGCAATTTTTCGTTCCGCGGCCTCGCGCTCGCTTTCGCGCAAAGCCTCCAGAACCTGAATGCGCGTGTTGAGCTTCCGCCGAACCTCTTCGAGATGCTTTACGCGCGTCTCCTGTTTCGCGGTCTTTGCCTCCGCGCTCTTGATTTTGTCTTCCCAAAAAGATGTTTTCTGATTGTAGCGCCTCTTTTCGCCGTGGACGGTCGCGACAAGCTTGAACCGCTCCGCCATTGCACCAGCCAGTTCGGAGTTCAGGTTGTCGATCTGGGCAAGTGCCGATACGGCGTTCGCTTTCCCCACATCGAGCGTGGCCTGCATGGCACTCATACGGTCCGTCACCGTTTCCGTTTCCAGAAGAGCGAGAGCGCGCTGCGTGGACAAGGCTGCCTTGTCCCTTTTCAGGCGGCTTATCTCTTCCTTGTTGGCAACAGCGGTGGTCCCCTGCTGCGCCATTGCGTTTTGCTGTTCCAAAATTGTCAGCTTGAGGCGGTCTATCTCTTCATGCGCCGCCTGCAATGCATCGGTTTGTCGCGCCTGGACATTGTAGAGGTCGAGGACTTCCGAAAGGCGCAAGTTCAATTCTGAGGATTGTCTGGCAATCGTATCTTCAAGAGCCCTGATGTCCGTTTCTGAAACACCTGGCCCTGCAGGACAAAAATCTCCTGGGAAGTCGAAGGCGGGTTCAACGGATTTCATGGTCGAGCGCTTCCTGTGAAGCAGGATGAACGCGCAGCTAGGTACGGACGAAAAAGCCGAAGAGCCGAATCGCGCGCTACAACGGCCGATCGAACTTCGGCCGGGACCGATTAACCAGTCGTTAATAGCGGCCTCGAGAGGGACAATGGGACCCCAGCACTCAGGCACGGCAACACTTCACACGGCTGCGATTGCCTCGATCTCCAACAGGAAGTTCGGATTGGCGAGGCCACGTAGCACGCAAAGCGTACTTGCCGGCGGATTGTCGCCAAAATACTCCTGAAGGATCGCGCGCGCCTTGGGCACGTCGTGCGGATTGCAAATAAAGATCGTCACTTTCACGACATCCTTTAAGCCAGCGCCGCCGTCAGCAAGCGCGAGCCTCAGGTTTTCCATGACCACTTTTGTCTGAGCGGCGAAGTCATCCGGTGGCAAGACCTTGCCTGTCGGATCTGCCGCCACCTGTCCGGCGCAGAACACCAGTTTACTGGCGCCCTGCGCGGTGACGACGTGCGAATAGTGTGCAAACGGCTTGTGAGCACCCGCCGGTGACTTTCGCGTCAGTGTTGCCATGCGTCCCTCGGGGTGAAACCCGCCATCCGTATCCGCGAACTTATTTTGGCTCTTTGGTCTTCAGCGCGGCTTCATTGGCAGCGATGAAGGCGCGAATGTCGTCTGACATATTCAACAGCTTGAGCCACTGTTCTTTATATAGGGTCACGGGAAAGCGTCCCATCCCGTAAACCGAAACAGCTCCCTTCTCGCTCACTTTCATGCGGATACCGGAGGTCGCGCCTTTCTTCAGGGCGGCATTTTCGGCTTGAAGTCGCTCGATCTCGGCTTTCAGATTTTCGTCGGACATTGTTTGTTCCTAAGGCTCCAACACATCACTCAGCGGTTAAGTCGAAACCGGCTTCTGCAGGAGCTGGCGGAGGGAGTGGTCGTATTCTCTATTTCCGCGCAATACATTTTCGGCACCAAGACCAGCGTTGATCATCGGTCAAGCGCCCACGGTGGCCGCCCTCTCGGGCGACCATACGCCAGCGTTGTAAGTTGAGAAAGGCGTCACCGGTATTGCCGGTGGTTGGCACCTTTTCAGGACTTGATTTCGCCGACCACTGTCCGGGTTGCGGGCTCAACAAGCAAGACTTTGCGCTTGGCTTTCAGATAGTAAAGGCGCTCGACACCATCGATGCTGCGCACGCTTTCGGGTAAGGGACGCATGCCATTGAGCGCTTGGTCGGGTGACAGCTCGCTTGCCGGTTTAAGCACATCGGCGCCTGCAACTGGTTCCGAAGCGTCTGACATCACCGCATCGAATATTTGCATGCGCTGCTGATCGCTGAGCGGCAACGGCCAGGCCATAATAGGTGTGCGATCGAGGATATCGTTTCGCTTGGAGAATTTGGCAGGAATCGTCTGGCCGAACGAACCGATCGGCCCGGACGGAGGCGGCTCGCCCGCTGCAGAAGAAGTACCGTTAGTTGACGTTGACGCCGCCGGTCCGCCAGCCTTTGAGGCGTTCGGATCCGGAGTGCTACCGCCCGTTGTGAGACCCTCGGGGCCACCAGTAGCGTTTTGCGATTCCTTCTTCGTATTTGGCCCGCCGAACGTTTGGATTTCCGGACGCGGCACATTGGGCGTGTTGCCAAGCGACGGCTGCTTCGAGTACGGCTCCAGGAGGGCCCGGCGTGATTCCTCAGGTGTCGGAATATCTATGCTCTCTTTCGATTGCGAGGACGCTTGCTGTTCGACTCCCGGATTGATCTGGCCTGTATTGGCATTGAATCCAGGGTCTGTCGGAACCGTGGCGCTTTCCTCGGCGCGGGCTAACCCACTAATGCCGAACCAAACGACGGCTGCGACTAGCGTGGTTGTTAGCCTGAGATAGCATCGATCTTTCATGGGAACCTCCAGCGGGCTGTGGCGGAACAACGACCGGGAGGCGGAGGAGTTGCATTAAATTCGGTGGTATCTGGCTGCGCATTTGGAATCGGCGCGTTGTGCTAACAACAGCTTTTGTTTGGGCAATTATAGGATGGCGAAATGCTGAGTGCAGTCATTGGAACCATTCTCTTGATTTTGCTCGCGGCTGCTGCGTCGCGATACTCGATATCCCACCGCACCCTTGATCGTTACGACCGCTTGGGGGTCTGTATTTTCTTTATTGTTGTCGGAATCCCGTTTGCGGCAGCAGGAGCGCTATTGATTGCTCACTATGTCGCGAACCCCACTAGCTGATTTGGCTGCGAAAATTTCTCCTTTTGGACGCGAGTCGAATATCGCTGTGAAAAAGCCAACAATGAGCTGAGCTGCGTCTAAAGCCGGTTAGTTGAAGAACGCGTTGTGCGCGCCTGATGTTGGTTTCTAACAGCGAAATGCATCAGCATAAGGCCGAGAAGTTCTCGGCCTTATGCATTTCGAAGGATGCGAGTACGGCCTAGAAAGCGTCGTATCGTTCAGCGGGAAGGTTCGCCGGCGTTGTCATGAGACCGAGCGGATTGATGGTCTCAGCGCGATGCGTTTTGCCGACGGTTGGACCAACTGACCAGGCGACGATTGCAAGGACGGTCACAAGACCAATGCCCACTAGTGCGCGCATGAAGGTCTCCTTTCGGGGTGGCCAAAAGAGCCCTTAGCTCTTGGATTGCCTTTCACACTAATTTCATCGGCCTCGTCCTTCTGTGCCCTAGTTCACAGAAAGGATAATTTTCACGAGTGGTGTGGTGTCGGTGAGCCAATGCCGTTCCGTCTAGGCTCGCGGGTTAGACTGGGGAAAATCAAAAATGTCGTAGTCCGTAAAACTCCAGTGCGGGCTATGCTCGTTGCGCCTGCGCCCGTATGGGAGAAACAAATGAAGGAGAGAGCAATCATGCGAGGCAATACAGGGTCGCGGGCGCACATTTTGCTGGTCGCATTTATTGGCGTTTTGACACTCGCCGGTTGTTCGAAATCCGAGCCGCAAGCCGACGGTACGCTCAATACCAGCAAGCTTCCGCGGGTCGCCGGCGCCAAGGAAATATTCGCGAGCCCTGCGAGCACAATCTTTACGACGCCCAACCCCGTCGCGCAGACCGCCGATACCCTCGACAAGGCGCTCGCGGCCGATGGATGGCAGAAATACGTCGCGCCGCACACCTCCGTATCCTCGGATGCAAACCAGCGCATCATCTCGCTCAAGAAGGGTCCGTTCGCTCTCGGCGTATTCATCACGGTTGCGCCCGCGCAGGGCAACGCGACCAGCGTGCAATACAACGCGGCTGTGCTCAAAAACGACCTGCCGTTTCCGAAAGATGCCACCAACATCGAGTTCGACCCGAACAAGCCGCTGCTGATGCTGGTTTCCGCCGAACCCATCGACAAAACGCTGGACTTCTATCGCAAAGAGCTCAGCCCGCTCGGATGGTCGCTGTGGTCGCAAAAACTGAACGGGGTTCAGCCGGCGGGTGGAACCTCCGGCGAACTAACCAAGAGCGGCGCTTATGCTTACTACCTCCAGGGCGACAAGCGGCTCGCGTCGCTCGTTCTCGAGCGCGCCGAGGGCGGCGGGACCAAGATCAAGTTTGAGGAGTTGCCCGCCGGATACCTGGCTTCGCTGGAGAGAGGGCTTCTTCAACAGCGACAATACCGGCGCCGCGCTGGTTGACGTCCACAAGCTGCCACGCCTCGAAGGCGCGAAGGATGACTCCGCCCGCTCGTCCTCGGACCGGTCGGTCTATTCCGTTGCTCGCCCGCTCGCGGAGACCACTGCCGCGCTCACGCAGATGCTCGCCGCCGACGGCTGGAAACAATACGTAGGTCCATTGGAAGAGATTCACACGACGCTATTGAACTTCAAAAAGGGGCCGCAAGGACTGTCGGTATCCTTTACAATTCAGGTCGGAAAAGACGAGCGGACTAGCCAGGAAACCACAGTCTACTACTCGCCGACCCGATTGAATTTCGCGTTAGCGATTCCTGATGACGCGACTGACGTCGTGTTCGACGAAAATCGGCCTTATCTTAATGTCACGACGGCCGGGACTGTTGATGGCACGCTCGATTTTTTCCGCAAGGAGCTGAGTGCGAGGGGTTGGGCTGCGTTGTCCGCAGCCGACGCCACAAAACAGTGGCCGAACGCGAAACTTGAAGAGAAAATAACGAACGGCGCCGCCGCCTATTTCGTTCGCGGAACGCAGCGTCCTGTCGTGCTGACGATTCAACGCCGCGATGACGGCAAAACCAATGCTGAAATCAAGGTGCCACCGTTCGCCCAAGCGCAGACGCTTGAAAAAGGTGAAGATACCTTTGGTTTGCCCAGGCCGAAGCTGACTAAAACGGCTGGCGGTACCGGCGGCCAAAACACGCACGAAGTGCACGCTACGGTGCCTGCTGAAGTCGACACTGTGCTGGCGTTCTATCGCCACGAGCTCGCGGCCCGTAATTGGAAAGAAGAGGCCCAGGGCGCCGTCGTCAATCCGGACAACGTCGTGCTCAATTTCACGTCGCCGGAAGGTCCCGCGGTGCTCAAACTCGGCCACAAATACGATCTGACAACGGTCAGCCTTGTACAGCAGCTTCCTAAACCGGCCGCCAAGACCGAGACTCCTACCAATCAGGCCGACTCGGTCGACGCACTCCTGAAACAGGCGCAGCAGATGATGCGTGAGGCGGGTGCCGACGCGGCGGCGGCCCAGAAATCGGCGCCTGCGGCGCAGCCGCCGAGCGGCCCCACGGCGGCGTTGCGCGTGCTTGCAGAAAACAAGGCGCCCGTCCCGGTGCCGGATACGGCGGAAGATGTCGAATTCGATGGTGCCGACGGCAAGCTCGAGTTCAGCAGCGCGTCCAGCCTCAGTGCCGTGGCGGATTTCTACCGCTCGACCATGAAGGGACAGGGATGGGATTCACGCTCATCGGTCATCAACAACGCCAACATGGTCGTGCTCAATTTCGCAAAAGGCGGAAAATCCGTCTCGTTCACGATCATGCGAATGGGTAACAAGACTAACGTATCCGCGGACGGCTCCGCGCTGAAAGTTGCAGCTGGCAGGCCCGCCGCTCCGCAGTCCACTGCCGCTCCCGTGAAAGCAAGCGCGGAGGATCTCGAGGCCGATGAGAGCGGTGGTCTGCCGGTGCCCAAGCGTCACACCATGAGCGAGGGCACAAAGACACCGTTCCGCCGCGAGCTCAAGGCCAGCGTGCCGCTCGAACTCAGCGATGTGCTAGGCTTCTATCGTCGCGAGCTCGGCAAACTGAATTGGAAAGAGGAATCAAACGGCGCCCTCGTTACGGCCGAAAAAGCAGCCATTGCGTACGCCTCGCCGGATGGCCCGGCGATGCTCAAGCTTGGCCGCAAGGACGATGCCACCAGCATAAGTCTTGTAGTGAAAGATCCGGGTGCGGTTGCCAAAGCCGGCATCATGCCGAAGCAAGGACAGGCGAAGGTTCTATTTGGAAACATCAACGACGCTGCTGCTACGATTACGTTCAACAGCAAAGCGATTAACGTCGGCGCCGGTACTGGTGTCAAAAATCCGGACGGCCCAACGCTCGATCTACCGCCCGGCAAATACAAATATTCCATCAAGCTCCAGGGCAAGCCGTCGCAGAGCGATGAGGTTGAACTCGGCGTCGACGAAGTTTGGGGGCTGATGATCGGTCCCGGAGGCGTTCTGGCACTGCAGGCTTATTGATGCGGCAGCCAAAAAGGGGCCGCTGAGCGCCTGGCACAGCGATCCCTACGCTCCGCCGAAATAGCGGACCAACCAGCCGCTGCGTCGTGACGCAATACGAGCGCAGGGGCGCGCCGATTGCACTGGACTACATACATCGATTAGTGCAACACGCACACGCGGTTCGTGACCAAACCCTTCCCAGGGTGTCCCTTGGTTAGTTTGCCGTAGTAGGGGCCGCTGTAACTTGGCAATAGCGGTTCCTATTTTTTTGTCGGAGCCATGTACCCGTCCGCAACACAGCACGACAATCGCGGCGCGTAATCGGACGTCGCGCGGACTGGAGAAGCACAATCAGGAGAAGTCAATGAACGCCACCGAATCCAAGGGCCTCAAGAAGGGCAACCGCATTTATTGGCGAGGCGATGCCACTGACAGCGGCATTGTGACCGAAATGAGCTGGGATTCAGTCACGATCGCTTGGGACAATGGTAAGGTGGCCACCGTGCACCATGGGGATATGCGTGAAATCCAGCGAGCCCCAGCAAAGCCTACTGCCCTAGCAAGGCCTACTATTGTTTAGAGGACTAGTGGACTGATCGAAAGCCTTCGCGGAGGCGCAGCATTGGGTCATGGGTACGTTTCGCACCGAAACAATACGGCGACTTTTTATAGGTTTGGCGGTTTTGGTGGCCTTATACCTTGGATTTGTGATGCTCCCGATGGCACAAGTTTCTCCGTATACGGACGGCGTACGCAAAAGCGATCTGCGCATAGCGATCGAGGGCCGGTTACACTGGCTCGGAATTATTTAGCGGCCCGGCTCAAAGCCGCCAGCAATAGGTCATCGCAAGGAGTCTTGCCCAACCAACCGGTCGAGCTTGCTACTACCTCCGATACCCTATTTAGTCGGGGCCGACCCGACCCCCTTTTGAAGCAACTACCCGCCTGACTCACCATGGGCCTCCTCTGAGTCAACGCGGCCGATTTCTAGAAGGCCACCGGATCCAAAAGACATGAAACAAGACATCAAAGACATCAGCGAAAAAGAACTCACGAAGCTTTATGCCGAATATCAAGCCGGGCTGGACCGTCCCGTGCCGGCCGTCGTTCATCGCCAGGACCGCGGCATTCCGGGTTGCGTGTCGGCTGAGGACTCTGCGGCTTGGAAATCCCGCTAAAAAGGCGGCGAATCGGCTAACAATCCTGACCCAAGGTCGCACCCAAGGTCGCACTCAAGGCCACATCCGTGGCCGCGGCCGGAAACGGACATCATCTTGAGCATTGGACATAATTTGGGTCTGGCGGACGCCGATGCGCGCCGCTGGACACAGATCCTCGGCCGTTATCGCAAGCCCAGTCATGTGCGCAGCATTGCCGAGTTGGCGATCACGTTTGTGCCGTTAGCGGTGTTGTGGACCATAGCCTGGTTTACATTCTTGCTGGGCTACGGTTGGGCCTCGCCACTCATTGCAATTCCGGCCGCGGGCTTTCTCGTTCGCCTGTTTATGATTCAGCACGACTGTGGCCATGGCACTTTCTTCGCAAACCGTGAGGCGAACGACTGGATCGGCCGCCTAATCGGCGCGTTCACGCTGACACCTTATGATATTTGGCGTCGCGCCCATGCCATTCATCATGCGACTGCCGGCAACCTCGACCGTCGCGGAATTGGCGATATCGATACTTTGACCGTGCGCGAATATCTGGCTCGTTCACGCTGGGGCCGGCTGAAGTATCGGCTCTATCGCCACCCACTGGTCATGTTCGGAATTGGACCGGCCTACCTTTTTCTCCTGCAGCACCGCCTGCCAGTTGGTTTCATGCGCAATGGCTGGCAGCCCTGGGCCAGCACCATGCTCACCAACCTCGCGATCGCGCTGATCGTCGGGACGCTCGTGTGGTTGATCGGCTTCAAGGCTTTTCTGATGGTGCATCTACCGATCATGCTGCTTGCGGCCTCGGCCGGTGTCTGGCTGTTCTATGTGCAGCATCAATTCGAGCACACGGCATGGGACCACGACGGGAAATGGTGTCTGCACGATGCGGCCTTGCACGGCAGCTCACATTATGACCTGCCACTGGTTTTACGCTGGTTCACGGCGAATATCGGTGTTCACCACGTTCACCACCTTTGCAGCCGCATTCCATATTACCGGCTGCCACGCGTGCTGCGTGACCACCCGGAGTTGCGCAACGTCGGCCGTTTGACACTGCTCGAAAGCTTTCGCTGCGTGCGACTTGTGCTGTGGGACGAGGTGCAGCGCCGTCTGGTATCGTTCCGTGAAGTCCAGGTATCAGGCAGAGGTGTCACGTGATGTGCGGCGTGGCCCCGCTACCCGTGATGACATCGAACTGATGGAGTTTTTGTGAAAAAAATTCTTTGCGCTGGAAAGAGCCCAGCTCGTTTTTATGAGTGACGTCGCGCGTCATTGCGATGATTCGACTTGCACCTGCACCGGAGCGCCCAGATCTCCGACTTTGCCAGGTGCGATCACCAGGTAACGCCGTTGCGACTTGTCCCGGTCACGCACAACCTGACGGATTGGCCCAATCGCGTTGACAACCGCCGAGCCCGCTGGGTTCGCCATGAAACCCTGTAGCGGCTCAAGCACCCCGGCGCCGGACGGGTCTGTCGAGAGCGCCAACACGTAAGGTTTTCCAGGTTCGAGTCCTGTGACTGAGGCCTCAAGCACTTGCACCAAGCCCTGGTCAGAGAGCGAAACGCTGGTTGGTGCCTTCTCCGCTTTCTGTCCCGTCCGTGCCAGCCACAATTGGGTCGACATCCCGGCAATGCCGAGCGGCTGCAGGTTCTCTGCTCTTGCTTGCTCTGGGGCAACCGGCATCATGGTCATTGCCGAATTGCCGTGTTCCATCGTTACCGGAACTGCGTTGGGCACGTAGACAACTGCCTGCGCCGCCTGACCGATCGGGCTCGTCGCAATCACTTTTTTCGTCAGTGTATCGATCGCCGCGATGCGGTCCTCATTCTCGAGGCCGACATAGACTCGTGTGCCGTCGCCGGACGGCCAGATACCATGCGGCAGCTTTCCCACCGGGATGGTTGCAACTTTGGAAAAATCGTCGGTGCGATACACCTGAATCTCGTTCAGCCCACCCACGGTGACATAGGCGAACATGCCATCCGCGTTGCGCACGATGTTGACGTGGTTGGTGAGCGGACCAGTGTCGAGCGTCTTCAAAATCGAGAATGGCGGCTGTGCATCGAAGACCTGAACCTTGCCGACGTCCTTTAAGGTGAACCAAACCTGAGAACCGTCGGGTGTCGCGGCAATGTTAGGGCAGAACGGACTCGCTTGCCGAACCTTCCCGACAATCTTGTGATCGGCGACGGTGATGATTGCCGTCTCAGGAGTGAACGATGAGCAGACATAGCCGTATTTTCCATCAGGCGAGAAAATCGTCATGCCCGGACCGTTCGCCACGATGATTCGTGCCTTTTCTTCGTAGGTCGCACCGTCGAGCACTGCGACGTAATTCTCACCTCGTACGACGACCCAGACCTCCTTGCCGTCAGGGGTAAAGAACGCTTCGTGCGGCGAGCGCCCGACGTAAGTGACGTGCTTTACCAAGTTGGTCGCGGTGTCGATGAAATTCACGGCATTCGAGCCGATCGCAACCACGGCGATGGTCCGATGATCTGGCGAGAACCCAAGGCCATGCACCAGCAACTGGCCGCGGTATAGCGGACTAAGATTGGCCGGCAACGGATCACCGAGCCGAATAATGCCGAGCAGTTTGTTGTCGAATGGATCGGTGACCGAAACGGTGTTGGAGAACTGCTCCGCGGAGTACACGCGGTCACGATGACCAATCGGTATGTCTGGATCGGAGGCAGCGCCCGGAACTTGCCCGGCCAATGCCGGCATGCAACCGGCAAGCAAGGCGCTCACAGTGAGTATGTGAATAGTGCGTGCCATTTTTGCCTCCTCGGCTTGCCGCGCACCGCCTAGTCAGCACGAGCGTTCGCGGACGCGCCGGACAAAGGGTGTAATTGTGTGGGTGCTGGCAAGGATGTCGGCACTGGTTGGCCAACTGCCAGCCGCATAGCGGCGATCTCTTGCTGTTGGGTGACAATGATTTCTTGGGCCAGCCGCCTGATCTGCGGGTTGCGACCGTAGCGAAGGACTGCAACGGCCATGTCGATCGCCCCTTGATGGTGTGGCACCATCATCGCAACAAAATCCAAATCGACGTCACCGGTTGGCGCGATCGTCATATCGTTCATCATTTTTTTCATCGCCGAGTCGTTCTCGACCAGATACGGGCCTTCCCCACCGACGTTGCCTGCGGGCGTTAAGCAGACGTTCGGCCCTTGCTGCGATTGGTCTTGTGCCACTGCCAGGAACGCAGTTGCGGCGACCAAGGCAATAATAAGCGCGATGGCTCCGATCGGAGCGAAACGGCGAATTGGCGGGCGCATCTCGACCTCCCGAAGTGTTAAACACCAGCGAAACCGAGACCGCCCTCTATGGTGGTCTTTTCCAAAAACTGCTCAGCCGGGACACTCAGACAGGCCCGTGCAGGAACCAAGGGTGAAGCTCGCGTGAACCTTGGCAGCGCCCGCAGCAACCTCTAGCACCTCATCTGAGACGTCCAAAAAAGGCATCTCCTCTTGCGCCTTGAGTACGATGTCCGACATAACATTCATTCTCTTTCTCTTTTGTCGCGCCCCTCTCGATTGAATCCGCGCTCACTCAACAATCCATTCGCGTGGTTCACGGCAAGGCGGCGTTGGGAATTACTTACCGACGCTTGTCGCGGCATCCAATATCACACCCAATACTTCATTCGGTTTGGAGAGCATCGCAACGTGACTGGATTTTAGGATCGTCGTTTTTGCGTTGGCTCTTTTTGCCATTCTTTTTTCCAACTCAGGATTGATGGCGTTGTCTTCGGAAGCAACCACGTACCACGATGGTTTTGTTCTCCATGCGGCGTTGACGCCGACATCGCCGAATACACTCTTTGAAGCGGGTTGTTGAACGGCGTACACCACATCTTGCTCTTTCGGGCTCAAATCCCCAGCAAACCCTTTGGCGACCCCTTCCCTCGAAAGCGTTAGGTACCCGTTTGCATTCTGAACGAAACCACCAAGGATCGTCGGAGCGACGCTCTCGGCAAGCGATCCTGCGGTTTCCCCTTTATCCGGCGCGAACGCCGCGACATAAACCAGAGCCTTCACGCGCTGATCTGCGCCCGCTTCGGTGATGACAGATCCACCCCAAGAATGCCCGACGAGGATCACGTCGCCGTCGGCCCGGTCAATCGCTCTTTTGGTCGCCGTCACATCGTCTGCAAGCGACGTGGTGGGATTCTGTACCGAAATTACTTTGTAGCCCTTATCTACCAGCGGATTGATAACCTTGCCCCAGGAAGAACCGTCCGCCCAAAGCCCGTGGACAAAAACGATCGTTGGTTTTGTGTTCATAGAACCCCCAGTTTGTGCAAATGCGTTTGAACCTAGGGCCAACCCTCCGGCGAATACTAAAATGCCAACCTTTTTCATTCATGCCTCCTACTGTTCGGCACGGACACAAGCCGCAACTCCGAAGCGAGTTGTTCGTTTAACTCTGCAACCGTTGGTTCAATGGCCAAAATAACAACCGCATAAAAAGTGCGGTTGGCGCGGTGCCTAAACTCTGCTCATCACCGGACTAAATTTTCAGCCACTTTCAATCACTGAACATTTTCAAATGAGTAGTTTCGTGCGTGAAGGTATAGGGAAGCATCACTTCCGCAAAAATCGCAAACCAGTTATCTCCGAAGTGAATAACTGGCGCGCCCGCTGCCAGCGCTCTCGCCTACGCTTGGCGGTGCTATAATGCGCTGCATGAAAGTCGAAGACATCGCGGAAGCAATCGCCAAGTTACCGCCGGATCAACTCTCCCGCTTCCGTCGCTGGTTCACCGCATTCGAGGCGGGCCGCGGCGATCACGCCAAGGAGCTCGACTCCACCGCAACCAAACTTGGCCGCCTCGCTGGCCGCGCGTTTGCTGAATTGAAAAAGCGCGGGACGGAATCGTGAGCGAGAAAGAGCGTCGCGTGATGTATTCAACTACTCTTTGAATCATTGCTTTCCCGCCAACCTCCGACTGCGCTTCCCGGGCGCCAACCCCGTCGTGCGAGCCGTAGCCGGAATAATCATGGCGTCTTGACGCGTCCGCGCGGCGCTACGCCTTTTGGCAGGTCCGCGAGACTGGCCTTAAGACGCGGTATCGCAAAATCCAAGAAGGTGCGCAATTTCACCGGCATGAAACGATTGGGCGAGTACACAAAGCTAACGGGCACTGGCGGCGGCTGGAAATCGCGCAGCAAAGGGGTGAGCTCTCCGGATCTAACAAATTCGGCAACCTGATATGAGAGCACCACAGTAATCCCGACGCCTGCGCGCGCGGCATCGCACGCCGATTTAAGATTGTTCACGATCAGTCGCGATCGCACCGGCACGGCGTGTTCAGTCTGGTCACGTTCGAATGTCCACGTGCTCGGTGACAAAATCGGTGCATAAGAGATGCAGTCGTGCTTCGAGAGGTCGCCAGGCGATCTCGGCGTACCGTGAGATTTCAGGTACGCAGGGCTTGCACAGACAACGCGACGAATCTCTCCAAGTCGCACTGCGATGAGACTGCTATCGGCAAGCACTCCAACTCGAAGGGCGACATCGATGTGCTCTTCCAGAAGATTGACTGCTCGATCCTGCAAACTAAATTGAACGTCAACTTCCGGAAACGTCGCCAGGAACGCCGCCACAACCGGCAACAGATGCATGCGACCCAGGGCGAATGGGGCCGACACAAAAAGGTCTCCGCGCGGGGTCGTGTATTCACCGGAGGCGGCACGCTCGGCTTCGGCCACGTCGTCGAGAATTCGTTTTGACGCAGCGATGTAGGAGCGCCCTGCGTCGGTCGGGACCAGCGCACGGCTCGAACGATGAAACAGCTTGGTCTGCAGCTGCGCTTCGAGCTCCGTAACCTTCCGGCTCACAGTCGCAAGCGGCCTTTTCTGTTGGCGCGCCGCTGCCGACAGGCTGCCGGCTTCGGCAACCGCCAACACAATGGACATGGCCTCCAGACGATCCATGGCACTTCCATATTTCGGAAGGCAGCGTCTCGATTTTGCCAGATATACATCATTTTCGGAAGAGCCTATTTGGATGCTGAGCAACGGACCTGAATTCGAATCCAAAGGAGGCAGTCATGGCCGCGACTAAAAACAAAGCCACCGCTTTCACCCCCGTATCGGTCGGCGTTGGCGCGCTTCAGGCCGACGGTTTGCCCAAGAGCGGACATGATTTCATTCCTGTCGCGATCCTTGTCACAGCGCTGTTCGCACTTTTGGCACTGTCGGTGTGGTTTGCGGCGTACTCCTGGACCCATCTCGGCGGCGATCCACTTCCGACCTATGGGTATGTGGCCATCGCAGGCGGCGTGGTGATCTCAATTTTGGTTGGCGGAGGCCTGATGGCACTCGTCTTCTACAGCAGTCGACACGGCTACGACGACCTGAGCGGCGGCGACAACTAGTCGCTCCGCGGTTTGGATCAATTTGGCGCTTACAGGAGCGAACTCATGTCGGATCCGTTCATCAATTGGCTCTTCGAGACGCTGATCTCAGTCGACGTCGAGCATCAAGAATTGCTCCGTGGATTTGGCGTCCTCCTGCTGATCCCCCTTGCGCTATTCCTGCTGTCCTACATGCGCGTGTCCTTTGCCTTCATGAAAGCCAGAGCGCGCAAGGGCGCACGGGATACTGCGACACGGGTGCTTGCCGCCGAGTTCGGCCAGCGCACCGGGCGCCTCGGACCGCTAACCAAGCGTTCGTAGTTTGGATTTTGTAGAAACGACCTTTTCCTTGGCCCGCCTATTTGGCCGGTTCATCTCGTGTGCGCATGGATCCCAGTTTATCTGCCGGAAATTCTTCGCAACGATTTCGATAAAGGTCCGTACTTTCGTTGGGAGGTGCTCACGATTTGGATAGAGAGCATCGATCGAATATTCAGTGGACAGAAATTCGCTCAGAAGGGGGATGAGGGCCCCGGACTTGAGCTCCTCCGCCAGCAAGAATGCTGGTGCCAAAACCAGACCTTGGCCGAGTGTCACTGCGGCCCGCAAACCATGAATGCTGTTTGTTTCGAAACTGCCGTGCACGTGCACGGCGAAATTTCCATCCGGCCCTGCGAAATTCCATTCCTTGCCGCCTTTTCCGATGGAGGCATCGTAGAAGATCAGGCAATTGTGCCTCGCAAGTTCTGACGGATGTTCGGGACGTCCATGTTTTTCAATATATTCGGGACTGGCAGCAGCAATGAAACGAAAGGTCGCCAGGTGGCGGCGGATAAGGCTTAAATCTGCGACCGGCAGAACGCGGATCGCGAGATCAAACTCTTCCTCGACGAGATCAATCATTCGGCTCGTCATGTTGAGGTGAACCGAAACGCCGTCATAGAGCGCGGTGAATTCAGCAACTGACGGAGCAATCAACGTGGGAATGGCAGGCGATACATTGAGCCGCAGTGTTCCGCGTGGCTTGGCTTGCAGCGTCTGCACCGCCTCATCCGCGTCGTCTATCTCCGAGAGAATTTGGACGCAGCGATCATAGTAGGCGTGGCCGGCTTCGGTCAGACTGACAGTGCGCGTAGTCCGATTGAGCAGGCGCACGCCGAGCCGATCCTCGAGCGACTTCACGTGCGTGGTCACCATGCTGGTCGAGAGATTGAGTTCGCGCGCCGCGGACGAGAAGCCGCCTTTATCGACGACTTTGACAAAAGACAACATGGACGAGACGCGATCCATGGCACCGGGTCCGCTTGTGAACGCGAGGTCGCATGTAATCATGCAAGATCAAGCTTGTCCAACAACCATGCGCGAGTGCTCTGTTTCTCGGGATGACGCCAAGCCTCAGGCAACGATTGCCAAATCATCTCGCTCAAAAACCGGAGGAGTGCGGCAACTATCGGGATAGTGGCCGGGGAGACGGGCTGCGCGATGTGCGCTGAAGACGAAATGGCGGCCGTCCAAACACTGAGCTTGACCTGTTGCACCATCGTGGGACTCCAAATCTCTCTGTCCCCCGACAAATGCATCTGAGGTTGTTATTTTTTAACCCGGGAAATTCGCAACACTCCTTTCGATGAACGAGAACAATCGGGGCGACCGCAGGCCTTGACGGTCAACAACCTCTCAATTCAGGTTTCGACGCCGCTGATGAAAGGGCTGCGAGTTCGCCATGAAGCGAGACAAGTGCCCTGTTTATGGGGGTTTCCGCATTGTTCTGGATGATTGAAAGGTCCTTTCAAGTCTTTCCCGATTATCGCGGAAGCCTCCTGGGCGTATCTCCAAAAGTGACAGCAACGCTTCGTTGCTCGAAACAACAGGAGGCCCATCATGAACCGCATCTCCAAAATTTTGATTGCCGCCGCGATTGTCGCCTCGACTGCCGGAGCAGCCAACGCGCAAGCGTTCTCAAACGCCTGGGGAACCGGCAACGTGCAGCCGTCCCACTACAATGACGCTGGCAAGCTGGTTGTAGACAATGCTCAGCAGAATTCAGTCGTGCGTATTGATCGCGCCAACAACGGCCTCTCGTCCTTCGCCTCTGTCCCCGGCGGGCGCGACCTGGGGCTACAACGAAATGCTCGCTGACGCGCTAACACCTAAAGCAGCGAGAATGCCTAAAAGCGGGGCGAACGTAGGTTCGCCTCTCTTTTTTTTCCCCGCCGCCGCTCCACAGTTCATGTCCGCTCGTTAGCGACGTCCAACAAGTAAGGGCATATGATATGCCGCGCTGCGAGAAAATTCTGCAGGAGAGAAAGATGGTTATAAACGCAAGCAAAGCATCTTTCGAAACGCTCAAGCTGAGCAAGGAAGGCGCCGTTCTGTTTGTGGACATTGCGGCTCCGCCCATGAATCTTCTCGGACCCGAACTGGTCCGCGACCTGGTCTTGCTCATTCAGCAAGCGGAGGCTGACTCCGTCGTCAAGGTGCTCGTGTTCAAGAGCGCCGACCCCGACTATTTCATTCCCCACGTCGACGTCACCAAAATTCAGCAATACCGTGAGGAAGCGGCGAAGCTGACAGGCGAAGCGTCGATCGGCTTGTTGTTCCGTCATCTGAGCGCGAGCCGTCTCGTTACCATCGCGCAGATCGAGGGTCGCGTGCGCGCCGCCGGCAGCGAGTTTGTGCTGGCGTGTGACATGCGCTTTGCCGCGCGAGAGTCGGCGATTTTCGCTCAACTGGAGGCAGCGTTTGGTACGATCCCGGGAGCGGGCGGCGTGCAACACCTTGCGCGTCTCATGGGCCGCGCCAGAGCGCTCGAAGTCTTATTGAGCGCGCAGGACTACGACGCAGAGCTGGCTGAAAGGTACGGCTGGATCAATCGCGCACTGCCTGCCGCCGAGCTCAACGATTTCGTCAGATCGCTCGCCCATCGTGTCGCCAGGTTTCCCGCCGCCGGCCTCGCGCAGGTCAAGGACCGGGTCAACGCAATCGCGCTTGCCCCTGTTGAGGAGTTCCGCCGTGATTCCGATCTCTTTGGCGAAGGCGCGCGCAAGCCGGAGGCTCAGAGCCGGTTCAAAGCCGCGCTTGAGCACGGGTTTCAGACCCGAGACGCCGAACTAGATCTGGCCCCGTTGATTGGTGCTTTGTGACAATGTGAACGATGACGACAAACCAGCTACCGCCGTAAATTGCCGGTGGGTGGAGACCATATTGATAGCGAGGCCGCTAAGAGTACCATTGCCGGAGGAGCTGAACGCGGAGGGACACGATGGACGTGCAGACACCTCAATCGAAGGCGCGCGCAACAGCCACGGAAGTCCCGAAACCGACGCCGGGCGTTCCGGCGATCATTGCCGGGGTAGTCATCGCCGGCATCGCCAGTCTGTCGATCTGGTACCTGGTGCGACCAGTGCCGCTGCTGGTGCAAGGCGAGGTCGACGCGACACGACTCGACATCGCCGCGCGGGTCGACGGGCGCGTCGGTGAGATCCCCGTCGTGCGCGGCCAGGACGTCGCCGCAGGTGCCGTTCTCGTGAAGATCGACAACCCCGAGACGATCGCCAAACGCGCGCAAGCGATCGCCGCCAAAACAGTCGCCGAGGCGCAGCTCGCGAACGTCCGCGCTGGAACACGCGCCGAGGTCATCGCCGCACGCAAAGCCGCCGTCGAGAGAGCGGAAGCGAGCGTAGTGCTCGCGCAAAAGACGTTCGAACGGACGCGACAGCTGGCGGAACACGACAACGCGCCGAAGGCACGACTCGATCAAACGACGGATGCCCTTCATGAAAGTCAACGCGCGCTCGATCAGGCGAAGTCTGCCCACGAGCAGGCGGTCAACGGCTACACGCGTGAAGAACATCAGATTGCCGAAGCAAACGTCGTCAAGGCGGCAGCTGACATTGAAGCCGTCCAATCCATCATCGATCAGATGACGGTCTACGCGCCCGTAGCCTCGCAGGTCTATCAACGCAACGTCGAACCGGGCGAATACGTGTCGCCTGGAGTGCCGCTGGTCACCTTGATCAATCTAAACGACCTTTGGATCCACTTCGACCTGCGCGAGGACCTGGTGAAAACGCTCAAGGTCGGCGACCGCTTCGCAGTACGTATTCCGGCCCTTGCCGACCGCCGCCTCACCGTCGAGGTCAAGCTGATCGCCACCAAGGGCGAATATGCGAGCTGGCGTGCAACCCGGTCGACCGGCGATTTTGACCTGCGCACCTTCTCGATCCGAGCGTACCCGGTCGACAAGGTGCCAGAGCTGCGGCCCGGCATGAGTGCCTATCTCGATTGGCGGGCGCGCGAATGAAGCCGCGGGCAAAGCCCGGATTCCTGCTGGTGGCCGCGCGCGAATTGCGCTGGCTGTTGCACGACCGCGTCGCGCTCATCCTGATATTCGGTGTGCCGCTCTTCACGTTCGTGGTGCTTGGGGCGACGTTCAGCAACCCGGTGATCCGCGGGCTCGGCGTCGTCGTGGTCGATGCAGACCGCTCGGATACGTCACGCGCTCTCATCGAGCAGGTCGCGGCTTCTCCTAATCTGAGCATCGCCGCGCGCACCGGGGATCTCGCATCGGCCGCCAGCGCGATCCGGTCGGGCGAAGCCATCGCCGCACTTTATATCCCTGCCAATTTCGAACGTGACGTTAAGGCCGAGCGCCGCCCGCAGGTTGTCGCCTTCTATAACCAGCAGTACCTGACCGCAGCGGGCATTGCCTCGTCAGGCTTGAGCGCCAGCCTCACGGCGGCTACCGCGAGCGCGACCGCCTACGCGGCGCCGAAGCCGGTGCGCATCGGATCTCTCGTTGCCGAGACGATCGTGCTGACCAACCCGCAGACAAACTACGCCCAGTTTCTGTTGCGCACTTTGTTGCCGACCATCATTCACGTGGTCATCGCGCTCGCCGGCGGCTATGCGGTCGGGTCCGAGTTCCGGCGGCGCAGCATGCGCACGTGGCTCGCCTGCGCGGGCGGCAATCCGGTTATCGCGCTTGCCGGCAAGCTCGCGCCACTGTTCGCAATCTTCTTCCTGATCATGCTGGCGGTACCGCTGGTTCTCGAGGGCCTGCTGCACATCCCCTTCAAAGGCAATTTGCCGATGGTCGTTGCGGCAGCATCGCTCTTTATCATCGCCTACCTGGCGCTCACTGCGCTGCTGCAGCTTCTGGTCGGCGACCTGCCAAGCGGGCTTGGCCTCGCCGGCCTCATCGCATCGCCGGCCTTCGGTTATGCCGGTGTCGCTTTTCCGACGATCGCCATGAACGCCTTCGCCTATGGCTGGAGTGCGATCCTGCCTCTGCGCTGGTACATGTCGGTGCTGCTCGGACAGGCGGCGCACGGTCTGCCGGTGTCCGATTCCGCGCCCGCGTTTGCCGCGCTCGCGGCACTCGCCGCGCTTTATGGGCTGCTGGCACTGCTGCGGCTACGCGCAGTCGCGGGGCGCCTGAGCCGCAGAACGCCGGCCGAACTGCCCCTGCTCCGCCCCGACCGGCCCGGAGTCGCCGGCGCCTTCGCCGGCGAATGGCAACGCTTGTTCGCGATTCGCGGTGCTTTCATACTGCTAATCGCCGCGCCACTGATCTACGGAATCTACTACCCGCAGCCTTATCTCAATCAGATCCTGCGCAAGCTGCCGATTGCGGTCGTCGATGCCGATCAGAGCGAACTCAGCCGGCGGATCGTCGAAACGCTGGACGCGAGCGGCGCGCTCAGTGTCGTGGCCCGCGCGCGCACGCTCGCAGACGCGCGTGCCGTGATGGACCGCGGTGATGCCTTCGCCACCGTCGGCATCCCGCCCGGGACCGAGCGCGACGTGCTCAAGGGCGTCACGTCCCACATTCCAATCTACGCCGATGCCACTTATCTGTTTGTCTTCCGATCGTTGTCGACCGGCGTTGCGGCCGCAATCAGCACCCTGTCGTCAGAACTGGCCGCCGGCGGTGCGCGCACGGACGGCAGCCTCGTCAAGGCAACACTGGCCGGGACGAGTCCGGCCGACATACTGCTGCAGCCAATCTTCAACCCTGTCGGCGGTTACGGCAGCTATATCGTTCCGGCGGCTTTCCTGTTGATCCTCCAACAGACCCTTTTGGTCGGCGCGGCGCTCCTCACCGGTATTGCACTGGCGCAAGGCGGCGGCACTTTTGCGAGTGTGCTCGGACGAGGTATCGCGCACATGACCATCTATCTGCCTGCGCTCGCGCTCTATCTCGTGGTGCTGCCACACATCTACGGCTTCTCGACGCTCGGCGATCCCTTGCAATTGCTGGCGCTCGGCGCCGTGTTCCTGCTGGCGACCAGCTTCATGGGCCAGGCGGTCGGCGCCTGGTTCAAGCGGCCGGAGACGCCCAGCCTCATCTTCCTCGCCACCAGCCTGCCGCAGTTTTTCCTCACTGGATTCGCCTGGCCACGCGAGGCAATGCCCCAGGCAGTGCTTGTTGCCGGTCATGTGTTTCCGGTGGACTTCGCGATCAACGGCATCGTCCGCGTCAATCAGCTGGGCGCAAGCCTCGCCGAGGTGGCGCAGAATTGGCGTGGGCTCTGGTTCCTGGCCATCGTCTATTTCGCGCTGGCCGTGGTTTCGGCTCATATCGTCAGGCAGAAGAGGAGCCATATGGATGCCTAAGCGCATATACATCGGCATCGCTTTGCTCGTTCTCGCCGCGGCTGTGGGCGTCTATTTCTTGTGGCGGGCCGAGGCGGCGACGCCGATCGTAGGCGTCGTGCGCACGACCGAGATTCGCGTGGCCCCGGAGGTTGGGGGCCAGCTTGCCGACATCAAGGTCGATCGTGGCGCGCGCGTGCGCGCGGGCGACGTCGTTGCCGAGCTCTCCGCGATCGAGCTGACGGCATCGGTCGGGCAGGCGCGCGCGCAACTGGCCGCCGCGAAAGCCTCACGCGACCACGTCTATGCCGGCGTTCGCGCCGAGCAGGTGGCTTCGCTCGAGGCTGAGATTTCGAAAGCGAAAGCGCGGCTCGACTATGCGACGGCACAATTGACGCGCGTGAGCACGCTCGCGAAGACCGATGACGCCGCGCAGCAATCGCTCGACCAGGCCACGAACGACGCGGCGAGCGCCCGCGCGGACGTCACCGAGGCGGAAGCAAACCATCAGGCCGCGGTTTCAGGACCGACACGCGAGGAGCGCGCCATTGCCGACGCGGAGGTCGAGGCTGCGGCGTCCACGCTGGCGGTGCTTGAGCGCCGGCTCGACAAGACGATCCTGCGCGCACCCGCCGACGGCGTCGTCAGCGTCATCGTTGCCGAGGTCGGCGAAAACGTCCGCGCCGGCCAGCCGGTCCTTGTGATCGCGGAAACCGGCAAGCAGTTTCTGTCGTTCAATGCACGCGAGGATCTGCTGCACGACCTCACGGTGGGCGCGAGAGTCTATGTGCGGCGATCAGGCGCGGAGAAGATGCCCGCTTTGGTCACCGAGATGCGCCCACTTGGCACGTTCGCGACCTGGCAGGCCGAGCGCGCGGTTGGCGGCCACGACCGCAATACCTTGCGCCTGCGCCTTGACCTGCAGAGCGATCCGGCCGGCTTCGAGCCGGGCATGTCGGTCTGGCTTGATCGTTGACGTGTCTCTAATGAGAGAGACTACGATGAGTCTTGTGGAGGATTTAGGTTCCGTTCTGCAGTGGCATGTCCGCTTTGGGTCAGAAGCAAACATATGCGCTGCAACAAACGATGTCTGCTAAGGGCCATAAGCGGACATCCGACTAGTTGCGATCCGGTCATTGACGTCCAACGGTACCACCCTCGCTCATCTTTTCGATGTTCGACAGCTTCCACGTCCTCTCGAACAGCGGCTTGTCCGGATCGTAAAAGCGCATGGCAGGGAAAAACGCCTTCCCCGGTGCGGTGTAGATCCAGTTTGCATCCTTGCCTGTGGGTGCCTTGGGTCCGAAGTAGATGTCTACCGAGCCATCAGCGTTCCGCTTCATTGCCTGATTGTAGCTATCGAGCGTGACTACTGGCGCTTCACGAATGAGCGCAGCGGTATCCACTGCGTACACAATCATTGACCAATATTGCTTTGCCGGAACGTCGGCCGGGATGTGTACCGCATAGGTCCGTTCGCCGCTCAGCCGCTCGCCCCGACTATCGCGGAACGTGAAGAGATACACCAAGCTGGTTCCCGTCTTTTTCGGCATGGCAAAGGCGGCGAAGTTCGCAAAGCCGCGGGCGTCCACGTCCAGCGCATCGCCTATCAGGTAGGTGAACCCCGTTTTGACGCCTTTGGGGTCGGGCGGGGACCAGTTTCGATCCGGCCACCACGGTTGGCTGTAGGAAGTCAGCAAGTCAATGAAGTGCGCTTGTGCTTCCTGCGCCGCCGACTTCAGTATGGTTTGCGTAGCCGCGTCTGGCTTGAAGTCCTTGCCCTTCTCAATGCCGATGCTCTTGAGCATACCCATTATGGTCACATCGCGTGGCAGCACCGGCTCTTCCTGAACCATGCGATTGAGGCTCTCAAAGAAGCGCTCGTCGAAGTTGGCGATACCGTCGAAGGTTTTGCCGTAGATGTCGATGAAGCGTTGCTCTGGCGGATTGGCCGCTTGCGCGAGCGGATAGACCCGTAGCTTCTTGATCAGTGCCAATGCAGCAGCAGCATCAGCCTCGGTCGTCCCGTTCCGGATCGCCCGATAAAGCGCGTAGCCGTTGTAGGTTGGATACCTCAGCGGGAAGTAGCCTGACGGTGTCTCACCTTTGAAGTCCGGCGGAAGCAGCAGGTACTTGCCGCCCTTGCCTTGGTCTTCGCCCGCAGGTCCGACGTCGGCCATCGGTTCGTCCCAAGCGTTGACCATCGAGCCGAGCAACCCCGCGTCAATGGCTGCTGGAATTTCGACAACGACCGGCCCGTCTTTCAAATTGTAGTTGAAATAAATGTAGTTCGTCGAAGCATTGGGCGTCGTGACTTGGAATTTCCAGTCCTGCGGCTTCGAGAAGTAACAGATGTCGTTGTACTTCGCGCCGATATCGCGGAAGTAAGCCTGCCGCATCGCGTCAGTATTGACCAGCGGCATACCCCAGATGGCCGCCTCCACTGCGCGCCGCTCGATGGAGCGCCGGGCGAGGTCTTCCGGGGAGAAATTTTGTGTCTGAGCTAATGTCGAGGTGCAGATCAAAGCGAGCGCTGCGAGAGTGATTTTTTTCATGTTCGCCTCCCGGTTTGCCCCGGAAGTTTACCTCACACCACCTATCAGGATCGAGTTAGCCCATGGTCCCTATGTCCGCTTTGGGTCATTAGCAGACATTTGCAGCGCAACAAGCCATGTCCGCTTTACCCCCGAAAGCGACATCAAATGCGTCAGCACGGAATGTCCGTTAAGGGCCAAAAGGTGACATGCACATCGCTACTCGATCGCCGCGTTGCCCTGAATGCCAGTCCCTATTCCGGCAGCCCCGCCTTCCGCAGCCCGTCCGCGAAGGTGGCGAGATCCTCCGGTCGGCGGATCGGAATCCAATCCGCAGAGATTGGAGACGCGTAGCGTGGGATCGAGCTCGCGCAAATGCTTCATCGCGCGCTGCGCCTCGTCCGGACGCCCCGCGAGCGCATGGCTCGCCGCGATGACACTCACAACCATCAGGAAGCTCGGCAACTCCCGGAAGGCTTTCGCCGCCCACGACGACGCGGCGTCGAAGCGCCCCGCGAACAGATGCGCCGCCGCCAGTCCGGCCTGCATACGATAGAGTTCGGGGTCGAGTGGGCTCAGCCGCATGGCGCGCGCGAAGTGCTCGATCGCGGCGTCCGGCTCGCCGTTCCAGGTCCGCAGGAATCCGCCGAGGAACCAGGCCGAGGCGAGATTGGGATTGAGCACTAGCGCCCGGTCGAGCAAGGCGATGCCGCCGTCGATGTCATCGGTGAGGTGGGCGAGCGCATGTCCGCCGCGCGCGAGCGCGACCGCATCGTCGCTGCCCAGGTCGACGGCCCGGTGCGCCAGCCGGGCGCCCTCGGCGATCTCGCCTGGGCGATCGATCATCCAGCCATTGACCTTGCGCCAGAAATAGCACCACGCCGCCATCGCATGGGCCGACGCGAAATTCGGGTCTCGCATGAGCGCTTGGTTGAACTGGCCGAGCGCCTCCTTGATCGATTCCCTGGATCCCAGATGGAGGTGAGCCATGCCGCGGAGATAGTAGTCGTAAGCGTCGAGCCTTTCGCGTTGGCTTGCGCTTCGCGCGCTCGATCTCGGCGCGCTCGAGCTGCGGCGCGATCGCGCCGACGACGGCCTCGGTGACCTGATCCTGCAGCTCGAAAATATCGTCGAGGGTGCTTTCGAAGCGCTCGGCCCACAGATGCACACCGGTAGTCGCATCGATCAGTTGCCCGGTGATGCGCACCTTGTGCGCCGCCTTGCGCACGCTGCCTTCCAGTACATAGCGCACGCCGAGCTCGCGGCCGACCTGTTTCACGTCGACCGCGCGTCCTTTGTAGGTGAAGCTCGAATTGCGTGCGATCACGAACAGCCAGCGATTGCGCGACAAGGCCGTGATGATGTCCTCCACCACGCCGTCGGTGAAGTACTCCTGCTCGATGTCGCCGCTTAGGTTCAGGAACGGGAGCGCGGCAATGGAGGGAATGTCGGGCAGGGTCAGCGCCGGCGCAGGCGGCTCTTCAAATTTCGCGGGTCCAGTGCGCAGGGAGCCGCGATCAGCCGATGCTTCCTTGATTTCTCCGACAAAACGAAATCCCTTGCGAGCGATGGTCCGAACCAAACGCTGCTCTTCGCCGCTGTCGCCGATTGCCTTGCGGACAGCGTTGATATGACTGGTCAAGGTCGATTCAGCGACGATCCGGCCACTCCAGACCGCCTCCAGCAAGTTATCCTTGCTGACGACGTGCCCGCGGTTCTGGATGAGGTAGAGCAGCAGGTCGAAGACCTTCGGCCCGATGGCAACAGCCTCGGCGTGCCGGGTCAGTTCCCTTCGATCAGGGTCGAGCGCGTAGTCTTCGAACAGATACGCCACTTCCGCGCTCCGTCGCCCAGGAGCATGAAACGGTCAGTCCAGCCAAACCACTGATAGCACAGCGATCATTGCCTGACACCTGGGTCTGATTGCCGCCGCTTGGACTGAAAACCAAGACAAATCCAAGATCATGACAAGACCACTTGAAAGTCTTTCCGCCCGATCACTGGCAGAAACATCCCTGTCTAAACATCAGCAAGAGCAGGTTCTGCCATGCAACGCGTTCTCATCATTGGTGCCGGGTTTGCTGGCATGTATGCCGCAATATCCGCCGCCCGCCTCCGTCACCTGCAGGGCGTATCTCCCAGGGACCTTGAAATCGCGTTGATCTCTCCCGAGCCCTTCCTCGTGATCCGGCCGCGGCTGTACGAGCCCAAACCGGAGACGATGAAGGCGCCGCTCACGGAGCTCCTCCGCGGAATCGATGTTCGCTACGTGCAAGGGTCGGTCGAGACGATCGACAGCGTGTCCGGCTTGGCGAGCTTCGTCGGGCCCGAAGGCAAGCCTTGAGACGCTGGCCTACGATCGATTGGTCCTGGCGGCCGGCAGCACCGGTTTCCGCCCCCACGTTCCTGGCCTTGCGCAGCATGCATTTGGCGTCGACCTGATGGATGAAGCCATCAAGCTCGACCGCCACCTCCACGCGCTGGCGAAGCAGCCGGCTTCGAAGGCACGCAACACCGTCGTCGTAGCGGGAGGCGGCTTCACCGGAATCGAAACCGCGACCGAGATGCCCACGCGGCTGCGTACCATCCTCGGCAACGACGCCGACATCCGGGTCGTGCTCGTCGAGCGTGGTGAGCTGATCGCGCCTCAGACCGGCGACAACCCGCGGCCGGTGATTGCGAAGGCGATTCGCGACGCCGGCGTGGAAATGATCCTCGGCGTGGGCGTCACGGGACTCGATGAGTTCGGTGTGACGTTTTCCAATGGACAGCACATCGAGAGTGCCACCGTGGTCTGGACGGCAGGAATGCGCGCGTCGCCGCTGACTGCGCAGATTTCCGCATCGCGCGACAATCTTGGCCGCCTGGTCGTCGATCCCGATCTGCGCGTGCCTGGCGTCAAGAATGTGTTTGCGACCGGCGACACGGCCAAGGTCGCTGCCGACGGTCTGGGCAACGTTGCGCCGATGACGTGCCAGTTCGCGATCCGGCTCGGCGCGTTCGCCGGCCACAACGCGGCCGCCGATCTGCTGGGCCTACCGACCGAGCCCTATGATCAGAAGACCTACGTGGTGTGCCTCGATCTCGGGTCTTCTGGCGCGATTTTCGCGCGGGGATGGAAACCGCAATTGGAGCAGATCGGAGAGTTGGCGAAAGATACCAAGCGTCAGATCAACACCGTCTGGATTTACCCGCCGCGTCCCGAGCTGGACAAACTGTTCGCAGCGGCTCCGGCGCAGGTGATGGAGCTCTCGGCTTGGTCGGTGCCGATTAACACCGCGGCCGCGTAAAGCTCGGCTCACTTACGACAAACGCATGGTCAGCAACACAACGAAAGGAACACGACGATGAACACGCTCGCGACAAAGGATGGCATTACACCGGTGCACGACGAGCTGGTTCCGTCGCGCTACGCGCAAAAGGTCGGCGCGATTGACGTGCTGGTTATCAGCGACGGTGTGCTGCCGATTCCAGCCCGGACTATTGCGCACAACGTCGAACCGGCCGTACGGGCGGCCTGGCTGGAGCACGAGTTCCTGTCGCCGGAAATGCTCGAGTGGCCACTGAACGTGGCCGTGGTGCGGAGCGGCGGCCGGACCATTCTCATCGACGCTGGGATTGGGATGGACCCGGGTTTGAAGTTGCCGCAAGCCGGACGGTTGATCCGGCGACTGGAGGCCGCCGGCGTCGATCTCGCATCCGTGACCGACGTGGTGCTGACCCACATGCACATGGACCACATTGGCGGGCTGCTCATCGACGGAGTGAAGGATCGGCTGCGTCCGGATCTGCGGATCCATGTCGCAGCCGCCGAGGTCAAGTTCTGGGAGTCGCCTGATTTCTCGCGTGCCGTCATGCCGCAGGGATTCCCGGACGCGCTGCGGCGGGCGGCCAAGCGGTTCGTGAGGTTTCGAGCACGATCCCGAAGAGGCGGCCCGCGTCCGCGTCAAACTCTTGCGGGAGTTGGCGGCGAATCGCGAGCTCCTGGTGGCCACCCATCTGCCGGGTAATCAACCTCCGCCGCTGTGGATTTGCGGCTTATTGGTGCTCACCTGCACCGGTGTTTCTTTCGCGCACGGCTCCAATGACGGGCAGAAGGGCATGGGCCTCATCATGCTGATCCTGATCGGCACGGTTCCTACTGCCTATGCACTGAACCGGGCGATGCCGGTATCTCAAATGGAAGAGTTTCGTTCCACCTCAACTGCTGCCGCCGAGGTGATCGCGCGCAAGAGCGCCGGCCATAGCATCATTGGCAATCCGCGGCCCGCAGTCACGCAATACGTGTCGCGGCGTCAGATCAATGACGGGACCTATCCGTCGCTTTCGGTTCTGGTGCGAGACATCGCCGACCAGGTCAACCAATACGGGTCGCTGTCCAAGGTGCCGGCGGAAGCCGTCGCCAATACTCGCAACGATATGTACTTGGCCTCCGAGGCAATACGCTTCCTGATGAAGGACAAAGAGAACGACCTCAACAAGGACGATGTCAGCAAGCTTAGCGCTTACAAGAAGTCGCTCGACAACTCGACCAAGTTCATCCCCCTGTGGGTAAAGATCGCGGTTGCCGTGGCACTCGGACTGGGCACCATGGTCGGATGGCGACGCATCGTCGTAACTGTCGGCGAGAAGATCGGCAAGAGCCATTTGACCTACGCGCAGGGCGCAGCGGCCGAGGTCGTCGCCATGGGCACGATCGGCGCGGCCGACGTATTTGGCTTGCCGGTCTCAACGACGCATGTGCTGTCCTCGGGCGTTGCTGGAACCATGGCGGCGAATGGATCTGGCTTGCAGTGGGAAACCGTGCGCAATCTAGCCATGGCTTGGGTATTGACGCTGCCCATGGCGATGATGCTGTCGGCAGCCTTGTTCGTTCTGTTTGTGCAGATCTTGTGAGGGTGAGGCGAGCGTCGGCATCATCAGCAAAGCGGATCCAATCCGCTGTCGTCAACCCGCGCGAAGTCCTGCTCCAACTGGGCAGCAGCCGAAGATTGTCGAGAGATCTGTCTCTTTTTTGAGCAGACGGGCCACCCACAGCTTGGCTATCTGAGCGTGCCTAAAACCTAATCCGCCACGGTTCGAAGATGCATCACAGGCAACGCTACAGATGGCAGTTTGATGATGCTCAAATCGGCGGAGTACGAAATCATAATAACCACGACAACAATTAGATAAAGAAAGGCCCACTTTCCTTCCATCGACGCCCCCGATGACTGTGCCTCGGCACGCATTCAGGTTGCGAGAAGCAGGCCACAGCGCCGCTTGTAGCCGTTTTTCCCACCACGTTTATGAGGCAGTCGCCGAGGTACAGAGCGCGCGCCGCTACCTTTGTATCCGCTTTGGGTCAAAGGCGACATGCACGCCGCAAGAGCTCACGTCTGCTTTACTTCTGAAAGCAGACATTGGCGCTGCACAAATCAATGTCTGCTTTGGGCCACTAGACGACGTCGTTGCTGCTCGGCGCGAAACTTAACCGCGGCGCGCCGCCTCGATTGCGGCGACGTCGATCTTTTTCATGTCCATCATAGCGTCAAACGCGCGCTTTGCTTCACCGCCACCAGCCGCCATCGCTTCGGTCAATACACGCGGCGTGATTTGCCACGACACGCCCCATTTATCTTTGCACCAGCCGCACGCGCTTTCCTGGCCGCCATTCTCGACGATGGCGTTCCAATAGCGATCCGTCTCAGCCTGATCGTCAGTGGCGATCTGGAAAGAAAATGCCTCATTATGTTTGAACACGGGGCCGCCGTTGAGACCGATGCAGTGGATGCCGGCAACTTTGAACTCGACCGTCAGCACATCCCCCTTCTTGCCGGAAGGATAGTCACTGGGTGCACGGTGGATGGCACCCAACGCGCTGTCGGGAAAAATCTTGGTATAAAATCGAGCAGCGGCCTCGGCGTCCTTATCGTACCAGAGACAAATTGTGTTCTTTGCCATCACATCTCCTTTCACTCCGAGTACTCGTGTAGCGACACCCCTCACCCCTTATTGCCCGGATTTGCTGAGAGTGCTGTAACGGTGCGAGCCAAAAAAGAAAGAACGGTCTAGGCGGGCGAACTGAGATGAAAATCCTGCTTCTCGTCAGCGGCGACGTTAGCACCTATTACTCGGCATCGCTCATGCAGCGTGGGCATCAAATCGTCGCACACGGTGGTGGCGCCGTCGAAAATCCAGCAGGTTTTATGCTACCGATCAAGGAGTACATGGATTGCGATGGCTGTCTGTTGCTTAGCGAGGATCCGCAAATGATAAAAATCGCGGACCATTTTGCGGATGTCGGCAAGCCGGTTTGGCGTAGCCTCGCAGATGTGCCTCGCGCCCGGATGGATCATGCCAGACTCTTGTATGTACTAGTCCCGCTGTTTCTGATCGTCGTTGGAGCGCTGGTCTCTACGCAAATACATCTTCGAGAAATTGCGAAACCCGTAGCTATTCAGGATAAGGCGCCTGTCGCTATGGAAGAAAAAGCACCCGTGATCGATAGGGCCAAAGATGCCGGTTCGCAGGCTGATGAGTTGGGCCGAAAACGCTTAACGCCAGACTGTGAAAAGGAACTACGGCGTGCACCCGATCTATTGAGATTTTTTGCAAACAGAATTCAAGCGGGAGAGGAAATACAATCGGTCGTTGGTGACATGAGACGACAAGAAAAAAGAATAGCAGCAGTTTGCCCCGATTAAGCGCCTGTTGAGAGTGTTGCAGACTGCATTTCCACGTCCGCTTTGGACTTTACTGCTAAATTACCACCGACGTCGCCTTACGATCCGACTTGCGGCAGCGCGGCAAAATCAGAGACGATGCGCTTGCCTGAGCTCTGAAGGGCCGCCATTTTATTTTGCAAGTTATTAAATAACAATTTTCCGCTCCGCTTCGCGATTCGGCCAGCAATTATAACCGTATCGACGTTGGCAGGGCTTGCCTGCATCACCACACAGCCAGCCAAATCGTGCGCTGGCACCATATTCATATCGTCCGCACGCAGCATGACGATGTCAGCTTGCTTGCCTGGCGTTAGCGAACCAACTTTACAATCCAGACCCGCGATTTTAGCCGCACCCGTCGTCACCCATGAAAGTGCGTCTCGGCAGGTCAAGGCCGATAATTGAGGGCGGCTGCCCGAGCTCGTAACCGACTCCATTATTCCCCGGTTGCGCTCGTGTTGAAGTGTAATTCTCATGCATGTAAATAGATCGCTCCCAACCGCGGGCTCGACGTCTGTACCTATTGAAATGGGCGCGTTCTTCGCACTCAAAACACCGGTGAGTGGATCACCATAACCCATCTGGAGCTCGATCTCCGCCGTTACGGTGAAAGTTGCGCCTTGGTCCACCATCCGACCAATTGTGTCTGGCCTGATATCATTGCCGTGAACCACCGTAGTCCGCTCGTCGACCAACTTTGAATCAAGCAGTCGCTCAAATCCGTTTGCTGTTTTTGATTGCCCGCCACCAACATGCATGCTCGCGAAAAGATCGAATTCACGCGCCAGTTCCAAATCGGTGCAAGTGACGTCGTAGGTTGAGTAGTAGGGGCCCAAAATAGCGAGACCGAAGGTCATCAATCCCGTGTCGCTTGAAAATTTAGCCTCGCGAAGACGCGCAACCTCCGATCGCGGCATCGGGATTTCGCTGAAATGTTTCTGCCCGGGTTTTGGATCGGGCTTGGGTGAGCCGTGCAAAAAAAGCGCGCGGATTCCCGACTCCTCAAGTCCACGGATCGCGGCATCGGTATGACCGGGTGTCGGATTGTTGTGACACCAATCCACCAAAGTCGTCGCGCCATTGTTGATCTGGTTCAATGCTCCGACCAGATTTCCGATATAAATGTCGTCTGGCCGGTATAGCGTTGCAAGACCGCGGTGCATCGCTTGCATGTACTGCGCGACAGTCCAGTCCGCGGCGAGCCCACGCAAGCCGGTTTGCCATGTATGGAGATGCCCATTGATGAGCCCCGGCAGTACGATCATCCGCGAGGCATCGATAACGTTCGCACCTTCTACTTCTATATTTTTGGCGACTGCTGCAATTCGATCGTCTTCAATGAGGATGTCTGCGCCGGTGAGATCGCCGATGGCGGGATCCATAGACACGATGTTCCCGCTCTTAACTAAAATCCTGTTCATTGAATATCTCTCCGGACGACCTTTGTCTTTTGCAAGGTGCCAGGAGTGATCTTAAGGAAGCGCGCGGCAAATGCCGACCATCGATTGTTCGGCTGCCCCGCTGATCAACCCGACTTATTTTTTTGAACAGTGAGCCGCCTTGCGGCGGCCCACTCGCCCGCGATTACGCCAAAGCCGTTCCTACTTTACCAATGCCTTCTCGTATGGGTAGATCACCTCACCGCTCTTGTATTGCGGCGGATAAACGATTACCTCGGTCGACAAATCGCGGAAGTCGTCGATTTTGTTGCCTTTGATATTCTGAAACTGAGCGGCCATCACGCGTTCCACGGCCCACTCGCCGTCCTTGCCAAATCGGACGTCCCCTACCACCGTCTTGAATGTCGCTGTTCGGATGTAGTCAGCAAGCTTGCCGTCATCGAGCGTTTTTGCCTCGGCGATCGCCTGTCCGAGAACCTGCAGGTACGAGTAGGCCCAGACCGGCATGTAATAGCCGAGAGGGTCAACACCCTCGGCGCCAGCGCGCTCCTGATATTTTTTCAATAATTCAAGCGAGCCGGGGAACGCCATCAATTTCTGCGGCAACCAGGTTTCGAAGTTGACCACGCCGTTGAGCATGGGCCCCAGTTGGGTCTTGAACACCGTCGCTTGCAGCCCGACCATCGCGCCGCCCCACATCTTCGGCTTGAAGCCGACTTCGTGCATGGCCTTGATCATGCCGACCGAATCAAGCGGATAGGAGCAAATTACGAAAAGGTCCGGATTGCTCGCCGCCACCGCCCGCACGATTGGCGCGAAGTCAGTCGTCGCCGGGGGGTATGTCTTGTTGTAAACGATCTTGAAGCCTGCAGCATTGGCATTTTCCGCCGCGCCTTCACACGCATTACGGCCAAATTCGGCGTCCGCCATCGCAATCGCGATGGTCTGCGGCTTGGGCTTCTGCACCTCGGCGACTTTGAAGAAGCCCCGCGTGAACGCCGGCTTTGGCGTCGGCCCATTCGGGATCATTGAAAAATATCGATCATATTTGAATTGCTCGTTCACGCCGGTCCCGAACAGGCTGATGAACAGTTTCTTTTTCGACATCGCGACCGGGATTGCGGGCGCAATCTGACCGGACGCGTAGCCGCTGACGATCAGATCGACTTTGTCAATGTCGAGGAGCTTGGTGTAGATGCCGGGCACCGTCGATGGATTGCTCTGGTCGTCGAAGTAGACGAGCTTAACCTGTCTGCCGAGCAAGCCGCCTTTGGCATTGGTGTCGTCTTCCCAGATTTTCATTGCCAACAACGACGACTTGCCATTGGCCGACAGCGGCCCGGTAAGCGACATCCCAAACCCGATCCTGATCGGGTCGGCCGCACGCGCCGGCGCCGGCGCCAGGAGACTTACCGCTGCGGCCGAAAGTCCCGCCAACAGCGCAAGTCCGAAACAGCTTTTATGGAATCGCATCGATAATCCTCCGCTTTAGTGAGGTCTCCGAGCTGCCCAATGCCGTTTTGCGAGAATGAAGTTGCAAGCTGCGCAAGCAGCTCCGCTTTTTTTCAGCGGTCTTACATTGAGGTTTGATGGCCCAGTTGCCTCGGCATCTTTTCTACACAGGAGCTATTATCGATTACCATCAAATAAATTGCTAGTGCCGCCCACTCCGTGGGCGACAAGCATCCCGCAGCCCGGCGGTCAAAAAAACATCGTGACGTCAAATGGGTATTGGACCGAGTTCAAACTTTCCGGACCAGATTTTCGATACGCAAATTTCTAGATGATGTCCACTTTGCCCCCGAAAGCGAACATTGAAGACATCTACTCGATAACTTCGTCGGCAGAAGACAGAACAGTCGCGAGTACGCGCAGAGCATTCTTCGTCGTGGTGGACATATACTTTCCTTCGGTGTGGGCGCTTCCCAACGAACTGGGAACACGGGCTTTCCTCAATAACGTTACTAAGATCGGGCGAGATTGGTCTGACCTAAGGTCCCATGCGGATGTCCGCTTTGGGTCAATAGCGGACATTGTCCGCCGACCGCCCACTATTCGCTTACGCTTCGTGGGTATCGCAAAATCGTTTGGTCGGTTGCCAGTCCAGTCAATAACTTGGCTTCAGAATTCGACGGAGAAGGGTTCTGACTAACCTTCGAAGATTTGGCGGAGGGAGTGGGATTCGAACCCACGTTACGGTTTCCCGTAAACACGCTTTCCAAGCGTGCGCCTTCAGCCACTCGGCCACCCCTCCGGATCAGGACCTGCTTTGCAGGCCACACTCTCAACATCAAAACGTAATGCGCGCTTTCGCGCTTCAGCCACCCTTCTGACAAGTCATCGAAAAGCCCGCGACCTTCAGACGGCGGGCACTATAGCTACCGTCGGATCGCCGACAACCCGCCGCATTTGGCGGATCAGGCCCCACTGATAAGCATAATTGTGTCCTGTTTTCAAAGATTGACCCCTGTGGGCGTCGCTGCGCAGGATGAGCAGCAAATACTGGGTATTTTTGGGCGATAAGGTCCGATTTTGTCAGAGCGCCAATGACGTTCCACACCCGAACGGCTGTAAGCGCGTGATGCGTGCGAGCGCGGTGATATTAGCGATTCTTGCCATGACAGGGCCTGCGTCAGCCGAGACCATTCAACTCTACGCGGCCGGCAGCCTGAAGGCCGCGTTGACCGACGTGTGCAACACCTACGAAACTTCAACCGGCGGCAAGGTCGAGGGCAAATATGGACCGTCCGGCCTCCTGAAGGATGAGATCGCGGGGGGCGCAAAGGCAGACATATTCGCCTCCGCAAATATGGAGCACCCGCAAGCCCTGTACGAACAGAAAAGAAGCGGCCCGGTGGTACGCTTCGCGCGCAACAAGCTCTGCGCCTTGGTGAAGCCGGGGCTGGCGGTTGACAGCACGACGCTGCTCGAACGCATGCTCGATAAAAATGTGAAGGTCGGCACGTCGACACCGAAGGCTGACCCGTCCGGCGACTATGCATTTGAGGTCTTCCGTAAGGCAGAAGCCATCCGACCGGGGGCGCAGACTGAATTGGAAAAGAAAGCCCTTCAGCTCACGGGCAGTTCAACCAGCATGCCAGCGCCGGCAGGCCGCACGGTGTACGGTTGGCATGTTTCGGAAGGCCGCGCCGATATCTTTCTGACCTATTGCACCAACGCGCTTATGGCGCAGAAAGAAAATCCCGATCAGCAAATCGTTGCCTTGCCAAACAGCCTGGCCGTAGGAGCCGACTACGGATTGACTGTGATAAACGGAGCGTCGCCAGCGGCGCGTCACCTCGCGGATTTCATCGTATCGCCGGAAGGCCAGAAGATTTTCGAAAAGCACGGCTTCACGCCGGGAAACTTGATCAAAGGTGGAGACAGACCATGAAACTCAGTGCGCGCAATCAACTCAAGGGCAAGATCGTCGACGTCAAGAAAGGCGCGACGACCGCCCATGTTCGTATCGATATCGGTGGACAGACGCTCACCGCGTCGATCACCAATGAGTCGGCAGACGAACTGAAGCTGGAAAAGGGCAAGACGGCTTACGCCATCATCAAAGCAACGAGCGTCATGATCGGTGTAGATTGATCAGCACGTACCGGTGTTGATCGACATGGCAATCAATCGCAGAGCTTTTCTGGCGAGCTCCGCCGCCCTGCTTGCGTCGCGCCAGGCACGTGCGGCAACGGTCACCGATGCGACCGGCCGCGCGTTACCGGTGCCGGAAAAGGTCGCGCGCGTTTTCCCGGCCGGACCACCGGCAGCGATCCTTCTCTATACGCTCGCCCCCGATCTGCTTCTCGGCTGGCCGCGCGCCAACCGGCCCGAGGAATGCGCCTATATGCTGCCCGATGTATGCACCCGCGCCGAGGTCGGCCGAATCACCGGGCGTGGCAATACCGCAAATCTTGAGAGCGTCATCGCGCTTAAGCCGGACCTCATTCTCGACGTCGGTTCGACCAGCGCTACTTTTGTCTCACTTGCCGAAAGAGTGCAGCAGCAGACCAAGTATTCCCTATGCGCTGCTTGACGGACGCTTTGACGCCGCTGCCGTAACCTATCGCAAGCTTGGAGAACTCACAGGGCGACAAGCCGATGCCGAAAAGCTGGCCCGCTATGCGGAGGATACGATTAAAAATACGATCGGCCATGTCGCATCCATTGCACCTTCATCCCGTCCGCGGGTCTACTACGCGCGCGGACCACGCGGGCTTGTCACCGGCCTCGGCGGTTCAATTAACGTCGAGACAATCGAAATGCTTGCGCAAAACGTTGCAGGAGAAAGCCAGGGCGGTCTTGCGAATGTTTCGATTGAGCAGGTTCTCCTGTGGAATCCGGACGTCATCATCACGATCGACCAAGATTTCGCGGCAAGCGTACGCAGCGACCCCGCGTGGGCGTCGGTCAAGGCGGTCCGCGATGGCCACGTGCATCTGTCCCCGAAAATGCCGTTCGGCTGGGTGGATTTTCCGCCTTCGGTGAACCGCCTCATTGGCCTGCGGTGGTTGGGGAAGATCCTTTACCCGGACAAATTTCCCGAGGATATTCGTGCGCAGACCCGGGAGTTTTATGCGATGTTCTATCATCGCACTCCGAGCGACGCGCAAGTCGACAATGTGCTGGCCGGGAGAGACTAATTGACCCGCTCCGCTCTGCCGGGCCTCGCGATCGCAACCGCCGTGTTGATCGCGGGATTGCTCCTTGCTTTTACGATCGGTCGCTATCCGGTGTCGCTCGCCGAACTCGGCAACGTGCTGCTTGCCAAACTCACCGGTCATCGCCCCGATGTGCCTGCCGCCGTGGAAAGCGTCATCCTGCAAGTTCGCGGTCCGCGCGTGCTTGCAGCCGCGTTGGTCGGAGCGGCACTGGCGGTCGCCGGCACCGCATTCCAAGGGCTTTTCCGCAATCCACTGGTGTCGCCAGACATCCTCGGCGCCTCATCGGGCGCGGCCCTCGGCGCGGTGATCGGCATTTTTCTTTCACTCGGTGTGCTTGTGATTTAGGTTTTCGCATTTGTCGGTGGCTTGCTTGCTGTCGCCGCCGTTTACGCCATCGGCTCTGCCGTGCGCTCGCGAGATCCGATCCTGGTCCTGGTACTAACTGGTGTAGTTGTCGGCGCGTTGCTCGGCGCGGGTGTCGGTTTGGTGAAATACCTTGCCGATCCGTACAACCAACTGCCTGCCATGACTTTCTGGTTGCTTGGCAGCCTGTCCGCGGCGAACGTGTCCGACCTTCTGCCGCTGTTCGGCCCCGTTGCGATCGGCACCGCCGTACTTATTGCACTTCGGTGGCGGATGAACGTCATGTCTCTGCCCGAAGAGGAAGCGCGTTCGCTTGGTGTCGCAACGGGCCCGCTCAGAATAGCGATCGTGGCGGCGGCAACGCTAACCACGTCAGCCAGTGTAGCCACGGCGGGAATCATCGGATGGGTAGGGCTGGTAGTGCCGCATCTTGCGCGATCCCTAGTCGGCCCTGACTTCGCGAGATTGCTGCCGACTGCGGCGATCCTCGGAGGAGGTTATCTACTGATCATCGACACCCTCGCCCGCACCGCCGCCCAAGTGGAGATTCCTCTCGGCATTCTGACGGCAGTGGTCGGCACGCCATTCTTTATCTGGCTTCTCGCCAGCATGCAGAGGAACTGGTCGTGAATATCGAAGGGCACGATCTTGCCATCGGATACCCCGACCGCACGGTTGGCCGCGGGCTCGATATCGCGCTCGCAACCGGCGAAGTGCTGGCTCTGCTCGGGCCAAATGGCGGCGGGAAAACCACCTTGCTCAAGACCTTGCTCGGCCTTCTCAAGCCAAAGTCCGGCGAAGTGCGGCTAGGCGACAAGCCGCTCGGCGACTACTCGATCCGTGACCGGGCGCGCGTCATCGCCTACGTGCCGCAGGTGCATATCGGGACCTTTGCCTTTACGGTGGAAACCGTGGTCCTGATGGGCCGGACCGCTCACGGCGCTCTGTTTAGCCGGCCGAGCGCGCACGACCGCGCGGTGGCACTAGCCGTGCTCGATCGTTTCGGTATCGCAACTCTCGCCGATCGTCCTTACACCATGATCTCTGGCGGCGAGCGGCAGCTTGTGCTGCTGGCGCGCGCGCTCGCACAGGAGCCGCAATTCGTGGTGCTCGATGAGCCGACAGCCAGCCTCGACTTCGGCAACCAAGGGAAAGTAATGAACGAAATTCGCGCTCTGGCAAAATCGGGACACGGCGTGCTGTTCACCACCCATGACCCGAACCATGCGTTGCGCGCGGCTGATCGTGTTTTCTTGCTGCGCGACGGAACACGGATCGCCGATGGGCCGGTGGCGGCGGTCCTAAATCGAGAACAATTGGAAACGCTTTACCAGACGTCCGTCGAGCGGCTGACCGACCACACCAGCGGTGCGGTGGCTTTTCTGCCCGGTTGAAGATCCATCAGAACGCGGTGGATGCGACCGACGCTACGCGCGCTTCGCGCTGTTGCTGCAACGATGTCAACGCGGCTTGAGCCTGGGCGCGCAACGCGTCGAAATCGATGGCCTCCGCCTGCTGCTGCGGCTCGGCAGGCGCGGGCAGCTGCGGAGCGGCGAACAGACAAACTCCCGCAACTGCAAGGGTCATCGCAACAAGACGAACACGCATCGGCAAGCCTCCTGGCCTGCCCCTCCCCCGGACGCAACCTTATCTCGAATTTTATTTAAACCACGCGAAGATCAACGATGAATCTCCATGGGCCGTCTTCAGCTTTGATTAACCGCGCCACACCCTATTTGGCGGGCACAACCAGCGAATAGCGGGAATCGGCCGCAAGACACTCCGCCTGCGGAAGTCCGAGCTCCTTGCGCACCATATTGGTGCCGAGCACCAGTGACACGATCTTGTAGAAGGCATGCCGGCGGCTCATGCCCTCTCGGCCCATCCCGCAGTCTGATGAGAGCACCAGCCGTTCCGCTGGAATATGTTTGAGTGCGCGCCGGATGTGGTCTGCAATTTCTTCCGGCCTTTCGACCTGCAGGGAGTGATGATCAATGACGCCGATACATATCTTCTTGTCGGTGATGATCTTGCCGAACGCCTCGAGGTCCATGCCTCCAGCGCTAGCGGATTCGAAGGTGATGACGTCGGCATCGACCTTGTTCAGCATCTCCAGCGCGTTCTTGTAGGTTTGCACGTCCTTGAACATGCGTTGCTGCGAGGGATTGCCCCAGCACGTGTGACACCACACCTCGGTTTTCGCGCGGAGTCCTTTGACCGTACGATTGAAGACGTCGAGGCTGAAAGCGGGATTGATCACGTCGTCAACGATGTTGCGTACGGCAAGTAGATGTATTTGCGGCTCTTCAAACTGAATGACCTGGCAACCCGCATCAGCAAGATCATGCAGCTCTTCGTTCAGCGCATCGGTGATCGCAAAGATGCGATCCTTCAACGATTTGTAATGTCTGTCCTGCACGGCGAAAGCGACCAGTTCCGGTCCGATCGTCCCAAACTTGACCGGCCTTTTGGTCATACGCTGCGCGACCTTGAACATCGCGGCATATTGCAGTTCACCTCGCGTGACCGGCCCGCTGATACCGGGCATGACACGTGATTCAAGATAGTCGTGGAGAATGTGGCCGGGCGGAAATCCAAGTCCGCCTTTGCCGGCGGGAGTCGGCTGCGGGTGGTGATCAAATCCGCCCATATGGCGGGGCGGATAGTTGGTCCAGCTCTGGCCGCCGACGTCTGAATCGAAATGTGCGTCGCCATCAGTGACGATATCGAGTCCGGCCACTTCCTGCTCGTGAAGGTAGATCGAGACCGCATCGACATACTGTTCGCGGAACTGGTTATTCACCATCGCGTCTAGAAAGCTGCGCGACCCGAGATTCTGGGTGTACCAACTTGGCCGCGGCAATGAGCCGGTGATGGTGGTCGGCAGCATGATATTTTTGGTGGCGCGAAGCATGATCGGCATCTCCCCGTGGCGCTTTTGTCGTTAGCCTTAGTCTATGTCCATGGCATGCAGCTTGGAAACGATCTTCGTAATGTGATGCCACGAAGCATGGACAAAACGAGGACCGCTGCCCACTTTAGTTGGGCAGTTTTCATGTTGTGGCAAAATGTCTGCTATGATTGAGCAATGAGCAAAGATCGAGACGATTACATCATCCGGCCCAACCCCAACGACCCGCGACTGACGGAGCGTGTGACCGGCGTCGACCAGGCCGGCGCACGGATCGAGACCTCCGTAACGGTCGAGCGGGCCCTGACGATTTTCCTGAACAGCCAGGAAATCGTCACGGCCATGACCATCGGCGATTTTCCCGAATACCTGGCGATCGGCTACCTGCTCAATCAGCATATGTTGCTTCCTGACGACGTGGTCACCGACGTCGACTATGACGAAGAACTCTCGGCCGTGGTGGTGCGTACGAACCGAAAGACCAACTATGAGAAGAAGCTGAAAAAGAAAGTCCAGACGTCTGGATGCGCGCAGGGAACTGTGTTCGGCGACCTCATGGAGGCGCTCGAAAACGTGACGCTGCCGAAGGCGGAGCTGCGCACGTCATGGCTCTACTCACTGACGAACAAAATCAACACCACGCCGTCCCTCTATCTCGAGGCCGGCGCCATTCATGGTTGCGTTCTTGCGCGTGAGGACAAACCGCTGGTTTATATGGAAGATGTCGGCCGGCACAATGCGGTCGACAAGATCGCCGGCTGGATGTTTCGGGAGCGTGTACCTCCACACGATAAAATCTTTTACACCACCGGCCGGCTGACGTCGGAAATGGTGATCAAGACCGTACGGATGGGAATCCCTATCCTCATTTCGCGCTCGGGCTTTACCGCGTGGGGCGTTGAGTTGGCCCGCAAGGCGAACCTGACCTTGATCGGGCGCGCACGCGGCAAGCGCTTCGTTGCGCTCGCCGGCGAAGATCGCATCGTCTTCGACCAGGACCTTGCTTACGTCGAAGAGGAAAGCGCCAAGAACCGACGCAAGGCGGCCGTCCACGATGACTAGCCACCCGCCCACTTTTGGTCTGGTGCTCGCGGGTGGACTCGCACGGCGCATGGGCGGAGGCGACAAGGCGCGCATCGAAATCGGCGGCGTGTCCATTCTCGACCGTGTGCTGGCGACACTGTCTGCGCAATGCGCCGGCATCATCATCAATGCCAACGGCGACCCGAAGCGATTTGCCGATACAGGCCTGACGGTCGTGCCTGATAGCGTGCCGAATTTCGCCGGTCCATTGGCCGGGATTCTCGCTGGGCTCGACTGGCTGGCGAAACAGAAGAACGGCATCGAATGGATTCTCAGCGTTCCGGGTGACTGCCCTTTCCTTCCGGACGATCTCGTCGAGCGCCTGCACCAGTCTCGACGTAAAATGGGCGCGGGCGTGCCACTTGCGTGTGCGCGCTCCGGGGAATGGCGCCACCCGGTGGTGGGCCTGTGGCCGCTCGCGTTGCGCGAGGATTTGCGCAAGGCGCTGGTCGAGGAAGACTTACGAAAGATCGAGATCTGGACCGCGCGGCATGGTGTCGCGATCGCCGACTGGCCCGCTCAACCGATCGATCCGTTCTTTAACGTCAACACTCCTGAAGACGCGGCAAGCGCCGAGCGCATTGCGTTGCAGCATACTTAACCTGATTCTTGGACTTGGTTCTTGACCACCCCGACAGCGCGTCCATATTTGGCATTGGCTGAAAAGAGGAGCCGGTTAAATGAAGAGCTTCATCATTGCTTGTGTTGCCGCAATCATCATCGCAGCCATCGGCGGTGTGGCGCTTAACAGCATTCAGGAGCCGGTCGACAAAGCCTACACGACGAGTGGCGTACGTCTGGGTGCCTGAGATCCGCTTTCAGCCGATCAGCGCCGCGTAGGAGAGGAAGCCGACGCGGGCTCCCGGTTCGATCGTCGTCACATCCTCGGGAAATTCCAGCAGTCCGTCGGTTTCCGTCAACGAGGTGAGAATGCCCGCGCCATCCTGCGGGTGCTTGACCGCCTCAACTTCGCCATCGGTGCCGCGCTTGAGCGTGACACGAACATATTCGCGGCGGTCCTTCTTTTTCTTGTATGCGAATGCAGCGCGGACCGGCAGTGGCACAAGCCTGTCCGGGCGCGCGCCGGACAGCCGCCGCAACAGCGGCTTCACGATGCGCACGAACGTGACGAAGACTGCAACCGGATTGCCCGGCAGCCCGACGAACGCCGCGCTGTGTCCGGATGCCGCCGGAATCACGCCAAGCGCCACTGGCCGGCCCGGCTTGATGGCAACTCGCCAGAATACGAGGCTGCCGATTCGCTCGACTGCAAGACGCACGTAATCGGCTTCTCCAGTCGATACCCCTCCGGACGTAATAATAAGATCATGATCCGCTGCTGCGTCAGCCAAACGGGATGAAAGCCTTTCCGGATCGTCAGGGAGAATTCCGAGATCGGTCACAATGGCGCCGAGCTGTTCGAGAAGCTCCGACAGCAGGAAGCGGTTGGAGTCGTAGACTCCGGCACCATCGCGAATCGACCCCGGCTCGACGACCTCATCGCCAGTGGAAAAAATCGCTACCCTGAGTCTCCTTCGCACGACGATCTCAGTCAGCCCAAGCGCAGCGGCGAGCGCGATGTGCTGCGCTTCAAGCACCGTGCCGGACGGCAGGACGGTAGCTCCGGCCGCGACATCCTCGCCGGCGAGGCGGCGATTGGCCCCTGGTTTTAGCCCCTTTGGCACTGTCACCCGATCGCCTTCGACCGTCACATCTTCCTGCATGAAAACGGTGTCCGCGCCCTTCGGCATAGCGGCCCCAGTAAAGATGCGGACGGCAGTTCCGGGTTTAAGTGCGAGGTTTGCACGCGCACCGGCGGTCAGGCGACCGGACACCTCGAGTGTCGTTTCCTTGTCGGGCTGCAAATCGGCGTGCCGCACGGCGTAGCCATCGACGGCAGAATTATCGAAAGGCGGAAGGTCGACCGGTGCGCTGACATCTTGCGCGACCACGCGGCCCCGCGCGCCATGCAACGCCACGCGCTCGGTTTCGGCCACAGGAAAAATCCGCTCTCGAATCAACCGCTCCATGTCATCGAGTCGCAGCAAAGGGCCCGAAAACGCGAAACAGTCGTCAGTGAGCTGAGCCATTACCGGCTCCTTGGGACTGCAGTGGCTTGCGCTGCGCTGACCGGTATGGCACGCGCCAGCAAAAGATCAGCGATCGCGTCGATGTCATTGAGATCGATGACGGGCACCTTCGCCTGCGGCAGGGCTACATCCGAGGCGATCGCGACGATATGCGAGTCTTCGGGATGGATGAGCGGCTTGCCGTTTGCCGCCCGATGAATCTCAAGCTTCGGAAAGGCATCGCGCTTGAAACCCTCGACCAGAACGAGGTCGACGGGCGACATCTTGGCAACGAGGCTGCGCAAATCCCACTCAGGCTCGTCACGCAGTTCGTGCAGGATGGCCCAGCGCCTGGCCGATGAAATGATGACTTCGGTTGCACCAGCGGCGCGATGAAAGAACGAATCCTTGCCGGGTTGATCCAGGTCGAATCCGTGATGGGCGTGCTTAAGGGTAGAGACCCTGGTCCCACGCTCGATAAGTCGCGGGATCAGCTTGGTGATCAGCGTGGTTTTGCCGGAACCGCTCCAGCCTGCAAGGCCGATAATACGCATGGCCCCTTATAGCAAAACGCCCGGCTTTGAAGCCGGGCGTCATATGCAAGGCGTATTGGCTTTGGCTTATTCGGCCGGCTGGGCCCGGGCCTCTTTTGGAGTGCGCCTCAGTTCTTCTTCCAGCCACAGACGATGATGCTCTTTTGCCCAATTGACGTCCACGCTGCCTTCGCCCATCGCCTCGAAGGCACCCTGCATGCCGATTGTGCCGATATAGATGTGCCCAAGCATGGCGGCGATGAACAGCATCGCGACCACCGCGTGGACGACCTGGGCGATCTGCATTCCCTCGATCCCGGCCGCATAAAACGGGAATAGCAGCAGATAGCCCGTCACAGCCGAGGTACCGCCGCCGATCACGACGATCCAGTAGATCATTTTCTGACCGGCGTTGAACCGATAGGCCGGCGGATGATCGTCGCCAACGATGCCGCCACCACGCTTGACCCATTCGACGTCGACGCTGTTGGGAATATTGCCGCCCACCCACATCAGGAAGATCAGCGCAACTCCAATGGTGAAGGGGAAGCTCAGATAGTTGTGCGCGTACTTTGCCAATTCGGACCAGGTCGTGAATGCCTCCGGACCAACGAGCGGCAAAAGCAGTGGTTTGCCGAATGTGATGTTGAGGCCGGACAGCGCCAGGATGATGAAGCAAGTTGCCGTCATCCAATGGACGAAGCGCTCGAAGCCGTTGAAGCGTTCGATCCTGCGGCCGGATCGGCCACTCTTGATCATCACCATGCCGCGCCAAAGATAGAAAATAACAAGAACGGCAAGCATCCCGAGCAGGGCGATGCCGCCAATCCAGCGCAAGGTGACTTCATGGAAATGACGCCACTCGCGGCCTGCGGGCTGCTCGAGCACGTACGACTTCACGTCCGGAATAGTGCCACGCCCCTGAATTCTGCTCATTTCCTGAAGCAGCTGCTGCTCCTTCACGGACAAAGCGGTCGGATTTACCTGCGCACCACTCTGTTGCGCAAATGCCGGCGCCGCGACCGCAATGACAATTGCCAGTACGAGGGCGCCAACGATCAAACGGACCCTTTCAAAAGGCTTCGCCATGCCCATCCTCTCCTGTTATTCCACGTTTCTTGTCGCCGGCCCGACGGCGCACGCAATCATCGGTGCGCCGGCAGTATGATGGATCAAGTGGCTATCAACTCGCGATAAGCGGTCTGCCAGCCCCAGGCACCTGAGCCGTAACCGCGCTTCGCCACGCGTTCCTTGTAGATCTGCGCGATGACATCGCCGTCGCCGGCGAGCAACGATTTGGTCGAGCACATTTCCGCGCACAGTGGCAGCTTGCCTTCCGCCAGGCGGTTGGCGCCGTACTTCTCGTACTCTTCCTTGCTGAAGTCGGCCTCGGGCCCGCCGGCGCAAAACGTGCATTTGTCCATCTTGCCACGTGAGCCAAAGTTGCCGACCTTCGGATACTGCGGAGCACCGAACGGACAGGCGTAGAAGCAGTAGCCGCAGCCGATGCACAGATCCTTGGAGTGCAGAACCACTGCGTCCGCCGTTGTGTAGAAGCAGTTCACTGGGCAGACCGCCGCGCAGGGCGCGTCAGTGCAGTGCATGCACGCCATCGAGATCGAGCGCTCTCCGGGCTTGCCATCGTTGATCGTCACGACGCGCCGGCGGTTGATGCCCCACGGCACTTCGTTTTCGTTCTTGCAGGCCGTGACGCAGGCGTTGCATTCGATGCAACGGTCGGCGTCACAGAGGAATTTCATTCGAGCCATGACATTTCCTCCTTACGCCGCCCTGATCTGGCAGAGGGTGGCTTTGGGTTCTTGCATTCCGGTCACCGGATCGTAGCCGTAGGTGGTGAGCGTGTTCACGCTTTCACCCAGCACGATTGGATCGGCGCCTTTTGGATATTTGCTGCGTTGATCCTCGGTCATGAACCAGCCGGCGAAGTGGAACGGTGTCCACGTAACGCCCTTGCCGACGCGCTCAGTGACGAGAGCCTTCATGCGGCAGACCTTGCCGCTTGCCATCTCGGCGCCCGAAACCAGGACCCACGAGCCATCCTTGATGCCGCGATCGGCGGCGTCGACAGGATTGATCTCGATGAACATGTCCTGCTGCAACTCGGCCAGCCACTTGTTCGACCGGGTTTCTTCGCCGCCGCCTTCGTATTCGACCAGACGGCCGGACGAGAGGATCAACGGAAACTGCTTGGCAATACCTTTTTCGACCGCCGCCTTCTGAACCGTGAAGCCGATGTTCGGCAACCGGAACTGTTTCGCGTCGGGCAGCGTCGGGTATTTCTCCACCAGTTCGGCGCGCGGCGTGTATATCGGCTCGCGATGGACCGGTATCGGGTCTGGCAGGCCGAAGGCATTCGCCCGTGCCTTGCCGTTCCCGTACGGGATACATCCGTGCTCGATCGCGACACGCTGGATGCCGCCGGACAAGTCGATCGACCATGACACCGCATCAGGCGTCGCGGGGTTGATCTTGTTGATCACGGCGAGCTCAGCCTCGGTGAGATCCTTGTCCCATCCGAGCTTTTTCAGCACGCCATAGGTGAACTCCGGATAGCCATCCTTGATTTCGGAGTCCTTCGAATAATAGCCGTTACCGAGCAGGCTGACCTTGCGGGTACTGCCGTCCGGCAATTTCTCCTCGCGCTCGACGCCGAAGCGCGCGCGGAAGGTGCCGCCGCCTTCTTTGATCGAGAGGTTAGTATTGTAAAGGAGCGGCGTGCCGGGATGGCGGAACGCCGGAGAGCCCCAACACGGCCAGGGCAGACCGTAGTAATCCCCTTTGTTGGGGCCGGTCGTCGCCTTCTGCGTACGCATGTCGAAATCGGCTTGATGGGCCATATGCGACTTGATGCGCTCCGGCGACTGGCCGCAGTAGCCGGTCGACCAACCGCCACGGTTGATTTCGCGCAGAACATCCTCGGCCACCGGCAGGTTGCCGTTGACCTTGATATTCTTGAACATCCTGTCGGCGAACCCGAGTTTCTTGGCGAGGAGATACATGATCTCCAGATCGTCCTTGGACTCGAAGATCGGCTTGACGATCTGCTCGCCCCACTGCATCGCGCGATTGGAAGCGACGCGCGACCCCTCGGTTTCGTAGCTTGTCGCAACCGGCAATAGGTAAGTGCCGTTCTTCCGCTCACCGAGCACCGCCCAGGTGGTCGGGTGCGGATCAGCAACAACCAGCAGCTCCAGCTCGGCGATTGCTCTGGCCGCATCCGGCATACGCGTAACGGTGTTGCCGCCGTGGCCCATCACGAACATGCACTTGATGTTGTCGGTCTGAGCGACCTGGTCCTTGGCCAACAATGTTGCATCATGCCAACGGGTCGACGGAATTCCCGGCGTGTTCATTAGCGCCGGCGTGTCGAAGCGGCTCTTCAACCACTCGAAGTCTTCCTCCCAGACGCGGCTCCAGTGGCGCCATGCCGGCTCGGCGAGGCCGTAGTAGAGCGGCAAGGATACGATATCGAGGCCGAGATCGGTCGCGCCCTGGACGTTGGTGTGACCGCGGAAAATGTTGGCGCCCATACCAGGACCGCCAACATTGCCTGTGGCGAGCAGCAGGATGCAGCTCGCGCGAACGTTTGCCGTGCCAACCGTGTGCTGCGTTTGACCCATCGCCCAGATGAGGCAAGACGGTTTGTCCTTCGCGAATTTCTCGGCGACGCGCTTGAGCTGCTCCCCTGGCACACCGCTGATACGCTCGACTTCCTCCGGCGTATACTTTTCGACCTCCTTGCGGATGTCGTCCATGCCATAAACGCGCTGCTCGATGAATTGCTTGTCTTCCCAGCCGTTCTTGAAGATATGCCAGAGCATTCCATACAGCACCGGAATATCCGTGCCCGGGCGTAGCCGCACGTATTCGGTCGCGTGCGCACCGGTACGTGTCATTCGCGGATCGCAAACGATGAAATTGGCGCGGTTGAGCTCTTTGCCTTCGAGAAGGTGTTGCAGGGACACCGGGTGCGCCTCGGCGGGATTGCCGCCGAGGAACAAAAGCGTCTTCGAATTGCGAATATCGGTGTAGCTGTTGGTCATCGCGCCGTAGCCCCAGGTATTGGCTACGCCCGCAACGGTGGTCGAGTGGCAAATTCGCGCCTGGTGATCCGAATTGTTGGTTCCCCAGTACGCCGCGAATTTTCGATTGAGATATGCACCCTCGTTTGTGAACTTGGCCGATCCCAGCCAATAAACCGATTCCGCACCGGACTTTTTCCGGATCTCGTTCATCTTGTCGCCGATCTCGTTGATGGCGCTATCCCACGAGATGCGGGTCCATTGACCGTTCACCAGTTTCATCGGGTAGCGCAGACGGCGATCGCCATGCACCAGCTCGCGGGTTGCCGCACCTTTGGCGCAGTGCGAGCCGCGATTGATTGGGCTATCCCAACCCGGCTCCTGACCGACCCATACGCCGTTCGATACTTCGGCGAGCACGGTGCAGCCGACTGAGCAATGCGTGCAGATATTTTTCCGGATGGTGGCGCCCGCGACATTGGGTCCGGCCGCCTCCGCTTTCTGAACGCTCGCGAGCGGGAGCGCACCTATTGTTGCCAGGCCGCCGGCGACGAGACCGGAACGGCGCAAGAAGTTACGACGATCGAGACCAACGCCCGATTGGCTGCCGACCGTTGCCGCGAGATTGCTGCGACGTGTCTGGCGCTCTGTTCTTTTGATCAACACGGCTCGGCCTCCCTCAGCTTGGATATCGGTTGACCTTGTAGAAGGTCTGTACGTCGGTGGAATTCGCTTGGTAACGGGCCTTCTTCTTGTCTGCGTCGGATTCCGACGCAGCGGCCTCGGTGGCGAGCGGTGCAGCCGCGGTCACAGCCAGACCCGCGCCCGCGCCAATCGCGCGCAGGAAGTCGCGACGGCCTACTTTTGATTTATCCTGTTCTTTCATCGCCGTTCCCTCCTTGAATTTTTCAAACGGACTCCTTCGCCTGCCTCAAGCCGGCATGTCGAAGGCCTCCGCTTCGATGTCCATGTAGACACGGCCGAGCGTTCCCAACCGTTTGTAGAAATCTGCAGCTGCCGCATTTTCCAGATCGGCGAAGAACCGCCCGATCCAAGGCGCCATATGTTTTTCGAAGATCAAGCGGTCTGAACCCGGCGGCGCCGGCAGCCGCCGGCTCGCCAGACCTGACATGATCTCGCAGAGAATGCCGGCATGATCTTCCGGTTCAACCATACCTTCGGCGCGGGCGATCCCCAGGCGCGCGAGATCTTCGCGCAGACGTGCGAGCGGGCGTTCGTGCAGGAACCCGGTAAGGTAATATGATCCATATGGCATGAGCTCGCCGCGGCCGAGCCCGATGAATAGGTCGAAATATTCGCGTTCGACTTTTTCGACTCTGGTCGCTTCGGCGGCCTCGGCAAGCGCAGCGTGCGCAAGGCCGAGCGGTGAGACATCCGCGCGCAGCGCCGAAAGCTTGGATAGCAGCGCCGCGTCGGGCGCGCGCATCAACAGCAAGGCAAGAAGGGCATATTCCTGGGCCCGCGCGACATCGACGTCGTCGATATCGGCGCCGTTTTCCCCATACAGATCTGGTCGGAGGATTGCCCGGCCGACGCCGGTTGCTGTTTCAACTGAAACTACCCGCTCGGCCGGAACCCGAATCCAGTTCGAGACCGAAGGTTGCGAAATGCCTATTTGACGGGCAAGTTCGCTCACGCCGCCCGCAACACGGATTGCCTCAGATAGACCGGGGTCTCTCATTGAATTTTCTTGTTTCGAATTATGCCAATGAAAGCGTAGTGGCCCAATGGAAGTTGGGTCAATAGCTTGAGGCTATAACTAAGAAACAATATTGGGCGAGCTTCATTCCGGCAGTGCGCCACCATGGCGCCGAACCGAGCTTCCCTCTTGAGGCTCATTGTGCACCGCAGCAATCTTGGTTGACGGTGCCTGGGGGTCCTCGCTGCAGTCTTGTTTGGGCAGGGACTCCTTGTCGGTCTTGTCCACTACCTGCTCGGAAGCGACTGCGGGGGTTGATGAAGTCGTTGGAGCCTCGGCCTCGGTCTTTTTCGGAGCCGAGTCGCCGAACAGATCGGACACCATACGCTCTACATCGACACCCGGGTCCAAATCGCCAAACCCGGGGGCTGCCGCCGCGCCTGCAACATCGTTCCAGTAATTTTCGTTCAGGCCCACAAAATTGCGGATCGCCGGATCGGCCGCCCAGGCGCGGCGAAGGGCCGCATGCCTAAGGGCACTTGGCACACCGGGCCGCATGAATGCGGTGATGTCGGTGCCAGCACCGATCGAATCGATTGACGGCAGGCTGCTGACATCAAATTCCTCCGCCGATGGTTCTGCCGATAGTCGCGAACTGAGTTCGGGCTCCTCGCCGGACGGATTGATCGTTTGCGTCGGATCGGCTTTTTTCGACTGTGCAACTTCGTCAGCGGCCTCGCGTTTGCGCCGCGACCACCGGTTGATGAAATTTTCTGCATCGCTCATTTGCGATCTCCGGCCAGAGGCCCTCGGCGCGCCAAAGCCTCGGGATTGGCGCGATCGCGTTTGCGCTTCACGAACTCCTGCTCAACATGGTGCTCAGCAACGAAAGCCACAATCGATTCCTGAATCGATCTCGGCATCGCGATCGCTTCAACCACGTTAGCTCCGGTTTCGGTCATCGCTTCGCCCTCGGCCGGGTCCGCTGTGACCAACGCCAACTCATAAGGCGGATCGCGTTCGACCGGGCGCAGGACGATCCACAACTGGGGCGCTTCCGTGTTCAGGTTGTCGCGATAGTTTGCAGTTTCCGTCCGGTACAGTTCGACGTTGGCCGCGCCGACATAGAATGTTGCTCGCTCCCCGCTATCCGAGAGCTTGGTCCATGGCGCCGCGTCCGGAACGCCAGTCAGTACCCCGATCGGATACCAATGAAAGTCGACCCATGGACTTGCGCTCTTGCTGCGCTCGACCAGAACCCCGACGGGGATAGTCACAAGAGGTGTCGCGCTCAACTGACAGCCTCCAGACGCCGAACCGGGAGGCCGGTCAGCAGGTTCTGCGGTTTCATGCGGATGGTCTTGTCGGGCGTCATCGCCAGGATCAGGTAGACGGGTTCGCCTCTGACTTTATCAACCACGACCGAGGGATCCTGGAAGTTCAGCCGGAACAATCCGACCACGCGCGCCAGAGTGACGTCATCGATATCCTCACCTCGCCAGAGCCTATCGCCAATCGCGGTGGCGTCGGCATCCAGCCCGACATACCAGGTGAAATTGACGTCACGCAGTTCCTTCAAAGCCTCGATGCTCACCTCAACCCCGATCACATGCGCGATCCAGCGCTGCATCGCTTTCGCCAGAGCGTCGAGCCCTTCGCGCCCTGTGGTCAGATCGAGCGCCATGTCGAACCGGTCGCTCCGCTCCCAATAGCCCTCGGCATTGTCTTCATTGATGATGTCGATATTGGCCTCGCGTGGAATACCAAGCATCGACACGAGCGGCGTTACCGGCCCCGGATTGTCGCCTCCCACTGTTTCTTCGTCGGCCACAAGCAATGAACCTTCGTGCAAGGTGACACGTTGAGTGCGAAAGAACAGTTCAGCGGCGCGCAACACGCGCGGATCCTGCACACCGTCAAGCGCGTTGCGCAGAATTACGTGCATCAATTGATTCAGGAATAACGGAGGAACCTTGCCGACTCCGTTTCGTAACAGCGCACTGAACGCAGCTTCGAGCGTTTCGTGACGCAGCAAATGGTCGCGAAAATCGATCAGAAGTTGCCAGTTTTCGCGTGCATCCGGATCGGCGATCGAAGCTATGTCCGCAGCAGAGACCGGCAGACGCGGATCGCCAAGCAGGCTGGCATGCAACGTCATCTCAACCGCACACGCATCGGGTGGTGGCAGCAGCTCCGGACGCGCCAGATAGAGTTTCAGGAATTCGTCGGTCACATGCAGGCCACCCTCTCGACCACGGTCGAGCAGATGATGACCGCTGGAAATCCAAAAATCGTTCATTTTCGTTCGCGTCCGACCATCGAAATCAAATCGACGGCTTCACCCGGTTCGTCCTCCCCGTCGACCTCCATAAAGGAGAATGCACGTGCGGGCTTCGGCCCATTGCGCGGACGCAACGTACGAAACGATTCCCTCACTGTGCCTTCTTCGAAAGACCGATGCACGGCTATCAGAGTGTCGACCGGCTGAGTGCAAAGTGACTCAGTGAAAGTCAGTTCCTCCTCGGCCGCAGCGGTCGCGTCGTCGATGGCGGGGGCGCCGAAATGCGCCACCAGTTGTCTCGCCAAGGTCTCAACGACCATGCGCCGATTTTCCTCGTTCGCTTCCACGATCTGTACCAGCGTCGACCAGCCGAGCGTCGACACTCCGAGGAAGCCGCTGCGAAACGCAGTACGCGCCTTCCCCTGGAGCGAAGCCGCGTCACGATTCCAGAATACAAAAGCACCCGACACTGCCCACTCGCCCGGCTCCGCCGCCGGCTCGAACACGAACGTGTCAGAAACATCCAGCCGTATCGTGCGAAGAAGCTTCAAGCGCGCGGCCCTCTGGTTGCGGCATTGAACCAAGTAGGCTGATCGAGCCGCGGCAGGAGTTTTTGCTTCGACACTTCAACCTTCCCCACACGACGGATCAACAGGTCGCCATTCTCATCGATCTCGCGACGAACACCCTGGTCCAAGGGCATTCTTTCCAGATAGCTTCCCGCGACGGCACGGAAGCCGCTTTCCTGCCACGAATCGAACATGCGCATGAAATTTCGGGCGAAGCTCTCTAAGAGCTGAGTAGACATAGTGTCGGTGAAGCCTTCTTCCTCGAGCGCTGTGACAAATGGGTTCAATCCCGGCTCGTTCCCGGTCATGGACACCGTGCGAACCATGCCGCCAAAAACCAGCCAAGGCGGCACTTCCTCCTCGGAAATTTTTCGCGGCCAAGCCAGGCGCCCTCCGCCTACAAGGCCCTGGTTGACCAAGAGCGAATCCGGCCACTCGATCGTGACGGCAGTGTTTGGCTGCGCCAATGCCACGAGTGCGTCCGCAAGTGCGGCCATGCCGGCATAGAAAACGCGGCGAGCCTTCATCAACGGCTCGTCCGGCTCCACCACCACGGCAAACTCGGCCAGATCGAAACGACCGACATATACAAGCGTGCCGGCGCCGCGCTCCGCCGCGATCGAGGCTGCATGAGCGAACGCGTCACCGACCTCGCGCAAGCGTACAGCCGAGAATGGTGGGGGCAGCGTCAGTTCCGACGCGGAAGCCGTTCGCGATTGGGCCGTCTCCAGCGGCATGTTCCGCGCTCTACCTTTCTTGTTTGAATACATATAACTATAGCGGTGAAGGTGCCCAGACCAGTCCCGTGGTGGCGAGGGCCGCTGCGGAGGCTATGGCTTGATAGCCAATGGCCGCGAAATCGCGGGGCAAACAAAAAGGTTAATGAACCCGATGGCCGAAGGGCCGCGTACCATTCTGATCTGCTCGTGCGAAGACACCATGCCGCTTGATGGTGACGCGGTACGCCGCGCGTGTCGCGGCGCGGAGGTGATCGAAGGCCGCCAGCTCTGCCGGGCCGAGCTTGAACGATTCCGCAAGGCGGCCGCCGGCGCGGGAACGCTTGTCGTCGGCTGTACCCAGGAGGCGCCGATTTTTAGTGAAGTCGTCGACAAGATCGAAGGCAGCGCTGCACTCTCGTTTGTCAATATTCGAGAGACCGCCGGATGGTCTGAAGACGCTACCAAGGCCGGCCCCAAAATGGCGGCGTTGATTGCCGCAGGAGCAGACTTAGCACCGGACATTCCCTTTGTTCCGCTGACAAGCGAGGGGATCACGTTGCTTTACGGCCGGGACGAGCAAGTCATCGAAGCGGCCAACTTGCTCAAAGGCCAACTCGACGTCACCGTCCTGATCAAGCCCGACGCCAAGCTTGCGCCACTGCGCGTGACCGAGTTTCCCGTTGTGAAGGGCACGATCCGTACCGCCAAAGGCTATCTCGGCGCTTTCGAAATCACCGTCGACGACTATGCGGCGTCCAGCCCCTCCTCGCGCGCCGTGCTCGAATTCGGCCGTGGCCGAGATGGCGCGATATCCCGTTGTGATATTTTTGTCGATCTGTCGGGCGGCCCATCGCTTTTTCCGGCTGGAGATCTTCGCGATGGCTATCTGCGTGCCGACCCGGGCGATTCTGCAGCCATTTTGCGGGCGGTGCTGAAGGCACGCGACCTCACCGGCACCTTCGACAAGCCGCGTTACATAACCTTCAGCGAAGATCTGTGCGCGCATTCGCGCTCAAAGATCGTCGGCTGCCGCCGCTGTCTCGATCTCTGCCCGACCGGCGCAATTACTCCTGCCGGCGATCACGTCGCAATCGATGCTCATATTTGCGCCGGTTGCGGCCAATGTGCCGCTGCGTGTCCCACGGGCGCCGCCAGCTATGCTCTGCCACCGTCGGACGCAATGTTGCGCAAGCTGCGCGTGTTGCTCGGAACCTACCGTGAGGCGGAGGGCAAGCATGGTGTCGTCATGTTCCATGATGCCGAACATGGCTCCGCACTGATCGACGCGCTGGCCAGACACGGCGACGGACTGCCCGCGAATGTGCTGCCGGTGGAAGTAAATGAGATCACGCAGGTCGGGCTCGAAGCGGTGGCGGCGGCGCACGCCTATGGCGCCTCGGCCGTGCGTTTTCTCACCCGCGCAAAGGCACGACACGACATTTCCGGCCTGAAAAAAACGATCGCACTGGCACAGCCGATTTTGTCCAAACTCGGCTTCGATGGCGGGCGTGTCGAAACAATAGAGACAGATGATCCTGATGCGCTCGGCGATGCACTGCGCGGGATGGGCACGTTGGATGCCACGGCGAAGCCTGCAACCTTTGTCCCGACGGGCGGCAAACGCGAAATGATGCGGCTTGCTCTGCGCGAGTTGCACGCGGCCGCTCCGACACCGGTCGACATCGTGGCGTTGCCGGAGGGCGCGCCATTCGGCACGATCGATGTTCGTGTGGAAGGTTGCACACTGTGCCTTTCCTGCGTGTCGGCGTGCCCGACCGGCGCGCTATCCGACGATCCCGAGCGACCAGTACTGCGATTTGCCGAGGACGCGTGCGTCCAATGCGGGCTGTGCAAAGCGACCTGTCCGGAAAAGGTGATAAGCCTCAAACCGCAAATCGATTTCCGTGCTGCCACCGCCCTGGCCCGGGTCATCAAACAGGAGGAGCCTGCCGAGTGTATCCGTTGCGGAAAGCCTTTCGGCGTGAAGAGCTCGGTCGAGCGCGTCATCGCAAAGCTCGAAGGCAAGCACTGGATATACAAAGACTCGAAGAAGCGACTCGACGTTATCCGAATGTGTGAGGACTGCCGTGTTGTTGTGATGGCGGACGAGCAATTTGATCCGTTTGGCGCGCCTCAGCGCCCACCGGTCCGCACGACCGAGGATTATCTGCGTGAACGGGAGCAGAAGGGCGAAAGCTAGTTACTTTTTGTTGTTTATTGTCGCCTTGGCGAGAAATTCTACCAGCGCCTTGCGATCGTCCGCCGATCCGATCGTTTGCTCCGGCATTTTGGTGCCAGGCGTGTAGTGCTCAGGTCCCACCTCGAACAATTTTGACACTGTCTCTGGCGTCCACACGATGTCGAGTTTTTTCAGTGCGGGGGAGAAATTGTAGCCTGGCAGAGTTGCAATGCGGCGGCCGAAAATCCCAGACAGCGTCGGGCCGGCCTTATTTCCTTCGTCGGGGGAAAGCGTATGGCAGGCGACGCAGGCACGGAATATCTCGGCACCTTGATCGCCGGCGTACGCAGCCAATGGATCTTCTGGCGTGCCGAACGCAACCGCGCCAATCGGTTCTCCGGTTGAAGCATCCCAGCGGCGAATCATGCGATCGGTTCCGCCGGTCAACAACGTGCGGTTATCGGGGAAAAACGCAACCGACCAGACCGGCAAGCCTGGACCAACTAGTGTATGCGCAAGTTTGCGACTCTTGCGCTCAATCACGACCACGGACCCGCGAATTCCAGCTGCCGCGACTAGGCTACCGTCAGGCGAGATCGCGATAGCGATGACGGGCGTCGGCGATGCTTCAACTTCGGCAACAACCTCGCCGCCTGCTGACAAGAAGTAAACCTTGCCGTTCGCTCCGGCGGCAACGATCTCGCCGTCGGATGTAACGGCGACGTCATTCAGTGGCGTCGGCAAATTGCGGACGATCTCACTGCCCCCGTTTAACGGCCAGATGCGTATTGTCGCGTCGTATCCCGCGCTTACGACATTCTTTCCGTCCGGGGAAAAGGCAACGCCGTTGGCGTTTTGCACATTGCCTTCGAGCACACGAGGCTCGCCACCGTTCAGCGGCCACAAGCGGACAGTACGGTCCCACGACGCTGAGGCCAGCATCGTACCGTCAGGTGACACCGCGACACTCGCGATTGGGGCGGAATGGCCGTTGAGAATTCTTTCCGGCTGTTGTTGTCCCGGAGTCCAAATTCCGATGCGAGCGTCCGCTCCGGCGGTAACAACGCGTCCATCCCTCAGGTAAGCAACAGCATTCACAGAGCCATCATGAAGACGCAAGACCTGCTCAGCGGCATTTAGGGAAAGCGACCAGCGGATCGCGGACGTGTCGAAACTCCCTGACACGGCCTGCGTGCCATCTGGTGAGATCGCCAGCGCGCGCACCGGTCCGCCGTGACCGCGCAACTGCGCCTGCGCCGGGAGCGCGAATAGCAGCAGTAGGATGGGACTGAGACGCTTGATCGACCGCAACATCGGCATTCCATACCTTAGCCGCCGTCGGGCTCCATGCCGAGTGCGCGTATCCGCGCGCGGACACGATCATCACGCAATGCTGCGAGAAATACCTGTATACCCGGACGCTCAAGGCGATTGTCAACGACAAGAAAATCGTAGTGCTCCGGCGAAACCGGCAGAAAGCCGAGGCCGTACAGCTTCGCTACCGGTTCAATGGCGAGCCCCCAGTCGGCGCGACCCTGAGCAATCGCGGCAGCAACTGCGTTGTGAGATTTTGGCTGATTGGCGTAACCAGCCGGGCGCGCACCGCCAAGCAATTTGTCGGTTAGTACGCGCGTGCCGGCGCCCGAGTTTCGATTGATCATCAAGGCCGACTCATCTGCCAGAATCGTTTTCAACGCTTCGTTTGCGCTGCGGCCTTCAAAGCGAACATCACCCGGCCGAAATACGAGGCCCTGCATCCGTCGCCAGCCTGGAACGAGACTGAGACCCTCGGTCACAAGGTGCTTGTTGTATTGTCCGCTGATCGGATCAATGAGATGAACGGGGGCAATGTCGCATTCACCGCGATTAGCTGCCGCCACTCCACCCAGGCTGCCAACCGCGAGTATGCGCGCCGTCAGGCCGTGGTCCGCAAGCGCCCCGACCACAACGTCAAGCGCCACGTCATGGCTGCCCATAATTACAAGATCGGGTGCGCGTATCGCATTGCCGATCAAAGTTACCTGAGCATCGCTGCCGGCATCGAGCGATGATGCGAGCGCGTCGATTTCAAGGAAGCCGTCCGCCTGCGAGAAACTTGTGACCGCCCCCGAACCCTTGCCAGTGGGAAACGCGATCATGCCCTGATCGCCCTTGACCAACGAAACCAGGACAAACTCCCTGCGTCCCATTTCCGACGCAACTCGCACCGGGACACGTGCGCTGATCGTTTGAGTGACTTCCGGCGGCAAGCCAGCGCGCGCACGGATGACCGGAGCAACAAAAGTATGAAACGTAAAGATCGCCGAGGTGGGAAATCCAGGCAGGACGACAATTGGCTTGTCGTCGACAACCGCCAAGCATAGCGGTTTTCCCGGTTTTAGCGCCACGCCATGCACAATAATGCCCGGCTTGCCAAGACGCGACACAACGCGGTGTGACAGATCACCAGCGCCCTTTGATGTCCCACCGGAGAGAACCACCATATCGCTGACAGCGATTGCTTCGCGCACGGTTTTTTCCAGCACGGCCGCATCATCCGGGAATGCCCCGAATACGAGAGGCTCCCCTCCAGCCTCGCTGACTGCGGCGGCAATAATCGCGCTGTTACTATCGTAGACACCCGCGGGTTTGAGCGAATTGCCTGGTTCAACCAACTCGTCGCCTGTGGAAAGCACCGCCACTTTCGGTCGTCGGACCACCTCGATGCGAGCGAGACCCGATGCGGCCAGCATGCCGATCTCGCGGGATCCGATTCGCGCGCCGCGACGCAGCAATGTTTCGCCGCGCGCAATGTCAGAACCGGCGTAGGAAATGAACTGTCCGGGTGAAGTTGCTCGACGCAACTCGATACGCGGAGGATTGCTATCGATCAGTTCGGTCTGTTCAATCATCACAACGGCGTCGGCGCCGCGCGGTATGACTCCGCCGGTAGCAATCGTCGTGCATGTTCCCGGATCAACGGTCAGCACCGGTGCGTAGCCGCAGGTGATAACCTCCTTGTTCAGCAAAAAGACTTTCGGGTTTCCGTCACTTGCTCCAACAGTGTCCGTCGCGCGCAGAGCAAAGCCGTCAACATTGGCGCGATCGAACGGGGGCGCATCGACCATAGCGACGACATCGTGGGCAAGCACGCGTGTGCGCGCGTCAGTCAAGGAAACCGGCTCCCCCGGCAGCGGCGCAAGGTCGAGGTGCTGCTCAAACCGGACACGCGCTTCGCTTGCCGAGACAACTTCGAGAAATTGCTCTTGCCGCGCCGCAGCACGCACACGCGCTAGCAAATCACTTTCCTCGCTCAGCCTTGGTTTTCTCGTCTCGCTCATTTTCCGACACTCATGGCCAAGGCCTGACCTGAACGGATGTCCCGGCGGAGTATCCTTCGCTGTCGGCCGGCACCAGTATCCAACCGACAGAACGGGTTAAAGACGACAGCGATAGATATTTGATTGCCATCGGCTCGGCTTCCGTACCGTTGCGCCGCACCGGCACGACTTCTGCCAGGCCTACTGTCGAACTGACCTTGCGTGCAAGAGTTAAGGTTTCTGTTGGCTCATTGTCACCGCTCTTTACCGCCGCAAGTCTATCCAACATGCGCCGCCCGAGGATAAGCCAGACACTGAGCGCGGCGTCGAGACGGCCCGGCAACAACAGTACAGGCCGCACTCCGACAAAGCCGAATGCAGATGTCTCTCCGGGGGTGAGTGCGAGGCCGTGCATCGTCAACCGTCCTTCACGGGCAAGTGTCTGTACACTGCTGTCGTTGCGTCCACTCCCTGTCCCACCGATCGCGATAATCGCATCGGCACTTTCGGCCGCCATGGCGACATCAAGACCGCGGCCACTCTCATCCAATCGTGCCGCGCCACCACGCCGCTCTATGTCAGCCGCTACGAGGCGCGCGGCCGCAGTTATGATTCCGCTGCCGCGCACGGGCAGGACACGGATCCGCGGTTCGCGCACAGTAATGCGCGCAATCCCTGCGGCCGAAAAAGCGGCAAGATCCGTGCTCCGTAGCCGTTCGCCAGCTCGACGCAGTGGGATCGCCGAATCGGCGTCGGTCCCGGGTGCCAGAACTCCGTCGCCTGGATTGATGGCAAGCAGCGCTTCGGCGCGACCGTCGATGACCTTGACCGCATCAATTGGTGCAACGCTATCCGTCCCGGCAGGAAGCGCCTGACCAGCCTCGATGCGCGATGGCGTGCGCACGAGTGGCGACGGGGCATGACCACCCGCGCCCAAGGTTTCGTCCGAACTCAGCGCCCATCCGTCCTGCAACGCCAGCGCGGAGGCGGGACGAGATGGAGCCAGTGCATCAGCTGCAAGCGCGCGCCCTGTCGCCGCAAATACTTCGATGGTTCTCGGGGTGACGGGTTTCACCTCGGCATCGACCGTCAACAAAACATCGGCGAGCGGCGTCAACTTCGAAATCGTTTGTATTGTTTCCGACACCGCCATTGCGTGCTTGACCTTGTTGCACCCGAGCCTTCAGTTTAGCTCAACAACGCTGCGGAATGCGGCAGCTTTCTATTGGTGAAATCGGGGGAAGTAGGCGTGTTTACAACCACAAAAGACAAGGCTCTTTTAACCACCACCACCGGTGCGCTGCCCCGCCCCAGTTGGTACACCGAAAACCTTCGCGGGATTCCCCTGTCGCAGGGCTTTTCCCGCCTCGGCTATCGAGAGCAACATTTCGATTGTCTCGCATGTCACGTCGCCGCACAGCATCGCGCGGGCATCGACATATTCGTGGATGGTGACACACGGCTCGACGACGACGTCGCCGGCCGCGGGTGGGTGAGTTATGTGACTGAACGGGTTGCCGGCATTGGTACGCCGCGCGTCGAAGTTCCGCCCGCCGGCTTTATGGCCGATAAGGGCCCCGGTGATCTGATGTGGGAGGTCATCGAGACGCGCATGACTCCGCCAGTAACCGGCAAGGTCGGTGAAACGAGTTTGCAACTTGATCGTGCCTACAAGGCTATCGCCCCCATGACAGACCGGCCGGTCAAAATTGGTTCTATCTCGGCGCAGATTTTGGCGTTGATGCTCACGAACGAGCATTACAAAAATCGATTTGATCTGTTGATGGATTTGTCGGCCGCTCTCAACAAAGAGTATCACGCGCTCGCCGACGCCGGTGCACCGCTCGTACAGATCGAGGAGCCAGCGATCCACCAGGTCATCGCCGATCCCAATCAACCGATCAAGCCGGAAAAATGGGTCGAGGCTTTCAACGTCGAGGTGAAAGGGTTGCGCGATAAATGCGAGGTCTGGTGCCACACGTGCTGGGGCAGTCCCGCTGCGCAGCGCGTGGCCAGCAAGGATCAATCGTACAAGGCGGCTTTGCCTTATCTGGACCAGCTCGACGTCGACGTCCTGACGGTGGAAGGCGCGTTCAATCGCGGCATGGATCTGGAGCACGTCGGAAAAATGGTCTCAAAGAACAAGAAGATTGCGCTTGGCGTCATCAGCCACCGTACTCTCCAGGTAGAGCGGCCCGAAGAAGTCGCCGAGCTTATTCGCAAAGCACTGAGATATATTGAACCAGAACGGCTGATCCTGACCAGCGATTGCGGCTTTGGCCGCCAATCGATGAGTTGGATGCATGCATTCTATAAGATGGTCGCACTGACACGCGGCACCAATATAGTACGCAAGGAATTGGGAATTGAGGAAGCATACATTCCAGCGACGGACCCGAAATTGTCGATGGTGCCACTTACGGCATAAGCGAAAAATAGATGAGCGAAACTGTAATGAATTTGCGTGGCTTGAAATGCCCCTTACCCGCGTTGCGGGTACGCAAGAAATTGTCCGCGCTGAGTCCTGGCGACCTTATCGTCGCGGAGTGTACAGATCCTCTGACCAGCATCGATATTCCCAATCTCTTGCGTCAGACCGGTGATACGCTTGAAGAAAAATCGGAAGCTGATGGCGTTCTGACGTTTCACATCCGCAAAAAATAGCGCGGCCTCATCAATCCAGACGAAAACCCTTCGCTCGCACGAACGCGCCAAAATCGGCCCGCAACGGAACGGCATATTGCCGTGCCTTATCTTCAGACCAGCCGTAAAAATCGCTGCGGCCGAAGCGTTCAATCTCCCGTTGATTGCGAAATGGGCGCCTGGCAGTACGCCGACGGTCGTAAGCATCGATTTCGGCACCCAGGTCGCCGTCCTTGAAACGCTCTTCGTGGACAGTCGTATCCAAAGACAAACGAGATGTGATGCCGCCCTCCTCCGCGGGCCAGCCAAGACACATGCCGGCAACTGGAATGACTTTTTCGGGCAACGCCAGCATTTCGCTGACGATTGCGGCATGGTCGCGGATGACACTGATGGGACAGCAGCCAAGACCGACCGCCTCCGCAGCACGCAAAAACGTTGTCATGACAATGGCCGCGTCGACCGTTGCGTTGAACAGCAGATCAAGGTGGTCATTCGGAAAAGGCTTGCCGCGCATTTGCGAGATTTTCGGCAGCCGACGGCCGTTGGCGAGGAAGATCAGAAACACCGGCGCCTCTCGTACCCACGGCATTTCCGTTAGGAGCTCGGCGATAGCATTTATTTTCTGTTTTTCACGAATAACGAGAATGTCCGCCTGCTGAAGATCGCTCTTTGACGGCGCTGACAGCGCGCAAGCGCACAGCAATCGCAGCAATCGAGGCTCAATATCGCGTGTCAGAAAGCGGCGATGCACGCGGTGCGCAGAAATCCGCGCAATTTCATCCAGGCCGGCGAGGTCGCCGCCGATTTCCAAACGCTCGCCAAAACGTTCGAAAAGCGCAGTCTGTATGAACGGGATGGGATCCGGCATTGCGCGACTCCTTGACCGAATAGCTGCTTGCCACGCTATCGTGGCGTGGGAGATGATGGGTCAAACAGAACAAAGAACAAGCGTGTTGTGAGGATGATCATGAGCCTGAATTGCCGACACGAGTGGCAGTGGATGCCGCTCCTCTTCGCTGCAGTATTTTTGTTCGTTGGCAGCGCCAAAGCCGAAACGCGCACCGTTCGTATCGCCACGCAGTATGGCATTTCCTATTTGCCAATGACCATCATGGCCGAGAAAAACTTGCTCGAAGCCGAAGGCAAGAAACGCGGGCTGGATCTCAAGGCCGAATGGGTGCGTTTCACCGGTGGTCCACCCATGAATGAGGCATTGATTTCTGGAAATTTAGATTTCGCCTCAGGCGGAGTGGGCCCACTGGTCACGATCTGGGCGCGCACCAAGGACAATCTCAAGGTCAAAGGTATCGCCGCACTAAACTCGATGCCGCTGTGGCTCAATAGTATCAATCCGAACGTGAAGACACTGAAGGATTTCACCGAAAAGGATCGTATCGCCCTTCCCGCGGTTCGGGTTTCGATGCAGGCCGTCATATTGCAAATGGCGGCGGAAAAAGAATTTGGCGCGGGTCAACAACACAAGCTCGACCCATGGACTGTCTCATTGAGCCATCCCGACGGATTGGCCCAGATGATGAGCGGCAAGTCGGAAATTTCCGCCCACTTCACCTCCGCACCGTTCATGTATCAGGAGTTGGAGGACAAGCGTGTCCATCGGGTCCTCAACAGCTACGACGTGTTCGCCGGACCGCATACGTTCAACGTCGTGTGGGCGACAGCAAAGCTCTACGAAGGCGAGCCGAAGGTCGTGCAGGCCTTTCTTGCCGCGCTTCGCACCGCGATGAAAGAGGTCAATGATGACCCGGCGGGTTCTGCCGCACTGTGGGTGAAGGCTGATAAGTCCAGGCTGACACCCGTGGAAGCTGAGAAGATTATTCGCGACAAGGACAACACCTGGACCATGACCCCGCAGAAAGTAATGGTTGTCGCCGACTACATGGCGCGTGTCGGCATGGTGCCGGCAAAGGCGGCAACCTGGAAGGATATGTTTGTCACCGATATCCACGACTTGCCAGGCAGCTGAGAGCGGATGCAAGGCACCAACCGATGACATCCGCGCTGCTTGAGGTGGAAGGAGTAACACTCCAGTACAAGACGCCGCGGCATTTGGTGACTGCGACCTACCGAGTGGATTTCTCTGTTCACAAGAGCGACCGCTACGTCATTCTCGGCCCTTCCGGCTGCGGTAAGACGACTGTGCTGAAGGCTGTCGGCGGATTCATGCCGCCCGTCGAAGGCTCGATCCGCATAAACGGCAGGACAGTCGAGTCTCCGGGCCCCGATCGCATGATGGTTTTCCAGGAATTCGAGCAACTGATGCCCTGGAAGACCGTCTATCAGAATGTCCTGTTCCCGATGAAGGTGACGAAGAGATTTGCCGCAACCGAAGCCTCCGCGCGCGCCAATGTGCTGATCGAAAAGGTCGGGCTGACCAAGTTCCGCGACATTTACCCGCACATGTTGTCAGGTGGCATGAAGATGCGGGTTGCGATCGCCCGCGCGATGGCGATGGAGCCGGATATTCTCCTGATGGATGAGCCATTCGCCGCGCTCGACGCCCTCACCCGACGGACAATGCAGCAGGAGTTGCTGTCATTGTGGGACCAACTCCGGTTCACGGTGCTCTTCGTGACACACTCGATCGAGGAAGCGATCATCATCGGTTCGCGAATTCTTGTGCTGTCGCCGCACCCAGGACGCGTCCGCGCCGAACTTGATGCCGACGGCCTGGATCACAACAGCGTCGGCCGGCCCGAATTCGGAATCCTGACAAAACGCATACACACGTTGCTTTTCGACGATACACATCAACTGCACACGCAACAGGAAATTCCGGCGTGAACGCGCAACCATCACAAAAGCCCGCGCAAGTTCGTCGGCCTGAATTCGAGGTCGAACTGACTGACGCCGCCGCGATTGGTGATGTCGAGCGGCCGCTCACGGTCACCGAACGCCTCGTCAACAACGAGGCGGTGCAGCGGCTGACAATCCTCGTGACGCTTGTCGTAATCTGGGAACTCTATGCGCGTTGGCTCAACAATGGCCTGCTATTTCCCACCTTCACTGAAACGATCCGGACATTTTCAAAGGACATCGCCAATGGTGTTCTCATCGATCGCACAATTACGTCCTTGCGAACACTTGCCATTGGCTATGCGCTAGGTCTTGCGTTAGCCGCAGTACTCACCACCCTCGCAGTCGCAAGCACTGCCGGTACCCGTGTTCTCTCGACGCTGACCGCCATGTTCAATCCTTTGCCGGCTATTGCACTATTGCCGCTGGCATTGATCTGGTTTGGGCTGGGTACGCCGTCACTCGTATTTGTCATTGTCCATTCGGTGCTATGGGCTGTGGCGCTTAACACACTGATCGGATTTCGCAGCGTACCCGAGACACTGCGCATGAGTGGCCGAAATGTCGGGCTCAAGGGAGCGCGCTATGTCGGGCTGATTTTGATTCCGGCAGCTTTCCCGTCGATCCTTGCCGGTCTCAAGATCGGATGGGCTTTCGCCTGGCGCACACTCGTTGCGGCGGAACTTGTTTTTGGTGTTTCCGCGCGGTCCGGAGGCATAGGTTGGTACATCTTTGAAGCCCGGAACGATCTAGATACGGCGACGGTTTTCTCCGGGCTTCTCGCGGTCATCCTCATCGGTCTCGTCGTTGAATCAGTCGTTTTCCGCACTATAGAAGCACGCACGGTCAATCTTTGGGGCATGCAACGATGATCGGCAGCACTTTCGCCGGTACTGACTGAATGCTGGCCGGACTTAGCTACGAGACGATTGGCTTTTTATGGCTCGGCGCACTTGTCGGCGGCATAGCGGCTGGCGGAACCGGATTTGCGTTCGGCCTTGCAGCATCGTCGATCTGGCTGCACTACATCGATCCTTTGCAATCCGGAATACTCGTCGCCGGATGCGGACTGCTGTTGCACCTCACAACAATCTGGCAGCAGCGCCAACACGTCGAGCCGGCTCGCATTTGGCCTTTTGTGGCCGGCGGCCTGTTCGGTGTCCCCATCGGCGTGCATTTTCTTGCGTATACCGATGCCGGCGCTCTTAAGATTGTGCTGGCCGTTTTTCTGATCGTATTCGGTACCTATGCGCTTCTCGCGCCCAAACTCGCGACCGTGACCGGAGGCGGCCGTCCCGCTGATGTCTCAATTGGCTTCCTCGGCGGGATTCTTGGCGGACTCGGTGGTTATTCCGGCGTCTTGCCCACGATCTGGACCCAGCTGCGGGGGTGGCCAAAGGAAATAGCGCGTGCCGTGTACCAACCCTATGTGATCGTCATGCAAGCTGTAACGCTAGCGGGCATATTGTGGGTCGCATTCGATCGCACCGATCTCAATCTATTGATCGCGGTATTGCCGCCACTTTTTCTTGGAACCTGGATCGGTTGGAAACTCTACGGGAAGCTGGATGATCGTCGATTCCGCCAGGCGCTCGCCGTACTTCTAATCGCGTCGGGTATAACGCTAATCGTTTAGAACCGTCACGCAGACCTGTGCCCGCCCATGGCCTGTCTCACTTCCAGTCTATATGTCTCTCACTGCAAACGAGCACAGACTCTGAAATGGCCAATGGTGATTACGAAATAGTGGTGGTTGGCGGCGGTGCCGCCGGCGTAGCGGCCGCGCGGCGACTTCATACGGCAGGCGTGAAATGCCTGATCATCGAGGCTCGCCCCAGGCTTGGTGGTCGTGCGTGGACCGTTGCCGGGCCTTCAGGATTTGGCCTCGATCTCGGCTGCGGTTGGCTCCATTCCGCCGATCGAAACCCTTGGGCGCTGGTGGCGCAGGAGCAGAAGCTGACAATTGACAAGACTCCGCCACCGTGGCGGCGCCGATCAACGGTCGGGTTTCCCGAAGGAGAGCAGCGCGAATTCCTCGCAGCGCAAGAACAATTTTCTGCGCGGGTCAGCGAGCAGGCGGCCAACGAGCCGGACGTTGCGACGGCGACCCTGCTGGAGCGCGGCAACCGTTGGAACAATCTCATCAACGCGGTCGGTACCTATATCAGTGGCGCTGAACTTGATCAGGTTTCAGCGCGCGACTTCGACAACTACGACGATACGGGCGTGAACTGGCGTGTCGTCGAGGGCTACGGCACCACGATTGCTGCCTGTGGTGAGGGCCTTCCAGCTGTCCTTGGTTGCCCGGTGAATCGGATCAATCATCAAGAGAAGCGTATTCGGATCGAAACGTCGCAAGGAGTCATTACGGCCGATCAAGTGATCGTCACGCTGCCCAGTGCAATTCTCGCCGAGAACGAGGGACTGTTCGCTCCGGCCCTGTCGGAAAAGACAGAGGCCGCCAAAGGATTGCCGCTCGGTCTTGCCGACAAGTTATTTTTATCTTTGACGGATGCGGAGGAGTTTGAAAAAGACAGCCGCATGTTCGGCGCAACCGACCAAACTGCGACTGCAACTTACCATTTTCGACCCTTTGGCCGTCCGCAGATCGAGGCGTATTTCGGAGGCCGTTTGGCGAGAGAGCTTGAGGCAGGAGGCGAGCACGCGTTCTTCGACTTTGCGCTTTCCCAACTGACGGGTCTGCTTGGCAGCGCTTTTAGGGAACGGGTCAAACCCATTCGAATCCACCGATGGGGCTCCGATCCGTATTCGCGCGGTTCGTATTCATATGCACGTCCTCGCATGGCGGACTGCCGCATGAAACTGGCCGCCCCGATTGATGGCCGACTTTTCTTTGCCGGAGAAGCATGTTCTGTACATGATTTCTCGACTGCACACGGAGGCTGGAACACCGGCGTCTCTGCGGCCGACCAGGCCCTCTCCGTGCGTACCCAGGCGTGAAACACCCGGGCACCTCGCACATTGCCTAGCGAACTCTGGTAGCCATTTCGTTTGTTGAGATCAGATTGTCGTTTTAGGCATTGTCCGCTGTCGGTTTCAGCAAACTCATCGCTGGATAAAAGGTAAGAAGCAATTTTTCTTACCGTCGCCGGGCCAATGGTTCATTTACGCTCGAGCGAGACCAGTTAGAAAGGTTTCTCCTGCGTGGATCGCGCCTGCTCGACATTGCCGCCTATTCCAAATAAAACCTGTTAGATAAATTTTCAGGCGACGCGGAATGTCGAAAGCTTCCATGCGAGTTCGGTTCTGGGGCGTGCGAGGAAGCATCCCGTGTCCTGGTCCATCGACAATCCGATATGGCGGAAACACTCCGTGCATCGAAGTTCGCTGCGGCGACCACGTACTCATTTTCGATGCCGGAACGGGACTTCGCTCGCTCGGCATCGAGCTTCTGAAGGACCCCAGCATTCGTAATGTTGATATCTTCATCACACACTGTCATCTCGACCACGTTTCCGGCTTGCCGTTCTTTACGCCGTTCTTTCGGAAAGACTTTCGTGTGCGAGTTTGGGCAGGAAATTTAAAACCGTCGAACAGCATTGAAAAGGTTATGCGCTCACTTATGAGCTCGCCGTGGTTTCCTGTGCCGATGGATGTTTTCAAGGCGAAGATCGAATTTCAGGATTTCAAATCTGGCGACGTCCTTCGGCCTCACGATGACGTTACGTTGCGAACCGCATTGCTCGATCATCCTGACGGGACCAATGGCTACCGTCTCGAATATGGCGGCCGCGTCTTCGTCCTGCTCTGTGACACGGAAGGATTTCCCGGCAAGCGCGACTCCGAGATGATCGAGCTTGCGCGCCACGCCGATCTTGCACTCTATGATTCAACTTTCACAGAAAGCGAAATCGTTTCCAAGGCGGGCTGGGGCCACTCGACGTGGAGGCGCGGTGTACAGCTGGCAAACGAAGCTGAAGTCAAACACCTTTGTCTTTTTCATCATGACCCGTCGCACGATGACGATTTCATGGACAAACTGGCAGCCGAAGCGACCGAGGTGCGGGCCGGAACAATCGTTGCCAGAGAGGGTCAGATTATCGATTTGTAACCAGATCGATTGACGCGGTGGCGATCGTCCGCGTTCCGTGTTGGTCCAGCGCAAACAATGGCCGGTAGTCGTGTACGTCTTCGGCGTCGAGAATGGCCATCGTCCGATTGTCCAGGATCAACCAGCGTTGCTCATTCCGAACGGCGACGACAGCGTGCCCGGTCTCACGCTTCTCATCCTGCACAATGATCAGACGTAGATCGTCCGCAAGAATCCCCAGTTCCCGAAGTGCAAGATATTTCACGATTGCATAGTCTTCGCAGTCGCCTGCTCCGCTGCCCAGCGTTTGCAAGGGAGAAGCCCAAAAGTCGGCGAAGCCATACTGCACCCAATCGCTCACCGGCCTTATAGCCATGTTGACTGCGCGATTGATCCATCCAAAGCGGACGCGGCCGTCGCGCTGGGCACCAAGGTCGACGATCGACAGGAATTGGCGCGCCGCCGGCGTACATGCGGCCTGGCTCGCACGGCAAGCTGTCACCGCTGCCTCGTCTGCAAGCAGGCGCAATTGCAATTCGTTCCATTTTGCGGATATGTCCGCCACGCTCATCGTCGTTGAACTGTAGCGCTTGCCGAGCGCGTCGCTGTTTTGCGTACGCAGGTCCGTAGCAAATCCGCCCAATTGCGGCACGGAAAAATCGCCCGACTTATTGTCGAACGTGACGGGAGCAGCTGCGCTTGCGTTGGTCTCTGGCGCCGAAGCAGACCGGCCTGCATGCATATCCACCAAGGCGACGCTGCAGCAAACGGCGACCAAAAGTAGAAAACGCCCTCTGCGGGCAATAGCAGACATGATCGAGCGCCCCTGTTTTCCGGAATGTCGGTCGGGTTGGCCCGATCCCATTCCTGGAGAGTTACGGGCAGTTTTGCGCTCAAGCTTTTGCTGTCGCGTTTACGAACCGATTTCTGCCGAATCTTATTAAGCGTTGCGGTGAATCGATTCTGAAAAGCAGAATTTGACCGCGTATTTCGCACGGTCGACGCGATCTAAATGGATAAAGACGCGCCGAGACGGTTACCCGAAGGTTAACCGAGCGCAGCACGGCGCAGGATTACAGGATTATCGAGAAGTTCGATCAGCGAACGCCGTAGCTTGAATAATCTTCAGCGATTTTCGTTTCAAGGTTTTTTGCAGCTGTCACATCGGCATTGCCGCCCGAAGCGTCGCCTTTCTTTATGCGCGCAAGCCCGCGACCGTAAAGTGCGCTTGCCATCTTGGGCTCGATGCGCAGCGCTGAGCTATAGTCTTCTATTGCTGAATCGAAACGACCCATCTTCAGGTAGATCAATCCGCGAGAATCCAATGTTGCGGCATCGTTTGGCTGCACCGAAAGCGCCTTGTTGCAATCGGAAAGTGCTGGCTGTAGGTCGCCGAGGACTGCGCGCGCCCAGCAACGTCCGTTCCAAACCGCTTCCAGATTTGGCGCAAGGCGTATGGCCTCGTCATAGTCCCGTGCCGCTCGTTGATAGTCGTGACGCTTCTGATTGACCTCGGCGCGATTGGCGAAAGCCCTCGCGTAATCAGGCTGAAGCTTGATCGCTTCGTCGAAATCCTTGATCGCGCGGTCGTACTCTCCCTTTTTCTGAAGAGCGACCCCCCGATTGTTGAATGGTTTTGCGAACGCTGGGTTCAACTTGACCGCCACATCGTAGTCGCCGATGGCGAGATCGTAGTCACCTTTTGCGGCGTAGGCATTTCCGCGATTGGTATAGGCGACCGCCAAAACCAGCGTCGTCTCTTTTCCAGACTCAATCAGCGCTGTACAGCCCTTGATCTGCGGCTCGGGAGAACTGCGATCGGCGCCATTGCACAGCTGAATATTCTTCAGCTTGCTGGCGAATTTTCCGGTGTCTGCTGCGGCTAACGCGGTCGCGATCGGCAAGGTCAGCGTCAAAACGAAAGCGGCGCTTCCCTTCAGTTTCATATTTCGTCTGAAGGAAAGCGCCATCCGAATAATCGCGCACCGTAAATGACGGGGGTACTTTGGCGAGGTCGGCTGTGTCGGCATCGACTACACCAAATACAGCTTACGGCGTCAGCAGCCTCGACAAATGTCGAGATTGGGCTTTCGGTCCATCGCGCTCGGGGCTTGCGGCGCCGCTGACCTGGTCTGCTTTTCCGTTGCCTTGTCCTTGCCCTCTTCGATGAGGGTAGAGAACTTCACTGTTCCGTCATCCGAGATCTCGACGCGTGGCGTCGTGCCTCTGATGCCCATAGTGGCGACGGGCGTATCAACCTTCATGTCGCCGCTCTTGGCAATCTTGCCGGCAACGAAGGTGAACGTTCCTTTGGTCAGGCTGAGCAGAGTCGAATTCGACTTGCTGTTCGGATCGTAGATGAACTCGGTCATCGTCATGCGAGCATTGCTCGACAGATCGAAAGCGGTGCCATCGGTAAACGTTATGCCAACCTTGCCATCCGAGCCGGTTGAAAGAACGTCGCCGAGATAGATCGGATCACCGATCTTCGCCTGGCCAGGCTGATTGCCAAGCGCAGCTTGCACGACCACCGCACTTACGTGCTCGATCGTCACCAAACCTGCGGCCGTAATGACCTTGCCGATAGGCTTTACCGACGCGTCCTGGACGGCAGGTTGAGCTTGAAGATTCTGTGCCTGTGTCGCGGTGGAATAGCCACCAATAGACAAAAAGGCACCCGTTACGAAGACGGCAATTGCATGCGCGCGCATCGTCGTACCCTCTGGGCGGGTGTCCCTAAGAACAAGTAGCAGTATTAGCGGGGGGCAGCAATAAGGCGTCAGGCAATTCGGGCAGTATACTTTACCTGTATCGTTCCGGTGGTTTCGCCGCCGGACTCAACTCTAGCGTTTGGTTTGTGACTAAATGTGGCATAAAAAGCGGCGTAAAACCCTCAAGATAAACCATTAATTTCAACCTATATACTGTCTCGCCGTTGATTTAAATTGTAATCAGAGCGATAGTTTTACGGCCAAGACCATTAAAGCGCTGGCACCAAGCCAAAGCAAAAAAGTTGCCGAACCAGCGCCTGTGCAGAGGGGCCAGTGTCCCGAAATTTGGACGTCACGCCGGACGGTGGGGCGACTGGCTTTGCTTGTGAGCCAGCGGCGCCTCTTTTTGTTGGCCGAATCGAGAGCATAGTCGGCTCGTGCACCCTTTTGCGGCCGGGAGAACTTCCGGCTGAAATCAAGGTTGGCGATCTTATCCGCCAGGACGATGTAATCGAAACCTCGGCCGGTGGTCGGGTCGGCATCCGTTTTACTGATGGTACGGTCTTTAATTTGTCGGACCGTGCCCGTTTGGCAGTGAAGCAGTTCGCCGGCGATTCTTCGTCGGACTGCTTGTTTGATGTCAGCAACGGCACATTTGCGTTCATCGCGGGCCAGATGGCCAAAGCGGGGCGCCTTGGCATTGAAACGCCTTTCGGAAAAATTCGCGGCCGCAGCGGCGCCGGTGGGATTGGCATGCTGTCGCTGGTCTCGTTGTTCTTTGCCGCGATTGAGAGCGCACAGGCAGACCAGTCCCACGTTTCTTACTTGGACGACGGCCAAATTAATTATCGGGACACGCAGGAATTTAAAGACGCGCCGGTCGGCACAATCGAACTGATCATTCCCGCGACGGCCACCGAGCCCGAACAGCACATCATGCTGGGTGACGCCAGCGAATTGATCATCATTCGCAAACTGACGAACTCGACGGTCGTCAGCTATGTACAGAACAGCCTCACGGAAATGTTGCGGTTCGGCAACGCCGCAAATGATGCGATCCATCTTTACTCGATAGGACAATCGGGACCCGCAGGCTTCGGAAATGGCGGATCGAGTACGCCGCCGCCAACCGGAGGACCTCCGCCATTCGTGCTGCCTATCAATTTCATTCCGTCCGGCCCCACTGGCGGAGGACCAAATACGGGCACCGGTGGTACGGGAAATGGTGGGACCGGAGGAATCTCTGATCCATTGCCGGTTCAGTTGCCGCCGCCGCCGAAAGCGGGGCCCGGCGAGATCGTCGAAACATTTCCGAGCACCAATAATCCCGACCCGAACACGACAACCGGTTCGGTTCCGGTCCCGGGAGTTACAGTCGGTCCACCGACTTTCGCTTGGTCGAACGGCTTGCTCACCGATCCGGGTGTCACGCCGGCGGTCGCCTTGGCTGCTGCGAGCACCCTGACGGTGAATGGCCCTGTCTTTACGTACACCATCGATCACGACAGCCTGGTGGATTTTCTCGCGGCCGGCGAGACGCTCACGGTCACATACAGCACGACCATCAACGGCAGTCCGTCACAGCCGATCGTCGTCACGATCGTTGGCACCAATGACCAGCCCGTGATTGTAGCGGGCGCGACGACGGGCGTTACCGAACAGGTCCATCAGACGACCCAACCCGTTGCAGTGACCGATGATAAGTCGGGCACGCTCGCGTTCACCGACGTTGATTTCAACGACACGCATCAAGTAGCCGTCACGCTGTCGACCGCGACACCCCCGACCTGGTCGCCGCACGGGACAGTTCCAACTCAAGAAATGACAGCCATCGTGACCTCGCTGACGGCGAGCATGGCGAACGCCCTGACGGCGAGTATCCAGGCCGACGACGATAGTACCGAAACCGCTAATCACACAGGGACTATCAATTGGACTTTCAGCGCGTCAGACAAGAATTTCGACTTCCTCGCCGCCGGCGAGACGCTGACGCTGACTTATAACGTCCTCGTCACCGATGACAGCGGCGTCGCTCTCGCCAATTCCGCGGTCAAGACAATCACCGTCGTCATCACCGGCACAAACGACCAGCCGGTGATTACTGCCGGTGCAACCGCGGCGATCACTGAGCAGGATCATCAGACCAACCTGCCTGCGGCCAATACGGACAACGCCTCGGGCACGCTGCATTTCACCGATGTCGACCTCACCGATACTCATACCGTGGGCAGCACTGTTGGTTCGGCGGTCTGGTCAGGGGGTAACAACCTGCCTAGCGACCTGACCAATACGACGCTGGCTAACGCGTTCACGGTCGGGATCCAGTCCGGTGATGACAGCACCGGCGGCGCCACCGGCACCATTCACTGGGCTTTCAGCCTGCCGGACAAGGACTTCGACTTCCTCGCCGACGGCGAAACGCTCAAGCTGACTTACAATGTTGTCGTCAATGACAACAGCAGTACCGATAACGCTGCGTCGGCGATCCAGACCGTCGTCGTCACCATTACCGGCACCAACGACCAGCCGGTGATCACTTCGACGGATGACCAGCTCAGCAACTCAATTACCGAGACCACAGACCAGACCAGCAATCCGGCTGACGTTCACAGCGTCGGTGGGGTGGTCAACTATACAGACGTCGACCTCACCGATGTCGACCACATCAATCATGGTGACGCCGCGGCTGTGTGGGTCGACCGTGACGGCAATAGCCACGACATAACCGATCCCGCAATCATTGCTGCCGCCGAGTTGACGTTCAGCGCTGTCGACCAGAATGCCAACAGCGCGACCTGGACTTACAAGGTCGCCGATGACGCGCTCGATTTTCTGCGTGAAGGCGAGACGCTCACCGTCACTTACACCATCACGGTGCAGGACGATTCTGGTACCAACAACGACACCTCCACCACGCGCGATATCGTCATCACCATCACCGGCACCAATGACCAGCCGGTGATCGCGGCGGACGACACGGGCAATATCACCGAGCAGGTCCATCACACCAGCCTGGCGGATACGGACGACACGTCGGGCACACTGAACTTCACGGATGTCGATCTCACCGACAAGCATACCGTGTCGGTCGAGTTGTCGGCCGCAAACCCGCCGCTGTGGTCGGCATCGGGCGGCACAATCCCGGCGCAAACGCTTACGGATGTGGCGACGGCGCTCACGGCAGAAGTGGACACCGACAGCACCGGGTCCGGCAGTGGCACGATCAACTGGGCCTTCAGCCTGCCTGACAAGGATTTCGACTTTCTTGCCGATGGCGAGACGCTGACGCTCACCTACAACGTCATCGTCACCGACGACAGCAACGGCGACAATCCTTCGTCCGAGATCAAGACCGTCACTATCACTATCACCGGCACCAACGACCAGCCGGTCATTACGGCGGCGGCCACGGCCGGCATCACCGAGCAGGTCCATCAGACCAGTTTGCCGGATGCCACTACGGACGACACATCGGGCACGATGAACTTCACCGATGTCGACCTCACCGATAAGCACACGGTGGATCGCAGTTTGGCTTCAGCCGTCTGGTCCGATGGCACCACCCTACCAAGTTATCTGACCAACTCTCTGCTGACGAACGCGTTCTCGATAAAGATACTGAGCGGCAATGACAGTACCGGAACCGGCAGCGGCACAATCAGCTGGGCCTTCAGCCTGCCGGACAAGGATTTCGACTTCCTCGCTGCCGGCGAGACGCTGACTCTGACCTACAACGTCATCGTCACCGATGACAGCGGCACCGACAACAAGGCCTCAGAAATTCAGACCGTCACCATCACTGTCACTGGTACCAACGACCAGCCGGTGATTGCGGCGAACGCGACGGCGACCCTCACCGAGCAGGTCCATCAGACGAGCCTGCCGGATGCGGACCATACGTCGGGCAATCTGAACTTCACCGACGTCGACCTCACCGACAAGCATGGCGTGTCGGTCGAGTTGTCGGCCACAAACCCGCCGCTCTGGTCGGCCTCCGGCGGTACGATCCCCGCACAAACGCTCACGGACCTCACGACCGCGCTGACAGCGCAAGTGGCCACCGACAGTAATGGCACCGGCAGCGGAACGATTCACTGGGACTTCAATCTCCCGGACAAGGATTTCGACTTCCTTGCCGCCGGCGAGACGTTGAAGCTGACCTACAACGTCATCGTCACCGATGACAGCAATACCGACAATGCCTCGTCCTCGATCAAGACCGTCACCATCACTGTCACCGGCACCAACGACAAGCCGGTGATCGACGGGCCGTCGGCGGGAGATGTCTTCGAGCTGCCGAATCAGACCAATGTCTCGACGCCGGATACAGGGACCGGCACGCTCGGCTTCACCGACGCCGACCTCACCGACACTCACAGCGTGACCGACAGCTTCGTCTCGGCGATCTTGTCGACGGGGGGCAGCCTGCCGGCCGGCCTGTCAAGCCTGCTGGCGAACGCGCTGACGGTCGGGATATCGTCAGGCGATGACAGCACCGGCGATGGCAGCGGCACCGTCCACTGGAATTTCAGTCTGCCGGACAAGAATTTCGATTTCCTCAATAACGGCGACACAATTACCGTCACCTATAACGTGACGGTCAAGGACGATAGCGCAACCGACAACGCTTCATCTGTCACCCAGCCCGTCACTGTCACCATCCACGGCACGAACGACAAACCCGTCGTGACTCTCGGCAGTGGCGCGTACTCCCTCGATCAATTCAACACCTTCGATTACGGCGTGTGGAAGGAACAGTTCGACGACTTCAATGCCGTCAACGGCAGCCCGACGTCCGGTGAATTCCAGCTCGCGCACGATCCGACGACCGCGGCGGGCAACTTACAGATCCGTCTGACCGACCTTGACGAGGAAGTTGGCGTACCCGATCTGGTGTCGCGCAGTTTCAACCTCAGCGGAGCGACGTCCGCCACGCTGACGTTCGATTATCGCAGGGACATTCCCGACGGGGAGACGAACGACCAATTCTTCGTGCAAATTTCGAACGACGGCGGCAACACCTTCAAGACGATTGGTCAGATCGGCGCAACCGGAAACGGTAGTTTCGTCGACGCTTCGTATAAGACATTCACTTACAACCTGTCCGCCAACGAAATCACAGCGAATACGATCGTCCGATTTTCGGTGGGGGATGATGTTGACGACGGCGACGTCGTTTACGTCGACAATGTCAAGATGGCGTACACGACCGGCTCCTCGGCGCCGAATATTACGGTCAACTACACAGAAAACAGCGCGGTCGGCCTCTCGGCGCTCGTCACCGACGTCGACGACACCCAGATGTCAGGTGCGGCGATCACGGTCACCAATGCCAAAGGTGGCGACACTCTATCGATCAGCAACCTGTCGGCCCTCGCCGCCCTCGGCATCACGGTTGGCGCAGGCAGCGACGCCACGCATCTCTTTTTGACGGGCACCGCCAGCAAGAGCGCCTACGCAAACGCGCTTGGCCTCGTCGTGTTCAGCAACACCAGCGACAATCCCGACACGACCAACCGGACCGTGACCGTCACCGTTACCGACGCGCACGGCGGCGTATCGGATCCGGCGACAGCGACGATCCACGTCATCGCGGTCGACGATGCGCCCGTGATCTGGGCCCCGAGCTCGATGGCGTTTGCAGGAACGTCAAGCAACGACATCCCGCTCAATATCCTGAAATTCTCGGACGTCGATACGACCGGACCTGTGACCGTTACAGTTTCGTCGGATGAACTCGAGCATGGACATCCATGCGGCAAGCTCCGGCGGGGTAACCGTGACCGGCGCTGGAGACAACAACGTCACGTTCTCCGGTACGATCGCCGACCTCAATGCCTACTTCGCGGCAAACCATGCCACGCTGCAGCTGAATGACTCGTCCGCCGACACCCTGACGATCACCATCGACGACGGCGCCGGCGGCACCGACACGCACACCATCACGGGATATAACGCCAACAATCCGAGCTTCAGCGGCGGCAACAATAGTTTCAGCTTCCCGGGCAATAACATCTTCAATGTCAACACGACGTCGTTCGATGCCGGCGGCGGCAACGACACAGTCGTCACCGCCTGGAACCACATTAACGCGACCGCAACGACCTACACCGGCGGCTCCGGAAACGACACGATCACGGCCGTCTTCAGCGCCGATCAGCTCGACGACGTATTGAACAGCTCGCTGTCGACGGTTCGAAACTTCTATGACGGCAGCCCCAATTCGGGAATGAACCTCGCCGGGACAAGCTGGCACGCAATTGTTTCGACCGATTGGGAAACCGCAAAGCTCGGCCTTGCCGCTCCCCGCGCGCCGGACAATTTCATTGCATTGGACACCTGGTCCGGAGTCATTGGAACGGGCAACCAGGTTGCGACCGATGGGACAGCCAACGCGACTTTCTCCGGCACGTCAGGCAACGACATCATCGTCGGCGGTGCCGCCGGCCAGACACTGAACGGTGGCGCCGGAAACGATGTACTCGCGGCATTCCACACCGGCCCGAACACGCTCAACGGCGGCGACGGCAATGATCTCCTGCTCGGAGGCACCGGCAACGACACGCTGAGCGGCGGCCTTGGCAACGACGTTCTCGCCGGCGGCGCCGGCGCCGACACCATCGTGTGGGGTACCGAACCACTCTCATCCGCCAATGCGGACCAGGTCATCGGCTACGACTACACGGAAGGTGACAAGATCAATCTGCAGAACCTCGTTGGTTCGATCACCAACGGCAGCGCCTCGGACTATGTCCATATCGTCGGCAGCGGCAACAACCTGCTTGTTCAGGTCGATACCGATGGTACGGCTAACGGCGCGAATTTCACCACGGCCTACACATTGCTCGGCGCTAATACCGATGGCGCAGATCTCGTGCGCGTGGCCTTTGGCGGCCAGAATTTCGTCATGTCTGACAGTGGCGGCGCTTCGCCCGCCGCCGATCCGATCGTGCTCGACCTGGGCGCGCCGGGGATCTCCTTCACCTCGATGGCCAATGGCGTTTCGTTCGATATCAATGGCGATGGTGTCGCCGATCACGTCGCGTGGACCGCGGGGAATGATGGCTTCCTGGCCTACGATGTGAATGGCAACGGAACAATCGACAACGGCAACGAACTTTTCACGCCGAACTTCGCCGGTGGACACTTTGCCAGCGGTCTCGCCGCGCTCGCGAGCCTCGACACGAACGGCGACGGTGTGATCGACAGCGCCGACGCGGCTTACGCAAAGCTGGAAGTGTGGCAAGACACCAACCACAACGGCATCGCCGACGCCGGAGAATTGTCCAGCCTCGCTGACAACGGCATTACCGCAATCGATCTTGACGGCACCCCGGCGAACGGAACCATTGACGATCAACAGTTGCAGGCGCAGGGGTCATTCTCCAACGCCGACGGCACGACGGGCTCATTTGTCGAAGTCGCTCTCGACACCTCGCTTGGAACTCCGCCCGGCGCCAACGCCGAGTCACCCTCAAGCAACACCTTCACCGCGGGTGACGACACAATTTACGCCGCGGCCGGTGGCGTGCTGACCGGCGGCGGCGGCAACGATACTTTCGTATTCAAATCCACCGCGGATTCGCAGCCAGGCGACGGTCAGTCCGACACGATCACCGATTTCACGCACAACTCGGATCACATCGATCTGTCGCAGATTCTGGGATTGGCCAACATCCAGGGTCAGGTCGCTGCGGCCAATACGGTCGACGCTAACAGCGTCAGCTGGTTCGTGGACAACGCGCACAATGAAACGATCGTTTACGTCAACACGTCCACGACGGCGAATCACGTGGATATGGAAATCCACCTGACCGGCACGAACATCAACCTGACCGGGTCGGATATCCTTCACCACGCTTAGTCAGCAGATCGACCATGGTTACGGTTTTTGCCGGAAACGGACGATTTCGGCCGCCGCCCGGAATTAACTGTGGCCCTGTGGCGCAAGCGACAAATGGCGGTATTCGTGGCATAATTCGTCCAAGGGCGCTTGGTTTCGGCTAAAAGATTGGCCTGGTAGTGCCATTTATAGCCGGTAAGCCTCGGGTACCAATCGATGCAGCGTAACCAATCGGACCGAAAACAAACCCCCATTCGCTCGGAGCTGGCCCAGGCGCTCGCGGCGTGCCGTGGCGCCTTCTATGGGACTGCGGTTATCAGCGGCATGAGCAATATTCTCATGCTCACTGGCGCGATGTTCATGCTGGAAATTTATGACCGCGTGCTGCCCAGCCGCAGCATGCCCACACTCGTCGGCCTGCTGGTGCTAGCCGCAACCTTGTTCGCAGCGCTAGGCGTTCTCGATGCCATTCGCGGACGCATTCTGGTGCGCATTGGTAGCTCGCTCGATGAAGCGCTGAGCGGCCGCGTCTACGACACCTTGATGCGATTGCCTCTGCGGGTCGGTGCCCGGGGCGATGGCACACAGCCGCTGCGCGATCTCGATGCCATTCGCTCTTATCTCTCCGGCCTCGGTCCCGTGGCGCTGTTCGACCTGCCCTGGATTCCGCTTTACCTCGCAATCTGTTTCGCGTTCCACCCGCTCATCGGACTAACCGCGCTGGCAGGAGCGATTATTCTTATTGCGCTGACCTTGCTCACCGAAATTCTCATGCGAGCGCCCACGCGGGCCGCTACGGAAGCTGCTGTTCTCCGCAATGGACTAGCGGAGGCCAGCCGACGCAACGCGGAAGCACTGATCGCCATGGGTATGGCCGGGCGGATCGCCGCACGATGGAACGAGGCCAACCGGCAATACATGCACAGTCAGCAGGAATCGAGTGACCTCGGCGGCGGGCTCGGCGCGACGTCGAAAGTGTTGCGCATGATGCTGCAATCCGGCGTGTTGGCAGTCGGCGCGTATCTTGTAATAAACCAGGAAGCCAGCGCGGGAATTATCATTGCCGGATCTATTCTGAGCGCGCGCGCCCTGGCTCCTGTCGATCTCGCCATCGGGAACTGGAAGGGCTTCGTGGCCGCGCGCCAGAGCTGGCATCGGCTGAACAGGCTGTTGACGGCCGTTCCCGCACAGTCAGCGCCGATGCAATTGCAGGCGCCGGCTCAGCGGCTCACCGTCGAAACCTTGAGTGGGGCGCCACCTGGTGTTGCCAAAATCGTCGTCCAGGATGTGACGTTCGAGCTCGAGGCGGGGCAAGGTCTCGGCATCATCGGCCCCAGCGGCTCGGGCAAATCTTCTCTGGTGCGTATGCTCGTCGGCGTCTGGCAGCCTGTACGCGGCAACGTGCGCCTCGACGGTGCAGCTCTCGATCAATGGTCGCCCGATGCGCTTGGCCGTCACATCGGCTATCTGCCGCAGGACGTCGAACTGATGGCCGGCACGGTCGCAGAAAACATTGGTCGATTCGAACCCGACGCTGATACTGCAGCGGTGATCGCAGCAGCCAAGACGGTTGGGGTTCATGACCTTATCATCCGGTTGCCGTCCGGATACGACACCCCTATCGGCGAGCAAGGCTCGGCCTTGTCCGCGGGTCAGGCCCAACGCGTCGCGCTGGCCCGCGCTTTTTATCGCGATCCTTTCCTTGTGGTGCTCGATGAACCCAATTCGAACCTCGACTCCGAAGGCGAGGAAGCGTTGACTCGGGCCATCCTCAGCGTGCGCGAGCGCAAAGGTGTCGTCGTGGTGGTCGCTCACAGGCCGAGCGCCATCGCCGGCGTCGACCGACTTCTGATGATGAATATGGGTAGGGCTCAAGCCATCGGCCCGAAAGATGAAGTACTCTCCAAGGTGCTGCAGCGGCCACTTGCCATGCCGCGGCCTCTTAAGGTCGTCCCTGAAAGCGGGAGTGCGGGAGCATGACAGTCGCAGACCGCGTTTCTTCGCTGTCGGAGCGCCTCGAAAAGCGGCTCAGAGGACTGATGCCACCTGCCGCGCCGGGCAGCGCACGCGATTCCATCCACCGCCATCTACTCACTGGCGCACTGATCGTGCTTCTTCTGGCCTTTGGCGTGGGCGGATGGGCTGCCACCACTCAAATCGCTGGCGCCCTAATTGCGCAGGGCTCCGTCGTCGTCGATTCAAATGTGAAGAAGGTCCAGCACCCGACCGGCGGGGTCGTTGGCAAACTCAACGTCCAGGACGGCGATCGCGTAAAGGCCGGTGACATTCTGGTCCAGCTCGACGACACGATTACGCGTGCCAATCTGGCCATCGTTACAAAGGGTCTCGATGAACTTGCTGCACGCAAGGCCCGGCTTGAGGCCGAGCGCGACGGTGCAGACGCGATCGTTTTCCCGCCGCAACTGCTTGCCCGCGAGAATGACCCGGCGGTTGGCGTGGCGCTCTCGAATGAACGCAAGCTGTTCGAGCTTCGTCGCTCGGCGCGGCTCGGGCAGAAAGCGCAGCTCAGGCAGCGCATCACGCAGCTGCAAGACGAAATCCGCGGCCTTAGCGCGCAACAGGACGCGAAGGCACGCGAGATCACTTTGATCGGCAAGGAGCTTGAGGGCGTTCGTGAGCTTTGGAAAAACAATCTCGTTCAGATCACCCGCCTGACCGCGCTGGAACGTGATGGGGCCCGACTCGAGGGCGAACGTGGGCAGCTAGTCGCGGCTGTCGCCCAGGCCAAGGGCAAGATCTCCGAGACCGAACTCCAGGTGATCCAGATCGATCAAGACCTCAGCAGCGAAGTCGCCAAGGATATGCGCGAAGTCGACGCTAAGTTCGGCGAATTCGTGGAGCGCAAGGTTGCCGCCGAGGATCAGCTTAAGCGCATCGACCTCCGTGCTCCGCAAGACGGGGTCGTGCTGGAATCCAAAGTGCATACCGTTGGCGGAGTGATCTCGGCGGGCGACGCCATCATGCTGATCGTTCCAGAAACCGACAATCTGATGGTCGAGGCCAAGGTCAACCCACACGACATCGACAAGGTGCAGGTCGGGCAGTCGGCGGTACTGCGCTTTTCTGCTTTCAATCTGCGCACTACCCCGGAAATCAACGGTACCGTCACGCGTGTTTCCGCCGACACCACAATCGATCAGCGCACCGGACAGAATTACTACACGACTCGAATTGCCATGCCGAAATCGGAAATCGCGCGGCTCGGTGACGTCAAACTGATTCCCGGCATGCCGGTTGAAGCCTTCGTTCAAACCGGCGAGCGCACGGTGATGTCGTATCTGATAAAACCATTACAAGATCAATTCACGCGGGCGTTCCGGGAAAAATGACGGACGCGGCGCTCGACGCGGCGCTCCGTGCGCAGACAGGCGATCTCCAATGAAATGGCTTTCGCGCTGGGGACGCCGATTTGGATTGGCACGCGCCCTTGCCCTCCTGCTGCTTCTTGCGTTGGCTGCGTTGCGCATCCTCGATCCACTGCCAATTCAGGAATTGCGGGTCCGCGTCTTTGACCTTTTCCAGGTCCTGCAGCCGCGCGAAGCCACCGAACGGCCGGTCGTCATCATCGACATCGATGAACAAAGCCTCAAAAGCGTCGGTCAATGGCCCTGGCCGCGCACCCGTATCGCTGACCTCATTTCGCGCCTGACCCAGATGGGCGCACTCGTGATCGCGTTCGACGTCGTGTTTGCCGAACCAGATCGAATGTCGCCCAGCGTTGCGGCTGACGAATTTCGCGATCTAGACGACGCGACACGCACAAAGTTGCGGGCGCTGCCGAGCAATGATGCAGTGCTTGCCGATGCATTAAAAAACTCACGGGTCGTCCTTGGCGAGTCCGGTCTTCCATTCGCGGTGGCGCAGCCTGTGGGCACGAAACCGCCGATCGGTCTGGCGACAATGGGCGGCGATCCGCGACCGTTTCTTCTGAATTTCCCTGGATTGCTGCGCAACGTGCCGCAATTTGAGCAGGCCGCCAGCGGCCGCGGACTGTTCACAATTCGTGCGGAACGGGACGGCATCGTCAGACGCGTGCCAATCGTCATGCAGGCGCAGGGCACGGTCATGCCATCGCTCAGTCTCGAAATGCTGCGGGTGGCCAGTGGGAGCAATACCGTTCTGATCCGATCCGATCATGCGGGAGTTCAGAGCGCCGCAGTGCCGGGCTTTGTGATCCCGACCGACCGCAACGGTCAGCTATGGATTCATTTCTCACCCCACGACAAGGCGCGTTACGTGTCCGCGGGCGATGTGCTTGAAGGTAAGGTACCGCCCGATCGTATTGCCCGCCGACTTGTGCTGATCGGCACCTCTGCGGTCGGCCTGCTCAACTCCAAAACGACACCGATCGACCCGGTCATGCCGGGTGTTGAAGTTCACGCCCAGGTCCTTGAAAGCGTGCTCACCCAGTCGGTGCTGTCATCGCCCAATTATGCGATCGGTGTCGAACTGTGCGCGGCGCTCTTGCTCGGCGTGGCCATCATCTGGCTGGCGCCAATCCTGAGTCCGGCTTTGCTCCTCGCGTTCGGCGCCGCGATCATCGCAGTGACCCTCGGGGCATCTTGGTACTTCTACCAGCAGGCCGGGCTTTTGTTCGACGCCACCTATCCGCTGCTATCCAGTGCGCTTGTCTATCTCACGCTTGTTTTCAGCAACTATATCAGCGAGCAGGCGCAGCGCCGACGGATACGCTCTGCGTTCGGGCAGTACCTGTCACCCGCATTGGTCGAGCAGCTCGCGCAATCGCCGGAGAAACTTGTGCTCGGCGGTGAAGAGCGGGAGATGAGCATCCTTTTCAGCGACGTGCGCGGCTTCACCACGATATCAGAGCTCTACAAAGATGACCCGCAGGGTCTCACCTCGTTGATGAACAGCTTCCTGACACCGCTGACCAACGCAATCATCGATCACAAAGGTACAATCGACAAATACATGGGCGATGCCGTCATGGCGTTCTGGAACGCGCCACTGCACGACGAGCTTCACGAATACAATGCGTGCGAAGCCGCGCTTGAAATGCTCCATCGCGTGGACACGCTCAACCGGCAGCGCGAACAGCAAGCCAACGAAAATGGGCAGCGTTTCATTCCGATCAAGGTCGGAGTCGGCATCAATACGGGCAGGTGCGTGGTCGGAAACATGGGATCCGATCTGCGCTTCAACTATTCGGTGCTCGGAGACCCGGTCAATCTCGCATCCCGGCTGGAAGGCCAATCAAAGAATTACGGCGTTCCGATTATCCTCGGTTCGAAGACGGCTTCGGGACTTCGCGATAAATTTGCCGTCCTCGAACTTGATTGCATCACCGTGAAGGGCAAAACAGAACCTGAATCCGTCTATACGGTTCTCGGTCGCGCTGATGTCGCGGGCAGCGAACGCTTCGGCCGGTTACATCATACCGTTGAGGAGATGCTCAAGCGTTTCCGCCGACAGGATTTTGCTGGCGCCGCCGACTCCATTGCCCGTTGTCGCGAAATCGGCGATGGGTTCGGCCTCGGGTATCTTCTCGATCTATACGCAGAACGTATCCGTGTGTTCCTGCAAAATCCGCCGCCTCCCGACTGGAATGGTGTCGTTGTCCTGGATACCAAATAGCAGTGGTAACGCGCTCCGCCGCGCGCAGTGAATCCCGCAATTCATTGAAGCTGTATTAGGGACGTTTGCCGTATTTTCGTTCCCTTGATCCCGGGAACGATGGCGTTTCATCGGCATTTTCGATATTGTTCTGGCGCTGGCGGGGTACGTTTGGGGATGTCAGGGGTTACGGGGCTTAGGCGGCCGGCTCTGGGAGTGATCGCGGGGGTGGCGGTATCGCTATGGATACCACCTGCTCTTGCCGACACGCTTAATGGGTCGCTGATTCTCGCCTACATGAACAATCCGACGCTGAATGCGCAGCGTGCAGCCGCGCGCGCGACCGACGAAGGCGTGCCACAAGCACTGTCGGGCTATCGGCCGCGCGTGACCTTCAACGGTTCGGTCGGCGCGCAATACCTTGATTCAACGACCCGGTCGCAAACGCTGGGGAACGCGAATACCTACACGCAGCTGTCGGGCAACATGACGCCGAGCAATATCGGGCTGACGGCGACGCAGACGCTTTACAACGGCTTTCAGACCTCGAACCGCACGCGCCAGGCGGAGAGCCAGGTGCAGGCGGCGCGCGAGCAGTTGCGGGTGAGCGAGCAGGGAATTCTGCTCGCGGCGGCGACGGCCTACATGAACCTTCTGCGTGACGCGGCGATCCTCGATCTGCAGCGGCGCAACGTCGAAGTCTTGCAGGAGCAATTGCGGCAGACGCGCGATCGTTTCAACGTCGGCGAGGTGACACGCACCGACGTTGCGCAATCGGAATCGCGGCTTGCGGCGGGGCGCTCGCAGGTGCTGAGCGCGGAGGCGACTTACAAGGCCTCGGTTGCGACCTACCGGCAGGTGATCGGGGTCGAGCCGGGCAAGCTTGCGGCCGGCTCACCGGTTGACCGCTTTTCGCCGCACACGCTCGCCTCCGCGGTCGGGGTCGGCACGGCGACGCATCCGGCGGTGACGAATGCGCAATACAATGTCGATGCGGCGCTGCTGCAGGTGAAGGTTGCCGAGGGGGCGCTTTATCCGACGCTGGCGTTGCAGGGCAACGTGCAGCAGAGCTACGAGAGCAGCCTTTTGGGTCTGCGGACGTTCAACGCCTCGGTGATCGGGCAACTGACGGTGCCGATCTATCAGGGTGGAGCGGAATATTCGCTGGTGCGGCAGGCGAAGGAGACGCTGGGGCAGCGGCGGCTTGATCTTGATACGGCGCGCGACCAGGTGCGGCAGAACGTCGTGCAGTCGTGGGGCCAGCTCGATGCGGCGAAGGCGAATATCGATGCGACGCAGGCGCAGGTGCAGGCCTCTGAGATCGCGCTCAACGGCGTGCGCGAGGAAGCGCGCGTTGGCCAGCGCACCACGCTCGATGTGTTGAACGCGCAGCAGGAACTGGTGAACGCGCGGGTGGCCCTGGTGAGCGCGCAGCGCGACCGGGTGGTTGCCTCCTTCACGCTCTTGTCGGCGGTGGGCGGACTATCGCCGCAGGTGCTGGGCCTGCGGGTACCGGTCTACGACGCCAACGTGCACTACCAGCAGGTGCGCGATACCTGGGCCGGCGTGCGTACACCCGACGGACGCTGAGAAATCTTTCTCAAAGGTGGCTCTGACTGCGGTCACTCTGACCTGTGGCGCGTTTGCGTCCTTGCGGTCTGCGTTACATTACGATCATCTATACGCATCCGAAGTGCACAGCTGGGCAAGTCATGGCGAAAATTACGCGTAAATCTTCTGGTCAACTGCGATCACAGCTTTGGTTCGACAATCCAGAAAATCCCGGAATGACTGCGCTCTATCTCGAGCGCTACCTGAATTATGGGCTTACGTCGGCCGAACTGCGTTCCGGCAAACCGATCATCGGCATTGCGCAGACCGGCTCGGACCTCTCCCCCTGCAACCGCCACCACCTTGAGCTTGCCAAACGCGTCCGCGACGGCATTTTCTCCGCTGGCGGAATTGCATTCGAGTTTCCCTGCCATCCAATCCAGGAGACAGGAAAGCGGCCTACCGCCGCACTTGATCGCAACCTTGCTTATCTCTCGCTTGTGGAGGTTCTCTACGGCTACCCGCTCGATGGCGTGGTGTTGATGACCGGTTGCGACAAGACAACACCAGCCTGTCTGATGGCAGCGGCAACGGTGAACATTCCGGCGATCGTGCTGTCCGGAGGACCGATGCTGAACGGTTGGTGGAAGGGCGAACGCGCCGGCTCCGGCACGGTCGTGTGGTGGGCGCGCGAAGAGCTGGCCGCAGACCGCATCGACAATCGCGAATTTCTGGAGATAGCGGCGGCCGCAGCACCCTCGATCGGGCACTGCAACACAATGGGCACCGCCTCGACTATGAATGCGCTGGCCGAAGCCCTTGGCATGTCGTTGCCTGGATGCGCCGCGATCCCCGCGCCTTATCGCGAGCGCGGGCAGATCGCCTATGAAACCGGCGTGCGCGCGGTGGAAATTGTCCAAAAGGATCTGAAGCCCTCCGACATTCTTACCCGTAAAGCATTTGAAAATGCCATTGTCGCCAACTCCGCAATCGGCGGTTCAACCAACGCGCCGATCCATATCAACGCAATTGCGCGCCATATTGGCGTGAAGCTTTCAATCGAAGACTGGGAGAAGATCGGCTACGACGTACCGCTGCTGGTCAACATGCAACCTGCCGGAAAATATCTCGGTGAGGAATATTATCGCGCGGGCGGGCTTCCCGCTGTCATGAGTGAACTCTTGAAAGCTAAACGCATCCATGCCGACGCGTTGACGGTCAACGGCAAAACGATGGGCCAAAATGTCCGCGGCGCGCGCAGCAGCGATTCCGACGTCATCAAGCCCTACAATGCACCGATGAAAAAACAGGCCGGCTTCAAGGTCCTCAAAGGAAACCTGTTCGATTCAGCTATCATGAAAGTCAGTGTGATCTCTGACGAATTCCGGGAGCGTTATCTTTCGAACCCTAAAGACAAGAACGCATTTGAGGGACGCGCTGTCGTGTTCGAAGGTCCGGAAGACTATCACCATCGCATCGATGATCCTTCGTTGAAGATCGACCAGAACACTTTGCTGTTTATGCGCGGCGCAGGCCCTATCGGCTATCCCGGATCGGCCGAGGTTGTGAATATGCAGCCGCCAGCAGCGCTCATCAAAAGGGGCATCACATCCCTTCCCTGCATCGGCGACGGGCGGCAGTCCGGGACGTCAGGCTCACCTTCGATTCTCAACGCATCGCCCGAGGCGGCGGCAAACGGCGGGCTCGCGCTGCTCAAGACCGGCGATCGCGTCCGCATCGATCTCGGCAAAGGCACTGCAGATATCCTGATCTCAAAGGCCGAACTTTCGCGGCGCAAGGCGGCTCTGCTCAAGAATGGCGGTTACCACTATCCTGCGAGTCAGACCCCCTGGCAGGACATCCAGCGCGGCATCGTCGACCAACTGGCCGAAGGCATGGTGCTCAAGCCGGCGGTCAAATATCAGCGCGTCGCACAAAAAAACGTCCCGCGCGACAACCATTGAGGAAGCCCAATCGTGAGTGACAGACTGAAAGGGAAATTGGCGCTCGTTACGGCCGCTGGCCAAGGCATCGGCCGTGCTATCGCGGAGGCATTCATTGCCGAAGGGGCGAAGGTCATCGCGACCGATATCGCGGCAGATAAACTCAAGGGTTTGAAAACGGCCAAATCCGCTAAGCTCGATGTGCTTTCAACAAAAAACGTCGATGCGTTTGCGAAGGCCATCATCAAGGAATTCGGCGCCCCCGATATTCTCGTCAATGTGGCGGGCTACGTGCACCAGGGCACCGTGCTTGAATGCTCAGAGAAGGACTGGGACTTTTCCTTCGACCTCAATGTCAAATCCATGCACCGCATCATCAAGGCATTTGTCCCCGCAATGCTGAAGAAAGGTGGCGGTTCCATTATCAATATGTCGTCGGGGGTATCCTCGATCAAAGGTCTGCCGAACCGCTACGCGTATGGCGCCACCAAGGCCGCCGTCATCGGGTTGACGAAAGCGGTCGCGGCCGACTTCATCACGAAAGGCATTCGGTGCAACGCGATCTGCCCCGGCACAATCGTGTCGCCGTCGTTCGAAGAGCGCGTCAAAGCGGTGTCTCAAACGACGGGAAAACCGCTCAAGCAGGTCAGGGAGAACTTCATCGCCCGCCAGCCGATGGCTCGGCTGGGAACGGCCGAGGAAGTGGCCGCTCTGGCGGTTTTCCTTGCGTCGGATGAATCGAGCTATATCACCGGCCAACCGCACCTTGTGGATGGTGGCCTGGCGCTCTGATAGGCGGTCGTCAACCTCAAGTCGGGCTTGCTTTTCGAAGGGCGAAAGCCCGATTATTTGACTTGTGCGGGCCTTCCAGAACCGCGCAAATGACGCCGAAACCATAGAGAAACAAGCGGAAAAACCGCTGTAGTCAGGGAGGAGTGAATGGCTTCGGTCGCGATCCGCGACGTTCGAAAGGCCTTCGGCGCTACACACGTCATTCATGGCGTCGACATCTCGATCCGCGACGGTGAATTCGTCGTGCTGGTCGGCCCGTCTGGCTGCGGCAAATCCACGCTGCTGCGGATGATCGCCGGGCTGGAAAACATCACCGCCGGTGAGATCCGGATCGGTGACCGTGTCGTCAACAACGTGCCGCCGAAAGAGCGTGACGTTGCGATGGTCTTTCAGAACTACGCGCTCTATCCGCACATGACCGTCGCGGCCAACATGGCATTCTCCATGAAACTGCGCGGCGCCCCGAAGAGTGAGATCGACGAACGAGTCAATCGAGCTGCCGCAATCCTTGGCCTGACGCAATTGCTCGAGCGCTTTCCACGTCAGCTATCTGGCGGCCAACGCCAACGCGTTGCCATGGGTCGCGCGATCGTGCGCGATCCGCAGGTGTTTCTTTTTGATGAGCCCTTATCCAATCTCGACGCCAAACTGCGCGTTCAAATGCGCACGGAGATCAAGGAGCTTCACCAACGCCTGAAGACGACGACCATTTACGTCACACACGACCAGATCGAGGCCATGACCATGGCCGACAAGATCGTGGTGATGCATGACGGACGTGTGGAGCAAATCGGCGCGCCGCTCGAGCTGTACGATCGTCCCGACAATCTTTTCGTCGCGGGCTTCATCGGCTCACCAGCTATGAACATGCTCAAGGGTCGCATCAGCGTGAACGGCACTGCAGCGTTTGAAGCGCCAACTGGCGTGACGTTTTCTCTCAACAACGCACCCGCCGGCAGCGACGGTCGCCCGACCATATACGGCGTGCGTCCCGAGCATTTCTCTCTGTCCGACGACGGCGCCGATGCCGTGGTCCAGGTCGTCGAGCCCACCGGCTCCGAGCTTCAGGTGGTGGCGAAACTTGGCGACAGCGAAATTATCGCGGTGTTCCGCGAACGACATCAATTCAAGCCGGGTGACAAGATCCGGCTAAAGCCAGACCCGCGGCTTATTCATTTGTTTGACGAGACGACGGGTAAGCGTCTCACCAACTAAAAAAGCAGAGGGAGAAATAAGCATGAGCTACCTAACACGCCGCGCTCTCGTAAAAGGCGGCACCGCAGTCGCAGCGGCCAGCGTATTGACTGGTCCGGCTCTGCTCGAATGGGCAAAGGCCTGGGCACAGAATGCGCCATGGAAACCCGAGAAAGGCGCCAAGCTCTCGATGCTGCGCTGGAAATATTTCGTGCAGGCGGAGGACGATGCATTCGTGAAGTTGGTCGAGGCCTTCAGCAAGGCGACGGGCGTACCGGTCGAGATCTCCCGCGAATCCTACGAAGACGTGCAGCCGAAGGCTTCCGTCGCCGCCAATACCGGCACCGGCCCTGACCTGTTCTGGGGTCTCTATTCGCTGCCGCATTTGTTCCCGCAGAAGTGCATGGACGTCTCCGACGTCGCCGACTACCTCGGCAAAAAATACGGCGGCTGGGTCGAGAGTGCCGTGCAGTACGGCAAGAGCGGAAACAAGTGGATCTGCGTGCCCATCTGCTACTCAGGCAATATGGTCAACTATCGCATAGAGGCTTCGAAGAAAGCAGGATTCTCCAAGATCCCGGACAAGTCGGACGGATTTCTCGAATACGCCAAGGCGATGAAGAAGAACAACACCCCGGGCGGTTTCGCCCTAGGCCATGCCTCGGGTGATGGCAACGGATGGGTGCACTGGTGCCTGTGGTCGCAAGGCGGCAATACCGTCGACAAGAGCGACAAAGTGATCATCAACTCGCCGGAAACCGCCAAGGCACTGGAATACGCCAAGGCACTTTACGCCGAAATGATTCCGGGCGTCGCTTCCTGGAATGACGCATCCAACAACAAGGCGTTCCTGGCTGGCGAAATCAACTGGACCGACAACGGCATCTCCATCTATGTCGCGGCACAAAAGGATGCAACCAAGAAGAACATTGCCGAGGACATGGACCATTCGTTCTGGCCGATCGGCCCGGCCGGAAAGCCCACAGAATTGCACCTTATGTATCCGGTGCTGGGCATGACCTACTCGAAGTATCCGCAGGCCTGTAAGGCGCTGATGGCATTCATGCTGGAAGCGGACAACTTCAATCCGTGGATCGAATCCGCGCAGGGTTACCTCACGCACTGCCTTAACGCCTACGACAAGAACCCCGTGTGGACGGCCGATCCCAAGCGAGCGCCGTTCCGTGAGGCGGCCAAACGCTCCCTCACCGCCGGGGGGCTCGGCTCTGTGGGCGAGAAGGCGGCGACCGCTATCGCCGATTTCGTAGTGCTCGACATGTTCGCGAACTACTGCACGGGACGTGAAGATGTGAAGGGGTCGATCGCCATCGCCGAGCGGCAACTCAAACGAATCTATCGCTAGTGACGAAGCCGGCGGGAACTTGAACCTCCCGCCGGCCATTTTCCCGAAGCTAGAAAGCGAAACGAAATCGTAATGGCAATTGCGCTCGACAGCCGGCCGATGAGGGACGTAACGGCCTGGAATCAGCTCAAGACCAACCGCAATTGGCTGGCGATCTGGTTCATGCTGCCGGCGGCGGCTTTCCTGATCCTCTTTCTCGCCTACCCGCTCGGCCTCGGCGTCTGGCTGTCGTTCACCGATGCGAGGCTCGGCCGTGACGGCATCTTCGTTGGTTTCGAAAATTACGAATATCTCTGGGAAGATTCGACGTTCTGGTTGTCGGTTTTCAATACGCTGCTGTACACGAGCGTCGCCAGCATCATAAAATTTGCCGTTGGGCTTTATCTCGCGCTGCTGTTGAACGAGAGGCTCCCGTTCAAGGCGATCATTCGCGCGGTTGTTCTGATCCCCTTCATCGTACCGACCGTGCTTTCGGCCATAGCGTTCTGGTGGCTTTTCGATCCCCAATTTTCCATCATCTCGTGGTCACTCAAGAAAATGGGCCTGATCACGACCAATATTGATTTCCTCGGCGACGTCTGGAACGCGCGATGGTCGGTAATCTTCGCCAATATCTGGCGCGGCGTGCCATTCGTCGCGATCACGTTGCTGGCTGGTCTGCAGACGGTTTCTCCCTCTCTTTACGAGGCCGCCACCATCGACGGCGCAACAAACTGGCAGCGCTTCCGTTACATCACTTATCCGTTGCTCACGCCGATCATCGCGGTGGTGATGACATTCTCTGTGTTGTTCACATTCACCGACTTTCAGCTTATTTGGGTGATGACGCGCGGCGGACCGGTCAACGCGACGCATCTGATGGCGACGTTCTCCTATCAGCGCGCGATCATGAGTGGCTATCTCGGCGAAGGGGCCGCGATCTCCACGGCCATGATCCCGTTCCTCCTCTTCGCCATCCTCGTCTCGTGGTTCGGCTTGCAGCGGCGGAAGTGGCAACAAGGAGAGAGCAATGACTGACGCTCTCGCCGGTAAGGCAGCAACCCCAAGCACCGTGCTGACCGGCTCGGCGCCGCTTGCCGACGAGTCGGAGGGCATGAGTTATCTGCAGAGTGTCCCGCGCCAGCTCGTTACCGTTTATCTGCCGCTTTCACTCATTCTGCTTGTGCTGCTATTTCCGTTCTATTGGATGGCGCTCACGTCGGTGAAACCCGACGAGCAGCTGCTCGATCTCGAGACTTACAGCCCGTTCTGGACATGGAACCCGACGATCAAGCACATCTACAAGCTGCTGTTCGAGACGGACTATCCGAGATGGCTGTGGAACACGATGCTGGTCGCAGTCTGCGCAACGGCACTGTCGATCATTGCCAGCGTGCTCGCGGCCTATGCGATCGTCCGCCTGCGCTACAAGGGCGCGCAATGGGTGGGTGGCGCAATCTTTCTTGCCTACCTGGTGCCTCCGTCGATCCTGTTCATTCCACTGTCGACTGTCGTCTTCCAGTACGGTCTGTTCGACACGCCCTTTGCGCTGATCTTGACCTACCCAACCATTCTGATTCCGTTCTCGACGTGGCTGCTGATGGGCTACTTCAAGACCATCCCGTTCGAACTGGAGGAATGCGCCTTGATCGACGGCGCGAGCCGCTGGCAAATTCTCACCCGCATTGTGTTGCCACTTGCAGTGCCGGGGCTGATCTCGGCATTCATCTTCTGCTTTACGTTATGTTGGAACGAATTCATCTACGCCCTCACCTTCATCTCTTCCGTGCAATATAAGACCGTACCTGTTGCGATCGTGACGGCCCTCGTAGACGGCGATATCTACCGATGGGGTTCATTGATGGCGGGCGCGATGATCGGCTCCCTACCCTTGGTCATACTTTATGCGTTCTTCGTCGAGCACTACGTCTCGGCAATGACCGGCGCCGTAAAGGAATAAGCCCTTATTTTTCTTCAAGTAAATTGACCGCCATCCACCGGATGCGCGACATGGCAGCGGGACAGGAACCTTCTGCGGCTTGCGCCGTTTAAGCGCAGGGCGCTTCAGGAGGTTATTTTGCGATCTGCGCTCTGCGGACATCTCCTTCAAGGGTCCGCTCCTCCGCCACCATTTTTCTCATCACCGCAAAGAGGGAACCATGAATCGTACGGGTATCATGGGAATGCTCATCACGTTAGTTCTGACAGCCTTCGTATCGTCACCTGCTGACGCTTATCACTCACGTCGCGGCCACCATCACAGTCAATATTCTTCCTATCGCGGGGCGGATGCCTGCACGGTCACGAATGACGGGCGGAGCGTATGCGGCACGAGCTACCGGACTTCAGCAACCCCGGCACTCGACGCGGTCGGAAACAGAACGTTCGCGATGGCAGAAACCGGCTCGATCATCGGTTCGCGTCCGGCTGGCTGTCCAAATCGTTATTGCGGGTGCGGGCTGCGCAAGTATCTCGGCTTGTCTGATGCGCGGTTCAACCTCGCCTCCAATTGGGCGCGTCTGCTTCCGCGTGAGGCCGGTCCACGACCTGGACTTGCTGCCGTGCGAAGCGGCCATGTCATGTACATAGAGTCGGCCGCCGGCAACGGCCAATGGATGATCCGCGACTACAATTCCGGTGGCGGACTGTCGCGAATGCACGTACGTGACGTGCGTGGGTATATCTTCGTCAATCCCCACGGTGGGATGGCAAGGGGATAGCCCGACCGACCGTCGTACGCTGTCTATTGCCAGATGGCTCTGGCGGCCTCGACAACCAGCGCCAATTTCGCCCGTTCATCCACTTCAGTAAGCGGATTGCCAGCCACGGTGCTGGCAAATCCGCACTGAGGGCTGATCGCCAGCCGATTGAGATCAATATAGCGGGCCGCCTCTTCCGCGCGGCGCTTTAGCTCGTCCAGGCTTTCGAGAACTGGCGTCTTTGTGCTGATGAGACCGAGCACGACACCCTTGGACTTCGGGACAAAACGCAGCGGCGCGAAGTCGCCGGCGCGGGCCGTATCGTATTCAAGCAGGAAATGATTGACGTTGGTTTGAGTGAAGAACCGTTCCGCCACCGATTCATACCCACCGGCACCGAGATAGCGGCCTTTGAAATTGCCACGACACATGTGCACGCCGATCGTCACATCAGCCGGACACTTGCTTACGGCCTGATTGATGCCCGCGATGTACAAATCGACGAGGGTATCGGGATTGCTACCCGTTCGTTTTACCTCGTTGCAAATGGCGGGATCGCACAACAGCGCAACAGCAACTTCGTCGAGCTGCACATAACGGCATCCCGCTTTTGCCAGCTCCGCTACCTCCTCCTGAAATATCCCGGAGAGATCAGCGAAGAATTCATCTTCGTCAGGGTAGATCGATCGGTCAGCAAAATCGTCGCAACGGTAGAAATGCATGGTCGATGGCGCAGGCAGGGTGATCTTGCCGGTCACTTTCGTGATCGTGCGGAGAAAATCGAATTCGTCTAGCGCGAGTGGGCGTGCGCGTCTGATCTTGTTCATCGCATAAGGCGCCGTGAACTCAACTTCATGACCGGCATCGTCGCGAAATTTGAACGATGCCGGTTTGATGCTGAAACCCTCCGTCCTCTCGACAAAGCGTCCCCAATATGAACCGCGTCGGAATTCTCCATCCGTGACAACCTGTAGCCCAACGCTCTCCTGCAGCGCCACAACGTCGCGGATGCATTGGTCCTGCAATTTCTTGAATTCAGCGTCGGCGATCCCCTTGTTCGCATGCTGGCGGAATGCCTGGCGCAAGGCCTGCGGGCGCAGCAGGCTCCCGACATGATCGGCGTGGAATGGCGGACGGCCTTGAGCGGACGGCATGCAGGCAACCTCCCGGATTTTTTCTATAGCTCAATAGATGGAATTTAGATTGCCGGCATGGCACAAGACAATGCTTCTGTTCAGCGATCGGCGCTTATTCGAGTTTCTGCCCTTCCGGCCCTCTGGACGAGACCTCTTTGATGAATATCGTCGCCCTGCCAGTGCCCCGGCGTAATGCCAGCCAGCGACGGCGGGCCCCCCAAATCATTGAAGCCGTGGCGCGCGTTTTTGCTGAACGCGGGTTCCATGGCGCCACCACGCAGGACATCGCCGACGTCCTCGGCATCAAACAGGCGAGCCTCTATTACTATTTCTCATCTAAAGAGGCGGCGCTTGAACTTGTTTGCGTGAAGGGGGTCGAAGGCTTTTTTGACGCCGCAAAAGCCATTGTCGCGCGACGAGAAAGTGCCACAAAACGGCTCACTTTATTGATCAAATCACACCTCTCACCGCTCGTTGACAGGCCTGATTTCGTTCGCGTTTTTCTCAATGAGCGTCAACATCTTCCCCGGGAAAGCCGCCGTCGTATCGGCCGATGGTCGCGCGGGCTCGAGCGCATTTTCGAGGAGGTCATCAGGGAAGGCATCGCCAAACGGGAATTCCGAGCCGACCTGGATCCTCGACTTGCGACACTCGCTATTCTCGGGATGTGCAACGCAGCATCGAATTGGCATCGCAAGGAAAGCACTGATATCGCCCGTACCGCCGCCGAATTCGCCCAACTGGTGATCAACGGGATGGGCAAGCGCCAGGCTGTGCTACGCCGTCGCCGCTGAACGCGCCATTGCTTATTCAGGGACGGGCTATAGAATTCGATTGAGCTATAGAATTTTAGCCGATCAAAGAGTGCACGATGATCGCAGGTGTCACGATTGATCGCGACAAGCTGCGCCGCACCACCGCTCTGCACCTGCTGTGCGAGCGGGCGCGCTCGACGCCCGATTCAGTGGCGTTCCGCTCCAAGCATCTGGGTGTCTACCGCGAACGAAGCTGGTGTGACTACGCGAGACTCGTGGCGCACCATGCGCGCGCACTCCAGAGTATCGGGCTCGATCGCGGCGCCCGGGCTGCCATTATGGGCGACGTCTGCGAAGAATGGTTGCTTTGCGATCTCGCCGTCCAGTCACTTGGCGCAATCGCCTACGGTATTTACCCGACGGCATCCCCGACCGAGGTCGAGTACCAAATGCGCGATGGTGGCGCTGAAGTTTTCATCGCCGAGGATCAGGAATACGTCGACAAGATCTTGCCCATTGCCGACCGACTTCCCGGCCTGAAGGCCATCGTCGTCATCGATGATTCGGCCATGTTCGGCTACACCCACCCAAAGCTTCGTCGCTTGCGCGACCTCCTGGATGGCGTTGACAGACCGCAACTTGGTTGGCTCGAGGAAAGAACGGCAGCGCTGTCGCCGGAGGATCCAGCCTTCATCGTCTATACGTCTGGCACGACCGGCCACCCGAAAGGCGCGCTGGTCAGCCATGGCAAACATCTCGCCGCCACCGATACGGTGGTCACGCAATATCCCACACTACGAGAGAAACCTCACCGTACTGTGGTTTTTCTTCCCATGTGCCACGTACTCGGCCGCGATGTCGCGATCACACTGCCGCTCATCTCGCAGCTGGTGCCACATTTTGGCGAGGACCCCGAGGATTTCACTACGACGCTCTTCGAAGTCGCGCCAACGGTGATGTTCACCGTTCCGCGCTATCTGCAAAAATTTGCCTCACATATCCTCGTCGGGATTCTCAACTCGAGCCGCCTCAAGCGGGCCGCTTACGATTTCGCAATGGGCGTTGCGCGCAGTCATGTTCGTCTTCAATGGGGAGGCAAGACGGCGCCGGCGCAAAGCATGCTGTACGGAACCATGCACGCGTTGATTCTCCGACCAATCCTGAACAAGCTCGGCTTCGACAAACTGGAGCTGGTGGTCAGCGGCGGCGCCGGTCTACCGGCTGAAACCGCCGCGCTCTGGCACATGTACGGCGTCAATGTCGTCGAGATGTACGGACAGACCGAAGAGGCCGGCGGTATTATTGCGGGACAGCGTGGTCCTTTCCCCCAGCCCGGCAATGTCGGGACGCCGGTCGAAGGACTTGAGGTCAAGCTTGCGGAGGATGGCGAAGTTCTCGTGCGCGGTCCCGACCTTTTCAACGGGTACTGGTGCAACGATGAGGCAACCGACGAGGTTAAAGGCGCAGACGGCTGGCTTCATACTGGCGATGTCGGCGAGTGGAAAAATGGAAGCCTGCGTCTCATCGATCGCGCCCGAGATTTTCTCGTTACCGCCGGTGGCAAGACGATTTCACCATCACTCATCGAAAATGCATTGCGTGCAAGTCCTTATGTTGCAGAGGCCGTCGTCTTTGGCCATGGCCGCAAGTATCTCACCGCCATCGTGGAAATTGATTTCGAAACCGTGGCCGACTGGGCACGCGCCAACGATGTGGCCTACACCGGTTTCACCAGTCTGACCACGCATGCGCGCGTCGCGCAGCTGATCCAGTCCGAGCTTGACAAGGTCAATCGCGACCTTGCCCGCGTGGAGCAGATCAAATCATTCCGTATTCTGCCCAAAGCGCTCGACCCCGAAGAGGAAGGTGAGCCGGTAACACCGACCCGCAAGGTCAAACGAAACCTGATGTATGAGCGCTTCAGAGAATTGGTCGAGGGAATGTACGACGACCGTGAAGAGCGGCTGATTGCGGCTGGCACAGGAAATGTGCTGGCCTCGTGATAGTGAGCAGAGCTTCAAAGAGATGAAAAAGGGAGGGACACCATGCTCAACAGGATCTTGCTTGGCGGTCTGACCGCCTGCGCGATCGCGCTGCCTGCAACAGCGCAGGACGCCTATTTGGTGGGAGTAACCGCCGCGCTGACCGGACCGCCATCAAGCACCTACGCACCTGCCGTAGATGCCTTGCGCATTTATATCGATGGCGTCAACGCGGCCGGCGGCGTCAACGGAAAACAGATCAAGTTGTTGATCGAAGATGACGGGGCGCAGCCCTCGAAGGCAGCGGCCAACACAAAGAAACTGATCACGCAGGACAATGTCGTCTTGATGGTGAATGCGAGCCTGTCGTCGACCTACGCCCCGGTGATTGCCGAAAGCAAGAGTGCGAATGTACCGCTGCTGTTCGCGAGCGGCGTCTGTCCGCAAAGCGTTTATCCGCCCGCTGATCCGTTGCAGTTCTGCACCACGGGCTACGCTTCGCAGTTCGATAGCCGCGCAACCCTCGATTTCGTCAAGGCAACGGCGAAGGGCCCGGTAAAGATGGGATTCTCCGCGATGGCCATACCACTCTCGCGCGGCGAGATGGACTACGCCATGGAGCTCTCGAAGAAGATGGACATCGAGCCGGTCGATCAGGAAGTCATCCCCCCGCCGACCGCCGACTACACTCCCTTCGCGACGAAGCTAAAAGATGCCGGCCCGAATTGGGTTTACTCCTGGGCGCCCTGGGTCACACAGGTGCGTACACTCGAAGCGCTGCGCAAGCTTGGCTGGCAGGACGACTACATCGCCTGGGGTCATCTCGAGGCTGAGGCCGAACTCGCCCGGCTGAAGGACGGAAAGTTCTACGTCGTCAATTCAAATGCTCTCTTCCAGGAAAAACAGCCCATCCATCAGGAAATCGAGGCGGCCGCGAGCAAGGCCGGCTCGAAATTCCCAGCACAGACTATGACGGAAGGTTGGATTGGAGGCATGGCGATTGAAGCGGCGCTCAAGGGAGCCGGTTGGCCCGCGGACCCTGCCAAAGTGCGCGCGGCAATGGAAAACCTGAAGATCGACACCAAGGGACTGCGCGGTGGGGCGATCGAATGGACCAAAGACAACCACTTCCGCACGCGTCTCTACTACCGGGTCTACAAATGGGACGGTGACAAGATTGCCCGCGTGCAGGATTGGAAAACCTATGAGGTGAAATGAGCTGGAGCTGATTTGGGGCGCGCAGTCTTTTAGCGCCCCGTCATTGATGCCCAGATTTCAACTCGCGCCGGACAATTCGTTTGCAACTCGCGGTCAACATAGTCGTCCTCGGCTCGATCTATGCGCTGATCGCCTGCGGATATGTGCTGATCTACCGCGTGAGCCGGGTGCTCAATCTCGCGCACGGCGAACTAATGATGCTTGGCGCATATCTCCTGTTGGCGACGGCCTCGTTGTTCAATGGACATCCGGGCATGGCGCTGGCGGCCGCCATTCTGTTGAGCCTTTTGACTGGTGTCCTCGTCTACATCTTTCTCATGCGAAAGATGACGGGCGAGATGGTCCTTGCGGCAATCCTGACGACCGTTGCACTCGGAATTCTTGTCCGCGGAATCGTGATCCTCATCTGGTCGGCGCAGCAGCAGTATCCGGCGCAAGCACTCGGAGTAAGCAATCCTTCATTTGTGCTGTTCGGCGGTGCACGCATTTCGCTCTGGTCGGCGGTGCTGGTCGCAACAACGATCGCCGTCTATGGCGCGCTTTTCATATTCTTGCGCTTTGGCCGATGGGGCATGCGCATGCGCGCCGCCGGCCAGAACCCGCTCCTTGCCGCGCAGCGTGGCATCAACCTGCACGGCGTTTATGCCCTTGCGTGGAGCCTTTCGACGTTGACCGGAGCACTCGCAGGAATCCTCATGGCGCTCGACTCCGGATTGACCAGCAGCATGCCGGTCATCGGTTTGAAGGCTTTCCCCGCCGCGCTGGTTGGCGGCCTTGATAGTTTCGCCGGCGCACTCATCGGCGCCTTGATCGTGGCGGGGACCGAGGTCCTGCTCATCTATTATGTCGATCCCCTGCTGTCCGACGTCGTGCCCTTCCTCATTCTGATTGCGATGCTGATCGTGCGTCCCTGGGGGCTGTTCGGTACCCGCGAGGAGCTCGACCGTGTTTAGGCCACCGCCACGCGCGAGCGGTTATCTCCACACCGGCTACGGCGAAGACCTCGCGCTGTTGCAAACCCGCACCGAGCGGCTGACCCTCGCCGTCTTTGCCCTCATTCTTGCGGGCTTTCCTTTTCTCGTGTCGCCATTTGCGCTCGATCTCGCCTGCCAGGTTTTCCTTGCCTCAATCGGCGCACTTTCGCTGATGCTTCTGACCGGTTATGCGGGACAAATCTCGCTCGGTCACGCAGGGCTGATTGCCGCCGGTGCATTCACCACCGGAATTCTTGCGCGCGAAATTGCCGCGCCGTTCTGGATCACGCTCCCGGCCTCGGCGCTCACCGGTATCGTGCTCGGGTTTGTTTTCGGACTTCCGTCCCTGCGGCTGCGGGGTCTCTATCTGGCGGTCAGTACGCTGGCATTGCATTTCGTCGTTATCTATCTGGGCGGCGAATACGAAACCAAGCGCGGCTTCTCGACCGGAATTTTGATCGAGCCCCCCAGTCTCGCCGGATTCAAGCTTGGCGCACGCGGCTGGTATTTCGTTCTATTGATGGCCGCCGTTGCGAGCCTGTTGATCTGCATCAATCTGCTGCGCAGCCGGAGCGGTCGTGCCTGGCGCGCCATCCATGTCCGGGAGACTGTAGCGGAGGCTCTCGGTATCAATATAGCGCGTTACAAGCTCCTTGCCTTCGTAATTTCTTCCAGCATGACCTCGGTCGCCGGGTGCCTGTTTGCCTATTACCGTGGATTCGTTTCAGTCGAAGCCTTCGACCTGTTCCTGTCCATTCAGTACGTCGCGATGATCATCATCGGAGGCATGGGCTCGCTGCTCGGCGCACTGCTCGGCGCGATGTTTGTAACCGTTTTTCCGTATCTCATCGAAGCAGTGCTGCGCCTGCTGCCAAACGCCCAGAAGCTCGCCGGAGACATATTTGCCGTGAACTACGCCGCGTTCGGCGTGGTGATGATCCTGTTCCTCATCTTTGAGCCGCTCGGTCTCGTGGGGATCTGGCGACGTTTGCAGAACTACTTTCTGCTCTGGCCTTTCAGATACAAGCCGTTGGCGGGAGCACGCAAATGACCGCCGCACTGCTTCAGGTCGACAAGATCGAAGTGGTCTACAAGCGCGTAATTACTGCTGTGCAAGGTGTTACCTTATCGGTCGAGGAGCGACAGATTGTAGCGATCCTCGGCACCAACGGCGCAGGGAAGACCACAACGCTTCGCGCAATCTCAGGATTTCTCGGCATCGACGACGCGCGCATCTCCGAGGGATTCGTCACCTTCAAGGGCACGCGGATCGAGAATGAACTGCCCCACAAGATCGCCGGCAGAGGGATCGTGCTGGTACCAGAACGCGAAAAGGTATTTCCCAATCTCACCGTCGCGGAAAATCTCGCCGCACCGGTATCGCGCGCCGCTCGTTCAGGCGAATTGCGCCGGCTAGAGGAGCGCACCTATCATTTCTTTCCGCGCCTTACCGAGTTGAGAAGCCGGACTGCCGGTCTTCTATCCGGTGGCGAACGGCAAATGCTGGCAATCGGCGCGGCACTGATGTGTGGACCGCAACTCTTGCTGGTCGACGAGCTATCGCTCGGCCTGGCACCGGTCATTGTGCAAGATCTTACCCGTCGTCTGAGGTCCATACGCGACGAACTCGGCATCGGCGTCCTGCTGGTCGAGCAAAGCGCGGCCGCAGCGCTGGAGATCGCCGATTACGCTTATGTGATGGAGAACGGACGCATTGTCCTCGATGGAGATCGCGAACGGCTCAAGAGCCATCGAGATGTCCAGGAGTTCTACCTAGGCCAGGCCGCCGGTGAACGGCGCTCCTACCGCGACGTCAAACAGTATCGCCGCTCGCGGAGGTGGTATGGCTGAACTTGCCATCGAGCATCTGAGCCTTCGCTTCGGTGGGCTGACCGTTCTCGACAACGTGTCGCTTGCAGTCGGACAGGGTGAATTGTTCGCCCTTATCGGCCCGAATGGCGCCGGCAAGACCAGCGTCCTCAATTGCATCAGCGGCATCTATCGCGGAAATGGTCTGATCCGCTTTCGCGGGACGGATATCGCCGGTCTTGCACCTCACGAAATCGCCGGTCTCGGCCTTGCCCGCACCTTTCAGCATGGCGAGCTTTTCCCGCAGATGAGCGTCCTCGACAATCTATTGACGGGGCGTCACGCGCGTATCCGGACCAATCCGCTAGCTGAGATGCTGTTTCTGCCAAGTGTCCGGCGAGCCGAAACCACGCATCGCGAAGCCGTCGAGCGGATCATCGACGTTGTGGAGCTTGAACGGTACCGCCACGCGACCGTCGGCGACCTGCCCTTCGGCCTGCAGAAACTCGTCGGCTTTGCACGCGCGCTTGCGCTCGAACCCTCGATCATGCTGCTCGATGAACCTTCGGCCGGACTAAACCGAGAGGAACGCGAGGACCTGGCCCGCTTCATTCTGCGACTCAAGCACCAGCTTGGAATGACGATGATCTGGATCGAGCACGACATGCAGATGATCGCTGACCTAGCCGATCGTATCCATGTTCTCGATTACGGGCGAACAATCGCGGAGGGCGTGCCTGACGCGGTCCTCACAAACCCGGAGGTTCTGTCCGCCTATCTTGGCATCGCCGATCCTAGCGCGGCACCGACTCCGTCTGGCGCTTGAGGGAGTCGACCAGATCTGAGACTCGGCGGTCATTCGGCGCGATCTGGGCAAGGCGCTGCGCATACTCCAAAGCAGATGCAACGTTGCCGCCATCGCGATAGAAGCTCACCAGAGCGAGCAGCGATTCGCGGTCCGTGGGATGTTTCGTCAGATTGTCCTTGAGCACCGCTATCGCGTCGTCGATCCGCCCTGCCGAATGAAGCCCGACGGCATAGACATAACTGTAGTGGGCTTGGTCCGGCGCCAGTTCCGCGGCACGCTTCAACTCCGGTAACGCGTCATCCTGCTTCTTCTGGCGCACGAAGGCCAAGCCAAGCGCGTAGCGAAGGCTCGCGTCCTGAGGCGTAGTCGCCACCGCATCGCGCAACACGGTCACACCATCCTCTTCGCGTCTCAAAGAACGATAGAGGTCGGCTAGGTTGATAGCCGCCGGCGCAAATTGCGGGTTAAGGCGGCGCGCCGCCTTGTATTCGGTTTCAGCCTCGGTCGCTTGGCCCCGCTGTGTCAGAAAATTCGCCAACGTTACACGCGCCTCTGGCCGATCCGCATTGAGACGCTGCGCCGCGACAAATTCTGCGGCGGCGTTATCGAAGCGCGCTCGGTCAGCCTCGGGTTGGTTGGCCGTTGGAACCGCAGCAAGCATTGCGACGGCCCTGATGCGCACACCCTGAACGGGATCGGACAGCAGGGGCGAAACAATGGGCCAAAGCTGGTTCGCCGGGACACGGCCCAGCATGTCCAGCGCGGCCATGCGCACCATCGGATCGCCGTCAGCGAAGCCTTGTTGAGCCAGCTTGACGCTGGCAGGCGAGAGGTAGGCACCGAGATCGATCAGCGCGCTGGCGCGAGCCACGGCGGGTGTATTGGCGTCGGAGACGACTTCACTGAGAAGTTTTTCAGCATCCGGCTGCAGCGTCCACGCAGCGTGGAAGGCCGGCGCGTAAGTCTGAAATCCCTCTCGCAGCGGCCCAAACCACGTTTCAATAGTGCTCGCCGCCCATTGAGCCGATTTATCGCGATGACAATCGTTGCAGGCGTTCGGCGTGCCCAGATTTGCCGACAAATCTGGACGTGGAATCCGGAAGCTGTGATCGTGGCGACGATCAACCACCATGTACGTGCGCTCGGGCATATGGCACGACGAACACGAAATCGGGCTGCTCACGTTCTCATGATGGCGATGTGACACATTCTCGTATTTCGCAGGTGTGTGGCACTGAAGGCAGACGCCATCTCCCGGGGCGCGCAACGCGACGCTATGCGGATCGTGGCAATCGCTACACGTCACGCCCGACGCGAACATCTTGCTCTGCTTGAATGGCAAGTAGTTGTAGAGCTCCTCAACGTCGCGCATCTGTCCGTCGGCGTAAGTCAGATTGCGATACATCGGTGTCGGCAAGTGTGTGTTCGACAGCGGCTGCCCGGGAATCCATTTTTCCGAGAACTGTGCGCGTCTTGCGTGACACAGACCGCACGTTTCGACTTCCTTGCGTAGCCCCAGCGGCATGCCGTTGCGCTGTGGCATTCCGGTCTTTTCGTTCTGGGTCCAGGTTGTGCCGGTACGTTCGTCGAACTGCACCACGAGGCCTTTGGTCCGGTCCTCCTTCTTGTTCGCAGGCCACCAGCTTTTTCTATCTTGCGCCCACGCGACGTGACGAGAGCCGGCGCCGTGGCACGCCTCGCAGCCCACGCTGATTTCCGCCCATTTCGTCGCAAAGCGATCGGTGGCTGCGTCGTAATTCTTTTGTACGCCGGTCGAGTGGCACTCGGCGCACATGAAGTTCCAGTTCTGATTGAGTTTGGTCCAATGCAGAACGTCGTCGTGCCGGATGTTTTCGTTGGGATAGAGATGGAACCAGCGCTGGCCGCCTTTGTCTTTCGGCCGGCTGTCCCATGCAATCGACAATGCCTGTAGCCGCCCATCGGGGAATTCGATCAGGTACTGCTGAAGCGGGTCGACACCGAACGTGTATTTCACCTCGTAGGTTGCAAGCTTGCCGTCAGGTCCGTCGGTCTCGACGAAGAACTTTCCGTCCTTGCGAAAAAAGCGGGACTGAACGTCGAAGTACTGAAAGCTCGCATCATTGAAGTCACCGAGCACGGACTTGTCCGTCGCATGAGCCATGGCACGCTGATGCTGCGACGAATGCCAAAGCTTGGCTTCGGTTTGATGGCAGCCGGTACAGCCTTCGCTTCCCGTGAAAGTCGCATCGACCGCAGAAGCCGTCGATCCAGAACGGTTAGACAGCAACTGCCAGGATCCAAGACCGATGCAGGCAAGGATGATGAGCGCCGCAAGCGCGGTTAAAGCTGCCTTTCGGGAGTTCATTTGAGGATGCCCGCGATTGCTTCCCACGCTTGATTTTTAAAATCCACAATGGGCGGATTGGCCAGTTCTAGCGCAGTTTCGGCCTTCTTGTTGCAGCCGGAAACAAGCCGCGAAATCTTGACTTCACCGTCCGTGTAGTAAGGATCGCCCTCACCATTCCGGCCGAAGAGTGTAGGGCCAATGCCGGTCACTTCGTATATGGTTTCAACGACTTTCGCGCCCTTCAGGTCGCCAGTGAGACCGTCGCGCTCGGCATCTATATCGGGTGCAATGTGGTGCGTGACCTGCCCTGTGTATCGACTCAGACCTACGTCTTGATCAAACGTGGTAGAGCCGAGCCACACCGGGCGGCCTTCCTGTCCGACCTTCAACACCTCCCAGAAGCGGACATGGTGTCGTCGATCAGCGCTCTTGCCATCCGGCTTTTCGAACGCGAGATCCTCGCGCCTCCCATCGTAAAAGAGGCTGCTGACAGGGGCATCGTGGTAGGGCCGATCCAGAACAACACTGCCGATAATCTCCACGCTTGAGCGCAGCGTGATTGGATCGGCGGGATACCAGGCCGCGGTATGCATGGCGCACAGGATATCGCCCTTGTCGCCGACCAGACCGACGTTGATCGGATCACCCGGAATGTCTTGGGCCGTACGGGTCACCATGGAATGGCCCGCAAGACCTTTTTGATGCTCATAGTGAGTCCAGGCCAGTGGAAGGGCGATATAGGCGATGATCCCGTAGGCGACGAGAAACGCCGCCGCGGCAACGATCGCCGTCCTCAACCTCGATTGGCGACGTGCCATGGCGGGTGCGTCAAAAACTCGGATCGAGAATGCTATCCATGCTGTCGCCGAGATTCGCCGGAATGTAAGGAGCAGAGACGTCGGAATTGATCGCGTCTACCGCGTTCAGTGAGCCGCCGTCGCCGCCAGGACCGATGTTTGTCCAGTTACGGTATGCTGCGTAGGCTTCGGGCGTTCCCACATAAGCGCAATTGCAACGCGCGGCATCGGCATAGACGTAATAAAGCTTGCCGTCTTTTCTCCTTGTCACCAGCTTGTCGGGCGGGAACGACCGGAGAAGAGCTTCTTTCTCCGGCGTGGTGGCATATTTTACGAGGAAACCGGCCTGAGTGAACAGGTTGTCGGGAATTACGATGGTCTGCTGAGCAGACGCGACGGAAAATCCAAGCACGATCAGTGCGGATCCGAAAGCGGTACGAAGAATTGACATTACCAATACTCTCTTGAAATCAATTCGGAGGTGGACCGGGATCTTGCAGCTGAAGAGGCAAAAGTCCCTGCGCATTTTCTGACGATGGATACTGCTGGGGCTGTGCCGCTTGCTGCGAACCCGTGGCTGGATTCAAAATGCATACTCCGCCGACGCCGCTCACGGTCTCGAGGCATTCCTGCTGAGTGAAATAGCTGCATTGCTGTTGGTCGCCGTCCAACAGCGCACACCACGTAGGGACCTGCGCGTGGGCAGTCTCGCTTAGCAAGACAATCAAGGCTGTAGTGGCAGCCAGCGTCAGCGTACTCATCACTTTCATCGACTTCGTCCTTTTGTGAGTCGGCCAGTATTTACCATTTGTTGTTATCATCGCATTCCCGGTGATATTCACGCGCGGAGCAGCGCCGCGCCGGTGCCATTCAAAGTCAGGCGCCGTTGCGCCATCAGATATTGCAAACGCTGACTGGCCATGTTTATGGCGTCCATCTCCCCTGCATCGAGCTTGCCGCTCGAGCATTTTTCCAGTTCGACTTTGAGAATTTCGTTGATCTGCTGCTCGATGGCCGCCAAATCCGTTTCGGACGTGACCTCATTGATCTTTCCCACCAATGCATAAAGCCGCATCGAGGAACGCTCATCGGGTTTTCCTATATCCCTTGTCATGAATTTCCAGATCGCCGCCAGCACGGACATCAGCGTCCCCAGCAGCATCGATCCGTAGAAGAACTGATCGCCATATCTGTCGAAGATCGTTTTCTCATCGCCATCGAAAAAAGCCGCCGCGCCTGGGTGAATCGGTACGTATGCATCCTTGTCGGTGCTCGGCGCCATCACCTGAGCGAGAAGCGGGTACTCTCCAACAAGATCTCGGCGCGCCTCCATCATCGCTTTGGTGAGCGCCGTCACGACATCATCGCTGACGTTCTTGTTGGCGACGACGTAATATGGAACGCGCAGAGTTGTCAGATCGTCGTCAGGGACCGGAGGCGAACCGCGGAGCGTTCCTTTCGGCAACTCGTAGCTTTTGAACGGTGGAGAAACTTCTTCTATCGCCCCTGCCGATTCGATTGGCACGAGACCGAGCGGAGCCTTCGCGTTCCGCGGGAAGAGGTCGCGAAGCATCGCGAGGTATTTCTCGGAAAGCGGCAGCACCACGAGAAGGGCCTGGATCTGCTTCGTCTGAAATGCCTGCGGCACCTCGGACGGCGTAAGATTCTTGAAACTCACCTTGGCCGTTTCAAGTGCATATTCCTTCGTGATCGCTGAAATCACCTGGCGGTTGGTATCCGCCGATATGACGCCGACCATCTTGCCCTTGAGGTCATCCATGCCTTCGATTGGGCTCGCTGGCGGCACAACAATGAGGACCACCCCGTGAGTGACCGTGAGGACAGCCCGAGCGATCGACAAGTCGACCAAGTCCGCCCGCGCGATCACAAGGTCGACGTTACCCTCGGCAAATTCCTTCGCCGCTTCGGGTGCTGAGTTCTTTTCGACGACTTTGAGCCGCACGGGCGCGTTCGTGGACGCCATGCGCGCGGCCATTGCCGACATGATGCGGGGCACATCGCCATCAAGCGAGCCCGTTGCGATCGTCAACGTCGTGGGCTGCGTAATATAGCGATATCCGAAAAGCACGGCTCCAGCCGCCAGAATGCCGAGACTGAGCACGAGCACGACGCGCAACCAGCGCGGCAATCGGCCTGACATCAGTGCGACAAGGACCGCAAGCGCGCCCGCTACGACTGCGACCTGCTGATATTGCTCGCGCTCCATATGAAGCCGTGCCCTCCCGACTCAGTTCTTGGGCAGACTCTTCACATCCTTCGCCATCTGCAGGCAGGTCAGCAGTTCGACATAACTTTGCGGACCGGCAACATCGCCGACCATCTGCGAGCACCGCGACTTGCTTTCAGGCGCAAATTGCGTCCACTGGCTCACCAGCGTCGCGCGCGCGCTTTGTTCATCCGAAAGACAGCCTGCCACGCTTTGTGCGGAGTATGACTGCACATCGGCTTTGCAGCTCTTACGCACGTCATAAGTCGGAACATCATCAGCGGCGGCAACAGAAACCGGCACACCGAGCGATACCGCCGCAAGTGCGGCTACCATCGTGAGTTTCTTCATACTCTTTCTCCGATCACTCAAATCCAAAAACCCGCTTCCAGCCATGCTGGTCCGGTCGAACTGTTCAGCGCTGTCGCGTGCAGCGCCCCGTCGAGCTTGCCAAAGTGACTCCTGCGATCATAGGCGTATTCGCGCTCACTGTCAGTATGTTACGCGGCGGCCCGGAGAAGCCCCCGAGGCCGCCGCGTAAATAATTAATTACCAGTGGGGAGTGCGATACTAACCCCTTCCTTCGCGAGCTGATCCCTTATGAACTGGAACCTCTCGTAGTTGGTCAAAGTGACCGGCCCTGAATAGCTTTCACTTTGCAGCTTCCTCGGCGGATACTTGACGTAGGTCGCCATCAGTTTCTTGATTGCATCGCTGATCGTGATCATGGTCCACGTGCGTTCCGTGTAGTTGTTCATGAAGATATCGTAGCGCTCCTGCGGATCCTGCCAGAGATCGAAAACCTGCGGGACGGTGGCGACGTAGGATTCCGCACCCTTCCAGCCAAGGTTCGAGTTCGACCGCGAGGCCGCCCGTCTTCGCACCATCGTCGCCGCGCAGATTGAACACTGCCTTGTAGTTGCCGACACGCGCCGCACCGGGCGTCAACTCGTTCTCGGTGAAATAGAACCATTCCTTGCGTGGCGACTTCCCGGTGCCGAACAACACAGGCGACAAGTCGTAGCTGTCGAAGATGATCGGCTGACCAGCGCGATCATTCTCGGGAAGTTTTACGCCCGCCAGTGCAGCAAATGTGGCCATATAGTCCAGGCCACCGACAATGTCGGAATTCTTGGATCCGCCTTTGATCCTCGGGCCCCATGCGAGCGATGGAACGCGGTTGCCGCCCTCACGCACGGTGCCTTTGGTCCCGCGGAACGGCGTATAGCCGGCGTCGGGATAGACGTCCTGCCAGGCACCGTTATCCGTCGTCCAGAAAACGTAAGTATTTTTGTCGAGGCCGAGCGCACGCACCTTGTCGATGATCCTGCCGATGCGCGTGTCATTCTCCACGACCGAGTTCAGCAAATTTGCTCTTCGACAGCGACTTGAGCTGGAACTCGGGCGCCGGCATGTTCGGTTGATGCACCTTCATGAAGTTGACACTCATGAAAAATGGCTGCGTCGAGCGTGCGTTGCGGTCGAGATAGTCCAAAGAAGCTTTTTCAACGTACTCGTCAAAGAACGGAATGCCGACCACGCCTTCCTTGCCGTTGATCACCGGCGTGTTCACGTACTGCCCGTTGATCTTGAATTCCTCTTTCGCGGGCTGTCCTGCATTTCCTGACATCGCGCCCTTGGTGACGCGTTCAAACATGGCGCGCAACTCGGGATCCATATCGGGGAACCAGGTCGGATCGCCGTAGGTGTATGCGTTGAGATGGTACAGGCCCGCATACTTCATCTCGTCGTAGCCTTGCGCATTCGGCAGCGCATAGTCGGCTTCGCCGAGATGCCACTTGCCGGTGAAGAATGTCTTGTAGCCGCCGGTCTTGAGCACCGAGCCAAGTGTCCATTCAGCCGCCGGCAAACCACCGCCCTGACCCTGGAAGGCCACGGTGGTCATGCCACTGCGATTAGGAATGCGACCCGTCTGCACCGCCGCACGACCCGGCGTGCAGCTTGGCTGCGCGTAAAACGACATGAACTGCATACCTTCGGCGGCGAGGCGATCCAGATTCGGAGTCGGCATGCCGCGGTTCTCACCACCGCCGTACACCCCTGCGTCTCCATAACCGAAGTCGTCAGACAGGATCAAAATGATGTTCGGTTTTTGCTGTTGCTGTGCGCTCGCGGGCCCAGACGATCCCCAGAGTATCGAGGCTGCAATTGTCGCAGCCACGCTTGTCAGAAGCAGTTTGTGTTTCACGAAGTCCTCCAGTGCTGATGAACCCGAACGTCGGGTAAAGCGAAAACGCACCATCGATGTCCGAATACCGGATGGCGCCCTATCCCCAGCGGCAATCATCCGGTCCGCACCGCGGGGCAGCAATTGGCCTAAAGGGAACTGGACGTCCGTTGGAGAAAGTGGGTTCCGTCAGCGGTTATCGCCTCGGCTCGCGGCCTAAGTCAGGCTTTGTAGGATTTATCCGTCGCAAGCGAAGCACGGTCTAGTTACAGGCAACCCAGCAAATCCCGTAGGAATTGCACGCCAGGTGCGTGCCGCGCCCATTGCAGACGCCGCGGCTGACAAAACCGGTGTAGTAGTTGTTGCGGTAGCTGCTGCCGTAACCGGCGTAATAGATCGGATCGCATTGCTCGAAAGGCCCTCGCCGGACCCCGAGGCCGCATCCGCTTGCAACCGGTGTGACCAGTCTCGTCTGCAGAGGATAAAAAGGCATCGCCCATGTTGCGATTGAATCGAAGATCAACACGGTAGCGACCACGACCAGCGGTGCGGCACGTCTGAAAAGCCTGCGTCCTCTTAACATTCGTCGTTACCAGATGGGCCAATGCGCAAAGCATATTGCAACACGCAAGGTGCCTTGCGTATTGGACCAGCGTCCAATGCCTCTAACCGTCAAACACCCGTCTTGTACGCTGCCGGTTTCACCGCTCAGAGCAAAAATGAAGCCCCCTCAAACCGTGCTTGTGATCTCAATCATGAGCGATTTCGGAAAAAGCGCCATACAGCAAAACAGAGAAGTACAAAGCTGATGACAGCGATTAGATATTTCTCAAAGCCGTCGCCAAAATCGCCGAAGGGAATGACCACCTGCGCCATCGCCGGATTGATGAAGGTGCCGGACACAAACGGAACAGCCGAAAGGGTGCAAAGACGTCGGTGTTGCATTCGTTACCTTGGCCGGCTTCGATGACTGGTGTGCACAATCAGGCCGCGCTCCAAAATTTCGATACTTTACGATTGTACGCGGATCGAGGGGCCCGCGACTGCCTAAGTCTAATTTTCTGCAATCACTGAGCTATTATTTGCTCTTGGCGGAGAGGGAGGGATTCGAACCCCCGATACCCTTGCGAGTATGCCGCATTTCGAGTGCGGTGCTTTCAACCACTCAGCCACCTCTCCGGAGCCTAAACGGGCCATAAAAAGCCCGCATAGAGGCCGCTATCTAACCAAGCGCGCCAAGACAGACAAGGGTCGCGAGGCGTATATTGCATCCGTCGACTAACCCGGTCACCCCCGGCAATGCGATGCATGAAACGCTGAAATTCGACCCTATCCGGAAGGAACTGCACGGCGTCCTCATGACGCTTGGCCTGGTCGCGGCCATTACCGCGGTGCTGTTCGCGCTGGTTTGGGAAGTCGGCCTCGCCCACGGTTCCGTGGTCTACCTCATCCCTGTGGTGATCGCGGCGACCCGATGGGGAATCGTGTCCGCAGTTGTTGCGGCGATTTGTGGGGTGCTTGCGTCAGCCTTCTTCTTCTATCCGCCGCTCTACAGCTTTCGCGTCAAGGATCCGCAGGAAGTCATCGATCTGATCCTCTTCATATTCGTGGCCGTCGCCGTGAGCCAGCTCGCCACGCGGCTCAAGCGTCAACTGGAGATGGCACGGCAGCGCGAGATAGACCTTCGAGACCTTTACGCGTTTTCACGACGTCTGGCTGTCGCCTTCGACGTTTCCGACATTCACGCCGCCATCGAAGATCATCTCGCCAGCGTCATGCAGCGCAACGTCGTGCTCTTTCCGAGCGCGCGCGAGGCCTCGAACAGCAGCGGGCGTCGCGCCGGCGTGATCGTGCCCGAACAGGTCCTCGGCGAGGTCGTCGAGGTTGCATCGGGTCACCGCGACACCACTGCCGGCGCGACGGTGACGGCCGCGAGCGGGGAAATCTGGCTGGTACGCGCAGTGTCACCGAAGAATCGTGAATTCGGAGTCATCGCCATCAATCTCGGACGTGAATCGAAAGAACGGTCCGATGAACTGCGCGTACGTGTCGATGCGGTGCTAGCCGATGCAACCGCAACGCTCGAGCGGCTCGGCGTCGCCCATGCGATCAGCGAGGCGCGTATGCGTTCGCAGACCGACCAGCTCCGAGAGGCGCTCATCGGATCCGTCAGTCACGAGCTGCGGACACCCCTCGCCTCAATTCTCGGTGCCGCAACCGTGCTCAGCGCAGCGCCAGCGTTGCGAAACGAGAAGAAACTTACCGCGCTCGTTCACGACGTACGCGACGAAGCGGAGCGTCTCAATAACGATATTCAGAACCTGCTCGATGCCACGCGCATCAGCAGCGATGGCGTGAAACCGCATGCCGAATGGGCCGATCCAACCGACATCATCAATTCCGCGGTGGAGCGCTGCCGTCACCGTCTGGTGGATCGCCGACTTGTCATCGATTTGCCCGCCGACCTGCCGTTGATCCATGTCGATCCGGTGCTGGTGCAGCAGGCGCTGATACAGATTTTCGACAACGCGGTGAAATATTCGGTATCAGGATCCCGGATCTCGGTCGATGCGCACACGCATGAGGGCCACCTGATCATCAGCGTCGCCGATCAAGGCGCTGGTCTGACGAATGCTGAAAAATCGAAAATCTGGGATCGCTTTGCGCGTGGCGAACGCCACGCCGCGACCACGAGTGGGTCCGGGCTCGGCTTGTGGATCGCAAACGCCTTCATCGCCGCCAATGCCGGAAAAGTCACCGCCGTCAGCGAGGGCCCCGGCCTCGGCACAACGGTGGCGATTGAACTACCCGTGACACAAACCGCCGTTCCGCAACTTGAAAGCGACACCGATGAGTGAGCCATCTCCAATCGTTCTCGTCGTTGATGACGAGATTCAAATCCGCCGGTTCCTGCGCACCGGTTTCGAACTTAATGGTTTCGTCGTGCATGAAGCCGGCACGGGCGCCGAAGCAATCCGCTCGGCGACATTGCGTCCGATCGATCTCGTGATCGTTGATCTCGGCTTGCCGGACATGGACGGCGCCGACGTCGTCGAGCGCATCCGTTCCTGGTCGAGCGTACCGATCATCGTCTTGTCAGTGCGTTCAAGCGAAGCCGAGAAGGTCCACCTCCTCGAACTTGGCGCCGACGACTATGTCGTGAAGCCGTTCGGCATGGCCGAATTGCTCGCCCGCGTGCGGGTAGCGCTCCGGCGGCAAATGCGCGCCGTATCCGGCGAGCCAACCGTCAAGGCTGGCCCTCTCACCATCGATCTTGCCGCGCGCGCTGTTTTGCTCAACGACAAGCGCCTGACGCTGACGCCGAAGGAGTACCGGTTGTTGCAAGTTCTAGCCCAGCATGCCGGAAACGTGGTCACCCATCAGCATCTGCTCAAAGAGGTCTGGGGCTCGATCCATGTGCACGACACTCATTACCTGCGCATCTTCGTCCGCAAGCTGCGCCAGAAAATCGAGCCGCACCCCGACTCCCCAAAAATTCTGGTGACCGAACTGGGTGTCGGCTACCGGCTCGTGCAGTCGGGTAATGAGATTGATGCTCCGGCCTGGCCAGAGTCGGCCCCGGCCAAGAGTGAAACCTGATCCAGCCGGCTTTAACGCTTTCTGTGCCCGTGCGCGGCGGCGGCCGGGTTTCTTGACAGAACGGGCTTTTCCCCGCCATAAGCATGGCGCGCGGGCCCTCGGGTCCGCGCGATTTTTCGAGGGCCAATTAAGCCCTTAAAAACAAACAACAAACCGACTGAAAGAAGCCGGTCCGGAACAATCCGAGCGCCGGGATCGAACACGAGGACGATAAAGATGTTCGCAGTCATCAGAACAGGCGGCAAGCAATACCGGGTCGCCGCCGAAGATGTGATCCGGGTGGACCGGGTGAATGGCAACCCCGGCGAAATCGTCGAGTTCGGCGAGGTGCTGGTCGTAGGCGGTGACACACCGCAACTCGGCACACCGACCGTCTCAGGTGCAACCGTTGCCGGCGAGCTGCTGCAGCACACGCGCGGTGACAAGGTAATCGCCTTCAAGAAGCGCCGCCGCAAGAATTCGCGGCGCAAGCGCGGCTACCGGCACGAATTTTCGGTGATTCGCATCACCGAGATTCTGACCGGGGGCGCCAAACCGTCGAAGACCGCAACACCGCGACCCAAGCGCGAGCCAAAGCCGCAGGCCGAAGCTGCGCCGGCGGCAGAAGCCAGATCGGCAAAACCCAGGGCCAAAAAGCCAACGAAAGCGGCCGCAAAAAAGCCAGCGAGGGCCGCTACAAAGAGCAAGAAGAAGTGAGATGATTCCTTCACGGAATCGGTGTACAGAGTAAGGGAATTCGAGAGACCACTATGGCGCACAAGAAAGCAGGCGGATCTTCACGAAACGGCCGCGACTCCGCGGGCCGGCGGCTCGGCTTGAAGTCGACCGGCGGCGAGATCGTGCTCGCCGGCAATATCCTTGCGCGCCAGCGCGGCACCAAATGGCACGCCGGCCGCAATGTCGGCACCGGCAAGGATCACACGCTGTTCGCGCTCATTAATGGAAAGGTTCAGTTCGCAACGAAAGCTAAAGGCCGCACCTACGTATCAGTTGTTCCGATGACGGAGGCTGCGGCCGAGTAAAACGGTGGAACCAAATTGAGGTCCGCCGGTCATTCCAGTCAAACCGGCGGAGCCTCCAGGGCTCTGAGAGGGGGAGACGGGTGACCGGCTCCCCCTCTCAGCTTTTTAACCTGGAGCCCGTGCCATGACACTACTTGAGGAAATACCGAGAGAGCCTTACCGCGAGGGAAGTAGTCCCGTCCTCGAGACCAAGCGGCTTGCCTTGCGCGCAGCGCGCCTCGAGGACGCTAAAGCGGTAGCAGCGCTCGCTAATGACCGCCGCATCGCGGAAAACACCGCGCGCATTCCCTACCCGTACAAAGTGGCGGACGCCGAGAAATTCATCGGCGGGGCGAACAAGAACGGCGAAGCCGCGTTCCTGATCACGCTGCGTGACCGCACGGTCATCGGCGCCTGCGGAATCATGTTTCACTATGACGACGTGCCGGAGCTCGGTTACTGGCTCGGCGTCCCCTACTGGAACAAGGGCTACGCTACGGAAGCGCTCCATGCACTGATCGACTACGCCTTCACCGATCTTTCGCACGAGGCACTTCAGGCCGGCGCGCGCGTCACCAACCCGGCCTCGCGCCGAGTGCTGGAGAAGTGCGGCTTCCAGTGGACTGGCGTCGGCCTCTATCGCATCAACTCGATCAAGTCGTCGGCACCTATCGACCGGTTCCGGCTTGAGCGGCGCATTTGGTCGGCGCTGAAGACATGGGGCCGCATGAAGAGGGTGATGTAGGCGCCGATTGCACGTCATTCCGGGGACCCGCCCCGGAATGACAGCGGCGCTAGGTCGCGCGTGCCGCGCGCGCGGCTTCCTCGAACTTGCTCCCGAATTCGTCCAGTTCTTCGCGACTAATGTCGCTCACAGCGAACATATTCAATCCCTGGTCGGTCCACCGGCGGATGTTGAAGCCCTGTACCGTTTCCATTCTGGGCGCCTGCAGCGATGAGCCGACGCCCTGCGTCACGAACAGATTGATCACGTGCACGCGACGACGGTAGACGATCACCGCAACTGACTTGCCATCAATAAAATCGAGTCGGCCGCCGATCAGAGTAAATCCCTTCGCGGCGAGATCGATGACCGGCGGTGCCAGGTCGGTGCGGCCGTTAAACCAAGGTTTGACGGTGTGCTGGTCGGTCGAGAGCACGTCGGTCAGATGATCGGCCTGCAGCGAGCGCAAGTGCGCCGAGATCGCCTCGCTGAGGATGCGCTGATCGCGGTCCTCGCGCAGAACGACCAGCGTCACGCTTGCGGCCGCGGCCGCCGACAGGAGGCTGCCAAGGGCAAAACCCTTGAGCAGCGTACGCCGGTCGGTCGCCGCCGGAGAGGGCACCGCATGATCGATGCTCCGCCGCAATGATGCGGGAGCCGTATGACGCAGATTGCCGCCCCGCAAAGCTTGTCGCAGATCGCGATACGACGCGAGCTGCGCTGCGCAGCGTGCACAGCTGGCGGCATGCGTTTCAACTTCGCGCGCATGCCCGGCATCGAGCTCGTCGTCGATCAGCGCATGCAACATGACTTCTGCTTCGTCGCAGGTCATGGCCCCTTCTCCTCCGCTAGCCATGCCGCGCGCAACAGTCCGCGGGCGCGCGCAAGCCGCGACATCACCGTGCCAACGGGCACGCCCGTGACGTCGGCGATTTCGCGATAGCTCAAATCGTTGACCTCGCGCAGCACAAGCGCCTCGCGAAACGCGCCCGGCAACTGGGTGATCAGCCGCTGCATGCTTTCACCATCGAGCCGCTGGAGGGTTTCCGTCTCCGGAGAACTCTGCGCCTCGCTCCACAACCCGTCCGATGTATTCTCAGCCTCGTCGAGATTGTCCACGACGGTCGCAAGCACGCCGCGACGGGCATATTCGGCGCGACAGACATTGCGCAGGATGGCCAACAGCCACGGCTTGATCGGGCCGCCACGAAATGTCTCGAAATGCCGGAACGCGCGCAGATAGCATTCCTGTGCGGCGTCCTCGGCGTCGGCCGCGTTGCGCAGCAGATAGCGCGCAAGCGTGTAGACGTCATCAAGATAAGGCAAAGCCGCGGTGCGAAAGCGCTCCGCCTTGCCACGATCGCCGCCGCCTTCGTACGCCATGCTATTGTTCCGCACCGTCGCATCACTGTTGCGGCGTGATGCTTCCGGTCGCCGCCTCCACGACAATTGTCCCGGTCATGTGTGGATGCAAGGAACAAAAGTATTTGTAGGTCCCGGGTGTCGTGAATGTGAACGAGAATTTATCCTCACTATCGAGCGGCTTTGACCTGAAGTTGTTGGGGGATACGACGGTATGCGGGATATCGTCTTCGTTGGTCCAGGTCACCGTTGTCCCGGACTTCACCTTCAGCTCCTGCGGACCAAAGGTGAAGTTGTCGATCTTCACCGCAAAATCTTCTGCCCAGGCCGGCGTAGCGGCGAATACAAGCAACGCCGCCACGCCCGCAATAACGCTGTTGGTCAGCGATTTCGTTTTCTTGGTCATGTTAGATTCATCCCTGCAGCGGTGTGTCGATGATGGCGAGGCGTTGCTCGTTCTGTTTGAACGTCACACTCGCGATGCCCAGCATCGTGCGCAGCTTTTCTTCAGGCACTTTCATCGGCCCCGGTGACGGAGCAGATCCGGGCGCCGGCTGCGGGAACGCAGTCGAGCGCGCCGTGTGGAAGGTGACGTTGCCCTCGACCTTCTGCATGACCTGGTGGATGTGGCCGTTGAGAACGGTCACCGAACCGAACCGTTTGAGATATTCCAGCGCTCGTGCGCTGTCCTGCGTGCCCCAGCCCCAGTCTGGGTAAACAGTCCACAAGGGGATGTGCGCGAACACGACGATTGGCTGTGAGGCCGCGCGTCCTTTCAAATCGTCCGCAAGCCAGTCCAGCTGTTCGTTGCCGAGATTGCCGAGGCCGCCCGCTTTCAGGTCGACAACGTTGACAAGGCCAATGAAGTGCACGCCGTCGGCGTCAAAGCTATACCAGCCCGCGCCCTTGGTGCCGCGGCCGTAACGGTCGCGATATAGTTTGCCTTGGTCCTCGTCGATTACGTCGTGTTCGCCCGGCACATAGTGCACATCGAGCCGCGCCTCTGAAATTATGCGATCGGCATCGTCGAACTCCGCCGGTTTCGACAGGTGCGAGATGTCGCCTGTGTGGATCATGAACGACGGCTTGACCGTCAACGCTTTCACCCGCCCTATCGCTTCTTCGAGCGTGCCCTTTGCGTTCGGATTGGCGGGTTTGTCGAAGCCCATGTGACTGTCGCTGATCTGCAGGAAGGTGAAGCCCTTGCTCTGCTGGGCCAGCGCCTCGTCGATAATGCCGAGTGACGTCGGCACTCCGCCGGCAACGGTCCACAACACGCCGGTTCCCGCCCAAGTCATGCATTCGAGAACCTTGCGGCGGCTGGGGCCTTTCTCGTGATCGTCTGTGCTCATGTCCGGTCTCCCTGCAATTGGCTGCATGAGACTGGATCGGACTCCGGGGAGATTTATTCCCGGACTTCCTTTGGCGAATGGCCGCGCCTTGGGATATACCCTAAGACCATGAAATTCCTTGATGAAGCCAAGGTCTATATCGCGTCCGGTGCGGGCGGGAACGGGTGCATCTCGTTCCGGCGCGAGAAATTCATCGAGTTCGGCGGACCAAACGGCGGCGACGGCGGCAAAGGTGGCGACGTGGTGGTCGAGGCGGTAAACGGTCTCAATACGCTGATCGATTATCGCTATCAGCAGCACTTCAAGGCGCAGCGTGGCGGTAACGGGATGGGCAAGGACTGCGCCGGAGCCAACGGCAAGGACGTAGTTTTAAAGGTGCCGATCGGCACGCAGGTCTACGAAGAAGACGGCGAGACGCTGATCGCCGATTTCACCGAGGTCGGCCAGCGTGTCACGATCTCGCGCGGTGGCAATGGTGGCTTTGGCAACGCGCATTTCAAATCCTCTACCAATCGCGCTCCGCGTCACGCCAACCCCGGCCAGCCGGGCGAAGAACGCACGATCCGCTTGCGGCTGAAGCTGATCGCCGACGCCGGTCTGATCGGTCTTCCCAATGCCGGTAAGTCGACTTTCCTTGCAGCGGTAAGCGCAGCGAAGCCAAAGATCGCCGACTATCCATTTACGACGCTGCATCCGCAGCTCGGCGTGTTCGAAGTCGACGGCCGGGAATTCGTGCTGGCCGACCTGCCTGGTCTGATCGAAGGCGCGCACGAAGGAATTGGATTGGGCGACCGCTTCCTGGGTCACACTGAGCGTTGCCGCGTGCTGCTGCACCTGGTCGATGGGACCGCGGACGACGCGGGCGCCGCCTACAAGATCGTGCGTAAAGAACTTGAGGCCTATGGCCAGGGATTGATCGAAAAACCTGAGATCGTTGCGCTCTCGAAAGCAGACGCAATGACCAAAGAGGCAATCAAGGCGCAAACCGCAAAGCTGAAAAAAGCTTGTCGGAAAACACCAACGGTGCTGTCCGCGCAATCAGGCGAAGGCGTGCAGGATGTGTTGCGCGCGCTGCTGAAGATCATCGACGAGGCGCGGGAAGAGGTCGACGTCAAGGAGCGTGTCTAGAGACACAATTCAATTTCGGCAGGAATGAACAATCCATAGAACATCTCGCCGCCACGACCATATTAATGCACCACCCATCATTCGGCAGGAAATCATGAAGACGCGCGCTGCAGTTGCCTGGAAAGCCGGCGAGCCATTGACCGTCGAGACCATCGATATCGAAGGTCCGAAGGCCGGCGAAGTGCTGATCGAGATCAAGGCAACCGGGATCTGTCACACGGATGCTTACACCTTGTCAGGCGCGGATCCCGAAGGCCTGTTTCCGGCGATCCTCGGTCACGAGGGCGCGGGCATCGTGCGCGAAGTCGGTGCCGGCGTCAGCACACTGAAGCCGGGCGATCACGTCATCCCGCTCTACACGCCGGAGTGCCGCCAATGCAAAACCTGTCTTTCGCGTAGGTCCAATCTCTGCACCGCGATCCGTGCGACGCAAGGCAAAGGCCTCATGCCGGACGGTACCAGCCGTTTTCGTTGCGATGGAGATCCGGTCTTTCATTACATGGGCTGTTCGACCTTCGCCAACTATACGGTGCTACCTGAAATCGCGCTCGCGAAGGTTCGCGAAGACGCCCCCTTCGACAAGATCTGCTACATCGGTTGCGGCGTCACGACCGGCGTCGGCGCCGTTATCAACACTGCGAAAGTCTGGCCCGGCGCGAACGTCGCGGTGTTCGGACTTGGCGGCATCGGTCTCAATGTGATCCAGGGCGCACGCATGGTCGGCGCCGACAAGATTATCGGAGTTGATACAAATCCGACCAAGCGCGCTATGGCTGAAAAATTCGGCATGACGCACTTCGTCAACCCCAGCGAAGTCGGCCGAGACAATGTCGTGCAGTCCGTTGTCGACCTCACCGGCGGCGGCGCGGACTTCTCCTTCGAATGCATCGGCAACATCGCGACCATGCGTCAGGCGCTCGAATGCTGTCACCGCGGCTGGGGCGAGAGCATCATTATCGGCGTCGCCGGCGCGGGTCAGGAGATTTCCACCCGGCCGTTTCAACTCGTCACGGGCCGCGTCTGGCGCGGCACGGCCTTCGGTGGTGCCCGTGGGCGCACCGACGTACCGAAAATTGTCGACTGGTACATGGAGGGCAAGATCAATATCGACGACCTGATCACCCACACCATGCCGATCGAGAAGATCAATGATGCTTTCGATCTGATGCACGAAGGAAAATCGATCAGATCGGTGGTGGTGTACTAACTCGCGCTTACTTCACGAGTCCCACAACGCGCGGGAGCCATAGCGTCAGTTCCGGAATCATCGTTATCGCGATCAGCGACAGCAGCAGCGGTATCAGCCACGGAAGGATCGCCATTGTGGTCCTTTCAATGGACAATTTGGCGATCCTCGACAGCACAAACAGCACCATTCCGAGTGGCGGATGAAGCAGCCCGATCATGAGATTGAGCGTCATCATGACACCGAAGTGCACCGGATCGATGCCGACCTTCAGAATCACTGGCATCAGCACCGGCACTAGAATGCTGATCGAAGCGATCGGCTCGAGAAAGCAGCCGACGATCAGCAACAGGATATTGGTCAGCAACAGAATAACGTAGCGGTTATCTGTCAAGGCAAGCAGTGACTCAGTGGTGTATTCGGTGACGCGGGTGGTCGTCAGCACCCAACCGAAGAGCGAGGCTGCGGCAACGATCAGCAGCACCCCAGCGGTGGTCTCGATCGTCTCCATCGAGACCTTGTAAAACTGTTTCGGCGTCAGCGTGCGGTACAGAAAGATGCCGAGCACGATCGCCCAGGCGCAGGCAGCGATCGCCGCCTCGGTCGGCGTGAACCATCCGAACGTCATGCCGCCGATGATGATCGCCGGCGTCAGCAAAGCGGGGAACGCCGCGATGAACGTCACCCCCAGTGTGCGCCAACTGAACTCCTGGTCACGACCCATTCCGTAACGGCGCGCACAATAATAAACGTACCCCATCATGAAGGCCGTCATCACAAACCCGGGGATGACACCGCCGAGAAACAGAGCGCCGATAGAGACATTGCCCATCATTCCGTAAATGACGAACGGCAGGGATGGGGGAATGATCGGCCCCAGCGTCGAGGACGCGGCCGTCACGCCCACGGAAAACTCGGTGCTGTAGCCGTGATCCTTCATCGCCTTGATCTCGATCGTGCCAAGGCCCGCCGCGTCCGCGATCGCGGTGCCCGACATGCCGGCGAAAATGACCGAGCCGATGATGTTCACGTGCGCGAGCCCACCGCGCGTCCAAGCCGCGAGGGCAACCGCGAAATCGTAAATGCGATTGGTGATGCCGGCCGAATTCATCAGATTTCCGGCGAGAATAAAGAACGGCACGGCCAGAAGCGGGAACGAATCGATGCCGCCCGCCATCCGGTGCAGGATAACGAAATCTGGCAGGCCGGCGATAAAATGCGTGTAGATGAAGGACGACCCAGCGAGCGCAATGAACACCGGAACGCCGATAAGCAACACCGCAATGAACAGAAGCGCCATAATGATCATGGAAAAGGCCCGCCCTAGTCGGCCGATATCTGATGCGTGACGTCATCCGGTCGGGTCCAGCCTGCCCTGGCATTGCGCCAGACATTTTGCGCCTGGCGGATAAACATCAGGAAACATCCGAAAGCGACGCCGCCGTAGACGTAGCTCATCGGCAAGTCGAAAACCGTCATGCGCTGAAAGTGCATTCGTTCGGTAATCGTCACTGAAACAAAAGCGAGCAAGCCGAGAAAAGCGAGCTTGATGAAATCGACGAGAGCCAGCAGCGCTGCGCGCAACGGTCCCGGCTTCATCACGTTCGAGAGCAGCTCGACCGCAATGTGCGTATTGCGCCGCGTCACCATCGCGCCACCGATGAACACGACCCACATCAGGCCGTAGCGCGCGATCTCCTCGGTCCAGGAGAGGCTGTCGTTGAGCACATAGCGCGTAAAAAACTGCAAAAAGACGATGAAGGCGAGCGACCAGAAGATCACGAATGCAAGCCAATCCTCCGGGTGATGCTCGATCACGACCTCGGCGTCTTCCGCCTCGATGAGGCGTTTCTCGCCCTTAGGCGCCGTCTTCGTCTTTTTGCTCATAACCCCCCGCGCCGTTAAACCCGTCGTGCCCGCGCCCAGGCGGGCATGACGGAATTTTGCGTCGGCTTATTTCAGCGCTTGCAGCGCGTCGTACTCGGCTTGTGACCAGCCGGCGCCCGCGCTCGGATCGTTGTGCAGCGGCACAGCGACCTTGCGGAAGGCCTCGCGGTCGACTTCCACGACAGTCTTGCCGAGTTTGCGGAATTCGTCGGCAAGCTTGAGCTCGGACGCGCGGATCTGATCGGTCGATTTTGCGCTCGCCTCTTTCAACACATCCTCGAAGATCTTCTTGTCTTCGTCGGAAAGCTTCGACCAGACGTGCGAGCCGACGATCGTCACCAGCGATTCAGTGATGTGGCCGGTCAGCATGATGTGGGACTGAACTTCGTAAAACTTCTTCGCCATGATGGTCGGCAACGGGTTTTCCTGGCCATCAACAGTGCCCTGTTGCAGCGCCAGATAGACTTCCGCAAAGGCGATCGGCGTGGCGTTGGCTCCGACCGATTTGGTGAACATCAGGAACAACGGCGCCGGCGGCACCCGCAGTTTCATGCCCTTCATGTCTTCGGGCTTCTTGATCTCTTTATTAGCGGTGACGTGGCGTTGGCCGTAGTAAAGAATCGCGACGACCTTATGCTTGGTCTTGTCTTCGTAGCCTTTAGCGATGTCGCGGAACAGTTTGCTGTCGCGATAGGCTTTCCAGTGGTCGAAGTCGCGCAGGATGAATGGCGCGCCCGTGATCGACAGGGGTTTGTGGATCGAGCCGGCAAATGACGCGCCGGTATAGATGATATCGACGGTGCCGAGGCCCAGCCCTTCATTGATCTGGTTTTCGTTTCCAAGTTGGGAAGCCGGGAACACCCCGATCTCATAGCGCCCATTGGTGCGCTTCTTGATCTCCTCGGCCGCCCACAGCGCCTCGGTATGATAAGGCTCGCTCGTCTCATAGACGTGCGCCCACTTGAGCTTAGTCTGTGCACCGGCAGGCGCTGATATAAGGAACACCGCAGTCACAACTGCGATAGCGTGAGCCAGATGACGCGGCCAATTCGGCATACTTTCCTCCCCCAACTCGGCTATTTTCAAAACGCCTGTTGACTGCGATGTTACTATGCGATCAGCGTCGCGCAACAGCCATCACCAGGCTGCCGGAACGCAGCGGACGTCAAAATCAGGTTTTCCATGAGTACACCGAGGACCATCCGCTTATCGCCCGAAGACAATGTCGTCGTTGCGGTCGATCAGATCGCCGTCGGCGCTGTCGCTGCGGGTGTAACGGCGCGCGAGCGCGTGCCGCGCGGTCACAAGATGGCGATACTAGCGATCGGCGAAGGCCAGCCGGTGCAGAAATACGGACAAACGATCGGTTTTGCGTCAAAACCGATCGCGCCTGGTGACTGGGTGCACGAGCAAAACGTGGCGCTGCGCGATTTCGCGCGCGACTACCGTTTCGCCGAGGGTGCAAAGAACGACGAAATTCTTCCACCGGAGTTGCGCGAGACATTCCAGGGCTATCTTCGGCCCAACGGAAAGACCGGCACGCGAAACTATATCGGCGTCCTGACGTCGGTGAATTGCTCGGCCTCGGTTGCAAAATTCATCGCCGAAGAAGTGAACCGATCCGGGATTCTCGACGACCATCCTGAAATCGACGGAGCGGTGGCATTCGTTCATGGCAGCGGTTGCGGGATGGCGGCCTACGGCGAAGGCTGGGAACTGCTGCGACGAACCCAGTGGGGTTACGCAACCCATCCCAATCTCGGCGCCGCATTGATGGTCGGCCTAGGCTGCGAAGTCTTCCAAATCGATCGCATGAAAGAGGAATACGGAATGGTCGAGGGCGACCATTTCCAGACCATGACGATCCAGGCGACCGGTGGAACCAAAAAAACGGTTGAACAGGGCGTGGAGCGCATCAAGGCCATGCTTTCCGTCGCAGCGCGCGCCAAAAGAGAGACGCGACCAGCCTCGGAGATCGTGCTTGCACTCCAGTGCGGAGGATCAGACGGCTACTCCGGTATCACGGCAAATCCCTCGCTGGGATCCGCCGTCGACCTCCTCGTCAAACATGGTGGAACGGCGGTGCTTGCCGAAACGCCCGAGATCTACGGCGCCGAGCATTTGCTTACCCGGCGCGCCGTCAATCGCGCTGTCGGCGAAAAGCTCGTCGAGCGAATCCGTTGGTGGGAAGACTACACGAAGCGCAATGGCGGTGAGATGAACAACAATCCAGCGCCCGGCAATAAGGCGGGCGGCCTAACCACCATTCTGGAAAAATCATTGGGGGCTGCAGCGAAGGGCGGCACAACCACGTTGCGCGCGGTTTACGAGTATGCCGAACCGGTCAAGGAAAAAGGCTTCGTATTCATGGACACGCCGGGTTACGACCCGGTCGGCGCGACAGGGCAAGTGGCCGGAGGCTGCAACGTGATGTGCTTCACCACCGGCCGCGGCTCCGCTTTCGGCTGCAAGCCCACACCCTCGATCAAACTCGCCACCAATACCGACATGTATCGCCGCATGACCGACGACATGGACATCAACTGCGGTGATGTCATTGATGGCACCTCGATCGAGACCAAGGGTCGGGAAATTTTCGAAAAGGTGCTTCGGGTCGCCTCGGGCTCGCATACAAAGTCGGAAGATCTGGGCTACGGCGAACTTGAATTCGTGCCGTGGCAAATCGGGGCCGTTATGTAAGTCCGTCACCGGTCGCACGCCGCAAAAAGGGATGTAGCGCAAGCGACCGGCGCTCTTACTTTGAACAAAGCCTGCGCGGCCCGTCGCTCGGCTGATAGGTGCAGTCGACTGACCGGAATGAACGATAGGCCGCCGTACAGGCATTCACGTTACAATTCACCGGCGGCTCCGGCGTTGCGGCCGGTGCTTCGGTCGCCGCTTGCGCCGCTGTGGCGGATGACGCCGGCGGGCTCGGAGTTAGCCCCGGCGCGATGATAGGCGCGCCGAGATTCGCTCGTGGAGCCGCGGGCACCGGTGGATTCGCCGGCGCAGAAATATTGGGTTGGACCGGCACGGGCGCGACTGGAGGGGCCGGCATGTTCGGTACGGCGACAATCGGGTTCCTTGGCGTCGGAGGTGCTGGCGGAGCTGCGGCACTCAGTCCCGCCTTGGTGTCCACCATCGGGGACATGGGTGCAGATACCCAGTCGAGTCCCAGCAGCACGCTGCCGAGCGCAATCGCCAGTACCGCCCCATAGACCGCAAGCTGCATCGCTTCGCCCTCTGTGAACGATACCACGGCCAACCATGACGACGCAGCAGTTCCCATGCTACACAGCGCCGCCATGAACAGTTCGCTTGGAACAATGCCGAAAACGCCGTCGCTAAAGGACTTCCGGCGCATTGTCGTCAAGGTCGGATCCTCGCTACTGGTGGATTCCGCCGCAGGCGGGCTCAAGCGCGAGTGGCTCACATCGCTCTCGGCCGATATCGCCGCCCTGCATAAAGACGGACGTGATGTTCTAGTTGTCTCTTCCGGTGCGATTGCGTTGGGACGTGCAGTGCTTCGCCTGCCTGCGGGCGCACTCAAGCTCGAGGACAGCCAAGCGGCCGCTGCGGTAGGTCAGATTGCGCTCGCGCGCGCCTGGTCCGAGGCACTCGATGCGCATGCGCTCACCGCGGGTCAGGTGCTCGTCACCCTCGGTGACACCGAAGAACGCCGCCGTTATCTCAACGCCCGCTCCACTATCGCCAAGCTGCTTGAGTGGCGCAGCGTGCCCGTAATCAACGAGAACGATACCGTCGCGACAACCGAGATTCGTTACGGTGACAACGACCGGCTTGCAGCGCGCGTTGCGACAATGACAAGCGCCGACCTGCTTGTGCTGCTTTCAGATGTCGACGGGCTTTACGATAAGCCGCCCGATGCGGGAAACGATGCGCGCCTGATTCCGATAGTCGCTCGCATCACACCGGACATCGAAGCCATGGCAGGCGCTTCCGGCTCAGAACTTGCGCGCGGCGGCATGTTGACCAAGATCGAGGCTGGCAAGATTGCCACCACTGCGGGCACGCACATGGTGATCGCATCCGGCCGTGTGCAGCATCCGCTTGAAAAGATCGGCAAAGGCGCGACCTGCACCTGGTTTCTCACGCCGGCCAATCCGGTCACCTCGCGCAAAAAATGGATCGCCGGGTCGCTTGAACCGCGCGGCGCGCTCGTCATTGACGCGGGCGCTGTCAGAGCTTTGCGCGGTGGCAAGAGCCTGCTGCCGGCGGGCGTGATCAAGGTCGAAGGCGGCTTTGGGCGAGGTGACGCCGTGCTGGTCCGCGGCCCGGATGGACACGAGATTGGCCGCGGTCTTGTTGCTTACGACGCAGACGATGCGGAAAAAATCAAAGGCCGGTCATCCGCCGATGTGCTGCTGATCCTTGGCTACACCGGTCGAACCGAGATGATCCATCGCGACGATCTTGTTCTCGGTGGTGAATAGCCACCGCCGCGGCGGAACCCGGGTTTCTGCTGCGCGTTATCTGGCAGCGACACACCTAGGAAAAGGCGATTGACCGATCGCCCGTCAACCCCAGCCCCCCGGAGGCTGGGGTTTTCGCATACGAAAGTCGGCCAATGGCCGACCAGGCGCGTCGGCGCACAACCTCGCCAGATTCTCAGTCTGCCAGTGAACTGGGCACGCGCAACCGCAATGAGAAGACGGCGCCGAGCTCCCTCGGCCAATGGCCGACTGGCTCAGCGCGCGCGGGATCTACGGACACGCCGTCCGGTCGGAGCAGACTTCCGCTTGGGCGGCCGGACCGGGAGCGGGAAGAACGTGCCGTCAGGAAACTCCAGGTACCGGCTGGACACTTGCACCTGGCCTTCACCGCCGCGTTTGCCCTCGATCACGAATTTAGTGCCCACAGGAAACCGACTGGGAAGACGGCCCGAACCGAACGCCATGGCAACCTCCTGCAACATCGTCACCCTGGCACTTCAATGTGTAGGTCAATTGATCCGTTGCATGGCCGACGTATTTATCCACGATATCCCCAATGGCGAACCTGCCATGCGCCCGACGGCCCCATCTCGCCGCCACATGTCTGACGTGGTAGGAAACTGCCGACGAACAAGGGTTTTTACGGTTTTTCGGCCATGACTGCGCCGCTCAAAAGTATAGAGGGAACCGGGGACATTTCCGGCGTTATGCGGGAGATCGGGCTCCGGGCCCGCGCCGCGAGCCGGGTCCTCGCGCTTGCCTCGGCTGAGCAGAAAAACCGCGCCCTCGCGGGGATGGCTGCCGCCACCCTGGAGCAGGGTTCCGCGATTCTTGCGGCAAATGCCGAGGATGTGGCTGAAGCAAAGGCCGCCGGGGTCACAGGCGCCTTTCTCGACAGGCTCTCGCTCGATGTCTCGCGTGTGGAGGCCATCGCGGCGGGTATCGAGGCCGTCCGGACGCTGAAGGATCCTGTTGGCGTCGTTACCGAATCCTGGACCCGGCCAAATGGCATGCGGATCGAGCGCGTGCGCGTACCCCTCGGTGTGATCGGTATCATCTACGAGAGCCGCCCGAACGTTACGGCCGATGCCGCCGTGCTCTGCTTAAAGGCCGGCAACGCGGCGATTTTGCGCGGGGGCTCCGACAGCATGCGCTCCAGCCGGGCCATTCTCGCAGCCCTGGCTCGCGGGCTCGAGGCCGCAAGCCTGCCCGAGGCCGCGGTTCAGCTTGTGCCGACGCGCGACCGTGCAGCCGTCGGCCTGATGCTGCAGGGGCTCGACGGCAATATCGACGTGATTGTTCCCCGTGGCGGGAAGAGCCTGGTGGCGCGCGTGCAGGCAGAAGCACGGGTTCCGGTGTTCGCGCACCTTGAAGGGGTTTGCCACGTGTTCGTGCACCGCTCGGCCTCACTCGACATGGCCAAGAAGATCGTGCTGAACGCCAAGATGCGCCGCACCGGCGTCTGCGGTGCCGCGGAAACGCTATTGGTCGATCGCGGCTGTGCGAACACTCACCTCAAGCCGTTGGTCGAGATGCTTATCGCGGCCGGTTGCGAAGTGCGCGGCGACGCCGCGACCCAGGCGATCGACAAGCGGGTGAAGGCTGCGACCGAGGAGGATTGGGGCACCGAGTATCTTGATGCCATCATCGCGGTGAAGGTCGTCGACGACATCGCCGCTGCCATTGCGCATATCGAACGCTACGGATCGCATCACACCGATGCTATCATCGCCGACGACGCAGCCGAAGCCGCGAAATTCCTTAGTGAGGTCAACTCAGCGATCGTGTTGCACAATGCGTCGACGCAATTTGCCGATGGCGGCGAATTCGGCTTTGGTGCAGAAATTGGTATTGCTACCGGCCGCCTGCATGCGCGCGGCCCTGTCGGGGTCGACCAACTGACCACTTTCAAATACCGTATCCACGGCAACGGTCAAACTCGCCAGTGAATTCGAAGTCGCCCGCCAATCCCGGTCGCTTACTGCCACCACATGCGCCCGGCATGCGAATTGGCTTGTTTGGCGGCACGTTCGATCCGCCACATCAGGCCCATCTCGCCGCGACCTTGCTTGCACTCAAGCGCCTCAAACTGGATCGCGTCTGGTGGCTGGTAACACCCGGGAACCCGCTCAAGAACACCAAGGGGCTCGAATCTCTGCCCGAACGAATCGCAGCAGCGCGCGCGCTTACGCATCACCCGCGTATCGATGTCACGGGTCTCGAAGCTGTCATTAAGACGAGATACACCTACGATACGATATCTTGGTTGCTGGCCCGATGCCCGGGTGTCCGATTTGTCTGGATCATGGGCGCGGACAACTTGCGGAGTTTTCACCGCTGGCAGAAGTGGCGCAAAATAGCCGAGCAGGTGCCTATCGTCGTCGTCGATCGTTTGGGCCCAAGCCTCTATGCCGCCGCCAGTCCCGCGGGCAACGCCCTTGCCCGGTCGCGCATTCCCGAATACGCCGTCGCCTCCTTGCCGGACCGAAAAGCGCCCGCGTGGACGTTCCTCCATGGCCTCAAATCGGCCTTGTCGTCTACCGCGCTGCGCGCTCTGCGCGGTCGAAAGCGCCCCACTGGGGGCACCCGCAGCGCGAGACCGGGCAAATCCAAGGCCTCCAAAACAGGCGGTAATAGGCGTGGAAACAAGACCGCAAAGCGCAAATTCACTGCAAGGACCCACAAACGCCGGGGTAGAAAGAGGCGAACGAGGTAATTATGTTTTGTTAGGCCCCCGGTTCGAACCGGGGGTGAGTGCAACACATAGAAAGGACCAGAGCCCCTGAATACACCTGCACTCTCTCGGGCACCGCGTCGTTCGCCCGAAAACGTCTCCCGGCACCCAACTGCCAAGGAGACGCTCCGCACCGTCCTCGCGCGTCTTGAAGACATGAAAGCCGAGGACAGCGTCGTCATCGATCTCACCGAAAAATCGTCGATTGGAGACTACATGGTCGTGACCAGCGGACGGTCACAGCGCCACGTCAGTGCCGTTGCCGAACACCTCGTCAAGGACATCGAAAAGGCGGGCAATTCCCGCGTTCGCGTCGAGGGCGTAAGGCAAGGCGACTGGGTTTTAATCGACGCGGGCGACGTGATCGTGCACGTCTTCCGGCCAGAGGTTCGCGCCTTCTACAATCTGGAAAAGATGTGGTCGGCGACAGGCAAGGACGCACGTCGGCCAGCCTGATAGGCTAGACGGTGCGATGCGTATCGTCGTTGCCGCCGTCGGACGCCTGAAACAGGGCCCGGAGACTGAGCTGAGTGAGCGCTACCGCAAGCGCGCGGCGCAGACCGGCCGCCAGCTGGGGCTGCGCGATATCGAAATCATTGAGATCAGAGAGAGCCGCGCCGCTGACGCAGGCAAACGTATGATCGAGGAATCGATCGCGCTCGCCAACGTCATTCCGGACAAGGCAGCGGTGGTGTTGCTTGACTCCCGTGGGGACAATCTCGAAAGCATCGATTTTGCGACCCAGCTTTCCAAGTGGCGGGCCAATGGCCGACCAGCGACCGTATTCGTGATAGGTGGCGCCGACGGGCTTGCGCCTAACTTGAGGGATAAGGCGGATTTAAGGATATCGTTCGGCTCCGCCACCTGGCCGCATCAACTCGTGAGGGTGATGCTGTTGGAGCAGATCTACCGCGCAACGACGATTCTGGCTGGCCATCCTTACCACCGGGCATGAAATTTTGCCGTCTGACGGCATCGCACCCAGATTTGGTCGCAATCGGCGTCAATACCTTCACCAACAAATGGTCTTGCCGTTCCAACCCGCGGGCGTAACGTGATTTCCATGATTTGGCTGGGGGGATTCGGCCGCCTTGGTATTTGCGCCGCCTTTGCCGTGGGGCTGGCGCTCACGCTCCCGGTATCGGCGCAGGACAACAAGGCTCCGCCGGCACAGAGCAATTCGGAGAGACTCGATGCGCTCAAGCAGCGCGACGAGGAGCTCAAAACGGCCCGAGACCAGCAGCGGAAATCGGCCGAAACGGAAGCTGCGTTCAAGCGCGAGATCGAGCAGATCGGCGCTGATCGTCGAAAGCTCAATCAAGATCTGATCGACACTGCCGCTCGTTTGCGGGACGTCGAATCCAAAATCGCTGCGACTCAGGATCGTCTAAAACCTCTTGACGAGACGGAAGGTGGAATCCGCAAATCGTTGGAGAGCCGTCGCGAGCTGATCAGCGAAGTGTTGGCCGCGCTCCAGCGGATTGGACGCCGAGCGCCGCCGGCACTCATCGCAAGCCCGGAGGATGCACTTCAATCCGTACGGACCGCTATGGTGCTGGGTGCAGTTCTGCCGCAAATGCGTAATGAGCTTGGCGTGCTCGCCAACGAGCTCTCCGACCTGATCGCGGTGCGCAAGAAGATCGACATCGAGCGCGAACAGCTGCGCACCGAGGTTGCCTCCCTCGGTCGGGAGCAGCTGCGGATGACTCTGCTGGTTGACGAACGCCAGAAGCAATTGGCCGAGCGCGAAAAGGCGCTCGACACGGAGCGGCAACGTGCCGGCGGTCTCGCCCGCGACGTGGACAACCTGAAGGACCTGATCGCCAAGCTCGAACAGGGCCTCGATCAGACAACGCGCGAAACGCGCGAGGCGGCGCGATCCGACAACCGGCCCGCGCTGTCCGCCTTTCGCGACCCCGGACGCCTGGCGCCGGCCATCGCTTTCGCGTCCTTACGGGGACAAGTTCCAAATCCGGTTAACGGCATACGGTTGAAGGAGTTTGGTGCCCCGGACGGCCATGGTGGGGCCGAAAAAGGCCTTTCCATTGCTACCCGAGCTGGCGCACAAGTGACTGCCCCCGCCGACGGTTGGGTGGTATACGCGGGGGCATTCCGTTCATACGGCCAACTCTTGATCCTCAATGTCGGCGGCGGGTATCATGTGTTGCTCGCTGGGATGGAACGGATATCAGTTGATCTCGGGCAGTTCGTGCTGACCGGGGAACCCGTTGCGTTGATGGGGAACGGCTCCCATATCGCCGCTATCCTCGCGACAGGTTCTAGCCAACCGGTGCTATACGTTGAGTTTAGAAAGGACGGGATTCCCGTCGATCCAGGCCCATGGTGGGCAACTGGCGAAGGCGAAAAGGTTCGCGGATAATGCGCAAGACGTCACTCATTCTTCTCGGCGCGGCGGCAGGGGCAGCACTGACGCTGCTCGCGATTCAACCTCGCGTGATCCTGGTTGGCGCGTCGGCCAAGGCCGCGGCAGCTGACACGTACCGGCAGCTCAATCTGTTTGGCGATGTGTTCGAGCGCGTGCGCGCCGACTATGTCGAAAAACCTGACGACAGCAAACTGATTGAAACCGCCATCAACGGGATGTTGGCCGGGCTCGACCCGCATTCGAGCTACATGGATTCCAAGAGCTTCCGCGACATGCAGGTGCAAACCCGCGGTGAGTTCGGCGGACTGGGCATTGAAGTCACCATGGAAGACGGCCTGATCAAAGTCGTGGCGCCGATCGATGACACACCGGCTGCCAAGGCCGGCGTCATGGCAAACGACATCATCACCAAGCTCGACGATGAACAGGTGCAGGGTCTGACCCTGAACCAGGCCGTCGAAAAGATGCGCGGGCCGGTGAACACAAAGATAAAACTGACGATCATGCGCAAAGGTCAGGACAAGCCGGTCGAGGTGTCAATCACGCGCGACATCATCCGCGTTCGCTCCGTGCGCTCTCAGTCAGAAGGCGATGATGTTGGATATATTCGCCTCACGCAGTTCAATGAGCAGACCACCGAAGGGCTGAAGAAGGCTATTGCCGACATTTCGGCCAAGATTTCTGACGACAAGCTCAAAGGGTACGTCCTCGATCTGCGTAATAACCCGGGCGGCCTGCTCGACCAGGCAATTTCGGTGTCCGATGCTTTCCTGCAAAAGGGCGAGATCGTGTCTACCCGCGGCCGCAATGCGGAAGAGACGCAGCGCTTCAATGCGCGCCCAGGCGACCTGACCAAGAACAAGCCTATGATCGTGTTGATCAACGGCGGCTCAGCGTCGGCATCAGAAATCGTTGCAGGCGCTTTGCAGGATCACAAGCGGGCAACCGTCATCGGGACCCGTTCTTTCGGTAAAGGTTCGGTGCAGACGATTATTCCGCTGGGATCGGGCAATGGTGCGTTGCGCTTGACCACGGCACGTTACTTCACGCCGTCGGGTCGTTCGATCCAGGCAAAAGGAATCTCGCCTGACATCGAGGTCCTCCAGGACGTTCCGGATGAGCTGAAGTCAAAGACCGATACCAAGGGCGAGGCCTCGCTGCGAGGCCATCTGAAGGGCGACGAGGGCAAGGAGCAGACCGGCTCACAGTCGTACATCCCTCCGGATGCCAAGAACGACAAAGCGCTCAATATGGCGCTCGATCTCCTACGGGGAACGCAGGTGAATTCGGCATTCCCGCCAAATTCGAAAACTCCGGTCCCGAACTGATCGCGTCATCTTTCTCGAGAATAATGGGGCGGCCTTGGGGCCGCCCCATTTGTTTTCGGCAAGGAAAGGCGGTTCATTTTAGGCCCACCCACGACAGGGCCATGACCGAAACGTCGCGTGGTAGACTCGCGCAATGATTCGCGGGGAACTTGCGCCTTGGTAGATGACCTAAACGCGCCCCTCGGCCAGCACAAAAGAACCCGGCTGCCGAAACTACCGGTCTCGGCGCCGCAATTGCTGGCCGGCGTGCTGGGCGTTTCCGGTTTGGTCGTCGTCGCTTGGGCGGCTTTTGTCAGCGACCCCCTCGGCGGAGAGCCGACCGCGGTCATAGCAACCAAGACGACGACGCCTACGCAGGCGGCACGAGATGGCGACGGTGACGGCAAACAGCACGCTCGCCATGACGGCGTGGCCAGTTCGCTTCCCGCGTCGCCGGACGCGGCCGTTAAAACCGTGGAGCCACCTCCGCCCGGGTCGAAGACGGTAACCATCATCGATGGATCGAGCGGAGCAAGGAAAGAATTCACTATTCCCGGCGGCGCTGACGGCGCTTCACAAAAGCCGTTGCTCGATCCGAAGCTGATCGAAGGGACTCGCCACGGCGCCATTCCCAAGGTCGGACCGGACGGCGCACGACCCTCCTCGCGCTACGCACATCCGCGCGAGCTCCCCGCGAGCAAAAAAGACTCTCCGATCATTGCCATTGTGATCGGTGGACTTGGCATCAGTGCTTCGGGCACTGCCGATGCATTAGCCAAGCTTCCAGCAACAGTGACATTCGCGTTGGCGCCGTACGGCGCCGACCTTGAAAAGCTCGCCGACCGTGCGCGCGCGGACACGCATGAATTGCTGCTGCAGGTTCCGATGGAGCCATTCGAATACCCCGACAATGATCCCGGCCCGCAAACATTGCTGACGTCGCTGACGACCGAGCAGAACACTGATCGTTTGTATTGGCTGATGAGCCGCTTTCAGGGCTATGTCGGACTCGTCAACTACATGGGCGCGAGATTTACTGCGTCCGAGCAGGGGCTAGCACCGGTTCTGCGTGATGTCGCCAAACGTGGCCTGATCTACGTAGACGACGGATCTTCCGCACGGAGCATTGCAGGTCAGATTGCCGGCACAAACAATTTGCCTTTTGCGAAGACGGATGTCGTGCTGGACGCAGTTCCTACTCCGGTGGAAATCGACCGTGCTCTGGCTCGCCTTGAAATGAAGGCACGGGACACGGGCTTTGCCGTCGGTTTTGCCACGGCACAACCGGCTACGATCGCCCGAGTTGCCGATTGGGCAAAAAAAGTGGAAGGGCGCGGGATCTTCTTGGTGCCGATTACGATGGTGGCGATCAAAGCGAAGTCGTCGTAACGTCACTAGGGCCGCGCTGGCGTGCGCGCCAGAGTGACGGAGTATCAATGTCTTCCCACAAATCCCTGCCCTATCGCCCCTGCGCCGGCGTGATGGTGCTCAACAGTACGGGGCTTGTCTTCGTTGGAAGACGGACCGAGGGGCCGGAACATGTCGATGCTACCCATGTCTGGCAAATGCCACAGGGTGGGATCGACGAAGATGAGGATCCATACAAAGCCGCGCTTCGCGAACTGCACGAGGAAACCAATATTCGCTCCGTGCAGAAGCTCGGTGAGATTGCCGAATGGCTCACTTATGATCTTCCAACCGGCGTCGTGAAAAAGGCCTGGGGCGGCAAGTACCGCGGGCAGAAGCAGAAGTGGTACGCGCTGCGCTTCACCGGCAAGGAAAGCGAGATCGACGTTCATCACCCTGCCGGCGGCCACGATCCCGAATTTGTCGAATGGCGCTGGGTTGCGATGCGCCAGCTGCCGGAGCTCGTGATCCCCTTCAAACGATCAACATACGAGCGCGTGGTGAAGGAATTCGAGCGATTCGCGCGCTAGCGCTAATGCATCGCCGTGCCGGTGATGTGGCGATGGACGTCCTTGAAGTGATCAAGCTGCGTGATCAGCTTGTCGAGCTCAAAGCCTGGGTCCGTCTTGGCAATGCGGTTCTGAAGGTCTTCGATACGGTTCGCGATCATCCCGTGATCGATGTCTTCGACCGCCTCGGCGCTTTCGGCGAGCACCGTTAGGCCTTCCTTTGATACTTCGGCAAAGCCGCCGAGCACAACGATCCTCTGCGAACCGCTGCCGGTGTGTACCGTCAGAACCCCGGGGCGCAATGTCGTAACCATTGGCGCGTGATCGGCCAACACGCCGAAATCTCCTTCAACGCCTGGCACGTCGACTTGCTGGACCTCGCCCGAAAAGAGAAGCTTTTCCGGAGACACTAACTCGAAGTGAAAATTAGCCATCGCTTGTCTAAACCCTGCGCTTGCCGACCGCGAAGCCCACACCAAGTCCGATCACACCGCCGATCATGGCCATGATCGCGATATGCTGGACCTGCTCGCTGGTGAGCGGTCCGCCGCGCGCTCTCTCATTGTTGCGGACCTCAACGCTCAGAGGCCCCAATTTGATCTCGGCGGTCTGTTCGGGGCGCGTCATGTAACCGGCCAGGCCACCAATCACGAGCCCGACCAGAAGGAACGCAATTAAGTTGGACCGCCCCTGCATGCTCCCTAGGCCGCCTCGGCCGCGAGTTTCTTGCCCTTCTCGACCGCCTCTTCGATGGGTCCGACCATGTAGAAGGCGGCTTCCGGGAGGTTATCATACTTGCCTTCGCAGAGTCCCTTGAAGCCTTTGATGGTGTCCTGCAGGTCGACCAGCTTGCCGGGTGAACCCGTGAACACCTCTGCAACATGGAACGGTTGTGACAGGAATTGCTCGATCTTGCGTGCGCGCGTCACTGTCAATTTGTCTTCTTCCGACAACTCATCCATGCCGAGAATGGCGATGATATCCTGCAATGCCTTGTAGCGCTGCAGCACCTGCTGCACCTGACGCGCAACGGCGTAATGTTCCTCGCCGACGATCAGCGGCGACAACATACGCGACGTCGAATCAAGCGGATCGACCGCCGGGTAGATGCCCTTGGCGGCGATGTCGCGCGACAGCACAGTTGTTGCATCGAGATGGGCGAACGAAGTCGCCGGTGCAGGGTCGGTAAGATCGTCAGCCGGCACATAAATGGCCTGCACGGAGGTAACCGAACCTTTGGTTGTGGTCGTGATGCGCTCCTGTAACGCGCCCATATCGGTGGCGAGTGTCGGTTGATAGCCCACCGCCGAGGGAATACGACCAAGAAGAGCCGACACTTCCGAGCCGGCCTGCGTGAAGCGGAAGATGTTGTCCACGAAAAACAAAACGTCCTGGCCCTGGTCGCGGAAATACTCGGCGACCGTCAGACCGCTCAGACCGACGCGGGCACGGGCTCCAGGCGGCTCATTCATCTGGCCGTACACCAGAGCGCATTTCGAGCCCGCGACCGAACCCTTCTTCGGATCCTTGTTGACACCTGACTCAATCATCTCGTGATAGAGGTCATTGCCCTCGCGCGTGCGCTCGCCCACACCGGCGAACACCGAATAGCCGCCGTGCGCCTTTGCCACGTTGTTGATCAACTCCATGATCAGCACCGTCTTGCCAACACCGGCTCCCCCGAACAGGCCGATCTTGCCGCCCTTGGCGTAAGGTGCGAGCAAATCCACAACCTTGATCCCCGTTATGAGAATCTGCGCTTCGGTCGACTGGTCCACGTAACTGGGGGCCGGCTGGTGGATCGCACGCTTCTCTTTGGTCTTGACCGGACCTGCTTCGTCGACCGGTTCGCCGACCACGTTGATGATGCGGCCGAGGGTCTCGTCGCCGACCGGAACTTCAATTGGCTCTCCGGTATCTGTGACGTCCTGTCCGCGGACCAGACCTTCCGAAGCGTCCATGGCAACGGTGCGCACGGTCGATTCGCCGAGATGCTGCGCAACTTCCAGCACGAGGCGCTTTCCGCCGTTCGTCGTTTCGAGTGCGTTCAGAATAGCGGGCAGGTGATCCTCGAACTGCACGTCAACGACGGCACCGATGACTTGCGTGATTTTTCCGACTGCGTTGGGTGTTGCCATATCGTCCTCGTTACAGAATTAGAGCGCCTCAGCACCGGAGATGATCTCGATCAGTTCCTTCGTGATCATCGCCTGGCGCGTGCGATTGTAAGTGAGAGTTTGTTTGCGGATCATCTCGCCGGCATTGCGGGTAGCGTTATCCATCGCGCTCATGCGCGCGCCCTGTTCGGACGCCGCGTTTTCCAGAATCGCGCGAAAGACCTGCACCGATAGATTGCGCGGCAACAGTTCAGCGAGAATTTCTTCCTCCTCCGGCTCGTATTCGTACGAGGTCGAAGGGCCGGCCTCGGCTCTTTCGAAAACCGGCGGAATGATTTGCTGGGCGGTCGGAATCTGCGCGATTACAGACCTGAAGCGCGAGAAGAACAGCGTAGCCACATCGAACGCGCCTTGATCGAACAGCGCTATGATTTTTCTGGCGATCATATCGCCCTGCTCGAAGCTGATCGTGCGCACCCCGCGCAATTCGATGGTCTCAATAATGAGCTTGCCATAAAGCCTGCGCAGTTGCTCGTAACCCTTGCGGCCGACACAGAGGATCTTGACCTCCTTGCCGTCGGCAATAAGCGCATTCGCCTTTTCCCGGGCGAGACGCACGATCGACGAATTGAAGGGCCCGCAAAGACCCCGCTCCGCGGTGCAAACCACCAGCAAATGAACCTTGTCGGTGCCGGTGCCGGCCAACAGGCGGGGCGCCGAATCGCTGCCGGCAACCGCGGCGGCAATGGAGCCGAGCACTTTGCCCATTCGTTCCGCGTAGGGACGCGCAGCTTCAGCTGCAACCTGCGCGCGACGCAGCTTTGAAGCCGCGACCATCTGCATGGCCTTGGTGATCTTCTGCGTCGCCTTGGTGGCGGCAATGCGAACGCGCATGTCCTTGAGGCTGGCCATGTCGAACTAGTCCTGATCCATCCGGGTCGTCACGCAAGCCTTAGGCGAAAGTTTTGGCGTAGCCGTTAACAGCGTTCTTGAGCTTCTCGGCATCGGCATCCGAAAGGTCGCCGCTTTTGCGGATACTGTCGAGCAGATCGGCGTGCTTGCTGCGCAATAGCGTCAACAGGCCGCTCTCGAACGCGCGCACCCGATCCACCGCCAAGGGGTCAAGGTAGCCGTTGACGCCGGCGTAGATCACGCACACCTGCTCTTCCATCTTCATCGGCGAAAATTGCGGTTGCTTCAAAAGCTCGGTCAACCGCGCGCCGCGATTGAGGAGACGCTGGGTTGTAGCATCGAGATCCGAGCCAAACTGGGCAAATGCTGCCATTTCGCGATACTGCGCGAGTTCGCCTTTGATGCGACCGGCAACTTTTTTCATGGCCTTTGTCTGGGCGGCCGAGCCCACGCGCGACACCGAAAGGCCGACGTTCACCGCCGGACGAATGCCTTGATAGAACAGATCGGTCTCGAGGAAGATCTGGCCGTCGGTGATCGAAATCACGTTGGTCGGAATGTAGGCCGACACGTCATTGGCCTGCGTCTCAATCACTGGAAGTGCAGTGAGAGAACCGCCCTTGTTCTCATCGTTCATCTTGGCCGCGCGTTCGAGCAGCCGAGAATGCAGGTAGAAGACGTCGCCCGGATAAGCTTCGCGGCCCGGTGGGCGGCGTAGCAGGAGCGACATCTGGCGGTAAGCGACGGCCTGCTTCGAAAGGTCGTCATAGACGATGACGGCGTGCATGCCGTTGTCGCGGAAATATTCGCCCATGGTGCAGCCGCTGAACGGCGCCAGATACTGCATAGGCGCAGGATCGGACGCGGTCGCGGCAATGATGATCGAATAATCGAGCGCGCCTTGCTCCTCCAGCACCTTCACGAACTGAGCCACGGTCGATCTTTTCTGTCCGACCGCAACGTAGACGCAATAAAGCTTGATCTTTTCGTCCGGCTGCGCGTTGAGCGGCTTTTGGTTGAGAATGGTATCGAGCGCAATAGCGGTCTTCCCGGTTTGACGGTCGCCGATGATCAGTTCGCGTTGTCCGCGGCCAATCGGGATCAGTGAATCGATGGCCTTCAGGCCTGTCGCCATCGGTTCATGCACCGACTTGCGCGGAATAATGCCGGGCGCCTTAACGTCGACGCGCGCGCGCTTTTCGGCCTTTATCGGACCCTTGCCATCGATTGGATTGCCGAGAGCATCGACGACGCGACCAAGCAGCCCCTTGCCGATGGGCACGTCGACGATCGAACCGGTGCGCTTGACGGTCTGGCCTTCCTTGATCTCGCGGTCGTTGCCGAAAATGACGATACCGACGTTGTCGGTCTCGAGATTGAGCGCCATCCCGCGGACGCCGTTCTCGAACTCCACCAACTCGCCGGCCTGAACATTGTCGAGACCGTAGACGCGCGCGATGCCGTCGCCAACGGAAAGCACTTGGCCAACCTCTGAGACTTCGGCTTCCTGACCGAAGTTCTTGATCTGCTCTTTCAAGATGGCGGAAATTTCTGCGGCGCGGATGTCCATCAGCGGGCCTCTTTCATCGCGAATTTGATCGAATTGAGTTTGGTACGAAGTGAAGAGTCGACCATGCGGCTTCCAACCTTGACGATCAGACCACCGATAATGGTTGGATCGATCTTCACGTCGAGGTCGATATCCTTGCCGCCGGTAACCGATTTCAGAGCGCTCTTGAGCGCCTCGAGATTATTGTCGTTCAGCTTTTCTGCGATGGTGACTTGCGCGGTCACCTCGCCCTTGTGTCGCGCGACCAGGGCGCGAAATGCGCGGATCATGTCGCGGACTGCGAACAGGCGCCGATTGGTTGTAATGACTCTGAGGAAGTTGGCGGCCAATCCCTTGATGTCGGCCTTGGCAAGCACGGCCGACAAAGCCTTGAGCTGCTCATCGACACCAAATGCGGGACTGCGAACAAGACGATTGAGATCGGCACTCTCCGCCAAGAGCGCATCAAACTGATCAAGTTCCGCTTTGACGGAATCGACCGCCTTGTTGTCGAGAGCCAGCTCGAAAAGAGCATTGGCGTAGCGGCCAGCCATTCCAGAGATGATCGGATCTTTGCCTGCCACAGTGACACTCGTTGCTCAGTATTCACAGGCCAAACGCCGTCGCGGAAGAGCGGCGCAAAGCATTGGAATTCAAGAGGGAATTCCGATCTCCAGGGACGTCGCAGGAGCCCGCGGGAACCCCCTGAAATCGAGGGCTAGCTAACACAGCAGGCACGGCGGTGCAATAAGCGGGCCGGTTTGTCGCGGACACTTTTACCACCATTGCGGTCGCCAAATTTGCATCACAGGGTTGTCTCGCCACTTGCGCGCCAGCGCTATAGCGTGCACCCGCACCGCCTGCGCCCGCCGGATTCCTTCAATACTATGCCATCGCGAACGAAAGCCGATCCCGTTACGACGGCCAAGCTATTGGTCGTGCTGCTCGCTTTTGCCTGGGGCCTGAATTGGATCGCAGCAGCGATCGCATTGCGCGAACTGTCCCCTTGGAGCCTCCGTGTTGCCGGGTCCGGGATTGGTGCAGCGACCTTGTTCGCCACAGCTGTACTCAGCGGCCACAACCTGAAGGTACCTCGTGGCGAATACATCCACATCATGATTGCCGGACTGTTCAATGTCGCCGGCTTTCAGATCCTCTCGGGCTTCGCACAGCTGAGCGGTGCCACCACCCGCGCCATCATCATCACCTACTCGATGCCGATCTGGACGACGGTGCTGAGCTGTCTCGTGCTTGGCGAGCGACTAAACGCGATCCGCTGGTTCGCCTTCGGCTTGTGTGTCGTTGGCCTGACAGTCCTGTTGTGGCCATTATTTGCGCACGGATTTCCTCCGTTCGTATTTTATTCGCTCGGGTGCGCGCTGAGCTGGACATTCGCGACTGTCTACATCAAGTGGGCCAAAGTGACGGTCGAACCACTAACGAACGCAGCCTGGCAATTGTTATTCGGCCTTGTCTTCATTACCGCTGGCTCATTCCTGTTCGAAGGCCACCCGCATCTCTGGCCGATGACAAATGAAACGGTCCTGGCGGTGCTTTTTGTCGGACTTTTCGGCGTGGGATTGGCGCACTTCCTGTGGTGGTCGATCGTCGATCGTTTGCCTGCCGTGACGGCGTCACTTGGCTCATTGCTGGTGCCGGTGATTGGGGTCACCGCGTCGGCAATTGTCCTCGGCGAGCGTCTTACCGTGCCCGACATTGTCGGGTTTGCGATGATCTTTGCCGCCGCAGCGTGCGTACTTCTGCAACCAAACGTGCGTCACGACGAAATGCCGGAGTGACCGCGCCCAAAAAGGAGGCAAAGGCCATGGCGTGGTTTTATCTATTTCTCGCCGGACTGTTTGAGGTCGCCTGGGCGATCGGATTGAAATACACCGAAGGGTTCTCGCGGCTATTTCCTTCGGTTCTGACCGTTGCCGCAATGGCGCTGAGCCTGGCGCTGCTTGGACTGGCCTTGAAAACCTTGCCGGTGGGCACGGCCTATGCGGTCTGGACTGGGGTGGGTGCAGTGGGCACGGCGGCGCTCGGGATCTATCTTTTCAGCGAGCCTGCGACGGTGTCGCGTCTCGCTTGCATCGGCTTGATTGTCATCGGAATTGCAGGGTTGAAATTCGCGACCTGACCGCTTGCGCCACGCATCAGTCTGCCGGAAGCTTGCCAGCGGATTGATTTTGCAACCATGTCGCCTTCTCACTTGCACGCTCAACTATATACGCAGCCGACCTTCGTCGAACTGTTCACGCCCAAGCTGGTCACGGTTTTTCGCGAGGGTTACGGCTGGCGGGATTTGCGTGCCGATGCGGTGGCCGGCCTGACCGTTGCGGTCGTGGCGCTTCCGTTATCGATGGCCATCGCAATCGCGTCCGGCGTTTCGCCTGAGCGCGGCCTCTACACGGCAATTGCCGGTGGGCTCATTATATCGCTCATCGGCGGGAGCCGTTTCCAGATCGGTGGACCGGCGGGCGCGTTTATCGGGCTTGTCGCCGGTGTCGTCGAACGACACGGTTACGATGGGCTGGCGCTCGCAACGGTAATAGCGGGACTCATACTTATCACTGTGGGTCTCCTGCGTGCGGGAACTTACATCAAGTACATTCCGTTTCCGGTGACCGTCGGGTTCACCGCAGGCATTGCGGTGATCATCGCGGCAAGCCAAATCCGCGATCTGTTCGGTCTTACGATTCCCCATGAGCCGTCAGCTCTGCTACCCAAGCTCTTGGCGATCCGTAACGCACTTCCAACGATCCACTTTCCGACGCTCGGAATTGCAATCCTGTCAGTGGTTTTGATCGTGGCGCTGCGGCGCCTTCGTCCCAACTGGCCGTCGTTTCTGATCGCAATTTCGATTGCCGCTATCGTATGTGCGGTCTTTCCCCTCGATGTTGCGACTGTACACTCGCGGTTCGGTGCAATTCCGGCTTCGCTGCCGACCCCAGCCTTGCCGACTTTCAGTCTTGAGAAGCTCCAGGCGGTGTTACCCGATGGCGTGGCGATAGCTCTACTCGGGGCCATCGAATTGCTTTTGTCAGCTGTGGTCGCAGACGGCATGACTGGCCGCCGACATCGATCGAATTGTGAGCTGAGCGCGCAAGGCGTCGCCAATATTGTCTCAATTCTATTCAGTGGCATCTGCGTTACCGGCACGGTGGCACGAACAGCCACCAACGTACGAGCCGGAGCCCGCGGGCCTGTCTCAGGCATTTTTCACTGCGTCTATCTTCTGATCTTCCTCCTGATAGGAGCTCCGTTGGCGGGTTACATACCGCTTGCCGCCCTTGGGGCCGTGCTCGCGGTCGTTGCCTGGAATATGGCGGAGAAGGAAGAGTTCTGGTCTTTATTGCGATCGTCGCGCGGCGACGCTGTTGTGCTTCTGGCAACCTTCCTGCTGACGATTTTTGTCGATCTCATCACTGGGATAGCGGTCGGGGTCGTGCTCGGCGCGCTGCTCTTTCTCCATCGCATGGCAGAAAGCGTCGAAATAGCGGGCGGGCAATCCCCGCTCGAAGACGTGGCCGACGATAGCGACTCGCGCCCGCGTTACGATGCCCAGCAGGCCACCAATCGTGACGTGATGGTCTATCAAATCAGTGGCGCGTTTTTCTTCGGCGCTACTGCGCGCGTGCTGGGCGTTCTCGAACGCGTGGGAGCACCGCCGCGGCTTCTGATACTCGATTTCAAGGACGTGCCGCTGATCGACACCACTGCAGCGCGGTCGCTTGTCACGTTCGTGAATAAAGTTGGGCGTTTGGGAACGAGCGTCGTTTTTGCTGCGGCCCGGCCAACCGTGCGCCGGAATCTGACTAGAGCCGGGTTGAAGCCTCCGCTCGTGCGATACTCCGCGACCGCGCGGGACGCGGCAACCATGGAGCCTTAGTAAAAGCTCTGGGGATCGACGTCGACCTCCAGTCTGACATTCCCGCGAGGCTTGGGCGCCGCGGCAAGCCACTCGCGCAAATAGGCCGACAGGTCGAGGCCGCGCGGTGATTTCACAAGCAATCGGAATCGGTGACGGCCACGTACCACGGCGAGCGGCGCCTCGGCCGGACCAAGAACACGTACGTTTTGATCTTTTGGCGCGGAATTGACGAGCGTGCGACCATAGGTTTCCGCCACGTGCCGTTCATTGGCGGTAACGACGAGGCCGGCCAGTCGCCCGAATGGAGGGTAGCCGGTGCGTTCGCGTTGTTCGATTTCATTTTTGTAGAAGGCCTCGCGGTCGCCGGAAATGAGCGCTCGCATGACAGGATGCTCGGGCTGGTGGGTCTGCAGATAGCCAATACCGCGCCCTTGTTCACGACCCGCGCGGCCGACTACCTGGTGCAGCAAGTGAAATGTACGCTCGGCAGCACGCGGGTCGCCGTTACCCAGCCCAAGATCGGCGTCAATGATCCCGACCAAGTTGAGCTTTGGAAAGTGATGACCCTTTGCGACGAGTTGGGTGCCGATGACGAGATCAAAGCGACCTTGCGCGACGTCGTCGAGCTCTTGCCGGAGGCGCTCGACCGATTCCACGAGATCGCTCGACAACACAAGGATCCGTGCCTGAGGAAAAAGTTCGCCGGCCTCTTGCTCAAGCCTTTCGACCCCCGGGCCAACAGCAGCGAAACTATCCGTCGCATGACAGTTGGAGCACTCAGCCGGCGGAGGCCTGGAAAACCCGCAGTGATGGCAAACCAGACGACGTTTGAAGCGGTGGTCGACCAGCCAGGCATCACAGTTGGGACATTGCAGACGGAAGCCGCAGGCACGGCACAGCGTCAACGGTGCGTACCCGCGGCGATTGAGGAATAACAAGGCCTGATCCCCGCGGGTCAGGGAAACCGCCACAGCCTCGGCAAGTCGCGGTGAGATAAACCGCCCGCGCGGCGGACCCTCGCGCCGCATGTCGATTGCCTCGATCGAAGGCAGATGCGCGCCGCCGAAACGTTCCGGCAAATGGACATGGCGGTAGCGGCCCCGCCGCGCGTTGACCTCAGATTCGACAGACGGGGTCGCCGAGGCGAGAATCACAGGGATTTTCGCAATCGACCCGCGGACAACGGCCATGTCGCGCGCATGATAGTGTGCGCCGTCTTCCTGCTTGTATGCGGGGTCGTGCTCTTCATCGACGATGACGAGTCCAAGATCGGCATATGGCAGAAAAAGTGCCGAACGTGCGCCGACCACTACTCGCACATCGTTGGCAGCTACCGCCGCCCAGGTGCGTGCGCGCTTGCGCGGCGAAAGTTGTGAATGCCATTCCGCCGGACGAACACCGAAGCGCGACGAAAATCGATCAAGGAACTGCGCGGTTAACGCGATCTCCGGCATAAGGATAAGGGTCTGCCGGTTGCGACGGATGTTCTCGGCAACGGCTTCAAAATAGACTTCGGTCTTGCCTGAACCGGTCACACCGTCGAGCAAGGTGACGCTATAGCCGCCTTGCGCGACGGTTGTTCGCAGTGCGTCGGCAGCGGCCAGTTGGCCCAGCGAAAACTCCGGTTGTCGGAAATCGGGATCCGGTTGCGGCGCCACCGGCTCAGGCGGCAGCACAACGGTTTCCAGCGTGCCTGCATCGACCAATCCATCGATCACGCTAACACTGACACCGGCTTCGTGCGCAGCTTCGCCCTTCAAAAGGGTGAGTCCGTCCGTCAGAAGATGCAGCACGCGAGCGCGCGCTGCTGTCATTCGCTCCGGGGCCGGTCCCGCGCGCCGTACCCCGACACGCTCGCGCCCGGGTCCGAGGTGCTCTCCCATGCGCAGAGCCATGCGCAGCACCATACCGCGAGAAGCGAGCGTATAGCTTGAAACCCAGTCGACGAACTGCCGGAGTTCCGGCTTCAGCGGCGGCACGTCCAGTTTTTCGTCGACATCCTTCAGACGATTGTGAAGCCGGGGATTTGGGTTGAGATTGTCGGCCCAGACCACACCCATGCTTTCGCGTGCGCCAAGCGGCACGGCGACAACATCACCCGGCGCGAGCTCAAGACCCGCAGGTACGCGGTAAGAATAGGTCTGGTCGAGCGCCACCGGCACCAGAATATCGACGATTTTGCTCATAGCGTGCTTGCTTGTCTGACCGATTCCGGGCGCTTAAGGAAGAGTGAACGAAGCAATGCCACTCTTCAAAACATGAGTGAATTTGCGGCCAGTTCCGACGTTTCGGCCGAGATTGCCCGCTGGCTGGGCTATCTCGGTGCCGAGCGGCGTATGTCACAGAAAACGGTCGAGTGCTATCGGCGCGACGTTGCACAGTTTCTTGGTTTTCTCGCTGAACACCTGAGCGGGGCTCCGACGCTCAAGCAAATTGCCAAACTCACGCCAGCCGATATTCGCGCTTTCATGGCATCCAGGCGCAGCCAGGGGACAGGCAATCGTTCCCTCATGCGCGCGCTTGCGGGCATCCGATCCTTTGCGCGTTTTCTCGAGCGCAAGGGCAAAGGTAAAGTCGCCGCACTCAGCGCCGTGCGTACACCCAAGCTTCCGAGGAGCTTGCCAAAGCCGCTCTCGATTTCAGCCGCCGTGCAGATTACCGCCACCGATGCACGCGAAGGCGAGGCTCGCGCGCCATGGGTTCTTGCACGCGATGCCGCAGTGCTGGCTTTGCTTTACGGCTCCGGTTTGCGCTTGTCTGAGGCGCTCGGTCTCAAACGCCGTGACATTCGTCGCGGCGCCGACACCATTGTCGTCCTCGGCAAAGGCAATAAAACCCGAATGGTGCCGGTACTGCCTCAGGTTTCCAAAGCGATCACCGACTACGTCGCGATCTGCCCGTACAAGTCTTCCCCAGATGCACCATTGTTCGTTGGAGAACGCGGGGGACCGCTCTCGCCCCGCATTGTGCAACTGGCGATGGCCCGGTTGCGAGGGGCGTTCGGACTGCCGGAGACTGCGACGCCGCACGCCCTGCGTCATTCCTTCGCAACACACCTCTTGGCACGCGGCGGCGACCTGCGTGCCATACAAGAGCTGCTTGGTCACGCTTCGCTTTCAACGACGCAGATCTATACGGCGGTCGACACCGAGCATCTGCTTAAAGTGTACGCGAGCGCCCATCCCCGCGCCCGATAACTGGTGTACGGCGTATTTCAGCCTCTTGCGCCGAACCCGGCTCTGCTATCATCGTACAAACGGGTCGGCCTAAAGCCGGAGGGGCCAATGAGCGCACATGAAAATCTTGAACATGCCGAGCATGCAGAGCATGCATCGCATTCCAACAAGAGAATTGCACTGCTGATTGCGGTGCTGGCACTGTTTCTCGCGTTCTCCGAAACGCTCGGGAAGAGTTCGCAGACAGCGGCCATCGCCGACAATATCAAATCTTCAGATACCTGGAACTTCTTTCAGGCCAAGACCATCCGACAGACATCGTTGCGCGTTGCTGCCGAGGGATTGGCCGCGCAGCTGCCTGCGATAACAAATGACGAAGCAAAGGCCGCTATTGCAAAGCAGATCGAAGCCTGGCGCAACACAGTCGCCCGCTACGAGTCGGATCCGAAAGAGCAAGACGGCCGCAAAGAACTACGCGCCCAGGCAGAAAAGCTTGAACACGAGCGCGACACCTGGCTGGCGCGCTATCATCAATACGAATTCGCGTCGGCGGCATTCCAGATCGGCATCGTGCTGGCCTCCGCGGAGGTCATCACAGGTATCGCAGCGCTCGGTTGGTTGTCGGGCGTCTTAGGTGTGTTCGGACTCGGCTTCATGAGCCTCGGCCTATGGGCGCCGCATGCGCTGCATCTTGCAGGACACTGAGATCAGATCAGGCAGGACGATTGTAGGAGCGCCGCAGACGCATCAACCGTCGGAATGTGCGCCGTGCGCGCTCTGGCTTGAACATCCAGGCGACTTTCCGAATGCGAGCCCGGATAGGCTCGGTTTGCGTGTAGGCCCAGTCGCGCGCCCATATGACCCAGTCATACAGCCGCTGGAACCAAGGTATTTGCAGGAGCTTGCCGCGCGTTGCATCGAAGACAAACGCGGTCACGCCAAGGCCAAGGAGCTTTGCAAGCAAAAGCGTTATAACCGCGCCTAACCAGTTTCCGGTGGCGATGAAATAGACCTCCAGAAATTTCACCGGCAATACGACAATCAGCGGAATAACGAAGACAATCAGAGCAACATAAGGGGGCAGATTTTCAATCCCCCTTGCAACTGCGATCTTGACCCTGCCCCAGGGAATGAAATTGACGGCGCGCGCGACGATCGGCTCGAGGTGGTCCCACAGCCAGGCCTCCAGGAGCAGCAGCAGCGCGAGGATGACCCACAGCGGACGGAATGCATTGCGGCGCATGAATCAAACTATAGGCCGGCCGACCGTCTTAAGTAAGGCAGACACTGGTATAGTCCTTCTCCCGCAGGTGCGAAATGAATCACGGCTCAACAGCCAACGCATTGAAAACCTGCGGCTTTGTCGACGAGCACTATGATCTGACTCGTCCGCCATCCACATTGAGGGTCTGCCCGGTCATGAAGGCGGCGTCGTCACTGGTGAGGAAAGACACCGCGCCGACCAGGTCGTCCGGAACTTCCACGCGTTTGATCGCTTGCATTTGAGCAACCGCATTGAACTCATCGTCCATGGTTTTGAAGCCGGGGCGCGGCTCGCGCACCAGCGTGCCGGGCGAGCGTGTCAGTCCCGGCGCTATGGCGTTTACGGTGATGCCGTCCGGCGCAAGATCGCTCGCAAGCGCACGGGTGAAACCGACAATGCCACCCTTGCTGGCCACATAGTGAGCAAAGCCGGTGACCACCGAGCCAAGCGTGCTCGATGCCATGTTCACCACGCGACCCCACTTGCGCGTGCGCATTCCCGGCACGAATGCGGCTGTGACCAGGAAGGTACCGTCGAGATTGGTCGAGAGAACCTTGCGCCAATCGGCAAAACTCATCTCCGGAAAATTCTTCTGCGGAAAAACACCCGCACAATTGACCACAATATCAACGTGGCCGAATTTGCTCTGGACCTCTTTGGCCATGGCGGCGACTGAAGTTTCGGAAGACACGTCGCATTTCACTGCCAGCGCCTGTCGTCCGACACCTTCAACCATTTTCACTGTGTCTTTGCCGTCGACGAGGTCGACGATCGCTATGTGCACGCCATCTTCCGCCAACCGTTTGGCAAATGCCTGCCCGATACCGTTCGCCGCGCCCGTGACGATGGCAACTTTGTCCTTGTGGCCTTTGGCCATGGAATTTCCCCCGAATTAGAACTGCGCGGTGCGCATTACCTGCGGCATCTCAAACGAATGGCCGGGACTGGCCCGGCCATTTCAAGGCTACATATGTATTGCGCGTTTCGCTACCGCCATGGCTGCTTCCTTCACCGCCTCAGGCAGCGTCGGGTGCGCGTGGCACGTGCGCGCAATGTCTTCAGCAGAGGCGCCGAACTCCATCGCAATGGTAGCTTCCGCAATCATGTTACCCGCATCCGCGCAGATAAGATGCACCCCGAGTACACGATCGGTTTTTGCATCAGCAAGGATTTTGACAAAACCTTCGGTTGTCAGATTGACTTTTGCACGGCCATTCGCGGTGAAGGGAAACTTGCCGACATTGTAGACGACGCCCTCGGCTTTCAGCTCTTCCTCGGTTTTCCCAACCGTGGCGATCTCCGGATAGGTGTAGACCACGTTTGGAATCGCACCGTAATTCACATGACCCGCTTGCCCGACCAGAATTTCCGCAACCGCCACGCCCTCGTCTTCGGCCTTGTGCGCCAGCATCGGACCGGTGATCACATCGCCGATGGCCCAGACGCCCGGGATATTGGTCGCATAGTAGTGATCAACAATGACCCGTCCGCGCTCGTCTAGTTTGACGCCGAGCTCCTTGAGCCCCAACCCCTCGGTGTACGGCACCCGTCCGATCGAAACTAAAACGACATCGGCCTCGATCGATTCAGCAGCGCCGCCCTTAGCCGGCTCTACGGCAACCTTGAGTCGTTTTCCGGAGGCATCGACCGCGGTCACCTTCGAAGACAATTTGAACGTCATGCCCTGCTTCTCGAACAAACGCTGGGCCTGACGTCGCACTTCGCCATCCATTCCCGGCAATACACCATCGAGGAATTCCACCACAGTCACCTGGGCGCCGAGGCGACGCCACACCGACCCAAGCTCAAGCCCAATAACGCCGGCACCAATCACAAGCAGATGCCGGGGGACCTCCGGCAGCGACAGAGCTCCGGTGGACGAGACAATGCGATTTTCGTCGATGTCGATGCCCCTCAACCGCACAACGTCAGAGCCGGTGGCTATGACGATCGATTTCGCTTCGAGGGTTTGCGCCTTACCACCCTCGCCTTTCACTTCGACTTTGCCCGGCGCAACAATTCGTCCGCTGCCAAAAAAAGCGTCGATCTTGTTCTTCTTGAAGAGGAAGTCGACACCCCTGACGTTGCCTTCAACGCCCTGATCCTTGAACGCCATCATGGCCTTGAGGTCGAGCCGGGGTTCGGAGACGCCAATACCCATCTTGCCAAACGTGTGGCCCGCCTCTTCGAACAGTTCCGATGCGTGCAGTAATGCCTTCGAGGGGATGCACCCGATATTGAGGCAAGTGCCGCCGAACGTGGCGCGCTTCTCCACCACTGCAGTCTTCAGGCCAAGCTGCGCCGCGCGGATCGCGCAAACATAACCCCCGGGTCCAGTGCCGATGACGATGAGGTCGTAGGCCATGCGCTTACAAATCCAGCACGACCCGAGCCGGGTCCTCCAGGCCTTCCTTCACCCGCACGAGGAAAGTGACCGCCTCGCGACCATCGACAATACGATGATCGTAAGACAACGCGAGATACATCATTGGCCGTGCCTCGATTTTTCCGTCTATGACAACCGGTCGTTCCTGAATCTTGTGCATGCCCAGTATACCGGACTGCGGCGCGTTCAGAATCGGGGTCGACATCAGGGAGCCATAGACACCACCGTTGCTGATAGTGAAGGTACCGCCCTGCATCTCATCAATCTTCAAAGCGCCGTCGCGTGCACGCCGGCCGAAATCGGAAATCGCCTTTTCGATCTGTGCAAATGACATGTGATCGGCATCGCGGACAACAGGCACCACCAAACCCTTCTCGGTGCCGACGGCGACGCCGATGTGATAATAATTCTTGTAGATGATGTCGGTGCCGTCGATCTCGGCGTTCACGGCCGGGATTTCCTTTAATGCCTGAATGCAGGCGCGGACGAAGAAGCCCATGAACCCGAGCTTCACGCCGTGCTTTTTCTCGAACAGATCCTTGTACTGTGTACGCAGAGCCATGACCGCGCTCATGTCGACCTCGTTGAAGGTCGTGAGCATTGCGGCGGCGTTCTGCGCATCCTTAAGGCGGCGTGCAATGGTTTGACGCAGACGCGTCATGTGCACGCGCTCTTCGCGGGCGGCATCATCGGCTGGCGATGGCGCACGCATCTGTAAGGGGGCTGACACTGGAGTTGGAGTCGCCGCCGCGCGCTCTATCGCGTTGAGCATGTCGCCTTTGGTGACTTGGCCGTGCAAACCGCTGCCGGCAATTCTTGAGGGATCAACGCCGCTCTCCGCCGCCATCTTGCGGACAGACGGCGGCATTGGCATTTCGCGCGGCTGCGGTTGCTCCGGACCGGCGCCAATCGGCTTCGTCGTCACCGTCTTTTCGTCCGGCGTTCCCGTTGGGCTCGCCGCAGGCTTGGTGGCTGTTGCCGAGGGTGCCTTGGGGGCGGCTCCTGCCCCCTCCTTGATCTGGCCGAGCACTGCACCAACCGCGACAGTGTCCCCATCCTTCACGGCAATATCGGAGAGGACCCCCGCAGCAGGCGCCGGCACTTCCAAGGTCACCTTGTCGGTTTCAAGCTCGACCAGCGGCTCGTCCACTGCCACCGCATCGCCTGGTCGTTTGAACCATTTGCCGACCGTCGCTTCGGTGACGGACTCACCGAGTGTAGGTACGCGAATATCAACCATGACCTTATCTTACCTCTCGTCCGCCACATCCGGCCCGCGCCGGATATCTCTCTCACCTGGACACAGCCACGCGTCCCAATCGAGGTAGCCGGAACGCAGTCCGACCATGACAGAAAAAATGTTATCCCAATGCCTCGTCGAGGAATTGCTTGAGTTGCGCCAGATGCTTCGACAGCTGGCCGACAGCCGTTGAAGCCGAAGCAGGACGCCCGGCATACCGCATTGTCCGATGTTTGGCGGCGATCTGATTGAGAATCCATTGCAGGAAGGTATCGACGAAGAACCAGGCGCCCATATTGCGCGGTTCCTCCTGACACCACACCATTTCCGCCTGCTTGAAACGCGACAGTTCGGTGATCAGCGCTTTGGTCGGGAACGGATAAAGTTGCTCGATCCGCAGGATGTAGATGTCATCGATGCCGCGCTTCTCGCGCTCATCGTAGAGGTCGTAGTAGACCTTGCCCGAGCACAAGATCACGCGTCGAATTTTTTCGTCGGGGACGAGTTTGATCTTTTCGTTCGGCAGCAATTGCGCGTCGTCCCATAACAAGCGATGGAACGATGTCCCGCTTGTAAACTCGTCGAGCCGGGACACCGCACGCTTGTGACGCAACAGCGATTTCGGCGTCATCAGAATCAGCGGCTTGCGTATCTCGCGCTTCAATTGACGGCGCAGGATGTGGAAATAATTCGCAGGCGTGGTGCAATTCGCAACCTGCATGTTGTCTTCCGCGCACATCTGCAGAAAGCGCTCAAGCCGCGCCGAAGAATGCTCGGGTCCCTGCCCCTCATATCCGTGCGGCAGCAGGCAGACGAGACCAGACATGCGCAACCATTTGCGCTCGCCAGACGAGATGAATTGGTCGAACAGCACTTGCGCACCGTTGGCAAAATCACCGAACTGGGCTTCCCACAATGTGAGAGCGCCTGGCTCGGCGGTGGAATAGCCGTACTCGAAACCGAGCACGGCCTCCTCGGAGAGCATCGAATTGAGTACCTCGTAGCGCCCCTGTGGGCCGCCGAGATGATTGAACGGGGTATAACGTTCTTCGGTATTCTGATCGAACAGAACCGAGTGTCGTTGTGAGAATGTCCCCCGCTCACTGTCCTGACCTGACAGGCGCACACGGTGACCGTCTTTCAACAGCGAGCAAAAGGCGAGCGCCTCGCTTGTCGCCCAATCGATACCCTCGCCGGTCTCGATCGCCTTGGCGCGCTGATCGAGGAAGCGCTGGATCGTCCTGTGGACGGCAAAGCCCTGCGGAACAGTGGTAATCCTCTTGCCGATATCGTGCAGAACGGCCGCGTCCACACCTGTATTGCCGCGGCGCGGATCGTCGGCATCGCGCGCGGCCTTCAGGCCTGACCAGCGGCCATCGAGCCAGTCGGCCTTGTTCGGCTTGTAGCCCTGGCCGGCTTCGAATTCAGCGTCAAGGCGGACGCGCCAGTCGGTCTTCATCTTGTCGACTTCACCTTCGGTGACGACCCCCTCACCGATGAGTTTCTTGGCATAGATCTCCAGCGTCGACGGATGCGCGCGGATCTTCTTGTACATAAGCGGCTGGGTGAACGAAGGCTCGTCGCCTTCGTTGTGGCCGAAACGGCGATAACAAAACATGTCGATGACCACCGGCCGCTGGAATTGCTGTCGGTATTCGGTCGCCACCTTTGCGGCAAACACGACGGCTTCCGGGTCGTCGCCGTTTACGTGCAGAATCAACGCCTCGATCATCTTGGCCACATCGGACGGATAAGGCGACGATCGCGAATAGCGTGGATAAGTCGTAAACCCGATCTGGTTGTTGACGATGAAATGCAGTGACCCGCCAGTGCGGTAGCCTTTCAGATCGGACAGACCGAAACATTCCGCCACCACGCCCTGGCCCGCGAACGCCGCATCACCATGGATCAGAAGCGGCATGACCATCGTGCGCTCGTCGGGTTTCGCATGATGCTGATCCTGCTTGGCGCGTACCTTGCCAAGCGTGACCGGGTCGACGATTTCCAGATGCGATGGATTTGCCGTCAGTGAAAGATGAACTTTGTTGTTGTCGAACTCTCGATCGGATGAGGCACCAAGGTGATATTTGACGTCACCCGAACCTTCGATCTCGTCCGGCGTCGCAGAGCCGCCTTTGAACTCATGGAACAGCGCGCGATGTGGTTTGCCCATCACCTGCGTCAGAACATTGAGACGCCCGCGATGCGACATTCCGAGGCAGATTTCTTTTACCCCAAGATTGCCACCGCGCTTGATGATCTGCTCAAGCGCCGGGATCAGCGCCTCCGCGCCATCAAGCCCAAAGCGTTTCGTGCCGGTGTATTTGACATCGAGGAATTTCTCGAAGCCTTCAGCTTCCACGAGCTTGTTGAGGATCGCGCGTTTGCCTTCACGCGTGAAGGTGATTTCCTTGTCGCGGCCTTCAATGCGCTCCTGAATCCAGCTTTTCTGCGCGGCGTTGGAAATGTGCATGAACTCCAGGCCGAGCGTCTGACAGTAAGTGCGGCGCAGGATGGCGACGATCTCGCGCATCGACGCGAATTCGAGGCCGAGCACCTTGTCGAGGAATATCCTGCGGTCGAGGTCAGCCTCCGTGAAACCATATGACCGTGGATCGAGCTCCTCTTCGTTCTTCTCTGGCTCGAGATCGAGGGGATCAAGCTTGGCATGGAAGTGGCCGCGAATGCGGTACGCGCGAATGAGCATCAGGGCATGGATTGAGTCGCGCGTAGCCTGCATCACGTCGGCGGGGGCAAGTTCGACGCCTTTGGCGCGCGCGGTCGCCGATATTTTTTCGCCCAACTTCTTTTCGGTTTCCGCCCACTGGCCATCGAGCGCCGCAACCAGATCGCCGCTCGGACGCATTGGCCAGTTAGGCTTCTGCCAGGATGCGCCGCGAGCGTTTCTGATGACGTCCGATTTCTGGTCCTTCAGGCTTTCGAAAAAAGCACGCCATTCGGCGTCAACGGCGGCGGGATCCGTCTCGTATTTGGCGTAGAGGTCCTCGATATAGGCGGCATTGCCGCCATAGAGGAATGAGGTTTTCGCGAAGATAGCGTTAGCGTCCTGGCGGGACATGGCGGTGTCAAATCCTTGCGCATCGGGGCGTGCTGCATTCGCCCAAAAAGGGGGGTGCGGCGCAATAGTGTCTTTTACCGTTATTTATGACGCGTGTAAGTCGGCAAAAAGGGGTAAAATTTGAGCAGAGACCGGCCCTACCCAATCCGCATGGCACACGCGAGGTCGCGCCAGTAGCACGTGCGGTAAAAAGCAAGAGGCCCCGGCTTTGCCGAGGCCTCTCATGTTCCGCTTTACGATAACTCAATCGTTAGGTCAGCGCCACCAGTTGAAGCGCCAGACCACTGACGAGGTGACGGTCTGGACGAACTTCTCTGAGTGGATAAATTCGCCCGTTGGTACGCCGCCGCTGAAAATTTGATTGTCTTTGGCGTTGTAACTGTTGAACCGATATTCGGTCCTCCAGTACAAACCGGGCAGCATGTCAAATCGGTATTCATAACCGCTCCCGAGAAACCAGCCTGAGTAGGTTGTGCCGAGAGTGGAAGTGCCGTCAAAAAACGCTACACCGTTGAAATGGGCCTGCGTATAACCGCCTGAAACGTAGACCAGAAGTGTATCCCACGGCAGGTAGCCCAAGCGGCCGCCGGCTGCCCAGGCCCAATTCATCTTCTCGTCGCCGCTTATCGCCAAGCCCGGCGACGTCATGTTCCCCTTGAGGCTGGCGAAGTCATAGTCGGCTAGCGCGCCGACCACAAACTTCTGCCAGAATTGATAGTCGCATCCGCCGCCGACCCTGCCGAGCCAACCGCGCCCTCCGTCGGTATGCTGAAAGTCTATTGGACCGCCGTCGAACGTCTGATTATCCTGATTCCACATCCCGTAGCCGACGCCGCCGACGAGGTAGCATCCGGTCCAAGTGGCAACAGGTAGAGGCGCGGGCGCAACGGCGGCGGGCGCTTTCCGTGGTAAATCAGCAGCGATGGCCGAACCGGTCAGCGCGACAAATGCTGCGGCTGCAAACGTAAGCTTCTTCATGGCAAAGGCCCCACTTTTCATGGTCGCGTTCGTTGCGATAACGACCGCCCCGCGGGTCTTCGGACGACCAAACGGCCCGGCCCAATCGACCCAATCTGCGCGCAGGATAAGTTATCTGGTGGTGTTTGGCTGTTGCCGATTCAGCACATTCACTGAACAATCGTGTTGTTTAGTGTAGGCCGAAACTCAATATTCAAAGCTTTTTCAATGGCTTAGCAAATCGCGCAGCGTTTTGCCGATCCGCGCGGGCGATGGCGACACCTTGATGCCCGCCGATTCCATCGCGGCAATTTTCGACTCTGCGTCACCTTTGCCGCCAGAAATGATCGCGCCAGCGTGACCCATGCGCCGCCCTGGAGGCGCTGTGCGTCCGGCAATAAACCCGACCATCGGTTTTTTGCGGCCGCGCTTTGCTTCATCCTTCAGAAATTGTGCGGCGTCTTCCTCAGCCGAGCCGCCGATCTCGCCGATCATCACAATCGACTCGGTCTTTGGGTCGGCGAGAAACATTTCCAGCACGGCAATGAACTCGGTGCCTTTGACCGGATCGCCACCAATGCCGACCGCGGTGGTCTGCCCCAGGTTCTCGCGGCTCGTCTGAAAAACAGCTTCATAAGTCAACGTGCCAGAGCGCGACACGATTCCGACCGTTCCCGGTTTGAAGATATTTCCCGGCATGATGCCGATCTTGCATTGACCGGCCGTCATCACGCCTGGGCAATTCGGACCGATAAGCCGCGACTTCGATCCCGAAAGTGATCGCTTGACCTTGACCATGTCCATCACCGGAATGCCCTCGGTGATGCAGACGATCAAAGCAACCTCGGCCTGGATCGCCTCACAGATCGCGTCGGCTGCGCCCGGAGGAGGAACATAGATCACGCTGGCGTCGCAACCAGTTTTCTCCTTCGCCTCGGCAACGGTGTCGAACACGGGCAGATCGAGATGGGTCGAACCACCTTTGCCGGGCGACGTCCCGCCGACCATCTTGGTGCCATACGCAATCGCGGCTTGCGAATGAAACGTGCCGTTCTTGCCGGTAAAGCCCTGGCATATGACCTTGGTGTTCTTGTCGATGAGAATTGACATCAGTTGCCCTTTACGGCCTTCACGATCTTCTGTGCAGCGTCGTCGAGATCGTCACCCGATGTCACGTTGAGCTTGGACTCGGCGATGATCTTCTTACCGAGATCGACGTTGGTGCCTTCCAGTCGTACGACCAGCGGCACCTTCAAGCCCACTTCCTTCACCGCGGCCACGACACCTTCGGCGATCACATCGCATTTCATGATCCCGCCGAAGATATTGACGAGAATGCCCTTCACGTTCGGATCGGACGTGATGATCTTGAATGCCGCCGTGACCTTTTCCTTTGTCGCGCTTCCACCGACGTCCAGGAAATTGGCGGGCGCCATGCCATAGAGTTTGATGATGTCCATAGTCGCCATCGCGAGGCCGGCGCCATTGACCATGCAACCAATCGAGCCGTCGAGGGCGATGTAGTTGAGATCGTATTTGGAGGCTTCGATTTCCTTCTCGTCCTCTTCAGTCAGATCGCGCAACGCGACGATATCTGGGTGACGGTAAAGCGCGTTACCATCGAAGCCCACCTTCGCATCGAGACAGATGAGCTTGTTGTCTTTTGTGACAACCAGAGGGTTGATCTCGAGCAAACTCATGTCCTTCGTCGTGAAGGCGGAATAGAGTTTGGGCAGAATCGTTTCGATCTGCTTAGCGAGATCACCCGTGAGCTTAAGCGCCTGCGAGACACGCCGGCCATGATGCGGCATGATGCCGGTCGCCGGGTCGACGGAAAATGTCAGGATTTTCTCCGGCGTCTTGTGCGCGACTTCTTCGATGTCCATGCCACCTTCGGTGGACACGACAAAGGCGACGCGCGATGTTTCACGATCGATCAGCGCCGACAGATAGAACTCGCGATCAATCGCCGAGCCCTCTTCAATGTAAAGGCGGTTGACCTTTTTGCCGTGCGGCCCGGTCTGATGTGTCACCAGAGTAGAGCCCAGGATCCGTGCGGACTCTTTCTTCACATCGTCGACGGATTTAACGACCTTGACACCGCCGGCCTTGCCGCGACCGCCTGCGTGAATCTGCGCCTTCACAACCCACACCGGACCGCCCAGATCGTGTGCGCCTTTGACCGCGTCCTCCACGCTGAATGCCGGAACGCCGCGCGGTACCGGCACCCCGAATTCGCGCAGCACCGCCTTCGCCTGATACTCGTGAATGTTCATGTGTCGCCTTGTTTCCGGCCCGGGCGCCGGTTTGTCTAGTTGTCGAGATTGGGCGCGATTTTCTTGCAGGCGTCGACTAGGCCCTGCACCGAGGCGGCCGATTTCTCGAACATAGATCGCTCGCTGCTGTTGAGTTCAATCTCGACGATACGCTCGACGCCCTTGGCGCCAATCACGACCGGCACGCCGACGTAGAGATCCTTGATACCGTACTCACCATTGAGCCAGGCGGCGCAGGGGAGCACGCGTTTCTTGTCGAGGAGATAGCTCTCCGCCATCGCGATTGCGGAGGCCGCCGGCGCGTAGAAAGCCGACCCCGTCTTGAGCAGATTGACGATCTCGGCTCCGCCATTCGCGGTCCGCTTCACGATTTCATCGACGCGGGCCTGGGTGGTCCAGCCCATCTTCACAAGGTCCGGTACGGGAATGCCCGCCACTGCCGAGTAGCGGATGAGCGGCACCATGGTGTCGCCGTGACCACCGAGCACGAAGGCGGTTACGTCTTCCACCGACACGTGGAATTCGTCGGCGAGGAAATAGCGGAAACGCGCAGAGTTGAGCACACCCGCCATGCCGACAACTTTATGCTGGGGTAGACCGCAACTCTTCTGCAGCGCCCACACCATGGCGTCGAGAGGATTGGTAATACAGATCACGAAAGAGTCTGGCGCATACTTCTTGATGCCTGATCCGACCTGGCCCATGACCTTGAGGTTGATGTCGAGCAGGTCGTCGCGGCTCATGCCGGGCTTGCGCGGAACGCCCGCGGTGACAATGCACACATCGGCGCCTTCAATGGAGTCGTAAGTGTTCGTGCCGGTAAATTTGGCGTCGAAATCATTCACCGGTGACAACTCGGCGATATCGAGGGCCTTGCCCTGCGGGATGCCCTCCATGACGTCGAACATCACGACGTCACCAAGTTCTTTCAATCCAATGAGGTGGGCCAGCGTGCCGCCAATCTGGCCGGCGCCGATCAACGCAATCTTGTTACGCGCCATGGTGGGAAAGCTCTCGATCTGTGTGGCCGCCAGGACTGGCAGTCCAATTGTGGTTGGTTACCCGGTCGGATCGGGCACGACAATAACCGGATCTCTGTGAGTTTCCGGCAATCCAAGTACAAGTCTTGTATACATTATACCAGGATGACGCCGAGTCCAGAGGCTAGTCATGATCTGCCAGTGCAACCAGCCAGATCAGCGCTCAGGTCTCGACGATTTTTGTCGTGTCGACACCGGCACCGTATCGCGAACCGTGCGGGAGCCCGAGATACGATTGCGAACGCATCTCAATCAGACGTGACGCAGTGCGTTTGAATTCATTGGCCTCATAGCCATCGGAAGCGAGATACAACCCGTCGGGCTGCGCCTGCGCGGAGGCAACCAACTTCACGGCATGGTCGTAAAGCGTGTCGATCAGAATGATGAAGCGCTTGGCCTCATTGCGCTGAGCATGATGCATGACCGGAATATGATCCAGGATGATAGAGTGAAACTCATGCGCGATCCTGAGATAGTCGGCAGCCCCCAACGGCTGCAGGCAAAGGTCGCCAAACGAAAAACGCGCGACTCCCATCGCTGTCTTCGGAACACGGACAATGTGGCCTTTGACGACCAGCTCTTGCGGAACGCCCGCATGACCACCCACGAGTTGTCGCCATGTGTCATCGAGGGCGGCATCGGCTTTCGCGTCATCCGGCACGTACCATGTCGGCAGGCCGGTGAGCTTCTCCAGCCTGAAATCGGTGCGCGCCTCAAGCCGTATCACTTCACAGTGGCGCTCCAGCATGGCGATGAAAGGAACAAAGAGAGCGCGGTTGAGTCCATCTTTGTAAAGGTCGCCCGGCGCCAGGTTGGATGTCGCGACCACAACAACGCCGAGTTCGAACAAGCGCGTGAACAGGCGGCCGAGAATCATGGCGTCCGCAATGTCGGTCACATGAAATTCGTCAAAACATAGCAACCAGCTTTCTTTCGCAATTGCAGCCGCGGTGAGATGGATCGGATCGCGCTCACCGCCCTCGCCGTTCTTGATGGCCTGCCGGTAGGCATGAACGCGCTCGTGAACGTCGGCCATGAACTCGTGAAAGTGGACGCGCCGTTTGCGCGCGACCGCGCTGGTCTCAAAAAAGAGATCCATCAGCATCGTCTTGCCGCGGCCGACTTCGCCGTAGACGTAAAGACCCTTTAGAGGAGCGCCGATCCGCTCGCGCTGCCCGAATAGCCAACCGAGTGACGACGATTTGCGCGCCAGCCGATGCTGATCGAGTCGCTTTTCGAGTGCGGCCAGACGACGGGCCAATATCTCCTGGCCGGCATCAGCCTCAATTTTTCCTGCGGCAACAAGCGCCGCGTAACGAGTGCTGAACGTTTCGGACATTGGGCGGAATGAATGAGCGCGGATTGGCGAGACGTAAGGTGAACTGTCCGATGTGTAAATCAACCGGGCCCGAAAGAGCGCGCTTTTTGCGGACAAAAGTGCGGTAAGACCTTGTCAGCTATGCATTTTTAGTAGGAGGGGGCTACGCTCGCGGGTTTTCGTCGAACTATTGTTGCAATGCAACATATATACTGGGGGTGCGATTCGCGGCGCATGCGCTTCGCGCCAATGAAACAACGGCGACGTTACGCTTGGAGATTCGATATGCAAGAGCCTCTGCCTGATGGCGGAATGGTCCGCAAGCTGTGGATCAGCGAGACCGACGCTTATCGCGATCACCTGGTCCGCCTCGACCCGGAAAGCAGGCACCGTCGTTTTTCGGGCGCGGTGTCCGACGAATTTATTGCAAACCATGCGAGTTCGGCGACCGGATTGAGCGTGGTCGTGCACGGCTTCTTCGTTGATGGCATCCTGAGAGGCGCCGCCGAACTGCGCCGTTTCGGATCTATGCTCGTTCGCGAGGGCGAGGCTGCGTTCAGCATCGAGCAACCCTGGCAGAGTCACGGCGTCGGCACGGTATTGCTCGAACGGACACTTTTGAGCGCACGCAACCGCGGCATTAAATCGCTGCAGATGCACTGCCTCGCCGATAACAAGCGTATGCAGCAACTTGCCAGCAAGTTCGAAGCCGACCTCAAATTCGATTTCGGGAGCGTGATCGGTGAAGTCGATCCACCGCGATACACCCCTATGTCGCTTCTGCGGGAAGCCGTCGTCGATGCGCACGGTGTCGCGAACGCTATTCTCGATGTGCAATCGCGGATATTCAGACCCGCCTGATTCATTCATACATTGAGCGGGTAGCTCGCCTCGACAATATACGGGCCACCCCCAATGGATGCGCGTGAAGAAAAAAGCACGAAACGCGACACCCGGAATGTCGAGGTTCGGAAATAACCGCGGGCCGAAAGATACTCGGCGACCTGTTGACTGGACGACTCGCGCAGACGCGCCAACGTCACATGCGGCGTGAATTTTCTTCCTTCCGGCTCGAGTCCGATGCGCTGCATCAGCCGTTCGTGCTCGGCCTGCACATCTATGAGCGCTTGCGCGGGCGCGACGCTCGCGACTACTGCGCGCGGTTTGCGCCCACCGAATGACGTCAAACCGTCCATGTGTAAATCGAACGACCCGCGTTTGACACGAGACAACATGGAGGCGATTTCATGGGCGATCGCATCGTCGACGTCGCCGATGAAGCGCAATGTCAGATGATAGTTCCCCGGATCGATCCAGCGCGCCCCCGGCAGCCCGCCGCGCAAGGTCGCCAGCGCCTGCCCCACATCGGAAGGGATTTCGACTCCGGTAAAAAGACGCGGCATTGCGAAACTCTCAAATCACGATGCGCGTCCGGCTCGCGCGCGTTTCGTCAGTTCTTCGACCGCCGGTAGAATGCGCGCCACAATTGCATCGACGCCGGCGACATTCGGATGAAGGCCATCGCCCTGATTCAACTTCGGGTCGGCGGCAACACCATCCAGAAAGAACGGATAAAAGACGACCGAGTGAGTCGAGGCAAGCGCCGGATAAATCGCATCGAAGGTCCGTGCATAATCGGCACCCATATTCGGAGGTGCGCGCATCCCGGCCAGTAAGACTGGAATGTGACGGGCCGCAAGCTTGCTCAGAATTGTATCGAGTGCCGTCTTGCTGAGCATGGGATCAAGACCACGCAGCGCATCGTTAGCCCCCAACTCCACTATGACCGCGTCGGTTCCGGGCGGCACCGACCAATCGAGACGCCCGAGCCCGCCGGATGTCGTGTCACCGGACACACCGGCGTTAGTGATGGTCACCGCGACACCCTTGGCTTTCAGCGCCGCCGCAAGCTTCGCCGGGAATGCGTCTTCCAGTGTCAGGCCGTAGCCGGCGCTGAGCGAGTCGCCGAGCACGACGATATTGACGGGGCGGTCGGTTGCTTTCACCGCGACAACCTGCCCAAACATGCACAATGCCAGCGCAACCGAGGCGACAAGACGCTGGACCACGGCCAAATTCCTCCCATATGAGCGAGGTTGTGAAAAATGAGGTGTCATGATCAATAACTCCCAGGCGGTGCCGGCTATTGCGCTTGCCGGGGTCAATCTTTCGCTCGGGCACGGGGCGGCCCGTGTTCATATCCTCAAAGATATCGACCTGCATATAGGTACGGGCGAGGCAATTGGCCTTGTGGGGCCGTCAGGCTCCGGCAAATCGACTTTGCTTATGGTGATGGCGGGCCTCGAGCGCGCTGACACCGGCACCGTTGCGGTCACGGGCAGAAACCTCGGTACGCTCAATGAGGATGCGCTGGCGCGATTCCGCGGCCGGCACATTGGAATTGTCTTTCAGTCTTTCCACCTCATTCCGACAATGACCGCGCTTGAGAATGTCGCAGTCCCGCTTGAACTCGCGGGCGCGACGGATGCGCACACCCGCGCCCGCGAGGAACTTGCGGCGGTCGGACTGAGCGAACGGCTAGATCACTATCCGGCTGAACTTTCCGGGGGCGAGCAGCAGCGTGTCGCGGTCGCGCGAGCGTTGGCGCCTGATCCAGCAATCGTGGTGGCGGACGAGCCGACGGGCAACCTCGATGAAGATACGGGAAAACAGATCATCGAGTTGCTCTTTGCCGGTCATGCGAGGCGAAAGACCACGCTGGTGCTTGTCACCCACGACGCCACGCTCGCGGCGCGTTGTGCGCGCGTGGTCCGGCTGCGCTCAGGCCGTGTCGATGGTGTGAGCATCTCATGAGCGTAAACGAATTGATCGCCCCGACGAGCCGTTGGCTGCCCCTGCGCTTTGCAATGCGCGAGTTGCGCAGCGGCCTGAACGGCTTCTACGTGTTTATCCTCTGCATTGCCCTTGGCAGCATGGCGATAGCCGGCGTGGGTTCGGTTGCGGCGAGTCTCACTGATGGCCTTGCGCGCGAAGGCCGCGTCATTCTCGGCGGGGATCTCGCTTTCACGCTGATTCAACGCGAAATCGCACCGAACGAACGCGCATTCCTGCAGGAGCATGGCCAAGTTTCCAGTGCGGCCACCATGCGCGCGATGGCGCGCACGCCCAACGGTCAGGCCACACTCGTCGAAATGAAAGCTGTCGACGCGGCTTACCCACTTTTCGGTCAGATAAAGCTGGATCCATCGATCGCTCTTGCCGACGCGTTGGCGCAACGCGATGGCGCTTTCGGCGCGGTCGCCGATGCGACGCTGATGGCGCGGCTGGAAATTTCTCCCGGTGCGCGGCTCACGATAGGCAATACGATGTTCGAAATTCGCGCCACTTTGGCAAGCGAGCCTGACAAGCTCGCCGGCGGCATCGGCTTCGGCCCGCGTTTGCTGGTGAGCGAGGACGCATTGCGCGCGACCGGTTTGCTGCAGCCGGGCAGTCTTGTGCGCTGGCACTACCGCCTCCGCCTGCCTGCAAATGACGCATCCGATGCCGCCGCTAAGACAGTGACCGTCCAAGCGCGCGCGCAGCTTCCGGAAGCCGGATGGGACATCCGCAGCCGCAGCAACGCCTCACCGCAGCTTGAACGCAACGTCGAGCGCTTCACGCAATTTCTTACGATCGTCGGACTGACGGCACTGCTGGTCGGCGGCGTCGGCGTTGGCAACGCGGTCAAAAGTCATCTCGACCGACGGCGCGACACCATAGCGACAATGAAGGCTCTCGGCGCCAGCGGCCGCCGCATCTTCACGATCTACCTGACGCAGGTCCTGCTGATGGCCTTGATCGGTGGCATTATCGGCGCGGCGCTCGGCGCAATCCTTCCGTTTGCGATCTCCTGGTTGTTCGGCGCGATCATCCCACTGCCGTTGGACCCCGCTCTGCATCCGGCGGAATTGCTGTTGGCGTTGCTATACGGATTGCTGACGGCGCTGGTCTTCGCGCTGTGGCCGCTCGGACGGGCGCATGATGTGCCGGTCGCCGAATTGTTCCGCGACATGGTTGAGTTGCAACCGCGCCGGCCCCGCAAACGCTACGTCGTATTCACCGCCCTCGCCGTGCTCGTTTTGGCCGGTATCGCCGTTTTGCTGGCCTACGATCGCCGTGTGGCGCTGATCTATGTCGCCACGGCTGGCGCCGTTTTTTTGCTCCTGCGCGTCATCGCCGCACTGATGATGGTCCTGGCGAGCCGCGCGCCTCGCGCCCGCGCAACGGGCCTGCGTATGGCTGTAGCCAACATTCATCGGCCAAGCGCGCTGACGCCGACCATCGTTCTTTCGCTAGGCCTTGGCATAACGCTGCTTGTCACGGTGATCGAGATTGACGGCAACCTCGCTCGACAGTTCTCCAACGAATTGCCGGCGAAAGCACCGTCGTTTTATTTCCTCGATATCCCTGCCGACCAATCCGAGCGGTTTGGCATTTTCCTCCGCAAGCAGGCCCCATCGGCAAAGTTGGAGGAAGTGCCGATGCTGCGCGGGCGCATCGTATCCGCCGGCGGGATCGCGGCCGAAAATATAAAGCCGAAAGAAGATGCAGCCTGGGTGCTGCAGAGCGACCGGGGGCTAACCTATGCGAACGAAATCCCCGGCGGCTCGCGATTGGTGGAAGGGAAATGGTGGGGAGCCGACTACGACGGGCCTCCGCTCATTTCGTTCGAGAAACGTGTCGCCGACGGACTCGGTCTGAAGCTGGGCGATCCGGTCGTTGTCAATGTCCTCGGGCGCAACATCTCGGGGACAATCGCGAACATGCGCACGGTCGATTGGGAAAGTCTCGGCATCAATTTCGTCATGGTGTTTTCGTCGAATTCGTTTCGCGGCGCGCCGCACACCCACCTCGCGACGCTGACCTATCCCGATGGCGGTACGCCGGCGGAAGAGGCAAATGTCATCCGCTCGGTTGCAGAGAGCTTCCCCGTGGTCACGGCGGTCCGTGTGAAGGACGCTCTGGAAGCGGTCGGCAGCATCGTCGCAAATCTTGTGCTGGCGATCCGCGGCGCTAGCGCCATCACCCTCATCTCTGCGGCACTGGTGCTCGGCGGTGCTCTCGCCGCAGGCCATCGCTCGCGGGTCTATGATGCGGTGATCTTGAAGACGCTCGGCGCGACGCGCCTTCGCCTCCTTACAGCCTACGCCATCGAGTATCTGCTGATCGGTGCCGCCACCGCCGTCTTCGGCGTCATTGGCGGCTCGCTTGCAGCGTGGCTAATCGTCGCTCAGCTCATGCACCTGTCATTCACATGGCTGCCCGAGCCAGCTCTGGCGGCAGCGCTCGCGGCAGTGGCCGTGACGGTAACCCTTGGATTGGCCGGCACTTATGTGGCTCTCGGGCAAAAACCCGCGCCAATATTGAGAAATTTATAGTTTTTGCGACATTCCGCCACGGACTATATCGCCCGAGCGGGGCGTGGGCATTTCGGGTATAATGGCGCTACCGGACGGTTAACGATCCGCAATAATGCAGAGTCATTATCGGGCCATATCTGGCGCCAAGGCTAGCCAACTATTAGATTTGGGACACGAGCGCGACGGCACTGTGCCGGCGCGCGTGACGTGACCGGCGCAAAGCCGGGACATGAGAGAGGAAACTTCGATGTCGGACTACGACCGTAACGTAGCTGCTCGCGGCATCGGCGCCGCGCGCGATGTCGCGATCGATGCGGGCCTGCGCGCCTACATGATCCGCGTCTACAACTACATGGCCGCCGGCGTCGCTCTGACCGGCGTCGTCGCCTGGCTTACCTACAACGCCGCCGTGGTCACCGATGCGGCTGGGCGCGTCACCGCGCTGACGCCGTTTGGCCAAGCCATATTCAGCGGCCCCCTGGCGATCGTGCTCTTTCTTGCCACGCTCGGCCTGGTGTTCTTCATGAGCTTCCGTATCCAGACCCTGCAGCCAAGCACAGCGCTCATGCTGTTCTTGGTCTACGCGGGCCTGCTCGGACTCATGCTGTCGTCAGTCTTTCTGGCCTACACCGGTGCGTCGATCACCCGCACATTCTTCATCTCGGCGGCGTCGTTCGGCGCGTTGAGTCTGTACGGCTACACCACGCAGCGCGATCTCTCGCCGGTCGGATCGTTCCTGACTATGGGACTGTTCGGGCTCATTCTTGCGATGATCGTCAACATGTTCCTCAAGAGCAGCGGGCTTGATTTCGCGATCTCCGCGATCGGCGTGTTGATCTTCGCGGGCCTGACCGCCTGGGACACGCAGAAGATCAAGGAGGTCTACAGTGTGAACGATGACGGCACTGTCGCCGGCCGCAAGGCTGTGATGGGCGCTCTCACGCTCTACCTCGACTTCATCAACCTGTTCCTGTTCTTGCTGCGCTTCCTCGGCGACCGCCGCTAAGCGCCGGCAAAGGACTGCAATGCGCGCCCGGGCCTCGGCCCGGGCGTTTTTTTGTTGCGACCCTGGCAAATTTGCGCAACTGATTTCGGCCGTCATGACACGCACCATTCGCCCGGCTACGCCGACCGATATCCCCGCCATAACGCGTATCTATGCGCATGCGGTCGAGCACGGCACGGCTTCATTCGAGCTCACGCCGCCCGATGAGGCCGAGATGACGAAGCGCATGAACGAGCTGCTGGCGTACAAATTTCCGTATCTCGTGGCCGAGCTGGATGGCGCACTGGCCGGCTATGCGTATGCCGCGCCCTACCGCGCGCGGCCGGCCTATCGCTTCACCGTTGAGAATTCCGTCTACGTGGCGCCCGATATGCATCGGCGCGGTGTGGGTAAAGCTTTGCTGGAAGCGTTGATCGAGGCCTGCACAAAAGGCGGCTTTCGCCTGATGATCGCCGTCATCGGCGATTCAAAACAAGTGGCTTCGATCAGCGTGCATGAGGCAACCGGGTTCAAGCACGTCGGTGTTTTCGAAAACGTCGGCTACAAATTCGATCGCTGGCTCGACACGGTACTGATGCAGCGCGCGCTCGGGCCCGGGGCAACTTCGCCGCCGTGATCGATCAGTTCGCCACCAATGCCAGCGAACGGTCGATCGAGCGCAACACGCGATCGAGCTCGTGGCCGCGGCGAACGACAAGACCGCTCGCCGAAATCACGCTGTACACGCCTTGCCGGCGTTCCAGTTTCGGATTTTTTTCGATGCGGTAGATCGGCACTTCCGAGGCGCGGCGAAAAACAGAAAACACCGCGCGGTCCTTAAGAAAGTCGATGGCGTAGTCGCGCCATTCACCGGCCGCAACCTTGCGGCCGTAAAGATCGAGAATGCGATTGAGCTCGCGGCGGCTGAAGGTCACCTGATTTTGCGCGGGGGTCGCGGTACGGACCGGGGTACCGGCGCCCCCGAGGGACTGGCTTGGATCGATTTCGCCGGAACCGAACGTCATGCGGCGCCTCCTTTGTGCTTAACCGATGATCGCGCCACTTAAGACGTACGGCAAGCGATTACTTCCGGCACGAAGTGACTGAAAAATGTACAAAATTCATAGCGCCCGATCACGAACTCGTTAAAAGCTCCCACAATAACGCCCAATTTCGGTCAATCGCCGGTCACTCTGGATTGAGATAACTCAACCGTTGCCTCAAGGCCCGGTCCGGTACGAGCACCGGATTCCTCAGCCCCCCAGCCCCCCGGGGTTCGATCGGCCGGGCCAGTTGAGTTCCGCGTACGGTTCAATCCCCTAATGCCTTCGGGCCGGCTTCAGCCGGCCCGATTTTTGTTTGTCTTTCGATTTTTGATTTTTAGTTTGTCGACGCGCCGCAGCAGGCTGTCGATGCGGTGCCGAGGATCGGGCCTGGCTTGGCCGCAATGCCGTTTTGAACGACGACGTCGAGCTGATCGATATCCTTGAGCGAAGTGTCACCCTTCGGAATGTCGTCGACCGGCACGCTGAACGTTTGTGCCTGACCGTTCCAGTCACCGAGCTTTATCCAGCGGCGAACGACATTGTGATAGGTCAACGTGCGATTGTGGTTCTCGCCGCGCCCGATCTGAACCGCAACTTTCTTTGAGACGGGACAGAGCCAGACCTCGCCGCTGCGATGCTCGCCGTGCGCCGCGGGGACGTTCACCGTCACTTTGCCGTCTGCGACAGTCATCGTAACCGGCAACGAAAGCACCGCCGGATCACGCCGCGTTTGCGCGATGGCATTTTCGATTGCCGACTTGTCGCTTCCGAGAACGTGCAGAACACCGTTGACGACGACCTGCGGCGTGTAGACCTCACGATCGCCTCGCGCGCCGGCATAGGCGCGTTGCCGATCGGAATGACCGTGCAGTGCGAGCGTGTCCTTCCAGCCGAGATAGTCCCAATAGTCGACGGCGAGACTCATCGTTACGAGCGACGGGTCGGCCGACAATTCCCCGAGCACCTTGTCGGCGGCCGGGCAGGACGAACAACCTTGACTGGTGAATAATTCGATAACTGCACGCGGCTCGGCAGAGGCTGGCGCGGCTGCGCTGCAGAGAAACGCGAACGCAAAGGTGATGTGGCGATAGCTCATCTCATTACCGCAATCCTTGCCTCGCCCGGCGATATATAGAGTGCCCTTCCGATCACCCGCCACTCACTTCGCGGTGAGCAGCCCACTTTATGCGCTCACTGTTACCAAATTGCCGATCATCCCGCCAATTGGCGCAACACATATTGCAAGATGCCGCCATTCTTGAAGTAGTCGAGTTCGTCTAAAGTATCGATACGGCAGATGAGTGGGACGCGTTTCAGAGTCCCATTGCCTGAGACAATCTCGGCAATCAGCCGCTGGTGGGGCTTCAGTTCGCCATGCAATCCGCGAATAGTGACCTGTTCATCGCCCTTTAGGCCGAGGGACTGCCAGGAGGTGCCCTCTTCGAACACCAGTGGCATCACGCCCATGCCCACCAGGTTGGAGCGGTGGATGCGCTCGAAGGATTGGGCAACAACCGCACGGATCCCCAGCAGTACGGAACCCTTGGCGGCCCAATCTCGGGAAGAACCACTGCCGTATTCTTTGCCGGCAAAGACGACCAACGGAACCCTGTCAGCTTTGTACTTCATTGCCGCATCGTAGATCGGCATGCGCTGCTTCGACGGGTAGTGAACGGTGACGCCGCCCTCAACACCAGGCACCATCTGGTTCTTGATGCGGATGTTGGCGAACGTGCCACGCATCATGACTTCGTGATTACCGCGCCGTGTGCCGTACTGATTGAAGTCGGCCGGCTTGACCTTGTGCGTGACCAGGTACTTGCCGGCAGGCGAGTCGACCTTGATCGAACCGGCGGGCGAAATATGGTCCGTGGTGATCGAATCGAGAAGCAAAGCCAGCACGCGCGCATCGACGATGTCTTCAAGCGGCTTGGGATGGCGACCCATGTGGACGAAGTACGGTGGGTTCTGCACGTAGGTGGATTTTTTGTCCCAATCGTAGGTCATGCCGCCTTTGACGCTGATCTTGCGCCAGTTGGCATCGCCCTTGAACACGTCAGCGTATTTCTTGGTGAACATCTGCTTGGTGACGTTCTTGGCGACGAAGTCGCCGATTTCCTTGTTGGACGGCCAGATGTCCTTCAGGAAAACCTTCTTGCCCTTCTGATCGACGCCGAGCGGATCTCTTGCGACATCGACATTCATCGAGCCGGCAATCGCATAAGAAACGACAAGCGGCGGCGAAGCGAGATAGTTGGCGCGCACGTCGGCGTTGACGCGACCTTCGAAGTTACGGTTGCCGGACAGGACGGCAGCCGCAACCAGGTCGTTGTCGTTGATCGCCTTGGAATTCTCCGGCGGCAACGGTCCCGAGTTGCCGATGCAGGTGGTGCATCCGAAACCCACGAGATTGAAGCCGAGCTTGTCGAGATCTTTCTGCAGACCGGACTTCTCAAGGTACTCGCCGACGACTTGCGAGCCGGGTGCCAGCGACGTCTTCACCCAGGGCTTGACCATCAGACCTTTAGCCGCGGCTTTCCGCGCAAGCAGGCCGGCGCCGATCATGACATTCGGATTGGAGGTATTGGTGCAGGACGTGATTGCGGCAATGACGACGTCACCATGGCCAAGGTCATAGTTCTTGCCGGGAACCTTTACGCGCTTCTTCGCTTCGGCACTCTTGCCGAATTCTTTGTCCATCGAAGTGGCAAACCCGGCTTTCACTTCCTTGAGGGCGACGCGGTCTTGCGGGCGCTTCGGCCCCGACAGTGATGGCTCGACCGAACTCAATTCGAGCTTGAGCACGTCAGTGAAAATCGGGTCTGGCGTCGTCTTCACACGATACATGCCCTGCGCCTTGGCGTAGGCGGCAACGAGCGCGACGAGATCCGCCGGCCGGCCCGTATCCTTCATGTAACGAATGGTATCGTCATCGATCGGCGAGAAGCCGCACGTCGCACCGTATTCAGGTGACATGTTGCCGAGTGTCGCCCGGTCGGCGATGGTCAAATGTGCAAGACCGGGGCCGAAGAACTCGACGAACTTTCCGACCACGCCACGCTTGCGAAGCATCTCGGTCACGGTGAGGACGAGGTCGGTTGCAGTGAGCCCTTCCTTGAGTTTGCCCGCGAGTTTGAAACCGATTACCTCGGGCAGCACCATCGAGAGTGGTTGACCCAACATGGCGGCCTCGGCTTCGATTCCACCCACGCCCCAGCCAAGCACCGATAAGCCGTTGACCATCGTTGTATGCGAATCGGTTCCGACCAATGTGTCGGGATAGGCGACCTCCATTGTCGACGCCTTGCCGTCGACCTTCACCTTTTCCTTGCGATTCCAGACAACGCGAGAGAGATATTCGAGATTGACCTGATGACATATGCCCGTGCCAGGCGGCACAACGCTGAAGTTGTCGAACGATCGCTGTGCCCATTTCAGGAATTTGTAGCGTTCCTGATTCTGCCGGTACTCTTCCTCGACGTTTTTCTTGAATGCGGCGTTGTTGCCGAAGAACGTCACCGCAACCGAATGGTCGATGACCAGATCGACCGGCACTTGCGGATTGATCTTCTTGGGATCGCCGCCCAGCTGCTTCATGGCGTCGCGCATCGCAGCAAGATCAACGACGGCCGGCACCCCGGTGAAATCCTGCATCAGCACGCGCGCCGGGCGGAATGCAATCTCGCGATCGGAGGTCTTGGTCTTGAGCCACTCGGCGACGGCCTTGATGTCGTCTTTCGTAACCGTCCGGCCGTCCTCATTGCGCAGCAGATTTTCGAGCAGGACTTTCATCGAAAAGGGCAAACGAGAAATGCCCTTGAGACCATTTCGCTCGGCAATGGGAAGACTGAAATACGCGTACGTCTTGCTACCAACCTGGAGGGTCTTGCAGCATCTAAAGCTGTCGAGCGAAGTCATTTCGGCTGTTTCCATTCCCGGCCGGATGACCGGCGCTGGTTCGGACTAAGCTATTGGCAAGGTGAAGTTTTTCTTGCTGGCGAGGCTTGCGTCCGAATTCGAATTACGTAACGTCGCAAGTTCGGGCTTATAAGGTCTTTTCTCGCCCAACGCTATATTGACCGGGGAACAAAGCCAAAAATGCTCGTAAAATCGGGGTTTTCCGGGCTTGGCGTCGCGTCTCCGCCAATCGGCGGATCGCGTTAACCGTCATGGAACTGAAGGGCGACCAGCTGGCCTGCAACCGGGGCGGGCGCGAGGTCTTTAGCGGCGTGAGCTTCGACCTCGCCGAGGGTAAGGCCTTGGTGGTGACCGGCCGCAATGGCGCGGGCAAGTCTTCCCTGCTGCGGATGATAGCGGGCCTCGTGCGAGTTGCCGCCGGGCGGCTCACACTAGAGGGTGGGGATTCCGATATCCCGATCGCGGAACAGGCGCACTATCTCGGACACCAAGACGCACTGAAGCCCGCACTTACGGTCGATGAGAACCTGCAATTCTGGGCAGGCTTTCTCGGCGTCAGACGCGACACCAAATCGGCGCTGGAAGCGGTCGATCTCGTCCCACTGGCGGATCTGCCGGCCGGCTACCTGTCCGCCGGGCAGCGGCGGCGTCTGTCGATCGCGCGTCTTGTTGCCGTGCCGCGGCCGATATGGCTGCTTGACGAACCGACGTCTTCCCTCGACACACCTTCGCAGACGCGATTGGCGCAGCTGATGCGCGAACATTTGCGCACCGGAGGCATGATCATCGCCGCGGCGCACGGAGCGATCGGTCTCGAAAGCGCGCGCGAACTGAAATTGGGTTCAGCATGAACGCATTCGCATCCCTTCTTGGGCGGGACATGCGGCTGGCGGTGCGAGTCGGCGGCGGCGCACTGATGGGTGCACTGTTTTTCCTGGTTGTGGTCAGCATGATTCCGTTTGCAATCGGTCCTGACCTTGCGTTGCTTGCTCGGATTGGGCCGGCAATTCTCTGGCTTGGTGCGCTGCTTGCCAGCCTGCTTGCACTTGATCGGTTGTTCGCCACCGACTACGAGGACGGCTCACTCGACCTTCTCATGATGGGTGGCATGCCGCTCGAATTGGCGGTAGCAACCAAGGCGATTGCGCATTGGATCACCACTGGATTGCCGCTCGTGATTATCGCTCCGTTGCTCGGGTTGATGCTCAACGTCGAATTGCACGCGGTAGGATGGCTTGCGCTTACGCTCGCCGCCGGCACACCTGCTTTGACGTTCCTCGGATTGATCGGAGCGGCATTATCGGTCGCACTGCGCCGCGGTGGCTTGTTGCTCGCTGTTCTCGTGCTGCCGCTCACTGTGCCGGTGCTGATCTTTGGTGTTGCCGCGGCCAACGCAGCGATCGTCGGACCCGCGCCGTTCGGCCCACCTTTCACCATCCTTTGTGCGTTAAGCTTGGCCAGCCTCGTGCTCGGTCCAATTGCCGCAGCAGCGGTTCTGCGACATGGACTCGAATGACATGGATTTGGACTCACACGACATGAGCAGAGATTGCCGATGCAGGTGATTGATCTCGCCAACCCGACGCGCTTTCTCAACTTCGTCAATCGGGTCTTGCCGTGGTTGATTGCAGCAACGCTGATTCTTTTTGTCGTCGGCTTCTACCGCGTGATGAACGCGCCCGACGACTACCAGCAGGGCGCAACTGTCAAGATCATGTTTCTGCATGTGCCGGCGGCATGGCTCGGGATGTTCGGTTGGGGATTAATGTCCGTCGCGGCATTGGGAACATTGGTGTGGCGCCATCCGCTCGCGGACGTCGCTGGCAAGGCTGCTGCGCCAATCGGTGCTGCCTTCACATTGATTTGCCTTATCACCGGTTCGCTGTGGGGTCGGCCGACATGGGGAACGTACTGGGTTTGGGACGCGCGCCTGACCTCGATGCTGGTCCTGCTTCTCCTCTATCTTGGTGTGCTCGCCCTCTATTGGACCGCCGATGAGCCTGGTCGCGGCGCGCGTGCGGCAGCGGTTTTGTCACTGGTCGGCGCGGTCAATCTGCCCATCATCAAGTTCTCGGTCGACTGGTGGAATACATTGCATCAGCCGGCGTCGGTTTTCCGCATGGGCGGATCGAGTATCGATCCCACCCTGCTGACGCCCCTTTTGATCATGACGCTGGCCTTTACGTTGCTGTTCCTGACCTTGCATCTCGCCGTCATGCGTAATGAAATATTGCGCCGCCGAGTCCGCAGCATGCGCCTTCTGCAGGCGCAGAAGCTGGCGGAGGCGAGTGCATGAGCCTCGGGCCGCACGCGGATTTCATCATCGCCGCCTATGCGGTGACGATGTTCGTCATCGCCGCTCTGGTTGCGTGGGTCGTGCTCGATTATTCAGCGCAGCGGCGCATTCTCGGCGACCTCGAGGAACGCGGCATCACACGGCGCTCGACGCGCAAAAGCTAGTGAGTTTGAGTTCATGAGCGCAGCTGGCGAAGGAGCCACTTCAAAGCGAAGCCGCATTATAGTGTTGCTTCCTCTGCTTGCGTTTATCGCGCTGGCCGCTTTGTTTTTCTATCGGCTTGGCGCCGGTGATCCGTCGCGACTTCCCTCGGCGCTTATCGGTCGTCCTGTGCCGACGTTCGATCTGCCCGGGATTACGGGGCTTGAACGCGATGGCAAGCCAATTCCCGGCATCGGCAATGCAACCTTCCAGGGCGCGGTGACACTGTTGAATGTCTGGGCCTCGTGGTGCGTGCCCTGCCACGACGAAGCACCGTTTCTCGAACAATTGTCGCGGGACAAGCGTATCCAGCTTGTCGGCATCAACTACAAGGATACGGCCGACAATGCGCGACGCTTTCTCTATCGATATGGCAATCCCTTTGTCGCCACCGGCCGCGACGAGACAGGCCGCGCCTCGATCGACTGGGGTGTCTATGGCGTGCCGGAGACATTCCTGATCGGCCGCGACGGACGCATCGCCTACAAACTTGTAGGGCCGATCACGGCGGAGAATTTGGGCCGTACGCTTTTGCCCGAAATCGAGAAGGCGTTGCGCTAGTTTTCTTTTTCGATGCTGTACTTATTCAGCAGCGGAACCTGCAACGCGGCGAACAGGAAGGTGAGCGGCACAACCCCGAACAATTTGAAGCTCACCCAGAAATCCGTTGTCTGCGTGCGCCAGACGATTTCATTGATGAGCGCAAGCGCAAAAAAGAAAATCGCCCAGCGCCAGGTCAGTTTGCGCCAACCTTCCTCGCGTAACTGGAAGACAGAATCGAAGACCATGCCGAGCAACGGCTTGCCGAATGCGAGCCCACCCACCAGCGTTGCACCGAACAAAACGTAGATGATGGTCGGCTTCAGCTTGATGAACAGATCGTCGTGAAGGATCAGCGTGAGGCCGCCGAAAATCAGCACGATCACGGCGGTGACGAGCGGCATGACCGCGAGGTGCCGAGTCATTGTATATGAGACGGCGAGCGCGACGAGAATCGCCGCCATGAACGCGCCGGTCGCGGCATAAATCCCGTATTTCGCATTGGCGACGAAGAACAGAACCAACGGGCCGATGTCGAGCACCAGCTTGAGAACGGGGTTAAGTTGTTTTTTCGTCGCCATGTGTTTCCTGACTACGATTCCAGTCCCACAACCGCACGCGCGAAATCGCGAGCCGTAAACGGCGCCAGATCGTCCACGCCTTCGCCGACGCCGACATAATGTACCGGCAAACCGAATTTATCCGCGAGGGCAACAAGAATACCGCCGCGCGCCGTACCATCGAGCTTGGTCATCACCAGGCCGGTAACGCCCGCAGTTTTTCCGAATATCTCCACCTGATTGAGTGCATTCTGACCGACCGTCGCGTCGAGTACGAGAAGCACAGCATGCGGCGCGGTCGGCTCTACTTTGCGCATGACGCGAACCATCTTCTCGAGTTCCCCCATCAATTCGGCCCGGTTCTGCAGACGTCCTGCCGTGTCGACGAGCACAATCTCGATACCTTGTTCTTTGGCCGCAGCGATTGCATCGAAAGCGAGCCCGGCGGCGTCGGCGCCCGGCTCGCGAGCCATCACACGCGCACCCGTCCGTTCACCCCAGATTTTCAGCTGATCAATCGCGGCCGCGCGGAAGGTATCGCCTGCCACAAGCATCACACTCTTTCCCTCCGCACGAAATCGCGCGGCAAGCTTGCCAATGGTCGTGGTTTTGCCGGAACCGTTGACGCCGGAGACCAGAATGACGAACGGTCGCGCGGTGATCTCGAGCGGCCTCGCAACTGGCGTGAGTGTCTTTTCGATTTCGGCGGCCAGAAAACCCTTTACCTCGTCGGGCGAGAGGCCCTGCGGGTAGCGGCCCTGGCTCAGCGCGTCCACGATCCGCACGGCCATGTCCTGTCCGAGATCGGCCCGTACCAGTTCGTCCTCAAGTGCATCGAGCGTCTCGGGCTCGAGCGGACGGTGCGAGACAATCGCCGTGATAGAGGAACCAAGCGAGGATGACGTGCGCTTCAGGCCGCCGCTGAGCCGCTTCCACCAGTTTTCGCCCTGTGTGCTGTCGTTCATGCCGCGCACGTGATAGCCGTTTCGGCATGACACCGGAAGAGATGCTTGCCCGCCTGTTGTATCGCGATGGGCTGATGCTGGTGGTCGACAAACCGGCCGGATTGCCGGTCCATCGTGGACCGAAAGGCGGCGATGCCTTCGAAGATTATTTCGATGCATTGCGCTTCGGATTGCCGCGCCCGCCGGCGCTGGCGCATCGCCTCGATCGTGACACGACCGGCTGCCTGGTGCTTGGCCGTCACCGCAAGGCGCTCGCCCTGCTCGGCAAACTGTTCAAGCAGGGCAAGGTCGGCAAATGCTATTGGGCGGTTGTCGAGAATGGCCCAAAAACGGAGGAAGGCCGCATCGATATCCCGCTGGCCAGGCGCGACGAGGCGCGCGGCTGGTGGATGAAACCCGACCCGCACGGCCTGCCCTCGGCAAGCACCTGGAAAGTGATGGGCCGCGGGGCCGATTGCACCTGGCTTGCGCTCGAGCCGTTGACCGGGCGCACGCATCAATTGCGCGTACATTGCGCTGAGATGGGATGGCCGATCGTCGGCGACAATATCTACGGAGGCGCGCCGCGCACAGGCGGCCTGACACTGCATCTTCATTCGCGTGAGGTGACGGTGCCGATTTCGAAAAACAAGGCGCCGGTCACGGTCACCGCCCCCGTACCGGAGCACATGCGCGAAAAACTCGCGGCTTGCGGCTTCACTCAGTAAAGCTGCGCCTTGATGCGCTCGGGCGCCTCGCGGTCGTAGGTCTCGCCGCCCAGTTTTCCTTGGCTTAGTTCGGCGATGATCGTGCCCGTCGAAGGCAGGCTTTTGCGATCGATCTTGGTGGCCTCGTCCCACAATTTGGAACGTACGATGGCCTTCGAGCAGTGGAAGAAAATACTCTCGATATGAACGATCAACACGGAACGGGGCAGCTTGCCGCCGACCGCAAAGCCTTGCATGAGTTCGGGATCGACCGAGATTGCGGCCCGGCCATTGACGCGCAGTGTCTCGCCGACACCCGGGATCAGGAAAAGCAACGCGATGCGCGGATCGCGTACGATGTTGCGAAAACCGTCGATCCGGTTGTTGCCGGGGCGGTCGGGAATTGCCAGCGTCCTCTCGTCGAGAATGCGAACGAAACCGGCCGCATCGCCTTTGGGCGAGCAGTCAAGGCCTTCAGGACCTGCCGTCGCAATCGCGATAAACGGAGCCGCCTCAATCAGCCTGCGATAACCTTCGCTGATGTGGTCGATCTCCTTGATGATCGACGTCGGCAGCTTTTCGCCGTAGAGCGACTCGAGCTGATCCATCGTGGTAATCAGATGATCGCGATAGGCCATCGCCAATCCCCCAAGCTAGGCGGCAAGAAGTTGCCGGCCATCATGCGTCGACATCGTCAGATCGACAATAACACCAGGTTCCAGCGGCGTCGCCAGACGCACCGGCATGAACTGTTCCGTGCGCCCAAGCGCGCGTGATTCGGCGAGCACGCGGCGACGGGTACCAATCTCGCAATCAAGATGAAGCCGCAACGCTGCATCGCCCTTTTCACGCAAACGGCGGGCACGCTCTTTGATGATCGTGCGGTCGACCTGCGGCATACGCGCGGCCGGCGTGCCGGGCCGGGGCGAGAACGGGAAAACATGCAATTGCGTGAGACCGCACGCATCGACCAGGTCGAGAGAGCGATCGAACATACCTTCGTCTTCGGTCGGAAAGCCCGCGATGATATCTGCACCAAAAACCACGTCGGGGCGCAAGCGCCTCACTTGCTCACAAAAAGTAATCGCGTCGCCGCGCGAGTGTCGTCGCTTCATGCGCTTGAGGATGAGATCGTCGCCTGCCTGCAGCGACAGGTGCAAATGCGGCATCAAACGCGGTTCCTCGCCTAATGCGTCGAGCAGCGTGGAATCGGCTTCAACCGAATCGATGGACGAGAGTCGCAGGCGCGCCAGATCCGGCACGTCCTTGAGGAGGCGCTTGACCAAAGTCCCGAGGCGCGGTGCATCTGCGAGGTCTGCACCGTAGCTCGTGATATCGACGCCGGTGAGAACGATTTCGCGATAACCATTGGCAACGAGACGTCGCGCCTGTGCAACCACGTCTTCCATCGGAAGCGAGCGTGAGTTGCCGCGCCCGAAGGGAATAATGCAGAAGGTGCAGCGATGATCGCAACCGTTCTGCACCTGAACGAAAGCGCGGGCACGCCCTTCGATGCTGTCGATAGCGTGCGGCCGCATCGTCTTCACGGACATGATGTCGGACACGGCGACCTTCTCGCCCGTCGTCCAGCTTTCGACGTTGAATTTTTCCTCGTTGCCGACAACGCGCTCGACCTCCGGCATAACCGCAAACGTCTTAGCTTCGGTCTGCGCAGCACAGCCGGTAACGACGATACGTGCATCCGGTTGTTCGCGCTTGAGACGGCGTATGGTCTGCCTGGCTTGACGAACCGCTTCCGCGGTCACCGCGCACGTGTTGACCACAACGGCATCATCAACGCCGGCAGCGGTTGCTGCGCGTCGAATGACTTCCGACTCGTAGGTGTTCAACCGGCAACCGAAGGTGACGACCTCGACACTCACGATGCCCCCGCATTCACGAAAAGCGCCGGATCGAAGCGACCCTTGAACTCGAATTCGACAGGGCCGGTCATCAGCACGTGATCGTCTTTTTCGCGCCATTCGATGGTGAGTTCGCCGCCCGGCAGCGAAACCTTCATCTTGCGGCCGGTTCGCTTTAGGCGAGCAGCCGCGACCGCCGCGGCGCATGCCGCAGAACCGCAGGCTTTGGTCAGCCCGGCCCCGCGTTCCCAGGTGCGGATGACGATGTGATCGCGCGCTACGATCTGTGCGAGCGTGATATTGGCGCGTTCGGGGAAAATCGGATGATTTTCAAGAAGAGGACCGAAGCGCGCGAGATCGTAAGCATTGACGTCGTCGACCCAGAAGATTGCATGCGGATTGCCCATGCTCACAGCCGACGGCGAGTGCAGCACCGGCTTGTCGATGGGACCGATCTGTAACTCGATCGCGCGCGTATCGCGAAATTCCTCGGCGAGTGGAATTTCGTTCCACTTGAAGCGCGGCACACCCATGTCGACCGTGAACAGGCCGTCGGCATTCTTCCAGCAATTGAGTATGCCCGCCGTCGTTTCAAAGGTGAGCGCATCCTTTCCGCTCTCCTTTGCCACGAGGTCGGCGACACATCGCATGCCATTGCCGCAGGCACCCGCCTCTGAACCATCATTATTATAGATGCGAATAAAGGCATCAGTTCCCGGCGTGCGCGATGGATAGAGTGCCATCAACTGATCGTAGGGGGCACCGCCGGGCGCCGCTGCCGCGCGTGCTTCTTCGGGCCCGATCGTGCCACCTCGCGCGCGCATGTCGACAACGACAATTTCGTTGCCAATTCCGTTCATCTTAACAAAGGCCTGGTCGGCGAGCGCGCCCATAATTTGTCTTGCCCGGGTTTCGCCCGGTTTATATGGCGAATAAACGCGGATTGGCCAGAGGCATGCTAGAATGCGCAGCAATGCTGGCGAATTTCTTGGCCGCCGCATTGGACGGAGAACAGTAATGTCGCCTTTTCAGTTCACCTCGGTCGTGCTCGCGCTCGCGTGTGCTCTCGCAGCCGGCCCCGTGGCTGCCCAGACCCCGACGGCACCTAAACCGGGCGCGAACGATTCGATGCCAACTCCCGGCGCAAAATCGTCCCCGTCGCCGCTGCAACCCGGCGATGCCTTTGGCGAGCCGGTGACGCTGCCCGAGCGCACGATCGTCTATATGAAAGGTCACACCAACTGGGACACCGCTTTCGACACCTTGGTGGATGCTTTCAAATCGCTGCAAGAATATCTCGACAAGCAAGATGTGAAGCCGGTCGGTCCGCCCCTTACAGTCTACACACAGACTGACGATACCGGCTTTTCGTATCAGGCCGGCCTTCCAGTAGCGCAGGCGCCGAAGGACCCCCCAAAAGGCGATATCTCCATCGGCCCGGCACCCTCCGGAAAGGCGCTCAAATTCGTTCATCGAGGCTCTTACGACGCCATGGATTCGACGTATGAAGCGATCACTAACTATCTCGACGACAAACAACTCGAAGCCAAAGACCTTTTCATCGAAGAGTACGCCACCGACCCGGTGAAGACCGCTCCCGATAAACTGGTGGTCAACGTATTTGTACCTGTGAAGTGATGCGACTAACGCGTTTCCTGCCGATCTTGCTTACCGCCACGCTTGCAATCTCGACCGCGCAGGCAACGGAAAAACTCGTGACAGTCTCGGGCGAGGCGACAGTTGCCGTTCCGCCCGACACCGCGGTGATCCGCATCGGTGTGACCAGCATGGCGAAGACCGCGCGCGAAGCCGGCGAGGCAAATGCCAAACAGATGACCGCTGTGCTGGAGACCATCAAAGCGAGCGGGATAGCGGAGCGTGACATTCAGACGTCGCGGCTGTCATTGCAGCCACAATACGATCCGAACAAGAGCGGCACTGCGCGTCTGACCGGCTTCCAGGCCAACAATCAGGTGACCATCCGGATTCGCGACATCGACAGCCTGCCTACGATTCTCGATCGCGCCATCGCGGCGGGGGCGAATGAAATGTCCGGCATCGAGTTCGTGGTCTCCGAGCAATCCAAACTTCTCGACCAGGCGCGCGACGAGGCGATCGCCGACGCGCGTCGCAAGGCTGAACTCTATGCCAAGGCTGCGGGAGCCAAGCTCGGACAGGTAGTTTCGATCAGCGAAGAAGGCACCGCCCCGCAACCCCGGCCGATGCAGGCCGTACGCGCCGGCGCGGTTCCGATCGCACCCGGCGAGCAGACACTGCGAGCAATCGTCAGCGTCAGCTATGAATTAACGCCCTAAATCGGCCTCACCTTGACTTGAGGATACGGCAACCCTAGGTTCCGCCCGTTCTCGATAGAGACGTGGAATTCAACTCCGCCGCCCGGTCCAGAAGAGGCCGGAGGCCACCGCCCGACAGCGCGATGCGCCCTCGGGCGCAAAGGTGTTTGCAGACTGATGTTCGATAATCTTTCGGAAAGGCTTGGTGGCATCCTTGATCGCCTCACGCGTCGCGGCGCGTTGAGTGAAGCGGATGTCGACGAAGCGTTGCGTGAAGTCCGCCGAGCACTGCTTGAAGCCGATGTCTCGCTCGATGTGGCTCGCGCGTTCGTCGAAGACGTCAAGAAGCAGGCGATCGGCGTCGAGGTCATGAAATCGGTGACGCCAGGCCAGATGGTCGTGAAAATCGTTCACGATCAGTTGGTCGCGACGTTGGGTTCCGAGGGCCTGGGCATCGATCTCAATGCCGCGCCGCCACTGGCCATCATGATGGTTGGTCTGCAGGGTTCCGGTAAGACCACCACAACTGCCAAGATCGCCAAGCGTCTCGTCGATCGTCAACGTCGGAAGGTTCTGATGGCGTCGCTCGACGTGCGTCGGCCGGCCGCCATGGAGCAGCTCGCAGTGCTTGGCCGCGAGACGCAGATCAACACGCTGCCGATCGTGGAGGGACAATCCCCCACGCAGATCGCGCGGCGGGCACTCGAAGCGGCAAAGCTCGGCGCCTACGATGTGGTCCTGCTGGATACGGCCGGGCGGACCACGCTCGATGACGCAATGATGAGCGAGGCGACCGAGGTCAAGCACGCGGTCAATCCGCACGAAGTGCTTCTCGTCGCCGATGCGCTCACCGGCCAGGACGCTGTAAATCTGGCGCGCTCGTTCGACGAACGCGTGGGCCTCACCGGTATCGTTCTCACGCGTGTCGACGGCGATGGTCGTGGCGGTGCCGCATTATCCATGCGCGCGGTCACCGGCAAACCAATCAAGCTCATCGGCACGGGCGAAAAACTGGATGCCCTCGAGGAGTTCGATCCGGCTCGGATTGCCGGCCGTATTCTCGGCATGGGCGATATCGTTGCGCTGGTCGAAAAGGCCGCGGCCAATATCGATGCCGAGAAGGCGATGCGCACTGCCGAGAAAATGCGCAAGGGCGCGTTCGATCTCGGTGACCTGCGCGAGCAGCTCACGCAGATGCAGGGAATGGGCGGCCTTGGCGGGCTCATGAGCATGCTGCCCGGCATCGGCAAAATGAAGAATCAACTCGCCGCGGCCAACATCGACGAAAACGTAATCAAACGGCAAATCGCCATCATCGATTCGATGACGCCGCGCGAGCGACGCAACCCCGACATTCTGAAAGCGAGCCGCAAGAAACGGATTGCCGCCGGTTCCGGAACCACGCCCGAAGCGATCAACAAGCTGCTGAAGATGCATCGCGGCATGGCCGACATGATGAAGATGATGGGCGGCGCGAAGCGCGGACCGCTTGCCGGGCTCGCAAAAGCAATGGGTTTTGGTTCTGGAATGCCGTCGCCGGAACAGCTGGCGGAAATGGCGAAGAAGATGCCAGGCGGACAGTTGCCACCCGGCATGCCGGGCCTGCCACCTGCAATGCCAGCTCTGCCACCAAATATGCCCGGCCTGCCCGGCCTGGGTGGAAAGTTTCCCGGATTGCCGGGCGGTCTGCCGCCTGGTCTTGGAAAGAAGAAGTAATCGCGTTTCACAGATCGAAAGGACTGAAGAATGTCTCTTGTTATTCGACTCGCCCGCGCCGGCACCAAAAAGCGGCCGGTCTATCATGTCGTTGTTGCCGACAATCGTGCGCCACGCGACGGCCGCTTCATCGAGCGGCTGGGCTATTTCAATCCGCTGCTGCCAAAAGAGAAGACCGAGCGGCTCAAGCTCGATCTCGAAAAAGTCCAGGCATGGATGAAGAAAGGCGCGCAGCCGTCTGATCGTGTCCTGCGCTTCCTCGACGCCGCCGGCATCATGAAACGGCCGAAGCGCAACAATCCGGAAAAGGCGATCCCACGCAAGGACCGCAAGGCTAAGGAAGAAGAAGCGGCAAAGGCGGCCGAAGGCGGCGCCAACGCCGCGGCCCCGAAGGCTGAGAAGCCTGCTGAGGCCGCGCCGGCGGCAAGCTGACGCTTCGTCTGCGCGATACGCTTCGCCATGCCGCCCGACCTTTCGCGCGACAAAGTTTGTGTCGCCCGTATTGGGGCCGCGCACGGGGTCCGCGGCGAGGTGAAACTTTGGTCCTTTACTGAAAATCCGGCCGCCGTCGCAGATTACGGGCCGCTGGAAACACAAGATGGCTCGCGACGCTTTGAGATCGAAGCGTTGCGTCCGGCGAAGGACCATTTCGTGGCGCGGATTGTCGGCATCGCGGATCGTGACGCCGCGGAGAAATTGCGCAATGTCGATTTGTACATCCCGCGCTCACGGCTGCCGGAGATCGACGAGGCCGATACTTTTTATCACGCCGATCTGATCGGTCTTAAGGCAGTAACCCAAAGCGGGGATGAGGTCGGCACCGTGTCTGCCGTTCATAACTTTGGCGCAAGCGACGTCATTGAAATCAAACCGTCCGCAGGCGAGCCGCTGTTGATGCCATTCACTGAGGCGACAGTTCCCGAGATCGATCTCGGCGCACGACGAATCGTTATCGTGCTTCCGACGGAGAGCGAATAGACATGTGGCGCGCCACTGTGCTCACGATCTTTCCGGACATGTTCCCCGGGCCGCTGGCGCAAAGTCTTGCTGGCAAGGCGCTGACGTCAAACATCTGGTCACTCGATACGATCGACATCCGTGCACATGCCGCTGACAAGCACCGAACCGTCGATGACACGCCCGCCGGCGGTGGACCCGGCATGGTAATGAAGGCGGACGTGCTTGCGCGGGCGCTCGACGCCGTTCCGCAAGATACTCGCCCGCGCCTGCTCATGAGCCCACGCGGGACGCCGCTGACGCAAAGTCGCGTTGCGCAACTCGCCCATGGCCCCGGTACCGTTATTGTCTGCGCACGTTTCGAGGGGGTCGACGAACGCCTGATCCGCGCGCGCAGAGTGGAGGAGGTTTCGCTCGGCGACTTCGTGCTGTCGGGCGGGGAGATTGCCGCGCTGGCTCTGATGGATGCCTGCGTCCGGCTTCTGCCCGGCGTGATGGGCAAGGAGGTGTCCGCCGCCGAGGAAAGCTTCGCCGACGGCTTGCTTGAATATCCGCAGTACACCCGGCCGCCGGTCTTCGAGGGGGAGCCGATACCGGAGGTCCTTACCTCCGGGGACCACAAGAAAGTGAAAGCTTGGCGGCTGGGCGAGGCCCAACGCCTGACCTCGGAGCGGCGCCCCGACCTATGGCAGGCCTATCAGGCACGAAAAAACCCCAAAAACCGGCCGGAATCCAAAGGGTGACAAGCCGAAATCTTTGTAATACAAGCTCGCCAACCCATTCAGACCAGAGCAAGACCGCGCGCCGGTTGCTGGCGCTGCCGACGGAGAGTTCGCGATGGATATCATTCAACAGCTGGAAAAAGAGCAGGTCGAGAGGCTTTCGGCCGGCAAGGAGATCCCGGATTTCCACCCGGGCGACACCGTCCTCGTCAATGTGAAGGTGGTCGAAGGCGACAAGACCCGCGTGCAGGCTTATGAGGGCGTTTGCATTGGCCGCGCGGGCAGCGGGCTGAACGAGAACTTCACGGTTCGCAAGATCTCCTACGGGGAAGGCGTGGAGCGCGTGTTCCCGCTCTACTCGCCGATGATCGACTCGATCAAACTCGTGCGCCGCGGCAAAGTGCGCCGCGCCAAGCTCTATTATCTGCGCGGACTGCGCGGCAAGAAGGCGCGCATCTCCGAGGCGCAGGGTGCGAGTGGGCCCGAAGCTGTCGCGGCCGCCGCGCGGGAATAGCAAGAGCCGCGCAAGCACGTATCAAGGGGCCGCAATGCGGCCCCTTTTTCTTGGTCGACGCTTCGTTGTCGAACCCAAATCGATTGGCTATATACCGCATATGGTTCTCAAAGCTCAGCGGATTGTCCTGCCCGACCACGCAAGGTTGCCGTGGCGATTTTTCGGTCGGCTGACAGCGGTACAGGCGGGACTTTGATCGTCCGGCCATACCGGCACATTTATAAGCAACTTCCCGTTTTCCTTTGAGCAAAGTACCTAGCCATGAAACCGCGCACGCTCCACGACAAGATCTGGGACGATCATCTGGTTGACGAACAACCCGACGGGACCTGTCTCCTCTATATCGATCGTCATCTGGTGCACGAAGTAACCTCGCCGCAGGCTTTCGAAGGCTTGCGCACCGCGGGACGCAAGGTGCACGCGCCGGAAAAGACGCTCGCGGTCGTCGACCACAATGTGCCGACCACCGACCGCACGAAACCCAATCCCGACGCGGAGAGCGCCGAACAGATCGCCGCACTCGCCAAGAACGCCAAGGATTTCGGAATCGAATATTTCCATGAGCTCGACAATCGTCAGGGCATAGTTCACGTCATCGGGCCTGAACAGGGTTTCACTTTGCCCGGCACGACGATCGTGTGTGGCGACAGCCATACGGCGACGCACGGCGCGTTCGGTGCCCTCGCCTATGGCATCGGGACATCCGAGGTCGAGCATGTTCTGGCGACGCAAACTCTGATTCAGAAAAAATCGAAAAACATGCGCGCCGTGGTCGACGGCAAACTGCCGCCGGGCGTCACGGCCAAGGACATCATTCTCGCCATCATCGGTGAAATCGGCACGGCCGGTGGCACCGGCTACGCGCTGGAATATGCCGGCGAGGCGATCCGATCAATCTCGATCGAAGGCCGCATGACCGTCTGCAACATGTCGGTCGAAGGCGGCGCCAAGGCCGGGTTCATTGCGCCGGACGAAAAGGCATACACCTATCTGAAGGACAAACCGAAAGCGCCCAAGGGCAAATCCTGGGACGAGGCGATGCGCTATTGGGAGACACTACATTCGGACGATGGCGCACATTTCGACCGTGAGATCAAACTCGACGCGGCCAAGCTGCCGCCGCTGGTCACCTGGGGCACCAGCCCAGAGCAGGTGATCGCTGTCACCGGCAAAGTACCGATTTGGTCCGAAATTCAGGACGAGAAGAAACGCATCGCCGCGCAACGCTCGCTCGATTACATGGGGCTCAAGGGCGGCGAGAAAATCAGCGACATCAAACTCGACCGCGTGTTCATCGGCTCATGCACCAATTCACGCATTGAAGACTTGCGCGAAGTGGCCCGTGTCGTCGATGGCAAGCACGTCAACGCCAACGTCAACGCGATGATCGTGCCCGGCTCCGGTCTCGTGAAAATCCAGGCGGAAGCGGAAGGACTCGACAAGATATTCAAGGCCGCAGGTTTCGAGTGGCGAGAGCCCGGCTGCTCGATGTGTCTTGCCATGAACCCGGACAAGCTCGCCCCCGGAGAACGTTGCGCGTCGACGTCGAACCGGAATTTCGAAGGCCGTCAGGGCTACAAGGGGCGAACTCACCTTGTCTCGCCGGCCATGGCTGCTGCGGCCGCGATCGCAGGGCATTTCGTCGACGTGCGCGACTGGAAGTAAGCGTCAGTTCTATTCCCACCAGCAGTACATCTGGGGCGTAATGACTGGGCCGCTGACGCGGTACTCCTTCGCCAACCAGGAGCGGCACTGCCGAACGGCATTGGGCCCGAGATAACTGCGCCGGCCATAGATGACGACGCGCGTGCGCTTTTTCTGCGCAGCAAATTCCTGTGACGAGACGTCGGCGCAGGCCGAACTGGCGCGCGTCAAACCGTCGGCGCAGTTCCGTGAGCCGGCCGGGGCCGGCATGACCGAGCCCGCGAGCAGAACGAAAATCAGGCCTGAAAGCGCCAGACCGGTCGCACCCTTTGCCATCGGAAACCCGAACCCCGCGTCAGGATGATCAAACGTTGCGCATCGTACCCCTGCCGTCAACCGCTTGGTTGGCGCGGCGACCTGCCCTACAACATTGTCATGACAGGCCAATTCAATTGGCGAGGCTCCACGTCGCCGTCATTGGCCGACATTCAGGAGTTGGCTGAAGAGGCGTATGCTCGCCTCCCCGAACGGTTTCGTAAACTTTGCGACGGTCTTGTCATCCATGTTGAGGATTTTCCCACCTCGGAGGTTCTCGATTCGATGCGCGCTCAAAGCGAATTCGATCTCCTTGGGCTGTTTCAGGGTGTCGGCCTACCATTCCAGTCAGAAACCATACCGGAACTGATGCCCAACATGATCTGGCTCTATCGCCGCCCAATCCTGGACTATTGGGCCGAACATGAGGATTCGCTGGGCGAAATCGTCACCCATGTGCTGGTGCACGAAATTGGCCACCATTTCGGCCTGTCGGATGAAGATATGGAAGCGATCGAAGCGGCCGCCGAATAGACTACGATCTCGAAAACAGATGATGACTATCTAAAAACGGAATTGGTCGACAGTTGGTCTCTGCTTCAAGATGCAATTCAAGGGAGACTCACCATGATCGTAACCGTCTTTCGCTCTCGCCTGATGCCCGATGTGCGCGAGGAGTATGTCGCTCTGGTCGATCGCATGATCGAACTCGCCCGCACCATTCCGGGTTATATTTCGCATAAAGGATTTTTCGCCGACGATGGCGAGCGGGTGACCATCGTCGAATTTGAACACGAGGAAGGCCTGCGTGCGTGGCGCATGCACCCGGAACATCGCGCCGCGCAGAAAAAGGCGCGCGAAATATACTACTCTGAATATTGCGTGCAGGTTTGCACTCTGGTGCGGGAGTCCCGATTCAACCGCGAAGAGCGCGCATCCGCCTGACCTGCGTCGTGACGTCCTTCGCCCTTCTTCCTTGGGACGCGGTACACCGAGTGTTGCAGCCATTAAAATACGCATATCTGACCTCCAGCTCGGGTATCGCTATTGACCCGAACACCGGAGGCATTATGAACAGAACAATTCTGATCTGACTTGCCGGTGAGGCCGGAACAACCAATGGACAAATTTACGACCCTCGAAGGCGTCGCCGCGCCGCTGAAAATCATCAATGTCGACACCGACATGGTGATCCCCAAGCAATATCTGAAAACGATCAAGCGTACCGGTCTCGGCAAGGGCCTCTTTTCAGAAATGCGGTACAACGACGATGGCAGCGAGAACCCGAATTTCGTGCTCAACAAGCCTGCCTATCGCAAAGCGAAGATTCTTGTCGCCGGCGACAATTTCGGATGCGGCTCGTCACGCGAGCACGCGCCGTGGGCGCTGATGGATTTCGGCATCCGCTGCGTGATCTCGACCTCGTTCGGCGACATCTTCTACAACAATTGCTTCAAGAACGGCGTGTTGCCCATCAGGGTTTCACCGGAAGATCTCGAAAAGCTGTTCGACGATGCTGACCGTGGCGCCAACGCGACGCTGACGGTCAACCTCGAAAAACAGGAGATCCGTGGTCCGGACGGTGGCGTTGTTCATTTCGAGATCGACGCGCATCGCAAGCACTGCATGCTTAACGGCCTCGACGACATTGGCCTGACGAAGCAGAAGCAGACCAAGATCGAGAGCTACGAAGGCAAAGCGAAATCCGCGAGACCTTGGGTGTGATCGGCTGACCGGCGACGAGCCGAACTTTCAAAGTCAGTCCTCGCCTTCCTCCCCCATCTCTCCGATGTGGTGTTGCGCGTAAAGCTCAAGACCAAGCTTGGCAACGAGGTCGAGTTGAGTCTCGAGAAAATCGATGTGGTGTTCTTCATCCGACATCAGCTTCTCGAACATGTCCCGCGTGACATAATCCTTCGCGGCATGACAGTGAGTCGCCGCTTCCTGATAAAGTGCTCGCGCCGACATCTCCGCCGCCAGATCGCAGTCGAGTACCTCTTTGACGTTCTGGCCGATGTGCAGCGGGTCGAGGACCTGCATGTTCGGGAACCCGTCAAGAAATATAATGCGCTCGATCAGCTTGTCGGCGTGTTCCATTTCCTCGATCGATTCCTTGCGCCACTGCTTCGCCAAATCTTTGTAACCCCAATTGTCGAGCAGCCGGTAATGAAGCCAGTACTGGTTGACCGCGGTCATTTCGTGCCGCAGCGCTTTATTGAGAAACTCGACGACCTTAGCGTCACCCTTCATAACCGGCTCCTGTCATGGGCGTTCATGCCCGCCCGGGCGCAACGCTAGCAAAAAACTTCGGGATGTGCTGCCCGAGCCGGCGGCACATTCCACATATTGACGGTATTGGGTTGGTTTTTAGAGCTCGTCGGCTGCCGCATGCAGCGCGCAGGCACAACCGACCGGGCAGCCGACTTTCGCGCCGTTCAGAGTTTCATCGATGATCTTGCGAATGGTACGCGCACAGCGGCCGCATTGAGCGCTGCATCCCAGACAGCCATACACGTGACTGGTCGACCGGCGTGACGCCGAACTGGCGGCACTGCGCACCTCGTGATCGCTCAGTACATTGCAGGAGCAGACAATCATCAGACACCTTGATTGGTTATTCGCTAACCGGTGTGTCGCGAGGAGTCAAAATAAAAACACTCTTTAAAAGTGTTCTAAACTATTGCGTTTACGGTGTTTTTATCGCTGGGCGAGTGCGCTGATCCGGCCACGAAATTGTTTAATCAGGACATTTTTGATCGCTAGCGGCCATGTTGCCGCAACGCACCAGGATGCGGCGATCAACCGCAACGTCGCCATTAACGCTGAAGTGTGGCGCCGGGAGGGGCCATCTCAAGCCCGACGATTCCGCTTTTCGCAATCGCGTTCTGCAAAAGCCCGGACGCACGAACATCGTCGATGAAGGCGTTAATGGCTGCGAGTACCTCCGGCTTTCCTTTCGGGACGATGATCGTTTGCGTCACGCCGAACAGGTTGTCCGGCAGGAGACGATACCCGGGCATTTCGTTCAGCAGGTTGGTTAGTCGCTGACGGTTGGCCCCAAAGGCATCGATCTCGCCAGCCAAGAGCCGACGTTTCGCGTCGGCCGGCGTGTTGTCGGTCTCGACCAGAGTCGCCTGTTTCAAGTTGCGTGCGAGATAGAGCGTGACCGAATCGTTCTTGCCACCGGCGATGCGTCGTCCGGGCATATCGATGTCCGCAACGGCACGGATGGGGGAGCTGTCCGGTACGATGAACGACTGCTGCACCAACATATAGATTTGCGAGAATTCGACTGTTCCGACCCGCTCGGGCGCAAACGCTACGAAGCCGATATCGGCGTCGCCTTTGGCAACAGCATCGATCACGGCAGGTGGACTCGTCAGCGGCATGAGTACAAGCGGTACATTGCGTCGTCGCGCCAGCTCGCGTGCGAGATCTGCAGATGCGCCCCTTATTTCACCGCTGACTGGATCACGCACCGCTTGCGCTGGATTGTTTGCCAGATAGGCGGCGCGCAGCGTGCCGCCCGGCGCAATATCTTGGGCGAACGCAAGTGAAGAGAATAGCAACAGTGCGGAAGCGATCAGCCAGCGGCGCCGCAGCATAGTTCATTCCTTCTTCCGCGAGGAAAGCACATGGTCGCTCACTAGTGATGTCGCGCAATCGCTTCCGCGATCGCCACCGTTCGCCGGGCCATATCCGCATGCAGCCGCTCGACCATGCGGCCATCGATCGACACAACCCCTTTGCCCTTGTTCTCCGGCAGGTCGAAGGCGGCGATCATCCTGCGTGCCTGTTCAACCTCAGTCTGCGAGGGAGAGAAAGCGGTGTTGCACGGTTCGATCTGGCTTGGATGAATAAGTGTCTTGCCGTCGAAGCCGAGTTCGACGCCTTGGGCACATTCCTTGGCAAAGCCATCGGCGTTTCCGATGTCGTTATAAACGCCATCGAGAATATCGATGCCATAGATGCGCGCGGCGGCAACACAGGTCGACAGCCAGGACAGCATTGGCGCCCTGCCCGGCACGAGACGCGCGCGCGTATCCTTGGCAAGATCGTTGGTGCCCATGACGAAACCGGACAGCCGCGTTTCAGAATCGCTCGCCGCCCCCGCGATCCGCAGAACATTGAAAATCGCCAGCGGCGTTTCGATCATCGCCCACACGCGCGTCCTGTGCTGAGTGCCCATATCGAGCAGCCGCCGACCGATCAGTTCCAGGGTATCCGGGCTCGATACTTTCGGAACCAGGATCGCATCCGGCGCTGCGTGTGCCGCAGCGGCAAGGTCGTCGGCATGCCAGGGCGTCTCGACGCTGTTGACGCGAATGAAGACCTCGCGCGGGCCGAAACCGCCGGATTTCACGGCTTCAGTCACTTTCTGACGCGCGTCTTCCTTGGCTTCGGGGGCAACCGAATCTTCGAGATCGAGGACCACGCAATCGACGGGCAGGGTCTTCGCCTTTTCGAGCGCACGGACATTCGAGCCCGGCATATAGAGGACGCTGCGGCGCGGGCGGACGTTCATTCGTAAGCCTCCATTGCGTCCAAGACTATCGTCCGCATGACCCGCATGCCACTCCCACCTTTCGGCGGGTTGCCAATGACAATGCAGCCATGATTGTGTGAGTCTGCATCACTGGTTTCATGAACGGCCACCAATGGCATTTCCGCAGCAGCTGATCGACGGATATCGCGCCTTTCTCATCGGCCGGCTCCGCCACGAACAAGACCGCTACAGGGGCCTTGCCGAAAGCGGACAGTCCCCGCAAATCATGGTCATCGGCTGTTGCGACTCCCGCGTTTCGCCTGAAGTCATTTTTGACGCGAGGCCCGGCGAGCTTTTTGTTGTCCGTAACGTGGCGAACATCGTGCCACCTTACGCGCCGGACGGACACGCTCACGGTGTATCGGCAGCGCTCGAATTCGGTGTCGGTGCCCTGAAGGTCAGACACATTGTCGTGCTTGGGCACGCGCAATGCGGCGGCGTCAAAGCATTCGCCGAGGATGCCGAACCGCTCTCTCCGGGCGATTTCATCGGCAACTGGATGAAACTGATGTCGCCAGCGGCGGAGAGACTGGGACCGCGTGGCGCCCTATCGCGCGATGAATATCTGACACGACTTGAGCAGGCTAACGTCGTCAACAGCATCGATAACCTGATGACATTTCCGCGTCTGCGCATTCTGATCGAACGCGGGCAGGTTGTAGTGCATGGCGCGTACTTCGGTGTCGCGACGGGCCAGCTCTCGGTGCGCGATCCCGCGACCGAAAAGTTCGCCCAGGTCGCGGCGGATGATTACGTGCGGATGTTCGCGCAACCGCGTTTCTGACGCTTGCTGGTGGCCTATGCTGCCCGGCGCTTGGCCTGAATAAGCTTGCGGTTGATCAAGCACTCGGCGATCTGCACCGCATTCAGCGCCGCGCCCTTGCGCAGGTTGTCAGACACCACCCAGATCTGCAGTCCGTTCTCGATCGTCCCGTCCTCGCGGATACGGCTGATGTAAGTTGCGTCTTCTCCGACACACTCGTAGGGCGTGACGTATCCGCCGGGTTCGAGCTTGTCGATGACCAGACATCCCGGTGCGTTGCGCAGTATCTGGCGCGCTTCGTCGGCAGTGATCGGGTTCTCGAACTCGATGTTGACCGCTTCTGAGTGGCCGACGAAGACCGGGACACGGACACAGGTGGCGGTAAGCTTGATCTTGGGATCGAGAATTTTCTTGGTCTCGACCACCATCTTCCATTCTTCCTTGGTGTAACCGTCTTCCATGAAGACGTCGATGTGCGGAATCACGTTGAACGCGATCCGCTTCGGAAACGTCTTGGTTTGCACTTCGTCGAGCGTGAAGACAGCCTTGCTCTGCGAAAACAGTTCGTCCATCGCTTCCTTGCCTGCGCCCGACACTGATTGATAGGTCGCCACAACGACGCGCTTGATCTTTGCCTTGTCGTGCAGCGGCTTGAGCGCCACAACAAGCTGCGCGGTCGAACAGTTCGGATTGGCAATGATGTTCTTTTTGGTGAAACCGGTGATGGCGTCGGCATTCACTTCCGGCACGATCAGCGGCACGTCAGGGTCCATCCGCCATGCCGACGAATTGTCGATGACGACAGCGCCCTGCGCGGCAATCTTTGGCGACCACTCCTTCGACACTGCGCCGCCCGCCGACATCAGGCAAATGTCGACGTCGGAGAAATCGAAATGATCGAGCGCCTTGACCTTCAGCGTCTTGTCACCGAACGAACACTCAACGCCCTGGCTCCGTCGCGACGCAACGGCGACTACTTCGTCAGCGGGGAATTTGCGCTCGGCCAGCACGTCGAGCATCTCGCGCCCGACATTGCCGGTAGCACCCACCACGGCGACCTTGTAACCCATTGTTAACGCTCCGGACTGGATTCCGCCCGGTAACCCGTTCAGGGCAACCGGATGGCAGCGCTTCTAGGCGAGAACTACGTCCAACACAACGGCACAGTGCAGACAACTTCGCATGCATCCGGCCCTGCGCTCATGGCGTAACGACCTGCCGCCCAACATTGTGCGCTTGCTTGCATATCTGGGTGCTCTTGCGCTGCTTTCCATGGCAAGCGCGCATTTTTCTCAATCGCCAAAAGTGATGGGTGCCATCACACCGCTGCATCCACCGCAATGGGTCGATATCGAACGGCCGTTCGCCGCCTTCGCGCTGTCCATCCCGGAAGCCACCGACGTTCCGGCAAGCTATGCGATCCGGCGGCACGGAGAAGGCAATGGCCGCAAGGACATTCTAACTTTGGGTGAGTCGGACAGCGCCTCGCCGTTCCTTCGTATCGAAATCTATCGCCCCGGCAACGAGGTTGGCCGCTATGCGGATCCGGTTGCGGAAATGATCTTGAGCGCCGATGCGCTTGGTCCGGCGGACGTGCAGCATCTCGACAAACCGCTCGCAACCAAATTTGGGCCGCTCACGATCGTGCCCTTCGTCGCTTCAAAAGGTACGCCGCGCCGTTGCCTCGGTTTTGTTCGCGCCTACAGCGATCCACGCATGCAACTGTCCGGCTGGTTCTGTCAGGGCGGTACCGAGTTCGTCGAGCAAAGCACGCTGGCGTGTGCGCTTGACCGATTGACTCTTCTTTCTGCCGGCAGCGAGCCAAAAGTCGGTGCATTGTTTGCTCAGGCGGAACTCAATCGAAGCTATTGCGGCCAGCGCGATCCCATCCTCGCAGCCACGCCGAAGTATCATCTGCTCTGGAAGGCGCTGGCGAATTGTCAGGACGCGCGGCGCACTGCACGCTGAATAACTTCCGTGCGGCGCAGCATCTGCGCCAAATCCCATTTGGTGAGATTGCGCACGATCGGGTCACCGATTTTTCACGCCGGTGCCGCGTTCACAATTGACCCACCTGATAATTCATCCGATCATATTCGAACAAGAATATCTGAAGTCACGGTGATGACCGCTGACTTCGTGAAGACCTCTGGGGAGAGGAACGATGATCACTCGACGTCACCTGCTTGGGACGGCGGGCGCGGGCGCCGCGTTTGCATTGTCCGGATACAGATTGGCTGCAGCCGCGGGCGCCGCGCTCACCCCGGGCTTACCGGAAGGTGTCGGCACCGTCGCCACCATGGAAGCGCTCCCCGGCAAAAAGCCGCTCATCAAACTCAGCTACCGCCCACCTAACTATGAGTTGCCGCTGGAAACGTTCCGCAATCCGATCACGCCGAACGATGAATTCTTCGTGCGATATCATCTGGCGGATATTCCGGAGATCGACGGCAAAACTTACAAGCTCAAGGTCGGAGGCGACGGAGCCAGCACCCCAATTGAGCTTACGCTCGATGATTTGAAAAAAATGCCGGCGTTCGAAGTAGTGGCCGTCAATCAATGCTCCGGCAACCGACGCGGACTTTCAAAACCACATGTCGTCGGTGTCGAGTGGGGATACGGCGCCATGGGCTGCGCGCGCTGGAAGGGTGCGCGCCTGAAGGATGTGCTCGAAAAGGCCGGCCTCAAGAAGGAGGCGATCGAGGTCGCCTTCGACGGCGCGGACGGCCCGGTAACCGACAAGACTCCCGACTTCGTCAAAAGCATTCCGGCGTGGAAAGCCGTCGAGGAGTCGACGATCATCGCCTATGAAATGAATGGCCAACCGTTGCCGCACTGGAATGGATTTCCGGCGCGCATTGTCGTTCCCGGCTGGACCGGCACTTACTGGATGAAGCACGTCATTGCCATCAACGCGCTGACGCAGCCGCAAGGCGGGTTTTGGATGAACCCCGCCTATCGCATTCCGCTTGGCAAATTTCCGCTCAGGGACCGTTTTACCAGCCAGGAAAACGCGACCAGCACGCCGATCACTGAAATGGTCGTGAATTCGCTGATCACCAGTCAGCGCGACGGCGCCAAAATCAATGCCGGCAAGGTGACCGTGAGCGGCATCGCCTGGGACGGTGGCTATGGCGTGAGTGCAGTGCAGGTGTCCACCGATGGGGGAAAGACCTGGACCTCGGCCACGCTGGGTCAGGATCTTGGCCGCTTTGCGTTCCGCCCGTGGAGTTTCGATTTCACGGCAAAGAAGGGCAAGAACACGGTGATGGTCAACGCCATCAACAAGCTCGGGCAGAGCCAGACATCCGAGCTCATCTTCAACCCGGCCGGCTACCACAACAATGTGATGCAAAACATCACATTGAACGCCTAGGGAGGGGATCATGCGAACTCTGTTGATCGCAGCAGCGGCCGCGTTGATCGCGCTTCCCGCTGGCGCCGATGAAAAGCCGGTGCAACTCAAAACCGCGCCCGGGCTCGACAAGGTCGAGGCCAATTGCCAGGCCTGTCACAGCCTCGACTACATCCCGATGAACTCGCCATTCCCCAATGCAGCGTTATGGGATGCCGAGATCACCAAGATGATCAAGGCCTACGGCGCGCCGATCGACGACACCGACGCCAAGGCGATCGCCGAATACCTCAAGAAAAACTACGGCAGCTAGTGGCACTTTTGTCGCTTTGAACAGAAAAGCCCCGCCAATACGGCGGGGCTTTATCGCAAGTTTACGAAGATTTGCGACCAATCGGGGCCTGTTCCAGGAAACAGAACCCCGGTACACTGCGTTAAACACATCGAGGCAATTGGTCGAGGACCCTATGAAATTGAAAGTCGTCACTGCGGCGATCGCGCTAGTCGGAGCCTTGGCCCTGCCGACCGTTCAGGCAGACGCCCAGACGAGCCCGACGAAAAAGCGCACCGTGGTCTACAACAACCGAGACAACACGGTTCAGATCAGCCGCGATGAAGACGGCCGGACCCGAACCCGCGTCATCATCCAGAAGCGCTCGTTCCTCGATCCCGGAACGGAAACGTTTCCGGGCGAGCGCGTCGGCAATACCGGCTATGTGCAAAATCCGACACAGACCGCGGGAAGCGTGCTCAACAATACGTCCGCCGGCCTGCACAATACGCAATCAGCGCTTCCGGGACCGTTCACCTTGCCGAGCAAGAACAATCCCTGGCTGCAGTACTGAGCGCCGGACACATCCGGGAATGAAACGCGGCCGAGTGGCCGCGTTTTGCTTTTCACTGTTCAGGCGGCGAGCTTTTCGAGCTCGGACAGGATTGCCGAACCCATTCCCGATGTCGACACGACTTCGGTGCCTTCCGATTTGATATCGGCAGTGCGTAATCCTTTGGCGAGCGTCGCGGAAATCGCCTGATCGATCCAGTCAGCCTGTTTTCCGAGATTGAAAGAATATCGCAAGGCCATCCCGAACGAGGCGATCATGGCGATGGGATTGGCGATGCCCTTCCCGGCGATGTCCGGCGCCGAGCCGTGCACCGGTTCATAGAGCGCCTTGCGCTTGCGCGTTTTTGGATCGACTTCGCCAAGGGATGCTGAAGGCAGCATGCCAAGCGAGCCGGTCAGGGTCGCGGCAATATCGGAGAGCACGTCGCCGAAAAGATTGTCAGTAACGATGACGTCGAATTGCTTGGGCCAGCGCACCAGTTGCATTCCGCCAGCGTCGGCCAGCATGTGTTCAAGCTGAACATCCTTGAACTCGCGCGCGTGCATCTGCGTCATCACCTCGTTCCACAGAACGCCGGTTTTCATGACGTTGCGCTTTTCCATCGACGTGACCTTGTTGCGCCGTTTGCGCGCGAGTTCGCACGCGACGCGACCGATCCGCTCGATTTCATAGGTGTCATAGATCTGTGTATCGATCGCCCGTTTCTGGCCGTTACCGAGATCGGTGATCGTTTTTGGCTCGCCGAAGTAAACGCCGCCCGTCAGTTCGCGGAGAATGATGATGTCGAGCCCTTCGACCACCTCACGCTTGAGAGAGGACGAGTCTGCCAAAGCAGGATAGACAATGGCCGGGCGGATATTGGCGAACAGCGCGAGATCCTTGCGCAGGCGCAACAGGCCCGCTTCAGGCCGCACGTCGTACGGCACCTTGTCCCATTTCGGGCCGCCAACGGAGCCGAAGATGATCGCGTCCGCAGCTTTGGCCTTCTCCACCGTGGCATCGGTGATGGCAACGCCGTGCGCATCGTAGCAACAGCCGCCGACCAATGCCTCCTCGGTGTTGAACCTCTCGGGGCCAGTTTTGTTGAATAAATCGATGACGCGCTTTACCTCGGCCATCACTTCGGGGCCGATGCCGTCGCCAGGAACTAGAAGAAGATTGTGGGTCGCCATGTACGCCTCGTCGTTACAGACACGCGCGGATTGCTAAAGCCTCGGCGCAGGCTTGGCAACCGGCCTTCTATGTGCGGACATTGCGCGATTGCAGCCGAGAGGATGGGCCGTGACAGGCAACGCAAGGGTCGTAATCGTCGGGGCAGGCTTTGGCGGCCTGGAATGCGCCAAAGCGCTGAGACGGGCTCAGGCCGATGTGACGGTGATCGACCGGGAGAATCATCATTGCTTCCAACCGCTTCTCTATCAGGTGGCAACTGCGGCGCTGTCGCCGGCGGATATCGCCTGGCCTATCCGGCACATTCTGCGCCCGCAGCGCAATGCCACGGTTCTCATGGAAAATGTGCGAGGCGTCAGCCCGGAGAAGAAATGCATTCAGACGCAATCCGGCGAAATTCCCTACGACTATCTGGTGATCGCGACCGGTTCCACGCACTCGTATTTTGGTCACGATGAGTGGTCGCGCTATGCGCCCGGCCTGAAGCGAATTGAGGATGGCACGCGAATCCGCCGCAGCATCCTGATTGCCTTCGAGCGCGCGGAAGTTATGAAGGACGAAGACCAGCGGCGGCACCTGCTGACTTTCGTCATCGTCGGCGGGGGTGCCACCGGCGTCGAGATGGCCGGTGCGATCGCGGATGTTGCGCGTCAGACACTCGCCGCCGATTTCCGCCGCATCGATCCGCGCTCGGCGCGCATCATACTGATCGAGGCAGGACCACGATTGCTGCCAACGTTCCCGGCCGGATTGTCTGACTATGCGCTGAAAACGCTGACGCGCGTGGGTGTTGAGGTCAGGACAGAAACCCTCGTCACGAAGTGCGATGCAGACGGGGTCGATCTTAAGGACGGCCGTATCGATGCCGGCACCGTCATCTGGGCGGCCGGAGTGACGGCTTCTCCTGCAATGAGCTGGCTCAATGCCGAGGGGGACCGCGCCGGTCGTGTCAAAGTCAACTCCGATCTTTCGCTGCCCGGGCACCCCGAGATTTTCGTCGTCGGCGATACGGCTGCAGTGACCGACAAGAAAGGTCATCCCGTGCCCGGTATTGCGCCGGCCGCAAAACAAATGGGGACCTATGTCGGCAAAGTGATTTCAGCCCGCATCGCGGGCCGCGAGTTGAACAAGCCGTTTCGGTACATGCACCTTGGCGACCTGGCGACGATTGGTCGTCGCGCCGCGGTGGTAAAATTCGGACCACTGGAGTTGAAGGGATTCATCGGCTGGGTGTTTTGGAGCGTTGCGCACATTTATTTTCTGATCGGCCTGCGTAACCGCTTTGTCGTCGCCTTCAACTGGTTCTGGGACTACCTCACCTTCCAGCGCGGCGCGCGGTTGATCACCGATCCACCCAACAGCGGAGGGTCTGGACGCGACGCCTGAGTGTGGCGACACTCGTCGCACCGCAGCTCGAAACAGAGATCGGGAGGAAACCATGAAACGCCGCCAACTCGTGCTATCTGCTGCATTCGCCGCGATGTTCCTGTCCGGCATGACGATGGTTTCATCCGCAGCCGAGCTCGATTCGAAGGCCGTCGTCTTCAAGCTGCCCGATCAGATCAACTGGGGCCCGGTCACGCCGAACGGCAACCAGCAGGCCCTCCTGTTCGGCGATCCGACAAAGCCGGGTCTATACGGCGTCATGACGAAGTGGCTCGCCGGCAATCATTTCAGCCGACCGCACTTCCACCCCAACGATCGTTTCATCACCGTGCTGTCGGGAACATGGTGGGTGGGAAGTGGACCCGATTTTGATCCGAACGCGAGCGTTCCCATGCCGGCGGGATCGTTCGTCACTCATTTCGGAAAGCAAGTGCACTGGGACGGCGCCAAGGATACCGATGCTGTTCTTCTGATCGTCGGCGAAGGCCCGGCGACGTTAACGCCGTTCGTGACCGCAACACCTACAGCCCGCTGAACCAGTTGTAGCCCTTGTCTTCCCAGTAGCCGCCCTTGTCGATGTTGGTGACTTCCATTGCCACCACGTATTTCGGATTCTTGAATCCCAGTTTGGTCGGCATGCGAATCTTCATAGGATAGCCGTAGGCGCGCGGCAGGATTCGATTGGCGAATTTGAACGTCATCTGGGTCTGCGGATGCAGCGCGGTCGGCATATCGATCGTGTTGGTGTAGCCTTCGGCACATTTGAACCAGACATATTTGGCGCGTGTGTCGGCGCCGACGCGCTTGAGAAATTCCGACAGCGGCGTGCCCTGCCACGAGCCGATCGCGCTCCAGCCTTCGACGCAGATGTGACGGGTGATCTGCGAGACCTCGGGCAGGGCGTACAATTCGTCGAGCGTCCACGACTTCTTGTTTTCGACCAGGCCGGCGACTTCCAGTTTGTAGGTCTTGCCGTCCACTTCGGGCGCCTCGTCCTCATCATAGTAGGCGTTGAACGGGAAAGGTTTGGTGATGGCACTTTCTGGATAAGTCGGCGCGAGCTTCGTAGGACTGAAGAGCGCAGCCTGAACGCCATCATTGAATTCCGAGATCTTGCGCAGCACGCCTTCGGCAGTCTCGCCGTCGATGATGTCGCAGCCGGTAAGGAAAGTCAGCGCGCCGAGACTTGCCGCGCCGCGGAGGAAACCGCGTCGGCTGGCGTCCGGCATTAATTTCGTCGCATCCTTGATCAGGAGTTTCGGATCGACACCGGGGATGGTCCTGCGTTTTCGCATGGCGCTCCTCCTAGCGGCCGGTAATCATGGCGCGCAGGCTCTTCGGCACGATCAGCGCCAGCGCCACATGTACGACGAGAAATCCCACGATTGCTGCCATCGCCAGAAAGTGCACGTATCGGGCCGCGTCATACCCACCAAACAACGCCGTCAATTCCTGAAACTGAATCGGCTTCCAGATCGACAGGCCCGACAGCACGATCACGACGCCCGCCAGAATGACGCCGGTATAGAGCAGCTTCTGTATGGCGTTGTAATGCGAGAGGTCGTCATGGGAGAGCTTGAAGGTCGCTGCGGCCTTCAGATCGGCGATAACCTCAGTCGGACGAATTGGAAAAAGTTTGCGGCGGAAGCGTCCCGTGACGATACCAAGCGTGACATAGAAGACGCCGTTGACCACGAGAACCCACATCGCAGCGAAATGCCAGAGCAAGGCGCCCGCAAGCCAGTTGCCCAGGGCGATCTGTCGGGGAAACACAAAATCAAACAACGGCGAGGCGTTGTATATTTGCCAGCCGGATCCGATCATAACCAGAATGGCCAGCGCGTTGATCCAATGACAAATACGCACCCAGCGCGGGTGAATTGTTGCACCAGTATCGACAGTGGTGATTGTTTCAGCAGTCATTGCCACGGTGTCCTTGGGCAGCTCCTACCACACCTACGATGCGGCCGGGCCCGCGGATGCATGCGGCCCGCTGTCCTGTTTCATGTCATCGCGGCAGCTTCCGCTGTCAACGGGGTAACCATGGGGCATCTTTCACCACGCCTAAACACCTCCCATTAGTCGCTCGTTGCCAGAAGCTGGCGTTCGGCTCACGGTTTTGTGAGAATGGCGCGCCGGACGAAATGAAGGAGTGAGTTTGTGAGCGCGCCCTCGTCCTCGAGAACAAGCCCCGGCAATTTTTTTGAAGACTTCCGTCTCGGCCAACAGATCCGTCACGCCACCCCGCGCACGATAACCGTCGGAGACGTCGCGCTTTACAATGGTTTGTTCGGACCACGCTTTGCTGTGCAATCGTCCGACCCTTTTGCAAAATCAGTCGGCTACCCACGGTCCCCGATCGACGACCTGCTGGTGTTTCATGTTGTTTTCGGCAAGACCGTGCCCGATGTCTCGCTCAACGCCGTTGCCAATCTCGGTTACGCCGACTGCCGCTTTCTCAAAGCCGTCTATCCTGGCGTCACCCTGAATACAGTTTCGGAAGTCATCGGGCTGCGGGAAAACTCAAACAAGAAGACCGGCATCGTCTACGTGCGCTCGCGCGGTTTCGACGAAATTGGTGACGCCGTCATCGACTATGCGCGGTGGGTGATGGTGCAAAAGCGCGACCAGGCGGCGCCCGCGCCGCAAGAAAAGGTTCCTGAACTTCCCAAAAGCGTCGAACCCGAACAGCTTGGCAAGGGTTGTCCTGAAATTGCGGCGGCCGCCTACGACAATGTGTTGGCAGGAAGTTCACATCGTTTTTCCGACTACAAGGTCGGAGAAAAAATCGATCACGTCGACGGCATCACCGTCGAGGAAGCCGAGCACCAGATCGCCACCCGGCTCTATCAGAACACGGCTCGTATCCATTTCAATCAGTTTATCGAAAGCAAGGGCCGTTTCGGCCGGCGATTGATCTATGGTGGTCACGCCATTTCGCTGGCGCGCGCATTGTCCTTCAACGGACTGGGTAACGCCTTTCATGTCGCAGCGATCAACGGTGGCCGCCACGTGGCGCCGCTGTTTGCCGGCGACACCGTGTTTGCCTGGTCGGAAGTGATCGCCAGCGCCAATCTACCGAGCCGCAAAGACGTGGGCGCGTTGCGCATCAGGACCATTGCGACCAAAGATCGTCCGTGCGCCGATTTCCCGCTCAAAAGCGGCGACGACTATGATCCGGCCGTAATCCTTGATCTCGACTATTGGGTGCTAATGCCGCGGTGATGATGCGTCTACGCGCTTGCCCGCAAATGATCGACGAGCTGACGCGCGTATGGCGGCAGTGAATTAATATCGCGCACGCAGATCGTCAGCTCGCGCAACGCCCACGGATCCGTAAGGCGGACCGCGCTGATTGCCATCGTACGCTCGGTACGCTTCACCGTGGTCTCGGGGACGATACCGACGCCTACATTGCATTCGACCAGACGGCAGATAGCGTCGAAGCTGCGCAGTTGTACGCGCAGTCGGAGCGGACGACCGATACGATTGGCCTTGTCGGCAAGAAAGCGCTGAATTGCGCTGGCGCGATCGAGCCCCACCATGTCGTAGTCAAGCACTTCGGAAAAGGCGATGCGCGACCGACTTGCGAGCGGATGATTTTTCGCCACGACCAGAACGAAGCGGTCGCTGCGGAATGGAAAGGTGTTCAGCCCGCCATAGTCGACCGTGCCCGCGACAATGCCGATGTCGGCATTTCCCTCCGCGATCAGGCCGACGATCTCGTCGCTCAATCTCTCCTCGAGATCGACGCTGATATCCGGATAGGCCATCAGGAACGAGCTCAGCGTCTCGGGCAGGAATTCGGTAAGGGCATTGGTATTGGAGAGCACCCGCACCTGGCCGGCGAGACCTCGGGCAAAAGGCGTCAAATCCTCCTGCAGACGCTCGGTCTGCGCCAGAATTCCACGGGCATGCTGTAGCAGCGTACGGCCGGCCGGGGTGGGCGTAACCCCTGCCCGCCCCCGGATCAGCAGTTCGGTCCCGAACGCGAGCTCCATCTTGCGGATGCGTGTTGAGGCCGCCGCCAAAGCCAGGTTCGAGCGTTCCGCGCCATGGGTTATGCTCCCGGCCTCGACGATGTGCCGGAAGAGATTGAGATCCGTGAAATCGAACCGCATAAGGGCTTACCTTCTTATTATACGAAGGCAGGCTACGCAAAAGGCATATTGCAACGCCGGATTTCCGGGTTCAAGCTTCGCAAATCATGAAGTAATGGGTTTGGGCCCTGGGTCAAGTCCTGACCTACCTTCCGCGGCTCCTCAAACCCGGCAATGCCAATCCCCCTCCGCTCGCGTAGGGATGATGATTGGAGGCTGACAATGGCCGAGCTCGAGACGGGTATGACGACGGGAGCGACGCGGCCGCGGCCAATTTCTCCGCATCTGCAAATTTATCGGCCGATGCTGACGATGACGATGTCGATCGTCCATCGCATCACCGGCGGCGCGCTCTATTTTGGGATGCTGCTCCTCGCCTGGTGGCTTGTCGCGGCGGCGAGCGGTCCAAACGCCTATGCCAATGTCGAGTGGTTCATGGGCAGCCTGATCGGGCAACTGATCCTGTTCGGCTACACATGGGCCCTGATCCATCACATGCTTGGCGGCATCCGCCATCTGATCTGGGACACGATTCACGGTCTCGAACCCGCCGAACGCGAGATGCTCACACTCGCGACCCTGATCGGCTCGATCGCACTTACACTTATTCTCTGGGTCGTCGGCTATCTCGTCATGGGAGGTCCACGATGAGCGAGATCCAACCCATGCGCACTCCGTTGCGGCAGGTTCGCGGACTGGGCGCGGCGCGATCCGGCACCGGCCACTTCTGGCATCAACGCGTGACGTCAGTTGCCGGTGTACCGTTGACGATCGCTCTTCTGTTGATCATCACCGCACTGCTTGGACGCAGCCACGCGGCGGTTGTCCAGATTCTTGGCTCGCCGATTGTCGCAGTCGTAATGCTGCTGTTCATCATCAATACGGCCTACCATATGTGGATAGGTATGCAGGAAATCATTCTCGACTATGTGCACGAAGCGAGATGGAAGTTTCTTGCTCTGATGGCGAATACGTTTTTCGTCGTCGCAGTCAGCCTGGCGTCGATCTACGCCATTCTGAAGCTCTCGTTCGGGGTCTGATCCATGGCGACCAACGGAAAGTCGAGCGGCGCGCCTGCGGTCAACGGTCGTGCCTATCCTATTGAAGACCACAACTACGACGTCGTTGTTGTCGGTGCTGGCGGCTCCGGCTTGCGTGCGGTCGTGGGATGCAGCGAGGCGGGTCTTCGCACTGCCTGTATCACGAAGGTGTTCCCCACACGCTCGCACACGGTTGCCGCCCAGGGCGGCATCGCGGCAGCGCTCGGCAATATGGGCGAGGACGACTGGCGCTGGCACATGTACGACACCGTCAAGGGCGCCGACTGGCTCGGCGATCAGGACGCGATCGAGTATCTCTGCCGCAACGCGCCGGCTGCCGTGTATGAGCTGGAACACTGGGGCCTGCCGTTCTCGCGCCGCGAAGAGGATGGCAAAATCTATCAGCGCCCGTTCGGCGGCATGACGACCCATTACGGGAAGGGCACAGCGCAGCGGACCTGCGCGGCTGCCGACCGCACCGGGCACGCCATGCTCCACACGATGTACGGACAGGCGCTTCGCCACGCCGCTGAATTCTACGTCGAATATTTTGCGATCGACCTGATCATGGACAACGAAGGTCGTTGTCGCGGCGTGGTCGCGCTCAATATGGACGACGGATCGATCCATCGCTTTTCGGCCAACATGACGATCCTTGCGACCGGTGGCTATGGTCGCACTTATTTCTCCTGTACTTCGGCGCACATCTGCACGGGCGACGGCAACGCCATGGTCCTGCGCGCCGGATTGCCGCTGCAGGATATGGAGTTTGTGCAATTTCATCCGACCGGCATCTATCCGGCTGGCTGCCTGATCACCGAAGGCTCACGCGGTGAAGGCGGATATCTCGTGAACTCCGAAGGCGAGCGCTTTATGGAGCGCTATGCCCCCTCGGCGAAGGATCTCGCCTCACGCGATGTGGTTTCGCGCGCAATGACCGTCGAAATTCGCGAAGGTCGCGGCGTCGGCAAGGACAAGGATCATCTGTTCCTGCACCTTGATCATCTCGATCCCGCGGTGCTGCATGAGCGCCTGCCCGGCATCAGCGAAACGGCACGCATATTTGCCAATGTCGATGTAGCGCGAGAGCCGATCCCGGTGCTTCCGACCGTGCACTACAACATGGGCGGCATTGCCACGAACTATCATGGCGAGGCGCTGACCAGGAAAAACGGCGACGACGACACGATTATCCCCGGGCTGATGTCGCTTGGCGAAGCCGCCTGCGTTTCCGTGCACGGTGCCAACAGGCTGGGCTCGAATTCGTTGATCGACCTGGTGGTCTTCGGTCGCGCCGCGGCTTTGCGTTGCGCCGACATATTGACCCCCGGCGACTCGCAGCCGGACTTGCCGAAGGATTCGGCCGAAATGTCGTTGTCGCGTCTGGATAGATTCCGCAACGCCTCCGGCGGCACGCCGACCGCCAAGCTGAGGCTGAACATGCAGAAGGTGATGCAGGAAGATTGCGCGGTCTTCCGGAGCGGCGAGGTCCTCGACCAGGGCCACAAGCGGATTCATGACATCTATCAAGGGATGGCCGACGTTCGCGTGACCGACCGGTCGCTGATCTGGAATTCGGATCTGATCGAAACGCTCGAACTCGACAATCTCATCGCGCAAGCCGTCGTGACAATGGATTCGGCAAGAAACCGGACCGAGAGCCGAGGCGCGCATGCACGCGAAGACTACCCCGAGCGTGACGACAAGAACTGGATGAAGCACACACTGGCGTGGATGGATGCGAACGGCAAAGTGAAGCTCGACTACCGCCCTGTTCACACCTACACGCTCACCAACGATGTCGCCTACATCGAACCGAAGGCGCGCGTCTACTGACGGAAACCTGCCATGGTCGAATTCACTTTGCCGAAGAACTCGAAGATCACCGAAGGCAGAAAATGGCCGCGCACATCGCACGCAACGCATGTGAGCGAATTCCGGATATACCGCTGGAACCCGGATGATGGGCAGAACCCTAGCATCGACACTTATTACGTCGATCGCGACGATTGCGGGCCGATGGTTCTCGATGCGCTGATCTGGATCAAGAACACCATCGATCCGACACTGACGTTCCGTCGATCGTGCCGTGAGGGCGTGTGCGGGTCATGTGCGATGAATATCGATGGCACCAATACGCTTGCGTGCACGAAGGCGATCGACGACGCGCGTGCACCGATGAGAATCTATCCATTGCCGCACCAACCGGTGGTCAAGGACCTCGTGCCTGACCTGAAGAATTTTTACGCCCAGTATGCATCCATCGAACCATGGCTGCAGACGACAACGGCGACGCCGGAGAAAGAATGGCGGCAAAGTCACCAGGATCGCGCCAAGCTCGACGGCATGTACGAATGCATCCTTTGCGCCTGCTGTTCGACCTCTTGCCCCAGTTATTGGTGGAATTCGGACCGCTATCTGGGACCTGCGGTGCTGCTGCAGGCCAACCGCTGGCTCCAGGACAGTCGCGACGAAGCGACGGGAAAACGTCTCGACAATCTCGAAGACCCGTTCCGGCTTTATCGCTGCCACAGCATCATGAATTGCTCGAAGGCGTGTCCGAAGGGATTAAACCCGGCAAAAGAAATTGCGAAGATCAAAAAATCGCTGGTCGACCGACAGCTTTAATCAGCCGAACGGATGATACTCCACTAAGTTGTCGCGCTACTCGCAGTACAACTTTCGCTTGAACCAACAAATGAGCTGATGCACGTTGCCTCCTCGTGCGGAGTACATGTGTGCGTTGGCGTTCTTTGTTTTTGGCCGCAAGCGGTCTTCTTTGCGCGTCTTGCGGGCCGATCTCGAAGCTGCCGCCATTGGCTTCCGAAGAGGTCGACGCCGAGCGACGCAAACAACAAGTCGACCACATCCGCGACTACTTCGCCCAGCGCGGGCGTCTCAACAATGTCGCGTTCCGCATCAGGGTCGCCAACCACCACGACTGCAAGGTTCGATCAGCGCAAATTGGCCTGGACGCAGGCACGGTGCATAGCCTGCCGCGCAAATTTCGATCGTACTCTCACGAAGCGCTTTCGGTGAGTTGGACACGGGCAACCGTACTGTCGGTCGCGGAAACTTCCCCCGCAGCCGCGGGAGGAATCAAACCGGGCGACCACATCCTGACATTCAACAATGAAGCCGTGCCGGGCTCGGAGACGACTGAGTGGGTGAGCCGGTTTGTCCGCACCAACGGCGAACGTCCAATCCATGTCCTTGTCCGTCACGACGGCATCGACGAGACCCGTATCGTCACTCCGGTTGTTGCTTGCGACATTCCGATCGAATTGATTACCGATTCCTCTCTGAACGCGTTTACAACCGGCGACAGAATTGTCGTCCACTCAAGCATTCTGCGGGTCGCTCGTACCGACGCGCAGCTCGCTCTTGTGCTCGGGCATGAGCTCGCCCATGCCAATCTCGGTCATCTGGATAAGCAATGGGCCAATCAAGTCCTGGGGTGGGCCGGTGGTGCCGCAATCGATGCCGGTCTGGTGCTCGGTGGAATATCGACCGGCGGGATATTTGCCCGCCAGTTCGCCCGCGCCGGGGCATTGGCATTCAGCGTGAACTTCGAACGGGAGGCCGACTATGTCGGTGCCTACTATGCAACGCGGGCCGGCTACGATCTCGCCGGAGCGGAAGAAATCTGGAGGGCGTTCTCGCTGGAAAGTCCGGACGATACTAGGATTGGGCGAACGCACCCCGTGACACCCGTACGTTTCGTGCAGATGCAGAAAGTTGTCGCCGAAATTGCGGATAAACAGCGCCGCAACGCTCCATTGGTTCCTGAGCTCAAAGCCCTTCAGGCCGACGCGATCCCAATCGACGATTCCCAGTAACGATCAGGCCGGTGACCTACTCGCACTTCTTGGCCTGGCACAGTTTCTCGAGCTCAGGAAACGGCTTGTAGGCGACGTTTCCGCACTGCTCTTTCGTTGCCTCGACCAGCTGATTGATATGACCGCCATAGAAATAAGCGATGCGGTCCTGGATGCCGGTGTAATTCCTGTTGAGGTTCCGGGTATCGAACCGTAGGCACACCACATAACGCTCTTCCTTCCCCGCCGATCTGACGAATGGATCGGTAATAGACGCACTGCGTATGTTGGTCGGATCATCAAGCGAGTTGGTCAATGTGACCAGAATCTGGTTCTTGTAGTCGGCCGGAAAGACATTCGGATTTTCTTCCGCCTGCTTTTTATCCGACGAACAAGCGATGAGAGACACTGCGAACGCCGACATCAGACACAACCTCGCCGCACACCGCACCATCGAGCGTTCCTGCAACACGGTGATTTAGTCGAGCTTCAACTTGCGCCGCCGTTGACCTAGCGTGCGCAAGCGAAGAGCGTTGAGCTTGATAAAGCCCTCGGCGTCGCGGTGATCGTACGCCACAGCACCCTCTTCGAAAGTGACCAGTTCCTGATCGTAGAGAGAATATTTGCTCTCGCGGCCAACAACGGTGGCGTTGCCCTTATAAAGCTTCAGCGTGACGCGGCCAGTGACGAATTCCTGGCTCTTGTCGATTGCCGCCTGCAGCATTTCCCGCTCCGGGGCAAACCAGAAGCCGTAGTAAACGAGCTCCGCATATTTCGGCATCAGTTCGTCTTTGAGATGTGCAGCGCCACGGTCGAGCGTGATCGATTCGATTCCCCGATGGGCGGCAAGCAGTATCGTGCCGCCCGGAGTTTCGTACATGCCGCGTGACTTCATGCCAACGAAACGGTTTTCGACAAGATCGAGCCGGCCGATGCCGTTGGCACGGCCGAGATCGTTAAGCTGCTTGAGCAATGCAGCCGGCGACATCTTCTTGCCGTCGACAGCAACCGCATCGCCGCGCTCGAAATCGACCGTGATGGTGGTCGGCTTGTCCGGCGCCTTCTCCGGATCGACCGTGCGGGAAAAAACGTAGTCCGGCACGTCCTGCGCGGGATCTTCCAACACTTTCCCTTCCGAGGACGTATGCAGCAGATTGGCGTCGACCGAAAATGGCGCATCGCCTCGTTTATCCTTGGCGATCGGAATTTGGTGCTTCTCGGCGAACTCAATAAGCTTGGTGCGCGAGGTCAGGTCCCATTCGCGCCACGGCGCGATGACCGTCACATCGGGCTTGAGCGCATAGTAAGTCAGTTCAAAACGAACTTGATCGTTGCCCTTGCCGGTAGCGCCGTGCGCAACCGCATCGGCGCCGACCTTCTCGGCGATTTCGATCTGCTTCTTCGCGATCAGCGGCCGCGCGATCGACGTGCCGAGCAGATATTGACCTTCGTACAGGGCATTCGCCCGAAACATCGGGAATACATAGTCGCGCACGAATTCTTCGCGCAGGTCCTCGACGAAGATGTTTTCCTTTTTGATGCCGAGGAGCAACGCCTTCTGTCGGGCGGGCTCAAGCTCCTCGCCCTGACCGAGATCGGCTGTAAAGGTGACGACCTCGCAGCCATAGACGGTCTGCAGCCACTTCAAAATAATCGATGTATCGAGCCCGCCGGAATAGGCGAGAACGACTTTCTTTACCGTCTTTTTGGGCTTGCTGTCGGCCATCAGAGAATGTCCGCGTTGAAAACGCGGCGGACTATAGGGCGAAAGATATACGGCGCAAAGTGCGTCCTTGTTCGAACGCTTTGACCGGTTAACCGCTCATTTTGGCTTCCGGCCGAGCAGCGCGGCAATGGAATCATAGATCGGCAAAGTCGTGCGCTCGAGCGCATGCTCTACATCATCATCCGACAGGCGCGTGCGCGGCCAGCGATATATAAAAGCGTAAGCGAGCCACACGATCAGAAACGTGAATACGCCGGCAAATATGACGTCGGACGGAAAATGCCCCCCAGCCATAATACGTAGCACCGACATGCCGGTCCCGAGCGCAAGCGCCGCGCCGTACGCGATGGCGCGCCAATGCAGCGGGGTTAGTGCCGCCGGCGCCACGGTCCAGAACGCGCCAGCCACATCGCCGGAGACAAACGAGCAGTTTGACGCACAATCGCCGCGTGGATCCCACCACGCCACAAAATGTTCGTTGCCGCCAAACTGCGTTACGTCAATCGGACGTGGCCGACCCCAATGATCCTTGAGCAGCACGTTTGCCATCAAGCCTGGCGCCAGAGCCATGGTTGCAATCAGGAAAACGACCGCTCGGCCCGACATCAGTAATTTGCGTCGCGGAAAGACCAATTTGATCACGAGCGCAACCACAGCCGGTGCGACGAGAGCAGTTCCGATCCACAGTCCGACGTTTCGCGCCTTCATCAGCGGCGGGTAGAGACGAAAAGCAAATTTGTTGTGGGCGGGGTCTTCAAAACCGTAGAAATAACCCGCAACGCGCAAGTCGAGTTCGGGATAAAGGCCGAAGGCCAGTCCGGCGACGACAGCAATGGCAAGCGCGATCAGCAGTCCGGTGCGGTTCATGCGGGGTTCGTCTACCCGACACGCCGTCAAATGAAAAGCCGACGAATCTCTGCCCCGGATTATGCAGGGCTTGGCGCACGCGATTCACGCCAGCGACCCGCGTTGCGTCCGGCAATCAACCAATAGACCAGACCGCCGATGATCCCGGCGGCGGCGGCGAGTTGCAGGGCGTTGGCCACAGGCGTGACATCGGTGGTGTTTTCCAGCCGCATCGAAATGTCTGTACCGTAGTACGAGGCCAGTCCGACGAGTGCACCACCCACGCCGTAGTAGAGAAAATTTCGCAAACGCGCGGCTTCCGCGATCACGATCACCAGCAGCGCCGGCATAAATGCTACGGCGCCGACATAACTGGTGGCGAAAAAAGCAGCGAAGAAGAAGAGCACCCGCTCGATTGGATCGGAATCCATGACTTGCCATTCCGGCAAGAGGATCCCGGCGGCGAGAGTTATGCCAGCTGCTACAATGGCCAGAAAAAGCGCGAAGAGGATGACGAGAATTCGACCGAACATAATGCCTTCCTTGAAATGAATCGGCGCCGCTACTCAACCATAGCCATGGCACGCAGCGCCATTCGTTCCCGCACGGATAGTTTTTCGGTTGCGCTCTTGAGCTGGCCGCAAGCAGCCAGGATGTCGCGCCCACGCGGCGTGCGAACAGGCGAGGCATACCCGGCATCGAACACGACCTGCGAGAACTTCTCGATCTGTTCCCACTCCGAGCACTCGTATCGCGTGCCGGGCCAGGGATTGAACGGGATCAGATTGATCTTGGCGGGGATGCCTTTTAGCAAACGAACGAGCGCTTTTGCGTCGTCGATTGAGTCGTTCACATCCTTGAGCATGACATACTCGAACGTGATGCGCTTGGCATTGGAAACGCCGGGATAGTTCCGGCAGGCCTCCAGCAGTTCGGCGATCGGATGCTTCCGATTGAGTGGCACGAGATCATTGCGAAGCTCATCGCGCACAGCGTGCAACGAGACCGCCAGCATGCAGCCAATTTCGGCACCTGTGCGCTCAATATTCGGTACGACCCCCGAGGTGGACAGCGTTATGCGGCGCTTGGAAATGGCAATGCCCTCGCCGTCTGCAGCGATGAGGAGCGCGTCACGCACGGCCTCGAAGTTGTAGAGCGGCTCCCCCATGCCCATCATCACGATATTGGTGATGCAACGGTCCCCGCTTGGCACAACACCATCGGTTGGCCGTATTCCGCCCGGCCAATCGCCGAGGCGATCGCGCGCGGTCATGATCTGTCCGACGATTTCTCCCGCCGTCAGGTTCCTCACCAGGCGCTGTGTGCCCGTGTGGCAGAAGCTGCAATTGAGCGTGCACCCAACCTGACTCGAGACACAAAGAGTACCGCGCTCGGTATCGGGAATGTAGACGCACTCGACTTCGTGCGGCCGCTCCCCCTGCACTTCGCCGGGGAGCCGCAGAAGCCATTTGCGTGTGCCGTCAACCGAGACCTGCTCGGCGACGACCTCAGGTCTTGCCAACGTGAACCGCTCCGCGAGCGCACTGCGCATTTCCTTTGACACGCTGGTCATTTCCTCGAACGACGTGAACCCACGGAAATACATCCAGTGCCAAAGTTGCTGAACGCGCATCTTGCGCTGCGCGTCCGGCACGCCGACTGAGCCGAGAGCATCGGAAAGCTGCGCCCTCGTAAGGCCGATCAACGAAGGCTTTTCGGGCGCAACGTAGCGCTCGAGCGGCGTTTTCTCGATGGCGTCGAAGTCTTGCAAGGACAAGGTCACACCCGGCAGATCGAAAGACATAGTCTATCTAATTGGGACCATTGGGTCTTGCCACAGTTGTAGTCCCGGCGCCGGCGAACCTTAGGGTTCACCGGCACTCCTCGGCCACCTTGTCGAGAGCCTGCGCTATGCCCTTGAGCGAATAGGTGTCAGTGGTTTTGGTGCCGCGTGCGGATTCGCTTTTGACGACCAAATCAGAGCCGCGCCGCATAATTTCAACCATTTGGGCTTCTTCGGCCGCGTTCTTTACCCAGGCCCCATCGTTCTGCGTGTACATAGCGTAAGTCGAAGAACCGACAGCAGCGCTGGCATCGTGACCCGGTCTCTGCGGATAGCCGACAATCACCGACACCTCGTTCTTCACCTTCTCCGAAGGCCGGGTTGAAATGAAGGCATAAGCCGCATCGCGGGTGCGCCCTGAAGGTTCACTGCCGACCGATGTCGGCTTTGAAAGCGCGAAACAGATTTTCTTCCCACCAGGTGTCGCCCTGTAGGCACCCCACTCGCCGAACTGACCGAGCAATACGGCCTGATCGGTCGGACTGGCAGGTTTCTTCTGCTGCGCGGCAGGGGGAGCGCTGTTTTTCTGCTGCGCAGGCGCGCTATTCTTCTGTTGTGCAGCCGCTGGCGGAGCACTGCTCTTCTGTTGCTGCTGCGCGCTCGCAGACTCATTGAATGCGCTTACGGCCAACAGACCAACGCAAATTCGGAATAAAGCAGCGGTGTTCATCGGATCCTACCGGTGATGCGTCGGGAATCGGGTGGATATTAGCGCATTAGGAGCGAATATCGGCAATGTGAAGGCGATACCCACCGGTGAAAGGTGCCGGTACATTGCCGGAACTGCGGCAAAAGCGCCGCTGCGTGAACGACGTGGACCACCATGAAAGCCCTACTCTGCACCCGCTACGGAAAGGCCGATGACCTCGAACTCGCTGATATAGCCGAACCTCAAGCTGGCCCCGGCGAGGCCGTTGTGAAAATTCATGCGGCGGCGCTGAACTTTTTCGACATTCTGATCATCGCCGGCAAATACCAGTTCAAGCCGGAACCGCCTTTTTCGCCTGCCGCCGAGTTCGCCGGTACGGTCGAAAGCGTTGGTTCAGGCGTGACTGCGCTCAAGATCGGCGACCGGGTGTTGGGCTACATGACTTATGGTGCGGCCCGCGAGCGCGTGGCAGTGCGCAGCGATAAACTCATCAAGATCCCGGATACGCTCGATTTTGATCGTGCAGCCGGTATCTGCATCACTTACGGCACCACCTTTCATGCCCTGAAGGATCGCGCAGCGCTTAAAAAAGGCGAATCGCTGGCGGTGCTCGGAGCAGCCGGCGGGGTTGGGCTTGCTGCCGTCGAGCTCGGCAAGATTATGGGTGCTCGCGTGATCGCCTGCGCCTCGTCGGACGACAAGCTTGCCTTTGCGCGCAAGCACGGTTCGGATGTCGGCATCAATTACAGCAACGACGACCTCAAGGAGGCGTTGCGCCGGGTCACCGACGGCAAAGGTGCCGATGTCATCTATGACCCTGTCGGCGGGCCTTATACAGAACCTGCACTTCGATCGATCGCCTGGAAGGGACGTTTTCTGGTCGTCGGTTTTGCTGCCGGCGACATTCCCAAACTTCCGCTCAACCTCGTGCTGCTGAAAAGCTGCGACGTACTCGGGGTGTTCTGGGGCGCGTTCATCGAGCGCGATCCCGCAGGTCACAGGGTCAACACCGAACAATTGCTGGCATGGTGCATAGAGGGGAAATTATCGTCTCACGTGCACGCTGTTTATCCGCTCGCCGAAGCGAAGGACGCGCTCAAGGCAATTGCCGCACGGCAGGTGATGGGTAAGGTTATCTTGAGGCCTTAGACGAGCGCCACAGTCGAATTTACGACTTGGAATATTCCGCGAGCTTGTCTTTGGCGGCCACCCGATGTTCCGGGCGAATGTGGGTTGCCATGAGATTGAGGGCCGCCGCAAGCATTGCGGCATCGTCCGTGAACCCAAGTAGCGGCACAAAGTCAGGAATGGCATCGATCGGCATAACGAAATATGCGAGCGCGCCGACCAGCGTGGCTTTCACTGACAAAGGCGTGGCGCGGTCGAACGCACAATAGTAGGCGGTCAACAAATCCTCGGCGAAAGGAACCGAAGCGGCAACGCGACGCACCTTGCGCCAAAATTGGTCGCGAAGGGCGCTTTCCTCTTTATCTGGCTCGACTGCCGACTGTGCGAACATCATGCGCCGTCATGTGGTAAGCGATCTGGGCCTGCGCAAGGATACGCCCGGGTCCCCTTTTTTCAACAGGGCCTACCCGGCCGCAACCTTATCCATCGCCTCGGCGAGCTTCACATCCAGTTCGGTCAGGCCCCCTGCGTCGTGGGTCGAAAGGGTCACTTCAACGGTCTTGTAGACATTGAACCATTCCGGATGGTGATCCATTTTTTCCGCGATCAGTGCCGCCCGTGTCATGAAGCCGAAGGCCTGGTTGAAGTCCTTGAAAACGAATTTTTTCGCGATGGCATCCCGGCCGGTCACTTCAGACCATCCGTTGAGCCGCGCCAGCGCGGATTTTCGGGCTTCACCGGTCAGCTTTTGCGCCATGACTTGAGCCTCACTGCAGCGAACGCGCGACCCTCGCAAAGGGTTCGCCCCGATACTACCTTTTCCGGGTCGATCCCGGCCATACGAGGCATCCATGTCCTGGTCATTGAATATTGGCAAGGTGGCGGGCTCCGCGGTCAGCGTTACCGACCCAACGGGTAAACTGGTGGACCTCGTTACCAGTGAGACCATCGCAGAGATGATGATGTTACGTGAGGCCTTGCCTCGAGGCGTTCGAATCGGCCCATGGAGCCGTGCGGCAGGCGCTTGACGACCCGGAGTCACAAACCCGTCGTCTTATCTTTTTCCCGCTGTCAGAAATCGCGTTCACCCTCCGCGGTGATTCGGAGGCCACTTCATGCCCGGGCGCTTGCGCACCGGCAGCGCGACAACGCGCCGCCGGTTCCTGACGACTCTTGCCTCAGCGAGCGTAACAACCGTCGCAGCACCGGCTTTCAGCCTTTCGCCACAACGGCCGATCGTCACGCACGGCGTGCAATCGGGCGATGTTTCGGTCGATTCGGGCATGGTGTGGGCGCGCGCGGACCGGCCTGCTCGCATGTTGATCGAAGCGGCCATGACCGACAGTTTCGAGGAAATCTGTCACGCATCCTTCGTGGATGCGCTGCCCGAGACGGATTTTACCGCCAAGGCGCTGATCGAAGACCTCCCAGCCGGACAAGACATTTTCTACCGACTGCGATTTCAGGATCTCTGGTCGGCGCAAGCCGTCAGCGAGCCAATCGTCGGGCGTTTTCGCACCGCGTCGGCCGAGCGACGCTCGATTTCGTTCGTGTGGTCAGGCGACACCGCGGGCCAGGGATGGGGCATCGACCTTTCGCGCGGTGGCATGCGCACATATCGGACGATGCTTCGCAATCATCCGGATTTCTTTGTTCATTGTGGCGACAGCATCTACGCGGACTGCACGATGCCGGCTCAGCAGGCGCTGCCGAACGGCGAGACATGGCGAAATATCGTCACCGAGGAAAAGAGCAAGGTCGCGACGAATCTCGACGATTATCGCGGCAACTATAAATACAACCTGCTTGACGCGAATTTGCGGGATTTCAACGCCGAAGTACCGATCTTTGCCCAATGGGATAACCACGAAGTCATGGAGGACTGGTGGCCCGGCGAAGCATTCGACCGCCGTGGCTACGACACGCGAAGTGCGCTGCTTCTCGCCGCCCGTGGATGCCGCGCCTTTCACGAGTTCATGCCGTTGCGGTACAACCCGGTTGAACCGGGCCGCATCTACCGGAAAATCGCCTACGGTCCGCTGCTCGACCTGTTTCTGCTTGATATGCGCAGCTATCGCGGTGCGAACGCGCAGCCGACAACGCAGTACGGCCCTGACGCATATCTCCTCGGCCCTGTTCAGCTTGCCTGGCTCAAGCGCGAGCTCAAGCGCTCCTCCGCGACATGGAAGATCATCGCATCCGACACCCCGCTCGGGACGATCGCCTGTGGTCCGCCCGACACCCGCACGCCGCTTGGCCGAGGCCTCGAGATCGCCGACCTGCTGTCATTCATGGACCACGCCGCCGTTCGCAACACGATCTGGATCACCGCCGACCTCCACTACACTGCGGCACACTATTTCGATCCGAACTACGCCGTGTTCCAGGACTTCGAGCCGTTTTGGGAATTCGTTTCCGGTCCAATTCACGCCGGGACCTGGACACCGTGCGTCCTGGATCGGACCTTCGGCCCACAAGTGGTCTTTCAAAGCGCGGCGAGCCATGAGCAAGGTGACAACCTCGCGCCCAGCTTCGGGCTGCAGTTTTTTGGCCACGTGGCGATCGACGGCAAAACCGAGACGTTGACGATCACGCTCAAGGATGTCGATGATCGGGAGCTCTGGGCGAAGACGCTGGAGCCGAAATCCGACCAGAGCGCCCGACGTCTTTCGCGGCCGTTTCCCGGCAAGACGTAGCCGCCGAGACGTTTACTCACAGGTTTCAGGCCGTGTCATCTATCGGTCACACAGGCGTCGATGATTTGTCAGCGACCCCCACCAGGCTTTCGCGTTTAACCGACAAGGGGAGGCTTTGATGGCGATACGGATCGGTTCGTCTGCAACACGCCGGCGGTTCATGGCAACCAGCGCGGCCGCAACGGCACTCACGACAATCGGGGGCGTTGCGCGTCCTTTCGTCAGCCGCGCCAACGACCGGCCCCTGATCACGCATGGCCTGCAATCCGGAGACGTGACAGTCGATTCCGGAGTCATATGGGCGCGTGCCGATAGGCCCTCGCGAATGCTGGTCGAAATCGCGACCACGGACAGCTTCAAGGACGCACGCAACGTCGCCTTTGTCGATGCACTGCCCGAAAGCGATTTCACCGCCAAGCTTCTGGTCGAGAATCTGCCGCCCGCCCAGGATATTTTCTATCGCGTCCGTTTTCAGGATCTCGCCTCACCGACTATTTCGGGCGAACCGAAAGTCGGACGCTTCCGCACCGCGCCGAACGACCGACGTTCCGTCAGTTTTGTGTGGTCAGGCGACACCGCGGGCCAGGGATGGGGCATCGATGAGTCACGCGGCGGCATGCGCACTTACGCCGCCATGCTGAAGAATCGTCCGGACTTTTTCATCCACAACGGTGACACCATCTACGCCGATGGGCCGATCGCGGCAGAACAGAAAATGCCGAACGGTCAAGTTTGGCGGAACATCGTAACCGAGGACAAATCAAAGCCGGCGGAAACGCTGACTGAATTTCGCGGCAACTACAAATACAACCTGCTCGACAAGAACGTGCTCGCCTTCAACGCCGAGATTCCAATGTTCGCGCAGTGGGACGACCACGAGGTGGCCAATAACTGGTGGCCCGGCGAGCCGCTCACGCGCGCTGAGCACCAGCGCAAGAACTACATCGAAAAGAATGCGTTGTTGCTCTCGGCTCGAGCCGCGCGAGCGTTTCACGAATACATCCCGCTGCGCACGACGCAAAGCGAGCCGGGCCGGATTTATCGCAAGATCTCTTACGGCCCATTGCTCGACGTGTTCATGCTCGACATGCGCAGCTACCGCGGCCCCAACGGCGAGGGCAAGGAAGACAGTTATGGCCCCGCCGCTTATTTTCTCGGTCCAACACAGGTCGCATGGCTCAAGCAGGAGTTGGCGAATTCGCGCGCAACGTGGAAAATCATTGCGGCGGATATGCCGATCAGTCTCCTGGTGGTCTACGACGTCGACCGCAAATGGGGTGTTGAAGCGATCGCGCAGGGCGACGACGGACCGCCGCGTGGACGCGAGCTTGAGATCGCCGACCTTCTATCGTTCATCAAGCGTTCGGGTGTGCGTAACACAGTCTGGCTCACGGCGGACGTGCACTACACCGCAGCCCACTACTACGATCCCAGCAAGGCGGTATTTCAGGATTTCGAACCATTCTGGGAATTTGTTTCCGGTCCGCTTCATGCGGGCACGTTCGGGCCTAACGCGCTCGACATGACGTTCGGGCCCCAGCTTGTGTACATAAAAGCGCCCAACAAGGACCAAGGTCGGAACCTGCCGCCGAGCGAAGGCTTGCAGTTCTTCGGTCACGTCGCGATTGACGGCAACACCCAGCAAATGACGGTGACGCTGAAAGACCTGGACGATCGGTCATTGTGGGCGAAAACGCTCGATCCGAAACTCGGCTAGCCATTGTGACGGCTTGTTAATGCAAGCTGACGCAAGATTTACCCTGCTGGCGGGCCTGATCTGACAGAGGTTGCATCCTGACGGCGCCTGACTATATTGCGCCGCAACAGAGTCGCGGGCCCTCCGGTTTGGGCCCGCGCTTGGTTTCAGGAACCTCATGGACCTTCGCAACGTCGCCATCATCGCGCACGTCGACCACGGCAAGACAACTTTGGTCGACCGCCTTCTGCAACAATCCGGCGCATTCCGCGAGAACCAGCGCGTGATCGAACGCGCCATGGACTCAAACGACCTCGAACGCGAGCGCGGTATCACGATCCTCGCCAAGGCGGCTTCGGTGGTGTGGAAGGATACCCGCATCAATATCGTCGACACGCCCGGTCACGCCGATTTCGGCGGAGAAGTTGAACGCATTCTGAATATGGTCGACGGCGCGCTTGTGCTGGTGGACGCCGCCGAAGGCCCGTTGCCGCAAACAAAATTCGTGGTGTCCAAGGCCCTCAAGATGGGCCTCAAGCCCATTGTGGTCATCAACAAGGTAGACCGTGCCGATGCGCGGCCAACGCAGGTCCTCAACGAAGTGTTTGATCTGTTCGCTGCGCTCGACGCCACCGACGAGCAGCTCGATTTCCCCATTCTCTATGGCTCAGCCAAACAGGGCTGGATGGCGACGAGTTTGGACGGATCGCACGATGATGGCATGAAGCCGCTGTTCGATCTGGTGCTGCGCCACGTCAGACCTCCGGTGGTGGAAGACGGACCGTTTCGTCTGCTCGGCACCATCCTCGAAGCCAACCCTTATCTCGGCCGCATCGTCACCGGCCGCATCACCTCAGGTTCGATCAAGCCCAACCAGCCGGTGAAGGTGCTCGATCATGATGGCAAGCTCATCGAGACCGGCCGCATCACCAAGCTGCTCGCATTCCGCGGGCTTGAGCGCACGGCGGTGGACGAGGCGGAAGCCGGCGACATTGTCGCGATTGCCGGACTACCAAACGCGACTGTGGCGATGACGATCTGCGATCCATCAGTCGAAACGCCCCTGCCCGCGCAGCCGATCGATCCGCCGACTCTGGCGATGATTTTTCGTGTCAACGATTCCCCGCTTGCCGGGACCGAAGGTGACAAGGTCACCGGTCGCATGATCCGCGACCGTCTCCTGCGCGAAGCGGAAGGCAACGTGGCGCTTCGCGTACGCGAATCCGACGAGCGTGATTCCATGGAAGTTGCCGGACGCGGGGAGCTTCAGCTTGGCATCCTGATCGAAACCATGCGGCGGGAAGGCTTCGAACTGTCAGTGTCGCGGCCAAAGGTCCTGCTGAAAGAAGATCCCGCGACTGGCGAAGTGCTGGAGCCGATCGAAGAGGTGGTCATCGACCTCGATGAGGAGCATTCCGGCATCGTCGTGCAGAAGATGGCCGAACGCAAAGCCGACATGATGGAAATGAAGCCGTCGGGCGGGGGTCGACTGCGTCTCGTATTCCACGCTCCGACGCGCGGCCTCATCGGTTACCAGGGCGAATTGCTGACCGATACGCGCGGCACGGCGATCATGAACCGGCTGTTTCACGCCTACGCCCCCTACAAGGGGCCCATCCAGGGGAGACGCAATGGCGTCTTGATCTCCAACGACAGAGGCGATGCCGTCGCTTACGCGCTTTGGAACCTGGAAGACCGTGGCCCCATGATGATCGAGCCGGGCTGGAAGGTATACAACGGCATGATCGTCGGGGAGCACACGCGCGGTAACGATCTCATCGTCAATGTGCTGAAGGGCAAGAAGCTGACCAATATCCGGACCACGTCCAAAGACGAAGCGGTGCGACTTATTCCGCCGATCCGGATGACGCTGGAAAAGGCGCTGGCCTACATCGAGGACGATGAGCTGGTCGAGGTGACGCCAAAGTCCATTCGCCTGCGCAAAATGCTCCTGGACGAGAACGACCGCAAAAAAGAAGAGCGGAAGAAGGAAGCCGAGGCAGTCTAAGCGACTGCCCACCGACCTGGCGCGAATCAGAGTTGAATCACTTACCTCCGCCCATGTGGCCAGGAGCCGTTCCCCTGCCTTCCGCCGGTCACGAAACCGGCCGAATTCGTCCTAAATCGAATCCACGAACGTCATTTTTCTGCATCGCTGCTGGAGTTTTCGCGCGTGTGACCAGTAATCCACACCGTTAACCCATCATTAACGATGGGGCTTGAAGGCCAGAAAGTTCGTTGCTTCTATCTCGCAATGACTACGACCCTCATAGAGATTCGCCGCGCGAAGTCTTCCGACGCGATGGACGTGGCGGACACTCACGACGAGGCATGGCGCGCGGCCTATCAGGGCATCATTCCGGGCAACGAGCTCGACAAGCTCATCAACCGCCGCGGTCCGGACTGGTGGGACTCGGCGATCCGCAAGGGAAGCCGTATCACCATCCTCCAATTCGGGGATCGCATCGCCGGTTACGCGAACTACGGCCGCAATCGTGCGCGCAGCCTTTTTTACGACGGCGAGGTCTACGAAATCTATCTGCGTCCGGAATTCCAGGGTCTTGGGTTCGGCCGTCGGCTGTTTTCTGCCGCGCGCAAGGATTTGAACCAGAGCGGTCTGAAGAGCCTTGTCGTTTGGGCGCTTTCCGATAACGAACCGGCGATGGAATTCTATCGCGCGCTCGGCGGCCGTGCGGTTGCGCGTTCCTCGGAACGCTTTGGCGCCAAAACCCTCGATAAGGTCGCCTACGCCTGGCAGGCGTAATTAGACTTTCGGCGCCGGCAAACCCCTCTGCGCGCAGGCCGCGCGAAGAGTATTCAGCAGCAAGCACGCGATCGTCATCGGGCCAACACCGCCCGGTACCGGCGTAACGGCGCCCGCCACTTGCATGGCTTCGGCATAGGCGACATCGCCGACAATCCGTGTTTTGCCGCCATCGCCCGGCACGCGATTGATGCCCACGTCGATGACGGTCGCGCCAGGCTTGATCCAGTCGCCGCGAATCATTTCCGGCCGGCCGATCGCGGCGACGAGTAGATCGGCACGACGGCAGACCGAAGGAAGATCGTTTGTCCGCGAATGGGTAATGGTCACTGTCGCATTTTCCGCCAACAGAAGCTGCGCCACCGGCTTGCCGACGATGTTTGAACGGCCGACCACCACGGCCTCGAGACCTGCAAGCGTTTCATGGACGGTCTTCGCAAGGATCACGCAGCCCATCGGGGTGCACGGCACGAGCGCCGGCAGCCCACTGGCAAGACGGCCTGCATTGACTGGATGAAAACCGTCCACATCCTTCGCCGGATCAATTGCGGCAATGATCTTTTGCGCGTCGATCTGCTTGGGCAGCGGCAACTGGACAAGAATACCGCTGACTTCCTCGTCGGCATTGAGCTTGGCGATGAGCTCGAGCAGTTCGGCTTCGCTGGTCGATGCGGCGAGTTTGCAATCGAAGGCGCGCATGCCTGATTCCGCGACCGCCTTATTTTTGTTGCGTACGTACACTTCGCTCGCGGGGTCGGCGCCGACCAGCACGACCGCGATGCCTGGCACGACGCCACGGTCGCGGCGCAAACGATGCACGGCGTCCGTAACCTTGCCGCGCAGATCGGCTGCTATCGTTTTGCCGTCAATAGTGCGCGTGCCCATGTCCGTGTGCCATGTCCGAACAGCCGATTTCAGCCGAACAAGCCTTAGCGCGGCGGCACATTTTTCTCCAGCGCCGCAAGGAGCATTGGGCCGTCGCCCGAAATCAGAAGCCGCTTGAGACGGCCAGTCGCGCCGGAGACAAGCGCGACGTCGCGCGGTGGGACGCCCACCGCTTTGGCTACCAATCGGATGAGAGCCGTGTTGGCTTCGCCGTTCGCCGGTACCGCGCGCACGCGAACCAACAGCGCGGGACGTCCGTCAGCCAGCGCCTTCACGCCCTCGATGGCATCGCAGCCGCCGTTCGGCGTCAGCCGCACCGCGAGCGTAGCGCCGCCGGTCGCGAGGGCCCACGGCTTCGCGGCCACTCGCTAAAACACGTTGGGGTAGATGTAACGGATAATGACGTTTTCGAGGAACAGAATGAGCAGGATCAAAATCACCGGCGAGACATCGATGCCGCCCAGGTTGGGCAGCACCGAGCGGATCGGACGCAATAGCGGCTCGGTGATGCGGTAGAGGAACTCGCCGATTGTCGACACCACCTGGTTGTGGGTGTTCACCACATTGAAGGCGATCAGCCAGGACAGGACCGCGGCTGCGATCAGGAGCCAGATGTAAATCTGCAAAACCAGCAGAATAATATCGAGTATCGCGCGCATGAGTGTCCGTCCGTTTGCAATCCGGGCGCAAAGTAGCGGGTCGAATGGTCTCGAACAAGTCGACCACCGGTAATGGGACGTATCCTTGACACGCTAAATACCTGGTCCTAAATGGCGCCCACTCGCCGAGATTTTCGTGCAACGGCTGTTGTCGTTGCTCTTTTGGCGGGGCCGTAGCTCAGTTGGGAGAGCGCCTCGTTCGCAATGAGGAGGTCAGGGGTTCAAATCCCCTCGGCTCCACCATCCATGCCCTTTGGGGCAATCATTTTCCGTGAAGCGAGATATCAACAGGCCGCCGCTACTGCTCGTGGGCTTGAAACAGGCCACCTAAACAATTTGGGCGTCGATGTCCGCATTACCCCGCCCCCCGAAAAGGTCGGGTAACCTTTGGCGAGCGTAAGATCGACTAAACGTGGTGGAAGATGTCCGAGCCGGCGAGATCAATATTTGCACCAGTCAATTGGATCCCCGTGCTGACGTGATCTGCCGGATTATTCGTATTCCTGTGCGCGTTCTCCAAAACGATTTCCGCAACAGCGTTGGCGTCTCGTGCAATTGCGGCACCGAGAGCGGAGCTGAGGTCGATATAGTCAGTGTTATGCGTGAAAGCGGTAACCGCATCAAATTGATTAGCGACGAGTTGAACGCTGGCCATTGGCTTAAATACGAAGCGGTCTTCCAATGCGTTATCCCAACTACCCCCCGCAATGTTTGATGAAGCGCCGGCTTGAGGGGCAGCCGTACTGGGTTCGATCAAGGCGGAGTTGGCAAGATGACCGTCGGCGGTCGGATCCCTGGAAGGTTCGTTCTCAACCGTGCCGGCTGACAATGTCAGTGTATCGAGCCCCTCGTTTTCGGGATTTTGCGGAGCTCGTTCGTCATAGGTGATGACCACGCGGAGCTGATCGCCGAGATCGGCTCCGCTCGGCGTAAAGGATCTTTGAGTCCCCACTTCATCCCAAGTGATGCCGCCGTCTGTAGAGACTTCCCAGGAATAGGTCACAAGATCGTTCGGCAGAAAAACCGGATGACCGCCGTCGTTGAGCGGCGAGGCCACCGTGATCGACTGTTGCTCCACGGCATTGCCGTCGTCGAGACCAACCAGGTAGCCGTGGAGATCGGGGATTTCATTGACGTTGATGCTTTCCGACGTGCTGGCCGACGCACTGGTGTCGCCACCGGCACTCGCTTCTTCCGTGGTCGAAGCGGTGAAATGCAGCGTATCGGTGCCCTCAAAACCATGTTTCGGCGCATAGGTGATGTTGTTGTCGGCAAGCGCTGCCTGCACGGCAGAAAGCGAGCCAGAAAAAGTCACCGTCGACCCGACAAAGGACCCTGTCAGTCCGGCGTGGTCCGTGACCGAGAGCGAGCCGTGCTCGACGCTCAGCGTAACGTTGAAGGTGTCGAGCGCATCGTTAGCGCTGTTGTCCCCGGGCTGAACGCTCAGACCTGTGAGCCCGACCGCGCCGTGGTTCACCGTCGTGCTCAGCTCATGGGGAGCACAAACAATAGGCGTATCAGCCACACCGTCGATCGTAATTGTGGTCGACGCCGTGGCTGGGGTCGGAAATGTATTTGTGCCGTCGGTTGAGGTCACCGACAGGCTCAACTTGTCGGTTCCTTCGTATTCACTGGTTGGGGTGTAGGTGAGTCCGGCAAGCAAAGTGTTCACCGCGGCCGCATCACCGGATATCACCAGGTTGCCGCTGTTGTTGCCTACAACCGTCAGGCCGGGCGGCAGGTTGTGAGCGTTGATGTGCAACGTGCCGTGCGCAACGCTCAGCGTCGCGCTCACTGTGTCGTCACTGTCCTCTGCCAGAGGCCCGACTATCACGCCGGTGACTGCAACGTTGGTCGCATTCTCCTCGAGGATCACCGGTTCCGCTATAGACGCGGTCGGCGGGTCCGCGATTGGATTGATGGTGATGGTCGACGTGGCAGTAACCTGAGAGCCGTCAGTCCCGGTGACGGACACGGTCAGGGTATCGGTGCCTTCATCCCCCGGCGCGGTCCGCGTGTAAGTAAGCCCTTCAATGACCGCATTCACAGCTGCTGAATTGCCCGACACAGACAACTGATCGGTGTTGTTGCCTGTCACTGTCACGCCCGGAGGCAGGTTGTTCTCATCAACATGCAAAGTGCCGTTCGACACGGTCAGCTCCGCCCCCGCGACGTTGGCAACGCTCACGCCGGCGATGGGAACCGAGCCGCTCTCGTTGACAGCGACCTCGTTGCTCGTGACCGTCGGGGGCACCGTCAATACGGGCGGTGGCGCAGCCGAGGGGGTTTTGAAGGGAACAAAAGTATCATTCTGACCAGCCGAGCCATTTGGGCTGGAGAGCAAATTCAGCGGCACGATGTTGTCGGGAGGCGGAACGAAGTTGATTGGAGTCAAAGATGGCGTCTCTTGAAACAAAGTGCTCGACCCGCCATTTCCAACACCTGCGGGTCCCGTTTGACCCAACATAAAGACGTTCAAAGCGTCTTGCTGATCCTTTGCATAGCTCAGCATCGTGGCCACGCTGTTCGTCACGTGGCTTTCGCTGATCGAACTCCCCACTCTGCGCAGAAGAATCGTTTCGCCGGGGTCGTCGAGAATGACGGTCCGCCCGTCCGCCGTTGTCAGTTCGATAACGCCGTAGTCGTTTGTCAGATCCTTGAACTGTATGTTGCCATCGTCGGGGAATAACTTGTCGGAGGGGCTCGCTTGGAGTTGGTCGGCTGTCGCAACGATCACTGACGCAAGCGATAGTGTCCCGATGCCGCGGACCGGGACATTAGCTCGAACGGTTTCGAAAGGACGACGACTGTCCAGACAGAGTTGAATGCTGAGTTTGCTAGCCGGAGTAACAACAGTGGATGTCCCAGTCGGCTCTGAGCTGAAACCGGCCGTACCGCCGTTCGACGTAACGCAACAACGATCGGACACTGGCCCTGCCTCATCGCTCGTGCGCCGGGCCCCAGCGCTAATTTCTCCAACTTTAGCTCTCGGTGCTCAAATCAATTGACCGTAAATTGTGACTGCGAATACCGCTATAAGTCATCATCAGGTATCCCCCTACTGTCGTCAGCGCACAAAAAGAGCTTTGCAGGCTCATTCGACAGTCACGCGCATACTGCCGATATTTTCGACCATGCAGGTCATCACATCGCCTGGCGCTACGGGCCCTACGCCCTCCGGTGTTCCGGTCATGATCACGTCGCCCGGATATAGCCGATAAGCTTGTGAGGCATAGACAACAAGTTTTGGGATATCGAATATCAGCGCGCGGGTGTTTGAGCCCTGGCGTGGCTCGTCATTCACTGTAAGCGATAAATCAAGCTCGCTGCTGTCGCCGATCTCATCCGGCGTAACTAGCCAAGGGCCGAGCACGCTGAACGTATCGTAGGATTTTCGCCAACTGCGATCCTCAGGGCCTCGCACTGACATATCGAGCGCGATGGTGTAGCCGCACACCATGTCGAGCGCCTGCTCGCGCGCAACATGGTAACACTCTCGACCGATGACTGCCGCCACCTCGACCTCATGATCCATACGCCGGTCGATCTTTGGCAGCTTTACGCGTTCTCCGGCGCCAATCACCGAGGTGCTCGACTTTAGAAATAAGCCGTAGTGATCGATGGTCTTGATATCGGCGCCGAAATTTATCGCTCTATCTGCGCGTGCCTCATCGGCGTGCTTCAAGTAATTTACCGGCGCGGCGACAATCTTGCTGGGATTGGCGATCGGGCTAAGTAGTGTCACCTCGGCCAGCGGCAACGCCGGACGTCTTGCGGCGATTTCCTTGGCACGGCGGCCGACCATGTCGAGATGGGCGATCAGCGGATCGCCATAGGGCAACGGCCAGCGATAGGACGGCAACAGATCCAGCGCCGGCGTGACATCGACCACAAGATCGCCACGCACTAGACCAAGGCGGTTGTCATTGAAGCGACATATACGCATTTGTCACCCGTAATTTGCGGTGCGGCACCTCGCGCAGTGGCGGTGTCGGAGGAAACAAGCTTCGTGCGAACAAGGCGCGTTGCAGTCGGCGGTCAGTCGCAGGCTCGCAGTTAGAGCTCCCGGCCCAACATTCGATCCAGTGAATATGGTCCGCCGCCCCGCAGCGCAATTGCGAATGAAACGAGGCCCCACATCAATGCGTATTCATAGCCACCTTTGAGCCAAGAGAAGCCGACATTCCAATATACAAAGAAGATTACAAGCATCTCGATTGCCGCGGCGGCGGCGAAAAACCGCGTGAATAGGCCGAGCAAGATTCCTATGCCGCCTAGAAGCTCAATCAGAAACGTCGTCGCCGCATAGATATTGCCTGGTACAAATCCCATTTTCTCGAAAAGGGGAGCCATTGCCAACGGTCCGCGACCAATACTGAAGTAGGCATGAATGAGAAGATTCCATCCGACCGCGAAGCGCACGACCAACCAAGACAACGGGATTGCTCGATCGTAGAAAGGTTTCAACGCCGGGATTAGCAGGCTTGGTTCGTCCTGTTTGCTGACCATGATATCCCCCCAATTTCTCCGATCCTCATTCTGCTACCGTCCCGCAGACCTCGCAATGACCTAAGACGTCAAGCCCTCACCGAACGCCGATATGCAGACGTCCCTTGTGTCCGATATCATCGGAACGACAGGTGACGTACGGAGGAATACCCGATGGCAAAATTTGCCAACATTCTTGAAACGGTCGGCCATACACCGGTAATCCGCATCAACAAGCTGGCGCCGAAAGGCATCAATCTCTTCGTGAAAAACGAAGCGTTCAATCCCCTTGGTTCGGTCAAGGACCGTCTCGCGCTCGGCGTTATCGAAGCCGCGGAGAAATCGGGAGAACTCAAACCGGGACAGACCGTGATCGAGGCGACGTCCGGCAATACCGGGATTGGTCTTGCGATGGTCTGCGCAGCAAAAGGATATCCCCTGGTTGTCACGATGGCAGAGACCTTCAGTGTCGAGCGTCGCAAGCTCATGCGATTTCTCGGCGCCAAGGTGGTGCTTACACCTGCGGCCGATCGTGCAGTCGGAATGGTCAACAAGGCGGTCGAACTTGCAAAAACGCACGGCTGGTTTCTCACCCGCCAATTCGAGAATGAAGCCAATCCCGACATGCATTCGCGTACCACTGCGCGGGAGATCATCGATGACTTCAAAGGAGAGAGACTCGACTATTGGGTCACCGGTTTCGGAACCGGCGGCACGCTCAAGGGTGTCGCCCGGGTGCTCGCCAAGGAGCGGCCGGATACGAAAATCGTCGTCTGCGAACCTGCCGATGCACCGATGCTTTCCAGCGGCGCAAAACAGGAGCGCAATCCGGACGGTTCGCCGGCCAAACCCAACCCGGCATTCAAGCCACATCCGATGCAAGGCTGGAGCCCGGATTTCATTCCGAAGATTACAGGTGATGCCGTCGACATGGGCGTGATCAGTCGAATTCTCACCATAGCGGGGCCGGACGCCATGAAATGGAGCCGCGAGCTCGCGCAAAAGGAAGGCATCTTTGTCGGCATCACGGCCGGCGCAACATTCGCCGGCGCGCTCGAGGTCTGCAAGGGCGCAAAGGCAGGTGACACCGTGCTGTGCATGTTGCCGGACACCGGCGAGCGCTACTTGTCGACGCCGCTGTTCAACGACATCGGCGTGGACATGAGCGAGAATGAATTGAACATCGCCAATTCCACGCCGAACTACCGATTGCCGCCGAAGGCGGCCTGATCCCCAGGCCAGGAGCGGGTCACGCAGGGCACCTCGGTGAAGAACTGCAAGCGCAGTCCGCCTGATTGCGACGTCGCGTCCTAGGCCAAGTCCTCGCGAGGCTTTTGATGAAAGTCGGCCGCGATGCTTTCCATCGGAATTGCAAGTTCGCAGCGTAAGCCTTCCGATACAAAGGAAAGCGTGGCCTTGCCGCCGAGCTCGGCGGCAATACTCCCTTCAATGAGCTTGGAGCCAAATCCCCGTTGCTCGGGCTCGGCGACCGGCGGCCCGTCCTTTTCAAGCCAATCGATGCGCAGAATTTGTCGGTTGTCATCCGTGCCTATTGGCTGCCACTGGATTTCGATGCGTCCCGCGGGGATGGATAGCGCGCCATATTTGGCGGCATTCGTGGTGAGTTCGTGCACCGCCATTGCCAACGTCAGCACCGCACGCGGCCGTAAAACAATATCTTCGCCGCGAAGGACAACTCTTCCGGCGCCAGCATAGGGCGCGAGGCTTCCCGAGAGCAGATCGCGCAAATCGGCGTTCTCCCAATGATGCGTCGTGAGCTGGTCATGCGCTTTGGAAAGCGCGATCAAGCGGCCTTCGAAGCGCTCGCGGAAAGCAGCCGGGGTGTGCGCCCCGCGCGCGGTCTGCGTGGCCAATGACTGCACCGTCGCAAGCGTGTTTTTTACGCGATGATTTAGTTCATCCATCAGCAGATTTTGCCGCTGCTCTGCCTTCTTGCGCTCGGTGATGTCCTGAACAACGCGCACGATATACTGCAACCGATCCTCGGAATCGCGGACAGGCGAGGAGTGTACGGAAAGCCAGATCACACGGTTGTCACGGCGGACGAATCGCTTCTCGACCGAATAAAATTCAAGTTCGCCGCCGACTTGCTTGCGAAAAGCCTCTCGATCGGGATCAGCGTCGTCCGGATGGGTGTAACGAAACAATCGGCCGGCCAGCAGTTCTTTGCGACTGAAGCCGGTGATGGCGCAAATCGATTCATTGACGCGCAGAAATCGCCCGTCGGGGTCGACCTCGGTAATGCCTATGGCGGCATGTTCGTATGTCGCCGCAAGCCGCTGGTCCTGTTCGAGCGCACGCAGACGCGAGCGCTCGAGCGCCGCATCAGCCCGCTTGCGTGCAGTGATGTCGAGAAAGCAATTCACCGCGCCCACCAGTTCCCCTTTCGCATTGCGGAGCGGGTCGATGTTGACGGATACGATCAGGGTAGAACCATCTGCGTGTTCCACGATGCGTTCGACATCGCGCACCGGTTTTCCAGTTGCAAGCACCTCCGCAACCAAAGAGCGCTCGGCCGGCGTTCCGTCCAGATCGAAGAAGCGGGCGGTCTCCCTGAATTGTTCGTGCGTCTGTCCGGGACCTGGCGCTCCGCCCCATACCGCCATGGCGTGGCGATTGTATTGAAGGATTGTCCCCTTGGCGTCGCAGATGAATGTCGCAATCGGCAACAACTCAAGTATGCCGTCGGATGCCCGAAGCATCGCGCTCAGCAGAGACGGAATGGGCCGAGTGCCGGAATGGCTCCGCTCGTTGGAATCAACCATCCGCACGCCTCCGCGTGGATTTCGATTCCCCAACCCCCGATGCAACGATCAGATTCACTAATGATTTGTCAATGGCACGACCTGCCTGCGACCGGACTACCGTGCTGCAAATCACGGTCAGGATGCGTTTTTCGTCGCCTTGTTTGCCGGTGCAAAACCGATCCAATGATCGATGAAAGCGGCGAGCCAGTTGCGCGACGCGAGATCGTGTACGGCACGATCGGCGATGTGCTCGTGGCGTTGCTTGGCACCAGGCAATTCCATGCGGTGCGCCCCTCGCACCAGCCAACGATACATCATTGCGTGCGTTACTTCCGGATGAAATTGCAATGCGTAACCGGTGCCGAACCGGAATGCCTGCACGGAGAAGGCGTCACCTTCAGCCAGCAATTCGCCTCCGGACGGCAGATCGAAACCTTCGCGATGCCATTGATAGACGTGGTCGGGCCAATCCGCGCAAACACTGCGACCGGCTTCGGTCGGCCGGATCGGATAGTAGCCAACCTCGGCATGGCCTTGCGGATGCGGAAGCACCGGAGCGCCGAGTTGGCGTGCGAGCATCTGCGCGCCGAGACAAATGCCGAGATACGGCTTCTTGTCCCGCAGCGGCACGCCGATCCAATCGATTTCGCGGCGGACAAACTCTTCATTGTCATTCGCGCTTTGCGGGCCGCCGAAGATCGCCGCGCCGGCGTGCTCGTCCATTGTCTCCGGCAGCGGATCACCGAAACGCGGTCGCCTGATGTCGAGCGGGTAGCCGAGTTTGGCCAACGTCTGGCCGACGCGGCCGGGCGAGGAATGCTCTTGGTGCAGAATAAGAAGTACGGGCTTCAGCATGGATGATTCGACGATGCTCCCGTTGCTGACTAGTAACCGCTTTGTCACGCTTTGCAACACGAGCAGGGGGACGCGGCTATGTCGAGCGCGCGGATCTGCGCCGCTTTTGCCGGTAATCCACAAAACTGAGGATCAGACTTCGTGGGATTACGCGGATGAGTAATGTAATGAGCTTGTTGATGGCGCCCGGCACGACGGTCCGGCGTCCCTCCATCAGACCGCGGTAGCCGACCTCCGCCACATGGTCCGCCGACTGAACCAGAAAACTGGGCCCCAGGGCGTTTTTGCTAAGGCCGGCACGATCGGCAAATTCGGTCGGCACCGGGCCGGGACACAGCACGGTGACACGGATTCCGAGCGGCTTCAGTTCGCTGTGCAAAGCCTCGGAAAACGACAAAACGTAGGCCTTTGTTGCATAGTAAACCGCCATCCCGGGCCCCGGCAGAAAACCGGCCATCGAACCGATATTCAGTAGCCCGCCGCGATGGCGGGCGAGACTGTCGACAAAAGCCAGCGACAGTTCGGTCAACGCGCGCACGTTGAGATCGATCATCTGCAATTGTTCGTCATGGTCGAGCGTGCTCGCCGCCCCCACCAGGCCGAAGCCTGCGTTGTTGACCACGAATTGCGGTTCGACGCCGTGTGCCGCCAGCGCATCGCCGATCACACGCGCGATTCCGGGCTTCAGCAGATCTGCTGCGATGACAACCGGCCGCGGTGCGCCGGTCGCGGCAATTTCGTCAGCCAGCGCGCGCAACCTGTCTTCTCGTCGCGCGACCAACACCAACTCATGTCTGTTCCGCGCGAACACGCGGGCCAGCGCCGCGCCAATACCCGCCGAGGCCCCGGTGATTACAGCAACTGGCCGCAGAGTGCTCATTCCTTATCGCAATCCTCATGCAATCGGCCGCCCGATCTGGAGCGGCCGATTGAGGTTCTGCGCGTCTACGCGACTTTGGGATCGAGACCTTCCAGCGAGCGTCTGGCCGGTTCAACACCCCAGAAGTAGACAGCGACAATCTGAATTACGACCAGGCCGATCATCAGCCAGATCACGCCTGGCAATTGATAGTTGACCATCAGATATCCGACGACGAACGGAGACACCACCGTGGCCGCGCGGCCCAACGTGTTGCAGATACCGTTCGCGCGAAGGCGGATCTCGGTCGGAAAGAGTTCGGGTGTATAGACGCCGAAGAGAATGGCCGTCTGGATGTAGATCGCGACGATCAGAATCGCGCCGACAGACAGCACGATCGCGGGATCGGAAGCAGCGTTGAAATGCGAGTAAACCCAACCGGCGGCGATCGTGAGAAACGATGCGCCGATGATGCTCCAGCGTCGCCCGATGTAGTCGGACAAAACGGCACCGAAAGCGCAACCGACCAGCGATGCTGCCGCTAGCACGACGGTGTAGCCGAGTGAATTGGTAATCGTAAGTCCCTGACGAAGGAACAACTGCGGCAGGAAAATCACGAAGCCGAAGATCAGCGTGTTGATCGTTATCAGCGCCCAACTCCCGACCAACAGGCGCTGCAGGATCGGCGGCTTGAAAATCGCGGCCGCGGTAAGCTGCGGCAAGGCTGCTGCAGGCTTCGGCGAAGGGAGCGGGCCGGTCGTCGCTTGCACTTCCTTTTCGATCGATTCCATCAGCGCTTCGGCCTCGGCGTTGCGACCCTGCGACTCAAGCCAGCGTGGCGACTCCGGAAGATTTTTGCGCAGATACCAGACAATCAGCGAGCCGATACCGGCAATGATGAACATCGGACGCCATCCCCAGGTCGGGATGATCAAAAAGCCGAGGATGGCGGTTGCCGGAAATCCGGCCACGACGAGAAACGCCATGAAGGAAAGCCAGCGACCGCGAGACTGCGGTGGCACGAATTCCGTCAGTGTCGAATAGCCGACAACGATTTCGGCGCCGAGGCCAAGTCCCTGCACGAAGCGACAGGCGATCAGTTGATTCATGTCCTGCGCGAAAGCCGCAGCAATCGAGGCGAGACCAAAAATGAGAAGGTTGATCTGATACGTGAAGCGTCGACCATATTTGTCGCCGACGAAGCCGGTGATGAAGGAGCCGATCGTCATGCCGACAAAAGTCAGGGAGAGGAATTGCAGATTTTGCGGCAGCGTGGAGAATTTGGTCTGGGTTGTTGAAGCGAGCACGCCGGCTGCGACGTAGAGGTCGTACCCATCGAAAAACATGCCAGCCCCGACCAGCCAGAAAATCCGGTAATGAAATGGTGAAATCGGCAGCCGGTCGAGACGCGCGCCGGCATTCACAGTCGTAGCCATCGTTCCCCTCCCCGTGGGATTGAATATTGAGACCGGTCTGCGCCGGTTCGCGCGCGATGGTAATCGACGCGACGCGTGTGCGCCATGGCCCCATGCGGCTGCGGAGATGTTTTCGCCGCACCTGTCAATAACAAGAAAGCGTGTGATTTAGTCCAAGTCCGGCTTTGCCCGGCTTTCGCCGTGACGTTCGCGAGGGGGCTACTCGATGCTCTTGCCCTTGCGATAGCTCTCTTCGAGCAGCCGCAGGTTGTTCTGCACGTATTTGTTGCCGGGATCCTTGCGCTGTGCAGCCGCGAGCGCCGCGTGCGCGCGCTTGTAGTCGCCGCGCAACATGTATGAGAAGCCCTGATTGTTGAGAATCTCGACGGTCGGTCCGACGATGCCGACAGCCTGACCGTAGGCACGGTCCGCCAGATCAAACCGACGCAGTCGATCGTAGGAGGCGGCGAGGCCGATCCAGGCTTCTGCATCGCGCGGATGCTTCTCGACCGCGGCACGGAAATGCTTTTCGGCAAGACCGTAGTTGCTCGTGCGGAAATACTTCTTGCCGAGATTCAATTCATCATACGGGTCACTGCCGAGAAGACCCTTCAGCGGTTTTCCCGGCGCACCGCCTTGCTCGACGACTGTGCCGGTCGTGTCGTCGGCTGCTTGTGCGGAGTCCGGCGCTTCGGCGCTCGCTTGCGCCTCGGAAGCATCCGTGGTCGGCGACTTGGAAGTGAAAATATTCGAAAGGCCGTTTGAGGTGCTGCACCCCGCCAACCACAGCGCAGCCGCGGCGACGGTCAGTCCTCGGGCAATTCCAGTAAACATGCCAACGCCTTGCGCGGTCGCCGGTAACGGGACGCCGCCAAGCTAGGCGAGGATGGTTAAGAATACCTTCATCTGGAACCGCGGTGGTATCACGGTGGGTCACGCGCGATGGCGCTAGAAGTAGCCACCCACGTGCAGGCGCACGATGACTGGCAGCAGAATGACCACGAACAGCACCGGGAAGATGCAGACCATCATCGGCACCGCCAGCTTGGCCGGCAGGGCGTAGGCTTTCTCTTCGGCGCGCGACAGACGCTTGTGGCGCATGTCATCGCTGTAGACGCGCATGGCATCGGTAATGCTCGAGCCAAGATCGATCGACTGATTGATCAAGGTTGCGAATGCGCGCGCCTCCTCCAGGGCAAGACGGTCGGCGAATTGCTCAAGCGCATCCTTCAACGGGCGGCCCGCCCGGATTTCGAGGTTGGTCAAATGAATATTGGCACTGAGTGACGGATAGCCCTGGCCGATTTCCCTGCCGACGCGCTCCAGTGACGCTTCCATCGACAAGCCGGAATCCGCACACACGACAAGCAGATCCATGAAATCCGGAAAGCCCGAGCGGTGCTGAAGGGTACGCGCCTTGATGCGCCTGTCGATATACATGCTCGGGCCGACATAGCCGGCGACGCCGCCCGCCACGATCATCAACCAGAACATCGTGCCGCCGCTTGTCGGTCGCACAATCGGCAACACGAAGAACATCGCAGCGGCGAGTCCGATGGCCAAGGCCGTGCGGCCGATGAAGAAGAATGCGACGCCACGCGGATCGTAGATGCCGGCCTGCACCAAGCGCCGGCGCAACACCCTCATAGTCTCTCCGTTCTCTTCGGAGTAGTGCTTGGTGGTGTAATCGATCAGCTTGCTCAGCGCCTTCGCACTGGAATCGTGGAGCGAGCGCGCATGCCCCCCGCGCTCCTCTTCATCCAAAATGCGCGCGGTACGCTTCTTGACCGCGCCGCGCACGCGCACCGCCGCCATTAGCGAGAAAGCCAGCGTGCCGGCCGCGAGAAATATCAGCAGCGCCATGAACATGGTGTTGCTGTCGCCGAGCATGTTTCCGAATACGTCCAGGATCGTGCCCATCGATCAGATCCTGAAATTGACCATGCGGTACATGATGAAATTGCCGACACCCATCCAGGTGCCCGCGAGCGCAAGGCAGATCTTGGTCATGTCCTCATGCCATACGCTCGCATAGAAACTCGGTACCAGAAACTGGATGACCGCGAACATGCCGATCGGCAACGATGAAAGGATCAAGGCGGAGGCGCGGCCTTCCGCGGCCAAGGCGCGAATCTTGCGGCGCATCTTGAAGCGCTGACGGATCACCGAGGAAAGATTTTCGAGGATTTCGCCGAGGTTGCCGCCGGTCGAGCGCTGAATGGCGACCGCGGTCACGAACAGCGGCAAGTCATCCGTGCCGATGCGAAAAAACAGATTGCGCATCGCGGTTTCCAGGTCAGAGCCATAGGTGAGCTCGTCGGAAACAATTCCGAACTCCGTGCCGATCGGATCGGCCATTTCCCGCGAGACCATGGATATCGCGATCGGCACCGGATGCCCGGCCCGCAACGAGCGAACGATGATGTCGATGCCGTCCGGGAATTGAGAGCTGAATTTCTTCTGCCGGCGTCCGCGCAAGAATTTCAGGACCAGCGGCGGCAAAGCCAGGCCACAGAACAACGCGGCGAGAAAAGCTTGAAATGCATCGCCCCTGAACGTCAGTACGGCTACGAATACCGCGATCGCACCTATCGCGATGACGAGAATCAGCCGGGTGAAACCGATCGTGAGACCGGACTGCAACAGGAGCCTGTTGAAGCTGACGATCGGCAGCCGATAGCCGCCGCTGCTGGTCAGGCCACGCTCGCGCCGCAACTGCACCAGAACGCTTTCGCGATCGGTCTTTCCGTCCATCACCTTGAGGCGGCGATTGATGTTCTTGCGATAGGAGGCGTTGTTGTAGACCAGCAGGTAAATGCCTTCCGCGAACATCGCCGCGGATATCCCGATCAGCAGTAGCAACAGGTAATTTGAATCGAAATCGAACATGGCCGTTCAGAGCTGCTGAGAGGGATCGAAATAGCTGCCGGGGATCTTGATGCCCTGGTTCGCAAGATGCGCCAGGAAGCGCGGGCGAACGCCCGTTGCCTGGAAGTGCCCCTGAACGGTCCCGTCCGGCGCGGTGCCGGTCCGCACGTACTTGAATATTTCCTGCATCTGGATGATGTCGCCCTCGAGGCCGGTGACTTCGGCGATCGAGGTGACCTTGCGCCTGCCGTCCGACTGGCGCTGAAGTTGAACGATGAGCTGAATGGCGTTTGCGATCTGGCTGCGAATTGATGCGACGGTCATCGGCAGGCCAGCCATGCCGATCATCTGTTCGAGACGCGAGATTGCATCGCGCGGCGTATTGGCGTGGATCGTCGCCATCGAGCCTTCATGGCCCGTGTTCATCGCCTGCAACATATCGAACGCTTCTTCACCGCGGCACTCACCGAGGATGATCCGGTCGGGCCGCATACGCAGCGCGTTCTTGACCAATTCGCGCTGACGGATTTCGCCTTTGCCCTCGATGCTGGGTGGGCGCGTTTCCATTCTGCCGACATGCGGCTGCTGCAACTGCAGTTCCGCGGCGTCTTCGATGGTGAGCAGACGCTCCTTCTCGGAAATGAAGGCCGACAGTGCATTGAGCATCGTCGTCTTCCCCGAGCCGGTACCGCCTGAAATGATGGTGGTGACGCGTGATTTAACCGCAGCCGCCAGGACTTCCGCCATCGGCGGGCGCAGCGCGCCGACATCGATCAGCTTTGTCAGATTGAACGGCTTCTTGGAGAACTTACGAATCGAGACCAGCGGGCCATCGACGCCGATTGGCCGCACCGCCACGTTGACGCGCGAACCGTCCTGCAGGCGGGCGTCGCACAGCGGATGCAATTCGTCGACCCGCCGACCGACCGCGGAGACGATCTTGTTGATGATCCGCAGCAGGTGCTGCTCGTCCTTGAAGCGCACCGACAACGGCTCGAGGATGCCGTGACGTTCGACGTAAACGCATTCGTGGCCGTTGATCAGAATATCGTTGATGCTGGGATCCTTGAGCAAAGGCTCGAGGGGCCCCAGCCCCGTCATTTCATCGAGAATTTCCGAAACGAAGTCGTTGAGCTCCTGCGTGTTCAGCGCGAGCCGCTCGACAAGAACGTATTGCGAAACGAGTTGCTGAACGTGACGCCGGATTTCTTCTTCCGGCACCTTGTCCAGCGTCGATAGATTGATTTCCTCGATCAGGCGGCGATGCAGCCGCACTTTGGCGTCGAGCAGCCTGTTACTGAGCAGCGGGCTCTCCGCCGGTTGCGCGCCGGCTGCCTGCTCCGACGAAGGCTGATCGGGAGACACGGTCCACGACACGCCTTCAAGCGCGGATGGCTGCGCTTCTTCGGGCGCGGGCAACTCGGGTGTCGGCGTGCGGCGAGCGGTGAAACGACCGACCATTCTAGCCCCCCACGGAAAGCTTGAGCTTCTTCATGAGCGGCATGGCCTGTCCTTCGGACGCCGTCTTGACGATCGCCGGGTCAAGCACGAGTTTTTTGAGCTCGGCCGTGATCTTGTTGCCCGGTTTGACTTCATCCAGCGGGACCCCGCGGTCGATCGCTTCGCGGACCAGCGCATAGTCGTTGGGAATGGCACTCAGGAAAGCGTCACCCAAAGTCTGCGCGAGGTCGCCACGGCGCAGACCTGAATCGAAGACACGCTGCGTGAATCGGTTGACGATCACCTGCGGATTGGGCCCCTCGCCCAGCCTCTCTTTGATTGCCGCCACCAGTTGCTTGGCGTGGCGCAGGCCGGGAACGGTCGTTTCGCTGACGATGAACAGCTTGTTTGAACCGAGCAGCACGCTGTCGGTCCAGGAGAACCAGGTGCGCGGCATGTCGAACACGACGTATTCGAAGTTGCTCGACACGAGATCAAGCAGGCGTGTCACCACATCCGGATCGAACGAGCGCATCTCGGCCGGACGATTTGGCGCCGCCACGACCGCGAGCCCGCAAGCATGGTAGGAGAGCATGACTTCGAGCAGTTGCCGGTCCAGGCGATCGGGCCGCGGTTCGATTTCCGCCAGATTGAGGCGCGGCTCGAGATCGAGATAGTCGGCGACCGCGCCGTGCTGAAAATCGAGATCCACCAGGCACGTCGACGGCTTTGCTCGCGGTCCGCCGCTGTTGAGAAGAATCATGGCGCTCTGGACGGCAAGCGTCGTGACACCGGCACCGCCGACTGCAGGCAAAAAAGTATAAATCTTCGCCTCGGTCGGCCCGGCTCCGGCGCTTGATCTCTTTGAGACGCGCGCGCAGGCCCGCACCAGGTCGATCGGCTCGACCGGCTTCACCAGAAAGTCGGCCGTCCGCATCTGCAAAAGCGTGCGTGCGACGTGTTCGTCGAAAGACTGCGTTATAGCGACGACCGGAGGCCAGTTGCCGACGCGTGCCATCAGCCCGGCGAGCCCGTTCATCTCATCGGCACGGCTGGCATCGAGATCGACGACCACCACGGTGGCGCCCGTTGTATCGAGCGTATCGCTATGCTCGGCGAGCCGGCCGGAAACCAAGGAAAGCTCGATCGCAGCCGATGAGCCAAAGGTCGCGCGCACCGAATCTTCGAACGCGGCGTCGGCGGTCAGAACCACCACGCGGGTTCGATTTGTTTCGGAAGGGCGGCCAATACGCATGATGCAACCACACTTTCTGTTATTTCACCGGGGCGGCCGGCGCGGTCACAGACGGGCCAACCGGGGCGCCGTTGTTCTGTGACATCGCGCCCTGTCCGTCCTGGTAGGCGCTGGATGTGCCGACGCCGCGCGGCTGTATGACCCGGCCGGTCCGATATCGCTCGACCGCGGTCTGCATCCTCGGGCCGCTGAAGGCGATGTTGCGGTTCGCGCTCTCGAGCGGCCAGGGATCGACCATATGGGTCACGGCATTGGTCGCCACCGCATTGCCTCCGGAGAGCGCAATGGTGTCGCGGCGGTCAAGATACTCCCCGTAGGGCGAGCAGCCGCCGAGCACTGAGAGCAGCGCGCCGAGGGCGAATGTGCGCAGTTTGTTACTGAATGGCTGCATTGGAATCCCCCTTCGGCAAGTCGATCATGTGTCCGGTGAACGGCTTGTCCCCGGCAAGGGCCACGCGGGCGGTGACTGGCGTCAGCTTGCGCGCCTGTTCACGCGTGATCTCGCTCTTGCCCATCAGGAAGAAATCGACGTCGTTCGGCGGCAAGCTGTCGTCCGTCGGCACCTTGATTTCGTCCCCTGGCCGCGCCGGACGCACGAGGCGCGGCGTGACAATGATGGCGAGGTCGGTTTCGTTCTTCTGATAGGACTTGCTGGAAAACAGCGCGCCCAGAACCGGGATGCTGCCAAGCCAGGGCAGCTGCTCGATCGCATTCTTGTTGTCGCTCTGCAGCAAGCCGCCGATCACGAAGCTTTGGCCGTCGCGCAATTCGACGGTGGTCGAAGCGCGACGCACGATCAACGCCGGCACGGCGACGCCGTTGCTGACCGAAACCGTGTGGGTCGTGTCGATCTGGCTGACTTCCGGTTCGATTTTCAGGTTGATCAGCCCGCGGCCAAGCACGGTCGGGGTGAAGGCAAGACCGACGCCGTATTTCTTGTAGTCGACGCTGATCTGCCCGAACGAGCCAGAAACCGGGATCGGATATTCGCCGCCGGCGAGAAAGCTCGCGGTATCACCGGACAGGGCAACCAGGTTCGGCTCGGCGAGGCTGCGAGCGATACCCTTTTCTTCGAGGGCGTTGATCAGCACGTCGGTTTTGACGCCACCCGCCACAAGGCGCGCGATCAGGAAGCCGAACGGCGAGGCGCCGGAGATCACGCCTGCGGCGGCATCGGTTGCGATCGAGGTCGGACTGATGGGCAAGTTGTTCGCGCTGGTGCGGTTGCCGACATTCAGGATGCTTTTGTTGCCGACCAGATTCCACTGGACGCCCAGCTCGCGGCCGGCCGTGCGTGAGATCTCTATGAAGCGCACTTCCAGCATCACCTGCTGTGGCGACATCACCGAGACGCTGTTGATGATTTCCGGTCCGAACTGGCGCGCAATCGTCACCGCCTTGTCCAACGTGGCGGCGTCAATGACTTCGCCCGACAGCATGATGCGGCCGTTGACGGTGGACGCCTTGATTTGCGAACCGGGGAAGCGACGGCGCAGCTCATTCGTCAGCCGGGTGATGTCGTACGACACTTCGACGTCGAAGATGCCGATCAGTTTCTTGCCCTCGGCGTAGACGGATACGCGGGTCGTGCCGATCTTCTTTCCCAGGATCGACAGCGCATGATCGGTCAGCGGATTAACGTCCGCAACTTCCGGATCGCCGACGAGGAGGTCGACAAATGCGGTGTCAGTGCGCACATCTTCCGACTTGCCGATCGGCACTGTCAGCATGACGGTGCGATCGTTGCCGGCGATCTGGATCGTGCGCGACTCCGCGGCGTGCGCTTCGCCAATCATGCCGAGGATCGATGCGGCGAGGGCAACGGCCAGCGCGATCATCAGATCGCGCAGCCAGTTGCCTCGCTTCGTGGCCCTGTCCGCAGAACGCCAGCTGAAGCCGACGCCGATATCATTATGCTTATTCACGACACGCTCCCCCACCCAAAATGATCACAAGCCTGGACTTACCAGGCCACTTGCCTCCGCTCCGCCGCGACCGAAGCCCCATTCATTCCCTCGGTCGGGACGGTGTATTCCTGCTTCGCCGCCGCGCGCGTCACGACCACGGTCACCGTCGGAGCCTTTTCAGTGCTGGCGGGCTCGGTGGTACCCAGATCGTTGAGCGTGACTTTGCGCGTACGGGTTTCGGCAGTTTCGCCGGCTTTGCGCAGCAGCAGCGACAGGCTGCCGACTGAAGCCGCAAGCCACAATTTCTGTGCGTCGACGGTGTCGACTTCGAGCGTGACGGACTTCGCCACGGTCGCTTTGGCAGCACGGTCGTCCGCGGTCTGGTCAACCGCGAGCACGCGCGTGTTCTGCAACACGACCTGAGTCGTGGCGTTTCCCTTTTCGAGCTGGCGCGTGAGGACGACGTCCACGTGATCGCCGGGCAGAACGAAGCCGCCAACGCCTTCCACGTCGTTCACGCGAATAGTCACCGCTTTCATGTTCGGCTTGACGAGCGCCGACAACGTCGCGCGCTGACCGGCACCGGTGATCTTGAGCGCGAGCACTGGTTCGTTCGCTTCGATCGCGGCCAGAACAACGCGGCGGCCATCCGCTACGATTTCTGAAATTTTGGCGAAAGCGCCGCTCGGCAATGCATTAGACGGCCACGGCACTTCCTGGAGCATAGAGGCATTGAGCTCGGTGCCGAAGCGCAACGGTTGTTTCGCAACGACGACGGTCTGCGCGGCAATCTGTGGCTTGTTGTTCGCGTCGAGATTCTTCGCGCGCACGTTCGCCTGGTTGTTGAGCCAGACCTGAGCGATGAACACGGCGATCAGGCCGAAGACGACGGCGAACCCGATCATGACGATGGTACTGGCGCGCACGACAAGCCCCGCTGGACGTGACCGAAATATCGATCGGTCTGTTCGTGCGAACACTACGAGTCAGGCAGTATTGAATTACTAATGTCAGTGTCGCAATTGTCCCTATGCTGAAGAGCACATGAACCCGTAGCGTTTACGGCGCGTATCCGGAAAACGATAAACTTGAGAGTAACCTTGCACGGCATTAACAATACTGACGCGTATGTTACTTGCGCAGGTAAGGATCCATTCAGCCTGACGGCTCGCGCCCGCTTTCAGAAAGCCCCGCAAATACGGGGCTATCGCCCACGGGGAACAAAGGTTGGGAAATCATCAAGACTAAGACACGGTTACGAAATACAGCCGTGCCGTTGCTCACGCGCCGGTGTTGCGGCAACATGCCTGCATCTGTCATCAACTGAATGTCGTCACACCCGACACCGGGCGTCGTGACGATTTCTTCCGGGAGATTTCTGTCGATGTCGAAACCTCGCATTAGTTATGTCGATCCTTCGACGATTAAGGATCCGGCCATGATCACCGAATTCGAGCGCTGCGCGCGCGAGGGGACGCCGCGCCCGGAAAGTCAGGCCATTCGCGCCCATGTGCCGGCGACCTTCTGGTCGTTTGCCAACACCTGGCGCGATGTCTTCAAGAACGGCGTGGCCGACCACAAGATAAAGGAGCTTTGCCGCATCTACGTCTCGCGTTCTGTGCTGTGCGAGTTCTGCGGCAATCAGCGATCGATCAAGGCGGCAAAGTCGGGACTGAAAGAAGATGACTATTCGGACCTGATCAACTTCGAGAGTTCGTCGCGCTACGACGAACGACAGAAGGCGGCTCTCGCTTACGCCGAAGCCATTACGTGGGACTTGCCGGCCAATGATGCCTTGTGGGAGCGCCTGCATCGGCATTTCAGCGAACCCGAGCTCGTGGAGATCGGCTATTTTGTCGCAATCACCATGGGCCAGCAGCGCTGGCTGCGCACCTTGAATATAGAGCACCATCAGATTCTGGCCGGCACCGACGGCTCGATGGCGCCCGGCTTCGAAACTCTCGAATCGCTGCAGCGTTCAAAAGAGGCCGAGGATTACTGGGCCAAGATTAACGTCAAACCCGCAAAGCAGGCCGCCGAGTGACCAGTCAAGCAATGGCGTCTTCCGCCGTCCGATCCGCCCCTGCTTCGCAGGTTGCCAAAGGTGAGCCACGCATACGTGTTCGCGGTCTGGGCAAGCGCTACGGTACGCTCGAGGTTTTCCGCAACATCGACTTCGACGTCGGTGAGCGTGAGATCGTTGCAATTGTCGGTCCCTCGGGCTGCGGCAAGACCACGCTCCTACGCTGCATCGACGGATTATTGCCGCACGATGCCGGTGAAATTCGCGTCGGCGACGAACGCGTCACAGAGCCGATCGCCGGTGTGGCGATGGTCTTTCAGCATTTCGGCCTGTTTCCGTGGAAGACCGTATTCGAAAACGTCGCCTATGGATTGCGGATGGCCGGCGCACCGCGGGCGGAAATCGAACGCAAGGTACCGGAATTCATCAAGCTGGTAGGCCTGAGCGGTTTCGAAAATGCATTTCCCTACCAGATGTCCGGCGGCATGCAGCAACGCTGCGGTCTCGCTCGCGCGCTTGCGGTCGAACCCAACGTCCTGCTGATGGACGAACCCTTTGCTGCCGTTGATGCGCAGACGCGCGAGATCCTGCAATTCGAGCTGTTGCGCATCTGGGAGCAGCGGCCAACCGCGATGGTCTTCGTCACGCACTCGATCGAGGAGGCAGTCCTGCTCGGTCACCGGGTTATCGTGCTGAAGGGACGGCCATCGAGCATTCACGAAACAATAACCATCGACCTGCCGCAGCCGCGCACGCGAGACACCTTGCGCGAACCGCGCTTCGCCGAATTGCGCGAACAGGTTTGGGGCACGTTGATGCGGGAGGCGCGCGAAGCCGAATTCCATCTCGAACGTTGAGCCTGAATAAGAAAATGAAGCTGTAGAGGGAGGATTCAATGATCAACAGAACAATCGCATTGGTGGCGGGCATCATGCTGCTCGCTGCATCGCTCGTCGGCACTCTTCCGGCAGCGGCCCAAGGCAAGAAGATCGTCGTGGCCATTCCAGGCATTCCGCCGATCTACTCCGTCATGATCGCTTACGTCGCGGAGAAGCAGGGCTTCTTCAAGAAGCACGGCGTCGATGTCGAAATCCGTCCGTTCGACAACGGTACGGCAGCGGCCCGCGCGGTCGTGGCCGGCGATATCGACATGGCCTGGTCACCGACGCCGCCGGTGATCAACCAGGTTTCGAATGCCGACGTGCCGCTTGTGGCTGTCTACGGCATGCCCAATCCGGACTGGGTCATCGGCACCACCGAAACCGGCAAGACATGCAAAGATATTGTCGGCCAGGACGTCGGTGTCGACTCGATCAACGGTGCGCGGTCGGTGGCGTTGCGCTCGATGCTGACCGGCTGCCCTGGCGTGAAGATCGAAGACACCAAGCAGATCGCGTTGGGTTCCACGCCGGGACCGGCCCTGCTCGCCGGCCAGTTAAAGTACGCCGTGCTGCATCTCGACGACCTCGCCGAGATCGAACACCAGGGCAAGAAGCTCAATATTCTGCTGGCAATGAAAACCACCAACCCGACCAGTCACTATCTGATCATGGTCGCACGCAAGGACAACCTGGCGAAGAACCGTGACGCCATCGTGCGCACTGTTGCTGGCATGATCGAAGCTGCGCGCTTCATGCAGGATCCGAAAAACGCCGATGCCGTCGCTGAAATCGCCGCCATCACCGGACACAACAAGGACGTGAACAAGGCAGCGCTCAAGGCGTTTCTCGACATCGACTTCTGGGCCACCAAGGACGATGGCATGCCGCGCGACAAGATCGAAGCGGTCGCTGCCCTCATGAAGAAGATCGGTTCGATCAATCCAGACAAGGAGCCGGTGAGCTACGACAAGTTCGTCGACGCCAGCATCTGGAAAGATGCCAACGCAATGGTGAAGTGAGAGTTGTCGTTTCGGGGACGCGCCGGGCGGGCCCGGAATCCAGACTTGTTCATGGATTCCGTGCCGCGACCCCCGGATCGCCCCGGAAAGACCAGTTGATGATTGGACAGTCACCTTGCAGTTAAACGCATTCCGCCGTCACGCACCGTTCTGGTTCAGCATTTTCGCGGGCATCGCGCTCTGGGAAATCGCCGGGCGCAACTCGAGTCCAGCCTTCGCGGTTCCGTTCTCGACGACAATTGTTCGTCTTTGGCAGCTGACGGTCAGCGACAATTTCATTTCTCAGCTGGCCGATTCGGCAAAACTCTTCCTCGCCGGATTTGGGCTCGCCCTGCTCGTCGGGATCCCGCTTGGCCTGCTCCTTGCCCGCGTTCGTATCCTGCGTGTGGGCGTCGAGCCCTACATCATGATCCTCTATGCCACGCCGATGGTGGCATTGATCCCCTTTATCCTCTCAATGATGGGTTTCGGATTCGCGCCGAAGCTGCTGGTCGTTTTTCTGTTTGCGGTTTTTCCGGTGCTCTACAACACGGTTGAAGGCGCGCGCAGCATCAAGCCCGAACTGATCGAAGTTGCGAAGTCATTTCGCTCAAGCGAATGGGCGCTGTGGCGCGAGGTCATGTTGCCCTACACCCTGCCGTACACGATGACGGGGGTTCGTCAGGCGATAGGTCGTGCACTTGTGGGAATGATCGCGGCAGAATTCTTCCTGTCCGCAACCGGTCTTGGTCAACTCATCATGAGCGCCTCGCAGAATTTCGACACCGGCGGCGTATTCGCGTCGATCCTGGTCATCGGCCTGCTCGGTGTTGCTCTCACGCGGCTCGGCTTGGTCATCGAGCAGCATTTCGCACGCTGGAGACAGTAGCGTGGCCGAACAAGCTCTCAGCACGGCAGTTGCAACCGCTCCGAAAGCGCAGAGCGGGTCGAGCGCATTGTCCAGCGCTTGGTGGCCGCGGCTGATCACCGGGTTTGTCATTCTTCTTACCTGGGAGATCGTGGTGCGCGCCTTCGCCCCGGCCTACGTGGCGAAGCCGACCACCGTCATTTTGGCTATTCCGAAAGTACTCACCGAGCCGGCGTTTCTGCAGGCAATGGGTTCGAGCCTTGTGGCGGTAGCGGAAGGATTGGCGATTACAATTGTCATCGGCACGATCCTCGGACTGTTGATGGGCCGTAGCAGCACATTCGATCGCGTATTCCGCGTGTACATTAACTTCTTCAACGCGATGCCGATGATCGTCGTGTTGCCCCTGTTCTCGCTGTGGTTCGGCTATTCGAGCGGCGCCCGGATTGCGACCATCATCTTCGCCGCGATTTTCGCCATAACAATGAATGTTGCAGACGGAGCCCGCTCGGTGCCGCGCGAGTATCTGGAGGTCTCGCGTTCTTTCAGATCGGGACGATTGCGCATGCTGACAGACATCGTCCTGCCGGCCTCGATGCCCTATCTGCTCGCGGGTTTCCGGCTTGCCGCCGGCAGGGCTCTGATCGGGGCTGTTGTTGCTGAATTCTTTCTGTCGGTCGGCGGGATCGGCTACTACATTCTCTACAACTCGCGCTCCTATCACCATAATGAAGCGTTCGTTGGCGTGCTGTTGCTCGCGGCGTTCGGCGTCGGCTTCGAGCTTCTGGTGAACTGGTCGACGCGGCACTTCATGCCGTGGTATCGCCGTGACGAAAAGGCGACCTAGCGGGTTCACCGAGCATCACGAGGAATTCCATATGTCATCCGACCCCTTGCTCAAGGCCGCTATCGCGCATTGGGGACCCCGCTTTGTGGCCAACGGCGTGGTCCTGACCGACTTCGAAGAGGTCACCGGTTCTATTTCTTCGTACGATGATTGGTGCAGCGCGTGGTCGGCACGCGCCGCGCATCACGAACAACTCGGCCGTCAGGCGCTGGCGAAAAAACATTTCCTCACCGCGGGCGAATGCCTGCAGCGCGCCGGCGTCTACTATCATTTTGCATCGTTTTTATTCGTGCACGATCAGGCGCAGATGAAAGCCGCGCACAAGAAGCAGATCGAATGTCGGCAGGCCGCACTTCCCCACCTGCGGCCACCCGGCGAACGCGTCGAGATTCCCTATGAGGGCAGCACCCTGGCCGGCATCCTGCGCAAGCCGGTCGGTGTCGAACGTCCCCCGGTAGTGGTGATGGCGGTCGGCCTCGACTCCACAAAGGAAGAAGGAGACGCCTACGAGGCGCCCTTTCTTGCACGCGGCATTGCAACGCTGATCTTCGAAGGTCCCGGCCAGGGCGAAGCGCAGTATGACTTTCCAATTCGCGGCGACTACGAGGTGCCGGTGAAAGCCGTGATCGATTTCGTGGAAAAGCGCTCCGACCTCGACGCGAGCAGAATCGGCATGTGGGGCGTCAGCCTCGGCGGCTACTACGCGCCGCGCGCAGCCGCTTTCGACAAGCGCATCAAGGCATGCATCGCGCTCGGCGGACCGTTCAATTGGGGTGCGGCCTGGGATGGGCTGCCGGAATTGACGCGTCAGGCTTTCCGCGTCCGCAGCCACTGCAAGACACCCGAAGAGGCGCGAAAGAACGCCAACACTTTGTCGCTTGAGGGTGTGGCGCAGAACATCACTTGCCCATTGTTCATCGTGAACGGAAGGTTGGACCGCATCGTTCCGGCCAAGGACGCGGAGCGTTTGGCGCGTGAGGCAAAAGGACCGGTCGAACTGATGATGATCGAGGACGGCAACCACATCGCCACCAACCGCGCTTACCGATGGCGCTCGCAAAGCGCGGATTGGATGAAGGAACGGTTGGGAGAGCCGCGCCACCCGCTCATGCCTGCGTAGCAGGCCTTTTAAATTGCGACAAACCCGCGCGGCACGCTGTGCATGCGCTCGATGCCGCTTTCGGTGATCACGACCAATTCGCCGGTCTGCACGCCGGCCTTGCCGTCGCGCGTAACGACATTCGGCTGAATCACGACGGTCTGTCCCGCGCGAAACGGATCATGCGGCACCGGACCGGCCGGTCGGCTCTTGCAGCCGAGGATCGGTGGAAGATACCCACCGCCGTAGCCGTGCAGCAGATCATCGATGATAGTGAAGCCTGCGTCCTCGATCACGCCCGACGCCTCGATCACCTGCGCCGGCGTAGCGCCGGCCTTGAGCACCGCAGCAATTGAACCGAACGCCGCGTCTGCCGCAGCGTGCAGGTCGCGATAGAGCTTGTTCGGCTCGCCGAGCGAAAAGCTGCGGAGAACCTGTCCGGGATGATCCCAGAAAGCTGCGCTGATCTCGGCCACGACAACGTCTCCCGGTTGCACGCGCCGCCGGCGCGGAAACTGACGGGGTACTCCCAGGTCGGGCGCATCCATCGCAGTGACGCCGATGTAATGAATGACATTGATCGCGCCTTCCGACACGTAAGCGCGCTCGACCAGATTACCGAGCTCGCGTTCGTTCAGGCCGGGTTTTGATCCATCGCGCAGCGCCGCCATGCCGAGGTCGCTGAAATGCGCACCGATGCGCAGCCAATCAAGCTCCTCGGCCGACTTCACCTGACGCAATCGGACGTAATCGCGGTTAAGGCTTTTCGGCTTGCCGAATTTTGCCGAAAGCGCCGCGTGCTGCTCGGCGCTGAGTGGTCCCATCGTTGCGACGCGATCCTGTCGCGCGCCACGCCGCTCGAGCACTTCGATCGCCGCAGCGATCGAAGACTCGCCGCCCCATTTGACGTCTGCCTTGTCGGCGAGGATCCGCGCCTGCGGCGCATGATTGACATATTGAACGAAAAGCGCGTCGCGCTCACGCGGCGTGAATACCCCAACGGCCTCGGCGGTGATGGGCCATTGCGTGAGCCACTGCACGACAGAACCGAACCGGTTGGCGCCGCAAAAAAGCAGATGGTCGCATTCGGCTTGCGACAGCAGCGTCTCAACCGCTGCGCGCCGTCCCGTCATCTCTGCCTCTGAGAAGCGCGGATACTCGGCCTCAACAATGCGCGCCAGATTGGAGGGTAAAGCGATCACGGCGTCCCCTGCCCTGTCATCACCGGGCTTGTCCCGCTGATCCCGTTTAGATGGGCACAGCACTGCCTTCCTGATCGGGATGGTCGGGTCAAGCCCGGCCATGACAGCAATCTGCTCACGACGCCTTCTTCGGGAGTGCCACGATCATATCGAGTTCGATACGTGCCCCCGGCGACGACAGCTGATTGATGCACACCGTTGTGCTCGCCGGACGCCAGTCGCCGAAATATTTGCCCATGGTTGCATGCATGGCATCGGCGTCGCGGAAATCCGTCAAATACTTCGTCACCTTCACCACGTCGCGCCAGCCGGCGCCGACCTCGTCGAGAATCGACTTGATCGCTTCCATGGCACGCGTGGTCTGCTCCTCGATCGAGTGCGGGTGCACGTGCTCGGCATCGACGTGGGGGTGCTTGTGATAGAGCGGCGAAGGCGTGGCGCCAGACAGGAACATGAGATCGCAGGCGCCGACGATCCGCACCGCCGGGGCATACGGCATGGTGTGGGCCTCCTCGGGTTTTGGGTGTACGGGCTCGAGCCGGACGCTCTGTTGCGGCTTGGTCATCACGGTCATCGCGGGCCTCCCATCGGCAAATAAATTCACGCCATTTGGGACCGAAAAGCGCCCTGACGCAACCGCTTCACACCGTCGCCTCGCGTGTTGATCGCCGCGCGGGAAACGCTAACGTGCGCCCGACAGGAGAACCCGAATGCCCGCCACCATCCTCGATTCCGCGGTCTTCCGCGACATATTCACGACTGAAGCGATGCGGAACGTGTTCTCGGACGAGAACCGCGTACAGAAATATCTCGACTTCGAGGCGGCACTCGCACGCGCGCAGGCCAAACTCGGCATCATCCCGAAGGAGGCGGCCACCGAAATCGTTCGCCATTGTTCGGCCGACAAGATCGACATGGCGAAACTCAAGGAAGCGACCGAGAGAATCGGCTATCCGGTGCTGCCTGTCGTTCAGCAACTCGTGAAGCTGTGCAAGGACGGGCTCGGAGAATGGTCGCACTGGGGCGCCACCACTCAGGACATCACGGACACGGCGACCATCATGCAAATCCGCGAGGCGCTGGCCCTCGTCGAGAAGGACATCGATGGCATTTGCGATGGCCTGGCGACTCTCGCGAAAAAGTACCGCGACACACCCATGGCCGGTCGCAGCAACCTCCAGCAGGCCGTGCCGATCACGTTCGGATACAAAATGGCGACAATGCTCGCCGCCTTCGAGCGCCATAAGCAGCGTCTCAAGGAGTTGAAACCGCGCGTCCTGGTTGGCGAATTCGGCGGTGCCGCCGGCACCCTCTCCTCGCTCGGCAAGGACGGCCTGAAGGTTCAGGAAGAGCTCATGAAGGAGCTCAAGCTGGGGCAGCCTGAAATTTCATGGCACACGGTGCGGGATCGCATCGCGGAGGTCGGCTGCTTTCTCGGCCTCGTCACCGGAAGCTGCGGCAAGATAGCTTTCGACGTCAAACTGCTGATGCAGACGGAAGTCGAGGAAGTCTACGAACCATTCCACGCGGGGCGTGGGTCGTCCTCGACCATGCCGCAGAAACGCAATCCGATTTCGTCCGTCTACATCACCGCACAGACCGCAATGGTGCGTCAGCTGGTTGCCGCACTGCTGGACGCACAGGTGGAAGATCACGAACGGTCCACTGGCCCGTGGGAAATCGAATGGATCGCGCTGCCGGAAATTTTCATGTTATCCGCCGGCGCTCTTTCGCAGACGCGGTTCCTCGCCGAGGGCCTGCAGGTCAATGAGAAGAAAATGCGCGAGAACCTCGATATCACCAAAGGCCTGATCATGTCGGAAGCGGTGATGATGGGGCTCGGTGCCGACCTCGGTCGCAACAAAGCGCACGACCTGGTCTACGACATTTGCCGCGACGTCGTGAAAACTGGCCGCCCGCTGATCGATCTGCTTGCCGAAAACAAGGAGATCAGCAAACACGCCGATCGCAAGAAACTGGAACGCCTGGTCGATCCGGCCAACTATCTCGGCGTTGCCGGCGAGATGGTCGACCGCGTGCTGAAGATGCGAAAGTAAAATTCAGGCTTCCGGCATCGTTCGCCAGATTGCGAAAGCCACTCCGAGCGTTGCCGCGCCGATCAACAGGAACAGCGCTGGCACAGTCGCGCCGAATTTCTGCATCACCGCCACCAGAATCGTCGCCCCGGTCATGAACGCCGCGTTGAGGATATTGACGGCGGCGATTGTTCGCGCGCGGCGATCCGCGCCACTCCACGCCTGCACTGCGGCAAAGGCCGGCACGATGAACAGGCCACCGGCGATTGCCAGGCCGCATAAGTCGATCGCAGCACGGAGCCCGAGCGTCGATGCAAGTACAACACCGGGACCTTGCGGTGAGTTAGCCGGAGTTATCCCAAGAGTGGCAAACCCGAGGTCAAGCGCAAACGCGCCTAACAGAACGGCACCCACAAGCGTTGTCCTGAGAACGATTTGTCCGCGCGCGATTGCCGCCGCCAGACCGGAGCCAACGCCCACAGCGATCGAGAACAAGGCGAGATAGGCGGTGATGGTCTCCTCGTTTCCGCCGATCAGTGTCTTGATCAATGGGGGCAGCAACGACAGCACCACGATGCCGACGAGCCAGAACCAACTGACAACCAACGCGCCCCACCACAGTCGCGAGTTGGAATGCAAATGCCGCATCGTGGCGAGGGTGGAAACGGCGATGTTGGCCTCGATTTTCAGGTCCGGCGCGCCTTCGCCCGTCGGAGGAATCAGCAAAGCTGACATCCAGCATGCGAGCGCGAAACTTATGACAAGAGCCGCAAAGATCGCGGTCTCACCGCCGCGCGACGCGAGGCCTGCGGCGATCGTGCCGAGAAGAATGGCGACAAAGGTCGCGCCTTCGATCAGCGCGTTGCCGGACGGCAATTGTTCACGTCGCAGGTGATCCGGCAGAATGCCGTACTTGATCGGTCCGAAAAGCGCCGCAAGGATCCCGAACGCGAACAACGCGACAAAGAGGATCGGCAACGAAGATCGCGCATAGCCGAGAACCGCAAACGCGGCGATGAATATCTCGGCGAACTTCAGCCGTTGCGCAACCTTCGCCTTGTCGTAGCGGTCCGCCAGTTGGCCGCCGAGCGCGGATAGAAAAAAGAAAGGGGCAATGAAAACCGCGCTGGCGAGCGTGATCAGCGCTTCGGCGTCGGCCGTGCCCGACTGGAACAGGATGACGAAGACCAGCGAAGTCTTGAGAAAATTGTCGTTGAATGCCGCGAAGAACTGGCACCAGAACAACGGGGCAAAACGCCTCGACAACAGCAGGGGCGATGGCATACGGCCCCATTATTGCAAAGTTCCCTGCCGACCGCTCCCGGACCCGACAAAAAAATCAGGCGGCCTTACGGCCGCCGATTGAGTTACTTACCAGCCCTGATCAGCGAGCTTTTCCCTCGTAGGAGTCCAGGGTCATCGCAGCAAGTGCGAAGCACGCCGCGATGCCGATGACGATCGTGAACAACGTGATCCACATAGCGTGCCTCCTCTCCCATAGGCGCATTTTGCGCGGGGAAGTCCGGCCAAGGAAACGCGCCAGACGCTTTCCTGGTTCCACGAATGGCTCAGGAGCCAAACCGGATCGAGGAGCTCAGGTCGGCCAGCAATATGCGCAGATCGAGTTCCCGGAACTCCAGATAAATCCGGCGTAACCAACGCTGAATCTCGACATGCGCGCTGATGGGTATGCCGACTGCGTCGGCCAATTGCGAGTCGGCGAATGAGAACGGGGGCGTCTCAATGTATCTGCGCAAGCCCGGCGCAAGGACCGGTATCCGCACCACAGGGCTGCCGCTCGCGAGTGGATATCTGTCCCGGTGCTGCGCAGGTCCAAGCATTTCATTGTGAACCGGCGCGAGTGTCGCATGCGAGAACCGGGCGCGCAGGCTGCGATAGGCTTCGACTGATGTCTTGTCGGGCGTCATCGTGAAAAGGATCGCAACCGCGATGGACCGACTGCGCGCCTCTTCGACGAAACCAATCTGATGCGTCACAGCAAAGAACGATTCGAAGGATTCGTGACCCAGGTCGACGACCTTCGTCATGTTTTCGTCGGCGAGAAGACTATCGAACAGCGCGATCTGGCCATTGATGTCGCGAATTGACGCGATCGTGGTCTGCTCCGGCAGAAAGTGTGCGAGGTTTTTGTCGCCGGCGTTGAGATCGAACGTTGCGACAGCGCGGCCTTCCTGCCGATGAAAATCAGCAAGGAGTCGTGCCAACAATGTCTTGCCGACGCGGGGGCGCGGCGATGCGATAATGGTGATGGAACTGCGGAATGACATCCCCGGACCGGACGCCGTCGCTCAATCGGCGCATTCGAGAAAGGCTAACCGGCAGCCTGACGGACGTTGCTTTCCATCTTCGGCGCCACAAGGTCGACCAGCTTAACGCGATCGAACTCACCCCACACATTGCCAAGCCAGTGGCGAACATAGCCGCGCAGAACGAAGGAATAGTTTGCGGCTTCGTTCTTGGCGCCCTTGTTGCCGACAAACGAGACGAACGGCACGCTGGCCACCTCCACCTGTTCGTACGCCATCTCGTTCAGTTTCGGAATTGTGATTTCTTCGGCGCCCTTGATCCGTTTGAAGTACGAATTGTAGGTCGCCGGGTCCCAGTCGAAGAACGTGGTGTTATTGATGAAGTTCTTGACCAGGAAGTAATTGGCATCGCCCATGACGCGCGCTGTCTCGGCGATCTCCTCGAGCGAAGCGATTGAGGGTCCGAGGATGTGAAAGACCGCGAAAGTAATCTGCCCCTTCTTGGCCAACTCCAGAAATCCGATGTCGGTCAGCGCTTGCAAAGTTGGGGAAAGCAAACCGGCGCGCACGTCGATCACCGTCACCTTCGCGTCAGCGCTGCCGAGGGTGTCGAAGATCTTCATTTGATCGGGGACTGACGTCACGTCCACGACTTCAGTCAGTTCGGGATGAAATCGCTTGAGCGTTCCGCGCGGCCACTCCGTGTCGAAGGCACGAATCGACGTTTGATGGGCGCCGAAATAATCGATCAAGGTGCGCGCGACCGTCGTCTTGCCGACGCCGCCTTTATCAGCACCTACGAGAATGACAGCAGGTTTGGCCATAGTACGACTCTACCGTGTTGCCCAATCTTACGTTATTGGCGCGGGAGAATGACAGGTCTTATTCGTCGAGTCGGTCCTCACGCCCCCACCTAGCCCTCAGGGAGCGATCATAAATTATAGCGCTATATCAAGCAATTGAATGAGAGCCGGCGATCGGACCCTGTGCATGACTTACAACAGGGTTGTGGCGACCGGATTGAGCGATCAAAGCTGGTGCCGGCGGAGGGATTTGAACCCCCGACCACCCGCTTACGAAGCGGATGCTCTACCGCTGAGCTACGCCGGCTGAAACCGCGCCACTGATATCGGCGCAGGCCCCGGTTGGCAAGCAATACGGGCTTATTCGTCGTTTTTGCGCCTAGCGGAACAATTGGCGCAGGCGGTGCCATGCATCGCTGGCCGGAGCTGTCGAAGTTTCAGGCACGGGATCGCGGTCGAGGCCTGAATCAGGGCCCGGATCGTCGGGTGCGTGCACCAGTGGGATAACAGGCTCAACCGGCTTGGATTTCGCTGACGGCTTGGGCTTCGCGATTTTGCGCGGTCTTTCGGCCGGTGGCTCCGGTGGCTCGGCCTTCAACTCCGGCGGGGTAATCGGGATTGATTCGGTAGCCGGCGGCGAAACCTCGATAGCCGGACGTGTGAAGCCGATTTCCGCGAGCGGAACTTTCCATTCGAAGCCGTCGAGCCGTCCATTCGGCGACACAGGCAACCAGCGGTCGGATACGACGCCATCCGCAGTCCAGACCGGATCGCCGGACGCACGCATGGCGCGCATCATCCATTCACGCACGCGCCCCTCGTCGCCATGTTCGGTTTCCTCGATTTCCGCCATCAGCGTCGCAACGCGACGGGTTGGCGCCGATAGATGTGGCGCGAGCGCGGCGCGAGCCGTCGCAAACTCGCGCGCGCCAAGCGCGGCACGGGCGACCGCCAATGCGCCTTCGAGTTGGCCGGGAATTTTGCCGGCAAGCTTTTGCATCCGGGCAAGCCGCTCACGCGCGCTGTCGCCGAGCCGCAGATCGGCATAACTCTCCGCGAGATCGGGGTGCGGATTGATCGCCCACGCGGCTTCCAGAATTTTTCGCGCCTTGCGCGTGTCGCCGGCCTCCGCGAGTTGCCGACCTGCCAGCGCCGCCGCTGGAACCAGATCCGGTGCGAGCTTGACCAACTCGAGCACCAATGCGCTTGCCGAGTCGCGATCAGTGTCCTCAAGCGCCTGCGCACGGGCAGCGAGCAAGACCGCGCGCTTGCGCCGGTAGTCGGGCTTCGCGAGCGCACCTTTCATATGATCGAGCGCATCGAGTGCGCCGGCCCAGTCGGAGGCCGCGCAGCGATACTCGAGGACGGCCTGGCCCGCCCAGGCAACCGGCGGCCGCAGCTTGGCTGCTTCTTCGGCTGCACGACGCGCTGCCTCCAGATCATTGCGTCGTTGCGCTTCGATATAAAGTCCTCGAAGTCCCAAGGCGCGGGTGTCGTCGCGCGTGGTCATCGCGCGGAAGGCGCGTTCCGCGCCACTTCGGTCGCCGGACAATTGCGCCGATTGCGCGCTCAGCAGCAATGCCAACGGGTCGCGCGGAGACAGGCGCGCGGCCTCTTCGGCCGATTTTCGCGCGACCCTCAAATCGCCGGCGCCAATCGCGATCAAGCCACGTGTGACCGCGAGATAACCTTTGGCTACGCGACGATGCTTGAAAAAGAGAGATGCATATCCAGGCGAATGCAAAATTCCGCTGATGATCCACCAGGCCAGCATCAGCACAACCAACAGCGCAACGACGGCAAAGAAAGCCACCATGAGTGAGGTTTCAACGCGATGACCCATCCAGGTAATGGAAACCTCTCCCGGGCGATCGGCGATCCAGCCAACGCCGGCGGCGATGACCGCGAGCGACGCCAGGAAAAGAACGATACGGATCATCCCGGCCTCACCGCTTGCCAAGTGCGTGGGTCGCTTCGCTCGCGATCTGACGCGCAGCGGCGAACGCGGCCTGCCGGGCCTGAGCCTTTGTGATCCACTCCTGCGCCGGCGCGCGCGCCGCAGCATTGAGCTTGCCGAGGTCGACAATGGCGTCATCGATCGCGGCGTGCGCCGCTTCAATCTCGACGCGTGCCATCACGGCGGATGCATCGTCGCCTGCCGGCGCATCGACGGGACGGATGCGCACAAGCTTGCCGGCGTTTGCTTCCAGCCGCTCCAGAAAACCGGTCGGAGCCTGTGCTGCGGAAGATTTCATCAGCGCCGGAATCAGCGCCCGGAGTTCTTGCGCCAGTGCCGCATTTGTCGGCGCGCCGTTTTTTGCAAAGGGCGTCAGCGGCGCCAGAACTTTTTCATCGGCTCCGAGAGCTTTCACTTCCTCGAGTTCCGTAACAAATGGCAGGCCGTTCAAGACCGCATCGCGTAACGCGGCTGCGCTCAGCGCAAGCCGCGCCGAACTGTCGGCCGGCTGCGCTTTGGCCGTTTGCTCAAGCGCAGCGATGCGTTTTTGAACAATGTCGACTTCGGCCGGTGACAGACCGGGCGAAGCATTCTTCGTGACGTCCTGAATGCTGGCGCGCATTTGCGTAACGGCTTTCTCGGCGGCCTCCGCCCGGGCGCGGGCTTCTGCTGCTCCGACAGCGGTTTCATCGTGGCGCTTCGTGAGCGCTGCCAGCGCGATGCCGAGCGACTTCATCGCACTATCGGCGGCAGACAGCCGTTCCGACACGCTCGGATCGGATGCCTGCGGTCGCGCGGCCGCTGCTTCGATTCTTGCGATCCGATCGTTTAATGCTGCGGTCGCCGTCGAAACCACGCGGGCCGTGTCCCCGTTGTGAACTGGCAAAAATCCGCCGAACCAAAGAGAGAGAAACACTCCTGTCATGATCGCAGCGCCCGCACCGCCCGCGGCCAGCATTTGCCACAGCGTCGCTCCGCCTTGCCGGGAACCTGCCAGCGCCTGCGGTATCGGGCTCGCGAGGAGGTTCAGGCGGCGTTTCGGCAGAACCTGCGTGCGCGGTTTGATCGGGCTTTTTACCTGATTCAAGGCCCGAAGCCTGGGACGTCGTCGATACTTCGGTCGCTTTCAGATCGATGGTCGGCGCCGTTCGCTTGCGGCGACCGCCTCCTGCGGGGTCCGGTGTCGTTGGCTTGTCGGCCATGCGGTTTTCCTCGAATCGGCTCAACCCCGCGGCAGGAAATAACGCAAATAACGCATATGTACCAGCAATCAGCCGGGCCCTGCCGGCAGCAATTCGATCAGCGTGGCTTCGTCGGGCCGGGCAGCAATCATAATGTGGCTGGCGCCGGCGAGTGGTTCGGCAACCTGCGCCGACAGGCAAAGATGCCGCACCGCAAGCGCCGGACCGATAACACCGGCGCTCTTTGCTCCCGCCACGTAGTTTTCTGCACTGCGCCGCGAAAAATGCAGGACGGCATCGACTGCGCTGGCCTTGAGCGCTGCGATCAGTGACTCCGGCAGCGGCGCCGTGACCGCGCGGTATACCACACGCATTTCAACGGCCATTCCCCGTGCCAACAGTTCCGCAACCAGGTCGCCGGCACGATCTTCGCCAGCGAGATAGAGCACGGGCCCTTCGCCTTTGCGACGGCTTGCTTCGATCAGCCGGACGAGTTCGCGCACATCGCCGTCGGCTGACGTGATGTCCGTGAAGCCCGCCTGCTGTGCCGCCTCCGCACTCCGCCGGCCGACGGCAAGCAACGGGAGCTTGACCAACGTGTCATGTGCCGGATTGCCGGCAACAGCGTTTGGTGCGTTCGCGCTGGTGATGGCGAGCGCGCTCCATTCTCCACCGAGATCCACCGCAATCGGTTCCACACGCATTAATGGCGCGACCAGCACGTCGTGACCGCGCGCCCGCAGAGCCGCTGCGGTGCGTTCGGCATCTGCCTGTGGGCGAGTCACGACAACGCGCATGGTTCAATCAAAAAATCCGGGCCCGGCGCGATGCTTGAGTTCGCGTCCTGCCTCACTGCCGATGGTAATTGCATCCTTGCGATGCCCGGTGCCGGCTATATCGTGCGCGGCGCTGCCATCCGGCCGGGCAATCAATCCACGAAACTGCACCGCGTCGCCGGCAATCGTTGCGTGCCCCGCAATCGGAGTCCTGCAGGAGCCGTCGAGCACTGCGAGGAAAGACCTTTCGCAAGCAACGGCCGTCGATGTTTCGTCGTGATCGACGTCCGCGAGGATGTCACGAACACGTTTGTTGTCCTCACGCGTCTCAATGCCGATCGCGCCTTGCGCAACGGCCGGAAGAAATTCGTCGGCACTCATGACGTGGGTGGCGTGTTCGGTCAGCCCAAGGCGTCTAAGCCCGGCAAGCGCAAGAAGTGTGGCATCGACATCTCCCGCATCGAGCTTGCGCAACCTCGTGTCGACATTGCCTCGCAGCGGCAGCACACGCAGATCCGGCCGCGTACGCTTGGCGATCGCCTGCCGGCGCGGCGATGTGGTGCCAAGGCTCGCGCCTTGCGGCAGTTCGGCGAGCGAACGTGCCTTGCGGCTAATGAACACATCGCGCGGATCTTCACGTTCGAGACACGCCGCCAATATCAGCCCGCCGGGCAGCAGCGTCGGCATGTCTTTGGCCGAGTGCACCGCAAGGTCGATGTGGCCGGCCAGCAACGCCTCCTCGATCTCTTTGGTGAATAGGCCCTTGCCGCCCTCTTCCGCCAATGATCGATCCTGAATGATGTCGCCGGTCGTCCGGATGACGACGAGTTCAATCCCATCCTCTTCCATGCCCATCGCGGCGGCCAGTCGCGCCCGCACCGCCCGCGCCTGGACCAGGGCGAGCGGGCTTCCGCGCGTACCGATGCGCAGGGAGGCTGTGGATTGCGCCATATAACCTCGCGATGCTAGGCGAACCAGGGGGTCGGCCCAGCGGTCAGGACTAGCTATTATTTCAGCTGGCGTCACCTCGCCCGGCATGGGCAAGGAATTGAGGGATTCGATGATCGTCCTCGGCATCGAGACGACGTGTGACGAGACCGCGGCGGCGGTCGTTGAACGTTTGGAGGATGGCCGCGGCAGAATCCTTTCCAACGTTGTGTTGTCGCAGGTCAGCGAGCACGCGGCGTTCGGCGGGGTGGTGCCGGAGATTGCGGCGCGCGCCCACGTAGAAGCTCTTGATGTCGTGATCGCCGACGCCATGGCGCAGGCCGGACGCAACTTTGATGCAATCGATGCCGTTGCCGCGGCCGCCGGGCCCGGGCTTATCGGCGGCGTCATCGTCGGCCTGACCACCGCCAAGGCGATCGCGCTCGTCAAAAACAAACCTTTGATCGCCGTCAATCACCTCGAAGCGCACGCGTTGACGGCGCGGCTGACCAACGGCACGGCATTCCCATATTGTTTGTTCCTCGCTTCCGGCGGTCACACCCAGATCGTGGCTGTACGCGGCGTGGGCGATTACGTTCGGCTTGGCACGACACAGGATGACGCGATCGGCGAAGCTTTCGACAAGACTGCCAAGTTGCTCGGCCTCGGTTATCCGGGCGGACCGCGGGTCGAGAAAGAGGCTGCCCGTGGCGATGCTGCGCGGTTCCGGTTGCCGCGGCCGATGCATGGCCGCAAGGATGCCGATTTTTCGCTGTCGGGACTGAAGACTGCACTGCGGCTGGAAGCGGAAAAAATAGCTCCGCTCAGCGATCAGGATGTCGCCGACCTTTGTGCGGGGTTTCAGCAAGCGATTGTCGAGGTGGTCTTCGACAGGCTGCGGGCCGGCCTGACGCTGTTCCGTGCACGCTTCGGAGCACCGACCGCGCTGGTTGCTGCCGGAGGTGTTGCCGCAAATCAGGCGATCCGAAAGGTGCTCAACCGCCTTGCCTTCGAGGTCGGCGCAACTTTGGTGGCGCCCCCGCCGGAGCTTTGCACTGACAATGGTGCGATGATCGCCTGGGCCGGCTGCGAGCGACTCGCCCTCGGCTTGACCGATCCCCTCGATACCGCGCCCCGCGCGCGTTGGCCACTCGACGAAATCGCCGCCGCCGAAGGTGCATTGCGGCGCACCGCGGCATACAAATAGTTGGACGGCGGCAACGTATGACCATTCAACGCATCGCGGTGCTCGGTGGAGGCGCCTGGGGAACGGCGCTCGCACTTACCTGCGCACGTGCGGGACGAGACGTCGTCCTTTGGGAGCACGAAGCGGACAATGCCGCATGCCTTGCGCAGAAGCGCGAGAGCCGCTTCTTGCCTGGCGTGAAGCTGAACGAAACCATCAAGGTTACGCGCGAGCTTGGCGAGACCGCCGGCAGCGAGGCGATTCTTATCGTGGTGCCGGCGCAGGCCATGCGATCCGTGATCACTTTGCTGGGACCGTCGCTGTCAAAAAACACGCCGCTGATTGCCTGCGCGAAAGGCATCGAGCGCGGCACACACAAATTCATGACCGAGATTATTGCCGAGTGCGCGCCGCGCTCTCTGCCGGCAATCCTGTCAGGGCCGAGTTTCGCCGCCGATGTCGCACGCGGTTTGCCGACGGCGGTCACCATCGCCGCTACCGACGGAACAATCGCTCTCGCGCTGGCGCATGCATTGAACGCCGGGACATTCCGACCTTACCATTCGACCGACGTACGCGGTGTGGAACTGGGCGGCGCGACAAAAAATGTTCTTGCCATCGCCGCAGGTATCGTCACCGGCAAAGCGCTTGGCGCGAGCGCGCTTGCGGCTTTGACCACGCGCGGCTTTACCGAGCTGGTTCGCTTCGGAAAAGCCTGCGGTGCAAAGACTGAAACCATGATGGGCCTGTCCGGCCTTGGCGATCTCATTCTTACCTGTGGAACACCACAGTCGCGCAACTTCTCCTGCGGGGTCGCGTTGGGCAAGGGCGAGAAGCCGGACACCGCTGCGCATGGTAAGTTGGCGGAGGGCGTTTTCACCGCACCTGTTTTGCTGGAGATGGCGCGCGAAAGAAACGTGGAAATGCCGATCGCCGGCGCCGTCGCCGCAGTCCTGACTGGAAAGATGAGCGTCGATGACGCGATCGAGTCCTTGCTTGCACGCCCGCTCAAACCGGAATGAAAGCCATGGCCTATTGGTTGCTTAAGACCGAACCCGACGAATATTCCTGGGATGACCAACTCAAGCGCGGCGCGAAGGGAGAAGCCTGGACCGGCGTGCGGAATTTCACGGCGCGCCGTCATCTCAAGGAGATGAAGAAAGGCGACAGGTTCTTTTTCTACCATACCGGCGACGAGAAACAGGTTGTCGGCATCGGTGAGGTGATCCGTGAAGCATTTGCCGACCCCTCGGCCGGTAAAGGCGAACCATGGGTCGCCGTCACGACCGTCGCCGACAAGCCACTGCCGAAACCCGTTACGCTCGCCAGCATAAAGGCGGAGGCGAAGCTCAAAGATATGGCGCTCGTCAAATACGCGCGTCTATCGGTGCAGCCGGTCACCGACGCCGAGTGGAAACTTGTCTGTAAAATGGGTGGCTTGAAATAAGGAGGGGACAATGGGCTTTTCGCACGCCAATCTCTTTTCGATCCTGATCGCCGCAGTCGCGGCCTGGATTTTCGGCGGTGCCTACTACACTGCGCTCAGCAAGCCCTGGATGGCTGCGCAAGGCAAAACCCTCGAACAATGCAAAGCCGAAACGGAAGCCAAGTCCGGCTTCGCCAAGGGTGCTCCGTTTGTCATTGTATTCATCAGTGAAATCATCATCGCCTGGGTGCTTTACGGCATCCTCCTGCATATGAATATGTTCACGCTACGCGCCGGCATTATCTCGGCCGTCTTCTGCTGGTTCGGCTTTGTGCTGACCACGATCGCGACCAACAACGCTTTTCAAGGCCGTCGCGTGATGCTCACGGTCATCGACAGCGTGGCTTGGCTCGGCGCATTTATAATTATCGGCGCCATTGTCGGCTGGTGGGGCCCGTAAGGGCCACGGTATACCGCGAAAGTAGGGTCAATCCGCGCCTTGTCGGTCGCGCGATCACCGTCGCATAATGCGTCCAGAAAGCGGAAACAAATAAGCGCCCTCCGCGTAATGGCTGGGCCGGGAGGAAGTTCGATGTCGGAAAAGATTTATGACGTTCCGGCCGATTGGCGGAAACGCGCCTACGTGGACGAGGCCAAATACAAGGAAATGTATGCGCGCTCGGTCAAGGATCCGAACGGTTTCTGGGGCGAGCAAGCCAAGCGCATCGACTGGATCAAGCCGTTCAGCAAGATCAAGAACACCTCCTACGATCCCAGCAACGTGTCGATCAAATGGTTCGAGGATGGCACGTTGAACGTCTGCCATAACTGCGTTGACCGCCATCTTGCCAAGCGCGGCGACCAGACGGCCATCCTATGGGAGGGCGACGATCCGAAGGACGACAAAAAACTCACCTACAAGCAGCTGCATGCCGAGGTGTGCCGCTTTGCCAATGTTCTGAAATCGCGCGGCGTCAAGAAAGGCGATCGCGTCACCATCTACCTGCCGATGATTCCCGAGGCGGCTATTTCCATGCTTGCCTGCGCCCGCATCGGCGCCGTCCACTCGGTCGTGTTCGGTGGCTTCTCGCCCGACTCCCTTGCCGGACGCATCGAAGACTGCAGATCGAGTGTGGTTGTCACCGCCGATGAGGGCGTCCGCGGTGGTCGCAAGGTTCCCCTGAAGGCGAACGTCGACGCAGCCTGCGACAAAGTCGCCGGCGTGAGCTCCGTGATCGTTGTCAAGCGGACCAATGCGCCAGTGACCATGAAGTCTGGTCGCGACATTTATTACGACGAGATTGCAAAGACCGTGGGCGCCGACTGTCCTTGCGAGGAAATGAATGCGGAAGATCCGCTTTTCATCCTCTACACGTCGGGATCAACGGGCAAACCCAAAGGCGTGCTGCACACCTCGGGTGGATATCTCGTCTATGTGTCGATGACGCATCAATATGTGTTCGACTATCACGACGGCGACATCTATTGGTGCACCGCGGACGTCGGTTGGGTTACCGGCCACAGCTATATCCTCTATGGCCCGTTATCCAACGGCGCTATTTCGATGATGTTCGAAGGCGTGCCGAATTATCCGACCAACTCCCGGTTCTGGGAGGTTTGCGACAAACACAAGGTCAACATTATCTACACGGCGCCGACCGCCATCCGCGCCCTGATGCAGGGTGGCAATGATCCGGTGAAAAAAACGTCGCGCAAGTCGCTGCGCCTGCTCGGAACCGTCGGTGAACCGATCAATCCCGAAGCCTGGGAGTGGTACTACCATGTGGTCGGCGACGATCGCTGTCCGGTTGTCGACACCTGGTGGCAGACCGAAACCGGCGGCATCCTCATCACGCCGCTGCCCGGTGCCACCAAATTGAAGCCGGGGTCCGCAACGCGCCCGTTCTTCGGTGTGCAGCCGGAAATCGTCGACGCCGAAGGCAAGGTTCAGAGCGGCGCAACGAGCGGCAATCTTTGCATCGTCGACTCATGGCCCGGACAGATGCGCACGGTCTACGGCGACCACCAGCGCTTCATCGACACGTATTTCAAGACCTACCCCGGCAAATATTTCACGGGTGACGGCTGCCGTCGCGACGAGGACGGCTACTACTGGATCACCGGCCGCGTCGACGATGTCATCAACGTCGCCGGACATCGGCTCGGCACCGCCGAAGTCGAGAGCGCGCTCGTTGCGCATCCGAAAGTTTCGGAAGCTGCCGTCGTCGGCTATCCGCACGACATCAAAGGTCAGGGCATCTATGCCTATGTCACCTTGATGGTCGGCGAAAAGCCGACCGAAGACCTTCGCAAGGAATTGGTGGGCTGGGTGCGCAAGGAGATCGGACCGATCGCCTCGCCTGATCTGATCCAGTTCGCGCCGGGCCTGCCGAAAACCCGCTCCGGCAAGATCATGCGAAGGATCCTGCGCAAGATCGCCGAAGATGAGTATGGCAACCTCGGCGATACCTCGACCTTGGCCGATCCGGCCGTGGTGGATGACCTCGTCAGCAACCGGCAGAACAAAAAGACGGCAAAAGCGGGGGCTTGAGGTCGCCGAAAGCGGCGCAAAGCGGAATAAGGACGCGCGAAACGACCTGAACCTGTGAGTTAAAGCGATATTTTCGGAACCGTTCGCGGCGCGGACACAATTTTTCTGCAACTATCCGGGTATGGCGCGTCCGCGCACTTCCCCGCAGCCGGAAGTCCCCGGCCTCGCCGCTCGACGAATTGCCGCCGACATCCTCGACGGCGTTCTGCGGCGGCGAACTGCACTCGACGAACTTCTCTCGGGCAAGAACGCACATCCGGGACTCGCCGGACTTGCCGAACGCGACCGCGCCCTGATGCGCCGGCTCACCGCAACCGTGCTGCGGCGGCTCGGCACTTTGCGGCATCTGCTCGGCGGATTTCTCGACAAGGGCTTTCCTTCCGACGCTCCCCGGGTCGAAACCATCTTGTTGCTCGGTGCGGCGCAGATTCTCTGGCTTGAGGTTCCTGATCACGCGGCGGTCGATCTGTCGGTCCGGCTCGCGCAAGCCGACCGACGGGCAGCGCGTTACGCGGGCCTTGTCAACGCCGTGCTGCGACGGGTGACGCAAAGCGCCGCGACAAAGGCTGTCGACGGCAGTACACGCGATACGCCGGATTGGTTGCTCAAACGTTGGAAGAAAATCTACGGTCCGGATACCGCGCGGGCGATCGCCACCGCCAACGGACACGAGCCCGCGCTCGATCTCACGGTAAAGCAAGACGCCGAATCCTGGGCCGAGCGATTGCGCGGCCGCGTATTGCCGACCGGCACAGTTCGCACATTAGCCCATGGTGCGATCTCACTCCTGCCGGGATTTTCCGAAGGCGTGTGGTGGGTGCAGGATGCGGCCGCAGCGCTGCCTGTCCGACTGCTTGGCGACGTCCAGGGGAAAAGCATCGCCGAACTGTGCGCGGCGCCCGGCGGCAAGACCGCGCAACTGGCACAGGCCGGCGCAAAGGTCTGCGCTGTCGACCGGTCGCCCGCGCGACTCAACCGCATGCGGGAGAATCTTGCGCGTCTCTCCCTCGCCGCCGAAACCGTCGCGGCCGACGCACTCGATTGGCAAGCTGGCCCCTTCGACGGCGTGTTGCTCGACGCGCCGTGTTCGGCCACCGGTACTATCCGCCGGCATCCCGACATCCCATGGCTCAAGAATGAAGCGGACCTTCCGGTACTCACATCCCTGCAGGAACGGTTGATCGATCGTGCGGTCGAGCTGACAAAACCGGGAGGGACATTCGTATATTGCGTCTGCTCACTGGAGCCGGAGGAGGGTCAAAACCAGATCGAAGCGGTGCTCGCGCGCGACCCCCGCGTGATGCGAAGTCCCATTTCGGCACAGGAGGTGTTCGGCCACGCTGAATTCATTACCACCGACGGCGACCTGCGCACGCTGCCGCAACAATTGCCCGATCCCGACCCGCGCTGGGCTGGACTCGACGGCTTCTATGCCGCACGGCTAACCCGACGCGGGGTTTGATCGGCGGTTCTGATGCGTATTGGCCCTTTACAGGCCCTTCGCTATCGTGTGGTTCGTGCGTACGGATTCGTTCGTGCGACAGGAGACAAACGCTTGACGATGCGGGTTTCGGTCGCGGAGCGGGCCAGGCTCTCCGTGCTCATCGGGCGCCGTGCGTTTCATAGCGTTGTTGGCGGACTCAACGCACATCCCCTATTTCGTTGGCGGTTCGCCTCCACCAAAACCGACCGTCTGCTGATCGCGCCACAGGACTTGCGCACCGCTGACGCAACCCGCGCCAGCGAAATCTACGCCGGTCGCTTCGCCTTTGCCGGCAAGGTGGTGATCAGCGACCGCAGATCCCCCTTTCAGATGACGCCGCCTTCGGATGAGTGGGCGGTCACCTTGCTCAGCTTTGTCTGGCTGCGACACCTTCGCGCCGCGGACTCAGCCATCACACGATCCAACGCTCGCTCGTTGATCGACGAATGGATCAATGTGCAGGGCGGCGGGCATTCGACCGGCTGGCGCATCGACATCTTGTCGCGCCGGATAATCTGCTGGCTCAGCCAGGCGCCTTTTGTGCTGCAAGATGCCGACGCGCGATTTTATCGGCGATTCATCCGGAGCCTGTCGCGTCAGGTGCGTTACCTGCGCCACAACATCAACGATTCGCGCGAAGGATTGCCGCGCCTGCAGGCGATCATTGCACTCAACTACGCAACGCTCTGCATGCAGGGACAGTCCGGCTATCTGCGCGGCAATGTGCGTCGTCTCATCGAGGAACTGCGCAAGCAGGTCTTGCCCGACGGCGGACATGCGAGCCGCAATCCGGGCGCGCTGAGCGAATTGCTCGCCGATCTGTTGCCGCTGCGGCAACTGTTCTCCGCGCGGCAACTGCAGCCTCCGCAGGCGCTGAACAACGCGATCGATCGCATCATGCCGATGTTGCGCTTTTTCCGGCACGGCGACGGGAACTTCGCGCAGTTCAACGGAATGGGACCGACGCCGGTCGACCTTCTTGCCACGGTGCTCGCCTATGACGATGCGCGCGGAACACCCGTGTCGAATGCGCCGCACTCCGGCTACCAGCGCATCGACGCCGGGCAGACGGCGCTACTGATGGACACCGGACCACCGCCGCCGATGGAAATGAGCCAGGAAGCGCACGCCGGCTGTCTGTCATTCGAGCTGTCGTGGAAACAGCACCGGCTGGTCGTCAATTGCGGCTTGCCGGCCGTGAACAAAGAGAACTGGCGGCAGGTCGCACGGGCAACGCCGGCTCATTCAACGGTTACACTCAACGATCGATCGTCGTGCCGTTTCCTGGAATTGCTTTCAATTCGACAATTATTTGGGGGCACGCCCATCATTTCCGGTCCTCGCGATGTTCGTATCGAGAGAGAACCCGGCACACCGATGTTGCGCGCATCGCATGACGGATACGTCAGCGACTGCGGTGTCGTTCACACGCGCGCCATCAGGCTTACACCCGACGGCAGCGCGCTCGACGGCGAGGACACTTTTACCGCGCCCGGCGGCCAGCCCCTTCCCGCGAATGCCCCTGACGAATTCGCGATCCGCTTCCATTTGCACCCCGCGATCAAGGCAAGCCGGCTGGCCGATGGGCGAGGCGTGATACTTCTGCTGCACGACCGCGACCTCTGGACCTTCGCGACCCTGGCCGACGCAGTCGAGCTTGAGGAAAGTGTGTTTCTGGCCGGCAACGACGGCCCGCGGCGAACCGTGCAAATCGTGATCTACGGACGCGTGGGCCAAACGTCGGCTGTGCGCTGGAGCTTCCGCCACACGCCGCCGGCTGCGCCGGGGGCCCGCCCCGACCGGGCGCAGGAGCCGGAATTGCCACTTTAGACGATGGCTGTGGATGCCCGGTGAGGGTTCGCGGTCGCGAATACACTTTCGCCCGCCTGATGTGCTAGCTCGTGCGTAATGAGCAGCCATCCGCGTCGTATCACGAGAGCCCTGCTGTCGGTCTCCGACAAGGCCGGACTGATCCCGTTCGCCCGACAGCTCGCTCTCTTCGATGTTGAGCTGGTTTCGACCGGCGGCACGGCAAAGGCGCTCAGCGAAGCCGGGCTCTCGGTGATCGATGTCGCCGAACTCACCGGCTCACCCGAAATGATGGACGGGCGCGTCAAGACGCTGCATCCGAAGGTGCACGGCGGACTGCTCGCGATCCGCGGGAACAAAGAGCACCTCGCCGCGATGCGAGAGCACCACATAAAGCCGATCGATCTCTTGGTGGTGAACCTCTATCCGTTCGAAGCCACGGTCGCCAAAGGCGCTTCGTACGACGACTGCATCGAGAACATCGACATCGGCGGCCCGGCAATGATCCGCGCCGCCGCCAAAAACCACATGGACGTGGCCGTGGTTGTCGACCCGTCCGACTACGAAAAAGTCCTCGGTGAGATGGCGGGCCACAGCGGCATGGTTTCCCTGGAGCTGAGGAAAAAACTGGCGGCGAAGGCCTATGCGCGGACCGCAGCTTACGATGCCGCGATTTCGAACTGGTTCGCGGACACCCTGCATGAGGATGCCCCGGACTATCGCGCCTTCGGCGGAAAACTCATCGAGGCGCTGCGCTATGGCGAGAACCCGCATCAGAGCGCGGCGTTCTATCGCTCGCCCGGAGAACGCTTTGGCGTGACGACCGCGCGACAGCTGCAGGGCAAACAACTCTCCTACAACAACATCAACGACACCGACGCCGCCTACGAATGCGTCGCGGAATTCGATCCGAAGCGCACGGCAGCATGCGTTATCGTCAAACACGCCAACCCGTGCGGTGTTGCGGAAGCGAGCACTCTGCTCGAGGCTTATCGCAAAGCGCTCGCTTGTGACACGACGTCTGCCTTCGGCGGAATTGTCGCGCTCAACCGCAAGCTCGACGCCGAGGCGGCAAAAGCCATCACCGAGATTTTCACCGAGGTGATCATCGCGCCGGAGGCCACCGACGAAGCGATCAAGATCGTCGCGGCGAAGAAAAATCTGCGGCTGCTCATCGCCGGTGGTTTACCCGATGCACGCGCCAAAGGTCTGACCGTGAAATCCGTCGCTGGCGGATTGCTGGTGCAGTCACGCGACAACGCGGTGGTCGACGAGATGCAGCTCAAAACCGTAACCAAGCGCAAGCCGAGCGAAGCCGAGCTTGCTGACCTGCGCTTTGCGTTCCGCGTCGCGAAACATGTCAAATCGAACACGATCGTCTATGCGAAAGGCCGTGCAACGGTCGGCATAGGCGCGGGACAAATGAGCCGGGTCGACGCCGCGCGCATCGCTGCGAGAAAGGCTGAGGACGCGGCAAAGGAACTCAAGCTTCCCGCGCCGCTGACCAAAGGTTCGGTGGTCGCGTCCGACGCCTTCTTCCCGTTTGCCGACGGACTTTTGGTGGCGATCGAAGCCGGCGCGACGGCGGTCATCCAGCCGGGCGGTTCAATGCGCGATGATGAAGTCATCGCCGCTGCCGACGCGCACAATATCGCGATGGTATTCACCGGCACGCGCCATTTCAGGCACTAGCGCACCTGGCGCCGCCGGATCAGTCTTTCGCCAGATCGCCCAGCAAGCTCGCCGCGACCGACAGCTTGGACAGCGTGAGGCCCGAACCCGCGATTTCGTGGATCGCCGAGCGGATGCGCTCGACTTCGGCCTGGCGCGGACGAACCCATTCCTCCACCGCGCCGGGCCCGGCATGGCCGTTGCCGACCATGGCGGCCGTGAGCCGGCGTTCGGCATCGCCAATTGAATCGAGAGCGCGATCAAGCGCCAGCCGATCGAAATAGTCGGACACGACGATATTCGGCACCGCGTTGGTGACGCGATCGAGCTGGAAGAAAGCCTCGGTCGCAAAATAAGTCGCGGCCACTTCGGTTACCGGTTTGCCGGCGCGATCCGCCACCAGCGCGATATCGGGCGCGGCCTTGAGTACGGCAAGACTGCCGATGCGGCGCGCCAGCGCATCGGGTACGCCGGCGTTGACGAGCTCCGCCACGCGCGCGTCACGCGCATTCGTCGCCGACTTCGACAAAGCACTGTCGAGCGCGGTCGCGACCTGCGCGATGCCTTCGCGGTAGTGTCCGATGATCTTCTCGAGACCCTGCGTGAGATCCACGTTGCGCAGAAACCAGACCACCCGGTCGAGCAGAAGATCCTGCACGGCTCCATAAAGATTGAGCTGCACCTTTCCCGATATCTTGTTGTCGAGGGCATCGATCTGGCTGTTGAGCTCGATCAGATCGTAGCTGTTGCGGACCGCGGCAAAGGCGGCGGCAACCGTCGGAGAAGACGCCCCGGTCTGATCGGCAATGCGCACGATCAAAGTAGAGCCGCCGCGGTTGATCATCGAATTCGTCAGTTGAGTTGCGATGATTTCGCGGCGCAGCCGGTGTGCGTGCAGGGCATCCGGGTAGCGTTTCGACATCTCCTTCGGGAAATAGCGATCGAGCTCGCGGCCGAGGTAGGGATCGTCAGGCACCGGACTGTCGAGCAGCTCGCTGTAGAGAGAAAGCTTTGCATAAGCGAGCAGAACCGCCAGTTCCGGCCGCGTCAGGCCCAGATTGCGTTTGCGCCTTTCGGCGATGACCACTTCGTCGGGCAGAAATTCCACGGCACGATCGAGCTCGCCGCGCACTTCGAGCGTCTGCATCAGGCGCTGCTGAAAACCGAGGTCTTCAAGGCCGCGACGCTGCGCGAGGGAAATAGCGAGCGTCTGCTGATAGTTATTACGCAGGACGAGTTGCGCCACCTCGTCGGTCATCTGGGCAAGCAGTGCGTTGCGCGCCTCCATCGTGAGCTTGCCGGCGCGCACGGGGCCGCTCAGCGCAATCTTGATGTTGACCTCGACGTCGGACGTGTTGACGCCCGCGGAATTGTCGATCGCATCGGTATTGAGCCGCACGCCGCGCTGGGCCGCCTCGATACGCCCGCGCTGGGTCATACCGAGATTGGCGCCCTCGCCGATCACCTTGCACTGGATCTCGCCGCCGGTAACGCGAATGGCGTCGTTGGCGCGATCGCCGGCGGCTTCATCGCTCTCGTTCGACGCGCGGATATACGTGCCGATACCGCCGAAGAACAGAAGATCGGCCGGCGCCTTGAGGATGGCTTTCATCAACTCCTGTGGCGTCACGGATTCGGCCACTCCGAACAGCTTGCGCGCTTCCGCGCTCAGCTTGATCTGCTTCGATGCGCGCGGAAAAACGCCTCCGCCTTGCGAAATCAGGCTCTTGTCATAGTCCTGCCAGCTCGATCGCGGCAGCGCGAACATCCGCTTGCGCTCGGCAAAGCTTTTCTTCGGATCGGGATCCGGATCGATGAAGATATCGCGGTGATCGAATGCGGCGAGCAGTCTGATCGTGTCTTCGCGCAGCATGCCGTTGCCGAACACATCGCCTGACATATCGCCGACACCGACCACTGTGAACGGCGTCTTGCCGATATCGACATCCATTTCGCGGAAATGCCGCTTCACAGCTTCCCAGGCGCCGCGCGCCGTAATGCCCATCGCCTTGTGGTCGTAACCAGCGGAGCCGCCGGAAGCGAATGCATCGCCGAGCCAGTAGTCGTGCTCGATCGAGATCGCGTTGGCGATATCGGAAAACGTCGCGGTGCCCTTGTCGGCTGCGACCACGAGGTAGGGATCGTCGCCTTCATGACGCACCACGTTCGCGGGCGGAATGAGCTTGCCATCCGCACCGAAATTGTCGGTGATGTCGAGCAGCGCCGAGATGAAAGTTTTGTACGTGGCGACGCCCTCGGCCTGCACGACCTCGCGTGATGCGCCCTTCGGCATCAGCTTGGGCACGAAGCCGCCTTTGGCGCCGACCGGCACGATGACCGCGTTCTTGACCTGCTGCGCCTTCACCAGTCCGAGAATTTCCGTGCGGAAATCCTGCGGCCGGTCGGACCAGCGAATGCCGCCACGCGCGACCTTGCCGAAGCGCATATGCACGCCTTCGACGCGCGGCGAATAGACGAAGATCTCGTAAAGCGGCCGCGGAAGCGGGAGATCCGTGAGCTTGCGGCTCTCGAACTTGATCGAGATCACCGGCTTGAGCTGGCCGTCCTTCTCCGTCTGGAAAAAGTTCGTGCGGATCGCCGACTGCACCGCATTGACGAAATGACGCAGAATGCGGTCTTCATCCAGGCTTTCGACCTTCTGCAGGTTTTCCTCGATACGCGCGGCGATTGCGGTCTGCTCGCCGCGGCGGGCGGTGTCGGCACGCGGATCGAACCGCGCGTGAAACAGCTCAACGACGTCGGCGGCAATGCCGGAATGTTTCACCAGCGTGGCCCACATGTAATCCTGCGAATAGGGCACGCGAATCTGGCGCAGGAATCGGGACATCGTCCTGATCAGCGCCACATCGCGCCAGGCAAGACCACCCTGCAGCGTCAGCGCGTTGTAACCGTCGTTCTCGGCGATGCCCCGCATCACCATGAGAAACGCCGCTTCCAATCGTCCCTTGCTGCTGTCGAGATCGATCATGCCGCCGTCGGCACGTTCGAGCAGCATGTCGTGCAGCCAGACGCCGGCCTCGCCTTGCGGCTCGATGTGATAGGTCCGCTCGTCGACCACGCGAAAGCCCATGTTTTCCAGCACGGGAACGCGCTCGGACAGCGGAAGGGGCCGCGCGAAAGTCCAGACTTTCAGGCCGACCGAGCGTTGCTCTTCCTCAAGACGATGGTGGAAATCGACGCCGAGCGGCCGCTGCTCGGAGAGTCCCTCGATCACGCGCGTGTCGCCGGCCGCAACCGTCGGCGCATAGGCCTCGTGGAATCCTTCCGAGAACGCGTCCCGGTAGCGATTGAAAATCTCGCGCGCTTTATCCGGGGGATTGAGCAATTCGAGCGCGCGGCTCAGCCCGTCGGTCCAGGTGCGGATGATCGCCGAGACTTCACGTTCAAGTGTCGCGCGATCGATGTCCGGTGGTGCGCCGCTGCCGGACCGGCCGATGATGAAATGCACGCGCACCAGCGACCCTTCGCCGGGGAAGTACGGATAGAACGCCGAGACGCGTCCGATGAAGGCGCGCGCGAGATAAGCACCGATCTTTGCGCGGATATCGCTGTCGTAACGTTCGCGCGGCACGAACACCAGCACCGAAACGAAACGATCGAAGCGATCGTGCCGCGCGAGCACACGCACGCGCGGGCGCTCGTCGAGCTGCAGGATCGCCGTCGCGAAGGTGTAGAGCGTGTCTTCGTCGATCTGGAACAGTTCGTCGCGCGGATAGTGCTCGAGCACGTTCGCCAGCGCCTTGCCGGAATGGCTGCCCGGATCGAAACCGGCGCGCGCCTCGACGGCCGCGATCTTGCGGCGCAGGTACGGAATGCTGTGCGCGGAGCGCGTATAGGCGGTCGATGTAAAAAGTCCGATGATCCGATGCTCGCCGATCAGTGTACCGGAGGCGTCGAAGCGCTTCACGCCGATATAGTCGAGATAGGCGCGCCGGTGCACGCGCGAATGAATGTTCGCCTTGGCGACGATCAGCGGCCGCGGCTCCTTGAGGAACGCCATGATTTCCGGCGTAAACTCGAGAAGCTCGTTGCCGCGCTTGAGCACCCGCAATTCGCGCGAGCGCATGATGCCGAGCGCGCTCTTGAAATCCGGTTCCAGCGCCTGCCCGTCCACGCGATAGTCGCGCAAGCCGAGAAAGGTGAAGTTGTCGGCAAGGAGCCATTGCAGGAATTGAACGGCTTCCGCGATCTCACCGACCGGCAGCGGCGGCGGATTGTCCTTCAGGTCGGCAACGATGGCGTCAACGCGCGCGCGCATCGTCTTCCAGTCCTGCACGGCCACGCGCACTTCACCGAGCACGACCTCGAGCGCGCGCACGAGCTCTTCGCGCGCTGCGTCATCGATGATCGAAGCAAGATGGATATTGATGAAACTCTCACGCTTGCTTTGCGCATCGGGCGCGCTGAGCGCGACCAATTTGCCGTTGTCGCGGCGCACGCCGAACATCGGATGCGCAACCAGGCGCACGTCGAGTCGTCGTTCCGCAAGTTCGCCCATCACCGAGTCGACCAGGAAGGGCATGTCGTCGTTGACGATCTCGATCACCGAAACCGCCTTGCGTCCGCCCGAGGTCGTGAGCGGCACGGTCTCGCAGCGAATCTTCGGCGTGCCCGGCGTGCGCTCCGACAAAAAATCGTAGGCGCGCTCGGCCAGCGCGACGATGTCGTCGGCGCCGTAGCGCACGACATCCTCCGGCACGCATCGTCCGTAAAGCTGCGCAACGAACGTGCCGGAATATCGCGACGACGGCGGGCCAACGCCGCGCCCGCGAGTTCGATCACGTTCCGGGCGGCCTTTTCTTCGTCGCTGGCGGGAAGTTCGACGGCCATGGAACCTCGTGCTGCTTCGGAGAATCGGTCGAGGCGCATTTGAAGTTTTCACCTTCTGCCGGGGAACGTCGAGAGCAACACACCATTTGGTGACGCGTCGGTGACAGGCGTGTACAGCGGTGCACGCGCGGCGTTTAACTCTTTGGAGAGAAAGGCGAAATGCTGTCCGGCCGGTCGTATCGCGGCTATCCGGAACAATGTAGTCTTCTGGCGGACACTCGGAAATTCAAAGGACTGGAAATGCCTAGTAACAAGCCTAGTAATTTGCCGAATAAGCCAGCCAAAGCCGCAGCCAAGGCGGCTATTGCCAAACCAGCCAAAGACCAGCCGGTGCTGCGCTCCATAAAAGGGGGCAAGAGCGCTGGCGCAAAGGCACCGTCAGGCAAGCACGATCCTGCCAAGACGCATCCGGCGACGCCCGACGATACGCCGGTCATCGCCCTGAAGCTCGAAGGGGCGAAGCTGTCCCCGGCGATGGCTGCGTATTTCAAGAAATGCCAGGAGAAACTCGGTTTCGTGCCGAACGTGCTGCTTGCCTACGCCTTCGACATGGCAAAGCTGGAAACGTTCGCCGCCATGTACAACGAGCTGATGCTGGGCGACTCCGGCCTCTCGAAACTTGAGCGCGAGATGATTGCGGTGGCGGTGTCCTCGCAAAACCGCTGCTATTACTGCCTGGCTTCGCATGGCGCGGCCGTTCGGCAATATTCCGGCAATCCGTTGCTCGGCGAGCATCTCGTGATGAACTATCGCGTCGCCCGACTGAGCAAACGCCAGCGTGCGATGCTCGACTTCGCGGTGAAGCTCACCGCCTCGCCCTGGAGCGTGGAGGAAGGCGACCGCGAGCGGCTGCGGCGTGTCGGATTCAGCGACCGCGACATCTGGGACATTTCCGCGGTGGTGGGTTTCTTCAATATGTCGAACCGCGTGGCATCAGCCACCGATATGCGTCCCAATGTGGTCTATCACGGGCAGGCGCGATAACCCGGTCAAAATTCTGCAGCTTTTGATGGGTCAGTAATGCCCTAGGTCCCCGCCACGGGGATGACAATAAAAGGCCCCTGATGTTCGTTCGCACCGTAACCTTGCTGATCGCGTTGCTGTTCGGCGCCGGCGCTTACGCGCAGGTGGCGCCGGTCTCGCGTCCCGTGCTCATACCGCCGGCCCAGACGATCACCGCCGGCAACGGCATGGTGGTCGCACAGGAGCAGCGCGCTGCCCGTATCGGGATTGAAATTCTGGATCGCGGCGGCAACGCGGTCGACGCGGCGGTTGCGGTCGGCTTCGCGCTTGCGGTGACTTACCCGCGCGCCGGCAATATCGGCGGCGGCGGCTTCATGGTCATTCACCTCAGCAAGACGGGTGAAGATGCCGCGATCGACTATCGCGAAACGGCCCCGGCTGCTGCAACCGAGAAGATGTTTCTCGACGCGAACGGCGAAGCCGATCCGAAAAAATCGCGCGACTCTGCTCTCTCGATCGGCATTCCCGGCACTGTCGCAGGTCTGGCGCTGGCGCACGAAAAATACGGTTCCGGAAAATTATCGCTCGCCGAACTGATCGAACCGGCGATCACGCTCGCCCGCAACGGGGTGGAGATCGTCGACGACATTGCCGATACATTGCCGTTGGCCCAGCCGCGCATCGCGCGCTGGCAGTCGAGCGCGCCGGTTTTTCTCAACAGCGATGGCACCGTGCTGATGCCGGGCCAGGATCTGTTGCAGCCCGACCTTGCGATCACGCTGCGGGCGATTGCCAGCGACGGGCCGAAAGGATTTTACGAAGGTCCGGTCGCGGACAAGATCGTCGCCGCCGTGCGCAAGGCCGGCGGGATCATCACCACCGAGGATATGAAAAATTACCGCGCAATCCTGCGCGAGCCGATCCGTGGGACCTATCGCGGCTACGACATTATTTCGATGCCGCCGCCCTCCTCCGGTGGCGTTCATCTGATCGAGATGCTCAACATTCTCGAAGGCTACGATCTCGCAAAGCTCAGCCGCGAGGAGTCGCTGCACATCATTGCCGAGGCAATGAAGCGCGCTTACGCCGATCGCGCGACATTCATGGGCGACCCCGATGCCGTGAAGATGCCGGTCGCCGGGCTGATATCGAAGAAATATGCGGCCGCGCTGCGCGCGCAGATCGGCACGCGTGCCACGCCGTCCACCGAAATCCGTTCGGGAAGCCCGGGTGATTTCGAGGGTCAGAACACGACGCATTTTTCCGTGATCGATCGCGACGGCAACGCCGTGTCGAACACCTATACGTTGAACTTCTCCTACGGGCTCGGGCTTGTCGCCGAAGGCACCGGCGTATTGCTCAACAACGAGCTCGACGATTTCACCTCGAAGCCCGGAACCGCGAACGCCTACGGTCTCGTCGGCTACAACGCCAATCTGCCCGGGCCCAACAGGCGTCCGCTGTCGTCTATGACGCCGACCATTTTGATGAAGGATGGCAAGCCGTTTCTGATCACCGGCTCGCCCGGCGGCAGCCGGATCATCAGCACGGTGCTGCAGATAATCGTCAATGCAGTCGACTTTAATTTGGCGATCGATCAGGCTGTCAGCGCGCCGCGTGTGCACCACCAATGGCAACCTGACGAGCTTTTCGTCGAGCCGGGCATCAGTCCCGAGATTCTCGAAGGCCTTGTGAAGCGCGGATACAAGGTGGTGCCGACGCCGCCGCAGACGTCCGCGAACTCCATCGAGATCACCACCGACGGTTATGTTGGCGCGGCCGACAGGCGCACGCGCGGCTCGCTCGCAGCCGGATATTAGTCGCCGTTTTCCCCCTCGTGATTTCGGCCGCGTCCAGAAGACGCAACCGCGCATTTTGCATGTGCCCCTGAAAACCGCTAAGCCTTAAAAAAAAGCGCGATCAAAACTGAGGGGGGATCCATGGGCTTCTGTCTTCGCGGGCTGCTGCTTGCTGTGTTCGCACTGGCAACCGTAGCGGCGCCAAATGCGGCATCGGCGCAAAGTTTTCCAACACGGCCGATAACGCTCGTCGTCCCGGCGGCGGCCGGAGGCCCAACCGACACGGTTGCGCGCCTGATCGCTGAATCGATGAGCCGGACGCTCGGTCAGACTGTGATCGTTGAAAATGTCGGCGGCGCCGGTGGCACGATCGGCATGACGCGCGTCGCGAAGGCCGCGCCCGATGGCTACACGATCGCCGTCTGGCACGTCGGTCAGGCCACGGCCCCTGCCCTCTATGACGGTCTCAAGTACGACGTCGTGAACGACTTCGATCATATCGGCCGCATCACCGACGTGCCGATGACGATTGTTTCCAAGACGCCCTTTCCCGCGAACAACATCACGGAGCTTCTGGCCTGGATGAAGGCCGAAGCGGCCAAGGCGTCATATGGTCACGCCGGCATCGGCTCGGCCTCGCACCTCTGTGGGCTGGTGTTCCTGAAAGAAGTTGGCGTGCAGATGAACGGCATCGCCTATCGCGGCACCGGTCCGGCGATGAACGATCTGCTCAGCGGTCAGTTCGACATCATGTGCGACCAGACGACCAACACGACCAATCACATCAACGCCGGCAAGATCAAAGGCTACGCGGTGACGACGAAATCCAGGGTGCCGTCGGTTCCGCAGTTGCCGACGCTCGATAGCGGAGCCATTCCCGGTTTCGATGTTTCGGCATGGCACGCCATGTGGGCGCCGAAGGGTTTGCCGAAAGATGTGTCCGACAAATTCGTCGCCGCACTGCAGACGGCGCTCAAGGATCCGAAAGTGATCGAACGTTTCGCCAGTCTCGGCACCGAGCCCGTTGCACCCGCGCTCGCAACTCCCGACGCGCTCAAGTCACATCTTGCCGCGGAGGTGAAGCGATGGGACGTGGTGATCAAGGCGGCAGGCGTTAAGGGGAACTAGGCAGCGCCCGATACCGCCGTAGCTTCTTCTATCTATGTCGAGAAAATTGGAGCGGGCGAAGGGATTCGAACCCTCGACCCCGACCTTGGCAAGGTCGTGCTCTACCCCTGAGCTACACCCGCGTCCGTTGGATATATGGCCGAGCGATGTCGGCCGCCAAGGCCGAACCTATACCCAGAAGCACGGCCCCAATGCAACCCGTGGCAAAAGGCGCACAATCAGTAGCGGGCGGCCCGCTTTTTCCGCGCGCTTTGGCTCGGCGGGGGGCCGACCCAGCGGGGATTCACGTTACAAAAACCGCGATTCCCGGCCAGAACGGTGGGCTGGCATGCCGCGAACGACCAATACTGGCAATCTTCGTAGACGTTGCCGGTTCCGATATTGATGTTGGCGCACCAGGGGCCCTCGGCGGCCCGCGTCGCGCGGGCGTCAAAAGACACGACGGCAATAACGAGTGCCACGATCGATAGGATGCGCTTCATCTTTTACCTCTTCATTTCTCTGCGATACTAACACGCCGCCCGCCGGAATATTGCCCGCAATGCCCGCCACTCCCGACCAGCTCTTCGCCGCGCTCGATGCTCTCGGCATCAGCCATTCAACGGTGAAGCACCCCCCTTTGTTCACGGTGGAGCAATCACGAAATCTGCGCGGACAGATTCCCGGCGGCCATACCAAGAACCTGTTTTTGCGCGACAAGAAATACGCCATCTATCTGGTGGTCACGCTGGAAGATGCCGAGATCGATCTGAAGGGCCTGCATCGCCAGCTCGGCGCCAATGGACGGTTCTCGTTCGGCTCCGCGGATCTCATGCGCGAGGTGCTGGGCCTGGAGCCGGGTTCGGTCACCCCGTTCGGCGTCATCAACGATACGCAAGGCCGAGTCACCGTGGTGCTCGACGCCGCGATGATGGAGCACAAGACGCTGAACTATCACCCCTTGGTCAACACCATGACCACGTCGATCGAGCGCGACGACCTCGTGAAATTCCTCGAATCCACCGGGCATATCCCGCAAATCGAGCGTCTTTCCGGGGGTGCCTCGACGCCGCCTTGATGATTGCATTACCTTCCCGGATAACCCATCTAATGCGCAAGGAATTCTGGTAGTGCGGCCGCTAATGGCCGGATAGGGCAAGACACGATGCTGCAAGACGGCGGGGCGATGACGGCGACAGCAACGACGGCCGATGTGGTCAAGGATACGACCACGCAAGGCTTCATGAAGGACGTGATCGAGGAATCCAAACGCCAGCCGGTGCTGGTGGATTTCTGGGCACCCTGGTGCGGCCCCTGCAAGCAGCTCACGCCGGTCCTGGAAAAAGCGGTGAAGGCCGCCAAGGGCAAGGTCAAGCTCACCAAAATGAACATCGATGAGCATCCGGCCATCCCCGGCCAGATGGGCATCCAGTCGATCCCCGCGGTGATCGCATTTTCCAACGGACAGCCGGTCGACGGCTTCATGGGCGCATTGCCCGAAAGCCAGGTCGCTGCGTTTCTCGAACGCATCACCAAAGGTGCGGTCGGCGCCGAGGAAAAAGATTTGCTGAAAGCGGCCGATGCCGCGCTGGCCGAAGGCAACGCCACGGGCGCTGCCGAGATGTATGCGCAATTGCTCGCCGAGGATAGCGGCAACGTTCCGGCGCTCGCCGGCCTCGCGCGTTGCTATGTCGAGACCGGCGCGCTCGAACAGGCCAAACAGACACTCGCCCTCATTCCCGAAGCCAAGCGCAACGAGGCGGCGGTCGCCACTGCGCGCGCCGCGCTCGAGGTCGCCGAACAGGCGAAGTCGATCGGACCGCTCGAGGATCTGGAAAAGAAGGTGCTTGCCGATCCGCTCGATCATCAGGCACGTTTCGACCTCGCCGTCGCGCTCAATGCAAACGGCAAGCGCGAAGATGCGGTCAAGCATCTGATCGATATCATCAAGCGTGACCGCAAATGGAATGACGACGGCGCGCGCAAACAGCTCGTGCAGTTCTTCGAGGCCTGGGGCGGGACCGATCCTGCGACTTTGGACGGACGCAAGCGTCTGTCTTCGATTTTGTTTTCGTAAGCTTTTCGCCCCGGTGGCGGCACCGCGTGGCGGAGTAAAGCGAAGATGCCGATGAACGCTCAGTATCGCGGGCCGATCGAGATGCCGGGAGTCATCCCGGTGTTCCCGTTGCCTGGTGCACTGCTGCTGCCGCGCGGTCAGATGCCGCTGAATATTTTCGAGCCGCGTTACATCGCGATGATCGACGACTCGCTGCGCGACGGGCATCGGCTGGTCGGCATGATCCAGCCCGACGTTACGCAAACCGGTCGCGCCAACAAGCCGCCGCTTTACAAGATTGGCTGCGCCGGACGCATCACGCAGCTCTCCGAGAGCGGCGACGGCCGCTATCTGATCGAGCTCACCGGGGTGTCGCGGTTCCGCATCGAGGAGGAGCTGAAGGTCGCAACGGCTTACCGGCAATGCCGCGTGACCTACGCGCCGTTTGCCGACGACTTCACGGCGCGCAAGGGCGAAAGCGCCGTCGACCGCAAGGCGCTGCTGGCAACTCTCACGGATTTTCTCAAAGCCAACGATCTGAAGGCCGACTGGGACGGCATCGAAAAGGCGCCGAACGAGGCCTTGGTCAATGCGCTCTCGATGATGTCTCCCTACGGTACTGCCGAGAAGCAGGCGCTTCTGGAAGCACCGGATCTGAAGACGCGGGCCGAGATCCTCATCGCCATCACCGAAATCGATCTCGCGAAGAAAAATACCGAGGGCGAACCGCAATTGCAGTAGCGGCAAGCCCCTGAGTTGTAATACGCCTCTCGTTCGTCATTCCGGGACGGCGCGTCAGCGCCGGACCCGGAATCCAGAGGCAGACACTGAGCGTGTTTCTGGATTCCGGGTTCGCGCTTTCAGCGCGCCCCGGAATGACGAATGAAAACGCATCACTCGGCCATGACGGAGTGTTTGCACAGCGGTGCCCTGCCAAACTACTATCTATGTACATACCGATGACGTGCGAATGAGAGGCCTCATGTCCACCGTCCCGCCTACCGAACGGCCGCCGGATAGCGTCGATCCGAAACTGCTGGAAATTCTCGTCTGCCCTTTGACAAAGGGGCCGCTCGAATATGACGCCGAACGGCACGAACTGATTTCCCGCAAGGCCAAGCTTGCCTATCCCATCCGCGACGGCATTCCGATCATGTTGCCGGAAGAAGCGCGCCGGCTCGAATAACGGCGGCGTGCCGGTTTCCATCGTCATCGTCGGGCTTGTCCCGGCGATCTCGCTTCGCTGCGCATAAGCCAAAAAAATATCAGGGAGTGAATCGCAATGATCAAAATCTGGGGCCGCAATACATCGTCCAACGTACAGAAGGCGATGTGGGCCGTCGGCGAGCTCAAGCTCGAACATGAGCGCATCGACGTCGGCGGCGCGTTCGGAAAGAACAACGAGCCGGCCTACCTGGCGATGAATCCGAACGGCCTCGTCCCCACCCTCGAAGAAGAAGATGGCTTCCTGCTCTGGGAATCAAATTCGGTCGTGCGCTATCTCGCCGGCAAGCACGACAAGAGCGGCGCGCTTGAACCCAAAGACGCAAAGCAGCGTGCCATCGCGAGCCAATGGATGGACTGGCAGCTGTCGGTGGTCGGTCCCGCGATCTTCCACGCGTTCTGGGGCCTGATCCGGACGCCGGCGGAGAAACGCGACATGGCCGCGATCAAGACGTCGCAGGAAAAAACCACCAGCGCGATGAAAATGCTCGATGCGCGACTGGGCAAGACTGAGTATGTCGCGGGGCCCTCTTTCTCCTACGGCGACATTCCTGTCGGCATCATGTGCTATCGCTTCGTGCATCTTGTTCCGCAGCGTCCGGCGATGGCCAATCTCGATCGCTGGTACGGCCAGATTTCCAAACGCAAGGCGTTCCAGGATCACGTCGGCAGCATCCCGCTGACGTGACGACCCTTCCGTCATGAGCGACGCAGCCAAGCCGGACAGCCAGGACGATGTCTCGCGCTGATCGGCGGTCTCGGACCCGGCGCCACGGTCCACTATTATCGTGAACTGATCGCCGGCCATGAACGGCGAGGCCGTGTCCCGCGCCTGCTCATTGCCCATGCCGACGTTCATCGTGTTTACGCTGCCGCCACCGCAAAGGATTTTGACGGCCTCGCCCGCTATCTCGCCGGATTGACCGAAAGCATGGCCGCGGGCGGCGCTGAGTTCACGGCCATCGTTGCGGCAACGCCGCACATTTGCGCTTCACAGTTTGAAGCGATCTCTCCGTTGCCGCTGATCAATATGCTGACCGAAGTGCGTCACGCCGTGAACGCGCGCGGGCTGAAACGGGTCGCGCTGCTCGGCACCCGCTTCACCGTCGAGACGCGCATGTTCGGCTCTCTCGACGGCATCGAAACGATCATGCCTCAAGCGCGCGAAATCGACCGCATCCAGGACATCTACAAGGATTTTGTCGAAGGTCGCGGCTCGGATGCGCAGGCGCAGGAGTTGCGTGAATTGGCACGCACGTTTGTCGCCCGCGATGGTGCTGAAGCGGTATTGATCGCCGGCACCGACCTTTCAACCGTGTTCACCGAAAGCAACGCCGGATTCCCGATGCTTGATTGCGCGCGCGTTCATATCGACGCGATCGTGCGGCGATTGCTCGACGAAGGCTGAACGGCTTACAGCACCTCGCCTTTGAGCAATTTCGGCACGTCGCCTGTGAAGCCCGCCGCCTCGCGAATAAACATGCGTTTGAGCACGGGCATGCGTTCCACGACGCCCAGGCCGACGTCCCGCACAAGCCGCAGCACGTCGGAGTGATTGGAGAACAGGCGATTTAACCCGTCGGTCGCCACGCCCATCATCATCGTATCGAAGCGCCGCCAGCGCTGATATCGCTCGAGCACATCCGCGCCGCCGGGATCGAGCCCGAGGCGTGCGGCGTCGGCCACCGCTTCCGCCAACGCAGCCACATCGCGCAAGCCCATGTTGAGCCCTTGCCCGGCGATGGGGTGAATGATGTGCGCTGCATCCCCGACCAGCGCCAGCCTCTCGCCGATGAATGTGCGTGCCGTGAACAGGCCGAGTGGAAACGCGCGGCGCGGTCCGATCACTTTCAACTCGCCGAGGCGCAGGCCGAAGCGCTTTTCCAGTTCGGCGTGGAATTCCGCATCGGGCAGCGCGACGATCCGTTCGGCCTCGCGTGCATTTTCTGTCCAAACGATCGAGCATCGCTTGCCGGTCAACGGCAGAATCGCGAAGGGCCCGGCCGGGAGAAAATGCTCTTCCGCGCGACCTTGATGATCCCGTTCGTGACCGACCGTCGTCACGATTGCCGACTGGTCGTAGTTCCAGCCGTAACTTGTGATGTCGGCCTGCTCGCGGATCACGGAATGCGCGCCGTCAGCACCGACCAGAAGGCGCGCGGATATCGATCCGCCATCGCCCAGCGCAACGTTGACCGAATTCTTGTTTGCTTCGAAACCCGTGACCTTCCCGGCGCGAAGATCGACGCCGAGTTTCTTCGCCTTTGCGACCAGTGCATCCACCAGGTGCCGATTCTCGATCATGTGTGCAAATGGCTCGCCCTCTTCCACATCGCCGCCAAAGGCGAGAAATGTGGGCCGCACCGCGTCGTCGAGCTTTGAATCGGTCACAACCATGTCGAGGATCGGTTGCGCGTCGGCCGCGACCGCATCCCAGACCTCAATCGCTTCAAACAAACGCCGCGCAGCGGCGGCGATTGCCGAGGCGCGAGGGTCTTTCGACTGGGCATGCGCCAACGCGGGATCGATGACGGTCACAGCAAACGGATCGCCCAGGCCCTGACGCAGCGCGATCGCCAGCGCGAGGCCGGCAAAGCCGGCGCCGCCGATGACGATCTCGGCACGCGGCGCATTTACGGGACGGGCAATGACCACTGACATTCCTTGTAAATCTCGCCGCAGCATAGCAGGTTGGAGCGGATTTTGACCTAGCCTCGGGTTTGCGCATGTCCTCCGCCGTCCAGGATCTTCTCGACATTCTCGATCTCGAACCGCTGGAGGTGAACCTGTTCCGCGGCCGCTCGCCGCAGAGCGGCTGGCAGCGCGTGTTCGGCGGGCAGGTTATCGGCCAGGCCTTGGTGGCGGCCGTGCGGACCGTCGAAGTCCGGCCGCCGCATTCGCTGCATGCCTATTTTTTGCTGCCTGGCGATCCAAAAGTTCCGATCATCTACGATGTCGACCGTATGCGCGACGGCAAGAGCTTCACCACGCGGCGCGTCACTGCGCGGCAGCACGGTCATCCGATCTTCTCGATGCTGGTGTCATTTCATACGGACGAACCGGGCCTGACCCATCAGGCGAAGATGCCGGATGTGCCGCCGCCGGAGAAGCTTCCGAGCGATTCCGATATGCGCGAGAAATTGCTGCCGATGATGCCCGATCCGGTGCGGCGCTATTATGAGCGCGAGCGGCCGATTGAATTTCGGCCCGTCGAGTTCGACCGCTATCTCGGCAAGAAGTACCCCGACGGACAGTTCAATGTCTGGATCCGCACCACCGGGAAGTTGCCGGATCTGCCCGCCATCCACCAATGCGTTCTGGCCTATGCATCCGACATGATGCTGCTCGACACCGCGCTTGCGCCACACGGCCGCACGCTTTTCGGAAATGAATTCATGGCGGCAAGCCTCGATCACGCACTCTGGTTCCATCGTGCGTTTCGCGCCGACGATTGGCTGCTATACGCGCAGGATTCCCCGAATTTGCACGGCTCGCGCGGCTTTGCGCGCGGACTTATATTCACCCGTGATGGGGTGCTGGTCGCCTCCGTGGCGCAGGAAGGCCTGGTACGCGAGCGGCGGGAAAAAACCTGATTGCACAGATGAAGTATTTGCTGGCGGGTTGCATTGTTCTGATGTCATTCGTGACCGCAGCGCTTTGCGCATCGGGACGGCAGAATGCACCGCTGGGTTCCTTCGAGGGCGCGCCGCCGCAGTTCACGCATTTCACCGCGGCCGAGCTTTCGCGAGGCTTTGTCGCCCTGGCGTTCGGATCCGATCTGCGCATCGGTGCGCGCCCGCTCGGCGTTCGTCGCTTCGATCATCCGATCCGCGCGCGCGTTGTCGGCGGCGGCAGTGTCGACCGCACGATCGCGATGTCACGCGTCATCGAAGAATATGCGCGCGCGGTTCCGGCACTGGGATTGGGCTTTGCGTCATCGGCGGCAACTCCAGATGTCGAGGTGCGCCTGATCGACGAGAAAGATTTTCAGTCCGCGCTGCAGGAGGCCTTCGGCCCGAAAGTGGCCCGTGACTTCGTCAGCCGCACCGACCCGCAGTGCATGACGAGCGTCAAATCAACCGCCGACGGAAAGATCGTGCACTCGGTGTCTTTCATCATTGTCGACAAGGGCGAGGACGTTTTCCTCGACTGCGCCTATCACGAATTGCTGCACGCATTCGGGCTGTCGAACCACGACCAGCGCAACCCGTGGACCACCCTTAATCAGAACCGCATGGTCGGGTATCTCACGGTCTACGACCGCTCCCTGCTGACCCTGCTCTACGATCCGCGTATCAGGCCGGGAATGACCGCCCGTCAGGTTCGCGCCGTTCTGCCCCAGATCATCGCCGACAAAGGCCTTGGCAGCGCAAATCGGTAGAGATAGGTCAACCTGACTGCCCTACTTTGCCCGGAAATTTGGCGGCTGCCTGTGGGTAGAGCAACGACCCCGCTTAAACTTTAGGCCACCCCCCGTTAGCTTGTGCGATCGGGCCTGCACCGGCTGAGGCCGGGCGGCTTTTCGTTTGCCACGGCACTCACGCTCTGGCGCCGATTCGTTTGCGGGGCAACTCATGAAAATGGTCGTCGCTATCATCAAGCCGTTCAAACTCGACGAGGTGCGCGAGGCCCTCACACGCGTGGGCATTCACGGCATGACCGTGGGCGAGGTCAAAGGCTACGGGCGGCAGAAGGGCCATACCGAGATTTATCGCGGCGCCGAATACGCGGTGAATTTCCTTCCCAAGCTGCGGCTCGAGGTTGCGATCGCCAGCGACCAATTGAGCCGCGTCATGGAAGCGCTCGCGGCAGCGGCCCGCACCGGACAGATCGGCGACGGCAAGATCTTCGTGCTGCCGGTCGAACAAGCCGTGCGCATCCGCACTGGCGAGACCGACGTCGACGCACTTTAAAAAAATGGAAACGCACACTGGGGGATGAAATGACACGGGCATTCGTGCGCCTCGCTCCGACCACCATCGCCGCGGCACTCTTCGTTTCGCCCGCGTTCGCACAGGGCGCGAAGATCGACGGCGCCGACACAGCCTGGATGATCAGCGCCACCGGCCTGGTGCTGATGATGACAATCCCGGGCCTTGCGTTGTTTTACGCCGGCATGGTGCGCAAGAAGAACGTGCTCGCGACAATGGCGCAAAGTCTCTCCGCCACGTTTCTCGTTTCCATTCTCTGGGCGGTCGTGGGTTACAGCCTCGCATTCACCGGCGACGGCGCGTTCATCGGCACGCTGGACCGCATCTTTCTCAACGGAATGGCGATGGATGATGTATCGCCGCTGGCAAAGACGATTCCGGAAAGCCTGTTCATGATCTACCAGATGACTTTCGCCATCATCACTGTGGCGCTGGTCGCAGGCTCGGTCGCAGATCGTCTGCGTTTCTCGGCATTTCTGTTGTTCTGCGTATTCTGGCTGCTGCTGGTCTACGTGCCGATCGCGCACTGGGTTTGGGGCGGCGGATTCCTCGGCACAGCCGGCGTGATCGATTTTGCCGGCGGCACGGTTGTGCACTTGAACGCGGGCGTCGCGGGATTGGTCGCGGCTTACGTGCTCGGTGCGCGACGCGGCTATGGCAGCGACAATCTCGCGCCATACGATCTCACGCTTGCGGTGATCGGCACAGGTCTTCTGTGGGTCGGCTGGTTCGGATTCAATGGCGGTTCGGCATTGGGTGCGAACGCGCGCGCCGCGATGGCGATCGTCTCGACACATCTCGCCGCGAGCGCGGGTGCCTTCACCTGGATGGCGCTCGAGTGGTGGACACGCGGCAAACCGTCGGTGCTTGGAATGATCTCCGGCGCCGTCGCCGGTCTTGGAACGATCACGCCTGCGTCGGGCTTCGTGTTGCCGATGCAAGCGATCATGATCGGGATCATCGCCGGTGCGGTCTGCTTCTGGGCCTGCACCTGGCTGAAGCTGAAGATCGGCTACGATGACTCGCTCGACGTGTTCGGTGTGCACGGGATCGGCGGATTTACCGGCACGCTTCTGGCCGGCGTGTTTGCCGTCGGCGCGCTCTCGGTCAGCCCGGAGATGCCGGGCGGAGTGTCGGGCCTGCTCGAAGGTAACCCGCAACAGGTGATGCTGCAGCTCTACGGCATCGCGGTCACGTTGCTCTGGTCGGGCGGGATGACCTTCATCATCCTCAAGGTCATTAGCGCGCTGGTGGCTTTACGCGTGCGCCACGAGGACGAGGTCATGGGTCTCGACGTCAGTCTGCACGGCGAAGCCCTGCAATAAGCACTGACTATTTTTTAAGCAGCCCTTATCGCTATTGGCGCGACTTTAAGCGCCGGCCTCCGGCCGAAACTCGGTCGGTCGGAGGACATCCTGGTTCATGGCGGTATATCAATAAGTTACGAGCCTCCTCGGCATCTGGCACGGCGTTTGATTCTATCCCTGTGGCCGTGCCTGCGAAGCGACCTTCGCGGGCGGAGGCTCAGTGAACCCGCCCGCACTGCGTGACGTAACAAACGGGCTAAAGCGGGGATCGAATCCATGAAGATCGTCATGGCCGTTATCAAACCCTTCAAGCTGGACGAGGTCCGTGACGCTCTGACCTCCATCGGCGTGCAAGGGCTCACAGTTACCGAAGTCAAAGGTTACGGGCGTCAAAAGGGGCACACGGAAATCTACCGTGGCGCTGAGTATGCGGTGAGCTTCCTGCCGAAGATCAAGATCGAAGTGGCGGTAGACACCAAGCAAGTCGACAAAGTCATCGGCGCAATCACCGGCGCCGCGAAAACCGGGCAGATCGGCGACGGAAAAATCTTCGTCTTCAATCTGGAAAACGCCGTGCGTATCCGCACCGGCGAGACCGATACCGCGGCGCTTTAGTACCCGCACCGCAAACAACACGGACAGGAGTAAGACCATGACGTTGATGAAATCGTCCCGTGCGGGGCTCTTCGCTCTCGCGTTCGGGATTTTGATGTGCCTCTTTTTGAGCGTTGCGCACGACGTTGCGTACGCTCAGGCACAGGCTCCGGCGGCCGCGCCCGCCGCTGCACCGGCGACGCCACCGGCGCCACCGCCGGCCTGCGCTAACGATCCGGATCCGAAGAAGGCGGTGCTTGAAAAGTGTACGCCCAATTCGGGCGACACCGCCTGGATGCTGACCTCTGTCGCACTCGTTCTGATGATGACCATCCCGGGCCTCGGCTTGTTCTACGGAGGCATGGTGCGAAAGAAGAACGTCGGCGACACCGTGATGACGAGCTTTGCCGTCACGTGTCTCGTCACGATCATCTATTCTGTCATCACCTACAGTCTCGCCTTCACGCCGGGCTCGGCCTTCATCGGCGGCACGAGCAGGGCGTTCCTGCAAGGCATATTGAGCGACATCTCGACAGGCATCGGCACGCCGAACGGATTGGCAGTGACCATTCCTGAATCTGTCTATCTCTGCTTCCAGATGACATTCGCAATCATCACTCCGGCCTTGATTGCCGGGGCTTTTGCTGAGCGCATGAAGTTCTCTGCCATGCTCTGGTTCATCGGCCTCTGGTCGATCCTGGTCTATGCGCCGATCGCGCATTGGGTCTGGGGCTCGGACGGCTTCATGTCCAACGGCAACTCCGACGCCTGGTTCAAAGTGCTCGACTTCGCGGGCGGCACGGTGGTGCATATCAACGCAGGCGTCGCCGGCCTGATGTGCGCGATCTGTCTCGGCAAGCGCAAGGACATGGGTCCTCCACACAACATGGTGCTGACCTTCATCGGCGCCTCGCTGCTGTGGGTCGGCTGGTTCGGATTCAATGCCGGCTCCGCCGTCACCGCCGGCATGCAGGCGGGTATGGCCATGACCGTGACGCAAATCGCCACCGCGGTCGCGGCCTTCACCTGGATGCTCGTTGAATGGATCATTCGCGGCAAGCCAACCGTCATCGGCATCTGCTCCGGCGCGGTTGCTGGCCTTGTCGCCATCACTCCCGCTTCGGGCTTTGTCGGCCCGGTCGGCGCGATGGCAATCGGTGTCGCCGCTGGCGTGATGTGCTACTGGGGCGTGACCGGACTGAAGCGCATGCTCGGTGCTGACGACGCACTCGACTGCTTCGGCGTACACGGAGTCGGCGGAATTGTCGGTGCGTTGCTTACCGGCGTCTTCGCGATCAACGAGTACGGCGGCACGTCGGGCCTGATCGAAGGCAACGCGGCCCAGATGATCAACCAGGTCCAGGGCATCGTCGTGGTCTTCGTCTACGACGCGATCGTCTCGCTGATCCTGCTCAAGATTATCGACGCCGTGATCGGCCTGCGCGTCTCCGACGAAGTCGAGCGTGAGGGTCTTGACCTCGCGCTGCATGGCGAAGTGGTCCAGTAGGACCTGACAGTCTGCGGTAGGGGCGGAAACCCGGCACTGTCCCTTCCGTCGAGACCCCGGTTCGCAAGGACCGGGGTCTCTCTTTTTTGGCCCTTATGAGGGCCTGCAATGGGCAAAAAGAGCCCAATTTCCGATGGTTAATCGGGTCTTAACCTCGCCCTCTTTATTGTGTCGAAACCCTGTGCCGCGGGCCGCGCCCGCTGTGTTGACGCATGTCCATGATGACCGCCCAGCGCGAGCCGACGTCTCCTACTGCCCCGGCGGCCGATTCCCGCTCACCCTTCGTGCGCCTGACCGAGCTGATTGCCGGCATCGAACCCGGCAAGCCCGCGATCAATCTCTCGGTCGGCGAGCCGCAGCACCCGATTCCGAAATTTGTCGGCCCGACGCTTGATGCGCATCTTGCCGACTTCGGTCGCTATCCCGCCAACAAAGGCATCGAGCCGTTTCGCCGCGCGGTCGCCGCCTGGCTCGGCCGCCGTTACAAGCTCGCTCGCCCGATTGATCCCGAAAACGAAGTGCTGGTGCTCAACGGAACGCGCGAAGGCCTGTTTCTAGCGGCGATCGCTGCAAAGCGCTGGGTCACGCGTCGCGCGGGCAAGCCTGCCGTTCTCATTCCGAATCCGTTCTATGCCGCCTATGCGGCTGGCGCGCTCGCGGCAGATTGTGAACCGGTTTATTTGCCGGCGACGCGCGCAAGCGCGTTTCTGCCCGATCTGAACGCGCTCGATGACGCGCTGCTCGCGCGCACGGTCGCCTGCTACATCGCATCGCCTTCGAACCCGCAGGGCGCCGTGGCCGACCGCGCCTATCTCGACCGACTTGCGCATCTTGCGCGGCGATTTGGTTTCCTCGTCTTCGCCGACGAATGTTATTGCGAGATCTACAGCAGCGACGTACCGGCCGGAATGCTGGAAGCTGCCGGACCGGATTTCGCCAACGTGGTCGTGTTTCACTCTTTGTCGAAGCGCTCGAACCTGCCGGGTCTGCGCGTCGGTTTCGCAGCCGGCGATCGACGATTTCTCGCGCCGTATCTCGAATTGCGCAACATCGCGGCGCCGCAGGTGCCGACACCGGCGCAATACGTGGCGATCGCAGCCTACGGCGACGAAGCGCATGTGCAGGAAAACCGTGAACTCTATTCGGCAAAATTCGATCTCGCCGATCAGATCATCGGCGGTCGCTATGGCTATGAGCGTCCTGCCGGCGGATTTTTTCTCTGGCTGGACGTCTCGAAGTACGGCGGCAGCGAGATGGTGACCAAGAAGTTGTGGTCGGAAGCCGGCGTGCGCGTCGTCCCAGGACGCTACCTCGCGCGCGAACAAAACGACGGCAGCAATCCGGGTGAAGGTTATATCCGGGTCGCCATGGTTCAGGACAAGGCAGCTACGGCAGAGGCGCTGCATCGCCTCGTTGCTGTTCTGGGGTAGGGGTGTAACCGCATGCGGGCAGCAGATCGCAGCCTCGACATCATCACTTTTGTTTCGGAGCACTTCCGCGACGTCATCCGTCGTCGGCTGAGCGAACTCGCCGGCCTCGCGCTGATCTCGCTGGCAGTCCTCGGCGCCATAGCGCTGGCCACCTGGTCCGTCCAGGATCCATCACTCAGCCACGCGACGCAGAAGCCCATCCACAATCTCCTCGGCTTCCCCGGCGCGATCTTCGCCGATCTGGCGATGCAGCTGCTCGGTCTCGCCTCGATCCTGCTTCTCGTTCCGGAACTGCTGCTCGGCTGGCGATTGCTTTCACACAGACCGGTTGGCGAGAAATGGCGCGGCCTGCTGTGGATCGTCGCGACGTTCCTCGCGGCCGCGTTCGCCTCGACACTGCCGCATATCGGATCGTGGCCGCTTCCGACCGGGCTCGGCGGCGTCGCCGGCGATGCGGTCTTGCGCGCGCCCGCATGGATTTTCGGGTCGCCACTCGGCGGCTTCATGCGTTTCATCCTGTGCATAGTCTTCGGTCTGGCGACGGCAGCGACGCTGGTGCTGGCCGTACGTGCGCCGGATCAGGACGCAAAACCGGCCGCGCGTGAGATCGATGACGAGGACGACAGCGAAAAAGACGACGCTGATGGTGATCACGCTTCGGCGTGGCTCGGCATGATCGTGCATGCGCTGCTGAGCTGGAAGGCCCGCATTGGCCGCATGATCCGCGGCGAAACCCGGGCGCGCACGCCGATGCCTGTGGTGCAAGGCCCGCGCCACGAGCCACGCTTCGATGGCGAAGACGACTCCGACTATGAAGATGAGGCTGAGGAAGATGATGATGAGGACGCCCCGGCGCCGCGCCGGCGCGCCGCCCAGAAAGCGGCCCCGCGTCGCAGCGGCAACGGTTACACGCTGCCTTCACTGAATCTTCTGGCCGCGGCGCGTGCCAGTGAACGCACGACCTTGTCGCGCGATATCATTGATGGCAATGCGACTGCGCTCGAAAGCGTGCTGCAGGACTTCGGCGTGCGCGGCGAGATCATCAATGCGCGTCCGGGACCTGTCGTCACTCTTTACGAGCTTGAGCCGGCGCCTGGCATCAAGTCATCGCGCGTCATCGGACTCGCCGATGACATTGCGCGCTCGATGAGCGCCATATCGGCCCGCGTTGCTGTCGTATCGGGTCGCAACGCAATCGGCATCGAATTGCCGAACCCGGTTCGCGAGAAAGTTTACCTGCGCGAGTTGCTGACGGGGAACGACTACAACGAAAGCGCGGCGAAGCTGCCCCTCTGCCTCGGCAAGACGATCGGCGGCGAATCCGTGATCGTCGATCTGTCGCGCATGCCGCATCTGCTGATCGCCGGCACCACCGGCTCCGGCAAATCGGTCGCGATCAATACGATGATCCTGTCGCTGGTCTATCGGCTGCGCCCGGATCAGTGCCGGCTGATCATGGTCGATCCCAAGATGCTCGAACTGTCCGTCTATGACGGCATCCCGCATCTGCTTACGCCGGTCGTCACCGATCCGAAAAAGGCGGTGGTCGCGCTCAAGTGGGCAGTGCGCGAGATGGAAGGCCGCTACAAGAAAATGTCCAAGCTCGGCGTGCGCAACATCGACGGCTACAACGCGCGGGTCGCCGAAGCGCGCGCGAAAGGTGAGACGCTCACCCGCACCGTCCACACCGGTTACGACAAGGAAAGCGGGCAGGCCGTCTACGAGAAGGAAGAGCTCGAGCTCGAGCCATTGCCTTTCCTGGTGGTGATCGTCGACGAGATGGCCGACCTGATGATGGTCGCCGGCAAGGACATCGAAGGCGCCATTCAGCGGCTCGCGCAGATGGCGCGCGCTGCCGGCATTCACGTCATTCTGGCAACGCAACGGCCTTCGGTTGACGTGATCACGGGCACCATCAAGGCGAATTTCCCGACCCGCATCTCGTTCCAGGTGACCTCCAAGATCGACAGCCGCACCATCCTGGGAGAACAGGGTGCCGAACAACTGCTCGGCCAGGGCGACATGCTCTACATGGCCGGCGGCGGCCGGATCAGCCGCGTGCACGGACCGTTCGTGTCGGATGACGAAGTCGAGAAGGTCGTGCGTCATCTGAAGTCGCAGGGCGCGCCGGAATACCTCGAAGAAGTGACGGCAGGCAACGAAGAGGACGAGGATGGAAATCCGGTGTTCGATGCGACCGGCATGGGCCTCGCCGAAGGCGGCGATCTCTTTCAACAGGCCGTCGCAATCGTGAAGCGCGACCGCAAGGCCTCGACCTCCTACATCCAGCGCCGTCTCCAGATCGGCTACAATCGCGCGGCAACCATCATGGAACGCATGGAAGAAGAAGGCATCGTGGGGCAGCCCAACCATGCCGGGAAGCGTGAGATCCTGATTCCCGAGAATCCGGCCGACGACCGGTATTGAGAATCGTCGCATTCGCGATTAAGCCGGATTTCGGCGAAATGCGTCGGGGGCCGCGAAATCGCCACAGCCGACCCATATACAGCCTATCGAGATACCGCAGGGGCGAAGGCAGAAAACGTGATGGCACTGCATCAAAGGCGAACAGGCACCAAACTGGCGTTTGCAGTGTTGTTTGCTTGCCTTACGGCCCCGGCCATCGCCCAAGTCGTCGCTCAGCAGGTCCCGCTCCCTTCTGCACGTCCGACTTCGCCGGCCCCGGCGGCCTCCCAGGCACCCACCAAGCCCATGGTCCCGGCTCCAGTCCCGGTCCCGGGTCGGCAGAGCGCGCCGGCACCGGCGCCGCAGAGCCCGGTGTTCAACCCATTCGCCGCACTGCTGGGCAAGCCGACCACCCCGAATAACCTGAGCGCGGAACAGCGCGCGATCGTCGAACGCGTCAACGGCTACCTCTCCGGGGTGCAGGCACTGTCAGGAAAATTCATCCAGATCGGACCCGACGGCAGCCGGACGCAGGGAGACTTCTTCATTTCCAAGCCGGGACGGGTGCGCTTCGAATACGACGACCCCAGCCCCATCGAGCTGATCGCCGATGGTTCGTCGGTGGTCGTGCGCGATCGCCGGCTGGCGACCCAGGATGTGTATCCGCTGTCGCAGACGCCGTTGCGCTTCCTGCTGTCCGATCGCGTCGATCTTGCGAAGGACACGCATTTGGTCGCGGTCTATGCCGACGAACTGTTCGTCACCGTTGTGGCCGAGGAGAAGAGCGGCATTGTCGGGACCAGCCGCCTGATGCTCATGTTCAGCGCGAAGGACATGCAGCTCAAGCAATGGACCGTCACCGATCCACAGGGATACGACACGACGGTCGCGGTGTACAATCTCGATACGAGCAAGCGCCCCGATCCGGCGATGTTCAAGATCGACTATACGCGCTACCCCAATTGATATTTGCGCACCGGCGCCAGACCCGGCTCCCCGGGTATCCACGTATCGACGAAGAAATTAAGACGTGGATGGCCGCGACAATCCCGGCCATGACGTTGGAAAATCCATCGTCTGCATCATAGATTCCCGCGATGCCACTCAAGGTCACCACCTGGAACATCAACTCGGTCCGGCTGCGAATTGAACTGGTCGCCAGGTTCCTGAAAAGCGCGCAGCCCGATGTGCTGTGCCTGCAGGAGACCAAGTGCCCGGACGACGCTTTCCCAATGAAGCGCTTCAAGCGTCTCGGCTACGAGCACGCCGCTATCAACGGACAGAAAGGCTATCACGGCGTCGCGGTGGTCTCGCGCGTTCCGTTCGAGCGGATCGACGTGCAGAACTTCTGCGGCAAGATCGATTGCCGGCATATCTCGGTGGTGCTGGGAGAACGTGCCGGTCTGAAAGACGAAGTCACTCTGCACAATTTCTATGTCCCGGCCGGTGGCGACGAACCCGATCCCGAGATCAATCCGAAATTCCAGCACAAGCTCGGCTTCCTCGACGAAATGCGTGCGCATGCCGGCCTCAAGCCGGAACAATCCGCGCGCGCGATCCTCGTTGGCGATCTCAACGTGGCGCCGCTCGAGCACGACGTCTGGAGCCACAAGCAGATGATCCGGGTGGTTTCCCACACGCCTGTCGAATGCGAGAAACTCGTTGCCGCGCAGAAATCCGGCGGCTGGATCGACTGCATGCGCGTGCATACGCCCGAGCCCGAAAAGCTCTACACGTGGTGGAGCTATCGCGCCATGGACAACTGGCGCGCGGCCGACCGGGGTCGCAGGCTCGATCACGTCTGGGCCTCGGACGCGATCGCCGGGCAGGTATCGGCCATCGACATTGCCAAGAATTATCGCGGCGCAAAGCGGCCGTCCGACCACGTGCCGGTGACGGCAACGATTGAAGTCTGACAGCTAGCGCTTTGGGCCTTTTTCCAGCCCGCGTTTCACGCTTGCGAGCTCTTTCGTCCAGAGCTGCAAACGTTCGGCCATGCTCTCGCGCAATTTGTCCGCGGCGGCCGGATAGCCCTCAAGCACCTTGCGGAAAAGACTGCGCGATATCCGCACGACGACCGTCGGCTCTTTCGCGATCGCCGTTGCGTGACAGACTGTATTGGTAAGCAACGCCAGCTCGCCGACCAGCGTGCCGGGACCAACCGTGACTTCGCTGCCCTCGGCGTGCGAGCCTGGCTCGAGAATCAACGAGCCCTCCTGCACGACATAGCCACCATCGGCGAGTTCGCCGGCATAGAACAGCACCGCCCCGCTTTGCAGCGTCCGCGTTTCAGCGCCGATGGCCAGAATACGCAGCGCTTGCTTGCCGAGCGCCGCCAGCGGCGGCACCCGTTCGAAAAACGCGATGTCCTCTTCGAGACCCATGGTTACGACAACTGGCTATGCAGCGCCGTGGTCGGCCGCTCAGCCGTCCATCGTTCCGCAAACAGGGACCAGCAGGTCATAGGAGGGATAAGAGCGCCGTTCGTTGTTCTCACGGCACCAGTTTATAGCCACCGGCCTCGGTCACCAAGATAGCCGGAATGGCGGCATCCTTTTCGACCTTCTGACGCAGCCGGTAGATGTGGGTTTCAAGCGTATGTGTCGTGACGCCTGAATTGTATCCCCAGACTTCTTGCAGCAGGGTCTCGCGCGAGACCGGCTTTTGTCCGGCGCGGTAAAGGTACCGCAGGATAGCCGTTTCCTTTTCCGTCAGCCGGACTTTGCTGCCTTTTGGGCTGAGCAACAATTTCGAACTCGGCCTGAAGGTGTAAGGCCCGATGGCGAAGACGGCGTCTTCGCTGGCTTCATGCTGCCGCAGCTGCGCACGGATGCGCGCAAGCAGAACCGCAAACCGGAACGGCTTCGTGATGTAATCATTCGCCCCGGATTCGAGTCCGAGAATGGTGTCGGAATCTGTGTCGTGGCCGGTCAACATGATGATCGGCGCCTTGAAACCATTCTTGCGCAAGATGCGCACCGCTTCGCGGCCATCCACATCCGGCAGGCCGACATCCATGATCACAAGATCGACCTGGCCGTTCTTCGCGGCCTGCACGCCCTTGGTCCCGCTGTCCACCGAGGTAGCGTCGAATTCCTCGTGCAGCGCCAGTTGCTCGACGAGCGCCTCGCGAAGTTCGGCGTCGTCATCAACGATCAGGATTGTTCGCTTATTGGCCATCGTTTAAAGGCCCCTCCAAGGGCGTGAAACGAGACCCCTGTCATGGTCGCGGAGTAGACCATTCGGCGTTAAAAGAGCAAGCAGGAACTAATACTTAAGAACCAACCGGCGTCGCACCAATGCAAAAACGATCCTTTTCCCGGATCACAGTACGCCGCAAGGCAGGTGATTCAAGCCGCGGCTGGCTCATAGCAGGAATGCTGGCGTTACCAGTGGCACTTGGGCGTGGCGGGATCAAGGCCAACAAACGCGAGGGCGATGGTGGTACGCCACGCGGCAGTTTCCGGCTGCGACAACTCTGGTGGCGGGCCGACAAGCATCCAAGACCGACAACCTCACTACCCGTGCAGCGGATCGCACCTGCCGATGGTTGGTGCGAGGACCCGGCCGACCGTCGATACAATCGGCCAATCAAAGTGCCTGCGAAGGCTTCGGCCGATCGACTTACGCGCAAAGACAATCTCTACGATTTCATCATCGAGATCGATCACAACACGCGTCCGCGCGTTGCAGGACGCGGCAGCGCGGTGTTCATCCACGCGGCAAGAAAGGGATTCGCTCCGACCGCCGGCTGTGTCGCGCTCGAACTCAACACCTTGCGGCGAATGTTGTCGCGTCTCGGTCCGCGCACGAGAATTGTCGTCGAATAGACCGCAAGCACTCTTACTTAGCGCGCTCGCCGAAAATCGCGCTGCCAACACGGACGTGCGTCGCACCAAGCGCAATCGCGGTGGCAAAGTCCGCGCTCATGCCCATTGAGAGCAGCTTTAATCCATTGCGCTTCGCGATCTTGGCGGTCAGCGCAAAATGCGGCCCGGGTGCTTCGTCGAGCGGAGGAATGCACATGAGGCCGGAGATTGTCAGCCCGTATTGATCGCGGCACGTTGCCAGAAATGCGTCCGCATCCTGCGGCAGAACGCCCGCCTTTTGCGGCTCCGCGCCGGTATTGATTTCGGCAAACAACGTCGGTCGCCGCTCCTGTTTGCCGATCTCTTTCGACAGAGCCTCGCAGAGACTTGCGCGATCGACGGAATGAATGGCATCGAAGAGCGCGATCGCTTCTTTCGCCTTGTTCGACTGCAGCGGGCCGATGAGATGCAATGCGATGTCCGGGTGTTTGGAAAGCAAAGATGGCCACTTTGCTTTAGCCTCCTGAACGCGGTTCTCCCCGAAAACGCGTTGGCCGGCATCGATTGCCGGTTCGATTGCATCCGCTGCGAATGTCTTTGAAACTGCGATCAACATGACCTCCGCCGGATCACGGTTGGCATCGCGGCAGGCGCGCGCGATTTCCGTCCGGACAAGCTCGAGATGCTTTGCTGTGGCAGCGGCCATGCGCTGCCTATATCGCACCGTGCCGCGCGCCGCTACACCTCAAATGAAGGGGCGGGGACGATGCTTCGGTACTTCACTGCCGGCAATGCTCGCGAGCGCGGCCCGGTCGGCTATTTCAAACAAGCGATCTTTCCAGCGAATGGCTTTGGTGATGAATAGCCGCTTCAGTGTCTTGTTGGTGTGCACCAGCGACATGCCGAGCGTATCGGCAAGGTGCTGCTGGGTGAATGGAAACTGGATACTTCCGTTCTTGACCAGGCCTGCTTCTTCCGCTCGCGCAAAAAGATGCAGGAGAAGATAGGCCGCGCGCTCAAGCGCCGTCCGGCGGCCGAGGCTCAGAAGATGCTCGTCGATGAGTTGCTCCTCACGCGCGGCAAGCCAGGTGATGTCGAAGGCCAGCGAAGGAAGCCGACTGTAAAGATCCCATAGTTTGGAGCGTGGGAAGACGCACAGTACGAGTGGCGTCAGAGCTTCGACGGAATGCTCCATCTCGTTCATCAACGCACCCTGCAGGCCGAGCATATCTGCGGGCAATGCGTAGTTGAGAATCTGCCGGCGCCCGTCGTCGAGCATTTTGTAACGAAAGGCCCAGCCGTTGAGCACGGTGTAGAGATATTCGCTTCGGGTGCCTTCGGCGAGAAAGCTTGCGCCTGGGTCGACGTGAAGTTCGTCGGTCTTCAGGGTTTTCACGAACGCAAGTTCTTCCGCTGTGAACTCGCGCAATGCCGGCCGCTTTCGCAGCGGGCATTGGTCGCAGGGCGTGAAGCCGTTTGGCCGTCCGTTTCCCAGAATCATGGCAGGTCACCCGCCGGATCAGGCTCTTCGGCCCGCAGCAAGGCACAGCAAATCGCTGTTTATGTTCATAAACATGAATTTTCACCACGTATGTCATTTTTAAATGCTGCGGGATTCAATCCGTAGGACAAAAGAAAGTTCCATCGGGAGAACTAGCTTTTGCCCATCTCGGACAGCTTGCTCAATGGCAAGCGCTGTCTTGTCCTGGACGACGAATTCCTGATCGCACTCGACATTCAGCAGATACTCGAGCTTGCCGGTGCAAAGCACGTGGCATCGGTCGCAACAGCGTCCGAAGCCATGGAGCTTCTGCGCCGCGAGCCGAAATTCGATATCGCCGTGCTTGATGTGAAGCTGGGCGGAAGCGAGGACAACAGCCTGGGCGTTGCGAGTGTGCTCGCCAAAGCCGGCACGCCATTCGTCTTCCTGACCGGGATGCGCGTCGACAACGAGCACGCGCGAAAGTTTCCGCAAGCGCTCGTCGTCGAGAAGCCTTATGACGCCTTGGTGCTTCTCGACGCCGTCCGCCGTGCCCTCAAGAGCGCGGCGCCGTAGGGAATTCTGACCTCAGGCTGCAGTCTGCCGCTGGGATATGGCGCCGGTTGACCGTTTGGCCGGTTTCGTGTCACTTCCGCGCGCCGTAACAAGACGTCCCATGACCTCAACGCCGAGCAAAAACGAGCGCTATAACGCCCGCGAGGCCGAGGCCCGTTGGCAGAAGATCTGGGCCGATCGAGGCATCTTCTCGACCCAGAACAGCGACCCGCGGCCGAAATATTACGTGCTTGAGATGTTCCCGTACCCGTCCGGGCGCATCCATATGGGGCACGTGCGCAACTACACGATGGGTGACGTTGTGGCGCGTTTCAAACGCGCCATGGGAAACGCGGTGCTGCACCCGATGGGGTGGGACGCCTTCGGCATGCCGGCTGAAAACGCCGCAATCGACCGCAAGGTACATCCGAAGGCCTGGACCTACGACAACATCGCGGCGATGAAGAAGCAGCTCCAGTCGATGGGCCTTTCGCTCGACTGGGCGCGCGAGATCGCCACCTGCGACCCGGCTTATTACAAGCACCAGCAGAAAATGTTTCTCGACTTTCTCAAGGCGGGACTGGTCGAGCGCAAGCAATCAAAGGTCAACTGGGATCCCGTCGACCAGACGGTGCTTGCCAACGAGCAGGTCATCGACGGTCGCGGCTGGCGCTCCGGTGCACCCGTCGAGCAGCGCGAACTGACGCAATGGTTTTTCAAGATCAGCGACTATTCGGAAGATCTTCTGAAGGCGCTCGATACGCTCGAACGCTGGCCCGACAAAGTCCGCTTGATGCAGAAGAACTGGATCGGCCGATCGGAAGGACTGCTGCTGCGCTTCGCGCTTGATCCCGCGACCACGCCGAACAAAGAAACCGAGCTGGAGATTTTCACGACGCGACCCGACACTTTGTTCGGCGCGAAGTTCATGGCGCTGTCGCCCGACCATCCACTCGCGCAGGCCGCAGCGGCAAAGAATCCGAAGCTCGCGGCTTTCATTGACGAGTGCCACCGCATGGGCACCGCCCAGGCCCAGATCGATACTGCCGAGAAGCTCGGTTTCGACACCGGCATGAAGGCGGCGCATCCCTTCGATGCCAGCTGGAAGCTGCCCGTCTATGTCGCCAATTTTATTTTGATGGATTACGGCACCGGCGCCATTTTCGGTTGTCCGGCGCACGATCAGCGCGACCTGGACTTCGTCAACAAATACGGCCTCGGTAACACGCCTGTGGTCTGCCCGCCGAACCAGGATCCGAAAACATTCGTCATCACCGATGTTGCCTATGATGGCGACGGCCGCATGATCAATTCGCGCTTCCTCGACGGCATGACGATCGAAGCGGCCAAGGAAGAAGTCGCAAGGCGTCTCGAAAAAGAGACGCGCGGCAACAGGCCGGTCGCGCAGCGTCAGGTGAACTACCGGCTCCGCGACTGGGGCATTTCACGCCAGCGCTATTGGGGTTGCCCGATCCCGATCATTCATTGCGAGAAATGCGGTGTCGTCCCAGTGCCGGAGAAAGATCTACCGGTCACGCTGCCGGAGGATGTCACCTTCGACAAGCCGGGTAATCCGCTCGATCGTCACCCGACCTGGAAGAACGTGAAGTGTCCGAAATGCGCGGGACCGGCGCGACGCGAGACCGACACGATGGATACGTTCGTCAACTCGTCGTGGTACTTCGCGCGCTTTACCGATCCGTGGATCACGACGGCGCCCACCGAGCGCAAGATCGTCGATGAATGGTTGCCGGTCGATCAGTACATCGGTGGCATCGAGCACGCCATTCTGCATCTGCTTTATTCGCGCTTCTTTACCCGCGCCATGCACAAGACGGGGCACGCCGGCATCGACGAGCCGTTCGCTGGTTTGTTTACGCAAGGCATGGTGGTTCACGAAACATATCGCGCGAAGAATGGCGACTGGATCGAGCCCGTCAATGTGAAGATCGAAGGCGTCGGCGATGCGCGGCGCGCGGTGCTCGCCTCGAACGGCGAGCCGGTCGAGATCGGCTCGATCGAGAAGATGTCGAAATCGAAAAGAAACACGGTCGATCCCGACGACATCATCGCCGCCTACGGTGCCGATACTGCGCGCTGGTTCATGCTGTCGGATTCCCCGCCCGAACGCGACGTGATCTGGACCGAGGAAGGCGTGCAGGGCGCGTGGCGTTTCGTGCAGCGCCTGTGGCGGCTGGTCGGTGAGATCGCCGGCGTCGAAGCCCCTGGCGCGCGACCGGCCAAATTTGGCGAAGAGGCGCTGGTCGTACGCAAGGCGGCGCACCGCGCGCTTGCGCATGTCTCCGAGGATATCGACAAATTGCGCTTTAACCGCTGCGTGGCGCACATCTACGAATTCGCCAACGCGCTCAGCGATGCCCTGGGCGGGGTCGAAAAGGCGCCGGACGAGGACCTCCGCTGGGCCCTGCGGGAGGCTGGTAATATCTTGATCCGGCTGTTCCACCCGATGATGCCGCATTTGGCCGAGGAATGCTGGGCGGCGCTTGGGCACAAGACCCTGGTGGCGACCGAGGCCTGGCCCCAGGTCGAGCCCGATTTGCTGCTGGAAAGCAGCATTACCTTGCCGGTTCAGATCAATGGTAAAAAGCGCGCCGATGTGACGGTCGCACGTGACGCAGGAAATTCCGACATTGAGGCTGCCGTTCTGGCTCTCGATGCGGTAAAAAAGGCGCTGGAAGGCAAGAGCCCGAAAAAGGTCATTGTCGTCCCGCAAAGGATAGTGAATGTCGTCGTCTGATACCTCGCCGTGGACGCGATCGCGCCGGCCGCTCGTGCGGGTCGGCCGTGTGTTTTTCGCGCTCGGGCTCGCGCGGACCGGCAGGCGTTTTTTCGCGCGCGGGCATGCTCAGACCGGTAGGCGTATTTTCGCACTGAAGCTTGCGTCGAGGTCTGCTGATCTCGGGAGGGTCTTTTCCACGCTCGGGCTGGCTGGTCTCGGCAGAGACATTTTCCCATTAGGGCTCGCGCGGACCGGTAGGGTCTTTTTCTCGCTCGGGCTTGCGCAGACCGGCAGGACGGTTTTCGCGTTGAGGTTTGCTCATCTCGGCAGAGCGTTTTTCGCGTTGGGGCCTGCGCGGGCCGGTAGGGCCTTTTTCGCGCTCGGGCTTGCTGGTCTGGTCGCCGGGTGCTTTCAGCCGCTTTACGCCGAGCATCCTTTGCCTGGCGCTGCGGGCAATGCGAGCGTCGTCGGAGCGATGCGCGCCGTCGACGTCGCCCCAATCGACACCCCCGCCGGCGGCCGTCTCGCCCGCGTCAGCGTTAACGTGCGGAACGAGCTGATCTACGACTTGACCGGCGGCGGCGGCGGCTTTTCGCCGACGCATCGCTTGGACTTGAAGCTCGTCGCAACTCAGTTGCAGGTTATCGTTGACATCAACACCGCGCGTCCCGACGTCAACAACTACGGCATCGATAGCACGTATACGTTGACGGAGCTTGCGACCGGACGGGTTGTTGTCAAAGGCCAGACCTTCGCACGCGTGTCCTACAACATTCCGGGTCAAGAGCAACGATTTGCCGGCGAGCGTGGCTTGCGCGATGCCGAAAACCGTGCCGCCAAAGAGATCGCTGAGAATATTCGCAATCGCCTCGCTTCGTTCTTCGTGGCGGGCACGTAGATTTTACGCGGCGTCATGACTGCCATCAAAGCCGCTGACGTCGATCGTTTCATCGCCAAGCCAAACCCCGCGCAGCCTGTTGTATTGGTCTTCGGTCCCGACACCGGTCTTGTACGCGAAAGGGTGAACGCACTGGTGCGTGCCTCCGTCGACAATCCCGATGATCCATTCGCATTGGCACGCATCGAGGGTGACGAACTGGCAGGCAATCCGTCGCGACTCGTTGAAGAGGCACTTACGGTCCCGCTCTTTGGTGGCCGCCGGGCCGTCTTGGTAAAGGCCGGCGGACGAAATATCGCACCGGCGGTCGAAACGGTTATCAACGCGCCCTCCAGCGACTGCCGAGTCATTATTGAGGCCGGCAATCTCAGCAAAAGCGCGCCATTACGCGCCCTGTGCGAGAAGTCGAAAGTTGCCGCGGCACTCCCCTGCTACGCTGACAACGAGCGCGCCCTCGCGCAATTGATTGATGAGGAAATGCGCGCGGCTGGCCTCACGATCGCATCGGATGCTCGCGCCGCGCTGGTGGACTTGATCGGGGGCGACCGGTTGGCTTCCCGCAACGAGATCCGCAAGCTCGCGCTCTATGCAAAAGATCAAAAAAGCGTCGAACTCCCTGACGTGATGGCCGTCGTGGCGGATGCCTCTCAAATCGCGCTGGATGGATTGATCGATGCAGTGTTCGCTGGAAAAACCGGCGAAGCCGACAGTGAGTTTGCCAAGGCACGGGCAAGCGGCTCGTCTCCGCCGACGATCGTTTCGGCAGCAATTCGCCAGGTCGCCAATTTGCACAAGATGAGACTAGCAATCGCGGGCGGCGATTCAGTCGAATTCGCAATGAAGCGCGGTGCGCCACCTGTGCACTTTTCTCGCGAAAATCGGGTCAGCGAAGCGCTACGCGTCTGGACACCGCAACGCCTGATGCGTGCAATGGAGCAGCTGGGCGAAGCCTCACTGGAGATGCGCCGGAATGCTCCCTTGTCGGAAGCAATCGCACAACGCATTTTGCTGTCGCTCGCCACGAGTGCACGTAAATCGGCTTAGCAAAGCTCTCTGCTTTCCTGCCCTCCCCAAATCCGAACAAAGAAATTTAGAGCTGATCAATCATTTTTCGTTATGCATTTGACATGGCCACAATCACTCGCCGAGAAATCGAGTTGTCGGCGCTCGAGACCCGCCGCGATTTTCGCCGATCAAAAGAAACTCGTGCCAAGTATTGGCATGTTGCAATCGTGTCATTGTTTTTCTTGGCCGTTGTGGGATCGGGTCTATTCCTCGGGGCGGTCATAGTCATAGGCGCGCTTCAAAGCGACGAGTCAAACGAGCTGACCGCGGGTAGCCGCACCGGCCGCATCGCCCGTACCCTGCAGGACGGAAAACTCTGCCACTACGTCATCTTTGACAATAAGACCGCGATTGCCATCGAGGACCGGATTGGCCGGTGTGACGAAGACAAGCCCAAGCCAAAAAAGGAAAGACCGGCAATGTTCAGCTGGGGCAAATAAAATCTTCGCCAACAAATTATAGATTCAGTTGATAGCTGTGTGGGACCCAGCGATAGCCGCCCTGCCCCTTATCGATATAGCCAATCCCCGGGAATGGCATGTGGAAGCTGGCCACAAAAATCTTATCGGCCGCTAGCATGTCCAAGATGCGCCTGCGGGTTGCCACTGCCTTTTCTTTGTCGTCGTCCATCTCGAAATGCCATTCCGGCCGTTGAACAGCCATTACATATTGCGTACACGTGTCCGCAGTAATCATCACGCGTTTCCCTGCGCTTTCGACGTGAAACGCCAGCAGCCCGGGCGAATGACCTGCAGCATCAACGGCGGTGATGCCTGAGGCAACCTGATCGCCCGGCTTGATGAACTTCGAACGATCGGCCAGCGGCAAACAGATCTTTACGAAGAGCTCCCGATTGAACTTGCGCGCCTCACGTACGTTTTCGCCGCGCTTCCAGAAATCAAACTCGGCAGCACCGAACACATAGCTGGCGTTCGGAAAGACCGGCTTCCCGCCTTCCACCAGACCGCCAATGTGGTCCGGGTGCGCATGTGTAATGACGATAACATCGATGTCCTCAGGCCTGTATCCGGCGGCAGCTAGCCGCTCGGCCGTTTGTCCGGGCGGCAGTCGTTTGCTGAGCTGCTCATACTCGCGTGGAAGGGCGCCGTTGCCGGTATCAAATAGCACCAACTGCTTTCCGGTATTTACAAGCGTCGGAATGTTAGGGTGTTCGAATCGCTGAGTGTCGATATTGTTGGCACGGGCAAGCGCATGCACTTCGTCAACAGAGGCATTTGCCCCGTAATGTGGGTGCAATCCATCGCGGATCGCCTTGGCATCGAGGACAGTAGCGACCTCAAATTCCCCAAGCTTGAAACGATAGATTGTCGGCTGTAATTCGCCTTTCAGTGACGCAGGCACGTTCGGCTCCTCCCGAATTGTTATCACGCCTCAAGACGATGCTTAGCAGTCAGGACCGGCTTCAATCCAGCACGGAATTGATCGAACGATGTCTTCCTGAGAGTTCGCTCTCGCTCTATGCTGAGTCCGAAATCCAGTGAACCGCGGGAGGTTTTCGAATGGCCCGGAAAATGCGCAAATTGTCTGGTGGCAAGAAACGAAAAAAATCGAGAAGTTCACCGAGGCAAAAAAAGCGAGGCGTGAAAGCTCAAAAGAAGAAACAACAACCGCGCAATGTGGGCGAGAGACTTAAAAGTGCCTATCGGACCGTTGTAGATTCCATCAAAGACACTGACAAACTTCGCAACAAGCTTGAGCCCCCGGGAACATCGGAAACTGAGTAGCCGTCAGATCCTCCCCAACAAGACCAGTATCAAAACAACGACCAGGACCAGGCCAAGGCCGCTGGAGGGGCAATAGCCCGAGCGCGCGCTCAATCTGTCATTGGTCGTTCGAGCGATTAAGAAGCTGCCTGATCTTCCGAGCGAGAACGCGTTCGGTCAAAGGCTTTGGAATAAGTTCGATCCCCGGATCCAGCCTGCCCTGGTGAACGATCGCGTTTCGCGAGTACCCGGTCATAAAAATGATCTTCGTTCCCGGCCGGCGTCGTTCGACCTCACTGGCGAGCTCACGACCGTTTTTGCCGGGAAGGACGACATCGGTAAGCAATAGGTCGAATTTCTTGTCAGCATCCAAGAGCCGCAGCGCAGTGGCCGAGTCTTTTGCTTCGATGACCTGGTAATTCAGGTCCCTCAAAATCTCGGATGCGTACTGGCGAACGCCATCGTCATCCTCGACAATTAGTATTGTTTCACCCCCGCCGCGCTCGGCATCCAGATCATCATCTGCCGTAGCAGCCACTTCATCGCCGTCGCGGCGCGGGAGATAGAGCTTGATCGTGGTGCCTTCCCCAGGCTCGCTGTAGATCTTAACGTGACCTCCGGATTGCTTCATGAAGCCGTAGACTTGGCTCAGCCCCAGTCCCGTGCCTTTGCCGGCCTCTTTGGTTGTGAAAAATGGCTCAAAAGCACGATCGATTGTTTCCGCCGACATCCCCGCGCCACTGTCCGATACCGCAATAAGGATGTACTGGCCGGGCGCGATACCTTCATGTTTGCGGCAATATTCCTCATCGAGATATGCATTGCCCGTCTCAATGGTAAGTTTGCCACCGTCAGGCATGGCGTCGCGCGCGTTCAGCGCAAGATTAAGTAACGTCGACTCCATTTCAGACGCATCAACCTCAACGTTCCAGAGGCCGGCCCCGCTGATAGTCTCAAGCTGTACATTTTCACCGAGCGTGCGCGTCAGGAGATCAGAGATCGCAACAATAAGCTTGTTGATGTCGAGGACCCTGGGATTGAGCGGCTGCCGCCGCGAAAAGGCAAGCAACCGTTGGGTCAGTTGCGCGGCACGCTCCGCGCCCACAAGTGCATTATTGAGCGCCCGTTCAGCCCGGGCCTCTACAACACCACGTTTGGCAATACCCAGATTACCTATGATGATCGTAAGGAGATTGTTGAAGTCGTGCGCAACTCCCCCTGTCAGTTGACCCACGGCTTCCATCTTTTGCGATTGACGGAGTGCTTGCTCGGCCAAATCGCGACGTTCGGCTTCCGCATACAAGGCCCGCGTGCGCCGCATCGCGAGCAAAACAAGTGTAAAGAGCACCAGCGTTGCCGGAATTCCGAAAATGAGATGGCTGGCCATTGCACGCATCCAGCCAAGCATGATCGTGTCGGTCTGTATTCCGTCGGAGACATACAGGTCGGCGTATCCGAGTTTGAGATAGGCAAAACGTCGTTGAACATCGTCTACGGAATATGAGGTGGTTACAAAGCCGCCCTCGGGATGATCGACCACGCTGAGCATGAACCCGCTGTCTGGCCGGAAGTGTGTGACGTCCCCGGCGGGCATCGGGAAACGGGCGAGAATTGCGCCATCGCTTTTTGAAAGCGTGAAGCTGGCGGTCGTATCGCTTCCAAGCTGGCGATAGAACTCTGAAAACACTTTTGGTGTCACCGAGATCATGATGATCCCGTTGAATTGGCCATCTCGGAGTGGACGGCGGCGGCTGATGCCGAAGAAAGTTTCTTGCCTCACTCGCGATCGTGAGGCGGCGCCGACATAGGTGCTGGCATCTCGCTCTACCTGCGCGAGGAAATAGTCCCGATCCGCAACGTCCAAGCCCGACGGGATCGGAAAGAGCGCAGACGAGACAATCGTGTGTCCATTCCTATCGGCAACCAATATAGCGTCGATGGCTTTTACGGATTTTTCCAGCTTGGCCAACTGCAGGTGAAGTGTTTGGTCAGACGCCTTGATCTGTTCATCCGTAAGATCGCCTAGCATCGCATCAACAGCCGTGAAGGTCAGGTCAACCGACTGGAAAATCCCCGACGCGTGCTGGGACAGAATATTCAGCGATGCAGCGAGTTGTTCGTCGGCGCGCGCAACGGCGTTCTGATAGTTGATCCAGCTGGCGTATGCGAAAGCCGTCACCGGAATGACGATCGAGGCCACCAGCATTGTTTTGAGGAGGCGTAGAGCGGCATCGCGGCGCGCGCGCATTCGTCAAAACTCATTGAGCGGGACTAAGAATGTATTCGGGATACCTGTTCATGGAAAGAGGACTGACACCTCGGTTGCAGCCGATTCAGCAGCAACTTCAAACCTGGATAACAAGTTCCTCCACAGTTGACCGGTCGATCAGTCCTTGCGCCAGGCTTTTGTCGGAGAACGATCTCGGCTGAGGAAGGCGACGAAGAGTTCGGACGTCGCCGCACCGTCCAGAGCAGGTCAGCTGCCGGGACCGTTTCTGTTGAGAAGCTGCAGGAACGCGCAATCGGCTTTTGAAATAAGAACCAGCCAACCGGCGCAGGTGAACCGATGTGGCCCGATCGGACGATGGTTCTCATTCTGCATTTACATAAAACTCTATGAATTTTTTCACGATGTTTTTTACAGCCGCTTCAGGGGGCACCTGTAGGAGTCGTAGTCGAAGGTAGTCCAAGTGCGATGGTGTTGATGTCCTCGCCAGCGTCATCTTCCAAGGGAAGACGGAAATCAAATTGGTGTAACGCACCCCGCGACAGGGTTGTGATCACTTTCGCCCTTGCGATCGCCGTTTTGCCTTGGATCGCCTGGGATGGTGAACAGCGGCAAGTCGCGGCGATCACGACTGAACTGCATTCCGAAACCGATTCCGACGTCGCAATTCTTGCTGTTACAGATGCCGAAACTGCGGCGCCCGAAGCCAATGCTTCGTCCGCGGACGACACCGAAAAGCGACCCCAGATCCTTGGTTCGTGCCCGATTGTGGGCGGTAAATTCCGTTTGTCACTTCTCCAACTGACGCAACCGACCCTTGACCTAGTCCCGCTTCTGACCATTCCGCAGAAGGGGCAGGAAATGTTGGACACGATGAGCGCTGCGTGGGCCAGCATCGGCCGCGTGGATCTTGTCGCGTTTGCTCGGCGTAAAGTTTTGCCGGATTTTGCTGGCACCTACAGTGATCTGGTGAAGCGCGTTGCCTTAATGGCGCTAGCGAGCATCCAGGAAGAAGCGGTCATCGCACACGCGACCATTATCGGAACGGTGTCCACCTATAATCCTTTCCGCATCGGCAAGGAGGAAGGAGGGCCCCAGACTGCGTCCGGCGAGCCCTACAATCCCGAAGCTTGGACGGCGGCAATAAAAACGGAACTGCGCAATCAGTTTCGCGGTGTCCGATACGGCAGACTCTATCAGCCGACTTTTGCGCTGGTGGAAAGCGGCGACAAACAACTGATCGTCAAGATCAACGATGTTGGACCGCTGAGGCCGGGGCGCGTGCTTGACCTTAATGAGCGAAGCATGCGGCATTTCGATCCGTCTATGACGCGGGGTCTTCTTGACGACGTCAGGATCACTCCCTTGCCCGGAGAAAACTGGGTTGCAGGGCCCGTCACCAGCACATACGCGATTAATTTCGTGCCTGAGCGTTCCGTTGCGACGGAACCAAAGTCCGTTGGCTCAACAAGCTGGCAAATAGATACACAGATGGCGCGCAAGCTCGCTCCGCTCGCAGATCCCTTTGTAAACGAGGAAATCCGAGTCGAAGCGAGCCTGAAAAGCGGAAGTTAAGGTCTTCCGAGTTAGCGCTGTCGCCGCAGCCAAGCGTCAACACTGAATCGTCCCGGCCCGACCACAAAAAGAAAGAGAAACCCGCCCAGCATCGCCAGGTTTTTATAGAAGCTCGAGTCTTGTGCGCGGCGAACTGCGACGTCCGTGAATTCCCAGTACCGGTGCGAGCTGAACGTCGCCACAAGCATAAAGATAATCATTACGAGCACGACGTAGCGGGTTGCGAGCCCGAGAATGAGAGCAATCCCGCCGAAGAACTCCGCAGGGACGGCGATATAGGCCAAAAAGGTCGGCAGCCCGCGGCCCTGGAACGTGGCGGCGTAGGCCGGAATATCGAAAATCTTTCCGTAACCGCTGCGGAGAAAAATCCAACCGAGAAGAATGCGGCCGACCAATAGAATAAGATCGGACGTGCTCGTTGCCACGCTGTCAGCGTGTGACAAAGAAGGATGTGAACTGTTTTGGGCGATGGAGCTCATTGTCTACGTTTCCCCGTTTGACGTTTGTTGGCGATTCGGTTCAATCGTTGCGTGAAAATAACAAGCAGTGCGCTAAAGCTATTCCATTATCTTCAAACTGAGAAATGCGACAAAAAGGACTGCCCGTTTGACATCTGCTTTCAAGGATTTGTGGCAGCGCAATATGCGCTAGGGGCCCTCTGTGATGTCCTCATAAACGTCGATCTCGATAGTGCCCGGAAATAATGTACGCCAAGCCTGCAAGTAGTTTTGCACCATGGGATCACTGGCGAATTTCTGGCGATTCAGTTCAATCTTTTCGTCCATTTGATACTCGATCACCTGGAGAAACTGGGTTCGGTCATCGGCATTCCTGAGCAACCGCACCTGCGCGTCGCCAAATGCGCCGTACATGGACAACGCATTCTTCATCGTCGCTGTGAGAAGAGGCGTTGTGTCGGCCGATGGTATTCTTATTTTGACAAGCAGAATTCGCTTCGCCTTCGCTCCTTCGCTGGCCATCGAGCGATCTCCTCCCCTAAGTCGAAATTTGATCGAATAACGCCTTCATTACAAAAACGCCGATGTGCTCGGCGTTTTTGTCCGCAACCTATCCAGGCAAGTTGACTGTCAGCTTTGCTGCGAGCCGAGCAGGTTGAAGCGCGCTTTCTGTTCGTCGGTCAGGAGGTTGTAGAAATTCTCCAGCGCCGGTTGCACGGCCTTGATTGCCGCCTGCATCGCTTGAAGTCTGTGCTCCATCGCCGAGATACGTCCTGGGGGCGTAAAAGCCTGTTCGGTGGGGCAATTTGCCTTCAGGAAGTCGGCTGCTTTCTGCGTTGCCTCGTTGAGGCTATCGAGTGCACTACGTTGCACATCTGTCGGACTAAGTGTTTTCGCGATGCGATCGGTAGGCACATTGACCGGCTTCAGAGCCTCGGCCCCACATACTTGCGAAAGGTCGGGAGATCGATCGCTGGCACGAGCGATACGGCCAGTTTGAGGATCGGAGCTGACCACGTTGAAGCGTGCCTTCTGCTCATCTGAAAGAGCGTCATAGAAGCGCTGGAGTGGAGGCTGCACGATACCGAGTGCGAGCAGCATCGTCGCAATCCGCTTGTCCATCGCCGCAAGCCGCCCAGGCGCGGTGCTCGGCAGATCCTCGGGGCAAGCCGATTGCAGAGCGCTCACGGCCTTGCCGGTCGCGTCCTTTAATTCGTTCAGAACAGCTTGCTGCGCGTCTGTCGGCTGAACGGTCTGAGAGATTTGCTCGATCGGCCAGTTCGTCAGCGCCGGAGCCTGCTCGCCGCAGACGACAGATGCTGTTGTCGAGTTGTCGCGTGTCCTGCGTGCATGGCGCCTGGAGGAAACCACATTCGCGTAACCCCGTCCCTCATACGCATAAGGGCCGAAGACGCCAACGTAGACATCATCGAAAGCATACGGCCAGAAGGCATCGTACGCGTAGGGCCAGAACGTATAGTCAATGAAATCCCAATACGCGAACGGCCAGAACACGGGTCCGAACCAGCCGATCACGAAAATTGGACGATTGTGCCGCCACCACCATCCACCGTTGCCGTGCCAATTGCCGCCGTTCCAGTTTCTCCAATTCCTGCCGGCCAAATTGCCGTTGAAACTTGCCTGTCGCAGCATCCTGGCGTTGCCATTGCGAGATGCGAACGAAGCGAGTGCGGGATTACGTAGCGATGCTCGGCTCGCACCGTTCACTGAGCCGGTAACAAGATTGCTGTTGTTTCGCGCGAATTGCCGGTTGATGCTTCGGTTCGCAAGTGAATTTGAACCGAACCTGACATTGCCATTTCGGGTCAACGCACGGCTTGAACCCATCCGGGTGAAATTTCGCGAAACCAGGCTTCGGGACGTGTGAAATTGCCGGGTCGAGCGAAAGGCTGAGAACGACCGCCCCATTGAAGACGAGCGAACCGCGAAGCTGCGGTTAACACCGCCCATTCCGCTGCGCATGCCGCCCCCGCCCATTCCGCGGAAACCGCCGCCGCCGAAATGACCCCCGCCGGCTCTGAAGCCTCCACCACCTCCGCCACCGTGGCCGCCAAAACCTCTGGCGTTCGCCTCGTTCATTCCGCAGGCGATTGCAAACACAAAGATCGAGGCAACCAGACAAGACCCAACGCAACCAAGCTTCGACATCGCAACCTCCTGATGCCGCACGCACCCCACCAGACGTTCCGGACGCCTTTGATCTTGGTCAATTATAGTCTGGTTGTCGATGTTCGTGACGCGCCACGAGCCAAAGCCGGTCCGGATTTCCTCCGGATCATCGCGTATGGTTAGCGCTCAAAATAGTGTTCTATTGCAAGAATTTAGCGGTGGTAATTTTAGCGGCTCAGCTTTTTGAGTACCGCGTCGAGTTGTTCCAAGTTCCGATATTTGATCTTCAGCGTGCCACCTTCACCGCGGTGATCGACGTTTACCTCTAGTCCTAATGAATCGGTGAGCCGTTTTTCCAGGGCGCGAGTGTTTGCATCTTTTACGATGCCGCCATGACCTTTTGTTTCGCGATGCAAATCACCGGCACGCGCCGCATCGTCCTTGCGCAACGCGGTTTCAACCTGGCGCACGCTCAGACCTTTGTCGATTATCTCGCGCGCAATCGCCTCGGCGTTAGGTTGACCGAGCAGCAGTCGGGCGTGGCCGGCTGAGATCTTGCCCGATCGCACCAGTTGCTTCACTGGTTCGCCTAGCTTGAGTAGTCGAATGGTGTTTGCAACATGTGGCCGGCTCTTGCCAACGATCTGCGCAACATCATCCTGCGTCCGGTTGAAATCATCCATCAACGCAAGATAGCCGCTAGCCTCCTCAATCGGATTGAGATCGGCGCGCTGCACGTTTTCGATGATCGCGAATTCCAACGACTGCGCATCGTTCGCCTCTACGACTGCAATCGGCACATCATGCAGACCAGCGCGTTGCGCCGCGCGCCACCGTCGCTCGCCGGCAATGATTTCGAAGTTATCGCCTTGCAGTGCGCGCACGACGATCGGTTGAATGATCCCGCGCTCACGAATTGAATTGGACAGTTCATCGAGCTCTCCGTCCGTAAACATGCGACGCGGGTTGCGCGGGTTAGGGCGCAAATTTTCGATCGGCGCACGCCGCGCCTTGCGCCCACTATCTGCAACGGACGTTTCGTCGCCGACATCTCCTATCAGCGCAGCGAGACCGCGTCCCAGTCGCGAATGATCTGCCATTGCCGCTGCTCCCGAACGCGCCATCAAATTACCCTTCCAATTTCGCTGTGCCGTATCAGCGCAATCGCCGACTATCCGGCCTTTAATGCCTTCTCACGCTGAATGATCTCTGTGGCCAATCGCAGGTACGCTTCGCTGCCAACACATTTGAGATCATAGACGAGCACCGGCTTTCCGTAGGACGGTGCCTCCGAGATCCGAACGTTGCGCGGAATGATGGTGTCGTAGACTTTGTTGCCCATAAACTGACGGACATCTGCAACGACCTGGCTGGAGAGGTTATTGCGCGAGTCGTACATCGTCAGCACAATGCCGTGGATCGACAATGTCGGATTGAGCGTGGTCTTTACTTGCTCAACTGTTTTCAAAAGTTGCGACAATCCTTCAAGAGCGAAGAACTCGCATTGCAGCGGAACAAGAATCGAGTCCGCAGCGGCCATCGCGTTGACGGTGAGCAAATTGAGCGACGGTGGACAGTCGACAAGAACGTAGGTGAAGTCATGCGCCCGCGCACCGCTATTAAGTTGTCGAAGCGAGTTGCGCAGTCGAAATGCACGATCGCGCTGCTGGCCGATTTCAAGTTCAAGCCCCGTTAGATCCAGGGTCGATGGCGCGATGTAGAGTCTCGGTACCCCTGTTTGGAGAACCGAATCGCGCAGCGGCGCTGAACCCGTCAAAACATCGTAGGTCGACGTGCGGCGAGACTTGCGTTCGATGCCGAGACCTGTCGAGGCATTACCTTGCGGATCAAGATCAACGATCAGCACATGCTCACCAATAGCGGCGAGCGCGGTACCAAGGTTGATCGCGGTCGTTGTTTTGCCCACCCCACCCTTCTGGTTAGCGATCGCCAGGACCCGCGGCCGCGCCGCGTCGGGGCGAGCGGCCTCTCTTCCAAAAGGCACGACCAATGGGTCGGGGGACTGATCGGTGATCGGGGTGTCGGTCATGTCCATTCCGCAGGCTGTACGCCCGCGCCTCGTAAGGCTCTGAAAATACTGTCAAAATGACAGTCTTAAGATTCGCGTAAGGATTCAAGGGCCCGTATCACAATTACTGAGCCGTCGGGACTGGTTCGGCTTGGCACCCTTGATGCCTGAAGTCTCCAATATTTAGCGGCATCGGTCAATTCAGCCTCTACATCTTGTCCCTTCGGGAAAAGAGCGATGGCGCCTTTGGCGACAAAAGGAAACGCCTGAACACACAAGGTTTTCAAGGGCGCTAGTGCGCGCGCCGTCACGACTTGCACCGTTTCTGCACAGGTTTCCCCAAATTTCTCGATTCGCACGTGGTGGACGACGGCGGGGACAGCGGTCGCCCTGACCGCCGCCCGCAGGAAAGCTGCCTTTTTTCCATTGCTCTCAATGAGATGAACCCGGGCCCCCGTTTGCCCGGCGAGCGCACAGGCGATCGGGATCCCCGGGAAACCGCCACCCGAACCCAAATCAGCCCAAATGCTGGCCCGGGGCGCCAAATCCAGGAGCTGGAGCGAATCAGCAACATGGCGGGTCCACAACTCAGGCAGCGTCGATGGCGCGATGAGATTAACTTTGCTTTGCCAGCGCAGGAGCGTTTCTACGAAAATATCGAGCCGCGCTTCTGTTTCACGTGAAACAGGAACGAGCGCGAGGGCGCGCGCTCTATCGTCACCAAGATCGCGAGTCCCCTGCCCGCTCTTGCTCACGCAATTTTCGTTGACGTTTTTTTGCCGCGCCGGACGTGCGCGACAAGCAGCGTCAGCGCTGCCGGTGTGACGCCATCAATGCGGCTCGCATGTCCGATCGTACGGGGACGATGCGTTTGCAATTTTTGTTTCATCTCATTCGAAAGTCCCGGCAACGTCGCGTAGTCGAAGTCGGCCGGCAATTCAAAACTCTCGTCGCGCCGGAACGCTGCGATGTCAGCTGCCTGGCGCGAAAGGTAGACTTCATATTTCGCATCGATTTCGATTTGCTCAGCGACTTTCGCGGGCAGCTCGGCAAATCGCGGCCAGACTTTCGCGAGGTCTGAAATCGTGACGTTCGGATACGACAGCAGCTCAAACGCGGTGCGTCGCTGCCCGTCTTTATTGAGTGAAAGCCCAAAAGGCTCCGCTTCTTTCGGCGTGAGGGATACTGACCTCGCGAACTCTCGCGCGTTCTTTAGCATCGATGATTTTGTTCTGTGCGCGCGTGCCCGCTCGCTGGTCACGCATCCAATTGTGATCCCGATATCCGTGAGCCGCTGATCGGCGTTGTCGGCGCGCAACTGCAAACGATATTCGGCGCGCGAGGTAAACATGCGATATGGCTCGGTAACACCACGCGTAACAAGGTCATCGACCATCACGCCAAGATAAGCTTGCGACCGATCGATCGTGATCTCCCGGCCCTCACCCGCCAGTGCGGCTGCGTTGAGGCCCGCAAATAGCCCTTGCGCGGCGGCTTCTTCGTAGCCTGTCGTGCCGTTTATTTGCCCGGCTAAAAACAAACCGCGCAGACGTTTCGCTTGTAGCGTCGGGGCAAGTTCTCGCGGGTCAACGTAATCGTACTCGATCGCATATCCGGGGCGAATGAACTGCGCATTGCGCAGTCCGGGAATTGTCGCGACCAACGCATGCTGTACGTCTTCTGGAAGTGACGTCGATATCCCGTTTGGATAGACAGTGTGATCGTCGAGGCCCTCGGGCTCCAGGAAGATCTGGTGCCCTTCCCGCTCCCCGAATTTCACGATCTTGTCTTCTATGGAAGGACAATAACGCGGGCCGCGACTCGCGATCTGTCCCGAGTACATCGGGGATCGATGCACGTTGTCGCGAATGATCCTGTGAGTGGCGTCTATCGTGCGCGTGATGCCGCATTCGATCTGGGGGTTTTCGATTCGCGCCGTCAGGCTTGAGAATGGCTCAGGCGGATTATCACCAGGCTGCATCTCGAGCGATGACCAATCGATGGTGCGGCCGTCGAGCCGCGGCGGGGTCCCCGTCTTCAAACGGCCCAGCGAAAAGCCAATGCTTTCCAGCGTTCGGGAAAGACCCACCGCCGGCGCCTCCCCGACCCGACCCGCTGGAATTTGCTTTTCGCCGATGTGGATCAGACCCCGCAAAAATGTGCCAGTTGTCAGCACAACGGCGCCGACAGCGATCTTGCGCCCGTCCGCCAGCCTGACACCACAGACGCGACCGTCCTTGAGCATCAAATCGTCGGCCTCGGATTCGATCACTTCGAGATTCGGAATGGCGCGAATCGCGGATTGCATCGCCGCCGCATAGAGCTTCCGATCCGCTTGGGCACGCGGCCCACGGACGGCAGGTCCCTTACGGCGGTTCAGAACCCGAAACTGTATTCCGCCCAAATCGGCAACGCGGCCCATAAGGCCATCCAGTGCATCGATTTCTCGAACCAGATGCCCCTTCCCCAAGCCACCGATGGCCGGGTTACAGGACATTGCGCCGATCGTCGCGAACCGATGGGTGATCAGAGCCGTACGGGCGCCCATGCGCGCCGCCGCGGCCGCGGCTTCACAGCCGGCGTGGCCGCCGCCAATCACCGCGACGTCGAATCGAATATCCATCGATACCTCAGAGGGCGCGGTTGTAGCGGAGGCGGCCATAGGGGTCAAAAACCATTGGCCTCAGCCAAGTGTTTCACGTGAAACATTTCGAAGCTGGGCGCGGCCCCGGAACGCCGTTACTTGCCAATGCAGAAATCGCGGAAGATCACGTCCAGGACGTCTTCCACGTCGACCCGGCCCGTGAGTCGGCCGAGCGCACGAGCCGCGATTCGTAGTTCCTCAGCCAGAAGGTCTTCGCGATCTGGATCCTCGCGCAGCGCTCGCTGCAACGCGGCCACCACATCCTCCAGGGTGCGTCGATGACGCTCGCGGGTCACCAATGCGGCCTCGGCTCCCTCCAGGTAGGTCTCCGCATGCTTGGTCAGCTGCTCAAGCAATGCGTCAAAGCCTTCGCCGGATTTGGCTGAAAGATCGAACGTCGGTTCATTCGGACTGAATCCAAATTCATTCGTACCCGCTAACCGTTCGTTAACCATGTCCGTCAACGGTTTGTTAACCCGACGAGGGGATTCATTTCTTCCGTTGCTTTGACTTTGGCGTTCATTTCTTTCCACCAGGTCAATCTTGTTACGAACAATCCAGACCGGAGCGGTGACGGCCGGTTTTTCGGCCGCTGGTCGAGCGCGCCAGGGGCGAAGTTGCCCCCTCACCTGCCTCCACCATCCAGAGGACCAAGTCCGCCGAATTCGCCCGCTCGCGAGCTCGTCGCACACCCTCGAGTTCGACGGGATCCTCGGTCTCGCGAATGCCGGCCGTATCGAGAAGCGTCACCGGCAGTCCGCCCAGGTCCAGATGGACTTCGATGATGTCACGCGTCGTGCCGGCATAAGGCGAAACGATCGCGGCCTCTCGCTTCGCGATCCGGTTGAGCAACGTTGACTTGCCGGCATTCGGTGGTCCGGCGATAGCGACCACCAAACCCTCGCGCAGTCTTTCGCCGCGGCCTCCATCCGCCAACACAGACGCTATCTCGTCTTCGAGTGCGCGCACTATTTGCAGAGCCGGAGTCACGAGGTCCTGAGGAACGCCGGCCTCATCGGAAAAATCGATCCGCGCTTCAATCAGCGCCAGCGCCTGGATCAGCTGCGCTCGCCAGTTTTCTGCGCGGTTGCCTAGCGCTCCTCGCATCTGGCGATATGCAAGACGACGCTGACTCTCCGTCTCCGCCAACACCAGATCCGCAAGACCTTCCACAGCCGTGAGGTCAAGCTTGCCGTTCTCGAAAGCCCGCCGCGTGAATTCGCCGGCTTCCGCCGGACGCAATCCGGACACGCGCGCAAGTGCAGCGAAGACAGAAGCAACGATCGCGCGCCCACCATGCAGTTGGAGCTCGGCCACGTCTTCGCCCGTCTCGCTATGAGGTGCCGGAAACCAAAGTATCAAAGCTTCATCGATGATCTCGCCATCGCATCCGCGCACGCGACCTAACGTTGCGGTTCGAGGTTCGGGAATTTTTCCGATAACCGTCTTGAGTGCCTCACCAGCAGCTGGCCCGGAAATTCGAACAACCGCGATCGCTGCCGGGGGCCGACCTGAGGACAGAGCGTAGATTGTTTGCCGCGCATGCTCGAACATCGCGCCGCACCGAAGCGCCGGCACGGGCAGGGGTCAAGCCCTCGGGGGAACGCGGTAAAGGCTAGGACTTTCTTCCTGGCATCAAATCAGGCACGCTGGCGCAACCGTGATCAAGGTGATCCATCACGATATGATCATGCGTTTTCCGATCTATCGGAGATACGCCATGATTTTGAAGATCCGAACTCCTCGTGCTTCTGCCTGTCGCATTGGCAATCTGCTCCGGATCACCGACGAAGGCGCAGAGTGATCTGACGCGCGCATATCGCGTGATTGCCTCAAAACAATATGTCGATCTCACGCATAGCTTCGGGCCTGAGAGTCCCGTCTGGTCAGGCTTCGGCCAAGCAAAGATGACCCCAGCCGCTGATCCAAAAACGCGCGAACCCTATACGATCGCAAAAGACGGTTTCCGCGCGACCTACTATGAAATGGTCGGGCAATACGGCACGCACGTCGATCCACCGGCTCATTTTGATGAGAAGGGGATCACGATGGATGAGATCCCTTTAAAGCAGATGATTCTGCCACTGATCATTCTCGACAACACGCCCTATCAAGCCAAAGACAAAAACCACGCGTTTTCTATCGCCGACCTGCAAAGGTGGGAGAAGAAAAACGGTCGCATTCAACGCGGCGCATTCGTCGCGCTGCGCACCGACATGTACAAGGATTGGGATAGCAATCCGGAACGCTTCAAGCGCACACCGTTCCCTGCCTGGGCATTCGAAACCATCAAGTTTCTGTATGAGCAACGTGGTGTGATCGCGACGGGTCATGAGGCTATGGACACCGACACAACCGACAAGATGGACTCGGAAACCTATATTCTGCAGCACGGCCACTATCAGATCGAGGTGATGGCTAATCTCGACAAACTCCCCCCGAAAGGAGCGTTGATTGTCGTTACCTGGCCTAAAGTACGTAAAGGCCTTGGTTTCCCCGCGCGGGCATTCGCGATACTGCCCTGAGTACGATGCGCGACACGGAACAATTCACCGCGGCCTGCCGGGTAATACAATTTGGCGCGCAACGCAGGCGGCGCAAACAAGCGCGCGCTGATGATTTCCTGCCAGCATTAATCCGCGCTAGGTTGCAGCGATGTCGTCTGCTCAAAGCAAAGCGCACGTGAACCGCCTCAGCGAGGCGACATCTCCATATCTACTTCAGCACAAGCACAATCCGGTCGACTGGTGGAGCTGGGGCCCTGAAGCTCTGGCAGAAGCGAAATCGTCAAACCGACCGATCCTGCTTTCTGTCGGCTACGCCGCTTGCCACTGGTGCCATGTGATGGCGCACGAGTCGTTCGAGGACGAAGCCACCGCGCAGGTGATGAATGAGTTGTTCGTCAACATAAAGGTGGACCGCGAAGAACGGCCCGACATTGACCAGATCTACATGAACGCGCTGCATCTCCTTGGCGAGCAGGGCGGTTGGCCTTTGACAATGTTCCTCACACCGCAGACCGAACCCGTTTGGGGCGGTACATATTTCCCAAAGGATGCTCGCTTCGGACGCCCTGCGTTCGTGGACGTATTGCGCGAGGTTGCCCGACTGTTCCGCGAAGAGCCTAGTCGCATCGAGCAGAATCGTGCGGCGTTGCTCGCGCGCCTCGTCGACAAGGCTCGGCCCTCCGGACGCGTAACAATCGGACTGAAAGAGCTCAACGCCGCCGCGATGCAAGTTGGCAATATGTTTGATTCAATCAATGGCGGCTTGCGCGGCGCACCAAAATTTCCGCAGCCCGCGATACTGGAAATGCTCTGGCGCGCAGGGTTGCGCACGAATGATGTGCGCTTCTTTGAAACGGTCGAACATACGCTCGAAAGAATGTGCGAAGGCGGGATTTACGATCATCTCGGCGGAGGTTTCTCCCGCTATTCCGTGGACGAGAAATGGCTCGTGCCGCATTTCGAGAAGATGCTGTACGACAACGCCCAGCTGCTCGAACTTTTGGCGCTAGCATGGCAGCACAGCGGCAATGCTCTATACGCCCAACGTGCGCGCGAAACCGTAGCGTGGCTCAAGCGTGAGATGACGACGGGTGAGGGCGCCTTTGCTGCTTCACTCGATGCCGATTCGGAGGGCGAAGAGGGCAAGTTCTACGTCTGGTCGAAACGCCAGATCATCGATCTCCTTGGTCATGATGACGGTGACTTCTTTGCCAGTCACTACGACGTCAGCGACGCAGGCAATTTCGAAGGGCACAATATCCTGAACCGCCTCAAGAACGTGGCGCGCAACGAAACAGACGAACCGCGCCTATCGGGCTTGCGCACAACATTGTTAAGGGCCCGCTCGGGCCGAGTACGCCCGGGACTCGACGACAAGGTGTTGGCCGACTGGAACGGGTTAATGATCGCGGCCCTGGTCAACGCCAGCATCATTCTTGATGAGCCGGATTGGTTCGCGATGGCCAAGCATGCATTCGATTTTATCGCGCGCAGCATGACCAAGGGGGGCCGGCTTGGGCATTCCTGGCGTGATGGCAAGCTGCTTTTTCCAGGTCTCGCGTCCGACTTTGCCGCCATGATCCGGGCCGCGCTCGCCCTATATGAGGCGACCGGCGAACGGCCCTACCTTGAGCATGCGCTCAACTGGCAAGCCGCATTTGATGCACACTACGCTGACCAAGATACCGGCTGGTATTATCTTTCCGCTGACGATGCGTCCGACTTGCTTTTGCGTCCCCATTCAACACAGGACGATGCGATTCCCAATGCAAACGCGGTTGCGGCGCAAAACCTTGTCCGCCTGGCTGCTCTCACCGGCAACGAGAAATGCCGCGAGAAAGCCGATCGGCTGATCGAAGGAATCCTATCGTCAGCCGAGCGAAACATGTTTGGCCACGTTGCGCTTCTCAATGCACTGGATCTTCGCTTGAGCGGTGCCGAAATCGTGGTGACGGGAAGGGGCTCTGAGCAGATCGTACGGACGGCATTGAAATTGCCGTTCGTCAATAGAGTTGTACTGCGCGTCGCCGACACAAACGACTTGCCTGCATCGCATCCCGCACAAGAAAAAATCAGGTCTGCGCCAAATGCGATTTTCATCTGTATCGGCGAACGTTGCTCCTTGCCGATAACCGAACCAGCCAATATTGCCGCCGCACTGGCAGCGATGCGCAGTTCCTGACGACTCATCCGAACGGTTGAGATCGCTGATCCACCGGTCGTCCGATGAACAAATATTAAAATTAATATGCGCCTCCCTTCGATCGCACGACGCGCAGCAAAGTTCCCGCAGCCATAATTTGATGGCCTGAGCTGCAATCCGAGCCATCTCGGTTTCAAATCTGCGGGGACCATAACTATGCGAACCAGAAATATCTTCAGAGCGAGGAATTTCGTTCTCGGAGCCTTGCTTGTGAGCGTGACTGCCAGTGCGCCGCAACAAGCGCCCGCACAGAATGCGCCTGAGAGTATGAGCATGCCGGCGTTCGCGCCCGCCATGCTCGAGCACATGCGTAAGATGCGGCGATACAAAGATCACGACCACGGCGCTCAGCCCACGCCACACGTCATCAACCGCTTCACAGTTGATTCCGACCCGAAGGGCGCGATCGCGTCATTCCAACCCAACGGCGCAACCTTCACGGCCAACAACGCTTTCTTCAAGGACATGGGCACCAACGGCAGAACGTGCTTCACCTGCCACCAGCCGCAGAACGGTTGGGGGGTAAGCGCCAAAGACGTCGCTGAACGATTCCAGAGAACCGCCGGCACCGATCCGATCTTCCGACTGGTCGACGGTGCGACTTGTCCGAGCGACGACGTATCAACACTCCGAGCAAAGAAGCGTGCCTACAAATTACTGACCGAAAAAGGTCTGATCCGCGTCGGCCTTGCCGTCCCCGCGACGGCAGAATTCGTCGTCACGGCGATCGATGATCCTTATGGCTGCAGCACCAACCCGGAAACGGGCTCAGGCGTTCTGTCTATGTACAGGCGCCCGCTGCCGACCACCAATGTCGGCTTTCTGAGCACAGTTATGTGGGACGGCCGCGAGAACACCGGTCAGGGTCTGGCCGCAGATCTCAGAAGCCAGGCGCGCGATGCCACGCTCGGTCACGCTCAGGCTGCCACTTCGCCTACAGACGCCCAGCTGAGCGAAATCGTTTCTTTTCAGCTCGGTATTTTTACCGCCCAGATTTTCGACCACAAGGCGAAGTTCCTAACAAGCGACGACGCCAAGGGTGGACCAATCGCACTCTCAACACAGGAATTCTTCATCGGGATCAACGATCCCCTCGGACTCAATCCCAAAGGGACACCGTTCACGTCGCAGGTTTTCGATCTGTATCGGCCATGGCTTAACGCCGGCCATCGCCACGACTATCGCGACCTGGGCATACCCGTTGCCAATGCCGCCGAACTCTTCAAAACCGTCAACATCACCGACGACTGGCGGCACAACGATCGTGAGCGCGGCATGGTGAACGAGCATCGCCGTTCGGTGGCGCGCGGCGAGGAACTGTTCAACAACACCAGGGTCAACATCACAGGCGTTGCCGGCCTCAACGATGATCTCAATATTGAAACCATTCCCGGCTTCTGCGGCACCTGCCACGACTCGCCGAATATCGGACATCATTCCGTCAAGGCGCCGCTCGATATCGGCGTTCCCGACGCAGGCGAAAAAGCCCCGCCAGTACTCGACATTGCTGGCCTGCCGGTGTTCACGATAACCTGCAAGCTCAAAGACGGTCCGCTCGCCGGAAAGGTCTACAAAGTGACCGACCCCGGCCGCGCCATGATCAGCGGCAAGTGCAAGGACATCGGTCGATTTAAGGGACCGATCCTCCGTGGCCTCGCCGCCCGTGCGCCTTATTTCCACAACGGTTCGGCTGAAACCCTGCGGGACGTCGTCGACTTTTATGATCAACGGTTCAACATCGGCTTCAGCCGCAAAGACAAGACGGATCTCGTCAACTTCTTGAATACGCTCTGACGAACGCGTCTCCTGAAAAAAGAAACGGCCGGGCGAGAAGCCCGGCCATTTTAATTCCTAGCGCCAAATCGTCAGGTATTCATAGATTCGAAGAATTCACCGTTGTTCTTCGTGTTGCGCAGCTTGTCCAGCAGGAAGTCGATGGCGTCCATCGTGCCCATCGGATTGAGAATGCGGCGCAGAACGTACATTTTCTTGAGGATAGCCGGATCGGTAAGCAGCTCTTCCTTACGCGTGCCGGAACGCGTGATGTCGATCGCCGGGAAGGTCCGTTTGTCGGCAACCTTGCGATCAAGGATCAGTTCCGAGTTACCGGTACCCTTGAACTCTTCGAAAATCACTTCGTCCATACGGCTGCCGGTATCGATCAGCGCAGTGGCGATGATGGTGAGCGAACCGCCTTCCTCGATATTGCGTGCTGCACCGAAGAAACGCTTCGGCCGCTGCAACGCATTGGCGTCGACACCGCCAGTAAGCACCTTGCCGGAAGAGGGAACAACAGTGTTGTACGCGCGACCGAGACGGGTAATCGAGTCAAGCAAAATGACTACGTCGCGCTGGTGCTCTACAAGCCGCTTGGCCTTCTCGATCACCATCTCCGCGACTTGCACGTGACGCGACGCCGGTTCGTCAAAGGTCGACGAGATCACCTCGCCTTTTACCGAGCGCTGCATGTCGGTGACTTCCTCCGGCCGCTCGTCGATGAGCAGCACGATCAGGTAAGTCTCGGGATGATTGGCGGTGATTGAATGCGCGATGTTCTGCAACAAAACGGTCTTGCCGGTACGCGGCGGTGAAACGATCAACGCGCGCTGTCCTTTGCCGATTGGTGCGACGATGTCGATGACACGCGCCGAAAGATCTTTCTTGGTCGGATCCTCGTATTCCATCTTGAGCCGCTCGTCGGGGTAGAGCGGGGTCAGATTGTCGAAATTGACCTTGTGACGCGCCTTCTCAGGATCTTCGAAATTAATCGTATTGACCTTGAGCAGGGCGAAATAGCGCTCTCCTTCTTTGGGAGAGCGAATGTGTCCCTCGACCGTGTCGCCGGTCCGCAGACCGAAACGGCGAATTTGACTCGGAGATACGTATATGTCGTCGGGCCCGGAGAGATAGTTTGATTCCGGCGAGCGCAAAAACCCGAAGCCGTCGGATAGAACCTCGACCACACCTTCGCCGATGATATCGACTTCCTGAGTGGCGAGTTGCTTGAGAATTGCGAACATCAGCTCCTGCTTGCGCATGGTGCTGGCATTTTCGACCTGGTGCTCTTCAGCGAATGCGACGAGTTCGGCAGGCGTCTTGGACTTGAGGTCCTGGAGTTTCATTTCCCGCATTGGGGGTTTACGTCCTTGGGATCGTTACGGCGGAGTTTTTGAAAAATGAAAGACTTGCGCCGTGTGACTTAGGAGAGAGATCGCAGGTCTTGGGTGACGAGAAAGCTGGGAAGGATCCCGGAACCCGATGCTGCGACCGGCCCAAGTACGGGTGCCGGAACGCCACTGCATCCGCCTGCGTTCGGTGGGATTAAGACAACATAGGTTGAGCCGGCGTTGCACGCAAGAGGTTGGAGCGCGGGGTGTGTGTTTGTCGCGATGGCTAAAACGGCTTCACGACCACCAGGATTACAATGACAATCAATAAACCTGTTGGTATCTCATTGATAATACGATAGAATTTCGATGAATGCTTATTTCGATCCATGTGGAATTCATTTACCCAACGCGCAAATAATCCGTGCAGGACCGTCATGGCGAGGACCGCGACGAACTTGGCGTGAAACCAACCGGCGCCCAACCACTGGCCTTCCAGAAGCAAAACTATACCGACAATCCAAGTGACCAACATCGCCGGCATCATGATGAAGTTGAACAGCCGGCGCTCCATCGTCTTCAGCGTTTCTGACAATTCGGACCCTGGCTTGGCCGTCGCGTGATAGACGAGCAGTCGAGGCAAATAGAGCATGCCGGCCATCCAGGCGATGACCGCGATGATATGTAGAGCCTTCAGCCACAAGTACATAAGACTTACCCACGAACGCGCTTGAGCATGCGTTCAACGTTTGCGATCGGGGTTTCTGGAAGAATCCCGTGGCCGAGATTGAATATCAGAGGCCCGCTGCCGAGTTCCTTCATTACATCATCCACCTCCCGGTCGAGTGCCGTACCTCCGGCAAGCAAAGCTAAGGGATCGACGTTTCCCTGAACGGGCACGCGTCGCTGCAGCGTCTCACGCGCAATCATGCGAGGGAATGTCCAATCAATACCGATTGCGTTTACGCCGGTCATTTCGACATAAGGCAGCGCCATCGCAGTTGCACCGCGTGGGAATCCTATGATTTTTGCACCTGGTAGCTCCCTGCGAACTCCTTCGACAATTTTTTGCATTGGCGCGACACACCAGCGATCAAACTGCTCGGGCGAGAGCACACCCGCCCATGTGTCGAACACTTGGACAACATCCACGCCTGCTTTGAGCTGTCCAATAAGATACTCAATTGAGGCTTGCGCGAGTCGATCAATCAATCGCTGGAAACCTTCAGCATCGTGATAGGCAAATCGCCTCGCTGGCGCCTGATCCGACGTACCTTCTCCCGCAACCATATAAGTCGCAACGGTCCATGGAGCCCCGCAAAAACCAATCAAAGCGGTATTATTGCCGAGCTGCGCTTTCACTAGGCGCACCGTGTCATAGACAGGTCGCTACAACTCCCTCATCAAGATTGTCGCGCAGAGCCGCAAGTCCTGCAGTATCGACAAGTGGTTCAAGCTTCGGTCCTTCACCCGCGAGGAACTCAACCTTTCGTCCAAGCGCGAGCGGCACAATAAGAATATCGGAAAACAGGATTGCTGCATCAAAACCAAACCGCCGTACAGGCTGTAACGTTACCTCTGCTGCCATTTCTGGGTTAAGGCAAAGACCAAGAAAGCCACCGGCCTGCTGTCGCACCGCGCGGTATTCCGGCAGATAGCGTCCCGCTTGTCGCATCAGCCACACTGGCGGGACTGATTCATGCTTTCCGGCAAGTACTCGTAACAGCTTTTTCCCCACGGTACCCGCCGATCCGGCTTCTTGCATTAAAGACTCTTATAAGAATCTGTTGTGTTTGTTGGTGCGTTGATTGGACTCATGCCTGTCAGTCAACATTCTGTCCACTGGATGAAGATGCTCTATCCAGAATAGGGCCTAACCAAGCGCTCTATCCTTCCACAGCATTGGTCCATATTTTTCAGGGGTTTTGAGAAGCTGTCCCCGTCCTTCCCCAGGTGGGTATGCACAATTAGGCAGCACCAACCGGGTGTGTGCCGGTGCTCATCCCACCGGCAACGGTGTGGATGGATATTGGACTTCAAACCGATGTCGAGTTGCCTGTAAGGTCAGGCGCTGGCTTCTTCCCGTAATATCCACATGTCATCCGGCCGTTATACAGATGCCTGAGACCGGTTATTTCCACCTCCACCTGGTATCCGATGCAACCGGTGAGACTTTGATTACGGTCGCGCGGGCCGCTGCGGCGCAATACGCCAATGTGTCACCCGTTGAACATCTTTATCCGATGGTCCGCTCCAAAAAGCAGCTCGACCACGCATTGGCGGAAATTACCGAGTCGCCAGGTTTGGTTCTCTACACTTTGCTCGAAGAAGACCTCATTCAGCTTCTCGAGAAAAAATGTCGTGAACTCGGATTACCTTGTATGTCGGTGCTCGGGCCGGTATTGCGACTCTTCCAATCGTACCTCGGGGCCGAAACCATACATCGAGCCGGCGCTCAGCACGTGCTCAATGCTGAATACTTTCAGCGCATCGACGCGCTTAATTTCACAATGCTGCACGACGACGGCCAACACGTTGAGGGTCTTGAAGAAGCCGATGTCGTTTTAGTTGGCGTGTCGCGGACCTCAAAGACACCCACATCCATTTATCTTGCCAATCGTGGGGTTAAAACCGGCAACGTACCGCTGGTGCCCAGCTTGCCATTGGCGCCGGCGGTGGAGAAGCTCACAAGGCCGCTTGTGGTTGGGCTATATGCAAGTCCCGAGCGTATCGTGCAGATCCGCGAAAATCGGTTGCTCGGATTGAAGGCGCATCGAGATGACGATCAGTATATCGACAAGACCGCGGTCGCCGAGGAGGTTTCGTTTTCGCGTCGACTTTGCGCGAGACACAATTGGCCCACGATCGATGTCACGCGACGGTCGATTGAGGAAACGGCGGCGGCCGTCATGAGGCTTTTGAGCGAGCGACGCCGGCATCCGGTGGCGTGACCGATGGTTCTTTGGCTCGACCCTCAGCCGCTGGTGCTTGCATCCAGAAGCGACATCCGCGGAAAGATCCTGGCGGCGGCGGGGCTGCGATTTGAGATAAGGCCGTCGCAAATCGACGAGCGGGCGGTGGAAGCTAAATCGGGTGTGGTCGATGCGGTCGGTGTGGCCCAACATTTGGCGCACGCCAAGGCGGAGGCGGCCGCAACCTTGTTGCCGGGACGTCTGATTTTGGGGGCGGATCAGACGCTAGCAAACGGAGCAAAACGACTGAGTAAACCAGGCGACCGGGCTCAGGCCGCTGAGCAGTTGCGGGCATTACGCGGACGGACGCATGAACTCCACTCAGCGCTTGCTCTCGTGCGAGACCGCGAGATGATTTTCTCTTGCGTTGATACCGCCAAGCTGACCATGCGCGACTTCTCCGATCGTTTCCTGAATAATTATCTCGATCTGGCTGGAGATGCGGCAATGAGAAGTGTCGGGGGATATCAGCTCGAAGGTATCGGTATTCACCTGTTCGAACGCGTCGAGGGGGATTATTTCACCATTCTCGGCCTACCGCTTTTGCCGTTACTCACCTTCCTCAGGCAGAAAAAGTTAGTTGACGGCTAGCCAATGTTTGTTCTTGGGCTGACAGGTTCGCTTGGGATGGGCAAGTCCACAACCGCGAAGTTTTTCGCGGAAGAAGGCATCCCGCTTTACGATGCGGACGCGGTGGTTCATCAGCTCTACGAAGGCACGGCGACGCCGCTGATAGAGACGGCGTTTTCTGGCACGACGATCGGTGACAAGGTTGACCGTGACAAACTCGCCAAAAAAGTGCTTGGCAATCCGGCGGCGATTAAAAAGCTCGAAGCCATTATTCATCCTTTGGTCAGACGTGCCGAGGCGCGTTTTTTGGAAGAGACCGCCCGCAAAGGTGCGGCCGTGGTGGTCCTCGATATACCGCTGCTGTTTGAAACCGGCGCCGACCAACGGTGTGATGCAGTAGTCGTCGTCTCTGCGCCAGCGGAGGTGCAACGAGCCCGCGCGTTCGAGCGCCCAGGAATGACCGAAGAAAAATTTGAGGCAATTCTCGCCAAGCAAACGCCCGATGCCGAGAAACGCGCACGCGCCGATTTCGTAGTGGATACATCAAAAGGTTTTGATGCTGCACGTGCTCAAGTGCGTGAAATTTTAGCCCGCGTTGCTACAATGGCGAAACGGATCAAGTGATTCTCTGGTCGGCCGACTATGCGCGAAATCGTCCTGGACGTCGAAACTACCGGTCTGGATCCGAGCCAAGGGCATCGGATCGTCGAACTTGGTTGTATCGAACTGCTGAATTGAATCCCGACCGGATCGACCTTTCACGTCTATCTCAATCCCGACCGCGATATGCCTGCCGAGGCCTTCGCAGTCCACGGACTTTCGACCGAATTTCTAAAGCAGCACAAACGTTTCATAGAAGTTGCGGATGAATTCCTTGCCTTCATTGGCGACGCACCGCTGGTGATCCACAATGCCGGCTTCGATCACGGGTTTATCTGCGCGGAGCTGAAACGAGTCGAGCGAGCGTTGATCGCAAGAGAACGACTCGTCGATACTTTGCTGCTGGCGCGTCGCAAGCATCCCGCCGGACCCAACAGGCTTGATGACTTATGTGCGCGATATGGAATCGATAGTTCGCGGCGTACCAAACACGGCGCACTGCTCGACGCCGAAATTTTGGCCGAGGTTTATGTCGAACTGATCGGCGCCCGTCAGGCTCAGCTTGGCTTGGCCGAAGGTGGGAATCGACACGTTGATGGAGCTGAAGGTGCCATCATCATTCGCGAGCGGCCTGAGCCGCTTGCGCCGCGCCTAAGCGAAGCGGACATCGCAGCTCACAGAGAATTTGTGATTGGTCTCGGCGAAAGTGCGGTGTGGCGAGACTACCGTTCGAACGCGGGCTGATCGTTCAACCGCGTACGGTGGGAGCGGTCGGCTGAGCCTGCGCCATTTTTTGGCGATAGAGGCTGACGAAATCAACCGGATCAAGCAGAAGCGGAGGAAAGCCGCCGTTGCGTACGGCGGTCGCGATAATCTCTCGCGCAAACGGAAACAACAACCGTGGGCATTCGATCAGCACGACGGGGTTCAGGCTTTCTTGTGGAACATTTCGGATGCGAAAAACGCCGGCGAAATCCAGGTCGAAACGGAATAACAGAGCGCCAGCCGTTTCGGCCTTTCCCTCAAGCTTGATCGAAACTTCTATATCGCTATCGGAAAGCGGGTTCGCTCCGACATTGATCTGAATTCCGATTTGCGGATGCTCCTGACGCGAAGTGAGCGACTGCGGCGCGTTCGGATTCTCGAAGGAAAAATCTTTGATGTATTGAGACACCACAGTGAGTTGTGGCTGCGTTTCCTGTGGCGCCGTTTGTCCCGGGCCGCCGTTCGTCGACATCGTCATAAAAACTCCTTCGCGCCGCTACCCGACGTGCGCGGCGGTTGGCTAACATACGGTCCAGATGGGAACAAGGACGGTATCGTTTTGTGTCGCGCGCGACTTTCGTGAGCGCACTCCATTCGGCCGAGCTGCGGTAATCTTTTCGTAGCTCAACGTGGGTTCTTGTTGCGGCGTGGGTCAGGAAGCGACGGATCGGGCACCTGGTGCCATTGCTCGGGTGCGAGGTCGATTGCATCGTCTCTGTTACGAGGCGCCGCAAAGGTAGCGAAACTCGCGGCGGCCACTCGTCGCAGCGGGGGCACCAACAGCAGCAATGCCAGTAAATCAGTGATAAATCCCGGAATTAAAAGCAGAATTCCGGCCATCAGGATCGGACCAGCAGAGCTATCTGCACGCAAAGCGGTGAAATTTCCACTGCCCAAGGCGACACGGACCCGCTCAATGTGATTACCGCCAGCGTGGCGCAGAATGAGAAAACCTGCCACCGAACCAGCCAATACCAGCCCTAACGCCCAGCCGAAACCGATCAAGGCGGACACCACTATAAATGCCACCAGTTCCATAAGGGGCAGCGCCAGCAGTAGCGACAGCAACCATTTTGCCACATTCATGGGTGTTTCTCGGGTCGGGTGATGTTGGCCTCAGCCCCCTGATCGTCTAAGGTTCGATCGAGTGAGTTGAATTGCGCCGAGCTTCTGGTGCGATCCGGCCCTTAGGATTGGTGCCGCCACCGGCGGATGCAAGAGCGGTGGGGCCGGCCGCTTCGCCGCAGGCGAGGGCCGAAACGCCAATCGGCCGATACGCCTTTACGGTAGCCGAAAGCATGCGAGACGTGTTCGATATCTACACCATCATTTTCTTGGCGCTCGCAGTGTTCATTTTCCTGCGCTTGCGCAGCGTGCTGGGTCAACGGACGGGCCGCGAGCGCCCACCGTACGACCCTTATTCCGCTCGCGAGCCGGTGCGACCCGCGGCCGAAAAGGTTGTCGCTCTACCCAACCGTACAACGGAAACCGTAGTGGCAAAGCCCGCTGAAGCGACCGAATCTTCGGATCAGCGTTGGAAGGGTGTCGCTGAGCCTGGCTCACCCGTCGCTGCGGGGCTTGATGCCATTGTTGCCGCCGATCCGAATTTTGATGCGCAACATTTCCTGATCGGCGCTCGGGCGGCTTATGAAATGATCGTGAACGCCTACGCCGAGGGTGACAGGCGGGCCTTGAAGAACTTGCTCGCACGCGAGGTCTATGACGGTTTTGAAACGGCGATCGGCGAGCGTGAGAAGCGTGGCGAGACAGTCGAAAGTCGTTTTGTGTCGATCGATAATGCCGACATCACGGGAGCCGAACTGCGCGGGCGCAATGCCCAGGTTACCGTTCGCTTCCAGTCGAAACTTGTTTCGGTGACACGCGACAAAGATGGCAACGTTATTGACGGCAATGCTGAACGAGTAACCGACATCACCGACATTTGGACATTTACGCGTGACGTAAGTTCGCGTGATCCGAATTGGAAGCTGCTCGCAACGGAGGCCGGGCAGTAGGGATGGCGCTGAAGAGCCTTCGCTCACTCGCTAAAGTCGGATTTGGCTTTTGCCTGGTTGCGGCTGTGAGCGCGCACGCGGACGCGATGAGTTTGCGCAATGCGAAGCTGGAGACGCTTTCGTTTTCCACGCTGGATGGCTGGCAAGAAGATGACCACGCCACTGCTTTCACCACATTTCTGAAAAGCTGTCGCGCGATCCTCAACGCGAACAAGACCATGCGTTCGGCTCGACCGCTTTTGGCCGGATTGTTCAAGGCGTGCGAACGCGCGGCGGCAGCCGGTCATCTCGATCGCGAACAGGCTCGTGCTTTCTTCGAAGGCAACTTCAAGCCGGTACGGGTCATGCCTGGCGGCCAACCCGAAGGCTTCTTCACCGGCTATTACGAGACAGAGGTGGAAGGCTCACGATTTCCCAGCGATGAATACACTGTGCCGATCTACGCCGCACCGGCCGAAATGGTGAGGCGAAAGAAAAGTACGGTATTTTCTGATCTCGATCGCACCAGGATCGAAGATGGTGCATTGGCCGGCAAAGAGTTGGAGATTTGTTACGTCAAGAGTCCGATCGACGTGTTCTTCGCGCAGATCCAGGGCTCTACGCGGGTCAAGCTCGACAATGGCAAGCTTCTGCGTCTCAACTACATTGCGAGCAACGGCATGCCCTATACACCGGTCGGAAAATTTCTGATCGACCGCGGCATCGTTTCCAAGGAAGAAATGTCGATGGACAAGATCCGCGACTACATGGAAGCGAATCTGGAAGAGGGTAAAGCGCTGCGCCGTAAAAATCGTTCGTTTGTCTTTTTCCAGGAAACGCTGTTGCGCGCCGACGACGAATGCATCGGTGCGCAAGGTGTACCGCTCACAGCTGGACGCTCTCTGGCGGTGGACAAACGGGTCCACGTTTATGGAACGCCTATCTGGATAGAAGCTCAACTTCCGATCGAGAGCGAAAAACCCGAAACCAAGTTTCGCCGTCTGCTGTTTGCCCAGGACACAGGTTCGGCGATTGTTGGACCCGCACGCGCCGATATATATTTCGGGCACGGCGAGGAGATCAGTCATGTTGCGGGCCGTATCAAACAATATGGGCAATTTGTCATGCTGATGCCGCAGAACGTTTCGGTGAGCGGCCCTGTAGTGGCGGGCGCCAAAGATATCCCGCTTCCGAAACCACGCCCGGGACTGATCGTCACTGCTGCTGCGCGAACGAGCACGCCGGCAGCGATGAACCACCCGGCGACTCGGCGCAAGCCACGCCACTGACATCATGAGCTCCGGCGACGGCAAACGGCGTCGTGTTCTCTCCGACGACGAACGTGTGTTGTGGACGGCGGTAACGAAAACGATTGCGCCGCTGAAGGGTGCAGCACCTCCCGAAAGTGCTGAAATGCATGTAGCAACGCCCGTTCGGTCCGTTGCGACCGCTGTCAAATCTCCCAGGACCGCGCCGCCAATTGCGGAGAAAAAAGCACTTCCCCCGCTGACGGCGCTCGGCCGAAGGGCAAAACAGCGGGTAGCGCGCGGCAAGGAGCCGATCGATGGACGCCTCGATCTGCACGGGCTAACCCAGCGCGAAGCTCACGCCACCCTGTTGCGCTTTCTGAATGCGGCGAGTTTGCGTGGCGCCAGGCTCGTTCTGGTCATCACTGGGAAGGGCGGTGTCGGCCAAAGCGAGCGAGGCATCCTCAAGCGGCAGGTTCCGCAGTGGCTGGCCTTACCGGAGTTTCGAGAAAGGGTTATCGGGTTCGAGGACGCGCACGTTGCCCACGGGGGCGAGGGCGCACTTTATGTCCGCATAAGGCGTAACAGCCGGATCAGAGAATAAACCGACTCAGGTCGGCGTTCTTGGCCAGATCGCCAATGTGCTTCTGCACGTAGTCTGCGTCGATCTTGACCGATTCACCGGAGCGGTCTGGCGCCGCAAACGACACTTCGTCGAGCACCCGCTCCATCACGGTTTGAAGACGACGGGCACCGATATTCTCGACGCTGGCATTCACGGCGACTGCGATGTCGGCGAGGGCGTCGATCGCATCCTCAGTGAATTCAAGCCCCACACCCTCGGTGTTCATCAGTGCCACATATTGTTTGATCAACGAGGCTTCCGGCTCGGTGAGAATCCGCCGAAGATCGTCGCGGGTAAGCGCCTTGAGCTCGACGCGGATCGGCAAGCGGCCTTGCAATTCCGGCAACAGATCCGATGGCTTTGAAATGTGGAAAGCACCGGAAGCGATAAACAATATGTGGTCCGTCTTTACAGGCCCGTGCTTGGTATTCACGGTCGTGCCTTCGATCAAGGGCAACAGATCGCGTTGCACGCCTTCACGCGACACGTCAGCGCCGCGCAAGCCCTCGCGGCCTGTGATCTTGTCGATCTCATCAAGAAAGACGATGCCGTTCTGTTCGACGGCACGGATCGATTCCTGAACCAACTGGTCGGTGTCGAGCAGCTTGTCGGACTCCTCATTGATCAAAATGCCGTAAGATTCCTCGACAGTGACTCGGCGTGTCTTGGTGCGTCCGCCGCTGAGCTTTCCGAAAATGTCCCCGATATTAATCGCGCCCATCTGCGCGCCCGGCATGCCGGGAATTTCGAACATCGGCATGCCGCCGCCGCCAGCCTGTACCTCGATCTCTATTTCCTTGTCGTTCAGTTCGCCATCGCGCAACTTTTTGCGGAAGCTCTCGCGCGTTGCCGGACTTGCCCCAGGCCCGACCAACGCGCTCAGCACGCGCTCTTCAGCCGACTGTTCGGCGCGCGCCTGAACGTCCTTGCGCTTTTTCTCGCGGACGAGCGCGATACCGATCTCAACCAGGTCACGGACAATCTGTTCGACATCGCGTCCGACGTACCCGACTTCCGTAAACTTGGTTGCCTCGACTTTGAGAAACGGCGCCCCGGCAAGCTTGGCAAGCCGTCGGGAAATCTCGGTCTTCCCGACACCCGTTGGGCCGATCATCAGAATATTTTTGGGCAGGACTTCTTCGCGCAACCTCTCGTCGAGCTTCAGGCGCCGCCAACGGTTGCGCAGCGCAATTGCAACCGCGCGCTTCGCATCGCCCTGGCCGACGATGTAGCGATCAAGTTCAGATACGATCTCACGCGGAGAAAAGTCGGTCATGCGTTGCATACCATCAGGAGAGCAAGCCCGTCGGATGTGTCGACCAGACAATCTTTTCGAAAGCCGGCCTTTTCATATGCGCGAATCGCACGTGCATTCGCGGGATCAGGATCTGTCACGACGCTTGGCGTTCCCGCTGTCAGCAGGCGGTCGACAAACGATCGAATAAAAAGGGAGCCGTGACCGCAATCAAGCATGTCAGCTTCGCCGATGAATTGATCGATCCCGCGCGTTCCCGCGGGCTGCGGACCCAAGCAATTATCCCAAGACGCGGGATCGTAGCACTGCAGATAGCCAAACGGCCGAGCGTCGCGCGTCACGATGAACTGATCCATGGCTGGTTCATCGAGATCGCCCTTGACGAGATCGAATTGCTGATCGGGCTCGCCCCACCATCTCACGACATGCGGCTCACCGAGCCAATGCCGAACCAGAGGCAAGTCATCGGCGGTCATGGGACGAAACTCATACATGCAAACGATGTCAGGCGCTCTTCAACGTCTCGACGGTGACGTTGCGGTTGGTGAAAACACAAATGTCGGCCGCGATATCGAGCGATCTACGAACAATGGCCTCTGCATCGAGGGGTCCGTCAAGCAACGCGCGGGCCGATGCGAGTGCGTAATTACCCCCGGAGCCGATACCCATGACACCACTCTCCGGCTCCAATACATCACCGGTGCCGGTAAGGACCAATGAGACTTTGGCGTCGGCGACAATCATCATTGCCTCGAGGCGCCGCAGATAGCGATCAGTACGCCAATCTTTTGCCAGCTCGACCGCGGCGCGCGTGAGCTGCCCGGGGTATTGTTCGAGCTTGCCTTCGAGGCGCTCAAACAGAGTAAACGCGTCTGCGGTGGCGCCGGCGAACCCGCCAATCACATCGCCCTTGCCGAGTTGGCGCACTTTTTTCGCGTTGGACTTGACGATGGTCTGGCCGATCGAGACCTGACCGTCTCCGCCGATAACTACGCTGCCGCCCTTGCGGACGGTCAAAATGGTCGTCCCATGCCAGGCGGGAAGTTCGTTCGATGACATACGGTTAAAACCCCAAGATCAGCGACATCTAGGTATGACATTCCGCATTTGCAAACCATTCTCGACGCCTGTGGCGAATCCGGCAAACCCCTGATAAAAGGCGCGCGACCAAAGGATATTCGCCATGCGCAAGGGCGCCGTAAAGCGCAAGACCAAGGAAACCGACGTCGAGGTTGCGGTTGATCTCGACGGAGCAGGGCGCGCATCCGTCGCAACCGGGATCGGCTTTCTCGACCACATGCTGGACTTGCTCGCCCGTCATTCGCGCATTGATATCACCGTGAAGGCAAAGGGCGACCTGCACATCGATCACCACCACACGACAGAGGATGTCGGTATCGCCCTCGGTCAGGCAGTGAAGCAGGCGCTCGGCGATTTGAAAGGGATCACGCGCTACGCAGATGTGCACGTACCGATGGACGAGGCGCTGACGCGGGTTGCGATCGACATTTCAGGCCGTCCTTTTCTCGTGTTCAAGGCTGAATTCGTTCGAGACAAGGTCGGCGAGTTCGATACCGAGCTGGTTCAGGAATGGTTTCAGGCTTTTGCCATGAACGCCGGCGTCACGTTGCACACGGAAACATTGTACGGCAGCAACGACCACCATATCGCCGAGTCTTGCTTCAAGGGCCTGGCGCGCGCGCTGCGAACGGCCGTGGCCATCGATCCGCGCGCCAAGGACGAAATACCCTCCACGAAGGGTTCGCTCGGCGGGTAATCCCTGGCGGTCGAGACCCTGACACCGGGTGAGCAAATAACCACTGCTGCGATATTGCCGGATTTAATCGTTACGGACGTCCTGCTTTCGGGCGGCGTGACGGCTATATGAGGATCTGAACAGGAAGAGCGTGATGCCCACTTACACCGTTCATGCGCCATCGCCGCGTGAGGGCGAAACAGCAAGCGGCCCGGAGCGCTTCGTGTTCGTGCGTGATGGCTTTCATTTTTGGGCTTTTCTGCTTGCGCCCCTGTGGCTGTTATTGCACGGCCTCTGGCTCGCCTTGGTGATCTATGTGGTCGGCTACGGGATTGTCTTTGGCGGCCTCGGCTTTCTCCATGCTTCGGCGAATGTACAATTCCTGGTCGGTCTTTTGATCGCCTTGCTGATCGGCTTTGAAGCGTCGAGCATCTGGCGCTGGACTTTGACGCGGCGTGGTTGGACCACTCTCGGGTTCGTTGTAGGTGAGGACACCGAGATTGCCGAGCAGCGCTTCTTTTCCGAATGGACCAAACGTGCAGCGCCGCCGTCACCGCCAAGCCCATTCGAACCTGGGTATACCGCACCGGTGCGGCGTGGACCCCCATCGCCGTCCGATGTCATCGGGCTATTCCCTGAACCGGGAGCTCAGCGGTGAGCGTTGCTATCGTCGATTACGGGTCGGGCAATCTGCATTCGGCTGCAAAGGCCTTCGAGCGCGCTGCGCGTGAAAGCGGCTTCGAACAACGGATAGCCGTCACCAGTGATCCGGATGCGATCACGCGCGCCGAGCGGATCGTTCTACCTGGCGTTGGTGCATTTGCCGACTGCCGCCGCGGGCTCGACGAAATTCCGGGCATGGTCGACGCGCTTGAGCAGAGCGTGAGAAAAAATGGCAAGCCCTTCTTCGGCATCTGCGTCGGGATGCAATTGATGGCGGAGCGCGGGCGCGAATACAGAGTAACACCAGGTCTCGGGTGGATCGCAGGCGAAGTCGATCGCATTGTGCCGTCGAATCCGGATTTGAAGATTCCGCACATGGGCTGGAACACGCTCAATGTGCTGAAAGACCATCCGCTCCTTGCCGGTATACCGGTGGGCACCAACGGACTGCACGCGTATTTTGTGCACTCGTACGAATTGAAAACGGCAAAGCCCGATGACCTGATTGCCCAGGCTGACTATGGCGGCCCGCTCACAGCCATTGTCGGTCGCGATAACATGGTTGGCACACAGTTTCACCCGGAGAAGAGCCAGCGGCTCGGACTTGCTTTGATTGCAAATTTCCTGAAGTGGACGCCGTGATCCTCTTTCCCGCTATCGATCTCAAGGAAGGCCTCGCTGTCCGGCTGGAGCAAGGCGATATGGCGCGTGCGACCATATTCCACCGCGATCCTGCAGCGCAGGCGCGCGCGTTCGAACAGCAGGGTTTCGAGTATCTGCACGTGGTCGATCTCGATGGCGCCTTTGCCGGCAAACCGATGAATGCCGCAGCCGTTGATCGCATTCTCGAGACGGTCAGTATTCCCGTGCAACTCGGGGGCGGCGTGCGCGATACAGCAACAGTGGAGAGCTGGCTCGAGAAAGGTATCGACCGCGTCATCATCGGCACCGCGGCGGTGCGCGATCCGCCTTTCGTCAAGCAGGTTGCGCGCGACTATCCCGACCGCATTGCGGTGGGGCTCGACGCGCGTGATGGCAAAGTTGCCGTCGAAGGCTGGGCGGAAACATCGGAGCTTTCGGTGCTCGACATCGCGCGACGCTTCGAAGATGTGGGTGTTTCGGCAATCGTGTATACCGACATTGCGCGCGACGGAATGCTCAAAGGTCTCAATCTCGACGCGACGATCGCGCTCGCAGATTCGATCAGTATTCCTGTGATCGCCTCCGGCGGACTCGCTTCCATCGAGGACATCAAGGCCATGCTTTCGCCACGCGCAGCAAAGCTCGCTGGTGCGATCGCGGGTCGTGCACTTTACGATGGACGTCTTGATGCCGCCGAGGCGCTCAAGCTCATCCGTACCGCGAAGGCTTCCGCCTGATGTTTAAGGTCCGCGTTATCCCCTGTCTCGATGTGAAAGACGGCCGAGTGGTCAAGGGCGTCAATTTTGTCAATCTGCGCGATGCGGGCGATCCCGTCGAGGCGGCTGTTGCATATGATGCGGCGGGTGCCGATGAGCTCTGCTTTCTCGACATCACGGCCAGCCATGAAAAGCGCGAGACGATCTATGACGTTGTGACACGCACCGCGGAAGCGTGTTTCATGCCCCTTACCGTCGGTGGTGGGGTGCGTACGGTGGAGGATATTCGCAGGCTGCTCACCTGTGGCGCGGACAAAGTTTCGATCAATACGGCCGCGGTCGACCGGCGCGCTTTTGTCAAAGAGGCAGCGGAGAAATTCGGCGATCAATGCATTGTTGTGGCGATCGATGCCAAGAAAGTATCGAAGGCGGGCGAAAACGATCGGTGGGAAATTTTTACGCACGGCGGACGAAATCCGACCGGGTTGGACGCTGTTGCCTATGCCAGAGACGTTGTGGCGTTGGGAGCCGGAGAGATTCTGCTGACATCGATGGACCGCGACGGCACCAAGAAAGGCTATGATCTTCCACTCACGCAAGCGATTGCGGACGCCGTCACCGTTCCGGTCATCGCCTCGGGAGGGGTGGGTACTCTCGAGCACCTGGTCGAAGGCATTCGCGACGGACACGCCACCGCGGTGCTGGCGGCCTCAATTTTCCACTTCGGCGAGCATAGTGTGCGTGAGGCAAAGTCCTACATGGCCAAGGCAGGCCTGCCGATGCGGCTCGATCCCTGACCGCAACAGTGCTATTCAGCCGCCCGAAGAGGCCGTCATGAGCAAGTTCACGCTGACAGATTTGGAAAAACTGGTGCACGAGCGTGCCCAGGCGAGCGCGACGGAATCGTATACCCGCACTCTGATCGACAAAGGCGTTGCTCATTGCGCCAAGAAACTGGGCGAGGAGGCAATAGAGACGGGTCTTGCCGCCGTCCAGGAAGACAAAGGACGGTTGATCGCGGAAGCGGCCGATCTACTCTATCATCTGTTGGTACTGCTCGAAGCGCGCGGTGTCTCGTTGGCAGAGGTTGAGGCCGCGCTGGAGAAACGCACGGCGCAAACTGGCCATGAGGAAAAAGCCTCACGCCCCAGTTCACTCAAATGATGGAACAGCGCACCGAAGAGAACCTCTCTCCGTTCCGCACGTTTTCCCGGGCGCAATGGGCAATGCTGCGCGAAGACACGCCCATGACGCTGACCTCGGAAGAGGTTACGCGACTGCGGTCGCTGCACGATCGGCTGGACATGGCTGAGGTCGAGGAAATTTATCTGCCGTTGTCGCGTCTGCTTTCGATGTACGTGGCAGCGCCACAGCGGTTGTTCCGGGCTCAACAGCGCTTCCTCGGAACCGAAGATGCAAAGATGCCCTACATCATTGGGGTTGCGGGTTCAGTTGCCGTCGGCAAGTCAACGACGGCTCGTGTTCTCCAAGCCTTGCTGGCACGCTGGCCGAATGTGCCTAAAGTCGATCTGATAACAACCGACGGGTTCCTCTATCCAAACGCGGTTTTGGAACGTGAAGGCCTAATGGAAAAGAAGGGCTTTCCCGAAAGCTATGATCTGTCGGCGTTGCTGCGTTTTCTTTCCGATGTGAAGGCAGGCCGACGCCCCGCCCGTGCCCCGGTCTACTCGCATTTGATCTACGACGTCATGCCCAACCAGTCGATCGAGGTCGACCGACCGGACATTCTTATTGTTGAAGGATTGAATGTTCTGCAGACAGGTCGCTTGCCGAGGGATGGCAAGGCGATCCCGTTTGTTTCGGACTTTTTCGATTTCTCGGTCTATCTCGATGCCGATGAAGACGTGCTCAAATCCTGGTACGTAGACCGGTTTTTGACGCTGCGTGGCACCGCATTCCGCGATCCGAAATCTTACTTTCATCGCTATTCGGGACTGTCGGACAAAGAAGCCGTCGAAACCGCGTCGTCGATCTGGTCGCGCATCAATCTTGTCAATCTGCACGAGAATATTCTGCCGACGCGACAGCGGGCCGACCTCATTTTGAATAAAAATGAAAGTCACCTGGTCGAAAGCGTTTCGCTACGCAGGCTATAGTCATGCCGCACGACGGCTGAGGTCAAAATGCTCGAAGTAGCGTTTTTTGATCGCCGCTACTGGCAGGACGATCAATACGTCAGTCGTTCCGAATTCGTAGTCGACCACCGCACCCTCGCCGATATAGGCACCTAGCCTTAAGTATCCTTTGATCAGCGGCGGGAGGACGCGCAGAGCATCCTTCGGATCGATCGCTTCTTTCGATATCCGGTTCATTTCGACATAGCGCTGAGGCAATGCACCCGCGCGCCAAAGCTCGGGCGCCGACGCATAGTGGTGCAGAAACGACAAGGGCAATGCAAGGCGCCCGGGGTCGGTACCGTCTAGGCTCGCGCATCCGAACATGACATCGCAGTGGTTCTGCAGAATGTACGCGTGAATGCCGTGCCAAAGAAGTTCGACCGTACGTTTGTTGCGATAGGGTGCGAGCACGCAAGAACGGCCAAGCTCCAAAAACTGGAGTTTGGAATGGCGCGCAAGCAGATCTCCGATGTCGAACTCGCCCGCGGTGTAAAAACCGCCATAATCTTCGGCGAGCGGCTGCCGCAAGAGCCGGTACGTTCCAACGACGGTCGGGCGATTCAGCGCGCCGCGATCGCGTACGGCGTGGTCGAGAACCAGCAGGTGGTCGCAGATCGCGTCATAGCCATCGATATCCCGACGGGCGAATAGCCTTGGGGGATTTGGGATGGCGGCCCCTTCCTCATAAAAAACGCGGTAGCGCAATTTTTGCGCTTGCCGAACTTCGGCGGCGGTTTGCGCTAGCCGGACTTCCAGTGAGCCTACGCGGCCGAGGCTCTGCGCCGGTCGATGGGCGCGGGCCGCCCAAGCCTGCAATCCACCATATGCTTGTAACGCCGGTATAATGCCTGGGACGCCAAGGCCACCGGGCGCCGGACGAAAGCGCTCGAATAGGCCACGTTGTGGAAGAAAAGTGCCGCGGGTGCCGAGGGGCATTTGGGTCCTCTTCGACGAAATGCGCGAAAACCCTACGTCTAACTTCGTTTCGAACCGGCGAATCAGCGATGGATTTGCCGTTGTTTCCTACACCACGGGCCGACCACGGAATTATGACAGTGTGCGGAAAGTCGTGTCAGGCCGCAAGCGGGTCAGAAGCGAGCGCTGACGCGGTGCTCAGCGCCTCGCGCAGGCGCTCGCGATCGAGCGGTTTGATCAGCAGCCCATCCAGACCCGCGGAGAGCACGGCCTCGCGGTCGTCAGCCTGTGCATTGGCCGTAAGCGCGAGCATGTAGGTTTTAGCGTCGCCCGCAAGCGCTTCCGCCGCACGGATTCGTCGTGCCGCTTCCAGGCCGTCCATTTCCGGCATCCGCACATCCATAAGCACCAAGTCATAGGGAGCGCCTGCCGCACGAGCGGCCAGCCAGGATTCGAAAGCAGCCGCTCCATTGCTTGCAATCGTTGGCCGATGACCGAGTCGCGTAAGCAGGGCGCGCGCCAGGAGCGCATTGATGTCGTTATCCTCTGCAACCAGGATGGAAAGCCCTTTGTTGCCGCCGTCCGAAATAGTCTCTGCCGCCTCAGCGGCCAGTTCGGTTGATGAATGCTCGAAAGCGTCCTCGGCACCAAACCTTGCCGCGAGAGAGGCGGCACGCACCGGTTTGACCAGATACCCTGTGAATCCGGCCGCCTTCAATGCCGGCAGCTCGTGACGTTCGGCTGGACGAATGAGCACGATGCGTTTCTGCACACCGAGCTTGGGAAGTTTTTCAGCCGCGATGAGAGACGACGCGATTGAATAGTCGACCACTAGAGTGTCCCACGCGCGCTCCGGCAACAGTGCCAAGGCGATATCCTCCTGCGTGACGGCACACGTTCTGGCGCCCCACCGTCCAAGGCGGCGAGCGAGCAGTGACGCCTCGATCTCCGCTGCCGCGACGATCATCACGGAAGTCTCGCCGAGATCTGGCGGGTTGAATCTTTCCCGTGGCGCATCGGGCGCCGCTGGCAGCGGTATACTGACCGCAAAGGTCGAGCCCACATTTTCCTTGCTGGTCACGGCAATCCGTCCCTCCATGCGCTCGACGATGCGCTTGGAGATCGCAAGTCCCAGTCCCGTGCCGTTGAATTTCCTAGTGGTGGAACCGTCAGCCTGCTCGAAGTCAAGAAATATGCGCGCGATGTCTTCGTCCTTCAGACCAATTCCAGTGTCGCGCACCTCAAAACGGACTTCATTGTCGTCGTCGCCCTGTTCGGCGATGACCGCGACACCACCTTGTTCGGTAAATTTGATCGCGTTGCCAACAAGATTGAGCAAAACCTGTCGCAGGCGCGCGACGTCGCCGACTGCCTGAATCGGCAGTCGCTCGTCGACATACGACGCTATTTCTATTCCTTTCGTTTGGGCACGCGGAGCCATGAGCTCCACGGTTTCTTCGACCAGCGTTGTTATCGTGAATGGCCGCGCCTCAAGATCGAGCTTTCCGGCTTCGATCTTGGAGAAGTCGAGAATCTCCTCGATCAATGACAACAAGGTTTCACCGGATGTCTTGGCCGCGGTCGCGTAAGTGAGCTGTTCCGGAGAAAGCGGGGTGTCGAGCAGCAAGCCTGCCATACCGAGCATACCGTTCAGCGGTGTACGGATTTCGTGGCTGACCGTTGCGAGGAAACGCGATTTTGCACGATTGGCAGTTTCTGCTTGGTCGCGTGCAAGGCTGAGTGAGCGTTCGGCCTCAACTCGAATTGTCACGTCGCGGCCCACGCTCTGGACCTCAGTTCCCGCTTCGCCACGCACGGTCGCTTCTCGCCATGCGATCCAGCGCGTCAGACCGCCGCAATCGATCTTCTGGTCGTACATGCGCGTGCTGTCGGGTTGAACTGCGACGGCGCCTTGCTCGATGATGGACAATTGGATAGCGCTGCCAGTCAGATCCTCACGTGGTTTGTTCACAAGCGCGCAAAATGCATCATTTGCATATGTGATACGGCCGGCGCTGTCCCGACGGACGATGACGTCGCCTTGTGCTTCCAAAAAACTGCGAGCGCGCTCTTCCGCCTCGCGCAGTTCCCAAATTCGATCGTTCAACTCTTCGTTCCTGGCCTCCAATATGCGCATGGCCGAGGCGCGCTCGCGGCGCTCCCTCATCAAGAATGCGATAAAGACCGATACTGCGGCGAACATCGTGCCCACGCCGATGGCGTAGAACGCAAGTTCAGCGCTCGGAGTCCGGTAGAACACGCCGGCCATAAAACCGGCTGCAGCGCTTACGATCGTCCAAGTTGCGAAAGCTGCAAACAGCGGTACGGCGGTGCGTTCCGCGGTCGCTCCTCCGGTCGGCCGAGTTGTAAGTTTCTCGTGGAATCGCATGACCTTGGCGCCGTCGAAAGACCGGTACGGCACGATCGGCGCGTACCCGCGAGACACCCATTTGGCGCCATGAGTCTTGCGATTTTATTCCACGTTAACCGCGCGCCGACCGTTCGCGCGAATGTGGTTAAGGCGCGGTAAAGCCCACGGCAGCACGTCCGGTTTATGCGGCCCGGCGCGCCTCATCGGCGAGCGCGCGGTATGACAGCGCTTCCGCAAGATGCACGCGGCCGACTCGCTCGGCTGCATCGAGATCTGCCAGCGTACGAGCAACCCGCAGGACCCGATGGTAGCCGCGGGCCGAGAGGCGCATCGAGTTGGCGGCATCGCGGAGCAACGCCATGCCGGCCGCATCGGCTCGCGCGACTTCTTCCAGCGCGGGCCCACTCACTTGTGCATTCGTGCGAAAGTTTCCCAAATCCATCGCCGCGTAACGCGCGGCTTGAATGTCGCGCGCCCGCGCGACGCGCGCGGCAACCTCGCGGCTGCCTTCTGCTGGCGGCGGGAGAATAAGATCAGCCGCCATAACGGCCGGCACATCAATGTGCAAATCGATCCTGTCAAGCAATGGACCGGACAAACGAGCCTGGTAATCAGCGGCGCAGTGCGCGTTCTGCCCGCGCTTGCAGCTGAAACCAGGATCGGCTGCATTTCCACAGCGGCATGGGTTCATTGCCGCGACCAGCATAAACCGCGCTGGATAGGTGACCCTGTGGTTCGCGCGCGATATCGCGACTTCGCCGGTTTCCAGCGGTTGACGCAATGAATCGAGAACCTGGCCCGTAAACTCCGGCAACTCATCGAGGAAGAGAACTCCGTTGTGCGCGAGTGAGATTTCGCCCGGTCGTGCGCGCAGACCACCACCGACCAGCGCCGGCATCGATGCCGAATGATGCGGCGAACGGAACGGACGACTATTGGTCAATGCGCCGTCATCGATTTCACCCGCAATGGAGGCAATCATCGACGCTTCAAGCAATTCGGTGGGAGAAAGGGGAGGCAAGATCGTCGGTAGTCGCGCTGCAAGCATCGACTTTCCAGCGCCCGGAGGACCGATCATCAGCAGGTTATGTCCGCCAGCGGCGGCAACCTCGAGCGCACGTTTCGCGCTTTCTTGTCCTTTGATGTCGGCAAGATCGAGCGAGATGCCGCCTTGCTCGCGGATTTTCGGCTGAGGGCGTGCAAGAACCTGAGTGCCCTTGAAGTGGTTGGCTAGCTGGATAAGCGATTGGGCCGCAACGATCTCGATTTCGGGACTGGCCCATGCGGCTTCAGATCCGCACGCATATGGGCAAATCAATCCCTGGCTGCGTCCATTGGCAGCGATCGCTGCAGGTAATACGCCTGCGACCGCCGTGATCGTACCATCGAGCCCCAGTTCACCTAAAACCGTAAAGCTTGTCAGTGCGTCATGCGGAATAGCGCCGATTGCTGCCATGAGACCGAGTGCGATCGGTAAGTCGTAGTGGCTGCCTTCTTTCGGCAAATCGGCGGGTGCAAGGTTGACGGTAATGCGTCGGGCAGGCAATGCGAGGCCGCAGGCAATAAGTGCGGCGCGCACGCGTTCCTTGGCTTCAGAAACAGCCTTGTCGGGAAGGCCTACGATCGAGAAAGCAGGCAAACCCGGTGCGACCTGGACCTGCACATCGACTGCACGCGCTTCGATGCCTTCAAATGCTACGGTGGTGACCCGCTGAACCATACAACCTGACCTCGCGTGATACCCGTAAAAGTAGTAACCGAAGGCGGCAGCGCACACAAGAACAGTTGGCGAACAAATTTCAGACCGTTGGCCGCAAGGACCTGATTGATCTCGGACTTTTCGCCAACGATCATGAACCAACTGGACCCGGAGTAACCACCATGACAGGACGCTGTCTTGCGAGAGCATGTTTGCTGTTGATGCTCTGCACGTCCGCGTCTGCACAAGAATTGAAAACCTGGAAACACGGCGTGATCGAGCCAAAAGGCGATGCCGGCTTCATGCTGATGGTCGGCCAGCGCGATTTCGGGGCAAAGCACAAACTGAAGATCGAAATCGTGCCGCTGAAGAACGGCGCCACCGCGCACAAAGCGCTGCTGGCGGGCGAACTCGACAGCATCGAGTTCCAGTCCCGGCGCGACAATTCTTGCCGGTGCCCATGGTGCCGATATCAAGATACTCGGGTGTGACTGGCCCGGTGTCCCGCATGGCCTGATGGTGAGATCGACCATCGGCAAGGTCGAGGATCTCAGAGGCAAGACAATCGCGGTGGCGGCGCCGGGCTCGCTACCGAACCTTCTGATCAACGCGATTCTCGAGCAACACAAGATTCCGGCGAGTGAAGTCCGGTTTGCAAATCTCGGTGGCGACCTCGATCGCTTCAAGGCCGTGATCGCAGGTGTTGCTGAAGGCGGCGTTGTCGCCGCCGAGTTCATGGCGGTCGCGCCGAAGGACGTGAAGATGCTCGTCACGGGTCACGAAGCGCTGCCCAACTATGTCCGGCTGTGTCTGACTATGACCGGCAAGACAATCACTGCACGGCGTGACGACGCGATTAATTTTGTAGCTGCGGAATTAGACGCGCTTAAATTCGCAGTCAGTCACCGTGATGAAACGATAAAACTCACGCAGGAAACCATAAACGCCAAGCCTGACGATCCGCGACCGGCTTACGCTTTCGATGACACGATCAAGCAGAAAGCCATAGACCCGGAAGCCACGTTGCCGCTCGACAAACTGAACTGGCTGCAAAACGAACTGGTACGAGCGGGCAACATGAAGGCTCCGATTGATCTCGGCAAAATCGTCGATACGGAAATCCGCGCTGAAGCGATGAAACGTACCGTCAAATAGCTAAATCTTCGCCGAAGCCATAATCCCCGCCGGGAAAATCTCTTCGGGCCGCGCGAGTCGATGAGCTATGCCTTGCTCGTGAGCATAACGTAGAAACAACTCCAGCGTCGGGCGGTTCGGCTCGATGCCATACGGAAAAAGATCGCTACCAAACTTTTCCTGCATGCGCAGCGCATAGCTGGTCAGCCAGGGCACCGGATAGCGCGAGACTGCGGGGTCGAGAATCCGCTCGATACTGCGACGTTTTGATTCCTCAAACGCATTGTAGAGATTGCGTGCAACCCAAGGCTTGCCATCGAGAGCGGCCTTGCGGACAGCAATGATATGCATGATCGGATAGACGCGCGTTTGCTCGTAGTATCGATGCTCGAGAGTTTCGTAGTCAGGAAACAAGCGCACAACGTCCGGATGTTTTTCGCGAAACGAATTGGGCGGCCGCGCAATGATAACGCAATCGAGTTCGCCCGAAGCAATCATGTCGCTCAACGTTTTCTCAGGCATACGCGTTAGCCGGACACCGTCAGGCAGCGACAACTCGACTTTTTCAATGCGTCCGGCCTCGTTGGTACCGGCCTGCACCCAGTCGACATCGGACAGAGAGACGCCCTCCTCATGCATCAACCATCCGCGCATATAGACTGCGGCGGTGTGTGCCCATTCCGGAACGCCGATGCGTTTTCCCCGCAAGTCTTTTGCAGTTTTGATGCCTGCCTTGCGATTTACATAGAACGAAGCGAAACGAAACAGCCGTGAGGCGTAAACCGGCAGGCCGATGATGTCGGAATCCTTCCGCGTCACCTGTGCCATGAACTTTGCAAAGGAAAGCTCCGATACATCCCATTCGCGGTTGAGCGTGAAACGCGAGAAAATCTCGTGATGGCCAAGCGTGAGCCAGTTCGCGTCGACGCCTTCGGCGCGCACCGATCCCAATCGGAAGTCACGGAAATGGTCGTAATCGGTCGTAGCGATGGTGAGAGCAACACTCATGAGTTGATGCGCCGTCTCATGTACGGCGCTTGGCTTCGATCTTGTCCCAGATCATCGCAGCTATGTCAGGCCCGCCTAAATTCTTGATGGCACGAATACCGGTGGGCGAAGTCACGTTGATTTCGGTGAGGTAGCCATCGATTACGTCAATGCCGACGAACAATAGACCGCGCTCGCGCAATGCGGGACCGATCCGTTTGCAGATATCGGCTTCACGTTTCGTCAATTCGGTTGCTGACGGAGCGCCACCGCGAACCATGTTGGATCGCAGGTCGTCGGCCGCAGGTATGCGGTTGACTGCGCCGGCGTACTCGCCGTCGACCAATATGATGCGTTTATCGCCGAGTTTGATGTTGGGCAAAAATTTCTGCACCACCCATTGCTCGCGAAAGGTCGCCGAGAACAAATCGTAGAGCGATCCGAAATTGAGGTCTTCGCGCTCAAGTCGGAACACCGCTTCGCCACCTCTTCCGTAAAGAGGTTTCATCACGATGTCGCCGTGTTCAGTCCGAAACGCCTTGATCTCGGCAAGGTTGCGCGAAATCAGGGTCGGGGGCATCAAATCGGAAAACTCGGTGACAAATACTTTCTCGGGCGCGTTGCGGACACTTGCGGGATTGTTGACCACCAGCGTCTTGGGATGGATGCGCTCAAGCAGGTGCGTGGTCGTGACATATGCAAGATCGAAGGGAGGATCCTGTCGCAAGAGTACGACGTCGAATTCCGTGAGGGCCGCTCGCCTCGGCTTATCCAGCGTGAAATGGTCGCCGGGCTTGTCGCGGACGCTGAGGGACTCGACGTGGGCGAACACCTCGCCGTTGAGCAATGCCAGCCGGTCGGGCGTGTAATAAGTAAGCTGATGACTGCGCTTTTGCGCTTCCAGCAGCAGGGCGAAGGTTGAGTCGCCCTTGATGTTGATCCGCTCGATCGGATCCATTTGCACTGCGATTTTGAGGCTCATGACGCCCTTTAGACGAATAAAGCGTTAACAAATTATCAGCACTATAGCCGCTTCGGAGCCGCTGTTGCACGGCCTGGGGGGCCGCCGGTGAAACTGCCAACGCTTTCGATTGCCGCCAGACTATACGCAATCTTCGCACTGATGGCCGCGACCACCGTCGCGCTGTCGGTCTTCGCCGTATCGAACGCGCGTTTTCATGCGGCTCTCACAGAAGAATTCGAATCCGCTAACGCCGGCAGCTGGAACGTCGAACGCATCAACGGGCTGATCTATGCCACGGTGATGGACACGCGCGGCATATATATGTCGGCCGATACGGCCGAGGCTTCGAAATATGCCAACTCCCTAGTCAAGGATACGGATCAGATCAGCGCTGTGACGGGTGACTGGCAGCGCAGCGTCCGCAACAGCGACGCTCTCGCGTTCAGCAACCTCGCGGTTCGGCTCAACGACTATCAGGATTCTCTGTATAAGCTCGCGCCAATTGCAAAACAGTCGGGCCCTAAGGCCGCTCGTGAATGGGCCGCCAAAAATCAGCCGGCTGAGATTCGGGATGCCCTCAGTAAGGATCTGGTCGCGCTCAGCCAGCACTACAGCGACACCGCCAGCAAGATTTACACCCGAATTGACAAAGGCATTGACGATACCGCGCTGCTGCTGACCGTCCTCGCATGCAGTGCCATCGCCCTGGCGCTCGCAGGGATCGCGATCATTGCACGCAGCGTAACCCGGCCGATCTCGGCCATTACAAGCGTGACTGAGGCCGTTGCCGCCGGAGACGCCGCTATCGCCGTTCCATTCAGCGATCGTCGCGACGAAATCGGCGCGCTCGCGCGCTCGATCGAAATCTTTCAGACCGCGATGCGCAAGAACGTTGAACTCAATCGTACGGTACTCAACGAGGCGGACCTGCGCTCGCAACGCCAGCAGCATATGGCAAACGAGATCTCGCACTTCTCTTCTGAAGTGGAAGCGACGCTTGCCGAGCTTGGACGAATTTCCGACGAGATGCTCGCAGCATCGACCCAGCTCGGAAGTGCAGCCGACAATGCATCGGCAAAGACAGCGCGCGCCGAAGAGTCATCATCGGAAGCATCTGCGAATGTGCGCGACATTGCATCGGCTGCAGACGAATTGTCAGCGTCGGTCAACGAAATCGATCGCCAAGTCGCGCAATCCAACGCCATCGCCAACAAGGCGGTGAACGAAGTCGAATCGACAAACCTTGCCGTCAAAGAGCTGGACGAGGCTGCTGGCCGAATCGGCGACGTGATCAAGCTCATCACCGACATCGCCGAGCAAACCAATCTGCTGGCGTTAAATGCGACAATCGAGGCCGCACGTGCAGGCGAGGCCGGCCGTGGTTTCGCGGTTGTCGCCGGCGAAGTGAAAGCGCTGGCCGGTCAGACCAGCCGTGCAACCGAAGAAATCGGCGCCCAGATAGCCGGCATGCAGCGTGCGACCCAGCGTTCAATTGGCGCGATCACCGGGATCGAACAGACGATCCGCGAAATCGGAAATATCAGCAGCGCGATCGCCGCCGCGGTCACCGAACAGGGCGCGGCCACGCAGGAAATTGCGCGTGGCGTGGAAGTAGCCGCGGAGCGTACGGTGGAAACCGCCAAACAGGTCAATCTGATGGGTCAGGCGACTCAAGACACGCGTTCGAGCGCAACCACGGTGAAGACCGTGGCGGACGATCTTGGCGGCGTTGCCAGCCGCATCCGCGCGCAAGTCGATCAGTTCTTCGAGCGACTGAGCGCCTGATCAGCCTGCTTCAAAAGCGGCCGGGATGTGGCGCGGCATCTTGCCGGGCGCGACCAGGATTGCGTCGAAACGGCAATCACTGATCGTCTCATCGGGATTTGCAGCGAGCCAGACTTCGGCTGCTGCGGCAATTCGGCGGCGTTGCCGCTGATGGACCAACTCGGCGGCATCCTCAAGGCTCACACGCGCTTTTACTTCCACGAAGACCAGAAGATGGCGTCGGCGCGCGACGATGTCGATCTCGCCGACGGGGCTTCGCCAGCGACGCGCCAGAATGCGGAACCCCTTGGCGATCAGAAAGGCGGCGGCGCGGCTTTCAGCCGAAATTCCAACGCGGAATGCGGCCTGCCGTTCCGGCCGCACAGCGCGCCTCGGCCGCGAATCCGGCCCGTCACTTGCCGTCATTCACCGCATCCTTTGAGAGGATCAATGCACGCTGGTAGACCTCGCGACGCGGTCGTCCGGTGGCAAGCGCAACTTCGCCGACTGCATCCTTGACCGAAACACGTTTCAACGCTTGGCGCAGTAACTCATCGACATTGTCCGATATCCCGTCATCGGCGGCGGGCGGCGCCACCACAATGACAAACTCTCCACGTGACTCAGCGCCGGCGGCGTAGTCGCGCGCAAGCATCTCAAGATCTCCGCGCCTGACTTCTTCGTGCAATTTGGTGAGCTCGCGGCAGATCGCGGCCGCTCGCGTTCCGAATGCCGTTGCAAGGTCGGCGAGCATTGCCGCCAGGCGTGGTCCACTTTCGAACAGAATCAGTGTCGACGGAATATTGGCAAGTTCGGCAACGCGTTTCTGGCGTGCTGCCTGCTTCGCCGGCAGAAAGCCCTCGAAGAAAAACCGGTCAGTCGGCAAGCCAGCGACCGAAAGCGCAGCCAGCACAGACGAAGGCCCCGGCAAAGCAGTGACCCAGTGGCCGGCTTCGCACGCCGCCCGCACCAGCTTGAAGCCGGGATCGGAAATTAACGGCGTGCCCGCGTCAGAAACCAGCGCGATTGCCTGCCCGTCGGCGAGCCGCGCCAGCAGCTTTGGCCGCGCCTCGGCGGCATTATGTTCATGGTAGGGCGTCAATGGTGTCTCTATCCCGTAACGTTCAGTGAGTTTGCGGGTAACCCGGGTATCCTCACAGGCGATCACGTCGACGCCTGCCAGCACTTCCAGTGCGCGCAGGGTAATGTCGCCGAGATTTCCGATTGGCGTGGCCACCAGATAGAGGCCGGGCTCGGCCTTGGCGGCGTCCATCGCAGTGCCAAATGGAGCGTAACGGCGCGGTCGCGCTTTGCTTTCGTTCGCCATGGTCGGAACTCTAGACGGCCCGTCGCGCCACGTCATGTGTGACAAAATTCGGTGCTTTTCGTAACCGTTAACTTTCGCGCGACAAAATCGGCGATACCGGTTACGACAGCCAAAGAAATGTCGCACGGGGAGCGACGATGCGGGTCATGTCGCAAAGAGTGGGGATTTTGACGCAAGCGTGGACGCGTGCGTGCGTCATGCTGTCGCCTGTAGTGTTCGCCACGCTCCTCGCCGCTTGCAGCACACAACTAGGTGGCGGCGGGCCGCCGTTAGCCCAGCAACCTGGTGAGGCGATCGCCGCCAGTGCGGCCAACGCCGCAGTCGGCGAAGGCCAGGTACGCGTCGCTTTAATCCTACCGCTTTCCGGTCAAGGCAATGCCAGCGTTGCCGGACAATCGATGAAGAACGCAGCCGAAATGGCGCTCGCGGAATTCAAAAGCCCCAACATTCAACTGCTGGTGAAGGACGATGGCGGCACGGTGCAAGGCGCACAGGCCGGCGCCCAGCAGGCGATCTCCGAAGGTGCGGAGATCATCATCGGGCCGCTTTTCGCGCAATCCGTCAGTGCGGTCGGGCAGATTGCGCGCTCGAGCAACATCCCGGTCATTGCGTTTTCCACCGATGTCAGCGTGGCGGCGCGGGGAGTTCTATTTGTTGAGTTTCCTGCCCGAGACGGATGTTCGCCGCATCGTCGATTTTTCCATCTCGCGCGGAAAGCGATCGTTTGCTGCGCTGCTTCCGGACAATGCGTACGGAACGGTGGTTGAAGGTGCGTTCCAGCAGGAAGTGTCGCGACGCGGGGGTCGCGTGCTCGTGCTGGAGAAATATACTCCCGAGGGAAACAAGATAAATGAGGCGGTGCGGCGCGTGAGTCAGGCCGCCAATCAGGTCGATGGCATCTTCATTCCTGATAGCCCGGACGCTGTTCCGCAGGTGGTGAACGCGCTGGCCGCCAACGGAGTCGATCTGCGACGCGTACAAATGATCGGCTCAGGTCTCTGGGAAGACGCACGGATCTCTTCAACCGCGGCACTTGAGGGCGCTTGGTACGCGGCGCCCGAGGCTACCGGTTTTCGCAATTTCTCCGCTCGATACCGCGCGCGCTACGGACAGGATCCGGTGCGCACAGCAACGCTTGCCTATGACGCGGTCGCGCTCGTTGCCGCTCTTGTGAAGACACAAGGGCCGCAACGTTTCAGCGAAACGGCGCTGACCAATCCTTCAGGATTTGCCGGCATCGATGGCGTATTCCGCTTCCGTCCCGAGGGTACCAATGAGCGAGGCCTCGCGGTGCTGCGCGTCGCGCCTGCGGGTGGTCAGGTGCTGAGCCCCGCGCCCCATTCGTTCCAGCCCGGAACCTAAACTAGGCGGCGAGATCTGCGACTACAGCGTCGAGCAGCGGGAAACCGCTTGGCGTCACTCTCAGGCGCCCGTCCTCGGTCGTCTCAACCGCCCCTTCCTCGCGCAGGATCGAAATCCGTTTCGGATCCAGCGAGCGACCGGCCAGCGCACTGTAGCGGGCCGGGTCAATGCCTTCGACGAGACGCAAGCCCATCAGGAGATATTCGTCGGCAGCCTCACCCGATGTGAGTTTCTCTTCGACGATGAAGCCGCTGCCGCTGTCTTCCACGCGCATGAGCCACGCTTCGGGTCGCTTCTCGGTCGCGGTCGCGATGCGGCGGCCGTCGATCGTCAGTCTGCCATGCGCACCAGGCCCGACACCGGCATAGTCATGTCCCCGCCAATAAACCAGATTGTGTCTGCACTCCGCGCCAGGCCGCGCGTGATTTGAAACTTCGTACGCGGGTAGTCCTGCGTCGGTGCAAACTACTTGCGTGAGGTCGTAGAGATCGCGCGCAAGATCCTCGTCCGGCACGATCAGTTTGCCTGCCTTGTGCAAACCGAAAAATGGCGTATCCGGCTCGATCGTCAATTGATAAAGCGAAAGATGTTCGGCCGCCTCATCGATTGCGCGTCTGAGCTCCGCCGCCCATGCATCGAGCGTTTGTCGCGGTCGTGCGTAGATCAGGTCGAATGAATAGCGGGCGAAGATCGAACGAGCCACGGCAACGGCGTCGAGTGCTTCTTGTGCGGTGTGCAGCCGGCCAAGCTCCTTGAGTGTCGCATCGTCGAGCGATTGCACGCCGAGTGATACGCGGTTGACCCCCGCAGTACGGTAACCACGGAACCGCGCGGCTTCCACGCTGGTCGGGTTCGCTTCCAGGGTGACTTCAACATTCGGAGCAACGGCCCAATGCTTTGCGATGCAATCGAGGATCGCCTGCACCGAAGACGGCTGCATCAACGACGGGGTGCCGCCGCCGAAAAAAATACTTGATACGGTGCGCCCGGGCGCTCGCGCGGCTGCTGCGGCGGTCTCGATTTCATAGGCGCGAACGAAACGCGCTTCATCGATACCGCCGTGACGGACGTGACTGTTGAAGTCGCAATATGGACACTTCGACAGGCAGAAAGGCCAGTGCACGTAGACGGCAAAAGGTGCTGTTGAGCTCATGATTGGCATCATAGGCGGGACGGCGTACGACAGCCAGCGCGCCAAAGGTTTTGCCGCGACAGCTAGTTAAAATTGTAACGATCTGGCGAAACTCAAGCCCTGGTAAGGCATGCTTCGGCCAGTTTGATGAACGCGCGGGCGCGATGCGAGAGCCCCTGGCTCTGCGGAGGCAGCCCATGTTTTTCTTCGGCGCTCATTTCGCCAAATGTCCGATCGAAACCGTCCGGACGAAAAAGCGGATCGTAGCCGAAGCCTTTGTCGCCACGCGGCGGCCAGACGGCGACGCCATCGACACGGCCTTCGAACTCCTCAAGATGGCCATCGGGCCAGGCGAGACATAGCGCGGCCACGAAATGCGCGCGACGCTGGTCAGGCGTCTTGGCACCGCGTTCGATCAGCAAGGTCTGAATACGATTCATGGCGGCCCGGAAATCCTTGTCCGGTCCAGCCCACCGCGCGGAATGAATACCAGGCTCGCCTTCGAGCGCGTCGACCACCAGGCCGGAATCATCGGCAAACGCCGCCGTGCCGCTGGCACTCGCCGCCGCAACAGCTTTGATGCGTGCGTTTGCGCCGAACGTCTTGCCAGTCTCCTCTGGCTCAGGCAGACCGAGCTCGCCTGCAGACCGCGTGTCGATGCCGTATGGCGCGAGCAACTCGCGCATCTCCTTCAGTTTGCCGGGATTATGGGTGGCGATTACCAGCGGACTTGTGAGTTTTCTGCTCACATCACGGCCATTTTCTGCAGGCTCACCAGCTTCTCGATACCTTTGCGCGCGAGGGCGAGCAGCGCTGCGAATTGATCTTCGCTGAACGGAATTTTTTCGGCAGTCGCTTGGATTTCGACGATGTTGCCCGATCCTGTCATGACGAAATTGGCATCGGTATCGGCGTCCGAGTCTTCGGCGTAATCGAGATCGAGCACGGCTGTGCCTTTGCACACACCGCAGGAAACTGCGGCGATGTGGTCACGCAGAACATCGGCTTTGACCATGTCGCGCGCCTTCATCCAGCTTAGGCAGTCGGCGAGGGCGACCCACGCACCGGTGATGGATGCGGTACGTGTACCGCCGTCCGCCTGGATCACATCGCAATCGAGTGTGATTTGTCGTTCGCCGAGCGCCGGCAGATCGATAACCGACCGAAGGCTGCGTCCAATGAGACGCTGGATTTCGACTGTGCGCCCGCCCTGTTTGCCGGCGCTTGCCTCGCGACGGGTACGTTCAGCGGTGGCGCGCGGCAGCATTCCGTATTCGGCGGTCACCCAGCCCCGCCCCTGGCCCTTGAGCCATGGCGGCAGTCGCTCTTCCAGGCTTGCGGTCACCAGGACATGAGTGTCGCCGAACTTCACGAAACAGGAGCCTTCAGCGTATTTTACCACGCCCCGTTCGAGCGATACGGCGCGCAGTTCATCGACTTGTCGGCGGCTTGGCCGCATCGGCGTTACTCCTACCCTTTTTCGGCCGCACACCTTAACCTTACGCCCGACTTGAACAAGACCGCCCCAATGGTCAATTCTTGGTGGATTGCGAGGAGTTGACCTTGGCGTCACATGACATTCCGATTGGAGCGACACAGGTTAGTCTCGCAGCGCTCAATGAGCGTTCGCGCGAGATTTTCCGTCAGATTGTCGAAAGCTATCTGGCCACCGGAGAGCCGGTAGGCTCGCGAAATCTGGCGCGCCTGTTGCCGATCACACTGTCGCCGGCGTCTGTCCGCAATGTGATGTCGGACCTCGAACAGCTCGGCCTCATTTACGCTCCCCATACCTCGGCGGGTCGGCTTCCGACCGAACTGGGCCTGCGTTTCTTCGTTGATGCGTTGATGCAGATTGGTGATCTGTCGGAACAGGATCGGCGCTCGATCGAGGCTCAGGTAGCGGGCGCCCACGCATCCACGTCACTGGAAGCTGTGCTGACCGAGGCTTCGCAAATGCTGTCGGGGCTGACACGATCGGCTGGCGTGGTGCTCACCGCGAAGACGAACGTCCGGCTAAAGCACGTCGAGTTCGTCCGACTTGAGTCTGAACGGGCGCTTGCCGTCCTGGTGGCGGAAGACGGGCAGGTCGAAAATCGTGTCGTCAATGTTCCAGCCGGTCTTCCGACTTCGTCGCTGACCGAGGCCGGCAATTTCCTAAACGCCCGTATCCGCGGCAGGACGCTGGCCGAGCTGCGCGGCGAAATCGAAAAGGCAGTTACAGAAGGTCAGGCGGAACTGGATCAATTGACGCAGAAAGTCATCGCGACCGGACTTGCAAGCTGGTCCGGCGGCGACAGTGCCGAACGCCAACTGATTGTGCGCGGCCATGCCAACCTTCTGGAAGACCTTCACGCCCTCGACGATCTCGAGCGCGTGCGTTCCTTGTTCGATGCGCTTGAGGCAAAGCGGGGTGTGATCGATCTGCTCGGCCGGGCGGAACGGGCCGACGGCGTCCGCATATTCATAGGGTCCGAAAACAAGCTGTTCTCACTATCCGGTTCCTCCACCATTGTTGCGCCTTATCGCGATAGTCAGGGACGCATCGTCGGTGTGATCGGCGTGATTGGCCCCACCAGGCTCAACTATGCTCGTGTTATTCCAATGGTCGACTATACGGCGCGTGTGGTGAGCCGTTTGTTGGCCCCTTAAACGCTTGATTTTTCGTGCCGGAGCCCTGATATCCGGGGCATCCGGATATTTGCCCAGGATGGATTGATCACGATGACGGACCCCACCGCCCGCCAGGCTGAAGCGATGGCTGCTGCGAACGAGGATACGGCTGGCGAAACCGCCGATCTGATCGCCGAGGCCAAGCGAGAAGCAGCGGAGTTCAAGGACAAGCTGCTGCGCACGCTTGCCGAAATGGAGAACCTGCGCAAACGCACGGAACGCGAGGTTCTCGATGCGCGGGTCTATGGCATTGCGGGGTTTGGGCGCGACGTGCTGGCAGTCGCCGACAATATGCATCGCGCGCTCGAGGCGATCGGCCCCGATCTGCGCGACGCTGCCGATCCCAAGGTCAAGGCGCTGATCGAGGGTGTCGAGCTTACAGAACGCGAGCTCATGAAGATCCTTGAGAAAAACGGCGTGCAGAAGTTCTCGCCGCAGGGCGAGAAATTCGATCCGAACTTTCATCAGGCGATGTACGAGGTGCCGACGTCCGATCAGCCACCCGGGCAAGTGGCGCAGGTCATTCAAGCCGGCTACATGATCGGAGATCGGGTTCTGCGTCCGGCTCTCGTGGCCGTCAGCAAAGCCGCTGCCAAAACGTCGGCCAATGACAACCCGGGGCCGGGCCGGCACTAAGTTTCAGCGCAGCGTGATGCCATCCCGGACCGTTCGGAAACGCCCGAAGGCTTGGTCCCATTTCTCAGCAGGGCTGACACCGATCACGCGCAAGAAACCGCCAGGGCTGAAGCGCACCCATTGCACGAGCGACACCGGATCGCCCGCCGGGCCTTTGCCATTTGCGCGAATTTCGTGACCTGGCACGCCACCGACCCGCATCGGCTCCGATGATTGAATCGAAAGCTCGCGTACCGGCGCGTTTGTCAGCAGGTTACGCGCAAACTGCGCGCGATCGGCGGCTTCAGACGGTCCCCCTCGATCAATCGACACGATCATGAAAGGCTTGCGTTCGTTGTTGTCAGTTTGGTTGTCGGCCAGAAAAACGGTGCCCGTCGGCATGACCTGCATGACTTGAAAGCCCGAAAGATCGCCGAGACTGAAGGGCAGCATGCCGAGCTGTTCTTGAATCGGTGCCGGCCGGAACGTGACGCTTGTGAGTGCCTTGCGGACCACAGCATCGGAGTAAACTGACAGGGCGCTTTCCGGCACCTCAACATTGACCAGCATGGTGAGGTTGGGCACCGACGGACCGATACCCGTCGCCAGGAGGGACCAGCGATGTATTTTGGCCCCGTTTTGCTGCGCGATGCCGCTGATCAGAAAGCCAATGCCGTTTTCAAACGGGAAGCTCTCTCGCTTGAGTTGGTCGAGACCCTGCTGGTTCAGGCTGAAAGCCGAATTCTCCAGGTCGCGGTATGCGCTGGCGGGAAGATCGAGGATGGCAATAACGGCGTTCCGCTCGGTGTCTTCGAACCCAGGTAAACGTGTACTCAGTTTCATGTCCCCGGGCGGGTCGAGGCCGATCCGCAGGCCAGGGGGAAATATCGTCTCGGCTGGTACGACAACACTGGTGCTGGCCAGCGCGGCCCAGGCCGCAAAAACGGTTACAAACAGACGACGGAACATACCGTGCGGACTCCCAAAGATGCCGTACCGGTGGCCTGCCTAACCGGGCTTGGGTCCGGCGGCAATGGCCCGATAACCATTGATGAGCCCGCGTGCTTATAAGCTCGCGATTTCGTGACCGACTGACTTGCGGGCCCCCCGGGCCCTCCTATATGAGCCATTGTGCCGCGGAAATGCGGCGAAACGCGTATCCAGGGGGCTGGATCGGGGGTCTGCGGATGAGCCGCTGACATTCCCATTCGGGCGCCAAGTGGCCCGGCCGGCCTGCCGCAAATTTGAGAGGAAGAACCATGGGCAAGGTCATCGGCATCGACCTCGGCACCACCAATTCGTGCGTTGCCGTCATGGAAGGCAAAACGCCGAAAGTTATCGAGAACGCCGAAGGCATGCGGACGACGCCTTCGATTGTCGCCTTCACCGATGATGGCGAGCGTCTCGTCGGCCAGCCGGCCAAGCGCCAGGCGGTCACCAATCCTGAAAAGACCATTTTCGCGGTCAAGCGCCTGATCGGACGGCGCTACGACGATCCAATGGTCGAGAAGGACAAGAAGCTCGTCCCGTACAAGATCACCAGGGCCTCGAACGGGGACGCATGGGTCGAAGCGGACGGCAAGTCCTATTCGCCGTCGCAGATCTCCGCCTTCATTCTTCAGAAGATGAAAGAGACGGCGGAAGCCAATCTTGGCCAGAAGATCGACCAGGCCGTCATCACCGTTCCGGCCTATTTCAACGACGCGCAACGTCAGGCCACCAAGGATGCCGGCAAGATTGCCGGCCTTGAAGTGCTGCGCATCATCAACGAGCCGACAGCAGCCGCACTCGCTTACGGCCTCGACAAGCAGAAGACGGGTACCATCGCGGTTTACGACCTTGGCGGCGGCACTTTCGATATTTCGGTCCTTGAGATCGGCGACGGCGTGTTCGAAGTGAAGTCCACGAATGGTGACACGTTCCTGGGCGGCGAAGACTTCGACATGCGGCTCGTGAACTATCTCGCCGACGAGTTCCAGAAGGAGCAGGGGATCGATCTGCGCCGCGACAAGCTCGCGTTGCAGCGTCTCAAGGAATCTGCGGAGAAAGCGAAAATCGAGCTGTCGTCGACCACGCAGACCGAGATCAATCTGCCGTTCATCACAGCGGACGCGTCAGGTCCGAAGCATCTGACGATGAAGCTTACCCGCGCCAAGTTCGAAGCGCTGGTTGATGATCTCATTCAGAAGACGATTCAACCCTGCAAGCAGGCGATCAAGGATGCCGGCATCTCGGCCGCGCAAATCAACGAGGTCGTACTGGTCGGCGGCATGACGCGCATGCCGAAGGTGCAGGAAGTCGTGAAGCAGCTATTCGGTAAGGAGCCGCACAAGGGCGTCAACCCGGACGAAGTGGTTGCCGTCGGCGCGGCCATCCAGGCCGGGGTGCTGCAGGGCGACGTCAAGGATGTGTTGTTGCTCGACGTGACCCCGCTGTCGCTCGGCATCGAGACGCTGGGCGGCGTGTTCACGCGGATCATCGATCGCAACACCACCATTCCGACCAAGAAGAGTCAGGTCTTCTCGACCGCCGAGGACAATCAAAACGCGGTTACCATCCGCGTGTTCCAGGGCGAGCGCGAAATGGCGGCTGACAACAAGATGCTCGGCCAGTTCGATTTGGTCGGCATTCCGCCTGCGCCACGTGGCGTACCGCAGGTCGAGGTTACGTTCGACATCGACGCAAACGGCATTGTGAACGTTCAGGCAAAGGACAAGGCGACCGGCAAGGAGCAGCAAATCCGCATCCAGGCCTCTGGCGGCTTGTCCGAAGCCGACATCGAAAAGATGGTCAAGGACGCGGAATCGCACGCCGAAGATGACAAGAAGCGCAAAGCCGCGGTCGAAGCCAAGAACCACGCCGAGGCGCTGGTGCATTCCACCGAGAAGGCGCTCTCCGAGCACGGCTCTAAAGTGGGCGATGCAGAACGTACGGCGATCGAGAACGCCATTGCCGATCTGAAAGAAGCGCTCAAGGGAAACGATGCGTCGGCTATCCAGGCCAAAACCAACACACTGGCCCAGGCTTCGATGAAGCTCGGCGAGGCGATGTACAAGCAACAGCAGGAAGCCCAGGCTTCCGGCTCTGGCAGTGAGGGCGGCGCCTCCGGAGAGAAGAAAGAAGACGTGGTCGACGCGGAGTTCACCGAGGTCGACGACGACAAAAAGAAATCCGCCTGATCGTAAGGCGTCAGCTATGCGCAAGCCGATTGCGAAAAATGCCACCCCCGGGCTCGTGTCCGGGGGTGCATGTTTCCGGGGGCCAAAACGGCCCGAATCAAGTACGGCTCTTGCGGCGTAGTGAATCTGGGGCGGCACCCGAATGTCGAAGCGCGATTACTACGAAATCCTCGGTGTTTCCCGCACTTCCACCGAGATTGAACTCAAGGCGGCATTCCGCAAGCTTGCGATGCAGCATCATCCCGACCGCAATCCGGGCGACAAAGACTGCGAGCATCGTTTCAAGGAAATCAACGAGGCCTACGACGTTCTCAAGGACGGCGACAAGCGTGCTGCCTATGACCGATTCGGTCATGCCGCCTTCGAGCACGGCGGAATGGGTGGCCATGGTTTCGGCGCCGACTTCGGTTCGGCTTTTGCCGATATTTTCGAAGGCATTTTCGGAATGGGATCCACGCGCGGCCGTGGTTCCAGTCGTGAGCGCGGTTCGGACCTGCGCTACAACATGGAAATCAGCCTCGACGAGGCCTTTACCGGCAAGACCGCGCAGATCCGCATCCCGACCTCGGTGACGTGCGAGGCCTGCTCCGGGAGCGGCGCCAAAGCCGGGACCAAACCAAAATCGTGTTCGAGCTGTGGCGGTGCCGGCAAAATTCGCCACGCGCAGGGTTTTTTCACGCTCGAACGCACCTGCCCAACCTGTCATGGCCGCGGCCAGGTTATCGACGACCCTTGCAAGGTGTGCAGCGGCGGAGGGCGGGTGATGCGAGAGCGCACGCTTTCGGTGAACATCCCCACCGGTGTGGAAGATGGGACCCGCATCAGGCTGGCTGGCGAAGGTGAGGCCGGCGTGCGGGGCGGACCGCCCGGCGATCTCTATATTTTCCTCGAAGTTACGCCACACGAATTCTTCCAGCGCGACGGGGCGGATCTGTATTGCCGGGTGCCGATTTCCATGGCGAGCGCTGCGCTCGGCGGGGAATTCGAGGTGCCGGCGATCGATGGCAGCAAGGTCCGGGTCAAAGTTCCTGCAGGGACACAAACCGGAGGTCGTTTTCGGCTGGGCGGAAAAGGTATGCCGGTGCTACGGTCGAAGCAGACGGGCGATATGTACGTTCAGGTAGCGGTAGAAACGCCGCAAAATCTCACAAAACGCCAACGTGAATTGCTCGCAGAGTTCGAAAAGCTCTCGTCCGAGGAAACGCAGCCTGAATCCGTGAGTTTCTTCAGCCGAGTCAAAGAGTTTATTGACAGTCTTGCCAGTCGGAGCAGCCAATCGGGCCGACCATCTTGACCCCCTGCTTCGGTCCCTATACCCGTTTATGTTGCGGCTCGGCCTGCCGCCTGTACGCGTGACCTCACATCTATGGTTTCACCTTCAATCGCCCGCGTCGAAAAGAAGAGTCTGCGTCTCGATGACGAGGTGCGATTCATCCGCTCATGGTTCGAGAAACCGTTGTCGACCGGCGCGGTCATGCCGTCGAGCCGGATACTGGCGCGTGCCATGGCGCGTTGCGTCGATCCGAAAACGGTCGGGCCGGTCATTGAACTCGGTCCAGGCACCGGTCCGGTTACCGAAGCGCTTGTCCGTCATGGTGTCGATCCTGCGCGGCTGATCCTTGTCGAATTCAATCCCGTGTTTTGCAGTCTGTTGCGCGCGCGCTATCCCGCGGCGACGGTCGTGCAGGGCGATGCGTACCGTTTGCGCCGGGTGCTGGAAAACTACGTGGACGAGCCCGCTGCCGCGGTAGTGTCTGGACTTCCGCTCGTGACCAAGCCGCTGCGCACGCGCCTGCGTCTGATTGCCGACGCCATGGCGCTGCTCACGCCGGGCGCGCCCTTTGTGCAATTTACCTATGCGATGGTGCCGCCAATTCCGAAAAAGCTGCCGGGTGTGCGCGCGCAAGCCTCGGAAATGATCTGGATGAACCTGCCGCCGGCACGCGTGTGGGTCTATCGCGGCCGCTGACGGTGTGGTGTCATCGCCCGCGAAAGCGAGCCGTTGATGCCGATCCCCAAAATCCTTGTTCTGCCCGGGTCGACCCGCATCGGCTCGCACAATGTCAAGCTGGCGGCATTAGCTGCCAAAGAGCTCACTCTGCTCGATGTCGACGTGACTCGCATTTCGCTCGCAGACTATCCGCTGCCGCTCTATGAAGCCGATCTCGACGCGCGCGCTGGGCAACCCGCCAACGCGCTGAAGCTCAAGCAGATGATCATGGCGCACCAAGGCGTTTTCGTCGCCAGCCCCGAATACAGCGCATCGGTAACGCCAATTCTGAAGAATGCTATCGACTGGGTGTCGCGCGTGCGAGAGCGAGGCGATCCAACTTATGCTGCCTTCAAGGGGCGTGTGTTCGCGATTGCTTCGGCGTCTCCAGGTCGCGCCGGTGGCCTGCGCTCGCTGATGGCATTGCGTCAGATTCTCGAACTCGGCTGCGGCGCGCTTGTCATACCTGAGCAGCTGGCGATCCCGCGCGCCGACACAGCATTTGACGATATGGACAATATTGCCGATGCCGGCGTTGCCAATCTCTTTCGCGCGCAGCTTGAACGTCTCGTGGAGATGTCGCAGCTCATGGCAAAGGGAGCATGACGTGGCAATCGAAGCGCGCGAACGGCTGATCGTTGCTCTCGACGTGCCATCTGTGGCGAAGGCGGAAGGCATGGTGACACGATTGGGTGACTCCGTGCGCTTCTACAAGATTGGGTATCAGCTTGCCTTTGCCGGGGGTATTTCGTTCGCTGGTGAATTAGTTGCGGCCGGCAAGCAGGTTTTTCTTGATCTCAAGCTGCACGATATCGGCAATACAGTTGCGAAAGGGGTGGAGAGCGTTGCTCAACTCGGCGCAACGTTTCTCACCGTGCATGCCTATCCGCAAACGATGAAAGCGGCCGTCGAAGGCAGGCGCGGATCGAAACTGCGTATCCTTGCAGTCACCGTGCTCACCTCATACGACGACGCGGATCTTGCAGCCGCGGGGTACGAGATGGACGTCAAGGAGCTGGCTTCCGCGCGCGCGGCACAGGCCCGCGACATAGGGATTGACGGATTGGTGTGTTCCGCTGAGGAAGTTGCGGCATTGCGCGATATTGCCGGTGGCACAATGGTGCTGGTGACACCCGGGATCCGGCCGGCGGGCAGTGACGTCGGCGACCAGAAGCGCATCGTTACGCCGGCGCGCGCGATCAAGGCTGGTGCCGACTACCTTGTGGTAGGCCGGCCAGTCGTGGAGGCGGCAGACCCCAAAGCGGCTGCCGATGCGATCGTTGCGGAAATCAATGAAGCCATTCAATGAGGGTGGTGAATGTCCAAAGGCTACTGGGTTGCGAATGTCGATGTTTCTAATCCCGATGAATACAAGAAATACGTTGCGGCCAACGCCGTACCGTTTCAAAAGTACGGCGCCAAATTCCTGACGCGCGGCGGGAAATCGGAAATGGTCGAGGGCAAATTGCGCTCGCGTGTCGTTGTCATCGAATTTCCGAGTTTTGAGGCGGCACTCGCCTGCTATCGCTCGCCGGAATATTCCGCCGCGAAAAAGCTCCGCGAACACGCGTCAGTCGCGGATATCGTCGTGCTGGAAAGCTACGAAGGCGCTCAGCCGTAAGAACGACTGATGCTTTTCGCGATCTATCACGCTATACCCACCTTTACGTTCCGGGAGTTTGAGCCATGGCCGAAATGAGGCTCGTGGTCGCCGGGGCCGGGGGGCGGATGGGCCGCACGCTGGTCAAAGCGATCGCAGACAGCAAGGACTTCGCGCTTGCCGGCGCCCTGGAAGATTCGCGCTCACCACTGATCGGCTGGGACTCCGGCACGCTTGCTGGACTGCCCGAGAACGGCATTAAGCTGGCCGGGGATGCGGGACCTTTGTTGGCGAAGGCGGACGGCATCATCGATTTCACCGCTCCGATCGCAAGCGTTGCTTTTGCCGCGCTCGCAGCAAAGACCGGCAAGGTGCACATCCTCGGAACGACTGGCCTCAGCGCGGCCGACGAGGCAAAGATCAAGGAAGCCGCGAAGGCCGCGGTAATCGTCAAATCAGGCAACATGAGTCTCGGTGTCAATCTGCTTGCCGCGCTCACCAGGCGGGTAGCAAAGACGCTCGACGGATCGTTCGATATCGAAATTCTTGAAATGCATCACAATCAGAAGGTGGACGCTCCATCGGGTACGGCCTTGCTACTCGGCCGCGCGGCGGCAGAAGGAAGAGGGGTCGAGCTCGATAAACAATCGGTCAAGAGTCGCGAGGGCCACACCGGCGCGCGCAAGCCCGGCGATATCGGGTTCGCCACTTTGCGTGGCGGCAGCGTGGTCGGCGAGCACAGCGTGATCTTTGCCGGCCCGGCCGAACGGCTGGTACTGGAACACAAGGCAGAGGATCGGATTATCTTCGCGCGCGGCGCCTTGCACGCCGCGCGTTGGGCGCACACGCAAAAGCCCGGCCTTTATTCGATGATGGATGTTCTGGGATTGAAGGACTTCTGAATATGACTGACCGCCTTCTCGTGCTCGTACGTCACGGGCAGAGTGACTGGAATCTGAAAAATCTTTTTACCGGTTGGCGCGACGTCGACCTGACCGAAAAAGGCATTGCGGAAGCGCGCGAAGCCGGGCGCAAGCTGAAGGCGCAAGGCATCAAGTTCGACGTTGCATTCACGTCAGCGCTGAAGCGCGCGCAGCGCACGCTCGATCTGATGCTGACCGAATTGGGGCAGACCTCAATTCCCGTTTTCAGGGACAAGGCTCTCAACGAACGCGACTATGGTGATCTTGTGGGCCTCAACAAGGATGACGCCCGGAAAAAATGGGGCGAGGAACAGGTGCACATCTGGCGGCGCTCGTATGATGTGGCCCCGCCGGGCGGCGAGAGCCTGAAGGACACGCTCGCGCGCGCGCTGCCCTACTACATCACGGAAATCCTGCCGCGGGTCATGCGAGGCGAGCATGTTCTTGTCTCGGCTCACGGCAATTCGCTGCGCGCGCTTGTGATGGTGCTCGACAAGCACACGCCTGAGAGCATCACCCAATTGAATCTGGAAACTGGAGTACCGATGATCTACCGGCTCAATGCCGATTCGACGGTAGCTTCGAAACTCGACTTGGCGGCCTAGGACTCCTCGGCGGCCTAGCTACGCAGCCGCCAGCATTCCAGCCTCCCAGCCCAGCATGGCGCGCTTTCGCGTTATGCCCCAGTGGTAGCCGGTCAGATCGCCGCTTTTGCCGATGACCCGGTGACACGGGATCACGAAACAGATTGGATTCTTGCCGACCGCCGCGCCGACGGCACGCGCTGCCTTTGGCGAACCCGCACTGGCAGCGAGATCCGAATAGGTCGTGATTGCGCCCATCGGTATATCGAGCAATTTTTCCCAGACCCGGACTTCGAAATCCGTGCCGATCAGCACAACGCGCAGTGGCTGGTCCTTGCGCCACAATGCCTGATCAAAGATGCGTCGCGCGGTGGCCGCGGTTGCCGCAAAGTCTTCGACGTAGCGCGCCTTGGGCCAGCGCCCGCGCATATCCTTGAGTGCCGCCCGTTCCTTGCCGGCGTCGGCGAGCGCAAGGCCGGCGAGGCCGCGCGGCGTCGTCATCACAAGCGCCATCCCGAACGGGCAGGGGTGAAACCCGTAGGCGATTGTCAGTCCTTCGCCCCCCGCCTTCCACTCGCCCGGCGACATGGCTTCGTGGGTGACAAACAGGTCGTGCAACCTGCCTGGGCCCGACAGTCCGACTTCATACGCCGTATCGAGAATGCTTGCTGATGACCGCAACAACTCGCGGGCGCGATTGAGCGTCAAGGCCTGGAGGAAGGCTTTCGGCGTCAGTCCGCACCAGCGGCGGAACAAATGATGCAGATCGGTTGCCGACACTCCCGCCGCATTTGCGATCACGTCGATCTCGGGCTGAGACCGCCAGTTTCCACGAATATGGGCGATGGCGCGGCGCACGACGTCATAGTCAGCCGCCGCGGTTGAGAGCGGGGCGAATTCCGTGAAGCGTTCAGTCAACGCTGACTTTGCAAGGTTCATGTCCATGACCGGTATTTAGGAGAGCCCGCAGCGCTGAACCACCCGATTTCTGGCTAGTTGCAGACGGTTCGCGTTGGTCCGCGACGAGCCTCGTTCAGCGCTTTCAGTAGTTCTTCGGCAAAACCCGCCTTTTCGTCGGGGCTCAAAAAGCTCGCAATAGTAAGCTTTTTACCGCGCGAGATCAGAAATAGTCGATCGATTCCGAAGTCTTGGATTTCGACCGTGTCGAGCTTTACCCAAAGGGGGTTGAGCACCCATTCCCGCACACGACCGAGATGACTGACCTTACGAACCCTGAGTTCCGAAGGAGTAACCGTCACCTGTTCGTATGCCTCGGCGTGGCGGTAGTTGAGACGAAACGCCCAGTACAGCAACAGCACATCCAAACCGAAGAAGCCAAGGACCGGCCATGCTCCGAGCACAAGAAACACAATGCCGGTGATGAAACTGATGCTTCCAAACAGAAGCATCAGAATGAGAAATCCGACGCGGCCGAGCGAGCGATGCGGTGTCAGCGTCGCGGAAAAGATCGTGGGTTCGAGATCGTCGGCGTTGTCGGTGACCATTGCGCTGAGTATACCCAAATCATGGCAAAAAAGCCCGCGCGTAAAACTTCGGCCAAGGCGCCAAAACGCAAAATACGAAAACGCGCCAAGGTTAAATCCGCGCCGAAGCGCGCGGCGGCCGATGCGCAGGCCGCGGCAGGCGGGCTTCCACAATGGACGCCTGCGCAGATCGAGGAAGCGTTTCGTCGCTTCAAGGCGGCCAATCCGGAGCCGAAGGGAGAACTCCAGCACAAAAATCCATTTACGCTTTTGGTGGCTGTTGTGCTTTCAGCCCAGGCGACCGACGCCGGCGTCAACAAGGCAACACCTGCATTGTTTGCACTCGCCGACACCCCTGAGAAGATGGCGACACTTGGCGAAGATCGTGTGCGTGAATTGATAAAGACCATTGGTCTGTTTCGCACGAAGGCAAAAAACGTGGTCGCGTTGTCGCGAAAGCTCATCGCCGAACATGGCGGGCAAGTGCCGCGTTCGCGCGAAGCACTGGAAGAATTGCCGGGCGTCGGCCGCAAGACCGCAAACGTCGTGCTCAACATTGCGTTCGGGGAGCCGACCATCGCAGTCGATACGCACATCTTTCGTGTCGGCAACCGCACCGGAATGGCCACCGGCAAGACGCCCTTCGAGGTCGAAACAAAGTTGGATCAGGTTGTCCCGGCGGCCTACAAGCTCCATGCGCACCATTGGCTTATTCTGCACGGACGCTACACTTGCGTGGCGCGCAAGCCGCTGTGCGAAAAGTGCATTATCAGCGACCTGTGCCAATGGCCGGGGAAAACGGTCACGTAAAATCGCTGTGGGAGAGTGCGTATGGAAGGCAGCAGCAGTGGCGGGACGAAGTCGGTCACGCGCGCTGATCCCAAAGCCTGGTTTGAGCAGGCCGGCCTTCCGGTGAAACCAGCCGTTGCGTGGCACAAGTCCGGCTTCCGCGTCACTGGAAATTTCAAGCGCGACGCCGCTACAGGCAGCAGATACTGGCGGGCCGGCGCTGATCTGATCGCAAAACTTCCCGGCAAGCCCAAACGCAGCGTCGAGCAGAAATTGGCGGCGGACGTCATCATTTCGTGCTGCCGGCAGGCACGAGAGAGCTTTCTTCAGCGTCACGCCGAAACCGTCTATCGCAAGCTCACCAAAAATCTCGCCGCTTTCGTCCGTATCGACGACCTGGCGTTTGACGCGGGCAAACTCGTTCCCGGCCTCACGCCCACCCGCAAGCAGGTCGAAGCCGAAAGCACAATGATGCAGTCGGCAAAGGACGGCGCCGAAGTCGACCAGGGTATCTTTCTCGCTCAGGTGCTTGCTGTCCCTGCCACCGGAACGCACCTGTGCAAGGCGATGCTGCTTCCGAAGCCGGAAGCAACCGAGCGCAGCGACGAATTTGCCAAGCGCGGAGCGATCAATTTCGGTCCGGCCAAAGTCGAGCGACAGGGCAAGGCTTCGGTCGTAACCGTCTGCAATCCACGATTTCTGAATGCCGAGGATGACGACACGCTTGATGATACGGAAACGGCTGCCGACATCGCCATGCTCGATCCGGCGAGCGAGATCTGTGTCTTGCGCGGTGACGTTGTCGATCACCCCAAGTACCGTGGCCGCAAGATTTTTTCGGCCGGGATCAATCTTACGCATCTCTATCAGGGCAAGATTCCGTATCTCTGGTACATCCGTCGCGACATGGGCATCGTGAACAAGATGTTGCGAGGCCTCGCAATCCCTGATGGAAATCCGGATGAAATATACGGCGGAACGCACGAGAAGCCGTGGGTCGCGGGCGTCGATGTATTCGCGATTGGTGGCGGCTGCCAATATCTGCTGGCAATGGACTATGTCGTTGCCGGAAACGACGCCTACATGACGTTGCCGGCACGAAAAGAGGGAATCATTCCAGGAGCAGCAAATCTGCGTCTGACGCGCTTTGTCGGTGCGCGGGCGGCGCGGCAGGCGATCCTGATGGGTCGACGCTTCGAGTGCGACAGTCCCGAAGGACGAATGATCTGCGATCTCATTGTACCTCCTGGAGATATGGACGCCGCGATAGCGCGTGTGGTTGAAGATTTCACCGGATCGGGCGTGGTCAGCGCGGCAGGCAACCGTCGTGCCTTTCGTGTGGGGGAAGAACCGCTCGATACGTTCCGCCGCTACATGGCCGTCTATTGTCGCGAACAGGCTTATTGCCATTTCAGTCCGGCGCTCATTGCAAATCTTGAAAAGCACTGGAACGCCGCTCAACGGAAAATCTGATACAGGCTTGTCGGGGGAGACGTATGCCGCGTCTGCAGCTCAAGGGCGTCAATCTTGCGCCGCGTCGGGAAACCTTCGAGCCGATCGAGATTGCGTCGCGCGATGAAATCGGAGCGCTTCAGCTCAAGCGGCTGAAGTCGACGTTAAGTCACGCCTACGGCAATGTCGCGCACTACAAGAAAACCTTCGACAGGGCGGGCGTGCATCCGGACGACCTGAAGTCGTTAGACGACCTGGCAAAATTCCCCTTCACTGGCAAGGCAGACCTGCGCGCCCACTACCCGTTCGGCATGTTCGCCATCCCGCGCGAGCAGGTGCTTCGCGTTCATGCGTCGTCAGGCACCACCGGCAAACCAACGGTTGTCGGCTACAGCCGCCGAGACCTGGACACCTGGGCCGACTTGATGGCTCGCAGCATGCGCGCCGCTGGATGTCAGCCCGGCATGCTGGTGCAGAATTCCTACGGCTACGGCCTGTTCACGGGCGGCATCGGCTTTCACTACGGCGCCGAGCGGCTTGGCATGACGGTCGTGCCGGTGTCAGGCGGTATGACCGAGCGACAGGTGCATCTGATCGCCGATTTTAAGCCCGACGTGATCTTCGTTACGCCGAGCTACATGCTCGCGGTGCTCGATGAATTTCGCGCTCAGGGTGTCGATCCACGACAAAGTTCGCTCAAGATTGCAATGTGCGGTGCCGAGCCGTGGACCAATGCCATGCGGGTCGAAATCGAGGACGCGTTCGATCTGCACGCCATCGATAACTACGGGTTGTCCGAGATCATAGGGCCTGGCGTCTCATGTGAATGCATCGAGAGCAAGGACGGCCCGCACATCTGGGAGGATCACTTTTACCCCGAGGTCATCGATCCGGCGACAGGCAAGGTTTTGCCGGATGGCGAGGTCGGCGAACTGGTGTTCACCACTCTGACCAAGGAGGCGATGCCGATCGTGCGTTATCGTACGCGTGATCTTTCTCGCCTGTTGCCTGGCACTGCTCGCTCGATGCGCCGGATGGAGAAAGTCACAGGACGTTCCGACGATATGATGATCGTGCGGGGGGTGAATGTGTTCCCCAGCCAGATCGAGGAGATCATCCTCAAGGACGCTCGGTTGGCGCCGCATTTTGTGATCGAACTGCGGCGTGTCGATCGTCTCGACGAGATTACCGTCGTTGTGGAGGCGCGACCTGACGCGGATGATGACAGTTTCGCCGCATGCGAACGCGATCTCGCGCATCACATCAAGGCCTCCATAGGCGTGACTACGACCGTACGCACGGTGAAACCCGGCACGATCGAACGCTCCGTCGGCAAGGCCAAGCGGGTCATCGATCTGCGAACGAAGGGCTGATATCAGCGGCGCGCTTGAACCAATTCCGTCGGTGCGCCGGACACCCTCTTATGCACGTGGACCATGAACGCCATCGCAAAAATCGGCGTTGCCAGATTCATGATGGGTACGGATACGAACGCTGCAATAAACATACCTGCCGTGAAAATATACGTCGCGTTGGCCTTACGCATGGCCTTGGCTTCAGACGGAGAACGAAAGCGCATCGCGGCCAGTTCGAAATATTCACGACCGAGCAGATAGGCATTCGCCAGAAACAGAATGACGAAACCGAGCCCAGCAAACAGCACGAACGGCAGAGCAAACAGATAGACCAGCAGCGCCAGAGCCGCGACTTTTGTGCCTTCAATGAGCGCCAGCAGAAAAGGCAGAGCGTGGCCTAAGGGGTCGCGTGGATAGTGCTCCCGTTCGACGGCCTCGCCCACTTCATCGACAAAGAAGCTGCCGACAAACGCGGTCACGGCCGGCATAAGAAACAACGCACCGGTGATGATGCCCAGACTGGCAAGGATCGACAGCATCCAGGCGAGCGCGCTCCAGACAGCGTGCGGGGCCACGCCTGCGGTGTGCTCGGCCCAATTGGCGCCGGTTTCCGCCCAGCCTGCCAGGAAGCGTTGCAAAACAATGCCGATGGTCACGATCAGGACCAGGGCCAGTCCGACAGCTTTGATCAGCACGCGCCGCAAGGCTGGCGCGAACATTTGCGAAAAGGCTTTGATAGCGGCATCGATCATGCCGGCAGAAGTAATGCCGGTTGTCGCTGCAGGCAAGGGCGGCGTCTACGCGACCGGTGAAAGACTGTCTTCGTCCGTGGGCACAAGCCCGACGATCTGATCGGGATCGGTGATAGGTACGTCGGCCCAGGAGATCGTCTTGTAATCGAAGCCCCGCACGATGGTCGGCTTCACCACTTCGAAATACGGCGAAATATCGAAATCCCGTGGGGCATAGAGCGATGAGTGCCGTATCTCCAGAATTTCCTGCCGTGCAGCTTCGCTGTCGAGCCGCGTGATCTTCGGCAGGATCGGATAGCGCACGGCTTCGAAGGCCTGTGCGATGAGCGCGGAGCAGATGATGCGCGTGGGATGACCAGACCCAAGCGCCATCATGCGGCGCCGCCAACGTTGCGGCACCGGCAGTGGAAACAGGTAGCGCATGAGGTCGATGATGTTCTTGAGGTCGTAGTCGAAGCCAATTCGCTCGGCCGCATAGGCGCAGACGCGTGCGCAATCTTCGCCATCGAGCTGCGTCGGGCGACAGATGCGGGTGTGGAAGCGTGCATATTTTGACAGAGGCGCGGCGACGACGCCTTGTCCGATGTTGGCTTCTACCAATACGAGCGGTTCACCGTCATCAGTGGCGCGGTCGCCGATGGCGCCGACGTACAGCGCGGCGTGCGACCACGTGGACTGGGTGAGATACTTGATGACGCCCGAGATGTGATTGTTTCCCTCGACCAGCAGCACATCGCCGGGCCGTAGGGTTGCTCGCAACGCCTCGGGATCGGATGGCGTAAAAGGCTCGTAGCCTTGTACGGGCTTTTCTAGATAGTGGGCCAGAACACGCCCGACCCCATCGACCACCCAGCTCATAACCGATCCCCGGCGCCAGTTCTTGGCGCTCAAGTCTTGCCCTCAGCGGCTTTTGTCCCGCGTGATGAAATTTAGGTGAGAACTCATTGCAATTTGGTTCATTGATTCTCGCGATACGATCGCCGCCGGAACTTACGAATTGTTAGCCATAAAATTTGCCGCTGAAGGCGGGTTCAGGCATCCTGTCCGCCTCAATCAAGAGATTGGACACCATGTCGGGACTCAGCCGACGTTCATTCCTGGCCGTCTCCGCGGCAGTCGTCGCGGCGCCGTCAGTCGTGCGTGCGCAGGGCGGTGCCGACCTCGATGTGGCGATCATCGGAGCCGGCGCGGCCGGTATTGCGGCGGGGCGGCGTATCGCCGCCGCCAACCGCCGTTTCGTCCTGCTCGAGGCGAGCGACCGGATCGGCGGCCGTTGTGTCACCGATACCACCACCTTCAGCGTCCCGTTTGACCTCGGTGCACATTGGATTCATCGGCCGGACGGCAGTCTGCTTACGGGCGCGGCCCAGGCGACTGCGCTCGACATCTATTCCGCTCCGCGCGGGCAGACGGTTCGCGTTGGTCCTCGCAACGCGCGCGACTCCGAGCTGGAGACCTTCGTTCCCGCCCTGGTTCGCGCCCGCCGGGCCATCGTCGACGCAGGCCGTGGCAGGGCCGACGGTCCGGCGTCCCGCGTTCTGCCAACCGATCTTGGCGACTGGCGGTCGACTATAGAATTCGTGCTCGGTCCGTTCGCCTGCGGCAAGGACCTCGCATCAGTTTCAGCGGTGGATCTTGCGCGGGTGCCGGAACGTGACAACGATGCCTTTTGTCGGCAGGGCTATGGCGCGCTGATCGCGAAACTCGCGGCGGGCCTCCCAATTCGATTGTCGACGCCTGTCACTCGCATTGAGTGGGACCGCAATGGCGTCGAAGTTGTGACGACCAAAGGTCAGGTGCGGGCGCGCTCCGCCATCGTCACCGTGTCAACGAATGTGCTCACGTCCGGCAAGATTGTCTTCAAGCCAGAAATTGCCCGCCGCCAGCTCGATGCAGCGGCGGCGTTGTCACTCGGCAGTTACGATTACATTGCGCTCGACATACCGCGCAATCCGATGAATCTGCAACGCGACGATCTCGTGTTCGAGAAATCCACCGGGAATCGTACCGCGGCCCTGCTGGCCAATGTCTCCGGCAGCAGCCTGCAGACGGTCGGGGTGGCAGGGGATTTCGGTCGCGAGCTGTCATCTAAAGGTGAAGCGACGATGATCGAGTTTGCTCGCGAATGGGTCGGATCGCTGTTCGGTACAAACACGAAAAACGCGATCAAGCGCAGCTTTGCCACCCGATGGAACGAGGATCCATTCGTCTTGGGAGCGATGTCGGTCGCTGCACCGGGCAGTGCCGATGCAAGAAAAATCCTGGCCGAGCCATTTGCCGGTCGTGTCTGGTTGGCCGGCGAAGCGCTGCACGAAACGCAGTGGGGGACAGTCAACGGTGCCTGGGACTCCGGCCAACGCATTGGGGAAGCTGCGCTACGACAGCTGGGAGCGTTGAAAAGTCCTGACGAAGAGAAGCCAGCGCAGCGTTCGCGCAAACGGCGTCGCTAACGCCGAGAGCGTCAGGCGCGCAATACGCCGCCGGTGCGTTTTGTGACTTCGGCTACGACCTTCGCAGACAAAGCCTCGATCTCCGAGTCGGTCATTGTCTTTTCGCGTGGCTGAATGGTCACGGCAATGGCAATCGACTTTTTGCCGGGCTCGATCCCCTTGCCTTCGTAGACGTCGAAGACAACAACGTCGGTGATGAGTTGTTTGTCTGCGTTCTGCGCGGCGCGAACAACATCGGCAGCTTTCACCGTGCTCTCGACCACGAAGGCAAAATCTCTCTCGACGGGTTGGAATGGTGACAATTCGAGCAGAGATTTCGCACGCGTCGCGCGCGCTTTCGGCTCGGGAATCTTTTCCAGAATGACCTCGAACCCCACAATCGGTCCTTCCGCCTTCAGGGCAGCGATGGCCCGCGGATGCAGTTCACCGAAATGGCCGAGTATGTTCTGTGGGCCGATCTGGATCGTGCCGCTACGACCCGGGTGAAACCAGGATGGTCCGCCCGGTACGACTTGCAGGGCCTGCATCGGACTGCCCGCGGCCGCCAGAATTGCAAAGGCGTCCGCCTTCGCATCGAAGGCGTCGACCGGGCCAGTTTTGTCCGACCAATAGCGTCCGCTGCCGGAAGGTTTGGCAAGCGCGCGACGCAATCCGCTAGCGGCCGTCAATTGGTCTTCAGGTCTGTCACCCTTGAAAATCTGTCCAACCTCGAACAGGCCGACATCGGTGTGGCCCCGGTCGGCATTGTGTTGCGCCGCCATGACCAAGCCCGGAATGAGGCTCGGGCGCATGTCGGAAAGCTCGGCGGCGATCGGATTGGCAAGAGAGAGCTCCGGCTTGCCGCCGCCGTACAATTCGGCCTCTTGCTTCGAGATGAAGGACCAGGTGACAGCCTCGACGAGCCCTCGTGCTGCAAGCGCACGCCGGGCCTTGCGCGTGCAATTCTGCATTACGGTGAGCACCGGTTTGCGGGCATGCTCGCGGGCGAACGGCGTCGACGGGACGCGATCGACGCCGACGATGCGCACGATCTCCTCGACGATATCTGCGCGCCCGTGCACATCCGGCCGCCACGACGGCACGGCAACCTTCATCCGCTCGCCCTGGCCGGCGGCGAAAAATCCAAGTTTTTCCAGCAGGCGGCGGATGTCCGGGAGCGCCATTTTCAGGCCGGCCAGCCGCGGAAGTTCGCTCAAAGGAAAATCGATGACCTTTTCTTTGGGTGTCGGGTCGCCGGCAACGACGACTTCCGAAGGCTGACCGCCGCACAGGTCGAGCACCATTTGCGTTGCGAGCTCGAGACCCGGCAGCATGAACGCGGGGTCAACACCGCGTTCGAAGCGATAGCGTGCGTCGGAGTTGATTCCGAGCTTCCTTCCGGTCTGGGCAATATTGAGTTCGTCCCACAGCGCAGATTCGATCAGGACGTCAGTGGTTGACTCCGAACAGCCGGTCGCCTCGCCGCCCATGATGCCGGCAAGAGACTCGACGCCATTTTCGTCGGCGATGACGCAGATGCCCTCATCCAACGTGTAGGTCTTGCCGTCGAGTGCGAGCAACTTCTCGCCGTTCTTCGCGCGGCGAATTGTCAGGTTGCCGTGCACTTTTGCCGCGTCAAAAACATGCAAGGGCCGACCACGATCGAAGGTCACGAAATTGGTGATGTCGACGAGCGTGTTGATAGGCCGCAGTCCGATAGCGGTGAGCCGTTTCTGCAGCCAGTCGGGTGATGGTCCGTTCTTGACTCCGCGCACCAGTCGCAAGCCAAACGCTGGGCAGAGCGACGGCGCTTTCCCGAAATCGAGCGTGACTTTGACGGGGCAGGGGAACTCTCCCTTTACCGCCTTCGGGATTTTATCTTTGTACGTGCCGATGGATGTCGCCCCAAGATCGCGGGCGATTCCAGAAACGCCGGTGCAATCCGGTCGATTGGGCGTGAGGTTTATCTCGATGACAGGATCACCCGCACCCGCCCACTCGACATAGGATTTTCCGACAGGCGCGTCGGCGGGCAGATCGATGATTCCATCGTGATCGTCGGAGATCATCAGTTCGGCCGGCGAGCACAGCATGCCGCGGCTTTCCACCCCGCGTATCGTGCCGACCGCCAGCGTTATATTCTTGCCGGGAATGAAAGTGCCGGGGGGCGAGAACACGCCTTTCATGCCGGCCCGTGCATTGGGGGCGCCGCAGACGACCTGAATCGGTTTGCCGTCGCCGATGTCGACCATGCAGACGCGCAGGCGGTCCGCATTGGGGTGCTTCTCAGCCGAGATGACGGACGCAATGACGAAGGGCTTGAGCTGGCTCGCCGTATCTTCGACGTTCTCGACCTCGAGGCCGATCATGGTGAGCTTGTTGACGATCTCGGTCAGAGACGCGTCGGTGTCGAGATGTTCCTTGAGCCAGGGCAGCGTGAATTTCATGCTGGCCTTCCCGGCGAGTAAAAAAAGAGAATTGGCAGCACCACAACGACCACGATCGTAAAGGCGATCGCAGAGCGGATGCACAAGCTGTACAATTCGGATCGGATGATCAATTCGCGATGAATCAGTTCGTGAATCTTGTCGCCCGCATCGCTGACTTCGAAAGCCTGAAACACCGAAATACAGCGCAAGCAGCCGAGCGCGATCAACAAATAAACCGCAATTTCGGAGACGACGATGCCGACTTCGAGATCGCTCTCGGCGACGAGCGGTGCAATGAGTCCGAGCCCGGCAATCATCATCGAAGTGTGCGTGAGCAGGCCCGTCGCTTTTGCATCGATAGAGGCGAAGGTGCGCGTGGCTTCGCCCGACATTGCGTTGTCGCGCCGGCGCAAACTTTCTTCATAGTTCTTGATTCGGCCCGAGTCCCACCCTCGCGTGACCAGCGCGAAAAAGGCGCGATCGAGCGGTGAACGCGCAGACTTAGACGTTGTCATGCGCTGAGACCCCCTGCGAGTGTAGGAAAGTCCAGCGGGCGGAAACCATAGTGCTCGAGCCAACGCACATCCGCTTCAAAGAAGGCGCGCAGATCGTTCATGCCATACTTGAGCATTGCGATCCGATCGATCCCCAACCCCCAGGCAAATCCCTGATATTCATCCGGGTCGAGCCCGCAATTGCGCAGTACGTTCGGATGCACCATCCCGCAGCCGAGGATCTCCAGCCAGTCGTCGCCTTCGCCGAAGCGAATTTCGCCTTTGTCGCGCTTGCATTGGATGTCGACTTCCAGCGACGGCTCTGTAAACGGGAAGAAGGAAGGCCGGAAACGCATCTTCACGTTGTCGACTTCGAAAAACGCCTTGCAGAACTCCTCGAGGATCCATTTCAGATGACCGAGATGCGATCCCTTGTCGATGACCAGGCCCTCGACCTGGTGAAACATCGGCGTATGCGTCTGGTCTGAATCGCTGCGATAGGTGCGGCCAGGGCAGATCACACGAATGGGCGGCTTCTTGCTGAGCATCGTGCGAACCTGCACCGGGGATGTGTGCGTGCGCAGCAGCATCCGCGAGCCATCGGGCTTTGGCGGGAAATAAAACGTGTCGTGCATTTCCCGCGCCGGGTGGCCTTCCGGGAAATTCAACTTGGTGAAGTTATAGTCATCCGTCTCGATATCGGGACCTTCGGCGACAGCGAAACCCATGTCGGCGAAAATCGCAGTCAACTCGTCGGTGACCTGGCTGATCGGGTGGACCCGACCGGATTCGATCGGCGCCGCGCGAACCGGCAACGTGACGTCGACAGTTTCGGTGCTCAGTCTGGTGTCGAGTGCTGCCGCGGCAAGTTTGTCTTTTGCCGCAACGATGGCCGTGGTGACCCGATCCTTCAATCCGTTGATTGCGGGACCTTGCACCTTGCGCTCATCCGGCGTCATGGTGCCGAGTGTCTTCAGCAGCGCTGACACCGAGCCGCTCTTGCCGAGCGCCGCAACGCGCACTGCTTCCAATGTCGCTTCGTCATTGGCCGAGGCGACGCTTGCGAGAATTTCTTGCTCTAGCGTTCCGATGTTCGACATGGCTCACCACCGTGTCATGCGCGCGCTTGACCCGCGCATACTTTACGCTGGCAACGCCGCTTTGGCCTTTTCCACGATCGCCTGAAAAGCGGCCGGCTCGCGGATGGCGAGATCGGACAGCACCTTGCGATCCACGGTCAACCCTGCCTTCGCCAACCCCGCAATGAACCGGCTGTAGTTCAGTCCGAAAGGCCGCACCGCGGCGTTCAGGCGCTGGATCCAGAGCGCACGGAAAGTGCGCTTGCGCCTTTTCCGGTCGCGGAAGGCGTATTGGTTCGCCTTCTCGACGGCCTGCTTCGCGACACGGATCGTATTCTTGCGACGGCCAAAGTAGCCCTTGGCGGCTTTCAGGACTTTCTTGTGTTTGGCGTGCGATGTGACACCACGCTTTACGCGGGCCATGGGAAATCTCCTTGCAGAACGTGCGAATTAGGTAACGCGTGACGGCCGCCGGAGGCGGCGGGGGAAAACCGGTCAGCCGTTCGGCAGCCAGTACTTTTTGACGTTGTCGCCGTCGGACTTGAACAGCACATTCGTGCCGCGATGTTCGCGGATCGTCTTGGTCGTCCGCTTGATCATGCCGTGGCGTTTGCCGGTCTGCTGGTACTTTACCTTGCCCGACGCGGTGATCTTGAAGCGCTTTTTAGCGCCAGATTTGGTCTTCAACTTGGGCATTTGGCTCTCCTCATCGGCGCGCAACGGGAAGCCCGCACGGCCTGGATGTGCTCGAAGCCGAATTCGGCCTGGAGCGATGTGCTCGGGATTGAGCGCTAATCGCCGCCACGGCAGCCCTTACTGGCCGGGCGGCGATGGCCGGCGTTATGGCAGAGGCGACGGGCCCACGCAACCTCCAGGTTCCGGGCCGGAGGCCCCTCAAATACCGACGCGCCACCCGACTTGGGGCGGCGCGGTGACTTAAGTGCGAAGGGTTTCGATGCCTAACGTGGCGCCAGAACCATAATCATCTGGCGACCTTCGAACCGCGGTTCTGACTCCACCTTCGCGAGCGGGCCGGTGTCTGATTTCACGCGATCCAGCAATTTGAAACCGAGCTCCTGGTGCGCCATTTCGCGGCCACGGAAGCGCAAGGTGATCTTGACCTTGTCGCCGTCCTCGAAGAAGCGCTTCATCGAGCGCATTTTCACTTGATAGTCGTGGTCGTCGATCATAGGCCGGAGCTTGATCTCCTTGATCTCGACGACTTTCTGCTTTTTTCGGGCTTCCGCCGCCTTCTTCTGCGCCTGGTATTTGTATTTGCCGTAGTCCAGGAGCTTGCAAACGGGAGGCGACGAATTGGGGGCGATCTCGACGAGGTCGAGGCCCGCAGCCTGCGCCATTTCTAGCGCGGCTTGGATGGGTGTGGGGCCATGGTTGTGGCCACTTGCATCGATTAGCTGGACCTCGCGGACGCGGATCTCCTCGTTAATGCGCGGGCCGTCCTTTTGAACGGGCAGCGCGGACTTCATCGGACGACGAATGGCTATCTTCTCCTTGTGCTGTTGCGACTATTCCCCAGACATTACATCATGGGAATTGCAAAAGATTGGTAGAAACCGTGAAGAAGTCAACGCGGTTCCGTCGTCACAGTCGACGGGTGGTTATCAATTCACAGTCAAACTATTCAAATTACTCTGATTTTGTCCGCTTATTTTATTTGGCCGGGGCGGGCGTCCTGGTTGAGGCGGCGATCTCACCATAAAGCCGCAGCATCTGTTCGGCGACGGCCTCAGTATTGAAGTGTCCAAGTACCCAATCGCGCCCGCGACGTCCGATCGTCGCGCGGTTGGGTTCGGGCATCGAAAACAACCGCAACAAGGCGGCGGCCAAAGCGGCATCGTCACCGGCTTGAAAGCGCAACCCGGCGATGCGGCTTTCGGGAACAGCCGGTGCGGTAAGAACAACGTCGGGACCCGCCCCAAGATCAGACACGACGATGGGCCGGGCCATCGCCTGGGCCTCTAGAATCGCCCGTTGCACGCCTTCCGGCTGGATAGCCGCCGACACTACGACCGATGCCGCGGCATAGGCCGCCGGCATGTCGGGAACGGGGGAGGCCATGCGAATAACGTCCATTGTGCCGGTCGTGAGAACGAGATCCCATAATTCGCCTGTGTAACGTGTGCGGCCTCGGTCCTCGCCGACGAATACGCAGAGAAAATCCTTCAATCCCATTTCTTTGAGCCGCTGGGCCGCCCTGACCACCACGTGATGACCCTTGCGGCGGAGAATGCGCCCGGTGACCAGAATGACCTTGGTGTCGCGGTGGACTCCCCAGGCGGTACGCATGGCCTCGATACGTTCGCGCGTCACAACTTCGGGATTGAAACGCTCCAGATCGATGCTGCACGGCACCACCGTGATCCTGTTCCAGGGTGTGCCGTATCGATCGTTGATGAGTTGCGCGATCTGCTCGCTCGACGCAATGACGCGGTCACCGCGCGCCATGATCCCGTTATAGTGATGTTTGAAGAGATTTTGTTCCCGGAAACCCTTATGCCAACTGGTCACAAACTTGGCGCCGTTCAAACGAGCGGCAATCAATCCGCTCAATGCACCGGCGCGGCCGAATGCGTGAATCACCTGGCAGCGTCGCTCTCGCGCAAGCCGACTTAGAATGAGCGCATTGCGCAAGATGATGGCTGGATTGTTGCTCGACAAATCAAGTGGAACGAACTCGCCGCCGCCCGTCGTAACATCGGCCGCGAGCCGCCCCGCCCGCGACACGAGAACTGTCGAATATCCTGCCCCGGCAAGGATGCGAACCAGTTCGACTGCGCCGGCATCGGAGGCGCCACCATCGAGCCCTGGTACGACGACGAGCACAGTCATCGCTGCATTCGTCGCGCGCGGCGCGTGGGCCTTAAAAGATAGGTCATCCGTGCCAAGCGGCGATGGTGTGGATGCAGGCAAACTCGACATGAATTGTTTTGCCCCGACGACAGCTTTCGAGTGGATTACAGCAGGCTTTTTATCGCGTGCCAAACTTAGGTATAGACGGCACAGATGACGCGGGCAACGGTTGCCTCTTGCGGTGTGGACCTTGTGGCGACAAGGATGCAGGTCCAATCGGAATTTTATTGTCTATGAGCGACGTTCGCCTGACTTCTTTCCCAATAGATTTTTCGTTGCCGCACAGGACCATCGCCGTGCGCGCACGCGAGGGCAAGAGCCCGGGCCTGTTCTGGTTGGGCGGATTCAAGTCCGACATGAAGGGCACCAAAGCCGAGGCGTTGGATCGCTGGGCAGAAAAAGAGGGCCGGGCGTGCGTGCGTTTCGATTATTCCGGCCACGGTGAATCGGGTGGAATTTTTGCCGAGGGGACAATCGGCCTGTGGCTGGAGGAAAGTCTCGCCGTTTATCGGCGCTTTGCGCAAGGCGGGCAGGTGCTGATCGGTTCGTCCATGGGCGGATGGCTGGCGTTGCTTTTGGCGCGCGCGCTGTCCCGCCAAGGTGCCGCGCCGATCGTCGGCATGGTGCTGATTGCGCCGGCGGTCGATTTCACCGAGGAACTTATGTGGAAACAGTTTCCGGACGCAATCAAACGCGAGATCGAACAAAAGGGACTTTGGATGCGCCCATCGGCGTATGATGAAGAACCTTATCCCATCACGCGCACGCTGATCGAAGACGGTCGAAAAAATTTGTTGCTCGGCGGACTGATCGAGACGGGCTGCCCGGTTCATATTCTGCAGGGCGTCGAAGATCCGGACGTGCCCTGGAGGCACGCCGTTGAACTCGTGTCGCGCTTTTCCCGCGATGATGTCGTTTTGACGCTGATCAAAGACGGTGATCATAGACTCTCGCGTCCAGAAGACATCGAACGTCTGATCGCGGCCGTCAAAGAGTTCTAGGCGAGTGCTGCGTCCCATTCTTCCCGCACGTCCGGGTCGGGATCGCGCGGTCGCTGAGACAAGACTGCAAGCTTTTCACGCGGCAAAAGTCTGGACAGCGCCCACACGGCAGCGCCACGCACCAGAGGCGACGCGTCGCGAAGCAGGCGCTCTGCTTCGACGGCAAGCTCTGTGTCACCGGAATTGCCGATCGCGATCAGCACATTCCTCACAAAGCGATCGCGGCCGGTGCGTTTGATCGACGTCTTGGCGAACATCGTTCGGAATTGCGAATCGTCCAGGCGGACGAGATCTGCCAAACGCGGCGCACGCAACGTATCACGCGCCGCAAGCTTGGCCTCTCTGCCGCGGCTGGCGAACTTGTTCCACGGGCACACTGCGAGACAATCATCGCAGCCGTAAATTCGATTTCCCATCGCAGCCCGCAGATCGCGCGCGATCGGGCCTTTGTGCTCGATGGTCAAATATGAAATGCAACGACGAGGATCGAGCTGATATGGAGCGGGAAATGCCGCGGTGGGACAGACATCGAGGCACGCGCGGCAGTTGCCGCAATTATCGCGTTCCGGGGAATCCACGGGAAGATCGAGCGTCGTGAAAATCGAGCCGAGAAACAACCACGACCCGTAAATTCGGGACACCACATTCGTGTGCTTGCCTTGCCACCCCAGTCCGCCGCGCGCGGCGAGCGGCTTTTCCATGACTGCGGCGGTATCAACGAAGACCTTCACGTCGCCGCCGGCGTTGGCCGTAAGCCAGCGCGCCAACTCCTTGAGGCGTGTCTTGATGAGGTCGTGATAGTCATCACCCTGGGCGTAGACCGAAATGGCTGCGTGGGTGTGTTCTTTCAAGATTGCCAGAGGATCATCATCTGGCCCGTAGTTCATTCCAAGCATGATAATCGAGCGCACGTCTGGCCACAGGACCAGTGGCGACGCGCGGCGCTCGGCTGTGGATTTAAGCCACGTCATGTCGCCGTGCGCGCCATCGGCGAGAAAGCGTTCGAGCCGCGATTTCAATTCAGGTGCAGCGTCGGGCTTCACGACTCCGAAGGCATCGAATCCTGCCGCGCGCGATCTTTCCGCAAGCGCCGCCTTTATCGCAGCCGGATCATTCAGAAGTCGAGGTCGGCGTAGGTTTTCGATGGCGGAAGACCGGCCAGCGTGTCGCCGAGGATTGCCCTGAACGACGGACGGGACTTCACCCGCGCGTACCAATTCTTTGTCGCTTCGTCTGCGTTCCACGGCACTTCGCCCAAATAGTCGACGGCTGAGAGATGGGCAGCCGCAGCAAGATCAGCCAGGGTCAGTCGGTTGCCCGTCAGCCAGTCGCGCGTCTGCACGAGCCAGCCGATATAGGCAAGATGATAGCGGATATTATGGCGCGCGGCGCGCAGCGCCTCGGTATTGGGCGGGCCGCCACCTTGTTCCTGGGTCATATGGCGCTTGAAGACCCGCTCGTTCACGAGAGGACCACTGACCTCGGCGTGAAATTTGTCGTTGAACCAGTTCGCCAGGCGCCGCACCTCGACGCGCCGCCCGGGCTCCGGCGGCAACAGGCGACCTTCACCACTCTCGCCTTGATGAGTTTCCTCGATGTATTCGGCAACGATCCCGGCGCCTGGAATTGGCGGTTCACCCTCGGCGACCAGAACCGGTAATTCCGCTGCAGGATTGAGCAGCAAAAACTCCTCTCGCCTTTCCCAGAAGCGTTCCTCGACCAGCCGCGCAGAGATGCTGTACTCGCCGAGGATCAGGCGCACATATCGCGAATGCGGACAAAGCGGTTGATGAAAAAGTGTCAACATGAGTGCGGATATGCGAGCCCGCGCAGGTGAGAATCAGCACTGCACTATAGAAAGGCGTGACGGGGGTGCAAACCCGTTGCGAATTACCGTCTTTTTTCGTTGCCTCACGGACGCCTTTGCGCCAAAAGCGCTGACCTACATCCCGGCGGCACACGCGCAGATTTCCTTCCGGAGAAACTCATGCAATTCGATGCCCTCAAGGCGGCCGTGTCCGGCTGGAGCGTGGCTCATATCGACCTGATCAAAGCGGCGGTTCTCGGTATCGTCGAGGGTCTGACGGAGTATCTGCCGGTTTCCTCGACCGGGCATTTGTTGCTGCTGGAGCACTTGTTCGGTTGGGGCGACGACGCATTCGGCAAGTCGTTTGCCGTGCTTATCCAACTCGGGGCCATCCTTGCATTGCTGTCGATCTATTTCGGCAGATTGTGGGCACTCGCAAAGGACATGTTCACTTCGTGGCCGGCGGCGCGCTTCGTCATCGGCGTGCTGCTCGCCTTTCTGCCGGCGGCCGTTATCGGCGCGCTCGCCTACCACTACATCAAGTCATACCTTTTCGATGTGCGTGTTGTTTGCGTGTCGCTTATTGTCGGCGGTTTCGTGTTGATGTGGGTCGATAGACTGAATCTGCAGGCGCGGTATCACGACGCCACCGGTTTCCCGCTTCTGATGTATCTTGGCATCGGATTCATCCAGTGCATTTCGATGATCCCCGGCGTATCGCGGGCGGGCGCGACGATCGTTGGCGCGATGTTGTTTGGCGCTGACCGCCGCTCGGCGGCGGAATTCTCTTTCTGGCTTGCGATGCCGACCATGGTCGGAGCATTCGCGTATGAGCTTTACAAGAGCCGAGGAGAACTTGCGCTCGGCGGCAATATCGCGGTGACGGTGGTCGGATTCTTGTTCTCGTTTATCTTCGGGTGGATCGTCGTGAAGACGTTTCTCGGTTACGTGCAACGTCACAGCTTCGCGCTGTTCGCATGGTGGCGCATCCTGGTGGGCAGCGCCGGACTTCTCGCCTTGTACGTTCTGTAAAGGCTAAGCGAGGCGATTGCGGAACTGGCCGGTCTTGCGAAAGCGCCAGAGATAAGACGGGACGATCGCTTCAATCGGCTCAGGTTCGATGCCGAGGCCCTGAAACGTTCGCATCTCCGATTTTGCGGCTTCCGACACAACGTTGTCGACGCGGAGCAGTTCGACCTGATCGGGTGTGAGCAACGGCTTCGGGAGATATTGCAGAAGCATCGCCTGCAACTTGGCAACGGAAAACGGCAAGCTGACCAGAAGCCGCTTGCGCTCGATCGTTGCGAGAACAAATTGCATGAGTTCTTTGAACGTCCGTATGTCGGGGCCGCCCAGTTCATAGACCGTACCTGCGCGCGCCTTGCCGTCGACCGCGTCGGCGATCGCGGCGGCAACGTCGCCGACGAATGCAGGCTGGAAGCGGGTAAGTCCGCCGCCGATCAGAGGCAATGCCGGTGACATCCGCGCGAGCGCAGCAAAGCGGTTGAAGAAGTCGTCCTCGGGCCCGAACAGGATCGAAGGCCGCATGATCACGGTCGAGGGCTGTGCCGCCAGCACCAACTGTTCTGCGTTCGCCTTTGTACGCGCGTAGGCGCTGCTCGAATTTGCATCGGCGCCAATTGCAGACACATGCACCATACGCGCACCATGCGCGGTGGCTGCCAGCGCCACCTGCTCGGCCCCATAAGCATGGACCGCGTCGAACCGCTGGCGGCCGCGCTCGAATAGAACGCCGACCAGATTGATCAGAACCCGCGCGTCGCGGGCGGCGGCCTCCACCGAAGGCGCGTTGCGTAGATTTGCCTGTACGGCGTGGATCTGGCCGACACGGCCGAGTGGTTGCAGAAAGTTCGCGAGTTCGGGCCGCCGGACGGCGACCCTGATACGATAATGACGCTTGGCCAGGGCACGAACCACGTGCCGGCCGAGAAAACCCGAGCCGCCGTAGACAGTGATCAGAGTGTCATAGGGGCTGCGTGCGGTCATGCCGCTCTCAATTCATTGCCGGCGGGCGGTGGTCGAAACCCGGCCAATACAGGATCGGCTGGAGACTGTACAGTACCAAAGCCGCTTCATTGACAAGCCGGAAACGGCTCCGTATCTGGTCCCAACGAGCCCAGGTGGCGGAATTGGTAGACGCACTAGTTTCAGGTACTAGCGGTGAAAGCCGTGGAGGTTCGAGTCCTCTCCTGGGCACCAACGTTCCGAGCCTTTAGAGCCTGAATGACCAACCGTCTGCACCGTGGTGATCTTCCCGACCTCTCCGCCTACAAGGGCGCGGTGGCGATCGACACTGAAGCCATGGGTCTTGATCCCAATCGCGATCGACTCTGCGTCGTGCAGCTCTCGCCAGGGGACGGATCGGCCGACGTCGTGCAGATTGCCGCGGGTCAGCGCAAGGCGCCCAATATCGAGCGGCTGCTTGCTGACAAGTCGATCCTCAAGATTTTTCATTTTGCCCGTTTCGATCTCGGCATGCTGGCGAAGACATTCGGGGTTATGGCGGCGCCGGTTTACTGCACCAAGATCGCCTCGCGTCTTGCCCGGACCTACACTGACAAGCACGGCCTTAAGGACCTCGCGCGCGAGGTGCTCGGCGTCGACCTGTCGAAGCAGCAGCAATTGTCCGACTGGGGCGCCGAGGAGCTGACCGACGCCCAGGTGTCCTATGCGGCGACCGATGTCCTGCATCTGCACGCTCTGAAAGAGAAGCTCGATGGAATGCTGGCGCGTGAGGGGCGCGGCGATCTGGCCACGGCCTGTTTTCGCTTTTTGCCCGACCGGGCGCGTCTCGACCTCGCCGGCTGGGCGGCCGAGGACATTTTTTCGCACTCGTCGTAAGCTATTGAGTCCGCATCGCTATCGGTTAATACAGACGATAGACGCTGCCGTGTCGGGGCCATATTCGCTCTGCATGTTGCATGATGGGGGCGTAAAACGATTTCCGATACTTCGTTTGCGCAGGAACAGGTGCCGGGCTTGGCATGAGCCGTGTGATTACAGCGAAAAACGATCCAGAGACGACGCGCTCGTACTGGACCATGAGCCGCAACGACGCCGATCGAGCGTTCCGCTCGGCGCGTCGTCACAGTCGCATGGTGCGTATCCTGCGCATCGCAGTTCCGGCGAGCGTCGGTGTTGTGCTGGTGATCGTCGCGCTGGCCACCTACCTCAATCCATTGCGGATGCTCGCCAAGCTGCCGATCAACATCGACAACCTCGTGGTATCGGGGACGAAGGTCACAATGGAGCAGCCGCGCCTGTCCGGCTTCACGAGTGACGCGCGCGCCTACGAGCTCACGGCCGACACGGCGGCACAGGACATGACTAAGCCGGACATCGTCGAGCTGCGCAACATTCGCGCCAAGGTCGAAATGCAGGACAAGAGTTCGATGGAGCTGAGAGCCGTCACCGGCATCTACGATGCAAAAGGTGAGATGCTCAAACTCGATCGCAACATCGAGTTGAATTCGTCGACCGGCTATCAGGGCCGTCTGCGTGAGGCGCTCATCGACATTCGCAAGGGCAATGTCGTCTCCGAGCAGCCGGTCGAAGTGAAAATGTTGCAAGGCACGCTGAATGCCAACCGGCTGGATATTCTCGATTCCGGCGACATCGTCCGTTTCCATGGTGGTGTTGTCATGGACATGAAACTCAATCTGCCGCCGCCGCCGGAAAAGTCGGGCAATCAATGACAGCTTTGCGCAAACGCCTGATGCCGCTGCTCGTCGCAGCGCTGGTTACCTCGGCCGGCGGACTGCGCGCGCAGCCGACGCCATCAGGACCGCCGAATGCATTGCAGGGCTTTTCGCAGAACCGCGATCAACCGGTCCACATCGAAGCAGCGACGCTCGAGGTGCGTGACAAGCAGAAGGAAGCGACCTTCAGCGGCGACGTGCGGGTGAAGCAGGGCGATACCGGATTGCGCTGCAAATCGCTTGTAGTGTTCTACGAACAAGGCGGCGAAGACGCGCCCAAGACGAAGACCATGCCGGCGGCCACTCCGGGGCCCGGCGGCGAGCAGAAAATCAAACGACTCGAGGCGCGCGGCGGCGTCATCGTTACCCAGAAAGATCAGACCGTCACGGGCGAACTCGGCATCTTCGATATGAAGAGCAACACCGTTACGATGACAGGCAACCCCGTCGTCATGACGCAAGGTCAAAATGTGCTGAGGGGCGAGAAGCTCGTGGTCGATCTGACCAGCGGCGTATCACGCGTGGAATCGGGCAAGAACGGGCAGGGTCGGGTACAGGGCCTGTTCATCCAGGGTGGACCTGCTGACCCCAAAGCGGGCGCCAACGGCGCGCAACTTCCGCGGGGCCTCCCCGCGCGCCCGTTTTGATCGGGCGCCGCAGGTTTCCCGGGCATCCACGGCTTGGGGAATCGGTTAATGTCACGCGCCCCGCAGTTGCGGCCCTGAAAGTTTACGGGAAGGACCATGCTCAAGCAGCTTGAGCTCATGCGCCGCGAGCTGGCGAATCTGCTGTCGCAGCTGCCGCAGCTCTGGCGCCGGCCGGCCCGTAGTCGCCGGGTTCTCACTCCCGCCGAAGCGCGGGCGCAGCAACAAGCCGCCGTAAATCCGCAGGCGCGCCCGTTGCAGCGGACATACGCCGGCGAACAGGCGCATGGCGCCACGCAACAACGGCGTGGCGGCGACGGTCGGCAGGCTCCACGTCCGGCCTATCTTGCTGCGCACGGGGTGGAAAAGAGTTTCGGTGGCCGCATGGTGGTTCGCGGCGTGACGCTCTACGTGCGGCGCGGCGAAGCGGTTGGCCTGCTCGGTCCAAACGGCGCCGGCAAGACCACGGTTTTCTACATGATCACCGGCTTGATCAATGCGGACCGCGGCCACATCGAACTCGACGGTTACGATGTGACGGGGCTGCCGATGTATCAGCGGGCCCGCCTTGGCATCGGCTATCTGCCGCAGGAAGCGTCGATCTTTCGCGGCCTTAATGTGGAAGACAATATTCGGTCCGTGCTCGAGGTGGTCGAGCCGGACCGTCGCCGACGCGAGGCGGACCTCAATGCGTTGCTTGAGGAATTCAACATCGCCCGCGTGCGCAAGACCCCCACAATCGCGCTGTCAGGCGGCGAGCGGCGCCGCGTGGAGATCGCACGCGCCTTGGCGACGCGGCCGAGCTACATGCTGCTCGACGAACCGTTCGCCGGCATCGACCCGATCGCAGTCGGTGATATCCAGGCGCTTGTACGGCACCTCACCAATCGCGGGATCGGGGTGCTGATCACTGATCACAATGTGCGTGAGACGCTGGGGCTCACCGACCGCGCGTACATCATCTACTCCGGCGAGGTCCTGATGGAAGGTCGCGCCGACGATATCGTGAACAATCCCGATGTGCGTCGCCTCTACCTGGGCGAAGAATTCAGGCTGTAGATAGCGGGTGTAATTCGTTAACGCGCGCAATTCTGCAGGACCCCGCTGCTCAATCGCATATCGCCCGTGCAGATGACCTGCTATAAGAAGCAAGAATCGGACCAATTCTGCCGGACTTCTAATGGCGCTTTCGCAAAGACTGGAACTTCGCCAGACCCAAGGGCTGGTGATGACGCCGCAGCTGATGCAGGCCATCAAGCTGCTGCAGCTCTCCAGCCTCGACCTCGCGGCCTACGTCGATAACGAGCTCGAGCGCAATCCGCTGCTCGAGCGCGCGAACGACGACGAGGCACCTGCGGCGGCAGCCGAGGGTAACGGTCAGCCGCCCGAGACCGGTGACGATGGCGCCGCCAATGCCGACTGGATGGGGGCCGACCTCGAGACGAGCCGTAGCTCGATGGAACAGGGTCTCGGCACCGAACTCGAAAATGTCTTTCCCGACGATGGCGGGGAGAAACCAGTCAAGCCTGAGGCACCGGAGCCGGCTTACTCGGAATGGTCCGGTGCCGGCAGCGCGGCGAGCGGCGAAGACTACAATCTCGAAGCTTTCGTTTCGGTCGAGACGACGCTGACCGATCATCTGGCCGAGCAGATGGCGCTGGCGATCTCCAATCCGGCCGGCCGCATGATCGGCCAATATTTGATCGATATGGTGGACGAGGCGGGTTACCTCACCGGCGATCTCGATGCGGTTACCGACAAACTCGGTGCCCGGCGCAGCGATGTCGAGCTCGTGCTTGCGGTTCTGCAGACCTTCGATCCGCCCGGCGTGTGCGCGCGCAGTCTCACCGAATGCCTCGCGATCCAGCTAAAGGAACGCGACCGCTACGATCCGGCCATGCGCATGCTGGTCGAGCATCTCGATCTTCTCGCAAAGCGCGATCTTTCCGCCTTGCGCCGCCTCTGCGGGGTGAACGACGAAGATCTCCACGACATGATCGCGGAGATTCGCACGCTCAATCCCAAGCCGGGGCTAGCCTTCGGCTCAACGATGGTGCAGCCGATCGTTCCCGACGTGTTCGTGCGCGCGGCGCCCGACGGTACGTGGCAGGTCGAGCTCAATTCTGACACTCTGCCGAAGGTGCTCATCAATCAGCGCTACTACGCGCAGGTTTCGCAGCCGAGCCGCAACGAAAAAGAGAAAGCCTATATCGCCGATTGCATGCAGACGGCGACCTGGCTGGTGCGCGCACTCGATCAGCGCGCAAAAACAATTCTCAAGGTGTCCAGCGAAATCGTGCGGCAACAGGACGGGTTCTTTGCCAAAGGCGTGCAGCATCTGCGGCCGCTGAATCTGAAGACCGTCGCTGACGCAATCGGTATGCACGAGTTGACCGTGTCACGGGTCACCGCGAACAAATACATGGCGACGAGTCGCGGCATTTTCGAATTGAAATATTTCTTTACGTCGGCGATCGCGTCTGCCGATGGCGGTGAAGCGCATTCCGCCGAGGCAGTCCGTCATCGCATCCGCCAGCTGATCGAGGTTGAGAGTGCCGACAACGTACTGTCGGATGACACGATCGTGGAAAAATTGCGGGACGCCGGAATCGAGATCGCCCGACGAACCGTCGCGAAATATCGCGAAGCCATGCGCATACCATCCTCAGTGCAGCGCCGGCGCGAAAAACTGGCAGCCGGCGCCTGACTGCCCGCCCGTCTACGCGTCTTGCCGCATTGACGTCCGGAACATTTTTAAGGTGAAATCTCTTGATGCCGGGCGACCACACGGCGTTTGGCAAAAGTCCATGGAGGCATACAGATGCCTTTACGTGTATCGGGACGGAACATCAGCATTGGCGCGGCTCTGCAACGAAAAATAACGGATCGTGTCGAAGAGGCGGCCTCCAAATACTTCCGCGGTGGATATTCAGGCCACGCGACCGTCGGGAAGGACGGCTTCGGCTTCCGCACTGAATGTGTGCTCCATCTTGATTCGGGCGCGTTGCTCGAAGCCGAGGGGATGGCCCCTGACGCCTATGACAGCGCAGAACAGGCTGCGATCCGGATCGAGAAGCGGCTGAGGCGTTACAAAAGGCGCCGTAAGGACCATCAGGCGCGCCGCGGCAGCAAAAATGCCCGAAAATCGGCAACTGCAGGCTGAAGTCAGCCATTGACGACGGGGCCGACAACTCTTATGTTCCGCCGCCTTCAACAACCCCCATTGCAACTCGGCGCTGCCATCACCGATCATTGGTCATGTCCATGACGCTTACCGATCTCGTCGCGCCGAACGCGGTGATTCCCGCTCTCAAGGTTAACAGCAAGAAGCAGGCGATCCAGGAACTGGCCGCGCGCGCAGCCGAACTTACCGGTCAGAACGAAAAAGCGATTCTGGAAATCCTGCTGCAACGCGAAAAGCTCGGCTCGACCGCGGTCGGCAATGGCGTGGCAATTCCGCACGGCAAGCTTTCCAAGCTTGGTCGACTCTTCGGTCTGTTCGCGCGGCTTCACAAGCCGATCGATTTCGAGGCGCTCGACAATCAGCCTGTCGATCTGATTTTTCTGCTGCTCGCGCCTGAAGCCGCCGGCGCGGACCACCTGAAAGCGCTGGCGCGCGTTGCACGGCAGCTTCGTGATCCCGAGATCGCACGACGTCTGCGCGAATCGAACGACGCCGATGCTCTCTACGCCGTGCTGGCAATGCCGCCGGCTTCAAGCGCTGCCTGAACAGGCTGAAGGCGCAGCGAACTTCGCTGCGCCCCTCTCTCGGTTATTGATTTTGATCGCCTAGACCCGGTCAGTGTACGCTGACGGGCTCAAGCTCCTGGCTCCAGGCATTTGCCAGCGCGGCTTCGCGCGTATCGGTCAGCATGATCGGCGTGCCGTCAGCTGCGTGCAACGAAAACAACTTGACGCCTGGCGCGATCTTCGGCGCCTGCGGAAACAAGTTGGCGACGTCTTCGGAACGGATCGTCTTTACATAAGCCAGACGGCCGTCACCGAGGTGAGCCAGCGCCTCCTGCGTAATAGCTGCAGGGGCGATATTCGGTTCAATCTGTTTGTCGTTGGTCATGGCCCTCGACTCCTTTCTGATTCAACGCTTGACGCGGTCGAGTCCTTCTTCACGAGTTCGTTATTCCAGCTCGTTGATTGAGATCGTTTTCACGATCCGTTCCGGCTGCGGCCGGACGAGATCGATCGACAACAGTCCGTTTTTCAAATCCGCGCCCATCACCTCCATGCCGTCCGCCAGCACGAAGGTGCGCTGGAATTGGCGCGCGGCGATGCCGCGATGGAGGTATTGGCGGGTCTTGTCGTCCTGCTGCCGTCCGCGGATCACCAACTGGCTTTCCTCGATGCTGACATCGAGTTGATCGCGCGTGAAACCGGCTACGGCGAGCGTGATGCGTAGCCGCTCCGGGTTTTGCCCGTCGCGCGGCAACCGCTCGATATTGTAGGGCGGGTAGCCGTCGGCCCCCTTGGCCACGCGATCGAGCACGCGCTCGATTTCATCGAAACCCAGGAGGAACGGGCTGGATAGGGACGGAACTCGCGACATTGGTCTCAAAGCCCTCGCTTGAAGCGACTTTGACGGGGCCCCTTTCAGGCACCCCAACCGCCCGGCAACTGCCGTCCGGTCGGGTATAATATGGGCAGGGCGGGTTAAAGGTTCAAGAACAAGGCAAATCTGGGTCGGAGCTGGGTATATTGGGCTCAGAACCGGACTTTTCATGACCGATCTGCCCTCATTGCCTCATTTGACGGTCCGCGCGCTGCGCCCCACGCCGGTTGAGGTTCCACCGAATTTCGTACTCGGCACCAGCATGGGGGCGCTTTCGCCAGGTGCCGCTGCTGCTGATTGATCTTGAAACCGAGGAGGGCGTGACCGGCCGCAGCTATGTGTTCTGCTATTTCCGCGCAGCACTTCCGGCGGTTTCCAGCCTGGTTGCTGAGGTCGAAAGTGTCGTGAAGGGCAGCCCGGCAAAGCCAGCCGACCTATGGGCAAAGCTCGCGCAGCGTTTCACGTTGATCGGCGTTCAGGGCATCGTGCGCATGGCGATGGCTGGCTTCGATACTGCATGCTGGGATGCCCTGGCGATTGCCAGCAATGTCCCGCTCGCGAAATTGCTGGGCGCCGAGCCACGACCAATTCCGGCTTACAACAGTTGCGGGCTTGGTCTGATGGACGACGGTACCGCGCTCGCCGATGAAGCGGAGAAATTGCTCGCGGGCGGTTTCCGCGCGATCAAGTTGCGCCTCGGTTATCCGACCCTGGCCCAAGATATTGCCGCCGTTCATGCCGTGCGCAAACGCATAGGTGATGGCGTGAAATTGATGGTCGACTACAACCAGGCACTCTCGGTTGATGAAGCACTGACGCGGGGCCGCGCGCTCGATGCCGAAGATATTTATTGGCTCGAAGAGCCGATCCGCCACGACGACTATCCCGGGGCTGCAAAGCTCGCGCGCGAATTGAAAGTCCCGGTTCAGATCGGCGAGAACTTTTCGTTACCGACGGCGATGTCAGTTGCGCTCGATGCGCACGCCGCCGACTACGTGATGCCGGATCTCGAACGCATCGGCGGCGTGACCGGATGGCGTGTGGCTGCCGCGATTGCGCAAACACACAACGTAAAAATGTCCTCGCATTTGTTTCCCGAAGTGAGCGCCCACCTGCTGGCGGCCACGCCGACATGTCATTTTCTCGAATATGTCGATTGGGCGGACATTCTGGTCCAAGAGCCGCTCGCGATCGTCAATGGGCACGCCGTCGTGCCGTCGCGGCCCGGCAGCGGCATGATCTGGGACAAAAGCGCGGTCGAACACTATCGCATGCGATAGTTATCCCAGACGCAACCCGAACAGCTTTATTGCGTTGTCGCGTCCTATCTTGAGGCGATCAGCTTCACTGATTGCGGCCCCGTCGAACCATTGTGCGCCCTCGCCAACATCTTCGAATGGCCAATCGACCGAAAACATGACTCGGTCTGCGCCGATCACGGCCATCGCATTGACTAGGGCCGGCGTGTCGAAATTGCCCGATGTGGTGACATGGAAGTGTTTACGGAAGTAATGCGCCACGCCGTGCTTGGCCGGATATTTATGCGCCGCTTTCATCCAGCCGTTGCGATTGTCAATACGCCAAAGATAGACAGGAATGCCTTCGCCGAGATGACCAAGCACGATCTTCAGCTTGGGGCATTCATCGAACAACCCGCTACCAATGAGGCGCAGCGCGTGCACGGCGGTTTCCGCTGCGAACGCCCAGTTCGGGCCAAGCAGCCAATTGTGGCCTTCATAGAATTTCGTCCAGCTTGGAAGCGGGTTGCGCGGATGCAGATAGAACGGGACATCGAGCGCTTCAACGGTCCGCCAGAATGGCCGGTATTGCGGCAGGTCGTAGTAGGTCACGTTGTCGGGCGTGCCGATTTGGGAGAATCCGTTCACTAACGCCCCAACCATGCCAAGGTCTTTCACGCAGCGAGTAAGCTCGGCCGCTGCGGCATCCGGATCCTGCATCGGGAGCGCCGCAAAGGCAGCAAAACGGTTTGGGCGTTTGCGCACTTCGCCGGCAAGGACATCATTGGCCTGCCTGGCGACCGCGATCGCGGTTTTGGTGTCGGGGATCGCCTGAATTGCGGGCGCGTTAAGCGACAGGATCATCAGCTCGACCCCGTGTTTGTCCATTTCTCCAAGACGAGTCTCCTGGATGTCGAGCAGACGGTGGCCCAGGTCTTTCCACACATGCCCACCAAATACTTGGGAATCTGCGAGTGTCGGTTCGATTGCGAAATGCTCTTCAAGCGCGATCTTGCCTTGCATGTGCTTTTCCTGGTTACGCGACGATTTATCTTAGAGCCGTTTTTTTGAAAAAGCGCCGTCGAAGGCGAGGTAAGTCTTCAGGCTCCAAGACGCGTATTTGGACGTGTGGAGGACTGCGCTAGAGTTGTGCGCCAACGCAAAAGTGTTCGCCGACCGTACTTTGGAGAATATGGGCGTACTTCACACCGCCCGCCTGCGCCCTTCGGCGCGGCAGCCTTCGCTCGCTTCGCCCGAAAGGTTGGTGGAGCCAGGCGGGATCGAACCGCCGACCTCGTGAATGCCATTCACGCGCTCTCCCATCTGAGCTATGGCCCCAATCCAGAAATCCAGCCGCCGCTTTTGGGAAAGCGGCGGAAGCGATCAGCTCTCTTCTTCTTTCTCGATCGACTCGCCGATGATGTCGGTCACGTCGGCGTCACCTTCTTCCTGCTCCTCGATGAAGGCGGCGTCGTCCAGGCTCTCGTCGCCTATCTCGACTTCCTCTTCCTCGCCCGCGGCGGCAGTTGCGTCGGCCGCAGCCGGCTTCTTGCCCTGTTGTTCGGCCTCGGCATCCTCGAGCGAGACAAATTCGGCGTCGGCGGTCTCCGGCACGATCGTTTCAGCTTGTGCCACGGGAGCAGGTCGTGCCGCTGCCGCGGGCTCAGCGCGTACGCGCGGAGGCGCCGGTGCAACGATCGGTACGACTTTGCCGGTATACGGTGAAATCACCGGCGTCTTGTTGAGGTCGTAGAATTTACGACCGGTATCGGGACAGACGCGCTTGGTGCCGAGATCGGGTTTAGCCACAGTCGAGGTTCCTAGGAGTGGGTCTTTTAAATCGGTGCTTCACTTGGCTAGTTGCGAAGCCCCTGTCAATAGCGCAGACGCCCTCTGGAAAGCCAAAATCGGCGGGATGACGCCGCGCGCGGCTGCGTGGTAGGAGGGCGCAGATCCCAAGGATACCGCCCGGTGAACCCTTCAAATCCAGCACCGCTGACAGCCCGCCAAAGCGGCCCGATCCAGGGACGGCTCCGGGTGCCGGGCGACAAGTCGATTTCTCACCGCGCTCTCATTCTTGGCGCCCTGACCGTCGGGGAGACCATCATCACAGGTCTGCTTGAAGGCGCGGACGTCCTGCACACCGCAGATGTCATGCGTGCGCTTGGCGCGCGGGTGGAGCGAACCGGAGATCAGGCCTGGCGCGTAAATGGGGTCGGGATCGGAGGCTTCGCCCAACCCGCCGGCATGCTGGACTTTGGAAATTCCGGCACGGGCGTGCGCCTCGCGATTGGCGCCGTGGCTGGAGCGCCGGTGACGGCGACTTTCGATGGCGATGAGTTGTTGCGCGGCCGGCCCATGCAACGCGTGCTCGATCCGTTGCAAAAGATGGGAGCGCGTATTGTCCATGTCGCCGACGGCGGGCGGTTGCCGCTCACGCTGAAGGGCGCGGCCGATCCCATACCGATCGTCTATGAGTCACCGGTGGCGTCGGCACAACTGAAATCGGCTGTGCTGCTGGCGGGACTTGCAGCGCCGGGGGAGACCACCGTCATCGAAGCGGAGACGACCCGCGATCACACCGAACGGTTGCTGAAGCATTTCGGGGCAAAGGTAACGAGCAAGGCCTACGGCGACCACGGCCGTCGCATTGTCCTGCAAGGTCAGCCTGAGCTTGAGCCGGCGCAGGTCATGGTCCCGGCCGATCCTTCGTCGGCCGCGTTTCCTCTGGTCGCTGCGTTGATCGTGCCGAACTCGGATTTGATTCTCGATGCAGTCATGACAAATCCCTTGCGCACGGGTTTGCTGACAACGTTGCGCGAGATGGGCGCCAGCATCGAGGACCTGGAAAAGCGAGACAGCGGAGAGGAGATTGCCGATCTGCGCGTGCGCACGTCCGCGCTCAAGGGTGTCGACGTGCCGCCCGAACGCGCACCGTCGATGATCGATGAATATCCGATCCTGGCCGTGGCGGCCTCTTTCGCGGAAGGCGTGACGCGAATGCGCGGGCTGAAGGAATTGCGTGTGAAAGAGTCTGACCGTCTGGCCGCGACAGTCGACATGCTGCGCGTCAACGGTGTCGTCGTCGAGATCGATGGTGACGATATGATCGTACAAGGCAAGGGTCGTCCGGCCGGTGGGGGCGAAGTGAAGACGAACATGGATCATCGGATCGCCATGGCGGCGCTAATGATGGGCCTCGCCACCGAGAATCATGTCCGTATCGACGACAGCGCGTTCATCGCGACCAGCTTTCCGGATTTCGTCGAGCTGATGCGTTCGATCGGCGCGGATATCGCATGATCATTGCCATCGATGGTCCGGCTGCGTCCGGCAAGGGCACACTCGGCAAACGGCTTGCTGCTCACTACGGCTTGCCCCATCTCGATACCGGTTTGATCTACCGCGCGGTTGCAAAGGCGGTGCTCGACAATGGGCGGAGTCCGGCTGACGCGGGGGCGGCGACCGCTGCTGCGAAGTCGCTCGATCCTTCGCATTTCGACGAAGCCGCGCTCAAGGCGCACGCCATCAGCGAAGCAGCTTCGGTCGTTTCAGCGATCCCATCTGTGCGCGAGGCTCTGCTCGCGTTCCAGCGCGGATTTGCCGCTCGTTCGCCTGGGGCCGTGCTCGATGGGCGCGATATCGGCACCGTCATTTGTCCTGATGCCGACGTGAAGATATTTGTGACTGCAACACCCGAGGTCCGCGCCAGCCGTCGCGCGGCCGAATACAAGGCGCAAGGTCGTGCTGTAGGCGAGGCCGAAGTGCTCGCCGACATCCGAAACAGGGATCACCGCGACCAAAGCCGTAAAATCGCGCCTCTAAGGCAGGCCCCGGACGCGCACTTGCTCGACACGACACATTTGGATATAGACGCGACCATCCGGGCCGCCATCGACATCGTCGAGGCCAGCCGGGCGGGCCGAGGGAGTGGCTGACCACCCCTCGTGTTGGAGGACAAAGCCCCGCTCGAGCCTCAGCGTAAAGCGCGCCTGATCGAACCATCGTTCCGAAAGCACGGTTTTTGCGCCGGCCGTCCGGGATTCCGGAGGCCGCCGTAGGTCTGCGGGACCTTCGGCCCGCGCGTTTGGAACGCCATACAAACCGCCGGCGCGCCGCAACAGGAGACTCCATGGCCACCGCTACAGCACCCTCGCGTGAAGACTTTGCCAAGTTGCTCGATGAATCCTTCGGCGGCGGAAACCTGCAGGAAGGTTCCGTCATCAAAGGGAAGGTCGTCGCAGTCGAAAAGGAATTCGCCGTCATCGATGTCGGTCTGAAAACCGAAGGCCGCGTGGCCTTGCGAGAATTCACCGGACCCGGACGGCAGAATGAGCTCAAGCTCGGCGACGAGGTCGAAGTCTATCTCGAAAGGGTCGAGAACGCGCTCGGCGAGGCCGTGCTGTCACGCGATAAAGCGCGGCGCGAGGAAAGCTGGGGCAAGCTGGAGAAGGCCTTCAACAACAACGAGAAGGTTCAGGGCGTCATCTTCAACCAGGTCAAGGGCGGGTTCACCGTCGATCTCGACGGCGCCGTGGCCTTCCTGCCGCGCTCACAGGTCGACATCCGTCCGATCCGCGACGTCACTCCGCTGATGAATGCGCCGCAGCAGTTCCAAATATTGAAGATGGATCGTCGTCGCGGCAACATCGTCGTGTCACGCCGCACCGTTCTCGAAGAGACGCGCGCCGAACAGCGCCAGGAACTGGTGCAGAACCTCGAAGAAGGTCAGGTCATCGACGGTGTCGTGAAGAACATCACCGATTACGGTGCGTTCGTGGATCTTGGCGGCATCGACGGATTGCTGCACGTGACCGACATCGCCTGGCGGCGCGTCAATCATCCGACCGAAGTGCTCAACATCGGCCAGCAGGTTAAGGTCAAGATCATCAAGATCAATCATGAGACCCACCGCATTTCGCTCGGCATGAAGCAGCTGCTCGACGATCCGTGGCAGGGCATCGAGGGCAAGTATCCGGTGGGCGCGCGTTTCAAAGGGCGTGTCACCAACATCACCGACTACGGTGCCTTCGTCGAACTCGAGCCGGGAATCGAGGGCCTGATCCACGTGTCGGAAATGTCCTGGACGAAGAAGAACGTTCATCCGGGCAAGATCGTATCGACCTCGCAGGAGGTCGAAGTGCAGGTTCTTGAAGTCGACCCGGTCAAGCGGCGGATTTCTCTCGGTCTCAAGCAGACCATGCGCAATCCGTGGGAACTGTTCGTCGAGAAACATCCGCCAGGCTCCACGGTGGAAGGCGAAGTCAAGAACAAGACCGAGTTCGGTCTGTTCCTCGGCCTCGATGGCGATGTCGACGGCATGGTCCACTTGTCCGACCTCGACTGGAAGCGTCCCGGCGAGCAGGTGATCGAGGAATACAAGAAGGGCGATATGGTCAAAGCCCAAGTCCTTGACGTCGACGTCGAGAAGGAGCGCATTTCGCTTGGCGTGAAGCAGCTCGCGGGCGATCCGATGGAATCGGCCGGCGATCTCAAGAAGGGATCAGTCGTGACCTGCGAAGTCACCGAAGTGAAAGAATCCGGCATCGACGTAAAGATCGTCGGGACCGATCTCGCCGCCTTCATCAAGCGAGCGGATCTTGCGCGCGAGCGCGGCGAGCAACGGCCTGAACGTTTCTCGGTTGGCCAGAAAGTGGATGCGCGCGTGACCCAATTCGATCGCAAGACCCACAAGGTCGGCGTTTCCATCAAGGCGCTCGAAGTGGCCGAGGAGAAGGAAGCGATCGCCCAGTACGGCACCGCCGATTCAGGTGCTTCGCTGGGAGATATTCTGGGCGCAGCGCTCAAGCAGCGCGACAAATCCGAGACCGAGACCGACACCGAGACCGAAAAGGCCGAGGAGTAAGCGACTGGCCGGCAGCGCAAATTTTTGCCCCGGGGCAATCCCCCCGGGGTTTGCGTTGTTACGACAGAGCGCGCCGGATGACCGAGAAAAATCCGGAGCGGACGGTTAGAATGGGATTCGATTGAAGGAGCGAAGTCATGTCGCTCGATGCCGATGCCATCGTCGATCGTCGCCGTATAAGGCGCAAGCTTACGTTTTGGCGTGTCAGCGCGCTTGCGATAGCCCTGATTGCCATCGGCGGCGCAGTTTGGCTGTTGATGCCGGGCAACCGTTTCTCGACTCCCGGCGCCTATATCGCCCGGATCAAGGTGCAGGGTCTGATCCGCGGAAATCAGGATCGGGTTGAAGCGTTGGGGCGGCTCGGCCGTTCTGCCGCCCGCGCCGTTATCGTGCATATCGACAGCCCAGGTGGGACCACGGCCGGTTCCGAGCAGCTTTTCGATGCGCTGCGCGAGTTGCAGAGCAAGAAACCGATGGTCGTCGTGGTCGATGGTCTCGCAGCGTCTGGGGCCTACATCGCCGCGCTTTCCTCCGAACACATCGTGGCGCAGGAAACCTCGCTGGTCGGTTCGATCGGCGTGCTGTTTCAGTATCCGAACTTCACGGATGTGCTGAAAACCATCGGAATCAAGGTCGAGGAAGTGAAGTCCTCGCCGCTGAAGGCTGCGCCGAACGGTTTTGAACCGACCAGTCCCGAAGCGCGAGCAGCGATCGAGGCGATCGTGCTGGATTCCTACAGCTGGTTTAAAGGACTGGTGAAAGATCGCCGCAAAATGGACGATTCCCAGCTTACTCAGGTGGCCGATGGCCGTGTTTTCACCGGTCGGCAGGCAATCAATCTCAAACTGATCGACGACCTCGGCAATGAGAGGACAGCGTTAGCCTGGCTGGAAAAGGAGAAAAAGGTGCCAGCCAACACGCCAGTGCGGGATTATTCGCTGCAACCACGCTTTAGCGAGCTGTCTTTCCTGCATCTTGCGGCGTGGACCTTCGAAGCGGTCGGTCTGAGCGCCATTGCGCACCGCATCGAGGAATGGGGCGGAGTCCAGGCAATTGAGCGACTTAATCTTGACGGTCTCTTGGCGCTTTGGCACCCTCCGGTATCCAACTGATGGGGTATGTCGGTGTCGATGATCAAGTCAGAGCTCGTCCAGCGCATTGCGGCTCAGAATCCCCACCTTTATCAGCGCGACGTCGAAAACATCGTCAACGCGATTCTTGGTGAGATCACGAGTGCTATGGCCAAGGGCGACCGCGTCGAGTTGCGCGGCTTCGGTGCCTTCTCGGTCAAGCACAGGCCGGCGCGGACCGGACGCAATCCGCGCACCGGAGCCCACGTTGCAGTCGACAAGAAGTCGGTTCCGTTCTTCAAGACGGGCAAGGAAATGCGCGAACGGCTCAACAGGCCCGGCTTGATCTAGGGCTTCTGGTTCCTTCCACTGACGCAATGCTATGGTGATGGCCGGGATCTTCCCGGCCTTCGATATTTTTGAGCAGATTTCGCAGATGCTCCGCAGAATCGTCTCGATACTGGTCATCGTCCCGCTGGCGATAGTGATCGTTGCTTTTGCGGTGGCCAATCGGCAATCGGTGACGATCGCATTCGATCCCTTCTCCTCGGCCAGCCCTGCCTACGCGGCGACTGTCCCGCTCTTCGTCCTGATCTTCGCGCTCCTGATCCTCGGCGTTCTGGTGGGCGGCGTTGCCGCATGGATCAGACAAGGGAAGTGGAGAAGGACGGCACGCCGGCTCGACGGGGAGGTCCGCACACTGCACCAGGAGATGGATGCAGTCCGCCGCCGTTTTGCCCCCGAACCCCCGTCAACGACGGCGGAGTCCACCCCACACACGGCTATTCCGCCACCAATTCCTTAACTCAGCCGCGCGGTTCCGCTTTGCGGCCAATTGGAGAAGGCGCTAGAACGCGCCTCACAATGCCACTGTTGATCAAAATCTGCGGCCTCAGGTCCCCGCAAGCGCTTGATGTAGCGATTGATTCCGGTGCTGATCTGGTTGGTTTCGTGTTCTTCGCGCCGAGCCCGCGCAATCTCGGGCTTGAGGCAGCGCGCACGCTCGGCCAGCGCGTTCAGGGGCGCGCAGGAAAGGTCGCACTCACCGTCGACGCCAATGATGACACGCTGCTTGACATCATTGCGGCCCTCAAACCGGACATGCTTCAGCTTCACGGCAGTGAAACGCCGGAGCGTGTCATTGCCGTGCGCACGCGTTTCGGACTGCCGGTTATGAAGGCACTCCCTGTGGCGGAGCGAAAAGATCTTTCCCAGATTTGCCAGTACGCGCAGGTCGTGGACCGTCTGATCTTCGACGCGCGCCCCCCAAAGGATGCAACGCGACCGGGCGGTCTGGGCAAGACTTTCGACTGGACCCTTCTCAAGGATCTGAATGCGGGGGTCCCCTTCGTGCTGTCGGGCGGGCTCGACGCCGACAATGTGTCGGAAGCTCTGCACATTACGCGCGCATCGGGCGTCGACGTGTCGTCGGGCGTGGAGCGTACGCCGGGTGAAAAGGATCCGGATAAAATCCAGGCGTTCATTCGCGCCGCACGTGCGGCGGAGGCGGAGTTCTCTTCGCCACCTCTCCAGTTGGGAGAGTCATCTATCGTGCGGCCGGTCAAGTAACGGACCGCGCGCATGACCGTGCAGCGACCAAATTCATTCCGGACCGGTCCCGACGAGCGCGGGCATTTCGGCATCTATGGGGGCCGATTTGTCGCCGAGACCTTGATGCCGCTTATTCTCGAACTTGAGCAGGCCTATGCGCAGGCCAAGGCCGACCCTGCCTTCCAGAAGGAGATGGACGGCTATCTTGCAAATTATGTCGGTCGACCGTCGCCGCTTTATTTTGCTCAACGCCTCACCGAGCACTGCGGCGGCGCGAAGATCTACTTCAAGCGAGAAGAGCTCAACCACACCGGCGCGCATAAGGTAAACAACGTGCTCGGTCAGATCATGCTGGCTTTGCGCATGGGAAAGACGCGCGTCATCGCCGAGACCGGAGCCGGCATGCACGGCGTTGCCACTGCCACGCTCTGCGCCAAGTTCGGATTGCCTTGCGTCGTGTACATGGGCGCCGTCGACGTCGAGCGGCAGAAGCCCAACGTGTTGAGGATGAAGATTCTCGGCGCTGAAGTGCGCGCAGTCGAATCCGGCGCACGCACGCTCAAGGACGCGATGAATGAGGCGTTGCGCGACTGGGTTTCCAATGTCAGTGACACCTTCTACTGCATAGGAACCGTCGCTGGCCCACATCCTTATCCGGCGATGGTTCGCGACTTCCAGTCGGTCATCGGTCGCGAAACGCGCGAGCAGCTGCAGGCTCTTGAAAGCCGCTTGCCTGACTCACTCATCGCCTGCATTGGCGGTGGCTCAAACGCCATGGGACTCTTTCACCCGTTCCTCGATGAACAATCCATCGAAATCTACGGCGTGGAAGCGGCCGGTCATGGACTCAAAAGCGGGAAGCACGCGGCCTCGATTGCCGGTGGGCGTGCGGGTGTGCTGCACGGCAACCGAACCTATTTGCTGATGGACGACGACGGACAGATCGAAGAGGCGCATTCAATCTCAGCCGGCCTCGACTATCCCGGCATCGGACCGGAGCACGCCTGGCTCAGCGATATGGGACGCGTGAAATTTCTTTCGGCCACCGACACCGAAGCCGTCGAAGCTTTCCAGCTCTGCAGCAAGCTTGAAGGAATCATTCCGGCGCTGGAATCTGCGCACGCTCTGGCCAGGGTACCTGAAATCGCCGCCAAGAAACCAAGGGATCACTTGATGGTGGTCAATCTTTCGGGGCGCGGCGACAAGGATTTGGCGTCGGTCGAAGCATTTCTGGGAAGCAAGACCCTATGAGCACGCGAATCGACAGGCGTTTCGCGGCTCTGAAAAAAGAAGGTCGTGCTGCGCTGGTCACATTCATCATGGCGGGCGATCCCGACTACGATACGTCGCTTGCCGTCGCCAAGGCCTTGCCGAAAGCCGGTGCCGATATCATCGAGCTCGGCATGCCCTTCACAGATCCGATGGCCGACGGTCCTGCGATCCAGGCCGCGGGGCTACGCGCACTCAAGGCAGGGCAGCGCATGACCCGCACTCTGTCGCTGGTGCGCGATTTTCGAAAAGACGATGATGAGACGCCCATCATCCTGATGGGCTACTACAACCCGATTTACATTTATGGGAGCGAACGCTTCCTCGCCGATGCCAAGGCAGCTGGCGTCGACGGGCTTATCATCGTGGACCTGCCGCCCGAAGAGGACGAAGAACTCTGCCTGCCGGCCCTGAAGGCGGGGCTCAATTTCATCCGCCTCGCGACCCCCACGACCGACGACAAACGTCTGCCAAAGGTGCTCACTAATACGTCGGGCTTCGTCTACTACGTCTCGGTGACGGGCGTTACCGGGACCGCCGCCCCAGACACAAGCAAGGTGACCGGGGCTGTTGCGCGGATCAAACGCCACACGCGGCTTCCTGTCGCGGTCGGCTTCGGAGTGAAAACCGCCCAGCAAGCGCGTGCAATCGCCGAGGGTGCCGATGGTGTTGTAGTGGGCTCGGCCCTCGTGGATGCACTGTTCAAAAGCCTCGACAAAACAGGTAAAGCCGGCCCAGGGACGGTAAATGCCGTCACCCAGATGGTATCGGCCTTGGCGCAAGGCGTGCGTTCTGCCAGGCGCATCGCTGCTCAATGAACATTCGGCTCGGCCGCCAGTTATAATTTTGTCGAATTGGCCGTATAGAGGTAGAGCCCATGAATTGGATATCCAACGTCGTTCGGCCGAAAATCCGCAGCTTCCTGCGTCGTGAGACGCCGGAAAATCTCTGGATCAAGTGTCCGGAAACCGGGCAACTCGTCTTCTACAAAGACGTCGAGTCCAACCAGTTCGTCATCCCCAGTTCGAACTATCACATGCGCATCAGCGCGCCGATGCGTCTGAAAGCCATGTTCGACGGCGGAGAGTTTGAAGAGATTCCGTTGGCCGAGGTCCCGGTCGATCCGCTGAAATTTCGCGACGAGCGTCGTTACGCAGATCGTCTTAAGGATGCGCGGACCAAGACTGGGCTGCAGGATGCGATAAAGGTCGGCATCGGGCGTCTGGAAGGCCAGATGGTCACCATTGCCGTTCAGGATTTCGACTTCATGGGTGGGTCGCTCGGCATGGCAGCCGGCGAGGGCGTGATCACAGGCCTCGAAACTGCGGCGCGTCGGCAGACGCCATTCATCATGTTCGCCGCGTCGGGCGGAGCGCGTATGCAAGAAGGCATTCTTTCGCTCATGCAGCTTCCTCGCACGACGATCGGCGTGCAAATGCTACGTGAGGCACGCAAGCCGTACATTGTCGTGCTGACCAATCCGACCACGGGCGGCGTGACGGCGTCATACGCGATGCTCGGTGACGTGCAGATCGCCGAGCCGGGCGCATTGATCGGCTTCGCCGGGCCGCGGGTGATCGAGCAGACGATCCGCGAGAAATTACCAGAGGGCTTTCAGCGTGCCGAATATCTTGCCGAGCACGGCATGGTCGACATGGTGGTGCACCGGCACAAATTGCGCCCGACACTCGCCGAGTTGTGCCGGTTGCTGACGCGCGTGCCGTTACCGGTTGCAACAGGGCAGGCCCAGTTGCCGGTTCCGGCGCATGCATAATTTCGACTGAATTTTTCCTTTTAAGCCAGTCATTCCGGCCGCGCTTTCCCGCGCGAGCGGAATCCGGAGACGAGAGCATCAACTCTCGGCTATATGACTTGTGGGCCGCGGGCTCGCGGGGGACGAAGCAGACAAAAATTGCGGCTTGCCGAAGTGAAGCGTCGAGAATCATGAGTTCACCCGAATCCATCGTCGCGCGCCTGACTGCGCTGCACCCCAAGCGCATCGATCTTTCGCTTGATCGCGTTCAGCGACTGCTCGCTGCCCTCGGCCATCCCGAGAAAAAATTGCCACCGGTGATCCATGTTGCCGGGACAAACGGCAAGGGCTCCACGATCGCCTTCCTGCGTGCGATTCTGGAAGCGGCGGGCAAACGCGTACACGTCTACACCTCACCGCATCTGGTCAGGTTCAATGAGCGTTTCCGCATCGGCGGGCGTGGCGAAAGCGCACTCGTTTCAGACGAGGAGCTATCGGCCGCGATGGAAGAATGCGAAAGCGCCAACGCCGGCGCGCCTATCACCGTATTTGAGATTACGACCGCCGCAGGTCTTCTGTTGTTCGCGCGTCACCCTGCCGATGTGCTGCTGCTGGAAGTCGGCCTCGGCGGACGGCTCGATGCAACGAACGTCGTGGACAATCCCCTGGCCACGATCATCACGCGTATTTCGATCGATCACGTCGACTTCCTTGGCGATTCCATCGAAAAGATTGCGGTGGAGAAGGCGGGAATTCTCAAGCGCGGCGTGCCGGCGATCGTCGCGTCTCAGCCGCGCGATGCACTGGCCGTGATCGAACGTCAGGCCGCAAGACTCGCCGCGCCGCTGAAGGTCGCCGGTGCAGACTGGACGGCAACGGAGGAGCGCGGCCGCCTTGTGTATCAGGATGAAAGCGGACTGCTCGATCTGCCGCCTCCGAGACTTTACGGCAGGCATCAGTTCGAGAATGCGGGCCTCGCCATCGCCGCGTTGCGCACGATCGGTCGATTCGCAATTCCGCCTGCCGCTTATGATGCCGGCATGTCCAAGGCCGACTGGCCCGCCCGTCTGCACCGGCTGGGTCAGGGCCGTCTCGTCGAGCTTGCCCCTGTCGGCAGCGAATTATGGCTCGACGGCGGACATAATCCAGACGGCGGCCGGGCAATCGCAGCAGCGCTTGCCGATCTGGAGGAACGCGTGTCGCGGCCGTTGGTATTGATTGTCGGCATGCTTGCGACCAAGGACAGTGAAGGCTTTCTCAGCAATTTTGCCGGGCTGGCGCGCCGGATGATTGCCGTGCCTGTTCCCAATGCCGAAAAGGGGTTGAGCGCGGATGCTGTTGCCGACGCGGCCCGCGCCATCGGACTGTCGGCGACGAGTCGCGATAATCTCACGGACGCACTCGAGGCCGCACGCAAGCTCGATCTCGATCCGCCGCCGCGAATCCTGATTACCGGCTCGCTCTATCTTGCTGGCGAGGCGTTGCGTGAGAACGGAACATTGCCGCAGTAAAGCAAAACGGCCGGCTTGGGGCCGGCCGTTTCGAGAAATCTCTGTCGGACCGTTACACAGCAGTACTGATCCATTGATGAAGTTTCTGCTTGGGCGCGGCGCCGACCTGGCGCGCGGCTTCCTTGCCATTCTTGAACAGCATCAGGGTCGGGATGGACATGATGCCGTACTGTCCGGCGGTCTTCGGGTTCTCGTCGACATTGAGCTTCACGATCTTCACCTTGTCGCCGAGCTGGCCGGCAATTTCTTCGAGCGCCGGACCGATCATGCGGCAGGGACCACACCACTCCGCCCAGAAGTCCACGACCACCGGTTCGGCAGATTTCAAAACGTCCGATTCAAAACTTGCGTCCGACACTTTGCCGACGGCCATGACAGCTACCTCTTATGTTGAGCGGGGAGAGAATCGCCCCAGAAAATTGCGAGGGCTGGAAACTATGAACGCGCTCCCGCAGCGTCAAGACGATCTCACGTTGAGGTGACCTGCGCCATGGCCTCTTCCAGCGCGCGATCCATAAGCGCTTCAGAAAGCTCCATCAGATCAGGGGCTTCTGTCCATATAAGCGCAGCGCGAACAGGCCTATCCGGGTAGAGCTTACGAAGCAGGGCGCGGTAGAGGGCGAGTTGGCGGGTGTAAGCCGGGGGCACTTCTTCGATTCGGCGCGGCGGCTCGCGATTGGTCTTGAAATCACCAATCAACACGGCAGCTTGGGTCACTGAAAGACGGTCGACCTGACCGGAGACCGCCACTGTTTCGCTCCCACAGAGGAGTTTCCCGACAATGGGAACTTCGGCGCGGCTGCCGGACACAAAAAGTTCACGGAAGCGCGCGTCATCGATTATTTGCATGACTTGCTCTGTCGAGGCGAACGCGCTCCGCGCATGCTGCAACTCGCGTCCTGCCCTCGGCAAGATAGTCTTCAGCCGCCTTGTGTCGCCGCTCCGGCGGCGACATCCGGCAACGACTGCAAGAGACGGTGAACCAGCAAACCACGCTGGCGTGCCTTTTCGCGTTCGCCACTGACAGCGAGAGGGCGTGGCTCGTCGTCGGTCGTATCAGATGGCCGCAGGATTATTGGCGATGGTGGTGAGAGTGGCGGCCTCGACTTGAGCCAAGCCGGCAGTGGGGCGTACTCCTGCGGCGGTTGTGTTTGTCTCCCGCCTGCGCTGGCGCTCTTGCGGAAGTGCCACACCTTGCCTTCGTCATTGCTGAACTCTTCCGACAAAGGCTGCAGTGCAGTCAGCACGAGATCATGCCAGCAGCCTTTCGGTGGTTTGTTAACACCCCGCGCACCGCAGACCAGCAGACGGTCGGCGGCGCGCGTCAGTCCAACATAGAGAAGTCGTCGATATTCGTCGCGTGCTGCCTCGAGCGCCTGCGCGCGCGCTTGACTCATCGGCCCGACATCTCTGTCGCGGCGGGCACCCCAGATCAGCGCGGTCGCTTCCGGGGGTGCGCCGGCGATCGGTACGGTGAGCAGACGCGGTGGATGGGCGCCTTCGGGGCGCGTGGTGGTGTGATCGATGAAAATGACATTTTTCGCTTCAAGACCCTTGGCACCGTGCACGGTCATCACCCGCACCTCGTCGCGCGCCATTTCCATGTCGCGTTTGACCTCGCTCTGCGCCGCCCGAATCCAGTTGAGAAAGCCTTGCAGCAATGGTGTCTCTCGTTGTTCGTACAACAGCGCAAGATTCAGGAATTCGTCGAGCGGATCCGACGCCTCGGTGCCGAGCCTGCTCAGAATCTTCGCACGCCCTTTCTGCGCGCCAAGCACATGCGCATAGAATTCAAAAGGAGACGATGTACGCGCCTTTTGCGCCAGAATATCGAGCGCAGACGCAGCCGCGCCATACGCGGCATCCTCGCCGGCTTTTGCACGCAGTGCCGAGTGCAAAGAGCTTTTGCGTTGGTAGGCGAGCTTGTAAAGTTGCTCGTCGTCAAGTCCGAACAGCGGGCTCTTCAACACGGTCGCCAGTGCAAGATCGTCGTCCGCAAGCAACATGGCGTCGCCAAGCACCAGCAGGTCCATGATGGCGATATGTTCGGTCAGCACCAGCCGGTCGGCGCCTGCGACCTCGATCTGCGCGTGTTTGAGTGCCCGGATCACGGCTTCGAACATGGGACCGCGCTGGCGTACTAGAATCAACACCTCGCCGGGCCGCGTGCCGTCGGCGATCCAGCCTTTCACCGTGCGTGCAATCTTTGCGGCAAGCTTGACCGAAGGGCTGGTCTCGCTGGTGGTGTCAAACGGAGCGTCCCAGCCTTCCTTGTCGAGATCACTCTTGTTCGGGATTGTCAGATCCCAGACTTCCACTTCGCCAGGGAGCGCGTCCGGCAACGCTTGATGGACGGTCCAGGTCGGATCGACGGTCAATCCGCGGAACGCCTCCGGCTGCTTGAACACGATGTCGACGGCATTGAGGATGCCAACGGCCGATCGGAACGAATAATCAAGCTTTTCGGTCGCAAAAACCGCATCGCTCTTTTTATGCAGCGCGTCAAAATGAACGCGCATCTCGGCGAATTTGTGCGGGACTGCGCCCTGAAACGAGAAGATCGACTGCTTTTCGTCGCCGACTGCGAACAACGTCCGGCGTACGTTTTCACGTGCGCCGCCAGGCAGGAATTCCGCGACGAGAATCTTGATTATCTCCCATTGCTTGTCGCTCGTGTCCTGCGCCTCGTCGACGAGCACGTGGTCGATACCGAGATCAAGTTTGTACAAAACCCAGGCCGCCGCCGTGCTCTTGCTCGAGGCATCGCGGAGCAGCGTGAGTGCTTTGTCGATCAGATCCTCGTAGTCGAGCAGGCCGCGCCGTTCTTTTTCCCTGCGATAGCGTTCGATAACCTCGGCCGCGACCGTGATCAGCGCCGCGCTGCGATCGCGTGCTCGCAGAGCGAATTCGCGCGCGAGCAATTTACATACGCGCTCCTGTTCAGCTTTGAGACGCACGGCCAATTGTGGGTCGGCGTCGGCAATCTTTCTGGTCACGATGCTGCCGCGCGGAGTGCGCGAATCGGTACAAAACACGTCGAGATAGTTTTCGAGCCTTTCGCGTCCCGAGGAGCGCAGAGCGGCGGACAATGAGTGAGCGCGCTCCTTGTCGGTCTTGCTGCCGGCCGAAAATATCTCGATCAACGCCGGCCATTCGCTTTGGGCCAGGTCCGAAGCGGTGAAATAGTCTGCTTCGACGGTGGCGATGTTGTCGCCGGGGGCAAGATCAAAAGTGCGGGTCAATTCATCGATCGCCTGTTGGACACCGCCCGCGCGGGTGATCCACTGCGTGATGAGATCGCGCTTGCCGATCGTTTCCGCGATCACCTCCTTAAAGGTGGTGTCGGCGGCGGCAGCGATGGCAATCTCCAGCGCCTTGCCGAGCGGACTGTCGGGATTCGTCGCACCCTCAAGCAGGACGACGAGTGTCAGTTGGTTGAGCAGCTGCGCGGTGGTGGCTTCGTCGAGCACCTCGAAACGCGCTGCGACGTCGGCCTCGAATGGGAACTGATGCAGCAGGCGCGTGCAGAAAGCGTGGATGGTTTGTACCTTCAGCCCGCCAGGCGTTTCCAACGCGGCGGCGAAAAGCCGACGTGCGCGAGCGCGTTGTAAAGCATCAGGCGTCTTGCCGGTCGCGAGTTTGATCCGCGCGTCGAGCGCGGCGTCGTCGAACGAGGTCCATTCTGCCAAGGTATCGAAGACGCGGGTCGCCATGTTGGCGGCGGCGGCCTTCGTGAAGGTAACGCAAAGGATTTTCTCGGGTGCGACGCCGCGCAGCAGCAGGTTGATCACCCGCTGCACGAGCACGTGCGTCTTGCCGGATCCGGCGTTGGCGGACACGAACACCGACCGCTCGGGATCAGCGGCTGCGACCTGGCGGATCCTCGCGGCCTCCGGAATCTGGCGCGCAGAACTCACCACTCGTCCTCGCTTTCGCCGCCCGAGGCTGCCCACTCTTTGACGCGCGCGAGATGGTCATAGTCGCCGTAGTGCATCTTCCACATCGGGTGCACGAGCGAGCGGTAAGGTTCGCCGTCGACAAGAAATCTCTGCGCGATGCTCGCGAGCTTTTGTAGCGCAAGGTCGGCGTAGCTGTCGGGCGTGCCGTCTTCAATCTTGACGCTCTTCGGCTCACCCGGCGGATCGCCGCCCTTCAGCCGCACATAGGCGATTTCGGACACCGACGACGCGGCAGGGATTTCCGGGAAACCGCCTGCGCGCAGGATTGCCGCTTCCAACGTGAGCTGGGGGGCAAGCCCGCTGCGCACTTGCGCGTCGGTCGGCGGCTGACCCGTTTTGTAATCGAGGAGGGCGTAGCTTCCGTCGGCGCGCCGCTCGATGCGATCCGCCCGCGCAGTGAGGACAAATTCTGTTTTGCCAAGTGGGATCGCATGTTTCCCCGACATTTCAGCAAAAATTTTGCTCGCGCCGTCGCGCCGCTCGCGCTCCCAGCCTTCGAACCAGCCGGCGATACGCAGAAAGCGTGTCCACCAGAAGGCACGAGCCTCCTCGAAGTCTTTGAGCGGCTCGAAATGCTTTTTGCCAAGTTCTGTCAGAGCGCGCTCGACATCGGCGGGCAAAGCATCCGCATGTTTTTTGGTGAATTCGCCGATCGCTTCATGAATGAAGGTTCCACGATCGGCGGCGCCCGGCGGCGTGTCGATGGCGTCAAGCGGGAAAAGCCGCAACACATGTTTGGCGTAGATCGTATAGGGATCGCGTAACCAGTTCTCGATGTCAGTGACACTTAACTGCGAGGGGCGCGCGTCCGGTGGCGGAACCGGCTGCGGTCGCGGCATCGGCGACACCTTTGCGGGGTGATCGAGTGCGCGCGCGTAGTCCGTATAACGTGCGCCACGCTGCAACGCTTGTTTCCATCGGGTTTCGCCGGCGACCGCGGCCAGCCTCTGGACGAAGCGGGACCTGACCGTCGGCGCGCCGGCCTGCTTGGCCGCGCGCGACAGAACGACCTCCGGGGCACCAAGTCCTTGCGCGAAATCGTGCGCCGAGAGGCCGACACGCAGTTCCGGCAGATTGAGGCCGAGTTCAAGCCGCATCGGCCGGCTCAGCCACGGATCGTTGCGGGTGTCGGGCGGCCAGGCGCTTTCGTTAAGCCCGCCGAGCACGATGCGATCGACGCTCTGCAGCCGGGCTTCCAACAGACCGAAGATTCGCACACGGGGACTGCCGATTTCCGTGCGGCGCTCCGCGCGTCCTGACGACAGCAAATGGAAGACGTCCGGGTAGTCCGTCGGATTGAGTTCGAGCGTCTGCGATGTCTCGCTATCTTCAATCGCTTCGAAAGTACGCTGCAATTGCCGGCCGTCGGTGCCGCCATAGGCTGCAACGCCCTTGCCGGCGCCCGAAAGCGACTCGATCGCTTTGGCGTGGGCTTGCGCCAGCGTGAACAGGCTTTCCGGTCGGCGCCCGAAGGCTTCCAGCGGGGCCAGCGCTAGCGCGAGCTTTGCGATCAGTTGTTCGGCCGCGTCGAGTTCGCCGTCGGGCACGAAACGGCGCGGATCACGGCTGTGCAGTTTGTCCCGCGTCTGCCGGAATGTTGTGAGTGCGTGCCGAAGCCCTGACGAACCGCGGCGCGGACGCGGGCCGCGCAGCACGGCGCGCTCGAGTGCCGCGATCGCGCGTGCATGCGCAAAGGCTTCCGCGTTGAGCCGCAGCAGCGGGTGTTTGAGCAGTGCCAGCAGTGTCGCTGGTTCAAGGCCGCCCAACGCGGCTTCCGCTACGAGGCGCGCGAAGATCCCGGCTGGCGTATCTGCGAGCTTGTCCCCGCCGGAATCGTCGACCTCGACTTTCCAGCGTTCGAGCGCGGCCACCACCCGTCGTGCCAGAGTGCGATCGGGTGTCACCAAGGCGGCGGTTTTTCCGGGCGTCTCGATTGCCTCGCGCAGAGAGATGGCGATGGCGAGGGCCTCTTCTTCGGCATTGGCGGTCTCGATCATCGTCACGTCGGCCATCGCTCTGTCGGCCGCAGCGGAAAATTCGGGGGCCTGGAAGCGGAGCTGCCAGCGATCGGTGGTCGCGGCCGGGCGCAACGCTTCAGAAACCAGCATCTCCCGCCCATGGGGAGCCGGATCCGCAAGCGATTTGACGGCATCGCGGGAAATGCCAATGCGCGCGAGCAGTGCGTGCATCGAGAATTGTGGGTGCACGGAGGCGGGCGCGTCCTTCTCGTCCTTGCTGCCTGCGAGCTCTTGCCAGGAGGCCTCGTCGAGCTCGGTGTCGAGTCCCGGCAGAACCACCGCGCCGTGCGGAAGCTGCGCGATCGCCGCCAGCAGCTTCGCGGTCGCCGGCATTGAACCGGTCGAGCCCGCGGCAATCACGGGCTGGTTAGAACCGGCGAGACGTTTCAACTCGGTATCGATGAGAAGGTCGCGCCGCCGCGCCGCTTCGATCATGCCTTTTTCGGTGAGAAGTTCGGGCCAAGAGCTGCGGGCTATCTTGAGAAAGTCGAGCGTAAGCTGCCAATATTTGTCGAATTGGTCCGGCACCAAACCGTCGAGCTTTTTCCAGTCCATCTCGCGGGTAATGGCGTCGTCGATCAGGCGCGCAAGGTCATCGGCCAGCGCGAGCACCGCGGCCGGGGTATTGGCAATCAGCGGTGCGCCTTTCTCGGGTCGGATCGCAGCGGCCCAACGAGCGACGAGTTGTGCGAGCAACAACCGTCGTTCCATCGGCTCGATTTTTGGTGTCAAAGCTAATGCGGCTTCGGCCAATTCCGGGGTTGCCGATTCAGCAAAAGCGATCTCATCCTCGTCTATATCGCCGAGTGCGACGATGCGCGGCAGGATGGCCGGTTGACCGAGCTCAAGTGCGAAGGCATCACGCGCCGCGCGGCGGGCGCGCCGGGTTGGCAAATAGAGGGTTGCCCGCGCGAGTTCGAGCGGATCATCGGACGCTGGAAACCCGGGCACAAGTTCTCCCGTGCGCAGGGACTTAATAAGTGCACGCAAGAACGGCACTGAGGCCGGAATATTGAAAACGCGAGGCTTCATGGCTTGCATTGCGCGGCAGCATACACGCTTTGCGCCGCAGGCGAATCGAAACTCAAATCCGCTTGACTAACCTGCGCTTGAGCGAATTGCGGCTTCCGCTTCGGCGATTGCCTCCGGGGTACCAACATGCATCCACACGCCGTCGAGGCGCAGACCGTGCAGCCGCTTTGCCTGCGCGGCACGTTCGAACAGGGCAGTCAGCGAGAACTCTCCGTTCGGTGCATCGTTGAACAAAGCAGGCGAGAGAATTGCCGCCCCGGCGTAAACGAAGGGCGCGACCTCCTGCTCGGTTCGCTTGAGCAAGCTGCCATCGGGCGCCATGGAGAAATCACCACGCCCGGAATAGCCGACGCTGCCGGTCGTGGGTGCCAGCAGCAAAAGTGCATCCGTTGCCGCAGGGTCGAACGACTCGGCGAGTCGCAAAAGATTGGATTTCACGCCGTCGATCCAGATCGTATCGGAATTGACGAGAAAGAACGGCACATTGCCGAGTTCCGCCAGGGCTTTCTTGACGCCACCGCCGGTCCCGAGCAGTAGCCCTCGCTCGTCGGATATCACGATCTTCGGGCTTTGGCGGTGTGCAAGATGCCGCTGCAAATGTTCGGCAAGGTGATGGACATTGACCACCGCCCGCTCGACCCCGGCGTCAGCGAGCCGATCGAGCACGTGATCGATCAGCGGCTTGCCGGCAACCTTGACCAGCGGTTTCGGTGTGGAATTGGTCAACGGTCGCATGCGTGTGCCCAATCCCGCAGCCAGGACCATGGCGCGCCGTGGGCCGACGCGTGTCGTTGCCGGAGACATGGATCAGACCTTCACCGGTGGCACGTTGGCGCGATACCAGGCCGCGAGCGATGCCAGTGCCGGATGCGCAAGAGAGCGTTGAAGATAGTTCGATACGCGCGGGAGATGACGCAAATATTGTGGCTTGCGGTCCCGGCGATCAAGCCGGGCAAAAATCCCCAGGATTTTCGACGCACGTTGCGCGGCGAGGGTCGCGTACGACCGCGCGAACGCGGGCGCATCAAACGTCGCATTCATCGCGCGGCGCGCGCGCGTGTATCGCGACAACAGTGCGATTTCCATTTTTTCCGAGACATCGACCCGAGCGTCCTGCAGAAGCGAAGCGACGTCAAAGGCAGGCGGACCCATCACCGCGTCCTGGAAGTCGAGGAGACCGACGCGCGCTGTTCCCTCCCGCTCGGGCAGCCAAAGAAGATTAGGCGAATGAAAGTCCCGCAAGACCCAGGTCTGGGGCTCGCTCAAGACGGGCGACAACGCGTCGCGCCAGAGCGCGCGATAATTTTCACGTTTGGCATCTGAAATTCTGATTTCGAGCTTGGGCAGATACCAATCGAGCAGCAATTCGGCTTCGATCAGGTATGCATCCATGTCGTAGAGCGGCAATCGATAGTCTGTACCGGGTTCGACTGGAATTACGGGCGACGTCGGTTCTGAATGCAATTCAGCTAACAGATCGGTTGCCGCTTCGTAGCGTGCCTCGATCGGGGCCGACTGATCCGTCTCGACGACCAGTTCGTCGCCGAGATCCTCGATGATCAGTAGCCCTGCCTCGCGGTCACCGGCAAAAATCGCCGGTGCGGAGAACCCACGCCCACGCAGAGCCTGGGTCATGGCGATGAAGGGTGTCACGTTTTCAGCGAGGTGCGCGATTGTGCTGTAGGGCTTGCCGTTGCGCACCGGTGGGCCATCGGCACGCTTGGGCGAATTCATCAGGACATAGGTGGCGCCGTCCCGTGTCAGTCGTTCGTAGCTTCGCGTCGAGGCATCGCCCTGGATACGCCGGCGTTCGGCGCGGCCGAAATCCGAACGATCGAGGAAACGCCGGATGGCCAGGACGCGTTCGGTGCGCGGGCCAAAGCTGCCGAAGCCGGTGATGCGCACGTTTCGCGCGGTCAACCCAGCCTGCGGTTCGAGAGTGAATGCAATGTCGAGACGATTGGCGGGCAAATAACCGGCCGCGCGATCGGGCCATTCGAGCAGCATCACCGCGCCCTCCGGGGCGTCGTCGAGACCAAGTTCGGTCAACTCGGCTGAGTCCGAAAGCCGATAGAGATCGGCGTGCACAACCGGGAAACGCGGCAAGCTGTAAGTCTGAGTCAGGGTGAAGGTCGGACTCGGGACCTCGATCGTGCTGTCGTCGGCGAGGTAACGGATGAGGGCACGTGCAAACATCGTCTTGCCCGCACCAAGATCGCCCGAAAGCGTGATCAGATCGCCCGGTTCGATAATAGCCGCGATATCCGTCATCAGCCGGTAAGTGGCTGCCTCGTCGGCCAATGTCGTCGTGAAGCTGTAGCCGCCGGAACTGGAAAAAAACATCGGTTGATCCGTCACACGATTGTCACCTTATAGACGGGTTGCGCGGTCTCACGCCAGAATCGCCCGATCCGGCGCGGGCGTCCGACCTACGCAGCGGTCTGCTTTGCAACCTGCGCCACCGGGAATGTGCAGGTGACAGTGGTGCCTTCCCCAGAAACGGAATCAATCGTCACCGTACCGCCGTGCAATTCGACAAAGGAGCGGACAAGCGAAAGGCCAAGCCCGGGTCCGCGATGCTGCGAGCCCATGGAATCGGTCTCGAACCAGTCAAATACCTTGTCCATCGCCTCCGGAGGAATTCCGGGTCCGCGATCGCTCACCTTGAAGTAGACAGCGTCGGGACGCCGTTCCGCCGCGAGAGTCACCGTCGCCTCCGCGGGTGAGAAACCGACTGCGTTGGAAAGCAGATTGAAAAGAATCTGACGAAGGCGCCGTTCGTCGGCGACAAAGTTGCCGATATTGGCGGGAGCCCGAATATCGAGCGAGATGCGATTCTTGACCAAACGGTCCTGCACGCCCTCGGCCGCCGCCTCCATGCTCGTGCGAATATCGACATCGCCGAGATTCAGCGTCATGGCGCCGGCATCAATGGTGGCGAGATCGAGGATATTGTTGATGAGTGCCAGCAGCGCATTCGTCGATGCGGTGATATAGCCGAGATATTCGCCTTGCTTTTGGGTCAGCGCCCCGAAAGCTGGATCACCCAGCAGATTTGCGAAACCGATGATGTTGGTCAGCGGCGAACGCAGTTCGTAGGACACATGATGTACGAAGTCGATCTTGATCGAATTGGCCGCTTCGAGCGCTTCGTTGCGCTCGCGCAGCGCGCGTTCGACATTGAACGTATCGGTCCTGTCCTGGAAGGTGACCAAGGTGGCACCGTCGGACAGAGGCATAGTGGCGAGATCGATGACCGCGCCGTCTCGCCGTTCTATGCGCGCGACAAGTGATTCCCGATTATCAATTGCGGTCACCGAAGCGCGAAGATTGCGCCAAACGGCGTTGTCGTCGTGCAACGCCTGGCACCAAGCTGTCACCGATTCCGCATGCGGATGCTGTTCCAGTGCATCATGAGACAGCTTCCACATCCGCTGAAACGTAGGATTGTGCAAGCGAACGCGCCCGTCGCTGCCAAACACGGCGACCGCTTCCGACAAGTGATCAAGGGTTTCGCTCTGCACCTTAATGAGCGCGTCGTAACGACGATGCATGTCGAGCCGCTCGGTCACGTCATCATAAAGGTAAGTGACTCCGCCCTCCGGGTTTGGCGTGGTCACAACCCGTAACGCACGACCGTCGGACAAGTGCCACATGTGCTCCTTTGGCTCGACCGCACGGTAGGCCTCGTACAGCTGTTGTCTCCATTGACGGAAATCGTGCTCCTCAGGCAGCTTGCGCCGGCTGCGCAGAGTGTCGAGCACGGCCGCATCGGTCGGCGTCTGATCGAGGAAGGCTGCGTCAAGCTCGAAGAGCGAACGATATGCGGCATTATAGAAAGTGAGTTTGCGCTCGACATTAAAGACCGCGACGCCGGTCGCCAGTTGATCGAGCACGCGGCGATGCGCCTCGACCATGCGCGCAAGCTCCGACCGCATTGTCTCGACTTCCGTGCGATCGATCGCGATGCCGGAACTTCCGGCAGCGCCCGGAGCGTCAACAACTTCGAAAATGCGGCGGCCACCTGCTGCAATAGCCGGCAACCGACCGACATATGTTTCACCGGCTGCGCGGGACCGGGCCAGCTCCGTGCGCGCCGGTTGGTCGAGCAGCTCCAGCCGACGTGCGACGGCGTCGGCCGGATCACCGGCCTCTACAGCATGCGCGTAAGCGGAATTCACGAACACCAGTTCGCCGGCGTTGTCGCGCGCCCATACGGGTGCGGGCAGGGAGTCGAGCAGCGCGCGCATCGTCTCGATATCGCCAAGCAACTGGTCATGGCGGGCGGCGAGATCCAGCAATTCCTGCTCGATGCCGCTAACGTCGCGCAGGCGCAGCACGGCGCGGCCGGCGATGGCGCGTCCCTCAGCTTCCATCGGGCGTCCGGCACGCGTTGTCAGCGTCATGACAAAGCCGCGGCCGTCGCGGCGCAAGGCATCGACCGCCTGCTCCATGCGTCGCGCGGTCACCGGCTCAAGCCAGGTACCGAACGCAAGCACGCGTTCAGGGACGCTGCCGGGTGTAGTGAGGGCGATGTCGCCGAGAATTTCCGGCTCCTCGGCAGCGGCGGCCCAGGTCACCAGGACCTGGGGCTCCGACAGCAACAGCGTCTTGAGGCGATCGGTTTCGGTCTGCAATGCGACGATCTCGTCCCGCGCGCCGGTCTCGAGGCGTTCGGCGGCCCTGCGGGCGCGGACGATCGCCACGCTCGCGAACAGACTCAGCGCAAGCAGCGCAAGGAAGAACGTGAGCAATGTTATTTCCTGGCCGCGAAGCACCGCTATGGAGCGGTGCACGGCATCTACACCGGCCCCGTCCAGAAGGCGCACCTCTGCGCACGCCGGCAAGGCGGGCAGGACAGATAGGTTTGCGGTGACGAAGGTGGCGAGGAATCTGCCTCGCCACGGACGAGAACGCAGCTTCTCGCTCGCCGTCCGGATTGTCTCCGGCATTCTGACTGGCCCCAGAGCGCGCAAACGGCGTCCGCCACGCCATTTCCCGCGAATTGGTCGACTTTACCCCCAAGGGGAATCGTGCCGAAAGAGTCCAGACCGTGAACGGTGGGCCCAAGCAGGCCGATGGCACGCTATTTTGGCACCGCTAAGCGCCTGACCATGTCGTCAATATTGATTCGGCCGAGTGCCACCGAGACCGTTCGCTCGGTTTCGGCCAACACCGGTCGGATGATCTCATTGACCAGGGCCGCACCGCTAGGCAGCGCGTCGGTGTCTTCGACGGTAATGGCAGCGCGCAAGATATCGTCAGCCGTAATGGTCCTGCGCTCCCGGCCGAGTTCATAACCACCGTGCGGCCCACGGATCCCTCTAAGGATGCCGTCACGGACCAAGGCCTGCAGGACCGGTTCAAGATGCCGTGGCGGAAGCCGGTGCCGCGCCGCCAGTGCCTTCGCCGAAACCGGGCGGGCCCGCGCATTGATGGCGACGTCTATCACTGCAGCAATGGCGAGGAGGCCCTTGCGGGACATCAACGGCATTTGGGGCACGACTCAAGGTGGCACCAGATACAGTGGTATTAGGCTACACCCGGGGATGCGTCTAGCTACAAACGGTGGAGGCTGTTGATTCAGCTGCCGGTTGATCCGAAGCCCCCGCTTCCTCGCTGGGTTTTGTCGAGAGACGCGACTTCCAAAATGTGCGCTCGCACGACAGGTGCGATCACCAGCTGCGCCACGCGCATGCCGCGCGTGATCGTCACCGGTTCGTTGCCAAGATTGGCAAGCAGGACCTGGATCTCGCCCCGATAGTCGGCATCGATCGTGCCTGGAGCATTGAGAACAGTGAGGCCGTGACGTGCGGCGAGCCCGGAGCGGGGGCGCACCTGTGCTTCGTAGCCTTCGGGCAGGGCGATCGCGATGCCGGTCGGGACCAGACCGCGTTCGCCGGGGGCAAATATCACCGGGGTCGTAGCGGACACGGCGGCGAGCAGGTCGAGGCCGGCGGCGTGCGCGGTCTGATAGGACGGGAGCGGCAAACCATCGCTATGCGCCAGGCGCGTAATGTGGACTTCGACAGCGCTCACTGGCTTTCTCCTACTTGTCCTTGGGCGCGTCTTCATCGAGCGCGTCGGCGATACGGGTGACCAGCTTGGCTGCCACTGCGTCCTTGCTTTGCGGCGGCCACGCCTCGACGCCGGATGCGCGCACGAGTGTGATCGTGTTGCGATCACCGCCCATCACGCCGGATTGCGGCGAGACATCATTGGCCAGGATCCAGTCGCAGTGTTTGCGCGCAAGCTTCGCCTTGGCATTGGCGACGACGTTCTCGGTCTCGGCGGCAAAACCGATCACGAGTTTCGGCCGTTGCGTTTTACGTCCGGCGATGGTGGCGAGAATGTCGGGATTTTCAACGAGTGCAAGTTCCGGCGTCGTGTGGCCAGGTTGTTTTTTCAGTTTCTGAACGCCGGCGTTAACGACACGCCAGTCGGCGACGGCGGCTGCGAAGATTGCGACGTCGGCGGGGAGCGCGCTTTCGACCGCACGCAGCATCTCGCGTGCGCTTTCGACCTTGATCACTTTCGCGCCGGGCGGATCGGGCAAATTTACCGGGCCGCTGATCAAGGTGACGTCGGCGCCGGCGTCGACTGCCGCTGATGCGATTCCATGCCCTTGCTTTCCGGATGAACGGTTGGCGATGTAGCGTACGGGATCAATCGGCTCGTGGGTTGGGCCCGAAGTGACCAGAACGCGGCGGCCCTGCAATCGACCAGTCATTTCGGCCGCAAACACTTTGCCGATCGCTGCCGTAATCTCCAGCGGCTCCGCCATGCGTCCGAGACCCTGACTCTCAGCTTCCGCCATTTCTCCTTCATTCGGGCCGACGACCTCAATGCTGTCAGCGACAAGATGCGCGAGATTGCGCTGTGTCGTCTTGTGAGCCCACATGCGCGGATTCATCGCCGGCGCCAGCACGATCTTCGCCGTCGTTGCCAAAAGCACGGCAGTGGCGAGATCGTCGGCGTGACCGTTCGCCATCTTCGCCATCAGATCGGCCGTCGCCGGCGCAACCACGATCACATCGGCCTCGCGCGCGAGCCTGATGTGACCGACATCGAACTCGCTCGCCGGATCGAACAGGTCGGAGTAAACGCGCCCGCCTACGATCGCGCTCACCGACAGCGGCGTGACGAAATGCTGCGCAGCCTTCGTCAGAATGCAGCGCACGGCAAACCCACGCTCCCTCAGCCGCCGAATCAGATCGAGCGACTTGTACGCGGCGATGCCGCCGCCGATGATCAGCAGAACACGCTTGGCTTCTGTCGCGGCAACGGAGCGCGCGGCGCCCGCATTGGCCAGTTCCGAATCGACCGGCGCTCGCGTCTCCGCGCCGCTGCCCTCCGCGGCGTCGCGGAGGATGTTGCGCACTTCGTCCTCGACCGAACGCCCGTTGCGTGCGGCGCGCAGGCGAAGCTGCTTCTTGAGCCTCTCATCGAGCTGACGGACGGTGAGGGAAGCCATGAAAATCCTTTAATTTCCGCTATCTTAATAGATTTTGATCGCAATGCAATCATTGCAATCATATGGTCACAAAATCGTCTCCTGCACGAGCACTTGACCACAGCAGGGGTCTCATGTATTTAACCAATCAGTTATTTAACGAGATGGTTTAATTCGATGAGCGACCGCCTCAGCACGACCTTCGCAGCCCTCGCTGATCCGACACGCCGCGCCATCCTCGCGCGCCTCGCACTCGGCGAAACCTCGGTGCTGAAACTCGCCGAGCCGTTCGACATGAGTCTGCCGGCAGTTTCCAAGCACCTGAAGGTTCTCGAGCGCGCAGGCCTGATCACGCGCACGCGCGACGCACAGATGCGTCCGTGCCGCATCGAAGCGCGCGCGCTCAAGGAAGCCGATGACTGGCTCGAGGAATATCGCCGGCTCTGGGAAGAGCGTCTCGATCGACTCGACGACTATCTGAGAGTCCTTCAGGCGCAAGAGAGCAAAGGCACCAAAGCGAACAAAGAAGAGCACGACACCGGGGACAAACCGCGCGATCCGAACAAGCAACGCAAACGGGAGAAGCCACGTGGCGGCAAGAAATAGCATCGACCTCGATCACGACCCGCTCTCGATCATCGGCACGCGCGTGCTCGCTGCGCCTCGCGCGCTGGTCTTCTCGGTCTGGACCGATCCAAAGCACCTGGTGCAGTGGTGGGGTCCGAATGGATTTCGCACCACGACGCGTGCCTTCGACTTTCGCCCTGGCGGCGTCTGGCGCTTCGTCATGCATGGGCCGGACGGGCGCGACTACCAGAACCGCATCACGTTCGACGAGATATTGGCGCCGGAGCGCATCGTCTATCGCCACGATGGCGCAGAGGATGTCGAGCCGGTTACCTTCACGCAAACCGTGACCTTCGAGGATCTCGGCAATGGCGAGACCCGGTTGACCTGGCATGGCAGGTTCCCGTCGGCCGAGGAGCGCACACGCGTCATCCGCGAATACGGTGCCGACAAGGGCCTCGTGCAAACAATGGCGCGGCTCGACGACTATCTGGCAGCGCTGGTCACGGAGCACACGTAGATGCTCGTCAACCAATGTCAGGCGAGCGATCGCAACGCCTCGCGCAGGTCATCTGCGCTTCCGCGCGGAATCGATCGTTCGATTTCCGCATGGGTCTGCGTCCACAGTGGATACGCCTTGGCGAGCAGGGCGCGCCCCGCGGCGGTAATCGCAAGACGCCGGCTGCGTTTATCTTCGACGTCGACCGAGACCTTCACCAATTTTCGGCGTTCAAGGGGCTTGAGGGCCGCAGTCAGCGTGGTGCGGTCCATTGCAAGCAGTGCCGCGACGCTGCCGATCGTCGGGGGCTCCGGCCGGTTCAGCGACATCAACAACGAAAACTGGCCATGCGTGAGACCAAGTGGACGGAACACGTCGTCGAAACGTCGCGCCAATCCGCGCGCCGCACGCTGGATGTGGAGACACAAACAATTGTCACGCACCAGATGGGTCGCGGCCAGTGGTAACGCGTTGCGGGTTGACATGCCTGATAATAGGTTGATATCAACCTACTTGTCAACCTGACCACATCTGAGGAGAATGAGTTATGCAAGTGCAATCCTATTTGTTCTTCGACGGTCGCTGCGATGAAGCGATCGAGTTCTACAAAAAAACACTCGGCGCTGAAGTCGGCATGCTGATGCGCTGGAAGGACAGCCCCGAACAGGCGATGTGCTCGCCGGGCAACGAGAACAAGGTGATGCACGCATCGCTCAAGATCGGCGAGACAAGAGTGATGGCTTCCGACGGACGAAACACCGGCAACCCCAAGTTCGATGGCTTCGCACTGTCGGTCGATGCCAAGGACGCAGCCGATGCCGACCGGCTCTTCAAGGGGTTGTCCGACGGCGGAACAGTCATCATGCCGCTGGACAAGACGTTCTTCTCGCCGCGCTTCGGCATGACTCAGGACAAATTCGGCGTGAACTGGATGGTCATCGTCGAACCGAAGTAGCGGCAGCAATAGTTGAAAACGCCAACGAGTAGGAGTGCCTATGGCGACCACCACGAAAACCGCCCCGTTTGTCATCTCGCGCGTGCTCGATGCACCACGCGACCTTGTGTGGAAGTGCTTTACCGACCCGGAGCACATGAAGCAGTGGTGGGGCCCCAAGGGCTTCAAAGTGATTGGATCCAAAATGGATCTGCGCGTCGGCGGGACATATCTCTACGGGATGTCGGCGCCCGACGGTTCGCCGATGTGGGGCAAGTTCGTCTATCGCGAAATCGTCCCGCCGCAACGTATCGATTGCATCAACTCGTTTTCGGACGATAAGGGCGGCACCACCCGCCATCCGGGCCACACATCATGGCCGCTCGAGATGCATTCGATCTTCACCTTCGAGGAATTGCCAGGCGGCAAAACCAAGTTCACGGTCAGTTGGGAACCGCATAACGCGACAGAAGAAGAGCGGCAAACCTTCGAGGCCGGACGCGACAGCATGCGCATGGGCTGGAGCGGCACCCTCGAGAAACTCGAAAACTATCTCACAGAATCAAAATAGCCGCGCACAACGGAGGACATCATGGCGATCACCAAGCAGAAGATTACACCTTGTCTCTGGTTCAACACCGAGGCCGAGGAAGCGGCAAAGTTCTATTGCTCGGTCTTCAAGGACTCAAAGCTCGGCAAGATCAGCCGCTACACCGAAGCTGGGCGGGAGGTTCACCACAAACCGGCCGGCTCGGTAATGGTTGTCGAATTCGAAATTGAGGGACAAACCTTCACCGCGCTCAACGGCGGTCCGAACTTCAAGTTCAATGAAGCCATCTCGCTGCAGGTGCGCTGCGAAACGCAGGCCGAGGTGGATTACTTCTGGAGCAAGCTGACCCAGGAAGGCGAAGAAGGACCATGCGGCTGGCTCAAGGATAAGTACGGCGTCTCGTGGCAGGTTGTTCCCGCCAGCATACCGAAGATGATGACCGATCCAGACTCCAGAAAATCCGAGCGCGTCATGAACGCGTTCCTGAAAATGAAGAAACTCGACCTCGAGGAGATCGAGCGCGCTTACGAGGGTTCGAAATGACAGCCGCCGCCAAGACAGCTCCCTATGGAGAAGCAAGCCTCACGTTGAAGCGCGTATTCGATGCGCCGCGAGCGCTGGTGTGGAAAGCGTGGACCGATTCGAAAATGATGGCGCAATGGTTCGGCCCGCGGGGGTTCACCATTCCCGTCTGCGAACTCGACGTCTGCAGGGGCGGAAGCCTGCGCATCGTGATGCGCGGACCGGACGGCAATGACTATCCAATGAAAGGCGTGTTCCTTGCCGTGGTCGAGCCGGAACGGCTGGTCTTCACCAGCATCGCGATCGACAACGATGGCAACCATTTGCTTGAGGGCGAAACAACCGTCACCTTTTCCGAAGAGGGCGGCAAGACCACGCTTACCTTGCAGACACATGCTGTCGGCCTCGTTCCTCTCGCGCCGAGAATGCTCGCAGGCATGGAGGCAGGCTGGACCCAGAGCATCGACAAGCTGCAGGAACTGGTGGCGCATCGCTAAGCAACGAACTTGGAAAGTCCGGCATGCAACCGAACAAGATCGTATTGCTGCGCGCAAGGCGCACCTGAAGAACGAGAAGGCACGACCACATGACTCTCAAGTTCTATTTCCATCCGCTGGCGTCATATTGCCACAAGGTGCTTATCGCACTCTACGAACACGACGTCGCGTTTGACCCGATCGTTGTCGATCTCGGAGACGAGAAATCGAGTGCGAAGCTCCGGGCGCTGTGGCCGGTGGCAAAATTTCCTGTACTGCGCGATGAGGCGCGCAACTGCACGGTCGCAGAGTCGACCATCATTATCGAATATCTAGACGCCTACTATCCCGTCGGTGCGCCCTTCGTGCCCCCTGATGGTGATCTCGCTTGGCAAACGCGCATGTGGGACCGCTTCTATGATCTGTACGTCCACGAGCCCATGCAGAAAATCGTGGGCGATCGATTGCGGCCCCCGGGCCGCAATGATCCCTTCGGCGTGGAGCAAGCCGTGGCTCAGCTCGGCCGCTCCTACGCGATGATTGAAAAACGGATGACATCAATCGGTTGGGTGATGGGGGAGGCCTTTACCCTGGCTGATTGCGCGGCAGCTCCAGCGCTGTTCTTCGCAAACACTATTGTGCCGTTCGGCATCGAGCACCCGAAAACACACGACTACCTTGAACGCCTGATGGCGCGGCCTTCGTTCGCTCGGGTCCTGGAAGAGGCGCAACCCTATTTTGGCCTGTTTCCGATGGAGCGGAAGCCACAGGTTTCCAGGCCTGTGCGGGCAGCGAACCAGTAGGTAGGCATGTCTAGGTCGATTTGGAGGCTTGGTTGAGATCACACGATCAGCCACACGATCCACAGCAGCAGCGCCGCTATGACCCACAGCGCGATCGCGGTCCATCGATTGCGGCGCGCTTCGGCCTTGCCGATTGCCGCCACGGTGTCCGGCGACAGCACCAGCCCATCGCGCGTGATCTCGTCGACTTGGTCGAGCAGCGTGCCGGCCCGCGTCAACAGGCCCGGCACCTGACCAAGGAAACGGCCGATTTCACCGGCCCCTTCGACCGCATCCTCGAGCCGGCCGGCCGGCCCGAGATTGCGGGCGATCCACTCGCGCACAACCGGATCGGCTGTCGTCCACATATCGAGCTTGGGATCAAACGAACGGGCGACCCCCTCGACGACCACCATGGTCTTTTGCAGCAGCAGCAGCTCGGGGCGCGTGCGCATATCAAACAGACCGGTGACCTCGAACAGCAACATGAGAAGCTTGGCCATCGAGATGTCTTCGGCGGTCCGATTGTGAATTGGCTCGCCAATGGCGCGGATCGCTTGCGCGAAACTCTCGACCGAATGGTGGCGAGGTACATAGCCCGCATCGAAATGCACCTGCGCAGTACGGTGATAGTCGCGCGTGATGAAGCCGAACAGGATCTCGGCGAGGAAACGCCGCTCTTTCGGTCCTAGTCGTCCCATGATCCCAAAGTCGACTGCGACCAGGCGTTCATCGTCATCGACGAACAGATTGCCGGGGTGCATGTCGGCGTGGAAAAAACCGTCGCGTAACGCGTGGCGCAGAAAACTCTGAATGACCTTGCGGCCGAGCGCGGGCAGGTCGAAGCCTTTCGCTTCAAGCGCGCCATGATCGCTGAGGCGGACGCCGTCGATCCATTCAAGCGTGAGGACTTCGCGCGCGGTACGGTCCCAGTCGACGGTCGGCACGCGAAAATCAGGATCTTCTTTCGTGTTCTCGGCTATCTCCGAAGCCGCCGCTGCTTCCAGGCGAAAGTCCATTTCGATTGCCACCGAACGGGCGAGCGTTGAGACGACTTCGATCAGGCGCAGCCGGCGGGCTTCCGCCGAGAAGGCCTCAGCCTTGCGCGCGGCAAAGAAAAAGGCGTCAAGGTCGGACTTAAAACGACGCTCGATCCCAGGTCGCAGCACCTTGACTGCAACGGGTTTGCGCGCGCCGTCGATTTCAATTTCGGCGCGGTGCACCTGTGCGATCGAGGCAGCAGCTACGGCCGGGCCGAAACTCGCATAAGCAACTGACAGGGGTTTGTCGAGCGCGGCGGCGACGGCCGCTTCTGCTTCGCCTTGCGGGAACGGCGCCATCTTGTCCTGCAGGCTTTCCAGGTCGCGGGCGATCGTCGTGCCGACGACATCGGGTCTGGTCGCGAGAAACTGGCCGAGCTTGACGTAAGTCGGTCCAAGGGTGGTGAGTGCGGCGGCAAGCCGGCTTCCACCGCTTCTCGTACTCGGCCGTTCCAACAGGCGCGCAATGGCGATCGCAGTCTTGGCAGGCATCGGCAAGGGCCGCGTGTCCACCAGCGCAAACACGCCTTCGCGCGCGAAGACAAAGCCGGCGCGGCCGAGACGCACAAGATGCGAAATTCCCGCGATCACAATCGCCAGCCCGAGTGGAGCGCGACCACGCCGCCGGTCATCGGCGTAAACGAGACGCGGCGAAATGCTGCGGCCTCGATCATGTGAGCGAAAGCCTTCGGCTTGGGAAATTTGCGGATCGATTCGACGAGATACTGGTAGGCTTCTCGATCGCCGGTCACCGCCTGGCCGACCCGCGGGATCAGCTGGAAGGAATAAAGCTCATAGAGCGCGTCGAGACCCGGCACGTCGACCGATGAAAATTCCAGGCAGAGAAATCGGCCACCGATCCTGAGGACACGGTAGGCTTCTTCCAGGGCACGCTCGATACGCGGCACGTTGCGGATACCGAACGCAATGGTCACACAGTCGAAGCTGCGGTCGGGATAGGGGAGTCCCTCGGCATTGCCTTCTTCGAAGACAACGACGCCATCGAGCCCGCGCTGCGAAGCGCGCTCGCGGCCGACCTCGAGCATGTCGGCGTTGATGTCGCAAACGGTGACGCGCGTGCCCGGGCCGCCCGCGTCCACGACCCGGAACGCCACATCGCCGGTGCCGCCGGCGAGATCGAGCAGCGCAAACGCCCGCTCGTTCTTCGGCGGGTTCACCGCCGTCACAAGCGCGTCCTTCCACGCGCGGTGCAGCCCGCCCGACATCAGGTCGTTCATCAGGTCGTAGCGGCGGGCGACCGAATGAAAGACGCCGTCGACCCGGCCCTGCTTGTCCTCGAGCCGCACGCTTTCGTAGCCGAAATGGGTCTCTTCGCCGCGTTGGGCCATGCCAATTAGTCCTTTGCGGGCAGGACCATAGCGCGGGCGGCCGAGGGGCGCTATGTGTCAGCTTGGGAGCGGTTAATCATGCCCGAATTGCCCGAGGTCGAGACGGTCCGCCGAGGACTGGCGCCCGTCATGGAAGGCGAGCGCTTTGCCAAAGTCGAGGTCCGGCGGGGCGATCTGCGCTGGCCACTACCGAAGGGATTTGCCCAGAAGCTGAACGGGAAGACCGTGCAGGGACTGGGCCGGCGGGCGAAATATCTCCTCGCTGATCTGTCGTCCGGCGACGTGCTGCTGATGCATCTTGGGATGTCGGGCTCGTTCCGCGTCGGCAAGGACAGCGCGCCCGGCACTTATTATCACGAGCGCTCCAAGAGCACCGCGCATGACCATGTAATCTTTCACATGTCCAATGGCGCGACCGTCACATTCAACGATCCGCGCCGATTCGGTTCGATGAAACTTGTCTCCCGCGCCAGGCTAGAAGACGAGCCGTTGCTCCGCTCGCTCGGACCGGAACCACTGGGAAATGAATTCGACGCGGCGATGCTGGCTAAGGCCTGCGCTGGCAAAAAGACGTCGCTCAAGGCGGCGCTGAGCGACCAGCGCGTCGTCGCCGGTCTCGGCAACATCTATGTCTGCGAGGCATTGTTCCGCGCGCGGCTCTCACCCAAGCGAATTGCCTCAACGATTGCCGACCGTAACGGCAAGTCGAACGAGCGCGCCGAAAAACTCGTCGATGCCATCAAGGCCGTGCTTAGGGATGCGATCGAAGCCGGGGGCTCGTCGCTGCGCGATCATCGTCGCGCCGACGGCTCGCTCGGCGACTTCCAGCATAATTTCCAGGTCTATGACCGCGAAGGCCAGCCTTGCCCTTCCTGCAAAGGCAAGATCAAACGGATCGTGCAGGGCGGCCGTTCGACCTTCTATTGCCCATCGTGCCAGAAGTAGGCCACGCTATGCTGCAAGTCCTTTGGGGAATGACATGCGCAAGCCTGGCCTGATTGCACTCGTGCTGGCCGCCGCATTGACCGCAGCCGGCGCGGCCGAATTCCCCGATCATCCGATCCGTTTCATCGTTCCGCAGGCCGCGGGAAGCGCGACCGATACCGTCGCCCGTATCCTTGCCGCTGAGCTGTCCAAGGAACTGGGTCAGCAGCTCATCGTCGACAATCGCCCGGGCGGCGCCCTCACAATCGGTCTTGACCTGGTCGCGAAGTCACCGCCTGACGGCTACACCATCGGCATGGGTCCGATCGGCGCGCTCGCGATCACCCGCCACATGGTAACGAAGCTGCCCTACGACATCGAGCGCGACTTTCAGCCGATCGCAATGATTGCACGCGGCCACCTGCTGCTCGCGGTTTCGCCGAAACTCCCGGTTCATTCGGTGAAGGAACTGATCGACTACGCCAAGAAGAATCCCGGCAAATTGACCAATGCATCATCCAGCAACGGCTCGCCGGGCCACGTCGGCGGAGAATTGTTCAAGTGGATGACCGGCACAGACATCGTGCACGTGCCGTACCGCGGCGGTGCGCCGGCTATCACCGATCTGATTGCCGGTCATGTCGATCTGATGTTCGAAAGCCTGCAGTCGATTGCGCCGTATGCTCGCGACGAGAAAGTGCGTGCGCTCGGCGTGAGCGGCGCCGCGCGCTCGCCAGCTTTTCCCGAACTGCCGACGATTGCCGAAGCGGGCGTTCCGGGATATCTGGCGCCGACCTGGACGGGCGTAATCGCACCGGCCGGTGTACCGCGGCCGATCGTTGACAAGCTCAACGGCGCGATCAACAAGGCGCTTACGTCAGGAGCCTTCAAGGAAAAATTTGCCACGATCGGTGACGAGCCGGCCGGCGGAACGCCGGAAGAGTTTGCGGCAACGATCAAGGCGGATTCTGCTAAGTGGGCCGACGTGGTGCACCGCTCCGGCGCAAAACTCGACTGAGTCAGGATCTTGTCATGAGCTATCAGAATATTGTCGTCGAAACGAAAGGCCGGGTCGGAGTCATCCGGCTCAATCGCCCGCAGGCCCTGAATGCGCTTAACAAGACTTCTGATCGATGAGCTTACCCACGCGGTCGAGGCTTTCGACGCCGACGACAAGGTCGGCTGTATTTTGGTCACCGGGAATGAGAAGGCCTTTGCCGCCGGTGCCGACATCAAGGAAATGGCCGACAAACCCTTTATCGAAGCCTATCTCGGGGATTTTGTTTCGAACTGGAATGCGATTGCGGAAGCGCGCAAGCCCGTCGTCGCGGCCGTGGCCGGTTTTGCGCTCGGCGGCGGCTGCGAGCTCGCGATGCAAGCCGACATCATCATCGCCGCGGATACGGCCAAGTTCGGCCAGCCCGAGATCAAGCTCGGTGTCATCCCGGGCATTGGCGGCACACAGCGGCTCGCCCGCGCGGTGGGCAAGGCGAAAGCGATGGACCTGATCCTGACCGGCCGCATGATGGACGCCGTCGAAGCAGAGAGATCTGGTCTCGTTGCGCGTGTCGTTCCGGCTGCCAGCCTGATGGATGAGGCCATGAAAGTCGCCGAGACGATTGCCAATATGTCGCTGCCATCGGTACTGGCGGGCAAGGAAGCGATCAATCGCGCATTCGAAAGCGGTCTTTCGGAGGGCATAACGTTCGAGCGTCGCATCTTCCATTCACTGTTCGCGACGGAAGATCAGAAGGAAGGAATGAAGGCCTTCGTGGAGAAGCGCGCGCCGAAATGGAAGAATAAGTGATTATTTCCGCACGCAGATAATTCGCACCACCGACGCCCTTGCGTCACCGGCCTGCTGGGCCGGCACAACATTGTGTGCGACGAGAAAATTTCGGATGGTGTCGGCGGCGATGAGCCGCACCGGTGGTGCAGCCGGCTCAATGCTGGCCAGAACAAAATTCCGCATTTCCATCAAGCCGAGGACCTGACCTTGCGCATCGAGTGCGGCGGCGCCTGAGAAGCCCGCCATTGGCACAGATTGGCGCAATTCGATTGCGTTGCCGATCCCCAGGCGCGCCTTGATCTCAGTCAACTTCTTTGCGCCGTTTTGCTCCTTCGGATCGGGAATCCCTACCAAAGTGATGTCGCCTTTCTTTGACGCATCGGGTGCCAGTGTGAGCGGTGTGAGGTCGCGCGCGCCGTACACGCGCAGCAGAGCGAGCCCGCTGTCGACATCCTCGGCGATCCGGTCGGCGTCGCCCAGACCCGCGGCGACAATCACCTGACATCCGCTTGCTAGGCTGCGGTCGGTCACGATGTGGCCGCTACTGCTGACGACTAGTCCATTTCCATACTCAACCGGCTTCGCCATTGCGGCGAACGGCATGCTGCGCTCGGGGAATGGCGAGAAAGCGCTCACAATCGCCGGCGACACTCCGGCGACAATCGTTTCCATCATCTGATCGAAAAGCAGAATGAGGCCCCGTATCTCTCCGTCGCGGCGCTGCGCGCGTACGGAAAATCTCTTCAGGCCCTGCATGCCGCTGATGGTGAAGCCGTCGTCGCGTAGCGCGCTGGCCTCGACCTTACGGTTGGCCGGCTCTTTCTTCTGCTGCTCGAACAAGGCTGCGAGTTTGATCTCGGATTCCGGTATGCGAAACGTTTCGACCTGCACTTCACCGTGCGCGGCCGACCAGCGCGTCCCTCGCGCGGCGTCGCGCACCTGCGGCACCAGTTTGGCCGGAAGGCCCAAACGCGCGCCGGTCGATGGGTCGGTTACGATTGTCCAGCCAAATTCATCTTCGTGAGATTTTGCAGCCGCGAGGAGGTTCGTGCGTTCGGACGCCGAGAGAATTCCAGTGATCTTGGACTTGGCGCGTTTCTGGTAATTCTTGATGGCGGAGAGAAAGGGGTCTTCGCCGCCGAGCGATCCCGTATAGTCGCCTGACCAGAGCAGGGCCGATTGAATCTTCAGGCGGTCACCGGGCGAAACCTCCGCTGACTCTGCGATCGCCGGCTCCGACCTTACAGGCGCGGGCTCCGGCGTGACCGTTTTTGCGGAGACGGTTTCAGGCGCGGCGATGTGCGGCGCAGCTTTGCGTCGTAGCGCATGCTTACCCACTTGCGCGCGAGCCGCCTTCGCCTCGGACTGCGCTGGCGTTGGCAAAATGCCGGGCGATTCCTGCGTCAGCGCCGGAGCGGCACCGAGCAGAAGCGCGAGCATCACCGTCGAGCCAGCTAGACGCATCGTGTCGCATTATCCACTGATTCGCGGCCACCTTAACGGATGGAGGGGGTGGTGCAAGACTTGGGCGCGCGCACGACGCACGCATACGCACAGCCTTTTTCGCGCATGCTTAATGCGCGCCGGAAATGCCGGTTTCAACGCGTTCTGATCATCGCTAGGTTAACCACGATGCTTGGAACCGAAGAACTCGAACGGTATGCCCGTCACATCGTCCTGCGCGAAGTGGGAGGTCCGGGACAGGCGAAACTGAAGGCCGCCCGCGTGCTGGTTGTCGGCGCCGGCGGGTTGGGTGCGCCGGTATTGCTTTATTTGGCGGCCGCCGGTGTCGGCACGGTCGGCGTCGTCGACGACGACGACGTGTCGCTGTCGAACCTGCAGCGCCAGATCATTTTCGCAACGGCCGACATTGGCAGGCCCAAGGTCGAAGCCTCCGCTGACACGGTGAAAGGACTCAATCCGCTGGTCAATGTCGAGACACACCATTTGCGGCTGGTCGCCGCGAACGCAATCGATCTGATATCGCGATACGACATCGTGGCGGACGGTTCCGATAATTTCGCCACCCGTTACCTCGTTTCCGACGCCTGCTATTTCGCGAGGAAGCCGCTTGTCACTGCGGCGGTCGGCACCTTCGATGGTACGTTGACGTCGATCCGCGCGCACGAAACGCGCGCCGACGGAACCCGCAATCCAACTTATCGCTGTCTGTTTCCGGAGCCGCCGCCGGCGGGCACCGTACCGGCGTGCGCCGAAGCTGGAATCCTCGGCGCGTTGCCTGGCGTGCTTGGTTCGTTGATGGCGCTTGAGGTGATCCGCGAGATTGTCGGCTTCGGCGAAGGTCTCGTCGGCCGCCTTCTGATGGTTGATGCCCGATCGATGCGTTTCGAGACGCTGAGTTACGCTTGGGATCCGGCCAATCCGTTGTCGGGCAAAACACCGACGATCAGGGACCTGTCGAGCCACAAGTAACGTGGCGCTCGTCCTATAGCATTGACGGCAGGACGCGATCGGGCGGGCGGTGTCCGTCCATGAAAGTCTTGATGTTGATGATGACTTTCTCGCCCATGTCGACGCGGCCTTCGATCGTCGCCGAGCCCGTGTGCGGGAGCAAGACAACCTTTCCGGCGCGCGCAAGCTTGACCAGCTTCGGATTGACCGCCGGCTCGTGCTCGAACACGTCCAGGCCGGCGCCGGCGATCTCGCCGGACTCGATCAAACGCGCGAGCGCGTTTTCATCGATCACCTCGCCGCGCGATGTGTTGACGATGTAAGCCTCGGGCCGAAGCATTTTCAAACGGCGCGCCGAAAGCAGATGGTAGGTCGCAGGAGTGTGCGGACAATTGACCGACACGATGTCCATGCGTGCGAGCATCTGATCGAGGCTTTCCCAGTAGGTGGCGTCGACCTCTCCCTCGATCTTCGGCGCCACGCGCCGACGATTGTGATAGTGGATCTGCAGGCCGAACGCCTTCGCGCGCCGGGCAACGGCCTGTCCGATGCGGCCCATTCCGATGATGCCGAGCCGTTTGCCCCAGATGCGATGACCGAGCATCCAGGTCGGCGACCAGCCGGTCCAGTCCTTGTCGGTGGTCAGCACGTGCGAGCCTTCCACCAGCCGGCGCGGCACGGCCAGAATCAGCGCCATGGTCATGTCGGCGGTATCCTCCGTGAGGACACCGGGCGTGTTGGTGACGGTAATCCCGCGCTGCACGGCTGTTGCGACATCTATATTGTCGACGCCGTTGCCGAAATTGGCGATGAGTTTGAGTTGGTCACCGGATTTGCTGAGCACCGAAGCATCGATGCGATCGGTGACGGTAGGCACCAGCACGTCGGCGTTTTTCACAGCTTCGGCGAGCTGCGCCTGCGTCATCGGCTTGTCGTCCGGGTTGAGCCGGGTGTCAAAGAGTTCCCGCATCCGCAGCTCGATCTGATCGGGCAGCTTGCGTGTAACAATGACCAGCGGCTTTCTGCTTTTCGCCATCTACCTCAGACCGCGGTATCTGGCGCCGACAGCGCCAGAGGGTGTCGATTCAGCCCTCATTAACCGTGCTCGCCGACACTGTGCGTCGTGCGAAATCCCGTTCGTTTTTCCTACCAGATGGCCGTGACAACACAAAGCTTTCGGACCGCATTGACCGCCTTCATGCTGTCCGCCGGCATGGTTGGATTCGTGGTCGGATTCATGCCCGGATTCGAGCCAGTTCCAGCATGGTCCGCCAATGATGTGCCGACCGGCTCGGTCAGCGGTCTGCCGATCCCGCGTTTCGTGAGCCTCAAATCCGATCGGGTCAATGCACGCTCGGGACCCAACAAGGACCAGGATGTGCGCTGGGTCTATACCCACGCCGGCATGCCGGTCGAGGTCACCGCGGAGTTCGAGAACTGGCGCCGCATCCGCGACTGGGAGGGCGCCGAGGGCTGGGTTTACCATTCATTGTTATCCGGCAAGCGGACCGCGACGGTCGTTCCCAAGACCAAAGACGAACTGGTTCCCCTCTTTGAAAAGGCAAACCTCGAGTCCTCGATAGTGGCCCGCCTGCAACCCGGTGTGCTCGGCGCGCTGAAGTCCTGCTCCGGCAACTGGTGTCAGTTCAGCGGTAAAGGTTTTGACGGGTTTGTCCGGCAGGAACGGCTCTGGGGCGCCTACCCGAACGAGAAGGTGGACTAGGCGCGTCCACTCTAAACACAAATGCCCGGCGCAGGGCCGGGCACGAAACGCGAAAACCTCAGGATATCCGCGATTAGCTCTTGCGTCGCAGGCGCACGACCACGTCGACGCGTGTGATTTCAAAGCCTTCCGGTGGTGTCGGGGTTTTGCCGACGATGACGTCGGCGTCCGGGATATCCAGCACCTCATCTTCGCCTTCGACGAAGAAGTGATGATGAGCGGTCACATTGGTGTCGAAATAGGCCTTCGAGCCATCAACCGCGACTTGTCGCAGGAGTCCCACTTCGGTGAACTGGTGCAAAGTGTTGTAGATCGTTGCGAGCGAGACCGGGACTTTCGCGCGGGTGGCTTCTTCGTAGAGCATTTCGGCGGTCAAATGCCGGTCGCCCTTGCCGAACAGTATCCAGCCCAGCGCCATGCGCTGGCGGGTTGGACGCAACCCAACCTCACGCAACATGGCTTTCACGTCATGCCAAGGGCAACCGGTGAGGGCTGACCGATCTGGCAGGTGCTCAGCGCCGACCTTCACGTTCGGGATTACCAAGGTACGCGTATGAGCCATTATCGTTCATACCCAAAATGCCGGCTCCATGCAGAGACCGGCGAAAACCGTTTCATTTGCAACATATACGCAATTGACCCATCCGATGCAACCGCCTCGCAACTACCGGCAAAGCCGGTTTGGCGTGGGTTTTTGCGCAGCAAACCCGCCTGCGGCCCGCGGTCCCGCCATCTTTGCCCGCTAGGCTTGGTATGGTACCAACGCGGGCATGGGACCTCAGCCAAGCCCTCTACGTGAGGATTCAACGCGCATGGACACGCGGCGGCATAGCTTCGAGTACGAAGATTTGCTCGCTTGCGGCCGCGGCGAACTTTTCGGCGCCGGCAACGCACAGTTGCCGTTGCCGCCGATGTTGATGTTCGACCGCATCGCCGAAATCACCGAAGGCGGTGGTGAGCATGGGAAGGGAATGATCCGGGCCGAGCTCGACGTGAAACCGGATCTTTGGTTTTTCCTCTGCCACTTCAAAGGCGACCCGGTCATGCCGGGCTGCCTCGGACTGGATGCGCTCTGGCAACTGGTCGGGTTTTTCCTCGGCTGGCTGGGCGCGCCGGGCAAGGGCAGGGCGCTTGGTCTGGGTGAAGTGAAATTTTCCGGGCAGGTATTACCGTCCGTCAAAAAAGTCATCTACGGCATCGACATCAAGCGTGTCATGCGCTCGAAACTGGTGCTTGGTATTGGCGATGGTTGGCTGTCGGCAGATGGCAACGTGATCTACCGCGCCAGCGATCTCAAGGTTGGCCTGTTCAAACAGGAAGAAGCGTTGCAGCCGAGTGGCGCTTAAGAGCGGCAGGGGGCTTGCAGAATTACCGCAGCAGGCCGATCTGTGGCCCAATCAGCAATAAACCGCGGCGAAAGCTTGAAGGGTAATACGGCTATGCGACGAGTCGTCGTCACTGGAATGGGCATCGTCTCATCCATCGGCAACAATACGCAGGAAGTGCTGGCGAGCCTCCGTGAGGCCAAGTCCGGCATCGTGAAGGCGGAAAAATACGCGGAGCTTGGGTTTCGCTGCCAGGTGCACGGTGCGCCGCGGCTCGATCCCGAAGAAGTGGTCGACCGCCGCGCGATGCGGTTTCTCGGCGGCGGTGCGGCGTGGAATCACGTGGCGATGGAGCAGGCGATCCGTGATTCTGGCGTCGAGGAAAAAGACATTTCAAATGCGCGAACCGGCATCGTGATGGGCTCGGGCGGGCCTTCCTGCCGCGCCATCATCGATGCCGCCGACACCGCGCGCAACAAGGGACCCAAGCGCGTCGGTCCCTTCGCGGTGCCGAAGGCGATGTCGTCGACGGCTTCGGCGACACTCGCGACCTGGTTCAAGATCAAAGGCGTGAACTATTCGATCTCCTCGGCTTGCGCGACATCGAACCACTGCATCGGCAACGCGGCTGAGCTTATTCAATGGGGCAAGCAGGACCTGATTTTTGCCGGCGGGTGCGAAGAACTCGACTGGTCGCTCTCCGTGCTGTTCGACGCGATGGGAGCGATGTCCTCGAAATACAACGACACGCCGCAGAAGGCTTCGCGCGCCTACGACAAGGATCGCGACGGGTTTGTCATCGCCGGTGGTGCCGGCGTGCTGGTGCTGGAAGAGCTCGAGCACGCCAAAGCCCGCGGCGCGAAGATCTACGGCGAAGTCGCCGGTTACGGCGCTACGTCGGACGGTTACGACATGGTTGCGCCTAACGGCGAGGGCGCGGCGCGTTGCATGAAAATGGCGCTTGAGAACGTGAAAGCGCCGGTCGACTACATCAATCCGCACGCCACCTCGACGCCGATCGGTGACATCAAGGAGATCGAAGCTATCCGCGAGGTATTCGGTGCAAAGTGCCCGCCAATTTCGGCGACAAAATCACTCACCGGCCATTCACTCGGCGCGACCGGCGTGCAGGAAGCGATCTATTCGCTCCTGATGATGCAGAGCGGCTTCATCTGCGAGAGCGCCAACATCGAGAATCTCGATCCGGCCTTCGCGGACATACCGATTGTGCGTGAGCGTCAGGATAATGTGAAGCTGAGTTGCGTGTTGTCGAACTCGTTCGGGTTCGGTGGCACCAATGCGTCGGTTGTTTTCAAACGGCTTGATGCATGACAATTTCCTCTGAGATTTTCCGGGCAGCAGTTCGCTCTCTCTCGTCATCGCATTGTCGTGTCGAAGCCATAGACGGGCTTGCGACGCGCCAGCCGATTCGAGCGGGAGCAGCACATGAACAAGCCCATTTCCCCTTCAGATCTTCATTCCGTTCCGAGTAGGCCGACGTCCATGGCAAGTGAGCACATCGCCCCGCGCGGCAGTTTGATGCAGGGAAAGCGTGGCCTTGTCATGGGTGTTGCCAACGACCATTCCATCGCCTGGGGCGTTGCGCAGATGTTGGCGGCGTACGGCGCTGAACTGGCCTTCACCTATCAAGGTGACGCGCTTGCCAAACGCGTGAAACCGCTTGCCGAACAGACCGGCTCGTCCATGATATTGCCCTGTGACGTCGAGGACATTGCCTCCGTCGATGCGGTGTTCGAGAGCATCCGAAAGCAATGGGGTACGATGGATTTTCTCGTGCATGCCATCGCTTTCTCCGACAAGAACGAACTGAAGGGCCGTTACGCCGATTCCACGCGTGAAAATTTCATCCGCACAATGGTGATCTCCTGCTACGCGTTTACGGAGGCAGCCAAGCGCGCCGCAGCGCTGATGCCAAATGGCGGCGCCATGATCACGCTAACCTATAACGGCGGCCTGCGTGCCATGCCGAACTACAACGTAATGGGCGTGGCGAAAGCTGCGCTGGAAGCTTCGGTGCGGTACCTCGCCGTCGATTTCGGCGCGCAGAAGATCCGGGTCAATGCGATCTCTGCCGGACCGATCCGTACGCTCGCCGGCGCCGGCATCACCGACGCGCGTTACATGTTCGCTTTCCAGCAGAAGCATTCGCCGCTTGGCCGTGGCGTCACGTTGGAGGAACTGGGCGGCGCCGGTTTGTATCTCCTGTCCGATCTGTCGACCGGCGTCACCGGTGAAATTCACTTCGTTGATTCCGGCTACAACGTCATCGCCATGCCGCAACCCGACGCGCTGAAGGCGTCCGGTGCAAACGGCAACGGCGAACAATAAAAACGGCCGAGCTTTCGCTCGGCCGTTTCATTCGTGATTTGGCGTGACGGCTACGCGGCTTTCCGCTGTGAGTGGAGGTCGAAGCGATCGGCGTTCATCACCTTGGTCCACGCAGTCACGAAGTCCTTCACGAACTTTTCTTTCGCGTCCGCGCCCGCATAGACTTCGGCGAATGCGCGGAGCTGCGAGTGCGATCCGAAGATCAGGTCGACACGCGTGCCGGTCCACTTGACCGCGTTCGTCTCGCGGTCCCTTCCCTCGTACACGTTGTCGCCGGCCGGCTGCCATTGCGTGCTCATGTCGAGCAGATTGACGAAGAAATCGTTCGTCAGTTTTCCAGGCTTCTTGGTGAAGACCCCGTGCTTTGACCCGCCCGTGTTCGCGCCGAGCACGCGCAGGCCACCGATTAGAACGGTCATCTCGGGTGCGGTCAGCCGCAGCAACTGCGCCCGGTCTACCAATGCCTCCTCTGGCCCCATGAATTGACGCCTGCCGCCGACGTAGTTGCGGAAGCCATCGGCACGCGGCTCGAGAGGAGCGAAGGAGTCGACGTCGGTTTGCTCTTGCGAAGCGTCCATGCGACCCGGCGTGAAGGGGACCTTTATCTTGTAGCCGGCGTCCTTTGCCGCTTTCTCGATCGCGGCGCAGCCGCCAAGAACAATCAGGTCGGCAAGCGAAACCTTCTTGCCGAACTTCTTCTGGATCGCTTCGAGCTTCTCAAGGACCTTTGCCAGTTGAGCTGGCTGATTGACGTCCCAATCCTTCTGCGGCGCGAGACGGATACGCGCGCCGTTTGCGCCGCCACGCTTGTCGGAGCCGCGGAACGTCGACGCCGACGCCCAGGCAGCCGAGACAAGCTGCGACACCGAAAGCCCGGAGGCGAGGATCTTCTTTTTCAGCGCCGCGATGTCCTTCTCTCCGATCAGCCGGTGATTGACCGATGGAATCGGGTCCTGCCAAACGAGTGTCTCCTTCGGCACGAGCGGGCCGAGGTAGCGCGCACGAGGACCCATGTCGCGGTGCGTGAGTTTGAACCAGGCGCGCGCAAACGCGTCTGCAAATTCTTCCGGATGCTCGAAGAAGCGCCGTGAAATTTTCTCGTAGGCCGGATCGAACCGCAGTGAGAGGTCCGTGGTCAGCATCGTCGGCACGTGCTTTTTCGACTTGTTGAAGGCGTCAGGGATCGTTTCCTCTGCGCCTTTCGCCTTCCATTGTTTTGCGCCGGCCGGGCTCTTCGTCAGCTCCCATTCGTTTTCGAACAGGTTCTTGAAGAAGAGGTTGCTCCACTTCGTTGGCGTCTGTGTCCAAGTTACTTCAGGACCGCCGGTGATGGCGTCTCCACCGATGCCGGTGCCGTGCGTACTTTTCCAGCCCAGCCCCTGGTCCTCGAGCGCGCCGCTTTCCGGCGCCGCGCCGACCAGCGAGGGGTCGCCCGCGCCGTGCGTCTTTCCGAAGCTGTGGCCACCGGCAATCAGCGCGACCGTCTCTTCGTCGTTCATTGCCATGCGGAAGAACGTCTCGCGGATGTCTTTGGCCGCCGCGACCGGGTCAGGATTGCCATTGGGTCCTTCCGGGTTGACGTAGATCAGGCCCATCTGCACAGCACCGAGCGGCTCTGCGAGCTGACGTTCGCCGCTGTAGCGTTCGTCGCCAAGCCACGTTCCCTCGGGACCCCAGAACAGTTCTTCCGGCTCCCACACGTCGGCGCGCCCGCCGGCGAATCCGAACGTCTTGAAGTTCATCGACTCCAGCGCGACGTTGCCGGCGAGAATCATCAGATCCGCCCAGGAAATTTTCCGGCCGTATTTCTGTTTGATCGGCCACAGCAAGCGGCGTCCCTTGTCGAGGTTCGCGTTGTCCGGCCATGAGTTGAGCGGCGCGAAGCGCTGCTGTCCGGCACCAGCGCCGCCGCGACCGTCGGTGATGCGGTATGTGCCCGCGCTGTGCCACGCCAGGCGGATCATCAACCCGCCGTAGTGGCCGAAGTCGGCCGGCCACCACTTCTGTGAATCAGTCATCAGGGCGCGCAGGTCCTTGATGACGCCTTTCAGATCGAGACTTTTGAACTCCTTGGCGTAGTCGAAGTCCTTACCCATCGGGTCGGACAGCTCGGAGTTCTTGTGAAGCATCTCGATGTTCAAGGCATCCGGCCACCAGTCGCGGTTTGCGTGGCCGCGCGTGCCTGTGAAAGGGCACTTGCCGGCGCTTTTGTCATCGGTTTTTGCGTCCATGTTTCTCTCCGATCGCGTGCTGTAATTGTTTTGGTATCAGCCCTTAGTGCGTCATTTAGGCGACGTTGGTCGATCAGGTCTAATCGTATTGCTTGGCCAATGCGATAAGATTAGCTTATCGGCATGATCACGTTGCGTCAGTTGCGGTATCTCGCGTCTCTCGCCCGGCACCGGCATTTTGGCCGGGCGGCCGCGGAATGCGCGGTGACCCAGCCGGCCTTGTCGATGCAGATCCGTGAACTTGAGCGCGAGATCGACGCTGAATTGGTCGAACGGCGGCCGGGCGAGGTGGTGCTGACCGACACCGGTCTCGATGTAGCGCAGCGTGCCGAGCAGATCCTGGCCGCGACGCGCGATCTCGTCGATTTCGCGCGCCATCGCGAGGTGCTCGACGGATCATTGAAGCTCGGCATTATCCCGACACTGGCGCCTTATGTTCTGCCGCGCGTGTTGCCGCGGCTGCAGGCGAAATATCCGCGGCTGCGGATCGAAGTACGTGAAACGCAAACCAAAGTGCTGGTCGAGGAGTTGCTTCGCGGCGAGCTCGATTGCGTGATGCTCGCACTGCCGATCGAAGACGCCGACCTCGAGACCCTGCGCCTGTTCGACGACGCGTTCCTGCTGGCGGTGCCCGCCACCGATGAAAGACAGTCGCGCGGAAGGGTCGGCATTGCCGATGTCGACCAACGCCGCCTCATTCTTCTCGAAGAAGGACACTGCCTGCGCGATCAGGCATTGGCGCTTTGCAGTACCAGGCAACGCGAGGCGCCGGCGGGCCTCGGCGCGACGTCGCTTGCAACAGTGATGCAGATGGTGGCGAACGGTTACGGTGTGACACTCGTCCCCGAAGTCGCGGTGGGGGTCGAGGCGCGCGATGATCGTGTCAAGCTGATGCGATTTGTCGAACCCGAACCCGTACGCACGGTCGGGTTGGCATGGCGGCGCACATCGCCGCGAAAGAATGATTTCGCGGCCCTGGGCCAGATTGTCAGCCAGGCGCTTGCCGGCGACCTCCGCCAAAGACCCTCACGCAAGGCAAAATAAAGAAGGGCGGCCTTGCGCCGCCCTTCTTCGAAGATGTGTCGCGCAGCGTTATTCCGCGGCGCCGCCTTGCGCGGCCTGCGGCTGGTCACCGCCCTGCTTGCCTTCGATGTCCTCACCGGTGGCCTGATCCACTACCTTCATGGACAAGCGCACTTTGCCGCGCTCGTCCACGCCGAGGAGCTTCACTTTCACCTTGTCGCCTTCCTTGACGACATCGCTGACCTTGTTCACCCGGCGCGACGCAAGCTGGCTGATGTGCACCAGCCCGTCCTTGGCGCCGAAGAAGTTCACGAAGGCGCCGAAGTCCATGACCTTCACTACCGTGCCTTCGTAAATGTGGCCGACTTCCGGATCGGAAGCGATCGACTTGATCCAGTTGATCGCCGCCTTGATCGAGTTGCCATTGGCGGAGGCGACCTTGACGGAACCGTCGTCCTCGATGTTGATCTTGGCACCCGTCTTTTCGACGATCTCGCGGATCACCTTGCCGCCCGTACCGATTACTTCGCGGATCTTGTCGGTCGGGATCTTGAACATTTCGATGCGCGGAGCATGCTCGCCGAGTTCTGCGCGCGCCGCAGTGAGGGCCTTGCCCATCTCGCCGAGAATGTGCATGCGGCCGTCCTTCGCCTGTGCGAGCGCGACCTTCATGATCTCCTCGGTGATGCCGGCGATCTTGATGTCCATTTGCAACGATGTGACACCTTGATCGGTGCCGGCCACCTTGAAATCCATGTCGCCGAGATGGTCTTCGTCGCCAAGGATGTCGGATAGCACGGCGAAACGCTTGTCCTCGAGAATGAGGCCCATGGCGATGCCGGCCGTCGGCCGCTTGAGCGGCACGCCAGCATCCATCAGTGCCAGCGAGGAGCCACAGACAGATGCCATCGACGAAGAGCCATTCGACTCCGTGATTTCCGATACCACTCGAATTGTGTAGGGGAACTCGGCCGGTGTCGGCAGCATGGGATGAATTGCGCGCCAGGCGAGCTTGCCGTGGCCGATCTCGCGGCGACCAGGCGCACCCATGCGTCCGGTTTCGCCGACGGAGTAGGGCGGGAAGTTGTAGTGCAGCAGGAAGGTCTCTTTGTAAGTGCCCTGCAGCGCGTCGATGAACTGCTCGTCCTCTGCAGTGCCAAGTGTTGCCACCACCAGCGCTTGAGTTTCGCCGCGGGTGAACAGCGCCGAACCATGGGTGCGCGGTAGCACGCCGACTTCGGCCACGATCGGACGCACGGTTTTCAGGTCACGGCCGTCGATGCGCTTGTTGGTGTCGAGAATATTCCAACGCACGATCTTGGCTTCGAGTTCTTTGAACATACCAGCGACGGCTTGCTTGTCGTGCTGCGGTTCACCGCCCTCCGGGAAAAAGTGCGCCATGACCTTTTCCTTCACGGCGGCGACCGCGTCTTGGCGGTCCTGCTTGCGCACGATCGAATAGGCGGCGCGTAGCTCTTTCTCGGCGAGCCCGAGGATTTCCTTCTCCAGCGCCTTGTTGTCGGGAACAACCAGTTCGCGCGGCTCTTTCGCCGCCTTTTCAGCGAGCTTGATGATGGCTTCGATCACAGGCTGCAAGTGCCGGTGTCCGAACATCACCGCGCCGAGCATGATCTCCTCGGACAATTCTTTGGCTTCAGACTCCACCATCATCACCGCATCTTGTGTGCCGGCGATGACGAGGTCGAGTTGGCTTTCCGGCATCTCGTCGAGCGAAGGATTTAGTACGTACTCGTTGTTGATGAAGCCGACGCGGGCGCCGCCGATCGGACCCATGAACGGGGCACCGGAAAGCGTCAAAGCCGCCGACGCAGCAACCATCGCAACGATGTCAGGATCGTTTTCCATATCGTGCGACAACACGGTGACGGTCACTTGCGTGTCGCAGCGCCATCCATCGGCGAACAACGGGCGGATCGGACGGTCGATCAGACGTGAGGTCAGCGTGTCCTTTTCGGTCGGTCCGCGCTCACGCTTGAAGTAGCCTCCGGGAATTCGGCCCGCAGCATAATATTTTTCGGTGTAGTTGACGGTGAGCGGCAGGAAATCGATGCCTTCCTTCGGCTGCTTTGCCGCGACGACGGCGGCGAGCACGGTCGTTTCGCCGTAAGTAGCCAGCACGGCGCCATCGGCCTGACGCGCGACCCTGCCGGTCTCGAGGGTTAGCTTGCGCCCACCCCAATCGAGTTCAACTCGATGCATATCGAACATTGTATTTTTCTCTCATGGTTTTCAGCGAGCCCCGAAAGCCATGAGCAAGACGGCGAGAAGCTGTCGCGTGTCACCGCAGTGCGGAGAGCAACAGCGTCTGGCGATCCTGCCATGGCGTTTCGAACCTTGCTTTGTCGCAAGAGCGATTCTTATCGGCTCTTGCCAAATTGCCGGCCGCGCCTATCGCTGCCGGCTCAATCGAGCGAACGCGTTCACGCGTTGCTCTGCGAAACGCGCCGGGCTCATAGGCCCTGCGCGAAACAAATCATCGGCGGATACCGAGCTTTTCGATCAAGCTCTTGTAGCTCGCTTCGTTCGTCCGACGCAGATAGTCGAGCAGTTGGCGGCGTTGGCCCACCATCTTGAGCAGTCCGCGACGGGAATGGTTGTCTTTGACGTGAGCCTTGAAATGGTCAGTCAGATTATTGATGCGCTCGGACAGGATCGCCACTTGTACTTCCGGCGATCCGGTATCTCCGGGCTTCTTGGCATACGTCTTGATTACTTCGGCCTTGCGGCCGGTGGTCACCGACATCGGTCATCCTTTCTTACGCGCGGCTCTGCCCATCAGGCCGGCGAGGTTAAAGACGCGCTTGGGGACGATTTCGCCACGATCCAGTTCGGCCAAGGCCAATAATCGGCCCGATACCGTGACATAGACAGTGCCGCGGAAATTGGGTGCGTCCCGTCCGCGCAACAAAACGGCCTGACCTCGTTGAAGCCTTGCCGCGTCTGCTCCGCTGACGGCCAGCGCCGGGATGTCGTCCAGCGCGGTCTCAACGGGCATTAGAGCATCCGCGAGGCTCGCCTCGCCGGACGCGGCTCTATGGCATAGAGCCTCCAATTGTTCCAGCAAAATCATGGTTTCTTCGTCAAATGGGCCGACGGCGGCCCGACGCAAGGCGCTGACATGGCCAAAACAGCCCAAAGCGCGACCAAGATCGCGCGCAAGCGAGCGCACATAGGTACCTTTCCCGCATTCGGCCTCGAGCACCACGTGGTCGGGATCAGGCGTGTTGACCAGCTCCAGGCGGCCGATGTCCACCGGGCGCGCGGCCAGCTCTACAGTTTCGCCGTCGCGCGCGAGGTCGTAAGCGCGCTCGCCTTCGATCTTGATCGCTGAATAGCGTGGCGGCACCTGCTCGATGCGGCCGGTAAAGGACGGCAAGAGCGACCGTACAGCCTCGGCTGAGGGTCTGTTGTCGCTGCACGCGATCACGCGGCCCTCGGCATCGTCGGTGTCGCGCTCTTCACCCCAGCGCACCGTGAAGCGATAGAGCTTGCGACCATCCATGACGAAGGGGACGGTCTTGGTCGCTTCGCCGAGCGCGATCGGCAAAGCGCCGGAAGCGAGCGGATCGAGGGTGCCGGCATGGCCTGCGCGCTTCGCCTTGAACAGGCGTTTCACGACGCTCACGGCGTGAGTCGAGGTCATGCCGACCGGCTTGTCGAGAATGACCCAGCCGTGCACGTCGTGCTTGTCACGCTTCCTCTGTTTCGGCCGTTCTCTGCCCTCGCTTCGATAGATGGGCAAAGGCGTTCCTGCGGGCTCGCTTGCAACCGGACGAACCAGATTTTTCAAAGCTTCTTCGTTCACTCGCTGTCCTCGCTATTGCTCAGGTCGCGCTTTACATCCGGCGAGCGCAGCAGTTTGTCGATGCGCTCGGCCTCGGCGAAGCGATCGTCGATACGAAATCGGATGTCGGGTGCGAATTTCAGGTTGATGCGGCGTGCGATTTCCGCGCGCAGATATTTCTTGTGGCGTTCGAAGGCGGCCAGCACGTCTTCGGTGTCGCGGCCACCCATCGGCATCACGTAAATCGTGGCCAGGCGCAGGTCGGGGGTGACCCGCACTTCGGGAATCGTGATCATGTGCGCTTCGATGACCGGATCGTGCACGTCACCGCGGGTCAGCATCTCGGCGAGCGCGTGCCGCACGAGTTCGCCGACGCGCAGTTGGCGTTGCGAGCCTCCGGGCGCAGAGTCGCGATGATGTTTGTGTCGCATTGGCTTGACCCAGATTGCGTCTGTCATGGCCGGGCCTCTCCCGGTCATCTCGGTCAGGAAGGCACGAGCGGTGCCCTCCTTATCGGGTTGCCCGGACAAGTCCGGGCATGACGGTGGAAATGGCGGAGAAAAAATCAGCGCGCACGCTTGAGATTTGGACTCACAGCGAGCGTTGAATCTGCTCCACCCGATAGCATTCGATTACGTCGCCTTGCCGCATGTCCTGGTAGTTCTCGAAGGCCATGCCACATTCCATGCCGGCGCCTACTTCGCGCACGTCATCCTTGAAGCGCTTGAGTTGCGATAGTTTTCCTTCGTGGATCACGACGTTGTCGCGGATCAGCCGTACATTGGCGCCGCGTTCGACCGTTCCGTCGGTGACCTTGCAGCCGGCAATGTTGCCCACTTTGGACACCTTGAAGATCTCCAGGATCTGCGCGTTGCCCAACATGGTCTCTCGCAACGTCGGTGGCAGCAGGCCGGACATTGCCTTTTTAACGTCGTCAACGAGATCGTAGATGATGTTGTAATAGCGGATCTCGATGCCGGCACGTTCGGCCGCCTCGCGCGCTTCTTTGTTGGCGCGCACGTTGAAGGCGATGATCGGAACGCCCGATGCCTCGGCCAGTGTCACGTCCGATTCCGAAATACCGCCGACGCCGGCGTGCAGCACACGGGCCGCAACCTCTTCGGTGCCGAGCTTGTCGAGCGCGCCGATGATCGCTTCGAGCGAGCCTTGAACGTCGGCCTTTATCACCAGCGGGAATTCCTTGCGGCCCGAGGTCTTGGCCTGCGCCATCATCTGCTCGAGCGAGCCACGCATACCGGTCGCACGCGCGGCGGTCTTCTCGCGTTTTTGCCGGGCCCGGTAGTCTGTCACTTCGCGGGCGCGGGCTTCATTATCGACCACTGCAAGTCTGTCGCCCGCGTCAGGCGTGCCGGAAAAACCGAGTACTTCCACGGGCGTCGATGGCCCCGCGCTCTGCACCGGTTCGCCGGTGTCGGAGACGAGGGCGCGCACGCGGCCCCATTCGGCACCCGCAACCACGATGTCACCGGGATGCAACGTGCCGCGCTGAATCAGCACGGTCGCCACCGGGCCACGTCCGCGATCGAGCTTGGCTTCGATCACCGTGCCTTCGGCCGGACGATTCGGATTGGCCTTGAGGTCGAGGATTTCCGCCTGCAAGCCGAGCATTTCGAGCAGCTTGTCGATATTTGTTTTCTTGGTGGCGGAGACTTCGACGTCCACGACCTCGCCGCCCATGGATTCCACCTGGATCTCATGTTGCAAGAGATCGGTGCGCACACGGTCCGGCTTGGCGTCGGGTTTATCGATCTTGTTGATGGCGACGATGATCGGAACCTTCGCGGCCTTGGCGTGATGTATGGCCTCGACCGTCTGTGGCATTACGCCGTCATCGGCGGCGACCACGAGCACGACGATATCGGTGACCTTGGCACCGCGAGCGCGCATCGCCGTGAAGGCGGCATGGCCGGGTGTGTCGATGAAGGTAATCTTGGCGCCCGACGGCGCGGTTACCTGATAGGCGCCGATATGCTGGGTGATACCACCGGCTTCGCCCGCCGCCACATCGGAAGATCGAATCGCGTCGAGCAGCGAAGTCTTGCCGTGGTCAACATGGCCCATGACGGTGACGACTGGTGCGCGTGCCCGAAGCTCCGCGGGCTCGTCCGCCACATCGAACAGTCCTTCTTCTACGTCAGCCTCGGCAACGCGGCGTACGCTGTGGCCCATTTCCTCGGCGATAAGTTGGGCGGTATCGGCGTCGATGACGTCGTTGAGCGTCGCCATCTGGCCTTGCTTCATCAGCAAGCGGATCACGTCGACTGAACGCTCGGACATGCGGTTGGCAAGGTCCTGGATGGTGATCGCCTCAGGGATCGTAACCTCGCGCACGAGCTTTTCCTTCGGCTCGGCCGAAGCCATTCCCTTGAGTCGCTGGGTACGGCGGCGGAATGAGGCGACCGAACGCTCGCGAACTTCACCGGCGCTCAGCGCATTGATGACGGTAAGACGTCCGCGCTGCTTCTCGGCGCCAACGCGAGGCGCGGCCCGCGGTGCAGCGGCGGGGCGACCGGCGCCACGGCGATTACGCGGGGCCTCATCGTCATCGGCTTCGAGCGTGAGGCGAACTCCAGGTCCGGGGCGCGCAGTTTCATCCCCGCCGAAGCGCTTCTTGGCGACCTCACCAGCCTTGCGTTTTGTTTCCTCGTCGTGCTTGCGACGATCTTCTTCGTCACGCTTGCGCGTTTCGGCGGCCTCCCGCTCGGTGCGGGTCGTTAACTCGCGACTTGCACGGCGACGTGCTTCTTCCTCAGCAATCTTGCGCTCTTCAGCCTCGCGGACACGCGAATCTGCGAGGGCATGCGCGCGGGCCGAGCGCTCTTCCTCGGTCAGCGTGCGCAACACCACGCCCGAAGGCTTCGGCTTGACAGCGTCGAGACCGCCACTCGAAACCGGTGCCGCCTTTTTGCCGGCGCCGACAGGGGCTTTCTTGGCCTCGACCGGCGGCGCTGCTTCAATCTTGGCTTCGCCCGGTCCGCCGACGACCCTACGTTTGACCTTTTCGACCACGACCTGCTTGCTGCGGCCATGGCTGAAGCTCTGGCGTACGACGCCAGTCTCGGTGCGTGGCTTGAGTGTCAGCGTCTTGCCGGAGACGCTGAGCTTCTTCTCGCCGGGGTTCTTGGTCTCGCTCATTCCGTACTGTGTCCTTATGCGCCGCCTGTCGGCGCATGCGCGCTAACTGCCTCTGGCGAAATTCCGGCCCGGAAATACCTCAAACGCGCGGTGCGCGTAAGAAAAGTCTCGCTTCCCGGCCCGGCAAGCAGGGCTGCATGTACCACATTTGGTCGGTTCAATGCCAAATCCAATTGGGCGCCGGTAAACACGTCGATCACCACGATTTCCGACGATTTTCCGGTTGTCTCACGGCGCAGGGCGGCATCCAGCTTGCGTTTGCCCTCGTCTCCCGCATCAGCGGCGTGAAGTAATGCCCGGATGTCGTCCCGGCCAACCGCCGCCTCGACCCGGGAGAAGCCGCTGATCACGGTGCCGGCCTTGCCGGCTATAGCCAATGCGTCGATGGCCGCACGTTCGATCAATTGATCCGTCCGTGTGGCGAGATCCCCGGCGACCCGCACGTCCCGTTTGAAACCGCGGGCAAAAACGTTTCGTCTGGCGGCGTCTTCGATCGCCGCGCGGGATGCCGTGATCCAGATGCCGCGTCCCGGCAGTTTGCGTTTGACGTCGGGCACCACCTCTCCCGCCGGACCGAGCACGAAGCGGATCATCTCCGAGGCTGGTTTTAGTTCGCGCGACAGCGCGCAGGTGCGTTTCGTCCCCGGGGCGACGCTGGTCGCCCCGTGGTCAAGTTCGCTGTCCTGCGCAACTGCCAACATCGCTGCTACCCTTTATCCTCACGCCGGAGGCTGCGCGGCTTCCTCGGGGACTGGGACCGCAGGCGGCGCAAGTTCCGCCTCCGTAACCCAGCCCGCTTTGAGGCGCGCCTGCATGATCATGGCCTCGGCCTCCTCGCGCGAAACATCGAAGCCATCGAGGAATCCCGGCTCGTGCTTCGTTTCACCATCCTTGCGCTCGGTCCATCCGATAAGATCGTCGGTTGCGCAGCCGGCGAGATCTTCGACAGTCTTCACGCCGTTCTCGCCCAAGGCGACCATCATCTTGGTGGTCACGCCGGTCACGTCCTTCACGGCATCTTCCACGCCGAGTTCCTTCCGCTTGGTGTCGAGCTCGGCCTCCTGCGCCGCGATGTATTCCTGCGCACGCTCTTGAAGTTCGCGCGCGGTATCATCATCGAAGCCTTCGATGGAGGCGATCTCCTTCTGATCGACCAGCGCGAGTTCCTCGATCGAACCGAAGCCTTCGGAAGCCAGCAGTTGGCCGACCACTTCATCGAGGTTAAGCGCCTCAACGAACACCTTGGTGCGGTTCTCGAACTCGGCCTGTCGGCGTTCGGACTCTTCCTGTTCGGTCAGGATGTCGATGTCCCAGCCCGTGAGCTGGGAAGCAAGCCGAACGTTCTGCCCGCGCCGGCCGATGGCCAGCGACAGTTGCTGATCCGGCACAACGACCTCGATACGTTCCTTGTCTTCGTCGAGCACGACTTTCGCCACTTCCGCCGGGGCCAACGCGTTCACCACGAACGTGGCGATGTCGGGTGACCACGGAATGATGTCAATCTTCTCGCCCTGCAATTCATTCACCACCGCCTGCACGCGCGAACCGCGCATGCCGACGCAGGCGCCGACCGGATCGACCGAGGAATCGCGTGAAATGACGGCGATCTTCGCGCGCGAGCCCGGATCGCGGGCAACCGCCTTGACCTCGACGATGCCGTCGTAGATTTCCGGCACTTCCTGAGCGAACAGTTTGGAGGTGAATTGCGGATGCGTGCGCGACAGGAAAATCTGCGGGCCGCGCGGCTCACGCCGAACGTCGTAGATGTAGGCGCGGATGCGGTCACCGTTGCGGAACACTTCACGCGGCAGCAGTTCGTCGCGGCGCACGATTGCCTCGCCGCGGCCGAGATCGACCACGACGTTGCCGTATTCGACACGCTTGACGATGCCGTTGACGATATCGCCGATGCGATCCTTGTACTCGGCATATTGCCGGTCGCGCTCGGCCTCGCGAACTTTTTGCACGATCACCTGTTTCGCCGATTGTGCTGCGATGCGTCCGTATTCGAGCGGCGGCAGGGGATCGGCGATCGTGTCGCCGACTTGTGCGGCCGGATGGCGCTTGCGCGCCTCTTCCAGTGTGATCTGGTTTGACGGGTTCTCGACGCTCTCGACCACCAGCATGTGGCGGGTGAGGCGCAGATCGCCGGTCTTGGGCTCGATCTCCGCGTGCACGTCGGTTTCGGCGCCGTAGCGCGAACGCGCCGCCTTGGCGATGGCGTCTTCCATCGCCGTAATGACGATGCCGCGGTCGATCGCCTTTTCACGTGCGACGGCGTCTGCAATTTGCAATAGCTCGAGCCTGTTGGCGCTGACAGCCATAGCTCACTCTCCTCCTTTGGCGGCAGGCCTGTGTGGCCGATGCCGTGATTGTCTCTCTTCGCGTCTTGTTTCCTTTCGCGCCTCGCGCGCTTCGCGCTTGGCGGATTTCTCTCGTCGCAAAGTCTCGGCCACCAGTCCGTCGGTGAGCACCAACTTGGCTTCACTCATGTCCTCAATCGGAATGAGAATCTCGGTTTCTTCGCCCTCGGCAGTGTCGTCGCGGCGGATGCGCGCGCCTTCGCCCTCGGTTCCGACAAGGACGCCGCGAAAACGCTTGCGGCCCTGGATCGGCATGGACGTTTCGATCTTCGCGACGTGGCCGGTGTAGCGCTCGAAATCGGATTTGCGCACCAGCGGCCGGTCAATCCCGGGCGAGGAAATCTCCAGCCGGTAGGCGCGGTCAACCGGATCGGCGACATCGAGCACTGGGGAAAGCGCGCGCGAGACGGTCTCGCAGTCCTCGACCGACATCGTCCCGTCCGGGCGCTCGGCCATGATCTGGACGGTGCAACCTTCCGTGCTCGAGACCCGCACCCGCACGAGCCGATAGCCCAGTTGCTCGATGACCGGCTCGACAACCGTTGCAACACGCGCCGGCAACCCCGGCTCGACGATAAGCCGTGGTTCGTTTGAAGCGGCGCCGTAAGCCGCCTCGGTCTGTAACGTGTCGCTCTCGGCCATCCGGTAACAAAAAAGAGCGGGCCCCGCAGGACCCACTCTCAAAACCCGTTCGGTTATGAGGGTGTCTTAAGTAACGCCGGAAATATAGCGATTTCATGGGCCCGTGCAAGGGCGAGAGTTGCAATTACGGCTAACCCTTCCTTCAGAATCTGCCCTTAAATTTGCGTAAAACCGGCGCCGCCGGCCGGATTTTACCGCGTTTTGCAGGTTTCGTATGAGTGTTCCCGCCTCGCTCCTTCCCGAGCTGGAAGACGTCGTTCAGCACGGCTCGGCGGAAAAGCGCGCGGAGACGCTGCGCCGCATCACAACTTTGTTTCTCGACGGCGCGCGCGGTTTCCACGCGGAACACATTGCTCTGTTCGATGATGTCATTGGCTGTCTGATCGAGGAGATCGAGGCCAAGGCGCTGGCCGAACTCGCGCGCCGCATCGCGCCAGTCGCCAACGCGCCGGTTGGCGTCATCAGCAGGCTCGCGAAAAACGACGACATCGCGGTCGCCGGTCCGGTCCTCAAGCAGGGGCGGCTCCCCGATCGCGACCTTATGTATATCGCCGAAAACAAAAGCCAGGCGCATCTGCTGGCGATGTCGGCACGTCAGCGCATCAGCGAGGCGCTCACCGACATTCTTGTGGCGCGCGGTGACCGCGAGGTCGCGCGGTCGGTCGCCAATAACCGCCACGCGCAATTGTCGGATAATGCATTCACGACCTTGGTGAAGCGCGCCGAAGAGGACAACGTGCTGGCGGAGAAGGTCGGCATGCGCACCGACATTCCGCCGCGGCTGTTCCGTCAGCTTCTGATGCGCGCGAGCGAGGTCGTGCAGAAGCGTCTGCTCTCCAAGGCCAAGCCCGAAACCCAGACCGAGATCAGACGCGTCCTCGCGCAGGTCACCGACGAGGTGGGGGCCAAGGCCGCGCCGCGCAACTATGCCGCCGCGCTTGCTGCCGTGCGTGCTCTGCACAGCCAGCACAAACTCAAGGAATCCGATATCGCGGAATTCGCCAAGTCCGGAAAGTACGAGGAGACGATTGCCGCTCTGGCAATTCTGTGCGCGGTTCCTGCCGAGGTTGTCGACAGGCTCATGAACGGCGATCGCGCCGATCCGGTTCTTATTCTCGCGCGCGCCAGCGGGTTCGGCTGGTTAACCGTGAGGACGATCCTCAATGCGCGTCCGGGCGCAAAGCCGTCGCCGCACGCGCTCGATGTCGCGCGCGATAATTTCGAACGGCTGACGGTGACCACCGCGCAACGCGTGGTCCGCTTCTGGCAGGTCCGGCAGGGCACCGGCGACTAGTCACACCCGGCGGAAAATGAAGTACGCAGGATGGCGGCCTTCGCGTTTGGCTTTTGCTTCGTAACGCGTGCCGCCGAAGTCCGGCCACGGTCTGCGCCAGTCGTCGGCGCATTCTGCGGTCCAGACAAAATCCGCGGAACGAAAGATGCGCGCGAGCGCGTAAGCCGCGTAGTCGGCGATGTCGGTCGCAAAACGTAGCTCGCCTCCTGTTTTCAGGATGCGAGCGAGACGGCGCAGGTTGTCGTCCTGAATGAAGCGCCGCTTCCAGTGCCGCCGCTTCGGCCACGGGTCGGGGTAAAGCAGATCGATCTGCGCAAACGACGCGTCGGGCAGCCAGTCCAGCAGTTCGCTGGCGTCGCTAAAATGGAGGCGGATGTTCGTCAATTTGCGTTCGTCGATCGCAGCGAGCGCTTTGGCCACCGCATTGACGAAAGCATCGGTGGCAACGAACCCGATCCGTGGGTTGGTTTGCGCCTGCGCGATCAGATGCTCGGCGCCGCCGAAGCCGATCTCGAGTCGCAGCGCATCGAGGGGCGTGGCAAACAGCGTACGCAGATCGACGGGAGCGGGGTTGCTCAGGTCGAGCGCCAGTCGAGGCAGCAGCGTATCGAACAGGGCCGCCTGGCGCGGCTTGAGCGAATGGCCCTTGCGGCGGCCGAAAAAGGCTCGCTTCGCTCCGTCCTTGACATCACCGTGCCGGCGCAAGATGCCCCGATCCCGTAATTCCGATTCATGTGGCACGTTGCGTCCCCAAAGCGGGATCGCCGGGAGGAACCCCGACGATGCCAACTTAGTGCTTCGTTGCCTTTGACGGAACCGGGCGGGCGGGTCTCAGCGGCCGCGCTTACTTCACCGCAGTCCTGATCGCGGACGCGAGATCGGTCTTTTCCCAAGAGAAACCACCGTCTTTATCGGGCGCGCGGCCGAAATGACCATACGCCGCGGTGCGCTTGTAGATCGGCCGGTTAAGCTTGAGCGTGCGGCGGATATTGGTAGGCGTGAGACGGAACAGCTCGGGCAAAACCTTCTCGAGTTTCTTCTCTGCCACCTTGCCGGTGCCGTGCGTATCGACCAAGAGCGACATCGGGTCAGCCACGCCGATCGCGTAGGCGACCTGGATGGTGCAGCGTTCGGCAACGCCAGCGGCGACGACATTCTTGGCGAGATAGCGCGCGGCGTAGGCGGCCGAGCGATCGACCTTCGTGGGATCCTTGCCGGAGAACGCACCCCCGCCGTGCGGCGCATAGCCGCCGTAGGTGTCGACGATGATCTTGCGGCCGGTCAGGCCGCAGTCGCCGTCCGGTCCGCCGATCACGAAATTGCCGGTCGGGTTGACCAGGAAGTCGGAAGGCCTCTGCGGCATCCAACCTTTCGGCAGTGCCAATTCGACGGCGTCGGTGATCATCTCCTTGACGAGACCCGGCGTGTATTTCTTGCCGTTGCGGCTCTGTGCATTGTGCTGCGTGGAGACCACGACCTTCGTGCAACCGACCGGCTTGCCGTCGACGTAGCGAATTGTGACCTGGCTCTTGGAGTCGGGTTGCAGATCATACAGTTGGCCGGAGCGGCGCTTGTCGGACAGCACCTTAAGGATCTTGTGCGCGAAGTAGATCGGGGCCGGCATAAACGAGTTCTTCTCGTAGACTTCACTCTCGGTGCAGGCGAAGCCGAACATCATGCCCTGGTCGCCGGCACCTTCTTCCTCGCCGCCTTTCTTCTTCTTGGCGTTGACGCCCATCGCGATGTCGGGCGACTGACCATGCAGCAACACCTCGACGTCGGCACCGTAATAGGAGAATCCGTCCTGGTCGTAACCGATGTCCCGCACGACATCGCGCGCGATTTTCGTGATCAGTTCGCGGTCGACCACCGCTTTGTCGCCGTGCTTGCGGAAGAGCGGCGCCTGGCCGCGGCCTTCACCGGCGATGACGATCTTGTTAGTGGTGGCGAGCGTTTCGCAGCCGAGCCGCGTATTGACGAGGCTGTCGTCGGCGATACCGAGCTTGATGTCATTTTCCAGAAAGGCATCGAGCACTGCGTCGGAAATCTGGTCGCAAACCTTGTCAGGATGACCTTCCGAAACCGACTCGCTGGTGAACAAAAAATTGGTGTGAGCCACCGCTGCAACTCCTCGCGTGGCGCTGCTGTGCGCGGCGCCGTGTTGTATCCGCAGGGTTTCTTGCAGTGACGGGGAACGAGGTCAAGATGCGGGCAGCAGTGGGCAGATTCCACGGAATCGATGGGATTTGACCCCCGAGATCAATCGATGCCGGCGATCTGTTCGACCAGATCCACGATGCGGCGGCGTAGCTTGTTGCTTTTGATGCGCATAAACGCCTTGGTGAGCGAAAGGCCATCCGAGGTAGCCAAAAAATCGGCTACATAGGCCGGCGAAGGGGCTTCGCTCATGCCGCCACCTGGCGAGTGTGGCGCGCCCTCGAAGAAAAACGAAACCGACACCTGCAGGATATGGGCGATCTGTTGCAGCCGGCTGGCGCCGATGCGGTTGGTTCCCTTTTCGTATTTCTGGACCTGCTGGAAAGTAAGGCCGAGGGCATCGCCGAGCTTTTCCTGGCTCATGCTCAGCATCATCCGACGCATCCGCACGCGCGAACCCACGTGCTTGTCGATCGGATTGGGTGCCTTCTTGGCCATGAATTTCTCCCGCGCCCCAAACTTTACGCGTAGTTGTCACAAGTGAACGCGCCAAGGCAATGCGCGAATTCTCTGTAATCGGGAAATTGAGTGTAAATAAGCTATCGATTTTCGCAGTTTTCCCATGATGAGAAAGTAATAGGCACATGTAGATCAGTGCGCGTGCAGGTTGCTCAGCGCGCACAGCAACTTTAATTTAGTATTGTTTAACTGCGCAATCTATGCGCGAAGTCTGCGTCGTCCCACGATGATGACGCTGCCTACGAGCAGGAGAATCAAAATATAGCTGCCGTAGCGCGAATAGATGGTCGGCTCGATGGCGGCCGGGAGGCGTGAATCGAGCACGCCTTCAATGCCGAGCGGCAGCGCGCCGATGAGTCGCCCGACCGGATCGATGACCGCGGAAATGCCCGTGTTCGCGGCGCGCACGAGCGGCAGGCCTTCGGCGATGGCAAGAACGCGTGCTTGCTGGAAATGCTGGAATGGCCCGGAACTAATGCCGAACCAGCCATCATTCGTCACATTGACGATCCAGCCTGGTCGCTCGCCTTGCGGCACTGCCGCGCCGGGGAAGATCGCCTCGTAGCAGATCAGCGGCAGCATTTTCGGCGCGGCGCCCACATCCATCGCGCGGCGGCGATCGCCGGAGAGAAATCCCCCGACGACCTTGGTGAGTTGCATCAGCCCGATACGCTCAAGCAGACGCTGGAACGGCAGATACTCGCCGAAGGGAACGAGGTGCACCTTGTCATAGATGCCGCGGATCGAGCCGTCGGCATCGATGACATAGATTGAGTTGTAGGCCTGCGGACTGCGCGCGCTTGCATTGTCCGGCGCACGCACCGCACCGGTAATCAGCTTGGTCGATGGCTTGAGTAGAGCTGCAATCTGCGCGAGCGCGTCCGGCTCGCGCGTGAGAAAGAACGGGAACGCCGCCTCGGGCCAGATCAGATGCGTAAAGTCGCGCGCACCATTCGACTGCGGACCGGTTGCACGGTCGGAGAGACGCAAATAGCGGTCCATCACCTGCGCTTTGGCAGAATAGTTGAATTTGTCATCCTGCGGCAGGTTGGGCTGCATGATGCGCAGCCTCACGTTGTTCACAAACTCGGTTGGATGCGACCAGAGTCTCATCGCGCCATAGCCAACAAGCGCGAGCAGCACCAACAGGCCAATAAATAACGGACGGCGTGGATGTGGCGTATCTACCTTGTCGTCGTTGAGCACTGCAGGTGTCGCGCAAATGGCGAGGCAAAGAAATGTCAGCGTCCAGACGCCGACCAGTGAAACGCTTTGCGCAAGCACAAGCGGTTGGGTAAGCGCGTAGCCAAAGGTATTCCAGGGGAATCCGCTGAGCAGGTGGCCACGCAACCACTCGGCTGCGGTCATCGCGGCGGCGAAGGCCAGCAGACGCTCCGGTCCGCGCACCCAGATCAGACGGGCGACGGCAAGACCGAGTGCCGTATAGAGTGCGAGATAGGCTGGAAGCCCTGCGACGGCGATTGGCAGAAGCCATCCGAATGTCTTTGCGTCGACCAGGAAGGCGTAGCCGATCCAGTAGAGCCCCGCGAGAAAGTATCCGAAGCCGAAACACCAGCCTGCGAGTGCGGCATTCAACGGACCGCTCAGGCGTCCGGCGGCTGAGCCGTCGACAAGCCAGATCAGTATCGGAAAAGTCACGAACAGGATCGGCCAGGCATTGATCGGCGCGATCGCGAGTGCCGACGCGGCGCCGGCAAAAAATGCGATGATTGCGCGCCGCCAGCCGGCGGCGAGTATCACGGAGTGGGCGAGGCGAGTGATCGTCACGATCGCGGCGCACCTGCTGCGGAGCTTGTATCCTTGGACGCGGATGCATCGTCAGTGCCTGCGGCGGGCGGAGAAGCGCCGATCGGCGTCGTGTCGGCTTCCCTCCGGCGTGGTTCGCGCGGTCGATCACGGCGTTCCTTCAGGCGCGTAATGCGTACGCGTTTGACGCGGCGAGGATCCGCATCAAGCACTTCGAATTCGAACAGGCCCGGTCCGGGAACGATCTCGCCGCGGACCGGCAAGCGACCAGCGCGCGTGACAAGGTAGCCGCCGATTGTATCGACTTCCTCGGCGGCATCGCCGACATCGAAGTCATTGCCGACGGTGCCGACCACATCCTCGATCGTGGCGCGCGCATCGGCGACATAGGACCCATCCGGTTGCTGCGCTATCGTAAGAGTTTCATCCTCGTCATGTTCGTCGGCGATCTCGCCGACAATCTGCTCGACGATGTCTTCGATCGAAGCGAGGCCGTCCGTGCCTCCGTATTCGTCGACCACCAGGGCCAGATGAATGCGCGTCGCTTGCATGCGTGCCAGAAGATCGATCACGCGCATTGACGGCGGTACGAACAGAATCTCGCGCACGATCTTCGTGGCGGACAAAGGCATGGCGAGATTCACCGCCTTGAGATCAAGGCCTGCAGGCAGCGGCTTCTTGCGCTTGGCGTTTTTTTCCGGATCGACCGCGGCACGCGCGGTCATGAAAGCAATGAGATCGCGGATGTGCACCATGCCTACGGGATCGTCGAGCGTGTCATTGTAAACAACGAGCCTTGAGTGCGAGGCGCCTTCGAAAACGCGCACCAACTCGCCGATGTTGATGTCCTGCTGGACCGCGACGATGTCCGCGCGCGGAATCATGACATCTCCCACCCGCCGCTCGCGCAGCCCGAGAATATTCTTGAGCATTCGGCTCTCTTCCGGCGAGAAGCCGGATTCACCGGGGCTCATGACATCAAGGATATCCTTGAGGTCGGCGCGCACGGTGCTCGGCTTCCAGCCGAACAACGCGCGCACTGTGCGCATGAACCAGTTTCCGCCGCCTTCCGCTGCGGGGGACACGGGCACGGGCAGATTGCGCGGCTCGAATGGTGCGCCGCCAGAGCTCGAACTGGATGGATCGCTGTCAGGCATGATGGTCACGCGTCGTCGGATTCCCGCGCGACATACGGGTCGGGCATGTTCAGGCGCATCATGATCTTGCTTTCGAGTCCTTCCATCCCCTCGGCTTGCGCTTCGGTTTCGTGATCGTAGCCGGTGAGGTGGAGAAAACCGTGCACCGCGAGATGTGCAAGGTGATGAAGAAAGACACGGCTTTCATCCCTGGATTCCCGTTCAACCGTCTCGTAGGCAATGACAATGTCGCCAAGCAGTTTCTCGCCTTCACCCGCCATGTGACCGGAAGTCGGGAACGACAGCACGTTTGTCGGCTTGTCAACTCCGCGCCAGTCGCGATTGAGCCTGGCGATTTCCGAATCGCCGGTGAGCACGATACTCACTTCGCCGCCCTCTGTTGAGAGTGCGTCCGCGGCAGCATGTATCGCGTCGCGTATAGTCTGCGAAGCCAGTGGCTGCGCATTCCACAGCGGCGATTGCATCTGAATTTCGATGTGCGGCGGGGATGTACGCCGTTCCGGCGCTGGGCTCATCCCTTTGCCTCGCGTGCGGGGGTCGCGCGGTCATAGGCCTCGACGATGCGCGCCACCAATTCGTGGCGGATCACGTCTTCATGGGTGAACGCGACATGGCCTATGCCTTCGATACCTGCGAGCAGCTTCACCGCTTCTGCAAGCCCCGAGGTCTGGCCATGCGGCAGGTCAACCTGACTGGGATCGCCGGTAACGATCATGCGGCCGTTCTCGCCAAGCCGCGTGAGGAACATTTTCATCTGCATCGAGGTTGTGTTCTGCGCTTCATCGAGAATGATCGCCGCATTCGAAAGCGTGCGTCCGCGCATGAAAGCGAGCGGTGCGATCTCGATTTCACCGGCCTGCAACGCGCGCTCGACGATGCGTGCGTCCATCAGATCGTAAAGTGCGTCGTAGATCGGACGCAGATAGGGATCGACTTTCTCGCGCATATCGCCGGGGAGAAATCCGAGCCGCTCACCGGCCTCGACGGCTGGGCGCGACAGGATGATGCGATCGACCTCCTTGCGCTCGAACATCTGGACGGCCTGCGCAACCGCAAGCCATGTCTTGCCGGTGCCGGCCGGACCTGTGCCGAATATCAGCGAGTGGCGCTTGAGCGCGCGAATATAGGCGTCCTGCGCGGCAGTGCGCGCTCGCACCGGGCGTTTGCGGAGATTGATTTCCTCGAAAGCCGGGCGAGGGGCGGCCGGGTCGTAGTCGAAAAGAGAGCCTTGTGCGATCGCCTGGCGGATCGCGCCTTCGACGTCACCCTGGGTCAGATCGTGGCCGCGCTTGAGTTGCTCGTAGAGTCCTTCGAGGACCCGGCGCGCCTGCTCACAGGCTCCGCGCGAACCCTCCACGGTGACGTGATTGCCGCGCTGCTCGGCCACGACGCCGAGGCGGCGCTCGATCAGCGCCAGGTTCTGTCCGTATTGTCCGAACAGGACCGAAGCAAGCTTGTTGTCTTCAAACGCGAGTACGATCTGGGCCGTTGCCGTTTCGTCGGAAGCGGCCGCAGGCGGGATCACGGAATCCGTCGTGCGCAAGGGTGTTTCAAGCTCCTGTCGCGGCAAAGGCGCGTGCGTGGCTCTCGTCAACCAACGTGGCGAAAAGACTGTTGCTGCCGACCTCCGTCACGGTCACGCGCCGGACCGAACCGATCAGCGATACCGCCGACATGAGGTGGACCGCCTGTAGATAGGGCGACCGGCCGACGAGTTGTCCGGGCAGCCTCCCCGGCTTTTCCAGCAGTATGTCTATGTCGCGGCCGGCAAAGCCGGCATTGAATTCGCGCTGATGACGCGTGATGACGGCCTGCAGGCGCTGAAGACGTTCGGCTTTCTCGTCGTTGGGCACCTGATCGTCCATGTCGGCAGCCGGCGTCCCGGGCCGCGCCGAATACATGAATGAATATGCGCCCGCGAAACCGACGTCATCGATCAGCGACAGCGTCGCGCAAAAATCCGCTTCCGTTTCTCCGGGAAAGCCGACGATGAAGTCGGACGTGAACGCAAGGTCGCCACGGGATGCGCGCAGGCGGTCAATCACTTGCAGATAGTCACGGCGCGAATGCTTGCGGTTCATCATCTGAAGGATGCTGTCGGAACCGGACTGAACCGGCAAATGCACATAGGGCATCAGTGCAGGCAGCTCCGCGTGGGCTGCGATCAGGTCGTCGTCCATGTCGCGTGGGTGGCTTGTCATGTACCGCAGGCGAAGGATGCCCGACACCCGGGACAGCCGGCGGAGCAGTTTTCCTAAAGTTGAACTCGTGCCATCCGAGTCGAGCCCGTGATAGGCGTTTACGTTCTGGCCGATCAGCGTCACCTCGCGGACGCCGGCGTCAGCCAGCCGCTCGACCTCGGCGACGATTTTCTGCACCGGCCGCGAAACTTCGACGCCACGCGTGTACGGCACGACACAGAACGTGCAGAACTTGTCGCACCCTTCCTGCACGGTGACGAACGCCGAAATACCGCGTTTGGCGATTACCTCCCGCTTGGGCTTGGCCAAGACCTCAAACTTGTCCTCGATCGGAAATTCAGTGTCGACACTCTTTTCGCCACGCCGCGCACGCGCAATCATTTCGGGCAGGCGATGATAGTTCTGCGAGCCGACGACAAGATCTACCGCGCCCGCGCGGCGGATGATCTCCTTGCCTTCGGCCTGTGCCACGCAGCCGGCGACTGCGATCATCATGCTGCGCCCGTCGCGCGCGGCAGCCTCCTTCATCTCGCGGATGCGACCGATCTCGGAATAGACCTTATCGACCGCCTTTTCCCGGATGTGACAGGTGTTGAGGATGACGAGATCGGCGTCCTCAGGACTTGCTGTCTCGGCGAACCCCTCGGGTGCCAACGTGTCCGCCATACGATGCAAATCGTAGACGTTCATCTGGCAGCCAAAGGACTTGATGTGGACTTTGCGGGGTTTGCTCATGCCGTTTTCGGTTGCGGTCCAATCTAGCCTGTCACGGCCGGATTTGTCCCGCGAGACCATATATTTGATTTTACAACGAATTTAAGACCGCTCTGGCGGCTGCCAACAAAAAACACCCCTAGGGCGCGGACTCCATGGGCATTGGCCGCCCACGCAGGGCGGTCACAAGAAGCTCCCGCACGGTTCCTTCCATCCGTTTGCTCATCGCCTTGCGGTCCGTGTCGCGGTCGGCAGGAACAGGGTCGCCATAGGTGACGAGCGCATCGACCGCGCCCCGCTCGATGAACGCCCTGATGTGCGGCATGAAGTCGAGATCGCCATACCAGGCAACAAGCGGCCGATGCTGACGCCCCATCGGAAGGCCATGTTGCCCGATGTAGGTAATCGCCATTGGTTGCATCAAAATGCTTCCGCCATCGCCGCGATCCTCGATTGCACCGAGCAGCGCAGAGCGGAACGGCAGGACGCGATTGCCGTCGCTCGATGTGCCTTCGGCGAAGAGAACGACGGATGTACCTGAGGCCACGCGCTTGACGATTTCGCTCACCGCGTCGCCGGCTTGGTGACGCCGCCCGCGATCGACGAAAACCGTGCGCTGCATTTTTGCGGTGATCCCGACGAGCGGCCAGCTCGCAACTTCACGCTTGGCGACAAAGGCGACCGGCGCAATAGAGCCAATGACGATGATGTCGACCCAAGACACATGATTTGAGACGAACAGCACGGCACGATCACGCACCGGATTGCCGACGACGCGAACACGGATACGCAACAGCGCGCACAGCAGGCGGTAGTAGTTCGATGCGATAAAGCCCCAGCCGGGCAGGCTGAGTTTGTCGAGCAGCCACTGCACCGAGATCAGGATCGGCGTCATGGTGAAGAAGAAGATGCCGATGAAAAGCGCGCGCAGCATCAGCGCTTGGTCTTGTCGTCACTCAGCGGCACGGCGTAGAGCTCGAGCCGGTGATCGACAAGCTTGTAGCCGAGCTTTCTTGCCACCTCGGCCTGCAGCCGCTCGATTTCCTCCGACTGAAATTCGATCACCTCGCCGTTACGCAAATTGATCAAATGGTCGTGGTGGATATCGGGGCTCGGTTCGTAGCGCGCACGGCCGTCGCGGAAGTCATGTCGCTCAATGATGCCCGCATCTTCGAACAGGCGCATGGTGCGATATACGGTCGAGATTGAGATACGATCGTCGACTTTGGCGCAGCGGCGATACAGCTCCTCGACATCGGGATGGTCATCCGAATTGGCCAGTACACGCGCGATCACGCGCCGCTGTTCGGTCATGCGCATGCCCTTGGCCGCGCAGAGCGACTCGATGTTTTTCTTATCAGCGATACTTTTGCCTGCGGTCACGGCGTATCCAGGGTGTCTGTACGGCTCGGCATCGCCGGCTCTCCTATCATATTGACCGTGTCGGGCATGTGTCTATCACGCCGTCATAAAAGATCGCGTCGCAACACGAGCGCCGCAGCGGCTTTTCCCTCGCTCCCGGGATAGTAATTGGGGCGTCGCGATACTTCGCGGAAGCCGGCACGGTGGTAGAGCCGAAGTGCCGGGTCATTGTGCTCGTCGACTTCCAGAAAAACGGTGCGTGCTCCGAGACCCGCGAGGCGACGCAGGTGCAAATCCAGCATCCGGCGCGCAACGCCCCGGCCACGCTCGCGTCCAGCGACCGCGACCGAAAGGATCTCAGCTTCGTCTTCGACCAGCCGCGACATGATAAATCCGCTAAGTCTCTTGCCGGTTATCGCGCGGTGCGTGAGCACGTGGCGATCGATCAACAGGCCTTCGACCTCCTGTTCGCTCCAGCCACGCCGGAACGAGGCGGCATGCAAAGCAGCGATCGCAGACGAATCGCGCGCGCTCGCTTCCGACATCGCCGGCTCATTGCTCGAAAAAAGGTTGCCAAGAAAACCGATCATCGACGCGCCAGTTGCACGGCATCCTGTGGACGCGCGTCTGCCGCGCGCAGGTAGAGCGGCTTCGGTGGAGTGCCGGTATCGGTTGCGGCGGCGCCGAGCCGCGCGACCCATTCGATGCGGGGCGCTGCGCGCTGCTCAACGGCACTCGGCGGACGTTCGCTGGCGGGCCATGCGGCCGCCAGCTTGCCGGCCGCGGTGCCGACGATGCGTGGCGCGCCTGTCGTCGAGACGCGCAGTGCTTCGCGTAACGGCGTGACACGCGGCGCAACGACCGTCCGGCCACCCGGTCCGAAGACCTGCAGGTAGACGTGGTCGTGGCGTGCATCGATTACCGCGACCACCGGAAGAGAATCGTCGGCGGCGATGAACGGTGCGGCAAAGGCAGCGAGCGTCGACAGACCGATGGCCGGTTTGCCCGCCGCGAGAGCAATCCCGCGCGCCGCGGCGATCCCGACGCGCAGCCCCGTGAAACTGCCCGGGCCCGTGGTCACTGCGATACGGTCAAGATCGGCGAAGTCGAGCTGTGCGCTCTGCAGAATGTGTGCGACGAGCGGCATCAGCGCTTCGGCATGTCCGCGCTGCATTGCCAGAGATTCCTGCACGCGCATATCCGCCCGCGCCGTGTCGAGCACGGCGACCGAACAGGCTTCGAGCGCGGTATCGATGGCCAGAACGCGCATACGTTAATTGTAGCACTAAATTCCGTCATGACCGGCAGGGTGCCCGCCATCCACGCCTTTTGCCTGCAGGTAAAACGCGAAATTCGCGATTACATCGGACGGACTTCGACCACGTCAGGTACGAAGTGGCGTAGCAGGTTCTGTATCCCGTGCTTGAGGGTCGCGGTCGAAGACGGGCAGCCCGCGCAGGCTCCCTTCATATTGAGATACACGATGCCTTCCTTGTAGCCGCGGAAGGTTATGTCGCCGCCGTCACCGGCCACGGCCGGACGCACGCGCGTCTCGATCAAATCCTTGATCGTCGCGACCGTCTCCGCATCCTTGGCATCGAAAAATTCCTCCGCTGCGGCTTCAGAAGGCTTCGCGTCTAGGGTCAAGAGCGGCGCCCCGGACATGTAGTGCTCCATGATGGCGCCGAGGATCGCCGGTTTCATCTGCTGCCAGTCGCCATCGTTCTTCGTCACCGAAATGAAATCCGACCCGAAGAAAACGCCGCTGATGTTCGGGATGTCGAAGAGACGTGCGGCAAGCGGCGATTGCGCTGCGGACTCCTTCGAGGGGATGTCGAGCGTGGCGTTTTCAAGCACGCTGCGTCCCGGCAGGAACTTCAGTGTCGCGGGATTAGGCGTAGCTTCGGTCTGAATGAACATCGGATGCACTCCTTGCCAAAGACGGGTGGAAGGCCCGCAGGCAGCGAAACTATAGCCGATAAATGGCTACTCCGCCCGCCGCGGTCAACTGGCGCGGATAAACGAGGCTAAATCAGGAACTGGCGTCGATATCTTCATCGCTCAGATGGCCCGGAACAATCGCCACCGGGATTGGGAATGCGCCGGCGGTCTTGGCGAGGTTGGTAACGAGAGGCCCGGGGCCGTCCTTGCCAGTGCTGGCGGCCAGCACGAGGATGCCGATATCGGCGTCTTCGTCGATCAGTTTGACGATTTCCTCTGCCGTATCGCCCTCGCGGATCACCCGGTCGGGCGCGATGCGTCCGATCTTTTTCGCCCGTGCGGCGAACTTGTCGAGGGCGGCATTTGCCGCCTCCTGCTGCTCGGCCATCATGATGTCGGCCACACCGAGCCATTGCTGATTTCGATCGCCCGGCTCGATCACGCGCAACATCACGATCTGCGATTTGGTGCGTCCCGCGCGTTTCGCCGCCCAGTAGACCGCGCGGTCGCATTCCTCGGTGTCGTCGATGACCACCAGATATTTTCGCTTGTGGCCGGCCTCGTAGCTGCGACGCTTGATGCTCATGGTGTCGATGGTGGCACGCCGGCTGGCGCGCCGACAAGGCGGGAGTTCCGCAGCGCAACTAGCGGCGCACGAGACCGACGATATCCTTGACAGCCTTCATGGTTTCGGCGGCGATCGCCTGCGCGCGCTGGGAACCGTCGGCCAGGATCGAGTCGATATGGACCGGGTCCTGAACGAGCTTCTTCATTTCCGCGCCGATCGGCCCGAGCTTGGCGACAGCGAGGTCGACCAAAGCCGTCTTGAAGGTAGAGAATTGCCCGCCGCCAAATTGTCCGAGGACTTCCGCTTTGCTCACATTCTGCAGAGCGGCGTAAATGCCAACCAGGTTGTCAGCCTCCGCGCGTGATGCCAGTCCCTTTTCCTCGCTCGGCAACGGCTCGGGATCCGTCTTCGCCTTGCGGATCTTCTGCGCAATGGTATCGGCATCGTCGGTCAGGTTGATACGCGAATAGTCGGACGCTTCCGACTTCGACATTTTTTTCGAGCCATCGCGCAATGACATGACGCGCGTCGCGGGTCCCTGAATCAGCGGCTCCGGCTGCGGAAAGAACGCGTCACCGTAGCCATGCGCGTGAATCGATGCACCGAAGTCATTGTTGAACTTCTGCGCGATGTCCCGCGACAGTTCGAGATGTTGCTTCTGATCTTCGCCGACGGGCACATGCGTTGCGCGATAGACGAGAATGTCGGCGGCCATGAGGTTGGGGTACACGTAAAGTCCGACCGAAGCGTTCTCCCGATCCTTGCCGGCTTTCTCCTTGAACTGCGTCATGCGATTGAGCCAGCCGATACGGGCGACGCAATTGAACACCCAGGCGAGTTCGGCGTGTTCGGCGACCTGGCTCTGGTTGAAGATGATGTGTTTCTTGGCGTCGATGCCGCAGGCAAGGAACGCAGCGGTCACCTCGCGCGTGGCGCGCGGCAATTCGCTCGGGTCCTGCCAGACCGTGATGGCGTGCAGGTCCACGACGCAATAGATGCAATCATAGCGATCCTGCAGCGCGACGAACTTGGTAATCGCGCCGAGATAGTTGCCGAGATGCAGGTTGCCGGTCGGCTGTACGCCCGAAAACACGCGTTCCTTGAACGCCATATCCGCCCTCTTCGATTGCGCGCGGAGCCATGCCACGGCGAAGGCGCGCGGCGCAAGGGCCTTACGCGCGCGAGCGTATTTCCGAAGCGATTTCGCGGAGCTTTGCAACGCCGAGCATATGCAGCACAGCGCCATAAACGACGAGGCCAAGGAGCACTAGGGCCAGCAGCATGATGAGACGACCAAACGAGGAAGCGTCGGTCGCCGGAAATAGGCGTAGGACAGCGAGGGTGCTGAAACCGATTGCGAGTCCCATGGCCGCCGTCGCCACTGCGATCCGGGGCAGGCGTCGCCGTGCTTCGCGATCGAGCCGCAGCCAGCCGCGCCGATAGAGAATGGTGCCGAGCACCGCGGCGCCGACCCAGGCTGAGGCAGCGAATGCGGCCGCCGCACCGACGTGACCATAGTGGGGGAACAGCAGCACGCCGCCGACGATCGCGGCAACGAGGCCGCACAAGGCCGCAAACATCGGCGTTTTGGTATCTTCGTGCGCAAAGGAGACGGCGCCGAATACTTTTTCAAGGACATGACCGGGCAATCCGGCGCTGATGGCCGCCAGCGCAGCAGCGACCGCGACCGTATCCTGCGGGCCGAACGCTCCGCGTTCGAACAACCCGCCGGCAATCGGATGAGCAAGCAGGGCAAAGCCCACCGCGGCCGGAAGCGCGAGACCGAGCGCGACTTCGTAAGCACGCGACTGAGCTGCGGCGAGCGCGCGGTCATCGCCGGCGGTGGCACTGGACGCAATGCGCGGCACGATCACTGCCGCGATCGCAACAGACACCACGCCGAGCGGAAGCTCGTAGAGCCTGTTTGCGTAGTAAAGCCACGACACCGCCGCCGGAGATGCGGACGCGATGGCGGTTATCGCGATCAGTTTCAGTTGCGGCATGCCGGCCGCGATCAAACCAGGCAGGGCGCGTCTGAAGAATGTCTCGGTCTGGTCGGCAGAGTGTGCGCGAGGACGTTGCCAGCGCTTGCCGCTCCATAACCAGACCGTCATCGTCAATGCCAGTTGTGCGAACCCGGCAGCACTGATCGCGAACGCGAGCCAGGCGGTGGCGTAAAACTGCTCGACGGCTCCATGCGGCAACATCGCGAGCGCGACGATCATTGCAAGGTTGAACAGGATCGTGCTGAGGGCGACGGCGGCCACCCGGCCTTCGGCGTTGAGCGCTGCAGCAATCACTGCCACCAGCCCCACAAGCACGAAGTAGGGCGCGACCATGAACAGGAGGAATGCGGCCAGAGACCGGCGTTCCCGATCAAAACCCGGCGCGATGACGGCGATGATGGCCGGAGCGACGAAAATCACGAGCAGCGCGATGAAGCCGGCGATGCAGAACATCGCGAGCAAAACTCGCCATGTGAAGCGATTGGCGTTGACCACGCCATCGTCACCGGCGCGCAGCTTGAGCCAGATCGGCGCGAAGGCGCTGTTGAGCGCGCCTTCCGACAACAGGCGACGAAAAAAATTCACCACCTGCAGCACGGCAAAGAAGGCTTCCGATTGCGGCCCGGCGCCCAGCAGAGCCGCGATCCAGGCATCGCGCAGATAGGCCAGCAATCGCGACATCAGGGTGCCGCTGCCAACCGTGGTGATATCGCGCGCCAGCGACATGAAGTGATTCCCTGCGCGCCACTCTAGGCTGGTGGGCAAGCGCCCGTCACCTGTGAAGCACTCGTGCTTGCCGCCGAGCGTTCCGCCGATATAGTGCGCGCGCCATTACGGGGATTGCACATGACTTCCGTTCGTTACGACGTGCTCGGCATCGGCAACGCCATTGTCGACGTTATTGCCCGCGCCGAGGACGATTTCCTCGTGAAGCAGGGGATGCAGAAGGGCGCCATGGCCCTGATCGACGAGGCGCGCGCGCAGGCCATCTACGCGGCGATGGGGCCAGCGGTCGAGAGCTCGGGTGGATCGGCAGCCAACACCATTGTCGGCGTCGCCAGTTTCGGTGCACGGGCGGCATTTGTCGGGAAGGTCAAGGACGACGAGCTCGGCCGCGCATTCGCCCACGATATCCGCGCAGCCAATGTCGCCTTCGATACGAAGGCGGCCAATGCTGGGCCATCGACGGCGCGCTGCTACATCATGGTGACGCCGGACGGGGAGCGCACCATGAACACCTATCTGGGCGCCGCACAGGATCTGAAGCCGGACGACATCGACGAGGCGCAGGTGGCAAGCGCTGCGCTCACCTATCTCGAAGGCTATTTGTGGGATCCGCCGCGGGCGAAGGAAGCTTTCGTGAAGGCGGCAGATATTGCACACAAAAGCGGTCGGCGTGTCGCGCTGACATTGTCGGACGCTTTTTGTGTGGACCGTTATCGCGGCGAGTTTCTTGATCTGATCCGTAAAGGCACCGTCGATCTGATGTTTGCGAACGAGCGCGAGCTGCACAGTCTCTACGGGACTTCCGATTTCGACAGCGCGGTGAAGGTGCTGCGCGAGGACGCCAGACTTGCCGTGGTGACACGCAGCGAAAAGGGCTGCGTGGTGGTGTCGCGTGATGCGGTCGAAACCGTGCCGGCCGAACCGGTCGCGCAGGTAGCGGATGTCACCGGCGCCGGCGATCTATTTGCGGCAGGCTTCCTCGTCGGCCTGGCGCGTGGCAAGGATCATCGTACCGCCGCGCGATTAGGTGCGCTTGCGGCCGCCGAAGTCATTCAGCACATCGGCGCGCGGCCTGCGGCGTCGTTGAAAGCACGCGCGGCCGAAAACGGCCTGCCGGTGTAGAGCGGTTTTTTCAAAGATTGCCGGACAAAGTTGCGTGAGGTCCGGGCAGCTCATGCCGAGTGCTGTCGTCACTGCGACGTATACGGGCTCCGAGTTCGGCACCTAATAAATGTGACGTGCGGCCACCGACACGCGATCGGTAACCAATTGGTAACCGAACGTAGTTACCGATTGGTGAACGACCAATCGGGGACGTATGGCCATGGAAAAGCGTAAGCCGAATGAGGCTGCCGATGGCGAAGCGGTGGCAAATCCGGATAGCACACCAGAACAGCCTCAGCGCAGGATCGAATTGCCTGCCGTGGAATCTCCATCAATCTCGCCGGTAGAGTTAGGTCACGCAACCGACTCTGTTGCAGCGTCAACGGAAGCGTCGTCGGCCGGGACCGCGCGGGAAAATACATCTTATAGCCTTGTCGAATTCACCGCGCCAAAGCGTCCTCGTTTTGCATTCCGCCCACGCCATAAGCGTTACGCGCTCCTCGCTGCATCGGTGGCGATTGCGGCCGTGGTCGGGGCAGTGACCGGCGCGGCGACCACTGGAGGTTTCTCTAAAGCGCCGCCCGTCGACGTTGCCGCCGTCGAAGAGAACAAGGCGATGCAGCAATCCGTTGCGCGCCTGACCAAGGAAATCACCAGCCTGAAGGCGAGCCTGGATACTGCCAACCGGTCGGCGTCGACCCAGATTGCCAAGATCAGCGAGAGGCTCAATCGCGAAACCGCGAACGTCACCGGTTCTGTGCCGCCGCAGACACAGGCGGCACCATCCGCGCCACTCCCGGCTGCCCCCGCAATGCAATCGCGCGTATCAATCGTGCCCGACTGGACGATCCGCGAGACGCGCGACGGTTTCGTTTACGTGCAGGGACACGGTGACATCTATCAGGTCGTGCCTGGCGCGCCGCTGCCCGGCCTCGGTCCGGTCGAACAGATCAAACGACAAGACGGACGCTGGCTGGTCGTGACCCCCAAAGGCATCATCGTGTCGATGCGCGATCGACGCTATTTCGAGCAATTCTGAACGCTCACGCGGAGCTGCGACAAATTGGCGGCGCCCTCGGGCGCCGCTCTTCATTTGCGCGTGAGCCTGGTAGCAAGCACCACAAAACCGTGCCAGATTTCCGCTGCTCAGTTGCGCGGGTAGTTTTCATGCATCACGCATCATCGTTCCTTGCCGCAGCGGTTGTGGCTGCAACCACGACGTTAACTTACGCGCAAGACACCGCGCCTCCCGCGGGCAAGCCCGAGATGATGCAGAGCTGCCCCGGTCTCGTCGCGGCGCGTCCGCCGTTCCTGCAAAACGCCGCCTTGCGGCTCGCCGCACTCGAGCGTGATCAGGCCCGACTGACTTACGTCGGCCATTCGACCTTTCTGATCGAAAGTCCGCAGTTGGTCCGCATCGCCACCGACTACAATGACTATGTAAGACCGTCGATTGTGCCCGACATCGCGACCATGAACCACGCGCACTCGACGCACTATACGCTCGCGCCGGATCCGAGCATCAAATACGTGTTGCACGGATGGGCGGACGACCAGAAGCCGGCTCGTGTCGATCTGCAATACAAAGATGTGCGCGTACGCAACGTGCCGACCAACATCCGCACGTTCGAAGGCGGCACCGAACGGCACGGCAATTCAATCTTCATCTTCGAGATTGCCAATCTGTGCATCGCCCATCTCGGGCATCTTCATCACACGCTCACGCAGCAGCAGCTCAACGAGATCGGCCGTATTGACGTGGTCATGGTGCCTGTCGACGGTTCATACACGCTTGATCTCGACGGCATGGTCGAAGTGCTGCACGCGCTCAAGGCGCCGCTGATGATCCCGATGCACTATTTTAGCGCTTACACACTCGATCGCTTTCTTCAGCGCGTTCGGCAGGACTGGGAGGTCGAAATGGCGCAGGTACCATCGCTGGTAGTGTCCAAGACAAGTCTCCCGGCAAAGCCGAAATTGATTGTCCTGCCCGGACATTGACTTAGGTCGTTAATTGCGCCGTTCCCGCGAGTGCATGCATTTACCAGCTGCCAAATTGCGGCTGCTATTAGGCATTTATCAACAGCACCAGTTGACCCAGCGGAACGAATGATTACTTGTCGCGTTGCTGGATCGCGCTTTTTCAGAGGTTCGAGGATTCTTCATGGTTCAGACTTGGAGCAATTGGAAGCGATTTCCCGACGCGCAAAGCGGCGAACACGTCGAGGCGCCGATCGGTCCTGGCGTTTATGAAGTTCGCCATACGATGACCGGCCGTGTTGTTGCTTTCGGTCATTCCGCAAACGTCGCAAACGCACTCGCTGACCTGAAGTTGAACGGCGGCGTCAGTGCGTTCAGCCGACTCTTCCGCAAGCCGCCGTTGGTCTCGCATGTCGCCGATCTCGAGTATCGCACATGCGCGGCGACGAGCCGCGCGGAAGCCAAGACAGCCGCGCAACGCCTTCTCGGCCTGCGCCAGACCGCATGGCGTCGTCGCATGGACACGGGCTGGGCCACCCGCCCCAACTGATCCGTCCATCAACTGAATTTGCGGCCGGCCATTGCGCCGGCCGTTTTGTTTTTGGGACCCCGACAACGCCTTCCTGTCTTCGGCTGACTTCGTATAAAGTCTGCCTTCGCAAAAGAGGACAGCCGGCCATGTTGAGCACCCAACAAAACGACCTCATTACCCGGACCGGTGTTGGAACGCCCGCGGGAAGCTTGTTGCGTCGCTATTGGCAGCCGGCGGCGTTGGTCGACGAACTGTCCGGCAATCGTCCCATCAAACCGGTGCGCCTGTTGGGTGAGGACCTTGTCATCTTTCGGGATGAAGGTGGCCGTTACGGATTGATCGGCCGCCATTGCCCACATCGTGGAACCGACCTCGCATATGGCCGTCTCGAAGATGGCGGCCTGCGTTGCGCGTTTCACGGGTGGCTGTTCGATATCAACGGCAAGTGTCTCGAGACCCCGGCCGAACCCGACGATAGCAATCTCTGCGCCAACATCCGTCAGAAATCGTATCCGGTGGTGGAGAAGAACGGCATCCTGTTCGCCTATCTCGGGCCCGGTGAGCCGCCGGCGCTTCCACATTTCGACTGCTTCATTGCGCCCGACAGTCATACTTTCGCGTTCAAGGGCATGATCGATTGCAACTGGTTGCAGTCGCTCGAGGTCGGCATCGATCCGGTCCACACGTCATTCCTGCATCGGTTCTTTCACGACGAGGATCCGAGTCAGGCATATGGAAAATTATTCCGCGACACCTCGCGCGATTCCGACATGCCGATGTCCCAAATCATGCGTGAGTTCACGCGCCCGCGCATCGAAGTCGAGCCCACCGCGTTCGGTTTCCGGCTAGTGACGCTGCGGCAGGTCAACGATCGCAGCACGCATGTCCGGGTGACCAATCTGATGTTTCCCAATGCCTTCATCCTTCCGATGAGCCGGGAAATGACGATCACGCAGTGGCACGTGCCGGTCGATGACGAGAAGCACTATTGGTATGCGATCTTCACGAGCTTCGGCGCGCCGGTCGACAAGGACGAGATGCGCCGCCAGCGGCTCGAGCTCTACCAGTTGCCCGACTACATCCCGAACAAAAATAAGAGCAACGACTACGGCTTCGATCCGCACGAACAGGAACACGAGACCTACACCGGAATGGGCGCCGACATTAACGTGCACGACCAGTGGGCTTGCGAGTCGATGGGCGCGATTCAGGATCGCACGACCGAGCACCTTGGCACGTCCGACAAGGCGATCAGCGCGTATCGAAAGTTGCTGCGGGATGCGATCGAAAAGTTGGGCAAGGGCGAAAGACCGATCATGGTGCTCGATCCGAAACAGGCTGCGAGCATCACGGGTCCGGCGGCCATCGACGGCATCGGTCCCGCCGACGATTGGCAGGACTACTGGCAGAAGAGCGATTCGAGCAAGCGCCAGGCTGCGAGCTGGGCGAACGGAAATTAAGATGTTTCGCAAACCCGGCGATCACGACTGAAGGGCCGGTGATGAACCCGCGTCCGCGTAAGTCCTCCGGTTTTGTCGATCGCCACGGCTTGTGGACCGGCGCGCAGGCCAAGGCCGCCGAAGAGGTCGAGCGAATCATCAAAAAAGAAAAGCTGGAGGTCGTGCGTTTCTCGTTCGCCGACCAGCATGGGGTCTTGCGTGGCAAGACCCTGCTCGCATCCGAAGCCGCGAGCGCGATGCGTGCCGGCGTTACGATGACAACAACGCTGCTTGCCAAAGGATACCGCGCACCGCACCGTTTATCCGGTGTTCACGCCGGGCGGCGGCTTCGCAATGCCCGAGATGCAGGGCGGCGGCGATTTCCTGATGGTCGCCGATCCGTCGACCTTTCGCATTCTTCCCTGGGCGAACAAGACGGGCTGGATGTTGTGCGACATCTATTTCGGCAACGGCAAGGCGGTGCCTTTTTCGACGCGCGCGCGCTGCCGGGATGCAGTGAATGCCCTGGCGAAAGCCGGGTTCAATTTCCGGGCTGGGCTGGAAGTGGAATTCCATCTGTTCAAGCTGGAAAATCCGCGCCTCGCGCCCACCGACGCCACCTGGCCGCCCGAGGCTCCACAGGTCAGTCTGCTGACGCAGGGCTATCAGTATCTGACTGAATCCCGCTTCGACTTGCTCGATCCGGCTCTGGAGATTCTTCGACACGGCATCGAAAAACTCGGCTTGCCGCTGCGGTCGGTCGAGATCGAGCTTGGTCCGAGCCAGTGCGAATTCACTTTTCGCCCGGAAGATGGCCTCGCCGCCGCCGACAGTATGGTGCTGTTTCGGGCAGCGACAAAACAGATCGCGCGCCGCAACGGCTATCTGGCGAGCTTCATGTGCCGGCCGGCATTCCCGAATGCCATGTCGAGCGGTTGGCACCTGCACCAGTCGCTGGTGGAAACGAAAACGGGTCGGAACGCGTTTGCATTCGATCATCCGGATGCACTGTCCACCGTCGGTCGCTATTACCTCGGAGGCCTCCTCGCCCATGCCCGTGCCGCTGCGGCATTCACGACGCCGACCGTCAATGGCTACAAGCGCTACCGGCCCAACTCGCTCGCGCCCGATCGCGCAATCTGGGCGCGCGACAATCGTGGCGTGATGATTCGCGTGCTCGGACAGCCGGGCGAGGCGGCGACCCGGCTGGAAAACCGCGTCGGCGAACCTGCCGCCAATCCTTATCTCTACGTGGCCTCGCAGATTTACTCCGGCCTCGATGGGATCGCGCGACGGCTGGATCCCGGCCCGTCGGCGGACACACCCTACGAAACCGTCGCGGCCCTGCTGCCGAAGAATCTCGAGGAGGCGCTGACTGCCTTGCGCGCCGACGACGTTTTCCGCGCAGGATTCGGCACGGCATTCGTCAACTACTACGCACACATCAAGGCGGCCGAGGTCGAACGCTTCCGAAAAGAAGCGGGTGATCACCCGGAGGTCACGGCCTGGGAGCAAAAGGAATATCTGGACCTGTTCTGATGCCTTACGCGGTCACGTCAGACGAAGTGAAGCTCTATTACGAAGAGGTCGGCCAAGGCACGCCGATTCTGTTCGTACACGAATTCGCCGGCGACCATCGCAGCTGGGAACTGCAGCTGCGTGAGTTCGGCAAGCGCTATCGCTGCATTACCTATGCGGCGCGCGGCTACAGACCGTCCGACGTGCCGAGCGATCCAACGGCTTACAGCTACATGCACGTTATGAGAGATGCGGTCACGGTGCTCGATCACCTGCAGATCGACCGCGCTCACCTCGTCGGGCTGTCCATGGGCGGCTATACCGCGTTGCAGGTCGCGCTCAATCATCCCGGACGCGTGCAATCACTCGTTCTCGCCGGAACAGGCTCGGGAAGCGAGCGCTGGTACACTGAAGACTTTCACAAACGCTCGCGCGATCTCGCCGTGCAATTTGAGAAAGAAGGCTCGGCCGCCGTGGCGCAGACCTATGGCCGGAGCGCAAGCCGCATCACCTTCGAGATCAAGGATCCGCGCGGCTTTGCCGAATTTTCCCGCCAACTCGCGGAACATGATGCGCAAGGCTCCGCGCACATGTCGCGCGGATTTCAGGGCGCGCGTCCTTCGCTCTACGATTTCGAAGCGGATATCCGAAAGCTGGAAATGCCGGTGCTGATCGTCGTCGGCGATGAGGACGAGCGATGTATCGAACCGGGTCTGTTCCTGAAGGACACGCTATCCGCTTCCGGACTGGCTATTCTGCCGAAGACCGGCCACGCCGTGAACCTTGAGGAGCCGGATCTCTTCAACCAACTGGTCGGTCATTTCCTCGCCCGCGCGGACAACGGCAACTGGTTACCGCGCGATCCCCGTACGCGCGGGGCAAAACCGCCGTAGCCTTGGAACCGCGTTCTGCGCTCGCTCATTTTATCGGGGACTAAACTGGTTAACGGGAGTGTCGCCGATGCTGAAATGGGCTCTGATTTTCCTCATCATCGCCGTGATCGCGGGCATTTTCGGCTTCACTGATGTCGAAGCGGCCTCAGCCACCATCGCGCAATGGCTATTCGGGATATTCGTTGTCTTGTTCCTCGGCGCGTTAATCATTGGCCTGACCCTCGGTGCGAAACTCACGTCATAAGAGTAAATTTGCCGCGATAACTATGCCGAGATTTTGCGGCTACCTACCGGAGCATTCCGGATATGATCGCTACGGTTTTCAATCAGGGTGTACTCATGCGTAAGATCGTATTGGGAGTACTGGCGTTAGGGCTGTTTGTTTCGCTGGCGGGGGCGGCTAACGCCGCTGACCTTTACCGCGGTTCGTATGGCTCGCGATCCCATCACGTCTGGTATGGCAGCGACTGCTGCCGTCGCGGCGAGCCCTTCGGCCCGGGCATTCGCGTGGTCGAACAGGTCCCTTATTGCGGTGACTGCGACAATCTCATCGGCCCGAATGTCTTCCGCAACTCTCAGATCCGGTACATCGGCTACCTGCCGTGGACGCGCGGCTGCGCACTCGGCGGCTGCTACGGCAATTTCAACGACTACGGTGGTTGCTATTGGCGGGAAACACGTGTCCCGGACGGCTTCGGCGGTTGGGCTGTCGAGAGGATCTGCAACTGAACGATCGGGAGACGTCGACGTCAGACGTCGACGCTCGCCGTTAGCGCGTTGTCCTGGATGAATTGGCGGCGTGGCTCGACGAGGTCGCCCATCAATTGGTCGAAAAGCACGTTAGCTTCATCGACTTCCTTGATACGCACCTGCAGCAATGACCGCGCGTTCGTATCTAGCGTGGTTTCCCACAGCTGTTCCGGGTTCATCTCGCCCAGGCCTTTGTAACGCTGCAGCGCAAGGCCCTTGCGTCCGGCGCCAACCAACGCTTCGAACAACCCGACGGGTCCGTGGATCGCGCTGGTTTCGTCCTTGCGACGAAGCACGGCGGGCGGCGTCGGTCGCGGAAAAATCTTTTGCAGCGATGGCGCGAATTCGTCGAGCTTGCGTGCATCGGCCGAGCCGAGCAGCCCCTGATCGATGATGGCAACTTCCTTGACGCCGCGCACCGTGCGCTCGAAATGGAAACCGGTCTCATCGAACGTGCCTTTCCAGCCGCGTTCGGTTTCATCTTCCAGCGCGTCAAGCCGCTTGGCTATGTAATCTGCGGCGGCGCCGCCGGTCTTGAGATCGGCGGTGACTTTGGGCGTGAGCACGCCGGCTATAGCCGCCTGTTCGATGACCTTGCGGTTGTAACGGCTATGCAGCCCGTTGAGGATGTTGCGGATCGTGCGTGCGTCCTCGACAAGCTTGCGCAAGTCGGCGCGCGCGCGCTCCTCGCCGGAGGCAAGGCGCAAAACCGCTTCCTCGAGGCCGGTCGCGATGAGGTAGTCCTCGAGCGCCCGCTCATCCTTGAGGTATTGCTCAGACTTTGCGCGGTTGACCTTGTAGAGTGGCGGTTGCGCAATGTAGATGTGGCCGCGCTTGATCAACTCTTCCATCTGCCGGAAGAAAAAGGTCAACAGCAAGGTGCGGATGTGCGAGCCGTCCACGTCCGCGTCGGTCATGATGATGATCTTGTGGTAGCGCAGCTTGTCCGGATTGAATTCGTCGCGTCCAATGCCGGTACCGAGCGCCGTGATCAACGTGCCTATTTCCTGGCTCGACAGCATCTTGTCGAAGCGCGCTCGCTCGACGTTCAGGATCTTGCCGCGCAGCGGCAACACCGCCTGGAATTCCCGATTGCGGCCCTGTTTGGCCGAGCCGCCGGCGCTGTCGCCCTCGACGATAAACAGTTCGGACTTGGCGGGGTCGCGCTCCTGACAGTCGGCGAGCTTGCCGGGGAGCGATGAAACATCGAGCGCGCCCTTGCGGCGAGTCAACTCGCGGGCCTTGCGTGCCGCTTCGCGCGCCGCGGCCGCTTCAACGACCTTGCCGACAATGACTCTCGCTTCCTGCGGGTGGATTTCGAACCAGTCTTGCAAAGCCTGGTTGATGACGTTTTCGACGACCGGCCGTACTTCCGAGGAAACAAGCTTGTCCTTGGTCTGCGACGAGAACTTCGGATCGGGTACCTTGCAGGAAAGAACGGCGGTCAAGCCCTCACGGCAATCGTCGCCTGTGAGTGCAACCTTTTCCTTGCGCGAGGACCCGGCGGTTTCTGCGTATTGAGTGATCTGACGCGTCAGCGCGCCACGGAATCCGGCGAGATGCGTGCCCCCGTCGTGTTGCGGAATGTTGTTGGTAAAGCAGAGCACGCTTTCATGGTAGCCGTCATTCCACCACAGCGCGCATTCGACCGTAATGCCGTCGCGCTCGGACTTGATCATGATGGGGCTCGGGATGAGCGCGGTCTTGTTGCGATCGAGAAACTTCACGAAGGCTTCGACGCCGCCCTCGTATTTCATTTCCTCGCGCTTTTCGACGGCGTGTCGCTGGTCGGAAAGGATGATGGCGACACCGGAATTCAGGAACGCTAGCTCGCGCAGGCGATGCTCAAGGGTCGCAAAGTCGAATTCGACCATGGTGAAAGTCTTGGGCGAGGGGAGGAAGGTCACCTCGGTGCCGCGCTGGTTCTTCGCGTCGCCTTTTGCCTTCAGCGGAGCTTTCGCGACGCCGTCGCGGAACTCCATGAAATGTTCCTTGCCGTCGCGCCATATCGTCACCTTCAGCCAGGTCGATAGCGCATTGACCACGGACACGCCCACGCCGTGCAATCCGCCGGACACTTTGTAGGCGTTCTGGTCGAATTTTCCGCCTGCATGCAGCTGGGTCATGATGACTTCGGCTGCGGATACGCCTTCGCCTTTGTGAATGTCGGTAGGGATGCCACGTCCGTTGTCGCGGACAGTACAGGACCCATCAGGGTTGAGAGTCACCGCAACTTCAGTGGCGAATCCGGCTAGCGCCTCGTCAATGGCGTTGTCCACCACCTCATAGACCATATGGTGGAGGCCAGAGCCGTCGTCGGTGTCACCGATATACATGCCCGGCCGCTTGCGTACGGCATCCAGGCCTTTGAGGACCTTGATCGACTCGGCGCCATACTCGGATGGGTTCTTGCGGGCTGGTTCAGCCATAAGCGGCACCCTCGAATCGGGTCAAAAAATGAGTCGGAATGAGTGGTTGGTCTGACACGAAAACAGAGCCTCGTACAGGACAAAGTAACTAGCTTTAATATGTTGATTTAGCAGCGTTTTTTAAAGGGGCGCGGCCTCAAAAATCCCCACTTTTTTCGCCCCGTTTTTGGGCCGAATCAGGGGCTGGCGCCGGAGGCCTCCCGCCGGTATTCGCGCTCGAAAAGAGCTGAATCAGGATCGCGATTTTCGGTTCGACGGCATTTCGTGTGCCGAGAGATTACGTCGCTGCAGGTGATGGAACCGGGGCTCATAAGGCGGAATCGGTGTGCTGAACGCAGCAAGGCCCGCGGCCAGAATTTCAACGCGTTCGAGATCGGCATGCGTTCTGTCGAACGCACGATTGAGTTCCCTCTTTACTCGATCGATTGCCGCATCCGTACTCATGACAAATCCCTGACGTGCTCACATACGATAAAGGCGACGCTGGGTGATGGTTCCGGTTATCGAAGATTTGATCTTTCGCGATTAACAAAGTGTGAGGACCGGTTTTGGAACCACTATGCGGGTTCCACTGTGCCGTTGCGAATGAGGAACACCTGCGCGCGTCCGATGATTTCACCGAATGCGACAGGGTCCGCACCGGTCATCCAGACTTGCGCGCCCAATGAGGAAAGCGCGTCGTAGAGCGCCGCGCGCCGCGCCGGGTCGAGATGAGCCACCACTTCATCGAGCAACAGCAGCGGCGCAAAGCCGGTCATCTGTTTGATCAAACCGGCATGCGCAAGCACGAGGCGGATGAGTAGCGCCTTTTGTTCGCCCGTTGAGGCATCGGCAGCAGGAATGTTCTTGGATGCGTGACGCACGAGGAGATCTGACAGATGCGGCCCATCGAGCGTTCGCCCGGCTGCTGCGTCGCGTGCGCGATTTTCCTTCAACAGCGCGCGATAACGATCCTCGATCTCGACCGCCCTGTGATCGGGCAATAGTTGCTCCATCCAGCCGCGTAGCTCTATTTCTGCCTGCGGAAATTCAAGTGCTTGTGCACGCGCTGCACCAAGAGCAGCAGACAGGCGGTTGACGGTTTCCGCCCGACCCGCGGCAACCGCCACGGCCACCTCGGCGGTTTCGTGCTCGATCGCGTCGAGCCAATGCGAGTCGCCGGGAGAATCTTCCAAAAGGCGATTGCGCGAACGCAGCGAACGGTCGAGCGCAGCGACCCGGCTCGAATGCTGCGCGTCGACCGCAAGCACCAGCCGGTCGAGGAAGCGGCGTCGTTCGGAGGCGGGACCATTGAAGAGCGGGTCCATGGCCGGCGTGAGCCATACGACGCGCAGGTGGTCGCCAAATGCCGTCGCCGATCCGACGCTCTCGCGGTCGATGCGACAGCGGCGCGCGGGTGCGGAGTCCTCACTTGCGGGCGGCTCGATGCCCGTGCCGAGTGTCGCAAGTCCGAGCATGCCTTCGATTTCGGCGGAGACGGCCCATGCCCCATCGCCCTCGGTGAAAGCCAGTTCTTCCATTGTCGCGCGGCGTAATCCACGGCCCGGCGCAAGGAGAGAAATTGCCTCTATCAGATTGGTTTTGCCGGCGCCGTTGGCGCCCGTCAGCACCACCGGCCCGGCGCGGTCGAGCGCAACTTGCGCGGCGTGATAGCTGCGGAAGTTAGTCAGCGTCAGACGTCGAATAAACGCGGCGGTCATCGATACTCGTCATGCCGGGCTGCGCCGGACATCAGGTCATCGGGCAGTGCGCAATATCGAAGACGCCGATGGCCGGGACAAGCCCGGCCATCGGAATGCAGACGCGCTTTGGCGCTTACACCCGCATCGGCATCAGCACGTAGAGCGCGCCTTTCGCGTCCTTATCCTGGATCAAGGTTGGCGAGCCCGGATCGGCGAGCTTTAGCACGGCAACTTCACCCTCGATCTGAGCGGCGATATCGAGCAGGTAACGCGAGTTGAAACCGATATCGAGCGGTTCTGCCTCGTACTCTACTTCGATCTCTTCGGTCGCGCTGCCCGAGTCGGGGTTGGTCACCGACAGCACAAGCCGCCCGCCGGTAATGGATAGCTTGACCGCTCGTCCACGCTCGCTCGACACCGTTGAAACGCGATCGACGGCGGCTTCGAAATCCTTCTTGTCGACGACCAGGCTCTTGTCATTATTGACCGGGATCACCCGCGCGTAGTCGGGGAAGGTGCCATCGATCAGTTTGGACGTGAGCACGACATTGCCGATGGTGAAGCGGATCTTTCCGGTGGAGAGCTCTATCGCAACATCTCCCTCGCCCGTCTCGATCAGGCGCTGGACTTCGCCGACTGCCTTGCGCGGCACGATGATGCCCGGCATTCCCGCGGCGCCTTGCGGCAGGGTCAGATCTACCTGGGCGAGGCGGTGCCCGTCGGTTGCCACCGCGCGTAAGGTCGGAGACTTCGCGGTGCCTGCGGTGTGGAGGTAGATGCCATTGAGGTAGTAGCGCGTCTCCTCGGTCGAGATCGCAAACTGCGTTTTGTCGATCAGCCGTTTGAGATCCGCGGCGGCGAGCTTGAAGGAATGACTCATTTCGCCGGCGGCGAGATCAGGAAAATCGCTCTCCGGCAACGTCTGCAACGTGAAGCGCGATCGGCCCGCGCGCAGCGAAAGCACGGCACGGTCGCCCGAACCTTCGAGCACGATCTGCGCGCCGTCAGGCAGTTTGCGCACGATGTCGTAGAACATGTGGGCCGGCACGGTCGTCGACCCGCCGGGAGAAACCTCGGCCGCGGTCGAGTCCGTCACTTCCAGATCGAGATCTGTCGCCTTCAGGCTCAGCTTGCCGCGGTCGGCCTTCACCAGGACGTTCGCAAGAATTGGAATGGTATTGCGCCGCTCGACCACGCGATGGACGTGGCCAAGCGACTTCAAAAGTTCTGCACGCTCTACGGTAACTTTCATGGAAATCCCGCTCCGGCGCCTTCGAAACGACCCTGAGACCAGGCGCAACGGCAAGCCGGCACTCGCGGAATGCGAAGCCGGGGAGCAAAGGTGGCGAAAGCGCGCGTTTTTCGCAAGGGCGGGTTTGGGGCGCGGTGGCATATCCCCAGGCGTCCACAACCCTCTACACAGCAAAAAGGCCCCGCCCGAACCGCGGACGGGGCCTTTCTCCGATTGTAGGCGCCAGCCTATTCCTGCAATTGCCGCTTCAGAATCTCAATTTCTTCGGCAAGGGCCATGTCGTTGCCGACCAGGCCTTCGATCTTGCGCACCGCGTGTAAGACCGTGGTGTGATCACGCCCGCCGAAACGCCGGCCGATCTCCGGCAGCGAGCGCAAGGTGAGGGTCTTTGCGAGATACATCGCGACCTGTCGCGGTCGCACGACGTTCGCGGTGCGTCGCGACGACAGCAGGTCGGAACGGCTCACATTATATTGGCGCGCCACGACCCGTTGGATGTCCTCGATCTTGACCCGCTTTGGCTCCTGCGGCCGGATCAGATCGCGCACCTCGCGCTCGGCCATTTCGAGCGTCACGGCATGACCCGTGAGCTTGTTATGGGCGAGCAGTCGATTGAGCGCGCCTTCCAGATCGCGGCCATTGTGGGTGACGGTCTTCGCAATATAGCCAAGCACCGGCAGAGGCACGTCGAAGGCCGGGTGATGTGCACGCGCTGCCAGAACGCGGGCCTTGAGAATTTCAAACCGCAGTTCCTCGCCGAGGGCCCCCATTTCGACGACCAACCCACCGGCCAACCGCGAGCGCACGCGATCGTCGAGGCTCTCAAGATCAGACGGCGGGCGATCGGAGGCGATGACCACCTGACGACCCGCGTCGATCAGAGCGTTGAGCGTGTGACAGAACTCCGCCTGAGTCGATTTGCCTTGCAGGAATTGCAGGTCGTCGATGACCAGCACGCCAATTCCGCGCAGAGCTTCCTTGAAGGCGAGGGCGGTCTGCGTGCGCAACGCCGAGACAAAACCGTACATGAATTTCTCGGCCGTCAGGTAGAGCACCTTTCGCTCACCCGCTGCGTTGCCGGCCCAAGTCACCGCCTGCAACAGGTGTGTCTTACCGAGGCCGACGCCAGAATGGATGTAAAGCGGATTGAACATCACTGGATCGCCACGCTTGGCGCTCGCGACCTGTTTGGCGGCGGCATGGGCGAGGGTGTTGGAACGGCCAACGACAAACGTTTCGAATGTCAGACGCGGGTCGAGTGGCGAGCCTCCGAGCGCTTCATGTACGCTCGGGTCGCCCGCCATCAGCGGCCGGCCGTTTCCGTTCGTATAGCGCGTGCCCATGTCGCCGACGCCGATTTCGGGCTTGGCCTTGGGCAACATCGCGGACCTAAGGACCGCCGAGCGCACGATCAGCTCGACGCGGGTGACCTTGTCGTCCTGGGCCTGCCAGCAGGCCAAAACGCGTTCGGCATAATGCGATTGAATCCAGCTTTTGAGGAAACGGGTGGGCACTGACAGGCGCACCGCACCTTCCTCGATCGCTTCCAGGTCCATGCGCGCGAACCAGCTCGAATAGACGTCGTCACCGACCTCTGCGCGCAAGCGTTCTTTGACCCGCGACCAGCTTTCCTGCTCCCCGTTCGACATCAATTTGTTCTCGATCCGATTTATAAGGTTGGGCGGACTCGGTTACTCCGGCCTGACAGCAGACTGCCAACACGCCTGTAACGGGACGCAACAACACTCGCTTGATGATCTGGAGATGCGTTCTCCACCGCAGTAGCAAGGTCCGGCGGAGCGCATCGACGAAAAGTCGAGGAGCGTTGCGCCTTCAGCCCACGGGTGGCGGAGTAGCGCCTCGGGTCCCGATCGCAAACGCGGACGCCGTACGGGACTTATGACGGCTGAAATCAACGATGTATGACAACGAAGCTGACTGACCGGAAACGCGGGTCTCAGCGACACACGAACACGTATTGGACGACACCCATCCGACGCCAGAAAAATTGGCCGCCGACACTGTCCCTGCGCCTGTCATGACATCACCCCTCGAATGACTCGGGCTTCCGCCCTGTGGTTTTGTTTTTACGTCTATCGGTGCAGGCCTTTTTAAGACTTGAAGTGCCGCGACCGAACTCACTCTTAAATCGAATACTGCTCCAACGCTTTGACGCAACTGACCAGACACTCACGACGGGCAAACCAAAGACGCTCTCATCCACCGATGAGCGTAAAGTGGAACCTTGTTTCTGAGCGCGCGCGTAGAATTCCCGTGCGTGTTTTTGAAGATACACGAGCGAAGGTCGCTCGCAATGAAATTTGCGCACGTGGCGGTAAGCGAAACCACAATTCAAGCAGGTGTGGCGGTAGCGCCACTGTCCCGCTTGACCCAACGTGTTGGAGTCTCGCGAATTTTCGACGCTGAAAAACTCTATTGGAGACGCCAAAACACCAAAATAATTTAGAAATTACCGGCTGCCAAAAAAGCCTGTCACATATGCGTTTTTTGGGTCCCTGCAACGCTTTCCTGTTAAGTCGTTATCGTCCCGGAAAAAAATCTGTGCGAATTTTTGGGTAACTCCCATCTTGAAAACCCCGTTGCTGCTGACATCGACGGGTGATGGGACGAATTTCGTTCAACAATTCAGCGCCGAGCAAATTTCTCTGACGCTGCGATGACGTTTTAACTACATCGATACTCCGGCCGACAGTGAAATGTCGGCGCGGCGCACGTCTTTATACATGGATTCTCAGCAGATTATTCCGAGATACATAAATTCTAAGGAAAAAATCTCGGCGCGCTGATATCGCCGAAACTACTTGCCGAGTTTGGCAATGCGATGGGCGAGGCGCGAAACTTTCCGGCTGGCATTGCGCTTGTGAACGACGCCACGCTGCGCCGCGCGCATGATAACCGGCTCAGCCGCCTTGAATGCCGCCAGGGCCGCATTGCGATCACCGCTTTGGATCGCCTCTTCGACCTTGCGCATCGAACCGCGCAGCAGTGCGCGGCGACCTTTATTCACTTCGGTACGACGCGCGATCACGCGCGTGGCTTTGCGGGCTGACTTGGTATTGGCCATTACTCTCTCATTCGCAGCTGGTGCTCCCGGCGGATAGCGCGCGAAAGCACCTAAGATTTACAAGAAGTTACGGGCGGTGACACCGGTCGCCGCCAAGGCTGAGGCTTATAGAGAGACGACACGCGTGCGTCAACGTCCGTAAGCGCCTTGCTTCAGGCCACTCGCTTGGCTCGCACCGCGTCGTGCCCGGCAATGACCGATACTCGATCGGCAGCGGAGAAGGGCGCCAGCGGGGGTCTCACCCGCGACAGGCCGGGTTCACCATGTATATGTGCGAGCAGCGCCTTCACGCCCGGGACGAGTGGCTTGCCGTCGAAGAGCTTGCGTATGGTGACAGCCGCATCGAGCGCGGTCGTATCGCCCGCGCTCCAGGCCCGCGCGCAGAGATCAGCATTGAGATTGGCGGTCGCGGAGATGCACCCGGCGAAATCGCCGCGGCGTGCCTCGAGCAGACAGGCTTCGGTTGAAGGGAATACCGCAAAATTCTTCGAGATGGCTGCAGCCGAGCGGGCATAGGCCATGTCGCCGGAGGAGTCCTTCAGCCCGGCGATGCGGGAGGAGAATGAATTCAGCAGCCGAGTGATCAACGCCACGTGCCAGGGCAGGCCGGACATGGCGGGGAAATGATAGAGATAGATCGGGATCGGCTTTTGCTCGGTCGCCTTCACCAGGGTTTCAACATAGGCGACCAACCCGTCATCGGGCACGCCCTTGTAGTAAAATGGTGGCAAGACCAGCGCACCGCCGAAGCCGAGGTCGGCCGCGTGGCGGGTGAGCGCAACCGCATCAGTGACGGAAGCAGCGCCGGTGCCGACCATCAGTCGATGCATCGGCAGGCCGTTCGCCTTATAGGCGTCCATCACGCCTTTGCGTTCGTCGACGGAAAATGACGTCGCCTCGCCGGTCGTGCCGAGCACGTTGAGTCCATCGCAGCCATTGTCCAGCAGGTAGCGCGCCAGATTGGTGGCGCGCTTGAGGTCGGGGGCACCGGTCTCGTCGACCGGTGTAGCGATGGCGGCGATCACGCCGGACAGGGGTTTGTTCAACGGTGTCTCCGTGTCTCTATTAACCTAGCCGCTGACATTATAGGCGGCGAGCGCGGCCATATTCACGAGCTGATTGTCTTTCGCACCGAGTTGGACGATCTGCACGGGGCGATCAAGCCCGACCAGCAGCGGACCGATAACCATGGCTCCGCCGAGTTCCTGCAGCATCTTCGTCGAGATTGATGCCGAGTGGAATGCCGGCATGACCAGCACGTTGGCGGGTCCGGAAAGGCGGCAGAACGGATAGGCGGTCATGAGCTCCGGATTGAGTGCTATGTCGGCGGCCATCTCGCCGTCGTATTCAAAATCGACGCGCTTGCTGTCGAGAATTTTCACGGCCTCGATCACGCGGGCGGAGCGCTCGCCCTGCGGATGACCGAATGTTGAGAACGCGAGCAACGCGAGGCGGGGCTCGTAGCCAAGCCGGCGCGCAACGCCGGCGGATTCGATGGCGATTTCGGCAATCTCCTGCGCCGTGGGCATTTCGGTGACAGCGGTATCGGCCACCAGAACGGTGCGCCCACGTGCCACGACCACCGACACGCCGATCACCCGATGTCCGGGCTTGGGATCGATGACGTGACGGACGTCCTCGAGCGCGACAGAGAAGTTGCGGGTAACACCAGTCACCATCGCGTCAGCATCGCCGAGCGCCACCATGCAGGCGGCGAAATGATTGCGATCCTGATTCACGAGCCGCTGGCAGTCGCGCACCAGGTAACCGCGCCGCTGCAGCCGTTCATAGAGGTAGTTGATGTATGAGGCATTGCGTGTAGACAGCCGCGCGTTGACGACCTCGATCCCTTCGCCGAGTTCGATGCCGTTCTCTTGCGCCGATTGGCGCACGCGATCCTCGCGGCCGACCAGCAGAGCTGTGCCCAGGCCCTGGTGCACGAAACTCGCCGCCGCGCGGATCACCTGCTCCTCTTCGCCCTCAGCGAAGACGACGCGTTTGGGCTGGCGGCGCAGCCGGTCGAACACGTGCACGAGAGTGCCGGCGATCGGATCGCGCCGCGCGTTCAACTGATGGCGATACGCGTCCATATCGACGATCGGCTTGCGCGCGACGCCGGTATCCATGGCCGCCTGCGCCACCGCCGGAGGAACGAATGAGATCAGCCGCGGATCGAACGGCACCGGAATGATGTAGTCGGGTCCAAATTTCGGCCGTGCGCCGTATGCACTGGCAACTTCGTCGGGCACGTCCGCGCGCGCGAGCTCGGCGAGGGCGCGCGCTGCGGCAATCTTCATTTCCATATTGATGGCGGAGGCGCGCACGTCGAGCGCGCCGCGGAAGATGTAGGGGAAGCCGAGCACATTGTTGATCTGGTTCGGATAGTCGGAGCGGCCTGTTGCCATGATGGCGTCGTCGCGCACAGCGGCGACTTCCTCGGCCGTAATCTCCGGATCCGGATTGGCCATGGCGAAGATGATCGGCTTTGGCGCCATCTTCTTCACCATCTCCTGCGTCACCGCGCCCTTGACCGAGACGCCGAAGAAAACGTCGGCGCCATCAAGCGCCTCGGCGAGCGTCCGCACGGAGGTCTTCACGGCGTAGCCCGACTTCCACTGGTTCATGCCATCCTTGCGACCCTGATAGATCACGCCTTTGGTGTCGCAGAGGATCAGGTTCTCGGGCTTGAAGCCGATCGCCTTGAGGAGTTCGAGGCATGCTATCCCGGCAGCGCCCGCTCCGTTGCAGACCAATTTGGTGGTCGGGATCTCGCGGCCGGTCAGAAAGAGCGCATTGAGCAGGCCAGCGGCGGCGATGATGGCAGTCCCGTGCTGGTCGTCGTGAAAAACGGGAATGTCCATGAGCTCGCGCAGGCGTTGCTCGATCACGAAACATTCCGGCGCCTTGATGTCTTCGAGATTGATGCCGCCCCAGCCTTTGCCCAGGAGCTTTACGCAATTGATGATCTCGTCGGGATCTTCGGAAGAAACCTCGAGATCGATTGAATCGATATCCGCAAAGCGTTTGAACAGAACGGCTTTGCCCTCCATGACCGGCTTCGCTGCGAGCGCGCCGAGATTGCCAAGCCCGAGGATCGCAGTTCCGTTGGTGATCACCGCAACGAAATTGCCTTTGGTCGTGTAGTCGTAGGCGCGGGTTTCATCCTCGGCGATCGCAAGAACCGGCACCGCCACGCCCGGCGAATAGGCCAGCGACAGGTCGCGCTGGGTTGCCATCGGCTTGGTGGCGATGACTTCCAGTTTGCCCGGCCGGCCAACGCTGTGAAATTGCAGGGCTTCCTGGTCGGTAAAGGTCGGCCGAGTGCGGCCGGGGGGCTTGGCGGGCATTGATACTCCATGTACGCGACCGGATTGCCCGGCTATTTGACGTTAGCGGATGCAACCGCAATGACTCAAGAGAATGCGATTACCGCTAAGGTACGGTTGAATGAAAGAGGCACGCGGGTTAATCGAGTGCCCCCTACGTACGAATGATTCTATGATCGGCAGCCATGATCCGTTTCATCCTCCGCTTTATCGGTCTGATCTGCCTAGCCGCCGGCTTTATCCTGCTGATCTATGACGGCACAAAATCGATCGCCGGCAACAGGCTCTTTCTGACCAGCGTTCGGGCGCTGTGGGAACTGATCAATGCCGGCAGCCTCGCGAAACTTGAGCCGACCATTCAATCTTATGCCGGCGGTTACCTGTGGGACCCCCTGATGGTGACGGTCCTGACGGCGCCAAGCTGGGGCCTGTTGGGCGGCCTTGGCATTATCTTGCTTCTGCTAGGACGGAAGAAAAAGCCGTTGATAGGCTACGCGCGGTCCTAGGATTTGGCCCGGGCTCGCGGACGGCCGGCTTTCGGAGACGTGATGACACCAGCCGTTTCGGCGGGCCACCCGGCGACATATATTACCGGCAACGATTGCAGGAGAACCAAGCATGTTCGGCTTCAAGAAAGTTGCCATGCCTACGCCAAGCGAGGCCTTGCCGGGACGCGCCACGCAGATCCGCACCGCCAACGAGCATTTTATCAATCACCACCCGCTCAAGGGGCCCTATCCGGAGGGGTTCGAGAAAGCGCTGTTCGGTCTCGGCTGCTTCTGGGGCGCCGAGCGCAAATTCTGGGAATTGGGTGATGGAGTTTATGTCACTGCCGTCGGCTACGCCGGCGGTATAACGCCGAACCCGACCTATGAGGAAGTCTGCTCGGGCCGCACGGGCCACAACGAGGTGGTGCTCGTCGTCTATGATCCGAAAAAGATTTCCTACGAGACGTTGCTGAAAACGTTCTGGGAAAACCACGACCCGACGCAGGGCATGCGCCAGGGTAACGACGTCGGCACCCAATATCGGTCCGGCATCTATACGTACAATGCCGCGCAGCGCCTGGCGGCCGAGGCGTCGAAGGCGATGTACGAGCAGGAGCTGAAGAAGAAGCGCTACGGTGCGATCACCACTGAGATCATCGATGCGCCCGAGTTCTATTTCGCCGAGGACTATCACCAGGAGTATCTGGCGAAAAATCCGTTCGGCTATTGCGGGCTCGGCGGTACCGGAGTGTCCTGCCCGATCGGCACCGGCGCCAAGCTGACGCAGGGCGCGCCAGCCTGATTTCCGACGAGGATGTGTTTGCTGGTCCCCGCACGAGCGGGGACCAGTTCGTTTGTAGAGCCTTGCATCCGTCGATCGCTGATCGCGTTCTATTTCTTCATATGCTTGGTGAGAAATTCTTGCGTCCGCTTCCAGGCGAGATCGCCGGCCTCCTTGCGATAGCTCGCGCGCTCGTCGCAGTAGAAGCCGTGTGGCGCGTCCGGATAGGTGTAGGTTTCCGCCTGCGGCTGTTTCTTCTTGATCTCGTCCACGACCGACATTGGAATGCCGTCGTCCTTCTCGCCGAAATGCATCTGCAGCGGGCATTTCGGCTTCTCATCGGCGAACTTGCCGATCATGCCGCCATAGAAGGCAACCGCCGCCGAAAATCCGGGGATACGGCATGCGGCGAGGAACGCGGCGGTGCCGCCCATGCAGAACCCGACGACGCCGAGCGGGCCCACGCCTTTGAGGTCACCTTGCGCGGCGGCGACGTCTGCCATCATGTGATCCCAGTTGAGATTGCCGAGATAACTGCGCGCGTGCGCGATTTCGTCCGGCGTGTAGCCGCTTTCGAAGTTGCGCACGAAGCGGTCGAACACCGCCGGCGCCACAGCCACATAGCCGAGCGCGGCAAGCCGGTCGCATACCGCGCGAATATGATGATTGACCCCGAAAATCTCCTGCACCACCACCATGCCGCCCTTCGGCGTTCCGGCCGGATCGGCGCGATAGGCGCCGAGCGAGTGCTTGTCAGCGGCGGTCAAAGTGAACTGTTTACCCAAAGGGACCTCCCATAATTTTTTGCGACGAAAAACCAGGGCGGGCTTTTAGCATGGACGCCCCAGCTCGTCATTCAGGAGCGGCGAAATATGGCGTTTTTCGCCGATCTCTCAAGCAAACGTCCTGGCCAGCAATTCGTATGACCGTTTGCGCGCGGTGTGATCGAACAGCATGCTCGTGACCATCAGCTCGTCGGCCTTGGTCTTTTCGATCAGCGGCATGAGCTTCGCTTTCACCGTCGCCGGCGAACCGACCGCAACGCGTTCGCGGTTTCGCGCAATGCGGGCCCGATCGATTGGCGTGTAGTCGTATGCCGCGGCCTCTTCCGGCGAGGAAAGCGGCTGATGCTCGCCTTTGGCCCGACGCACGAAATTGAGGTCGACGGTCGATGCCAGCCGGTCGGCCTCCGCGTCGGTATCGGCGCACACCACATGCGTTGCGAGGATCGCCAACGGCTTGTCGTGCGATAGCGACGGCTTGAAGTTCTCGCGATAAATCCGCATGGCTTCCGCAGCGTCGAAGTCGGCAAAATGATGTGCGAACGAAAACGCCGCGCCGATATGCCCCGCAAGCTGAGCGCTGTAGTCGGAAGAGCCGAGCAGATAGATCGGCGGCAGTGGAACATCGGAGGGCATCGCGCGCACGTTGTGAAACGGATGGCCGGTCGGAAAGCCGCGGGTCTCCAGTAGCATCAGCTCGTTGAACCGCTCGAGAAAATCGTCCTCTTCGCTGATGCCCTGCCGGCGGCGGAGCGCATAGGACGTCGCCGGGTCGGTGCCGGGCGCGCGTCCCAGCCCGAGGTCTATGCGCCCCGGATAAAGCGCCTCAAGCACCTTGAAGCGCTCGGCCACCATTAATGGCGCGTGGTTCGGCAGCATGACGCCGCCGGAGCCGACGCGCAGGTTTTTTGTCACGGCCGCAATTTGCCCAATCATGATATCGGGGGCCGAGCTTGCTATGGCCGGCAGATTGTGATGTTCGGCCACCCAATAGCGTCTGAAGCCCAACCCATCGGCGTGGCGCGCAAGATCGAGCGAATTGCGCAGGGCCTGTCCGGCCGTGGAATTCGCGGAAACAGGGGAAAGATCGAGGATGGACAGTGGCACCATGCGAAGAAGCTCACACTAACATGTGAGCGCCGTCTTTTCGCCCGCATGATCCGGCGTATGATAAGCCCAACCCCTCGGGAGCGCATCGATGGCGTCGTTGATCGAATGGAAGGTGCCTCAGGCGGTGCAACCACGCGCCGAGGACTACCCTTACGATCTTGAACGCACTCTCTCTTCTATGGTCGGCCTGCATTCGATCGTGCCGTCTGATGCCTTCACGGCTGATACGCTTGGCGTCGAACGGGCCGGCAACGGCGTATTGATCGACGATGGCCTCGTGCTCACCATCGGCTATCTGATCACCGAAGCTGAAACCATCTGGCTGCATCTGAGTGACGGGCGCGTAGTACAGGGCCATCCGCTTGGCTTCGATCAGGAAACCGGTTTCGGTCTGGTGCAGGCTCTCGGCAAAATCGATTTTCCCGCGCTCGACGTCGGCTCGTCGAAGACCGCCGAAGTCGGCGAGCGCGTCGTCGTCGGCGGCGCGGGAGGGCGGACGCGGTCGCTGGCGGGGCGCATCGCAGCGAAGCAGGAATTCGCCGGGTATTGGGAATACGTCCTCGACGAAGCGTTTTTCACCTTTCCCGCTCACCCGAACTGGGGCGGCACGGCGCTGATCTCGTCCGCGGGCAAACTGATCGGCATCGGCTCGCTGCAGCTCGAGCGCGCGCGCGAAGGCAAGAACGAATATCTCAACATGATCGTGCCGATCGACCTCCTGCCTCCGGTCGCCGAGGACATCCGCAAATTCGGTCGCGTCAATCGTCCGGTGCGGCCGTGGCTCGGGCTTTATTCGACGGAGATAGAAGACAAGATCGTGGTGGTCGGCATTGCGCCGAAAGGGCCGGCGTCGCGCGCCGAAATCAAGACCGGCGATGTCGTGGTTGCGGTCAAGGGCGAGCGTGTTTCGACGCTCGCCAGCTTCTATCGCAAGGTCTGGGCGCTTGGGGACGCCGGCGCGGAAGTGCCGCTCACGCTCTACCGTGAAGGCGTCACCTTCGACGTGCGCGTGAATTCGTCCGACCGTGCGAAATTTCTGAAGGGACCGCGGCTGCACTAAGCGGCGCTCAGACTTCTTCGATCTTGTCCACGCGATCTGGATAGAACGCGAGATACTCCTTGATCCGCGCCATCGCCGGGAAGGGTTGCTCGTAACTCCACACTGCGTTTGCGGCGGTGCGGCCATCGGCAACAATGCTGAAGTAGCTGGCATCACCTTTGTAGGGACAATGCGTGTGCTGATCTGTGGGTTGCAGAGCGCTCATGTCCGCATCGCTGCGTGGAATGTAAAGCACAGGCTTGTAGCTCGCCTCCGCCAGTCTGAGTGCCTGCGTGGTGTCTGCGATGACGCGGCCTGCAAAGGTAACGCGCACGCGCCCGCCGTTTTGGCTGATGGTAATTGGATGATCGGGGCCGGGGAGTTTCATGCCTGTCGCCGCCTTGTTCATGGATAATCCGCGGTAAATATAACGCGTCGCCGCTATTTATGCGCTGGATTCGGCGCCGCCAGCGCAGATTGCGAAAAGTTGAACGATTGCCTCAACCGAACAACAGAAACTTCGACCTAAATTGCCTGCGTTACTGACACAACGGTCCCCCCGCGTTCATGGCCAACAAGAAAATCGAAAAGATGCTCCAGGGTCTCAATATCCTGGTGGTCGATGACAACGCTTATATGCGCCGGCTCACGCGCATGATGCTGACCATCCTCGGCGCAAAATCAGTGATCGAGGCTCCGGACGGGCTTGCGGCCCTCGAAGCCATTCGCATCGCCGATCCGGACGTCATGTTGCTCGACTGGGATATGCCGGTACTCAATGGCATCGAGGTGCTTCGCATCGTTCGTTCGCCAGGCGTGTTCCCGCGTCCGAATCTGCCGGTCGTCATGCTCGCCACGCGCGCACAACGCAGTCATGTGAATGAAGCCCTGCGCGCGGGTGCCAACGAATTTCTGCTCAAGCCGACATCGCCCAAAGCCCTTTGCGATCGGCTGATGTCGATCGTGTTCAAGCCGCGGCCGATGGTGAAGGTCGGCACGTTTTACATGCCGCAGCCGCGGCGCACCTCGGCATCGCGCGAGGCCGCGCAGGCGAACTAGACCGAACTTGGATGACCGGCAGTTGCAGAGGCCGTGGCGATGGCGCGCCCGAGACGATTCGAACGTCCGACCTTTGCCTTCGGAGGGCAACGCTCTATCCAGCTGAGCTACGGGCGCGCGTAAGCCCTCAATAGACGAAACCCCACCGAGCGGCAACGGGCCGGTATTTCCGGCATGATCCAGGCGTGCCGCGCCCACCTTTCTGTGGTTAAGCCCGCCGTTCGCCTGCCCGCAGCTATGCGCCTTGCAACGAATCTCCTACTGCTGTGGGGGTTCGCGCATTATGCGCGCCTCAAGGAGTTTCTCTATGACAGCAGCCGCTTCACCCAAGCCGAAGGCCGGCAAGCCGGTCACCACCAAGCATCTGGCCGCCGCCCTTTCTGAGCAACATCAACTCACCAAGAAGCAGGGCCTCGAAATGATGGAAGACCTGATCGGCCTGATCACCAAGCACCTGAAGAAAGGCGAGCGGGTGAAGATATCGGGCCTCGGTATCCTGGTCGTGCGCAAACGCGCCGCGCGCATGGGCCGCAACCCGATGACCGGGGAAGCGATCAAGATCAAGGCCAGCAGGAAAGTAGCATTCCGCGCCGCCAAAGACCTGAAGATGGCGATCTAACCTCGCGTCTTCGAAACTTGCAAAGCCCCGCCGCTCGCCGGCGGGGTTTTTATTTGTCACAATGGGCAGTTGGCGAGTCTGGAACAAAGCGATCTGTTGCGACGTTGCAGACGACGTTTGCGGTCTTCATTGTACGGCTGCAGAGAACTGATGAACCACGCAATTGGCCCCGGCAAATTGTGCGTCGCTCTAGCGCTCTGCCTGTCATTGCTGACGCCGAGTCTGTCGTTTGCGCAGACGACATTGCGCATCGGTCACTTTCCCAACATCACGCATGTCCAGGCTCTTGTCGCGCACCACCTGTCGCGCCAGGGGAAAGGCTGGTTTGAGGAGCGCCTTGGGCCTGACGTCAAGATCGAGTGGTACGTCTACAATGCAGGCCCCAGCGCAGTCGAAGCGATTTTCGCAAAATCAATCGACCTGACCTACGTCGGGCCAAACCCGGCGATCAATGCCTACGTGCGCTCGCGCGGTCAGGAAATCCGGATCGTGGCTGGTTCGGTCAATGGCGGTTCTGCGCTTGTTGTCCACAAGGGTTCGCCGCTCAAGACCGCTGCGGATTTCCGTGGCAAAAAAATTGCCACCCCGCAATTCGGAAATACCCAGGACGTTGCGGCGCGATCATGGCTGTCTGCAGGCGGACTTAAAATCGTGCAGGCCGGTGGAGATGCGCAGGTGTTGCCGACCGCAAATCCTGATCAGTTGTTGCTGTTCAAACAGAAACAGATCGATGCCGTGTGGACGGTCGAACCCTGGGTATCGCGTCTGGAATTAGAGGCGGAGGGCGAGGTTCTCGTCGAGGACCGGGAGGCAATTACCACCGTGCTGGTTGCGCGTGCCGACCTGCTTGCAAGCCAGCAGGGCTTGGTGCGTAAATTGGTCGATGCGCATCGCGAGCTGACGGACTGGATTGTCAAGAATCCGGCGGAAGCTCAACGTATGGCGCGGGAGGAATTGGACGAGGAAATGCGTACCAAATTCGCCCCTGAGCTCATCGCAAAGGCATGGAGCCGGATCGTAGTGACCGGAGACGTCACGCTCGATTCCCTGAAGAAATTTGTCGCCAGCGCGCAATCCGTTGGCTTTCTCCGCGGCGCGCCGGATATTTCAAGTCTTGTTGTCAGCCCATGAAGAACGACGCCGAACCAAGGGCATCGCCGCCGGCCGAACTCGTGGTCGAGGGCATCGACAAATGGTTTCGCACCACCCACACGACGACCCATGCGCTCGATCATGTGAGCTTTCGCGTTGCCGGAGGCGAGTTCGTATGTTTTGTGGGACCGAGCGGCTGCGGTAAATCGACGCTTCTCGACATCATCGCCGGACTGACAAGTGCCGACGCGGGCCGCGTTATGGCCGACGGCCAGCCCGTGCAAGGTCCGGGCCGGCACCGACTGGTGATGTTTCAGGAGCCGGCGCTGTTTCCGTGGCACAACGTGTTCGGCAACATCATGTTCGGGTTGCGTCGGAAGCCTGAACTGACCAACGCACAACGCCACGCGATTGCCGAGTATTACCTCGCGTTAGTCGGACTGGAAAAATACAAGAAGGCCTATGTGCACGAATTGTCGGGCGGCATGAAGCAGCGCGTGGCGCTCGCGCGATCTCTGGCTCCCGATCCACGTGTGCTGTTGATGGACGAACCGTTATCTGCGCTCGATGCGATGACGCGAGAGCAGCTCTGCTATGACATTCAGGATATCTGGCAGCGGCGACAGAAGACGATCGTCCTCGTCACACATGACGTTCGCGAAGCGGTCTGTCTCGCAGATCGGGTTTTCCTTCTGTCGCCGAGTCCCGGCAGAATCCGCGAGGAATTCCGCGTTCCGCTGCCGCGCCCGCGCGACGTGAACAGCCCTGAATTGGCGCACATTGCGCAAAGGATAACCGCAGCCTTGAAGGGACATCTCGCCGACGCGAACGAGGCAGCCGAATGAGGCGCGCGGTTGTCGTCGTCGCATTTTTTTCGGTGCTGTTCGGTCTTTGGCAGGTGGCAGCGCTGAGCGGCCGATGGTCGCCGGTGTTGTTGCCTCCGCCGACGATGGTTGGCCACTACTTGTGGGATGCGTTGCGTGATGGCTCGCTGATCGAAGCGATCGAAGTGACACTGCGACGCCTCTTGATCGGCTACGCGATCGGGGTTGCCATCGGGCTTCCGCTCGGCCTGCTGACGAGCACATCCGAGTTTCTTGAAGATACGGTCGGCGCGCTGGCGCTCGGACTGCAGACCTTGCCGAGCGTCTGTTGGGTCCCACTCGCGCTGCTTTGGTTCGGTCAGACCGAGACCGCCATGTTGTTCGTCGTGGTAATGGGGACGGTCTGGTCGGTGGTGCTTGCCACCGCTGCCGGCGCCCGTACGATTCCGCCGATTTACGCCCGCGCCGCGCGAACGATGGGCTCGGAGGGGTTCGACAAGTGGACGCGTGTCATCCTGCCCGCGTCTTTGCCTTTCGTGGTCAGCGGCATGAAGCAAGGCTGGGCCTTTGCATGGCGCTCGCTCATGGCGGCCGAGATATTCGTCACCATTCTTACCGGGTTCGGGCTGGGCCACTTGCTGCAATACGGGCGCGAACTCAGCGCCATGGATCAGGTCATCGGCGTGATGGTGGTGATCGTGGTCATTGGCCTGATTGCCGACAAAATTCTGTTTTCGCCTTGGGAGAGATTTCTCCATCGCCGCTGGGGAACCGGATTGAAATAAGGCCGGCAGGCCGATGCCTGGAGCGTTGGCGCCCCCCCGGCCAGGCGGTCTATAATGCGAACAAGAACTATAGGGAGGCTTCATGTCGCAAGCGGCCGAGAAGCGCGGTGGTATGCCCGCGATGCTGAAAGACGCAGCATTCGTGTGGGAGGATCCGCTCGATCTTGAAGGCGAGCTTTCCGAAGAAGAGCGCATGGTGCGCAATACCGCGCGCGGGTTTGCGCAGAGCTATCTGATGCCACGTGTGGTCGAAGCGTATCGCGACGAAAAATACGACGCCGGTCTGCTGCCCGAGATGGGCAAGCTGGGCATGCTCGGCCCCACCATTCCGGAAGAGTACGGCGGCGCGGGCCTAGGCTACGTCGCCTATGGACTGATCACGCGCGAGCTCGAGCGCGTCGATTCCGGCTACCGCTCGTCAATGTCGGTGCAGTCGTCGCTGGTCATGTATCCGATCTATGCCTACGGCACGGAGGCGCAGCGTCGAAAATACCTGCCGAAGCTTGCGACGGGCGAAACCATCGGCTGCTTCGGACTGACCGAGCCCGATCACGGATCCGATCCTGGTTCGATGGTGACGCGCGCCGAGAAAGTTTCAGGCGGTTACAAGCTCAATGGCGCGAAGACCTGGATCTCCAACGCCCCGGTTGCGCATGTGGCGGTGGTATGGGCCAAGCTCGACAATGTCATTCGCGGCTTCCTGGTGGAGCGAGGCACCAAAGGTTTTTCCACGCCGAAGATCGAGGGCAAGCTGTCGCTGCGCGCATCCATCACCGGCGAGATCGTGCTGGAAGACTGCGTCGTGCCCGAAGAGAACCTGCTGCCCAACGTGAAAGGCCTCGCCGGTCCGTTCGGCTGCCTCAACAATGCCCGCTACGGCATTTCCTGGGGCGCCATGGGTGCCGCGGAATTTTGTTGGCACCGCGCGCGTCAATACGTGCTCGAGCGCAAGCAGTTCGGCCGCCCGCTTGCGTCCAATCAATTGGTGCAAAAAAAGCTTGCCGACATGCAGACCGAGATCGCCTTAGGCCTGCAAGGCGCGTTGCGGCTCGGGCGCATGCTCGAAGCGGGCAAGGCCGCGCCGCCGTCGATTTCCTTGATGAAGCGCAACAATTGCGGCAAAGCGCTCGATATCGCGCGGCTTGCGCGCGACATGCACGGTGGCAACGGCATCTCCGAGGAATACCATGTGATGCGCGTGCTCTCGAACCTCGAGACGGTGAATACCTACGAAGGCACGCACGATATTCACGCGTTGATCCTGGGGCGCGCACAGACCGGTATTCAGGCGTTTTTCTGATCGTCTTGTGCCGCGGCCGACGATTGGCCGGGGCAAACCCGGCCATGGCAACTAAAAATCGAATTCTCCACCCATGGACATTCTGACGATCGCCTTTCTGGTCGGCGTCGGCGTCATCGCTGGAATAATCGCAGCCATCGTCGGCGGTGCCGCGGTCGTCATCTATCCGGCGCTGATCGCGACCGGCGTGCCGCCGCATCTTGCGGCCGTCTCCAATCTAGCTTCGGTTATGCCGGGTACGATGCTGGCCGCGCTCTCGGATCGCTCGCAATTGCCGCCGTTTGATCGCGCTTTTGTGAGCCTGATTTTTGCATCGATCATCGGCGCAGGCATCGGCGCGGTGTGCCTGGTGCTGACGCCGGAACGGGTCTTCGCGCAGATCGTGCCTTTGCTGCTCGGCTTCGCCACGCTGCTGTTCGCCTATTCCGAGCGGATCAGCCGCTGGCTTCGCAAACGTGCGGAAGGCCGCGGACACGCCATCGCGTTCAACGTCGCCAGCCTGAAGGTCGTGCTGCCGGTGTCGTTCTACGGCGGCTACTTCGGTGCCGGTGTCGGGATCCTGATGCTGGGCGTATTTTCTCTGGCGACGGGGGGCGATTATCGGTCGGCCAACGTGACGAAAAATTTCGTGTCCAGCCTCAACGGGCTCGCCGCCACGATAGTTTTTGCAACGCAAGGCGTGGTGTTGTGGCCGCAGACCTTGGCGCTTGCCGTCGGAACGATCGGAGGCGGACTGGTCGGAGCCTATGCGGCGCGCATCATCCCGCGAAATGTCATACGGGTGCTGATCGTCGTGGTGGGGGCGGCGCTGACTATTGCCTTTGCGCGGCGCTACTGGTTCGGCGGCTAAAGCGCGAGACTGTTGGTGCTCTGCGCCAGTGCTGCCACGCGCGCCGTCATCGCACTGTTTGGATCGGCCAGTGGGTCGACGACTGTGAAATGGTTCGTGCCCGCAATTTCCTCATAGCGTGTTGCGGAGCCCTGGCGCCAGCTTTCGGCGATCATCCTGCTCTGCCGCAGAAACTCGTTGGACTCCAGTGCCCCGACGACGGCATCGAGAGTTCGCCCGGCCGGAACGCTCCAGTGCAGCGGAGACACGCGGCGCGCGTCGGCTTCATTGAGCCGCAGGTCCTGATTCATGGATACTTGTACCAGCGGCAGAAGATCAAACACGCCAGAAACCGAATATGCGGCCGGCACAAGATCAGCCGGCGCGTCGGGAGCAATGGCCTTCCAGTCGGTCCCCAGCATGCAGGCGGCGAGGTGGCCGCCGGCCGAATGCCCGTAGACGAAAACGCGCTGCCGCCGTTTGCGCCAGAGCATCAGACATGCAGCGCGCAACTGCTCGATGATGTCGGCAATCGTCACCTGCGGACACAGATCATAGCCGGCGACCGCGACGGTAATGCCGCGTGCATTCGGACCCGCCGCCGACTGTGAAAACATTGACGGCTCGAGCGAGCGCCAATAGCCGCCATGAATGAACATCGCGAGCGGGGCCTTGTCGTCGTCCTTGGCCGGGAAAAGATCGATGGTCCGGCGGATCGACGGGCCATATGAGAGCCCCAATTTGGCATTGGGTGCCGATGCGCGATACGCGGCCCCCTCGCGCTGCCAGCGCGCAAAGATCTCCTGGTGTTCGGGCACGCGGGCCCGGTTGTTGTACTCAACCTCGTAATCGACAGGCATGCTGGCTCCCCCGGGGTTCGGCTTTGCGTGGGGTTCGAAACGACGTTATCTCTAAGCCATGAAAATCGATGGCAAGCAAATGCGCACCATCTGGGTCGAAAGCGACGGCGCGAGTGCCGGCATCATCGACCAGACCCAGTTGCCCCACCGTTTTGCCATTGTCCGCCTTACCACCCTTGAAGATGTCGCCCATGCGATCAAGACCATGCAGGTCCGCGGTGCGCCGCTGATCGGCGCTACCGCGGCGTATGGCGTGTGGCTCGCCCTGCGAGCCGATGCATCGGACGAAGCGCTGGAAAAGGCGTACGCCGCGCTCATCGCCACGCGTCCGACCGCGATCAATCTCAAATGGGCGCTCGAGGAAATGCTGGCGGCCGTGCGCAACCAGCCGCGGAATGAGCGCGCGCACGCAGCTTTGCGGCGTGCCGGCGAAATCGCCGATGAGGATGTCGCCATCAACCGGTCGATCGGTGTGCACGGGCTGAAAATCATCGAGGACATTGCCGCGCGGAAGAAGAAAGGCGAGCCCGTCAACGTGCTCACCCATTGCAATGCCGGATGGCTGGCGACGGTCGATTGCGGAACGGCCACCGCGCCGATCTACATGGCGCACGACAACGGCCTGCCAATCCACGTCTTCGCCGATGAGACACGGCCTCGCAACCAAGGGGCGGCGCTGACCGCCTGGGAACTGGGCCATCACGGCGTGCCGCATACCGTTATTGCTGACAACACCGGCGGTCACCTCATGCAGCACAAGATGGTCGACATGGTGATCGTCGGCGCCGACCGCGTCACGGCACAAGGCGACGTCTGCAACAAAATCGGAACTTATCTGAAGGCGCTCGCCGCCCACGACAACAAGGTGCCGTTCTACGTTGCCGTGCCTTCGCCCTCGGTTGACTTCGCGATCGTCGAGGGTGCGGACATTCCGATCGAGCAACGCAGCGCGGACGAAGTCGCAACCATGACCGGCAAGACGCGCGACGGACGGATCGAGACGGTGCAGGTCGTTCCCGACGGCTCTCCGGTTGCGAATTTTGCTTTCGACGTCACGCCGGCACGCCTCGTCACTGGCCTGATTACAGAACGTGGCGTCATCGCCGCAAACCGCGCCGCGCTCGCTGCAGACTTTTCCCGAACGCGCCGAAGTCCGGCCAAATTCGAACCGCAGGGTCGGGTGATGGCCTTCGCATCGAACCCGCTCAAGTTGCCTGTCGATGGCCGCCAGTCGGAAACCGCACTGGCGATCGCGCGCGGCAGCGCGCGCCTCCTGCACGCGCACGGCCGATGCGTGGTGAGCGAACTGCCGCTGCCGTCCGGCCGCCGCGCCGACCTTGTGGCGCTCGATCCCGGTGGTGAGTTGTGGATCGTCGAGATCAAATCGTCGATTGCCGATTTTCGTGCCGACCAGAAGTGGCAAGACTATCGCGCGCATTGCGATCGTCTTTTTTTCGCAACAACGGTCGACGTGCCTTGTGAGATTTTTCCGCCTGACACCGGGCTGATCGTGGCCGATGCCTTCGGTGCAGAATTCAAATGCGATGCACCCGAGCACAGGCTGCCGGCAGCGACACGGAAGGCGATGATGCTGTTATTCGCTCGGGCGGCCGCGATGCGACTGCAATCGCTCGCCGATCCGACCGGACCTTACTGGGATGCCGAGTGACGAATTCCGCCTGCTGCAACTATCGCGGTGCGCGCTTCGCCAGAATACGCTGCAAGGTACGGCGGTGCATGTTGAGCCGGCGTGCGGTCTCGGACACGTTGCGGCCGCAAAGCTCATAGATGCGCTGGATGTGTTCCCACCGCACGCGGTCGGCCGACATCGGATTTTCCGGCGGCTCGATCTTCACGTTATCAAGGGCGAGCAGAGCAGCGACAACGTCGTCGGCGTCGACGGGCTTGGCGAGGTAATCGACGGCGCCTAACTTCACGGCGTTCACCGCAGTCGCGATATTGCCGTAGCCGGTCAGAATGATTCCGCGCGCGTCCGGACGACGGCGCTTGAGTGCGGAGATCACGTCAAGACCGTTGCCATCGCCGAGCCGCATGTCGACGACTGCATAGGCAGGCGCCGATTTTTCTACTTGCAGCAAGCCATCGGAAACTGACTCTGCGGTCGTGACGGAAAAGCCGCGCTGCTCGAGTGCCTTGGCGAGCCGTTGCAGGAAGGAAAAGTCGTCCTCGACGATCAACAACGATCGTTCGCCGGAGATTTTTTCTTTTGCCGCAGGAGTTGCGGCCTCGGTCAAAGCGTCCACGGTGTCACCATCATCTGAGCCGATCTTACGTACATATTAGCCTGAGCGAAGCCTTTTTCGCACGCAACAAATAGTGATTGCGCGCCCCCGCCTCAAGCCGCTGCAAACGTTAACGGTTGCTCGAAATCGCTGCGACTCCAATGGAGTCTGATAACCGCGCCACGCTCCGGAACGGCCCGATTTTCAAAAGACAAAGTGGCGCCCGAGCGTTCCAGCAGCGTTTTCGCAATAAAGAAACCGAGGCCCAGGCCGGTCGGTTCGTCGCCGGTATCGGTCTGTTGATGCCTTCGGCTGCGGGTGGTGACGTAGGGCTCGCCGATCCGGGCCAGGATTTCCGGTGCGAAGCCCGGCCCATCGTCGGTGATTGTCACCGCCACGGATTCCTCACCCCAGTCCGCGTCGACCGAAACGCGGTCGTTCGCAAAATCGACCGCGTTTTCCAGCAGATTTCCGAGTCCGTAGAGGATTGCCGGATTTCGCGCACCGACCGGTTCGGAGCTGAGGTCGGTTGGGGTGGCGACGTCGATCGTGACGCCGAAATTGCGATGTGGCGCCACCACCTCCTCGATAAGCGTGGTCAGCCGCATGCGATCGAACGGCTCACCACCCCCTGGTAGCTCGGTGATCTTGGCGAGAATATCGCGGCACCGCGTGGCCTGCTCGCGCAGCAGCCTGACGTCGTCGCCGTGCGGCGCATCCAGCGCGATCGCCCGTTCGAGCTCCTTGGCGATGACCGATATCGTCGAGAGCGGCGTGCCAAGCTCGTGCGCGGCCGCTGCCGCCAGGCCGTCGAGCTGCGACAAATGCTGCTCGCGCGCGAGCACGAGTTCGGTCGCAGCGAGCGCGTCGGAGAGCTGGCGCGACTCTTCGGTGATCTGCCACGCATAGACACCGATGAATCCGATCGCGAGCAGAATGCACAACCAGACGCCCATCATGTAGATCGGCGGCAATTGCAGCGGGTCCTCGCTGTCCCACGGCAGCGGATAGTGCACGAACACAAGTATCGTCGCGCAGGCGACCGCGAACGCGCCGAGCAGCAGGGTGAAGCGCGGCGGCAGCGCGGTTGCCGACAGCAGCACCGGCCCGAGAAACAGGAACGCGAACGGGTTCTGCAGCCCGCCGGTGAGGAACAGCAGCACCGCAAGTTCGGCAATGTCGAACGCCAGAAGCCAGGCCGCGCGATCGGGCGCGAGCCGTTGCGTCATGTGGAAGCGCAACCGCAGCGCCACGTTGAGCCAGGCCGAAAGGACGATCGCGGTGAGGCAGGCATAGATCGGCAGCTGGAAATCGAGCCCGTAGTAAACCACCAGCACTGCGGTCGTCTGGCCGATGATGGCGAGCCAGCGCAGCCTGACCAACGTGTCGAGGCGCACGTTCCGCAGAGGATGCTGCTGGGCAGGGAAAGCCGGCATGGCCGCAGTCTAGCGTGTACGAACCGTCCGTGCATCGCGGGGCTTGCACTTCCTGCGGCAGGGCGTCACACCTTTCGCCTTATGGACGCGCAGAACTCTTCCGCCATTGCGGTCGATCAGCTGGTCAAGCGCTACAAAGGCGTGGCCGCGGTCGACGGCATTACATTCCGGCTGGCGCCCGGCTCGATCACCGGGCTTCTCGGAGGCAACGGCGCGGGAAAAACCACGACAATTGCGATGATCATGGGGCTGGTGACGCCGACCTCCGGCACGGTCACCGTGCTCGGCGCCGAAATGCCGCGTCAACGGTACCGGGTGTTGCACCGGATGAATTTCGAAAGTCCCTACGTCGACATGCCGATGCGCCTGACGGTGCGGCAGAACCTGTCAGTTTTCGCGCAGCTCTATGCCGTGCCGGACATCGATCAACGCATCGCGCAGCTTGCGGTCGATCTCGATCTCACGGAGTTTCTCGACCGGCCGACCGGCAAGCTGTCGGCCGGACAGAAGACGCGTGCGTCGCTCGCCAAGGCACTGCTCAACAAACCGGAGGTGCTTTTGCTCGACGAGCCCACGGCCTCGCTCGATCCCGACACAGCCGACTGGGTGCGTTCCCGGCTCGAGCGCTATCGCGCCGAGGAGCGCGCGACCGTGTTGCTCGCCTCGCACAACATGGGCGAAGTCGAGCGCCTGTGCGAACGCGTGATCATCATGAAGCGCGGACGCATCGAGGACGACGATACGCCGGCCCGTCTGCTCTCGCGCTACGGCCGCGAGACGCTGGAAGACGTATTTCTCGATGTTGCGCGCGGACGGCGGCAGAGCGAGGCCGCGCAATGAAACCCGGCATCAAACCTTGCGCAATCGCATGAGCAGCATCTCCGATACCGGCATGGACTTCTCGTACAATCGCGTATCCGCGATGGTGCGGCGCTACTGGTATCTGCTGCGCTCGTCGTGGCCACGCATCCTCGATCTGATCTACTGGCCGGCGGTGCAGATGCTGATGTGGGGATTCCTGCAGGTCTACATCTCGCAGAACGCCGGATTTTTCGCAAAGGCCGGCGGCGTGTTCATCGGCGCGGTGCTGCTGTGGGATATTCTTTTCCGCGGCCAGCTCGGCTTCTCGATCTCGTTTCTCGAGGAAATGTACGCGCGCAACCTCGGCAACATCATGATGTCGCCGCTGCGCCCGGCGGAATTCCTGCTCGCGCTGATGATCATGAGCATCGTACGTCTGTTGATTGGTATGATTCCCGTTTCGCTGCTCGCGATTGCCTTCTTCGGCTTCAATCTCTGGGCGCTCGGTCTGGCGCTCGCGGCGTTTTTCGTCAATCTCATTTTGACCAGCTGGGCGGTCGGCATTTTCGTGGCCGGACTGCTGCTGCGAAACGGTCTCGGCGCCGAGAGCATGGCCTGGACCATCATGTTTCTGTTCCTGCCGCTGACTTGCGTCTATTATCCGGTCGCGGTCTTGCCCGAATGGCTGCAGTACTTCGCCTGGGCCTTGCCGCCGACCTACGTCTTCGAAGGCATGCGTGCGCTGGTGATCGACCATGTGTTTCGCGCTGATCTGATGGCCCAGGCGTTCGCGTTCAATGTGGTGCTCTTCGCGGCTGCATCATTCGCGTTTATGAAGCTGTTGCAGAGCGCACGGGTCCAGGGCTCGCTCCTGCAAACCAGCGAGTAGGCAAAAAAGCCTGTGTTCAAGGAGACTTACCGCTCCGGTTTGCGTTGTAAACCGGACACGAACGTCTTAGGTCTATGTTGACGCTATGACAGAAAAACGACAGTCTGCCGCACTGCAGCGAGGGTCGGGGGACTCAATGGCAATAGGTGAATTCGGCGGAGCAGCGTCGCTCTCCGACGGTAGTGGGGCGTTGCTGTCGACGCCAATGTACTGGTTTTACGAGCTTGGGCACGCTGCGCTCAATCCGGCGCGCGCCTTTGCCGACGCGACGCGGCTTTTCTTCAAAAATCCAGCCAATCCGTTGTCGCATACCGCCTATGGAAAGTCGGTTGCGGCATCAATGGAACTTTTCGAGCGTTCGACCCGGCGCTACCGCAGGCCGGAATGGGGCATCGATTCGACCACCGTCGGCGGCGAGAAGGTTTCGGTAAACATCAAGACCGTTTGGGAACGTCCGTTCTGCCGGCTGCTGCACTTCGAGCGCGCCTTCTTGCGCGTGCCGCGCCGTCCGCAACCGAAGCTGCTGATCGTCGCGCCGATGTCGGGCCATTACCCCACACTCCTGCGCGGCACGGTCGAGACTTTCCTGCCCAATCACGATGTCTACATCACGGAATGGGTCGATGCGCGCATGGTGCCGCTCTCCGAAGGGCGCTTCGATCTCGATGATTACATCGACTACATCATTTCCATTCTGCACCTGCTTGGCGGCGACGCGCATGTGATCGCGGTCTGTCAGCCTTCGGTGCCGGTGCTCGCGGCGGTCGCTCTGATGGAAACGAACGGCGATCCCAACGTGCCGCATTCCATGGTGCTGATGGGTGGTCCGATCGACACGCGCATCAATCCCAATGAGGTGAACAACCTGGCCGAGCGGCGCGGGCTCGCGTGGTTTCGCAATCATGTGATCACCAAAGTGCCGTTCCCGCATCCCGGCGTGATGCGCGACGTCTATCCGGGTTTTCTGCAGCTGCACGGCTTCATGAGCATGAATCTCGATCGGCACATCGAGGCGCACCACAATCTTTTCCTGCACCTCGTCAAAGGCGACGGCGATTCGGCGCAGAAGCATCGCGAATTCTACGACGAATATCTGGCGGTGATGGATCTTGCGGCTGAGTTCTACCTGCAGACCGTGGATACGGTGTTCATCCGCCATGCACTGCCGAAGGGCGAGATGACGCATCGCGGCAATCGGGTGGATCCGGCGGCGATCAGGCGCGTCGCATTGATGACGGTCGAGGGCGAGAACGACGATATCTCCAGCGTCGGACAGACCGAGGCCGCGCACGCGCTGTGTGTGAACATTCCTGAGGATCACAAGGTGCACTACGTGCAGCCTGACGTCGGCCACTACGGCGTTTTCAACGGCTCGCGCTTCCGCGCCGAGATCGCGCCGCGCATTGCCGATTTCGCCCTGTCGAACAACAATGGTGCGCGCGCGGTGCGTTCCGCCGTGCTGAAAGTTGTCGGTCAGCGTTGATCCCGTGTTCTCACGCGTGATGACACACCGCGGGCCTGCAAACTGATGCTGTCCATACCCTTTCGAGCTTTGCTCTACCGGCGCAGCCGCGAGCCGTCGGCGATTTCCGTCAACATTGACGGCGAGCTTCATCCGGTCCGCGTTCGCCGGCATCGCCAGGCGCGCCGCTATACGCTGCGTATCCACGCCGTAAGCCGCGAAGTCGTGCTGACAATTCCGCCGCGCGGCAGCGTGAGGCACGCGAAAGATTTTGCGGAAAAGCACGCTGCGTGGATTGCCGCGCGCCTGCACCGACTGCCGGGTGCTGAACCTTTTGTGCATGGGGCAGTGTTGCCATTGCGCGGACACCCGCATCGGATCGACCATCGGCCCGGTGCGCGCGGTACCGTCTGGGTCGAAACGCATGGAGGCGAGCACTTGTTGTGCGTCGCCGGCGAGGCGGCGCACATTTCGCGCCGCGTACACGATTATCTCAAACGCGAAGCGCGACGCGATCTCGAGGTTGCGGGCCGGCGCGCGGCCCAATCGCTCGGCATCGCGTTCCGGCGCGTGTCGGTACGCGATCAACGCAGCCGTTGGGGTTCGTGCTCCTCGAGCGGCGTCCTGTCTTTCTCCTGGCGGTTGATCCTGGCTCCGCCTTTCGTGCTCGACTATCTCGCGGCGCACGAAGTTGCCCATCTCGTCGAGATGAACCATTCGCGCCGGTTCTGGCACCTGGTCGCAAGGATCTATCCCGATCTCGGCCGCGCCAAGTCCTGGCTCGATGCGCACGGCGCCGACCTGCACCGATACGGCGCCCAGCCGCGCGCTCCGTATCGACTCACTGATTTCCAGCGTATCAATCCTGTCATCACCGGGCTTGTCCCGGTGATCCCGCTTAGGGAGGCACAGCCGTGCCTCGTGAATCGGGATGGCCGGGACATAGGCGTGCGAAAGCACGCCGTCCTTCAGACGGCTATTGCCCGGCCATGACCGAGTTACATGTACGCGCTCTGGATTCCGGGTCCGGCGCTGACGCGCCGTCCTGGAATGACCAGTGAAAGCGCTTGTCCTTTTGGCCGATGCATTCGGCGCTCGCGGCTCGCCTCGAAAGTCATTCCGGGGCGCACCCTTCGCGCGAACCCGGAATCCAGAGCCGTGACTCGGCCATCTTGTTGGCAGGTGGTGACGTCCACACCCCGTGCTAAGCCTTGAGCCCCGCCCGGTCGAAGCCCGGCACGACAAGGACGTCCCTCAATGTTGCGCCCCGGCACTTTCGCGCTCACCGCACTGCTTGCGGCGTTGTGTGCGATCGGCCCGCTCACCACCGACATGTATCTGCCGTCGCTGCCCGACATCGCGCGCCAGCTGAATGCCTCGACCGCGCAGGTGCAGTTCACCATTTCCGCCTATCTCATCGGTTTTGCCGTTGGGCAGATTTTCTACGGCCCGGTGTCCGACCGTCACGGCCGCAAGCCCGTGCTGATGGCGGCGATCGCGCTTTACTGCGTGGCCAGTCTGGCCTGCGCGCTGTCGACCTCGATCGAGATGCTCATCGTTGCGCGCGCCGTTCAGGCGCTTGGCGGCTGCGGCGGAATCGTGCTGACCCGCGCCATCGTGCGCGACATTTATTCAGGCGCGCGGGCCGGACGCGAACTGTCGATGATCGCCGCGGTGATGGCGCTTGCACCGGTGCTGGCGCCGATTGCCGGCGGCGTGCTGCAGACCGCCTTCGGCTGGCGCTCGGTGTTCTTCACGCTCGTCGCGGCCGGGATCGCCGGCGTTGCAATCGTCTGGACGGTGCTCCCTGAGACATTGAAAATGCGCGCGGCAGAGCCCGTGTCGGCCTCCTCGATGCTTCGCTCCTATCGCATCGTCGCGCGCAATCCGGCCTATCTCGCCTATCTCGGCATCACCTCGGCGAGCTACGCCGGCCTGTTTGCCTGGATCTCCGGCTCGGCGTTTGTGTTGCAGGATCTCTACGGGCTTGCACCGTTCGATTTCGGCGTTGTCTTCGCGCTGGGTTCGATCGGTTACATGACGGGCTCGGCGCTGGCGGCGCGCATGGTCGTCAGGCTCGGGCTCGATGGCGTGCTCGGCATCGGCGGCTGCGCCTGCGCGGCCGGCGGCCTCGGCATGGTGGCGGCGGTCGCGCTCGGCCTGACGTCGTCTCTGTCGCTCGTCTTGCCGATTGCCGTCTATCTCGCCGGGCTCGGCATGGTGCTGCCGCAGGGGATTGCCGGCGCGCTCACGCCGTTTCCCGAACGCGCGGGCGCGGCGTCCTCGCTGTTCGGTTTCGTGCAGCAAAGCATCGCGGCGGTATGCGGTGCAGTGGTTGGTTTGTCGCTCGGGCGCAGCGCCTGGCCACTCGCGGCGGCTGTCGCAACAATGGGCTGCGCCACGCTGCTGCTCTGGCTTGCGACGCGGCGGGTTCGCCGCGCCGGCGCCAAACATTGAGATCAGCGGCGGCCGAACAGCGTATTGAGGAACCAGTTGTCGAGGCCACCGCTGCCGTTGGTCGATGCGCTGTTCGCGGCGACCGGCTGCACCGACGCCGGCGGTGTCGGCCGCGAACCTCCGCCACCGAAGAATCCGGAGAACGTGGCGCCGCCGCCGGTTCCGGGCAGGCTTGCGACCGGCACGCCCTGATGCGCGGTGCGCATCACGCGGCTCCAGATTTCCACCGGCAGGCTGCCGCCGGTCACATGTTTGGTCGGCGTTCCGTCATCGTTGCCGAGCCATACGCCGGTCACAAGGTTCGCGGTGAAGCCGATGAACCAGGCATCGCGGAAATCCTGGCTGGTGCCGGTCTTTCCGGCGGCGGGCCAGCCGGGCAAGCTCGCGCGTTGCGCGGTGCCGATGGTGAGCGTCTCGGCCATCATCGCGTTCATCATCGCGACGTAACGCGCCTCGATGATGCGGCCGAGCTGCGGCGCGCTGCGCGCGTAGAGGACCTTGCCGTTGCTGGCGATGATCTTGTCGATCACGCGCGGCGTCAGCGCGTAACCGCCATTGGCGAACGACGCGTAGGCGCCGACAAGTTCGAGCATCGAGACTTCCGAGGTGCCGAGCGCGATCGACGCGTTCGGTTCGAGTTTCGAGCCGATGCCAAGGCGGTACGCCGTGCGGACCACGGCCATCGGCGTGACCTCGAGCGTCAAGCGCACCGAGACCGTATTCAGCGATTGCGCCAGCGCCCGGCTCAGCGTCACCGGTCCGAAATATTCGTGGTTGTAGTTTTCCGGCTGCCAGCCTTTGACGTTGATCGGCTTGTCCTCGCGCACGGTGTCGGGCGTGAGGCCGTGCTCGAGGGCCGTGAGATAGACGAATGCCTTGAACGCCGATCCGGGCTGGCGTTTCGCCGCCACCGCGCGGTTGAACTGGCTGTCCGCGTAGTTGCGACCGCCGACCAGCGCGCGCACCGATCCATCCGGCGTCATCGCGATCACCGCGCCCTGGCCGACGCCGTTCTTGTCGCCTTTCTGCGCGAGTTCTTCCTCGAGCGCCTTCTCGGCGACCATCTGCAGGTTCGCGTCGATCGTGGTCTGCACCACGATGTCTTCGTCGACGTGGCCGATCGTGTCGTTGAGCGCATCCATGACCCAGTCGGCGACATAGTTCACCGAACCGTTGTTGACCTGCGCGACGATACGCGGCGGCCGCGCCAGCGCCATGCGTTCGGTTGTGCGGTTGATGAAATGCAGGTCGCCCATGGCGGCGAGCACGGCTTTCGCGCGCTTTTCGGCGGCGTCGAAATTTCGCGACGGTGCAAGGCGTGACGGCGATTTCACCACGCCGGCGAGCATCGCCGCTTCCGCGAGCGTGATGGTGCGCGCGGACTTGCCGAAATAGCGTTGCGACGCCTGTTCGATGCCATAGGCGCCCGAGCCGAAATAGACGCGGTTGAGATACATCTCCAGAATTTGCGTCTTGGAGAACTTTCGCTCCAGCCACAACGCAAGCATCGCTTCCTGGAGCTTGCGGTTGATCGTGCGCTCCTGCGTCAGGAAGAGATTCTTGGCGAGTTGCTGCGTGATGGTCGAACCGCCTTGCGCGACGGCGCGGTGCAGCACGTTGGCGACGAAGGCACGGCCGATGCCGAACGGGTCGACGCCGTGGTGTTCGTAGAAGCGGCGATCCTCGATGGCGATGAATGCCTTCGGCACGTAGCCCGGCATTTCTCGCAACGGCAGCGGCTCGCCGGCGAGATCGCCGCGGCGCGCAAGTGCGCGGCCCTGGATGTCGACAATCTGGATCGACGGCGGACGTTTCGGAATTTCCAGCGCCTGGATGGGCGGCAGATGCGCGCCGGTCCAGGCGATGACGCCGACACAGGCGATGCCGAACCACAGGCCGGCCACCAGACCCCAGTAGGCGATCCTGCCGATGCGCGCGCCGATGCCGCGGGCAGGGCGCTTCTTTCGGGCACGACGTTTGCGCGGCTTCGACGAGGGCGCGTTGTCAGCGGACGATGCGCGATCGCTCGCCGTCACGCGCAGTTCGGGGCCGTCGTCGTCATCCAACGTCGGCTCCCGGCGTGCGCCTGCTGCTTTCTTCTTTGCGGCCATACGCAACTCGTCCCGCGCCGGCGAATGCATGGCGCCGGCCCCCGGATACGGTAGGCGGGTCGATTTAAGGTCCCGTTAAGGAACG
>CAWHQL010000012.1:5000-94803 GCA_963831515.1 uncultured Alphaproteobacteria bacterium | reverse complement strand
ATGGTGGGCGCGACAGGGATCGAACCTGTGACCCCTACCATGTCAAGGTAGTGCTCTTCCGCTGAGCTACGCGCCCATCAAGGAGGTTGGTCTATCGGCTCCAATCCGGTGAGGCAAGGCCGCGCGAAGCGCTAGGCCGCAAGCAGTTTCTGGACTTCGCTTACCAGTTCGCGCAGGTGAACCGGCTTCGACAACACCTTGGCCTGCTTCGGCGCGTTCGAATCCGCATTGAGCGCGACCGCCGCAAAGCCGGTGATGAACATGATCTTGATATCGGGGTCGAGTTCGGCCGCCCGGCGGGCAAGCTCGATGCCGTCCATTTCCGGCATCACGATATCGGTCAGTAGAAGTTCGAACGGCTCCTCGCGCAGCCGATGATAGGCCGAAAGGCCATTGTCGTAGGAGGTCACCTCAAACCCGGCATTCTGGAGCGCCTTCACCAGAAATCGTCGCATATCGGTATCGTCTTCAGCCAACAGGATTTTGGACATGACTACTCAACACCCCGGCCGGGCCACGCCAGGCCACCACACTCAGCAGGCCGATTAAGACTTATGCCCGGTAAATATCGCGTGAACCAAAAGCATGGCTTGGCTTTATGGCTCAGCCATGAACAATAGACGGTATAACGGGGTCTTAAAGCCCCACCCGACCCCGACAATGATACCGCTCCTATGGCCTTCTGTTCATGAGTGAAATCCGCGACGAGCTCGATCCACCGTTTGAAGTCCTTGAGCCCGAGTCATGGCGGGGGCCGGTCCTGTTCAATTCCCCCCACAGCGGCTCGATCTATCCGCGCGACTTCCTTGCCAATTGCCGGCTCGACATCGCCACTTTGCGCCGCTCGGAGGACAGCTTCGTCGATGAATTGATCGCGGGTGTGGTGCAAACCGGCTTTCCGATGATGCGCGCGCATTTCCCACGCTGCTTTGTCGACGTGAACCGCGAGCCCTACGAGCTTGACCCCCGCATGTTCGAAGGCAGGCTACCGTCCTTCGCCAATACGCGTTCGATGCGCGTCGCGGGAGGGCTGGGAACGGTGGCGCGTGTGGTTGGAGATGCGCAGGAAATCTATGACCAGCGCATCCCGGTCGATGATGCCTTGCAGCGCATTGAGAGCCTCTACAAGCCTTATCATCGTGCCCTGCGGCGGCTCTTTACCCGTCTGCACCGGGAATTCGGTGCCGCCGTGCTGGTCGATTGCCATTCGATGCCGTCGACCGCTGGCCATCGGGATGAGAGGCCGCGACCGGAATTCGTGCTTGGAGATCGCTACGGCACGAGCTGCGTCGGTGTGGTGGCAGAGACCGTCGAGAAAACTCTGCGGACGTTGGGCTATACCGTCAGCCGCAACAAACCTTATGCCGGCGGCTTCATCACCGAGCACTACGGCAATCCGGCTGTCGGCCTGCACGCCATTCAGCTTGAGATCAACCGCGCCCTCTATATGGATGAACGCCAGTATCAGCGTTCTCCGACTTTCACCCGTTTGGCGGAGGATATGGAGACGTTGGCGCGTCGCCTGGGCGAAATTCCCCTGGAGCAACTGCGCCCCTATCGCGCCGCGGCTGAGTAATTTCGCAGCTTGCAAAAAAAAGGGGCCGCTAGCGGGTGCAAGCGGCCCAAGTCTAGGGAGGAAACGCCCAAGGAGGGCAGCGGCAGCTCTCGCTACCGCACTGCAATAAGGTACATCGCGACGCACAAAAATCAAGGTTCGCAGGGGGCTTTCCCATGCTGTTTTTGCATGGCTGCCTCTCAAGATCGGCTCTCTCACAGGACCTAATGCGAAAACGATCTAGGTTGAAATCCCGCATCGCAGCAGAAAATCGGCTTCAAAGAGTGGTTGTCACGCGTGGTTGCCGGGCGAGCGAGTCTCCGATAGCGAAAAGCCACACAAGGCGGGCGGCAAGGCGGGCGGCATGACGGCCATCGACTTCAGCACTTTCGTCGATCAACTCGCCACCGCGTCGGGCGAAACCATCGTCCCCTTTTTTCGTACCGCTCTCGCAGTCGAGAACAAGAAAGTCGGCGGGTTCGACCCCGTGACGGCGGCAGACCGCTCGGCCGAACAGAGCATGCGTACCCTCATCCGCAAACAATTTCCCGATCACGGGATTCTTGGTGAAGAATACGGGTCCGAGCATACCGACGCCGAGTACGTCTGGGTTCTCGATCCGATCGACGGCACCAAATCATTCATCTCGGGCATGCTGGCCTGGGGCACTTTGATTGGCCTGATGCGTTTCGGCGAACCGGTGTTCGGACTGATGCATCAGCCCTTCACGCGCGAACGCTTTTCCGGCGATGGCGGCGCTGCGCGCTATCGCGGACCAACCGGCAACCGCGACTTGCATGTTCGGGAATGCGCGAGCATCGATGACGCGTTGATGTACACGACAAGCCCGCTGCTGATGAAGCCGAAGGATCGCGCCGCTTTCGGCAAGCTGGAGAACCAGGTGAAGCTGTCGCGCTATGGTGGCGACTGTTACGCCTACTGCATGCTCGCCGCCGGGTTGATCGATCTGATCATCGAAACCGAAATCAAGCCGTACGACATCGTTGCCATCATTCCTATCGTTGCGGGCGCCGGAGGCGTCGTGACGACCTGGGAGAATGGCCCGGCACAAAGCGGCGGTCGCATCATTGTTGCGGGCGACAAGCGCGTGCATCAGGCGGCGCTGCAAGTTCTCGCCGGTCAGTAGCTCGGCGTCCCAGGCACGAACGCGTCGAAGGCTGCCCAGAACTGCATTCTATAATGATCTTGCTCTTGCAGGATTTCGTGTTTGGCGCCGGCAAGGATCAGGTGGCGCCCGGCGAGCAGATTTCGTCCGAAAACTTCGATCGCCGGCGTGGACACGACTTCATCGCGGCCGGCTGCGACCATCAGAATGGGCTGACGAATGCTCGCGGAATATGCAGGCTCTGCTAACAAGTTCATCTGTCGCAGCGCTGCGTCCGCCCACGCTACCGTTGGTGCGCCGAGCCCAAGCTCGGGCTCTGCCTCCAGCACAGCGGCGTTGCGCGCGTAGCGTACCGGGTCGGACGTCAGCACATTGCCGACGAAATCTTCAGTGCCCATGACAGATGAATTGCCGGTCGGAACGTAAGCGCCTCCGCGTCCTAGAAAACGCATGAAACGCGCGAGCGGACCGGCAACACTGGTCAAGCGCCCCTCCGGCAGCGCAATCATCGGCGCGGATAGAACAACGCGATCGAACCAGCGGCTGCCGTCGTGACAGGCGCGAATCGCCACCGCCGCTCCCATCGAATGGCCGAGTGCAAAAATCGGCGGAGGACAATCCGGCAATACCACCTGCTCCATCACCGCTTCTAGGTCGGTGATGTAGTTCGCAAAGTTTCTGACGTAGCCTTTGTGGCGATCAGACAGGCGACGATCGGAAAGCCCCTGCCCGCGCCAATCAAAAGTCGCGACCGCAAACCCACGCGCTCGCAGATCACGCACGGTCTCAAAATATTTTTCGATGAATTCCGCGCGCCCCTGCATGAGGACGACGGTGCCCTTGCGGCCTGGCGGCGGCGCCCAACGCGCAAAGCGCAAATTGACCCCGTCGGAGGTCTTGATGGCGCCGGCCACCACGTCGTCTGGCACCGGATTGGCAGGGATTGAGACAAGTTTCATGAGGCAGGAGAAGCTGTGCGGCAGCGCTTTCGGCTTATAGCAGGGTGGCAAGCACGCTCAATCCAAAGCCGAACGACCCGAAAAATACGCAATAAACTCAGATGTTTATGCCTGGACAACGCGACCCTTGCAGGGCGGGAACCGGCACCCATATCAGCGATGCGCAGGCCATATGGCTGCGCACGGTTAGGTTCGGCCATTCCGGCGGACCACCGCATGTCGCTCAACAATGGAGGATATGCCATGCGAACTTTCGATCTTGCTCCCCTTTATCGTTCCACCGTCGGCTTCGACCGTCTGTTTTCTATGCTGGACGGCTTCGAGTCTGCGCCGGGCTACCCGCCCTACAATATCGAGCGCACGGGTGAGAACGATTACAGAGTAACCGTCGCGGTTGCCGGCTTCGGTGAAAACGAGCTTTCGATCGAGGCGAAAGAGAACACGCTCACGATCAAGGGCTCCAAGCAGGTCAAGGAAGAACAGGACGGCGAGGTGCTCTACCAGGGCATCGCTGCCCGCGCTTTTGAGCGCGTCTTCCAGCTTGCCGACCATGTCCAGGTCAGGAACGCGAACCTCGAGAACGGATTGCTGCACGTCGATCTCGTGCGCGAGATCCCCGAGGCGAAAAAGCCGCGTCAGGTCCCGATCGGCAATGGCAATGGCAAAGCTCAGGTAGAGGCCAAGGTACAGGCCAAGGCCGCGGCCTAACGCCAAAGCGGGTAACAGACGTCAGCGCCCCGGAACTCCGGGGCGCTTTCGTTTTGGGTGACTTGGGACGCCGGCGGACCGCAGCGGACTACCCATGTTCCGACGGGCGCTCACCGTCCTATCGCAACGCCATTGCGCAGACGTCACCACCGTGGTCCTGTTCTTGCTTGGCTAAGCAGTGCCGCCGCAACAAAAGGCAAGAATTAACTCATTCCGACGTGGACCAGCCTTGTGCGGCGGGGCAAAATTTGGCATTGTCCATTAGGACAGCAATGCTGTCCTAATGGCGGGTGGCCTCGGTGGCGGCCTGGAAGTGGGGCAGACATCGGTGGCGCCCAGTAAGGGAACAGCCACGGGCGGCGACAGCCGGACAAGGTTGTCCTTTCTCGAGATCAGTTACGCGTCGACCGCGAGCGCTGGCCTCGCGGTGAAGGGTACGCCGGAGCGTCGCGTGCGCCGGCGAGGCAGGATGAGATGAGCGAGGAGAAGCGCAGCGAAGAGTTTGCCGGACGCGGCTCGACCGCCGATCCAGGCACACCGCTCGCGCAGGGTCTTTACGATCCGGCGCTCGACAAGGATTCATGCGGCGTCGGTTTCATTGCCGACATCAAGGGCCGCAAGTCGCATCAGCTCATCGAAGATGGCCTGCGCATTCTCTGCAATCTCGAGCATCGCGGCGCAGTCGGCGCCGATCCGCGCATGGGTGACGGCGCGGGAATTCTCGTGCAGATGCCGCACAAATTTTTTGCCAAAAAGACCGCCGAGCTCGGAATCAAGTTGCCGAAGCCCGGCGAATACGCCGTCGGCTATCTGTTCATGCCAATGGATCCGAACTGGCGCCAGATCGTACGCGACATCTACGCCGAGGTGATCGCGCGCGAAGGCCTGAGCCTGCTCGGCTGGCGCGACGTCCCGACCGACAACTCGACGCTCGGTGAGTTGGTCAAGCCGACCGAACCGAAGCACATGCAGGTGTTCATCGGTCGCGGGAAAAAGAAGTTCTCGGAGGACGAGTTCGAACGCAGGCTTTACATCCTACGCAAGTCCATTTCCAACGCGATCTATCGTCGTCGTGAACGGCGCACCGCGGGCTATTATCCCGTCTCGATCTCGTGCCGCACGGTGATCTACAAGGGGATGTTCCTTGCCGATCAGCTCGGCGCTTATTATCCCGACCTGCACGATCCCGATTTCGAAAGCGCGCTCGCGCTGGTCCATCAGCGCTTTTCGACCAACACCTTCCCGACCTGGTCGCTGGCGCATCCGTACCGCTACATTGCGCACAACGGTGAGATCAACACGCTGCGCGGCAACGTCAACTGGATGGCGGCGCGGCAGGCATCCGTTTCCTCGCCGCTGTTCGGCAAGGACATCAACAAGCTCTGGCCGATTTCATACGAGGGCCAATCCGACACAGCGTGCTTCGATAACGCACTCGAATTTCTCGTGCAGGGCGGATACTCGCTCGCGCACGCGATGATGATGATGATTCCGGAAGCCTGGGCCGGCAATCCGCTAATGGATGAAGAACGGCGCGCCTTCTACGAATACAATGCGGCGCTGATGGAGCCGTGGGACGGCCCGGCCGCGATCGCCTTCACCAACGGGCGCCAGATCGGCGCCACTCTCGACCGCAACGGACTGCGGCCGGCGCGCTACCTGCTGACGCGCGATGATCGCATCGTGATGGCCTCCGAGATGGGCGTCCTGCCGATCCCGGAAAAGGACATCGTCAAGAAATGGCGTCTGCAACCCGGCAAGATGTTGCTCGTCGATCTCGACGAGGGCCGGCTCATCCCCGACGAAGAATTGAAGGCCACCCTTGCGAAAAGCCATCCATACAAGGAATGGCTCACGCGCACGCAGATCGTGCTCGAGGAATTGCCTGGCACCGCGAACGAAGCGCCGATCTCGAATCTGTCTCTGCTCGATCGGCAGCAGGCCTTTGGCTACACCCAGGAAGACCTTAAATTCCTGATGACGCCGATGGCGACGACCGGCGAGGAAGCGGTCGGCTCCATGGGCAACGACACGCCGATTTCGGCACTGTCCGACAAGCCGAAATCGCTGTTCACGTATTTCAAGCAGAACTTCGCGCAGGTCACCAACCCGCCGATCGACCCGATCCGCGAGGAGTTGGTGATGAGCCTCGTCTCGATCATCGGGCCGCGGCCGAACATCTTCGATCTTGAAGGCACATCGAAAACGAAGCGCCTCGAGGTACGCCAGCCGATCCTCACAAACGAGGATTTGGAGAAGATCCGTTCGATCTCGGAAATGAGTGGCGATCACTTCAAGTCGCACACGTTCGATATCACGTTCCCCGCAGAGCACGGCGCCGACGGCATGGACTGGGCGCTGGCCGAACTCTGCGAGCGTGCGGAAGAGGAAGTCCGCAACGGCTGCAACATCATCATTCTGTCGGACCGCAAGGCGGGCGCAGAGCGCATTCCGATTCCGGTCCTGCTCGCCTGTGCCGCGGTGCACCATCACCTGATCCGCAATGGATTGCGAACCTCGGTTGGCATGGTGCTGGAGACGGGCGAGCCGCGCGAGGTCCATCATTTTGCGTGCCTTGCAGGCTATGGCGCGGAAGCGATCAATCCGTATCTCGCCTTCGAGACGCTGACCGCGATGAAGAGCGAATTGCCTGGCAAGCCGTCTGACGACAAGGACGTCATCAAGAAATACATCAAGGCGATCGGCAAAGGCCTGCTCAAGGTGATGTCCAAGATGGGCATCTCCACCTATCAATCCTATTGCGGGGCGCAGATTTTCGATGCCGTCGGCCTGCGCCAGGACTTCGTCGACAAATATTTCACCGGAACGCACACGCGTATCGAAGGCGTGGGACTTGCCGAGATCGCCGAAGAGACTGTCCGCCGCCACCGCGATGCCTTCAGCGACGCGCCGATCTACCGCTCGATGCTCGACGTCGGTGGCGACTACGCCGTGCGCGTGCGTGGCGAAGATCACGTCTGGACCGCGGAAACCGTCTCGCGCCTGCAGCACGCCGTGCGCGGCAATTCGCAGGACCACTATCGCGCCTTCGCGAAGATCGTGAACGAGCAGAACGAGCGACTCCTGACCATCCGCGGCATGTTCCGGCTCAAGAACGCCGAGGAAGCTGGCCGCAAGCCGGTGCCCTTGGAAGAAGTTGAGCCGGCCAAGAATATCGTTCGTCGCTTCTCGACCGGTGCCATGTCATTCGGCTCCATCTCGCGCGAGGCGCACACGACTCTCGCCATTGCGATGAACAGAATCGGCGGCAAGTCGAACACCGGCGAAGGTGGCGAAGAGTCCGATCGCTTCAAGCCGTTGCCGAACGGCGATTCGATGCGCTCGGCGATTAAACAGGTCGCGTCGGGCCGCTTTGGCGTCACGGCGGAATATCTCGTCAACTCTGACGTGATGCAGATCAAGATGGCACAGGGTGCAAAGCCCGGCGAAGGCGGCCAATTGCCCGGCCACAAGGTGGATAAAACCATCGCCAAGGTGCGTCACTCGACGCCGGGTGTCGCCCTGATTTCGCCGCCGCCGCATCACGACATCTACTCGATCGAAGACCTGGCGCAGCTGATCTTCGACCTCAAGAACGTCAACCCGACCGGCGATGTGTCGGTGAAGCTCGTCTCCGAAGTCGGCGTCGGCACAGTTGCCGCCGGCGTTTCGAAGGCGCGCGCCGATCACGTCACCATCGCCGGCTTCGAAGGCGGCACCGGCGCAAGCCCGCTGACCTCGATCAAGCATGCCGGCAGCCCGTGGGAAATCGGTCTCGCTGAGACCCATCAGACGCTTGTCATCAACCGTCTGCGCGGCCGCATCGCCGTGCAAGTGGACGGCGGCATCCGCACCGGCCGCGACGTAGTGGTGGGAGCGCTTCTCGGGGCCGATGAGTTCGGCTTTGCGACCGCGCCGCTGATTGCGGCCGGCTGCATCATGATGCGGAAGTGCCACCTGAACACCTGCCCGGTCGGGGTCGCAACGCAAGACCCGGTGCTGCGCAAGCGGTTCAAGGGCCAGCCCGAGCACGTCATCAACTACTTCTTCTTCGTCGCCGAGGAAGTACGCGAGTTGATGGCAGAGCTCGGTTTCCGCAGCTTCGATGAGATGGTCGGACAGATGCAGATGCTCGATCGCCGCAAGCTGGTCGAGCACTGGAAGGCCAAGGGGCTCGATTTCTCCAAGCTGTTCACGAAGCCGCCGACGGAGAAAGGCACTGCCATCTTCAGGTGTGAGTTGCAGGACCACAAGATCAAGGACATCCTCGACCGGAAGCTGATCGCCGAATTGCAATCAGCCCTCGATCGCGGTGCGCCTGTGCGCCTGCAGTCCGCTATCAAGAATACAGACCGCGCCTGCGGCGGCATGCTCTCGGGCGAAATCGCCAAGCGTTACGGACACGAAGGCTTGCCCGACAATACGATTTACGTTCGCTTCACCGGAACGGCCGGTCAAAGCTTCGGTGCCTGGCTCGCGCGCGGCGTCACCTTCGAACTTGACGGCGATGCCAACGACTATGTCGGCAAGGGATTGTCCGGCGGGCGTGTCATCATTCGGCCGCCGGCTGACTCCGGTATTGTGCCCGAAGAATTGATCATTGTCGGAAACACGGTGCTGTACGGCGCGATCGAAGGCGAATGCTTTTTCCGTGGCGTCGCCGGCGAGCGCTTCGCCGTTCGCAACTCAGGCGCCATTGCCGTCATCGAAGGTGCTGGCGACCATTGCTGCGAATACATGACAGGCGGCGTTGTCGTGGTGCTCGGTCGCACCGGACGCAACTTTGCGGCCGGCATGTCGGGCGGCATCGCCTATGTCCTCGACGAAGACAACACGTTCAAATCGCGTTGCAACATGGCGATGGTCGAGCTCGAGCCGGTTCCCGAGGAAGAGCAGATCGCCGAGCAGGAATACGGCCATTACAACGATCTGGAGAGCCACGGCCGCGTCGACGTAATGTCCGACCTGACCACGAAAGACGCCGAACGGCTCCGCATGCTGATTGCGACCCATGCGCGCTATACGGGCTCGAAGCGCGCGGCCGAGATTCTCGCCAACTGGGATAGCTACCGGCCGCTGTTCCGCAAAGTGATGCCGGTCGAATACCGCCGCGCGCTCGCCGAAATGGCTAAGGAGAAGGCCGCCACAATGCAGGCCGCGGAATAGGTATGGGTAAGGTCACCGGGTTTCTCGAAATCGAGCGTGAGGATCGCGACTATCAACCGGTCGCGGAGCGCGTAAAGCATTGGCACGAATTCGTGCTGCCGCTGCCGGAAAAAGATATCCGGGACCAGGCGGCGCGGTGCATGGATTGCGGCGTGCCTTATTGTCATGGCACCAGCCACATCACCGGCGCGCCGACGGGCTGCCCCGTCAACAACCAGATCCCGGACTGGAACGACCTCGTCTACCGCGGCAACTGGGAAGAGGCGGCGCGCAATCTGCACTCGACGAACAATCTCCCGGAAGTGACCGGGCGCATCTGTCCGGCGCCGTGCGAAGCATCCTGCACGCTCAACATCGACGAGAATCCAGTCACAATCAAATCGATCGAATGCGAGATCGCCGACCGCGCGATCGCCCAGGGGCTCAAACCCGAGAAACCGCAGCGCAAGACCGGCAAGAAAGTTGCGGTCGTCGGCTCAGGACCGGCGGGTCTCGCCTGTGCGCAGCAGTTGGCGCGTGCCGGCCATGAGGTGCATGTCTACGAACGGTGGGCGAAGGCGGGCGGATTGCTTCGCTACGGCATCCCCGATTTCAAAATGGGGAAGATCCACATCGACCGCCGCGTTGAGCAGATGCAGGGCGAAGGTGTCGTCTTTCACTACAACGCGCATGTCGGGGTCTCCGCCCCGGTAGACAAACTGTACAAGCAACACGACGCCATCGTGCTCACCGGTGGCAGCGAAAAGCCGCGCGACCTGTCGATTCCCGGCCGCGAGCTTGCCGGCATCCATTTCGCGATGGATTTCCTGCCTCAGCAGAACCGTCGCGTGAGCGATGAACCGCAGGTCGCCGGCGAGCCTATCCTCGCGGCCGGCAAAAAGGTCGTCGTGATCGGCGGCGGCGACACCGGCTCGGACTGCATCGGCACATCGATCCGTCAAGGCGCGGTGTCGGTCACCAATTTCGAGATCATGCCGGAGCCACCCGAGCACGAAAACAAGATGCTCACCTGGCCGGATTGGCCGCTCAAGCTGCGCATTTCGTCGAGCCACGAAGAAGGCGTCGCCCGGGAGTTTGCCGTGCTGACACAGAAATTCACCGGCGAAAACGGTCAGGTGAAAAAGCTTCATTGCACGCAAGTCGACGCGAAATTCAAGCCCGTGCCAGGCACGGAATTCGAAATCGAGGGCGATCTCGTCCTCCTCGCCATGGGTTTTGTGCATCCGGTGCATGAAGGGATGCTGAAGGCCCTCGACGTTGCCCTCGATCAACGCGGCAACGTGTCTGCCGACACGACCTCGTACCAGACGTCGATACCGAAGGTCTTTGCGGCGGGCGATATGCGCCGCGGACAGTCGCTGGTCGTGTGGGCGATCCGCGAAGGCCGTCAGGCGGCCCATGCGGTCGATAAATTCCTGATGGGTACGACGACGCTGCCGCGCTGATCAAAAGCGGAAAAGTCCAAACGGGCTTCCACCCGAGGGGAAAATGCCCCTTGGCGGCCGCGGCACGTCATCGCGACGCTGTGTGTGCTGCGGCTGCGGTTGCAGCTGCGACTTCGGCTTCGTCCCCTGGGGCGTCGTCTGGGCGGTCTGCGTCTGTGTTTGCGACTGGGAAGATTTGCCACCGCTCTGCGAGGCAGCAGGCTTTTGCTCAGGGGTGGACTCTATGCGAAGCGGCTCGGGCGGGGCGGAGGCCAGAGCACCGCCCGTCGGCGCCGCTGCCGCCGGAGGTACCGGCTCGTCATTGCTCCGTTGCAGCATGAAATCGTCGGCACGGCCGGCGGGTGCGGGCACCGGTTCGCCCTTCACAAGAACACGTGTTGCAATGGCATCGCCGTGGGGAGAGCTGTTTCCGGCACCGCCGAGCAATTCATCTGTATTCCCGGGCGTCACAGTGAGCGGCACCACAGGACCGGCGACGGGGCGCGCAGCCGGCTTGCCATCGGGCGCCACCGGCGCCAGTGGGCCCGTTGGCAGCGCGATGGGAGTCGCACGACTGTTCATGTGACGCCGAATTTCGCGCTCGACGTAGTGGGCGAGCTTGAGCGCGCCGGCCTTCGTGAAGAAGACTCCGTCAGCCGACCGGAGCCGGCGCATCTGGCCTTCGTAGTCCGGTCCGAAGTTCGAATATTTTCCGGCCTCGTCGACGAAGCCGTCCCAGATATCGATGTAGACAATCCCCGCACGCTCAGCGCGCGCCCGGTAGAGATCATTGAGATAAACCGCATCGGCGGTCGATTTGCCGCCGCGGATCGAAGGCAGACCGACCCAGAGCACAGGCACGCCCTTGCTCTTCATCGCGGCGATCGTGTCATCGATGCGCTTGGAATAGATTTCCGCCCATTGATCCGTGCGGAATTCAACCGTGCCGCCGGTCTTCTTCGCCGGCTGCGCCTCGGGCTGCGCAGCGGGAGTTTGTTCCTGTTCGGCGTCCTGTTCTTTATTCTGGCTATCCTTTTCGGCCGCCGGCTTTTCGGCCTGGTCCTTCTGGTCCTTGCCTTTTTTCTTGTCGGCGTCCTTGGGCACCTCACGTTCGCGAATGCTCGTGCGATCGCTGACGCCCATCATCATCACGACGTAGTTGGCTTTTTCCTGCGTAAGGATATCGCGCGCAACACGCCACCAATCGAGATCGCTTTTGGCCTCGTAACGCACCAACCCTGAGTGAAGCTTGTTTTTACGGACAACCGCGATTTCCGGGGAATCAGAGAACGCATCTTCGAGCCCGTAGCCAAGCCAATCGGCCATCGCGTCGCCGAGCACGACGACCGTCGTCGTTGGTGTCACCGGTTCAGCTTTCGAATCCGGCTTGCGTGGAGACGGAGCGCGTGAGTTATCTACCGGCGCCTGCTGCTCTGGATTCTCATATCGCTCTCCACCGAAGAAGCCACCGAAGAATCCGCCCCCGCCGCCGCCCGATCGTGGACGCTGGCGTTGACCGAAAAACGAATTGGGATCGTTGCCGAAGAACTGGGCCTGCGCGGGCGATGTCAGCACAACATCAATGGCGGTGACGCCGACGAAATCAGCGGCCACCAAAAGGGCCGCTCCGGCGAAACAGCGCGAAATCTTGTATCTGCCTATCATGCCCAGCCTGTGCGCGGTCGCCTGCAGAACGCGCGAACCTCAACGACCCATGGACTAACAGCGCCAGAAAAATGTCAACTCAAAGGTCGACCAAATACCATCGTTAACGCGCGCGTAGTTGATCAAGGATCCCGGCGGACGCAAAACCATCCGGAATTCGACCGTTTTTGGCCTGGAAATCGCGAATCGCACTGCGGGTCCTGAGGCCGAGGAAACCATCCGGTTCACCCACATCATAACCGTGGCGCGCCAGCAACTGCTGGAGTTCCAAGCGCTCCGTCCGCGACAACACACGCTCATACCGGGGCCAATCCTGCACGAACGGCCCCCCGCCTCTCAGTCGGTCGGCGAGGTGCCCGATTGCCAGCGCATAAGCCTCCGCCGGGTTGTATTTCATGATGACGCGGAAGTTGTTCAGCATCAGGAAGCCTGGCCCCTGTACTCCGGCCGGTACCAGCAGGAAGGCCTGCTCGTCGGGTCGCGGGAACGGCTGCCCGTTGGCGCGTCGGATTCCATGTCGTTCCCATTCGCGAAGGCTCATCGGGCGCGAGTGATCGGCGAGCAGAAAATTGAACGTCGCAGGCACGACAACCTCGTAACCCCAGGTGTTACCGGTGGCCCAACCGTCTTTTTTCAGATTATTCGCGGTGGAAGCGAGAATATCCGGCATCGAGTTCGACGACGTCGCGATGACCGTCGCGGTCGAAATCCACAGCATATTTCTTGAAAGCGGTCGGCATGAACTGAGTCGGCCCAAAAGCGCCCGCCCAGGACCCGACGAGACGATCAGGCCGGACATCGCCATGCTGAAGGATCTCCAGCGTCGAAAGGAATTCCTCGCGGAAATAATCCTGCCGACGCCCGATACATGCGAGCGTCGCGGTGGAACGAAGGACCGAGCGTTCGCCGATCAGCGACCCATAATTGGTTTCGACACCCCAGATGGCCGCGAGAATATGACGATCGACACCGAAGGCGCGTTCGACTGAGTCAAAAGCGCCGCGATATTTCTCAAGCAGCGCGCGGCCCTGATCGATGCGCTCGTTCGTAACCAGGATGTCCAGATAGTCCCAGAAGGATTTCGTGAATTCCGGCTGGTTATCAAGCAAATCCATAATCCGCAGATCGGGCGTCAGCGAGGCGGTGGAATTGTGGAACACACTTCGCGAAATGCCGCGGCGGGCCGCTGCAGGCCACATTCGATCAATGCAAGTATGAAAGTGTTCCGCCGCGGTGCGGATTGCTTCGGCGGTCATCAGCGGATGACCTGAGGCGCCCGGTTCCCCACTCCAGGGCGGCGCCGGTTGGGACGTCACTGGCGGAAGTGCACCGGTCGTGGCCGGCGAACGATCTTGCGCGCCTTGTCCGAAGGCAATACCGCAAGTGGCCGCCACAAGCCCCACCGCAATGACAATTGGCCGCGCTCTGTGCATCCCGTTCCCGTCTTCGCCAGTATCCCAAATCTGTGCGTGACCCGATATCATTTCAGCGGGGTTAATGGTCTAATTTTGTTCGACTCGCATCTGGACCCTGGCCCGGGCCCGTGCTTTCTCGGCCTCAACGCATTCACGATTCGCATAGCTAGAAAAGTCCCGTATGACGCGCATCCGCAAAGCCATTTTTCCGGTGGCCGGGCTTGGCACCCGATTCCTGCCGGCAACCAAGGCCATGCCGAAGGAAATGCTACCTGTAGTGGACCGCCCGCTGATCCAGCACGTGGTGGATGAGGCACGGCAGGCCGGCATCGAGCACTTCATCTTCGTCACCGGTCGAAACAAGAGCGTGATCGAAGACCATTTCGACCGCCAGTTCGAGCTCGAGTTAACCTTGATGGAGCGCGGCAAGAAGACCGAGCTCGCGCTGCTGTCGGAAGACCTGCCCCCGGCAGGAACCGTCAGCTTTACCCGTCAGCAGTCGCCGCTCGGGCTCGGACATGCGGTCTGGTGCGCACGCGAACTCGTCGGTCACGAGCCTTTTGCGTTGCTCCTGCCGGACGTGCTCGTCCAGCACAGCCGCGGTTGTCTCGCGCAGATGATCGATGCGGCGAAAGGATTGGACAGCAACGCCAATATCCTTGCTGTCGAGAAGGTGCCGAAGGAACGCGTTCACATGTACGGCGTCGTCGGCATCGGCGAACGGAAGGGCAAAGCCTTTGCCATCACAAAAATGGTCGAGAAGCCGAAGGCAAGCGAGGCGCCGTCCGACCTGACGATCACCGGCCGCTACATCCTGCAACCACAGATCTTCGAACTTCTGGGAAAGCAGGCCGCCGGCGCGGGCGGCGAAATCCAGCTCACCGACGCCATGCTCGCGCTGTCACGCTCGCAGCCGTTTTACGGTCTGGAATTCGAAGGCCGCAGCTTCGACTGTGGTTCCAAGATCGGGTTCCTCACGGCCAACGCCGCCTACGGGCTGGAACGCGCTGACATCGCGCCCGAGCTGCGCACCGAGTTACGACGTCTGCTCGGCGACAAGTGATCAGGATTTGCTGATCAGCCAACCCTTCAGCTCGCGCGTGACGATATCGCGAATCACCGTCATGCCGGCGGGCGAATTGTTCAGGCAAGGAATGGCGGCGAAGTTTTTGCCGCCTGCATGCCGGAAGATTTCGGCATTTTCCATGGCGATCTCTTCAAGCGTCTCGAGGCAATCGGACGCAAATCCGGGTGTGATCACGGCGAGATTTTTCACGCCGCGCTCCGCCAGGGATTTTACAGTCGCATCGGTATAGGGCTTGATCCATTCGGCTGTGCCGAAGCGCGACTGAAACGTCATGAGCAGACGCTCATCATCGAGTTTGAGCTTCTTGCGCAGAAGCGTCGTTGTTTCGGAACAATGTAGGAAATAGGGATCCCCCTTCTCGACATAGTCCTCCGGCATGCCGTGATAGGAAGCGATGATCACCTCAGGCTTGAAGTTCAGTTTTGCCGTTGCTGCGTTGAGCGAGTTTGCCAGCGCGTCGATATAGACGGGCTCGGCGTAGTAGGGAGCCGCGACGCGCAACGTCGGCTGAAAGCGCATTGTGCCAAGCGAGCGGAAAGCCTCATCGCAGACTGTAGCGGTGGTGGCCGCGGCATACTGCGGATAGAGCGGCACGATGAGAATCCGTGTGCATTCCTGCGCGACGAGCGCCTCAAGCCGTGAACGGATCGACGGATTGCCGTAACGCATGGCCCAGTCGACGCGCACATGCCGGTCGACCTTGTCCATGATTTCCTCGAGCTTGTCGGACTGCGCGCGCGTGATCGTCTTGAGCGGCGATTCGTTGCGTTCTTTGTTCCAGATCTTGTCGTAGTCGCGTCCTTTGCGGCCGGGCCGGACTGTCAGAATAATCAGGTTGAGGACCAGCCACCATTTCAGCCGATTTTCCTCGATAACCCGGCGGTCCGAGAGAAACTCCTTCAAATAACGCCGCATGGCCCAGTAGCCGGTCGAGTTGGGCGTACCGAGATTGACCAGCAGCACCCCGATGCGACCAGTCGCCGGAACGATGTCCAGACTCATAGTTTGCGCTCGTCGGCGATGATCTTACCGTCATTCGGCAGCGAGCCCGGCGCAACCAGCTTTACCGCGCCTTTGAGTTTGGTGACCGACTGCAGGCTGGCGGCAATTGTGCGCTCCAGTACCTCACCGGATGCCGGACTTTCAGCGAGCAAGGTCATCGTGTCTTGTTCGCCTTCCCGGCCGACCACGAGACGCAGGCGCTTGAGTTCGGGATGGCGCGCGGCGAGTTCGGCGATCTGTTTCGGATGCACGAACATGCCTTTGATCTTGGCGGTCTGGTCCGCGCGGCCCATCCAACCTTTGATGCGCGCATTCGTGCGTCCGCACGCGGAAATACCCGGCATCAGCGCGGAAAGATCGCCGGTGCCGAGCCGGATCATCGGATAGTCCGGGTTGAAGGAGGTCACGACGACTTCACCGACTTCGCCTTCGGGCACGGGGTCTCCGGTACCGGGACGGACAATCTCAACAATCACGCTTTCATTGACAATCATGCCTTGCGGCGTCTCGCTTTCATAAGCGATCACGCCAAGCTCAGCCGTCGCATAGCACTGCAGGACGGCAACGCCGCGGCGGCCGAGCTCCTCGCGGAGCGAAGCCGGGAGCGCGGCCGCCGAGACAAGCCCACGCTTTATCGATGATGCGTCCTTGCCGGATGCCGCGGCTGTGTCGAGGATGATCTTCAGAAAATCGGGCGTACCGACGTAACCGGACGGCCTGTAGTGGGCGATGGCATCAAGCTGTTGCTCGGTATTGCCGACGCCACCGGGAATGATCGCACACCCGAGCGCACGCGCGCCCGATTCAAAAATAAATCCACCCGGCGTGAGGTGATAGGCGAAGGAATTGTGCACAATATCGCCGGTGCGAAATCCCGCAGCGTAAAGAACGCGTGCTGAGCCATACCAGTCGTCCCCCTCACCTTCGGGTTCAAAGATTGACCCCGGAGACATCAGCAAACGCCGGACTTTGCCAGGCGCGGTCACGTTGAGACCGCCGAACGGCGGATTCTGCTTCTGCAACGCCGCAGATATCCGATTTGTGCAGGACCGGCAGCTTCGCCAGTGCGGCGCGCGAGGTCACCGATTTCGGATCGATGCCAGCGAGATGCTTCGACCAACCGGGGGCACTCATGGCGCGGGCAATAATCGCGCTCAAGCGCGCGAATTGCTCGCGCTCGCGCACGGCCGCATCCCGAGTTTCCAGGGCGTCGTAATATTCCGGCATGGCCTAGGCCAGCCACCTCTTGCGACGGCGGTAGTGTTTGCCTTCGCGGAACGACTTGCGCCGGCCCTCGGAAATGCCGAGGTAGAACTCCTTGACGTCCTCGTTTTCGGCGAGGGTCTTGGCTTCGCCGTCCATCACGACGCGGCCGTTTTCAAGGATGTAGCCGTAGCGGGCAAAGCGCAGCGCCATGTGCGTGTTCTGTTCGGCCAACAGGAACGAGACGCCTTCCTTTTCGTTGAGATCCTTCACGATCTCAAAAATTTCCTCGACGATCTGCGGCGCCAACCCCATCGATGGTTCATCGAGTAAAATCATCTTCGGGCGCGACATCAGCGCGCGGCCGATCGCGCACATCTGTTGCTCTCCTCCCGAGGTATAGCCCGCCAGCGAACGCTTTCGCTCGTTGAGCTTAGGAAAATATGAATAGACCAGATCCAGGTCACGCTTGATTGCCGTATTTCCGTCGCGGCGGGTGAAGGCGCCGGTGAGCAGATTCTCCTCGATGGTCAGATGGCCGAAGCACTGCCGCCCTTCCATCACCTGGATGCAACCGCGGCGCACCAGTTCGTTCGGCGTAAGGTCATGCACTTCAGCACCGTCGAACAGGATCGAACCTTTGGTGACCTCGCCCCGCTCGGCATGCAGCAGGTTGGAAATCGCTTTCAACGTCGTCGTTTTGCCAGCGCCGTTAGCGCCGAGCAGCGCGACGATCCCGCCTTTCGGCACGTCGAGCGAAACGCCCTTGAGCACAAGAATAACGTGGTCGTAGATGACCTCGATATTGTTGACTGTGAGGATCGTCGCCGCAGCGGTGGATGCTGCCGTCTTCGCCTGTGTTGCCGCCGACATGGCCGCTCCACTTAAAAGCCTCTCCCCGCCGTTAACGGCGGGGAGAGGGGATTTCCTGTGCTTACGATGACTTGTCGCAGGGCTCGGTGCGCTTGGGCCAGCCCGCGTTGGCGGCGGAATAGTCCTTCGCTGCCGACTCAATCAATGGGCGGACCTTGGTCTTGAGCGGAGCGATCCAGTCAGACCCTTGCGTCCATTTGGTGCCGTCCCACTTTGCCATGTAGGCCGAGTTGTGGCCGTTGTGGTCGTCGCACGCAACCTTCATTGGTGCGGCGAAGCCTTCTGCACCGATCTCTTTCAGGCGCGCCTCGCTGATACTCAGGGTTTCAAGACCGCGGCGCATGTCTTCGCCGGTGATCACTTTCTTGCCGGTGACCTTCTGCGCGTTGCGGATCGCTTCCGCGATAATGATCGAGTTGAGCACGCCGCGATTGTAGAAGTTCTCGCCCACGCGATCCTTTTGCGTCTGCGTCTTGCCCTTGTCGATGATGTGTTTCTGAATGTCTTTGATGACCGGGAAGTTGGTGCCGACCTGATTGAAGTCGAGCGACAGATAGCCTTTGGCGGCTTCGCCGGAAGGCCTCGCGTCGTCGTCACTGCCCGCCCACCAATTGCCGATGAGGTGATCCATCGGATAATTGTTCTTCACTGCCTCTTTGACGGCGGTCGGATTCATCGTGCCGAAGCCCTGGATGTAGATCCAGTCCGGACGATCGCGGCGGATGTTAAGCCACTGCGACGACTGGTTCTGCATTTCGGCAGCGGGCACCGGATAGAGCTTGAGCTCGAAACCGTAATCTTTGGCGAGAGCTTCGAGCAATGGGATCGGCTCCTTGCCATACGGCGCGTCGAGGTAGATCAGGCCGACTTTTTTGCCTTTAAGCTTGTCGAGGCCGCCTTCCTTGCCGCCGATGTAGCGGATGAACATCGAAGCGCCGTCCCAATATGTTGCCGGCGGATTGAAGATCCATGGAAAGGTCGTGCCGTCCGCTGAAGCGGAGAGGCCGTAGGCCATCGACAGAATCGGAATCTTGTCGACTGCGGCCTTCGGGATGATTTGCAGCGTGATGCCAGTCGAATACGGATTGATCACGACCGGATTCTTCGACTTCAGCTGTTCGTAGCATTCGACGCCTTTCTTGGTGTCGTAGCCGGTCTCGCATTCCTCGACGATAATCTTCACCCCGCCGATGCCACCGTCACGCTCGTTGAGCATGTTCAGATAGTCGGCCATGCCGTTCATGATCGGCGTACCCGAAACTGCGAATGGGCCGGTGCGATAAGACATCAATGGAACGAAAATGCCGTCTGCGGCAGTCGCCGTAACCGGCCCGAATGACAGCCCGGCGACAACCGCAAAAGCGGTTCCGAGCAAGCCCCGGTACAATTTCATATTGTCTTCCTCCCTCTCGTTTATCGAGGCGGCCTTGCCACCTGTTGTTTCCTCGGCGCCGGCATTGCCGCAGCCGTCCCCGTCTACCGGGGTGTTGGGCGGGATTGTGCCTCGTCAGTAAGGGAAAGGCCACACCCTCAATTTCTGCTTGCCAATCTGCCACAACCGGGCAAGGCCGGCCGGCTCCGCGATCAGAAACAGTATGATGAGCGCACCAATGACCATGTACTGGATGTGCTCAACTGTCGCAGGGTGAACCGGGATCCCGAGTTTGGGCGGGAGATATCGCAGCACGATCGGCATGATGAAGATGAGAGCGGCGCCAAAGAACGAGCCGGTCAGGCTGCCGAGGCCGCCGATAATCACCATGAAGAGGATGAAAAAGCTCAGATTGACGTCGAACACCGCCGGCTCGGCGCCGCCGTACCAGAGAAAAACCAGAAGCGCGCCCGCGACGCCGCAATAGAACGACGAAGTCGCGAAAGCGAGGAGCTTGGTCGGCAGGAGCCGTATGCCGGTGAGTTCTGCGGCGAGGTCCATGTCGCGCACCGCCATCCACATTCGGCCGATCCGACCGTGCACAAGGTTGGAGGCAACCCACGTCATGACAACGACAAAACCGAGGACGACGAAATAACGCGTCGTTTCCGTTGCCGTCGCCCCTGTAACCGGCACCCCGAAGAGCGAGCGCGTCGGCACCTCGATCGCGCCGGACACATTGTAGTTATAGAACCAGGGCTGCCGGATGAAACACCACGACAGGAAGAACTGCGCGGCCAGCGTCGCCACCGCCAGATAGAAACCCTTGATCCTCAGCGAGGGCAATCCGAACAGGACGCCGATCGCCGCGGAGAAGAAGCCTGACACGGCGATCCAGATGATGATGTTCACGTTGGGGAAGTAAGTCGTGAGCTTGTAACAGGCATAGGCGCCGACACCCATGAAAGCGCCCGTTCCGAGGGACAGCAGGCCCGTATAGCCGGTCAGCAGATTCAGTCCGATGGCCGCGAGCGAGAAAATCAGGAACGAAATCATCACCGCCTGGATCAGGAACGTACTGCCTAACCAGGGAATGATCACTGCGGCGATGAACAAAATGATGGCCAGCCCAATGCGGTCCTGAAGAATCGGGAAAACGGCGACGTCGGCCGCGTAGTTCGTCTTGAATTGACCGGCCTCGCGGTAAAGCATGATCAGATCCGCTCGATGATCCGCTCGCCGAACAGGCCTTGCGGACGGAACAGGAGAAAGATGAGCGCGATGACGTAGGCGAACCAGGATTCGATGCCGCTTCCCATCAGCGGTCCCCAGTAGAACTCACCCAGCTTCTCGCCAATGCCGATGATCAACCCGCCGACAATGGCACCCGGGATCGACGTCAGCCCGCCGAGGATCAGCACCGGCAGCGCCTTCAGCGCAATCACATCGAGCGCAAACGAAACGTCGGATCGTGCGCCCCACATGATGCCGGTGGTCAAAGCCACGAGGCCTGCGGCGAACCAGACAATAACCCAGATCTGCTCGAGCGAGATTCCGACCGACAGCGCCGCACGATGACTGTCGGCTACCGCCCGCAGTGCGCGGCCTATGCGTGTCCGCTGGAAGAAGATGGCCAGCCCCGCGACCATCAGCGAGGCAATGATCGCCGCCGCGATATCGATTTTCTGGATCGAGACAAAGCCGCCGGCCAGCTTGAGATCGATTGCACCGCGCGGCAGACCGAGCTGATCGGTGATCATGATCTTCGTCTCACCGCCAAAGATCAATTCGCCAAACCCGATAAGGAAATAGGTCAGGCCGAACGTCGCCATGAAAAGAATAATGTCAGGCTGATTGACCAACGGTCGCAGGATCAGACGTTCGACGGCGAAGGCGAGGCCGAGCATCACCAGAATCGTCAGCGCGAGCGCTACGTAAGCCGGAACTCCGTGTTCGTGCAGGCCCACAAGGGTCAGCGCGGCGAAAACGACCATAATGCCCTGCGCAAAATTGAACACACCGGACGCCTTGAAAATCAGCACGAATCCAAGAGCAATGAGGGAATAAAGGACGCCGGCGACGAGCCCTTCCCAAAGCGTCTGCACCAGCAGGTCCGGCGCTGCGCCCATCTGCAGGAATGGATCGACGAAGATTTTGTAAAGCAGATCCATGCGTCCTCAATGCGCCACGCCGAGATAGGCGTCGACCACCGCCTGATTGCGTTTGACTTCGTCGGGCGTCCCGTCCGCGATCTTGTTGCCGTGATCGAGCACCACCACGCGGTCCGACAGATCCATCACCACGCCCATATCGTGCTCGATCAGAGCGATCGTGGTGCCATAGTGATCGTTCACGTCGAGCACGAAACGCGACATGTCCTCTTTTTCTTCGAGGTTCATCCCGGCCATGGGCTCGTCAAGCAGAAGCAACTCAGGCTCCATTGCCAGCGCGCGACCGAGCTCCACCCGCTTCTGCAGGCCATAGGGCAGCCGGCCGACCGGAACACGACGGATTTCCTGGATTTTCAGGAAGTCGATGATTTCCTCGACGCGTTTCCGGTTCTCGACCTCTTCGTGCATGGCCGGGCCGTAACGCAGCAGTTGCCAGAAGAAATTGGCATGCATCTTCAGCGTGCGACCGGCCATGATGTTGTCGAGCGCGGTCATGCCGCGAAACAGCGCCACGTTCTGGAACGTGCGTGCGATGCCGCCATAGGCCGCGTCGTGCGGACGCATCTTCGCCCGCGTTTGCCCCTTGAATGTGATCCGGCCCTTTTGCGGATGGTAGAAGCCGTTGATGACGTTAAGCATCGACGTCTTGCCGGCGCCATTCGGCCCGATGATCGCGCGGATTTCCCCTTTCCGGATATCGAACGAGACGTCGCTGACCGCCTTCACCCCGCCGAAGGAAAGCGACACGTCCTCCACTGACAGAAGCACATCGCCGACCGCAACGTCCGGTCCGCCGGCGGCTCTCATGCCGCCTTCCCCATGGCGGGAGCGGGTTCGGTTTTCATGTCGCGGATTTTCACGCGCGCGCTGATGCTGCCCTTGCGGCCGTCCTCGAAGGTGACTTCGGTCGAAATATCGGCCTCGCTCGATCCGTCGTAGAGCGCCTTGATCAGCGGCGAATAGCGGTCCGCGATGAACCCGCGGCGAACCTTCAGGGTGCGCGTGATCTCGCCGTCATCGGGGTCGAGTTCCTTGTGCAGGATCAGAAAGCGCTTGATCTGCGCACCGGCCATCACCTTGTCGACGGCCAGCGAGTGGTTCACTTCGGCAACATGCTTTTCAAGCATGTCGTAGACGAGCGGATGCCCAGCGAGCTCCTGGTATGAGCCGTAGACAACGTTGTTGCGCTCGGCCCAACTTCCGACTGCGGTGAGATCGATATTGAGCATGACGGTCACGAAGTCGTGCTTGTCGCCGATCGCCACCGCTTCCCGAATATTGGGATAGAACTTGAGTTTGTTCTCGATGTATTTCGGCGGAAACATCGTCCCGTCGTTGAGTTTCCCCACGTCCTTGGTGCGGTCGATGATTTTAAGGTGGCCGGTCTTCTCGTCGAAGAAACCGGCATCGCCGGTTTTGACGTAGCCGTCCGGTGTCATCACCTCCGCTGTCTTGGCGGCATCCTTGAAATATCCGGAGAACATGCCCGGCGATTTGAACTGCACCTCGCCATCCTCGGAAATACGAATGTCCACGTTGGGACAGGCGGGCCCGACCGTATCGGAATAGATTTCGCCGTCCGGCTGGGCCGTCACGTAGAGGAAGGCTTCGGTTTGCCCATAAAGCTGCTTCAGGTTCAACCCGATCGAGCGATAGAAACTGAAGAGGTCCGGTCCGACCGCCTCGCCGGCCGTATAGGCGACACGCACGCGCGAGAAGCCGAGCACATTTTTCAGCGGCCCATAAACCAGGACGTTCCCGATCGCATACAGCAAACGCCCGCGCAGCGGGACAGCTTCGCCATTGAGGATCCTCTCGCCATAGCGCCGCGCCACGTCGATGAAATAGTGAAACATTCTTCGCTTGAGGGGACCCGCGTCTTCCATGCGGATCGTCACACGCGTTAGCAGCAATTCGAGCGTGCGCGGCGGTGCGAAATAGAAACTCGGGCCGATCTCACGCAGGTCGGCCATGGCTGTGTCGGGGCTTTCCGGACAGGCGGTGCAGAACCCGGACACGAGGCCTTGCGCGTAGTTGAGGTAGTGGTCGCCGACCCAGGCGAGCGGCAGATAGGCAAGCGCCACATCCATTTCCGTCAACTTGTCGAAGGTCACTGTGTCGGATGCGGCCTTGATCGACCCTTCGCCGGTGAGGACGACACCTTTCGAAGTGCCGGTCGTGCCCGAGGTATAGAGAATGATCGAGGGGTCGGAGCCCTTGCCGGTTTCAATCTCCTTGTCGAGCCATGCGGCCACCGCAGGATCTGCGAGGGCCTTGCGACCGTCCGCGATGACATCCTCCATCGCACGCAGTTTGCTGTGATCGTAATCACGCAGCCCCCGCTTTTCGTCGTAGACCATCATCTCGAGCTTCGGGATGCGATTCATCACCGACTGAATCTTGTCGATCTGCTCCTGGTCTTCGACGGCGGCGAAGCGCGCGTCGGCGTGCGAAAGCACGAAGGCAAGTTCGTCGGCCACCGCATCGGCGTAGACGGGCACCGGAATTGCGCCCAGCATCTGCGCGGCCATCACCGACCAATAAAGCCTCGGCCGGTTGCCGCCGACGATGGCAACGGTCTCCCCGCGCGTGACGCCAAGATTGTGCAGGCCGACGGAATAGGCACGCACGATGTCGAGCACTTCGTGCCACGCCCAGGTCTGCCAGATGCCGAGATCCTTGTGCCGCATAGCCGGACGCGCCCCATAAAGTTGGGCATTCCGGATCAGCAGCTTGGGAAACGTGTCCGCGCCAGCGGCAGCATTCGGCGCCACAGCCCAGTCCTCCCGTGCGGCCACGCCCGGCCGAGCGTGGCAAAAACCCCTCGCCGTCTTTTTCTGACGATCTTGTTGTCTCGATATGAAAACACCACCCGAAGGCGGTCAAGTATCAGATGACATCTAATTGGTTATAACGCGGCCGCCGGACGCTATTCGGCGGCCCTGAGGAAGGTTGTCGCGCCGGCGCGGAATTGCTCAAGGAGCGTGGCTTCTTCGGCTTTGGCAGCGGCCAGATGCCGCTGTTTGACAGGGCCGAATCCCCTGATTTTTTCGGGGATCATCGCAAGCGCCACTGCAAGCTGATGGTTGTTCGGGGTCAGCCGTTCGACGAATTCGCCCAGCAGTTTTTCGTATTCGGCGATGAGGCCCCGTTCTGTTTTCCGCTCCGCCGTGTAGCCGAAGGGATCGAACGCCGTCCCGCGCAGGAATTTGAGTTTCGCCAGCGCGGCGAAGAGCTTCAGAATCCACGGACCGAACGACATTTTCTTCGGCTCGCCGGTGACCGGATTGCGCCGCGCCAGCAGAGGCGGTGCCAGATGGAATTCGTAGCGCAGCTTTTCGCCGTCGAAGGTCGACCTCACGCGGTCGAGAAACGACGTCTCGGTGTAGAGGCGCGCGACTTCGTATTCATCCTTGTAGGCCATCAGCTTGAACAGGTAACGCGCAACGGCTTCCGCCAGGCCACAACGGCCGGGTGCCTTCTCTGCTTCAACCGCGCGGATTTTCTCGACCCAGTTGCGATAACGCCGCGCGTAGGCCGCGTTCTGATAGGCAGTGAGAAACGCGATGCGACGGTCGACTGTTTCCGCGAAAGATTGTGAAAGCTCGAGCGCGTCGTTGACCGCTTCCGGTTTCGGCTTAATCAGTGCCTTGATCGCTGCCGGATCGGCGGCGGCGCGCCGACCGTAACGGAAGGCCGCGAGATTCATCGCAACTTCTTCGCCATTCAATTCGATGGCGCGCTCGATCGACTCCGCAGACAGCGGCAGCGCGCCGATCTGGTAGCAGTAGCCGATCATCAGCATGTTGCCGCCGATCGACTTGCCGAGAAGTTCGGTTGCAATCTTCGTCGCATCGAGGACATGACGAAGGTCGTGTCCGGCGGCCGTTGCGATCGCGCGCTTGATGCGTTCGAGCGGTAGCGAAAAGTCGGCATTGCGCGTGAAATCGCCCGGCATGAATTCGAAGCTGTTGAGGACGACGTTCGTGCCCGGCTTGAATGCACTCAGGACTTTCTTGCTTCCCGCCACGACCACGTCACCGCCGATCACGAGATCGGCGCCACCGGCGGCGACACGGATCGCGTGAATGTCCTCGGGCCGATTGGCGATACGGATGTGGCTGTAGACCGCCCCGCCTTTCTGCGCGAGGCCGGCCATGTCGATGACGCCGACGCCCTTGCCTTCAAGATGCGCCGCCATGCCGATGATTCCGCCGATGGTGACAACCCCGGTGCCGCCAATTCCCGTAACGATGATGCTGTAGGGATGATTGATCAAAGGCACCGTCGGGGCCGGCAAGGCCCGCCAGGTGTCCGGTTCGGCTGTCACCTCGCCTGCCTTCAGACGCGCGCCATGCACGGTCACAAATGACGGGCAGAAGCCGTTGAGGCAGGAGTAATCCTTGTTGCAGCTCGACTGGTCGATGGTGCGCTTGCGGCCCCATTCCGTCTCGAGTGGCTGCACCGACACGCAATTCGATTTCACACCGCAGTCGCCGCAGCCTTCGCAGACGAGATCGTTGATGACGACACGCTTTTCAGGATCCGGGAACGTGCCGCGCTTGCGGCGGCGCCGCTTCTCGGCAGCGCAGGTCTGGTCGTAAATGAGCACGCTCACGCCCGGGACTGTCGCCATCTCGCGCTGAACGGTATCGAGCTCGTCGCGATGATGTACGGTCAGTCCGCGCGGCCATTCTGTATTGTCTGCGTATTTCCAGGGTTCGTCGGTCACGACGACGATCCGCTTTGCCCCTTCCGCAGCAACTTGCGCGGCAATCTGCGGCACGGTCAGTCCGCCGTCGTTCGCCTGTCCGCCGGTCATGGCAACGGCGTCGTTGAACAGGATCTTGTAGGTCATCGTCACTCCGGAGGCGATCGCAGCACGGATCGCGAGGTAACCGGAGTGGTTGTAAGTGCCGTCGCCGAGATTCTGGAAAACGTGATCGCGCTTCGAGAAAGGCGCTTCTCCGATCCAGTTGGCGCCCTCGCCGCCCATCTGCGTGTAGCCGAGCGTCTTGCGGTCCATCCACTGCGCCATGTAATGGCAGCCGATGCCGGCATAGGCGCGGCTGCCTTCGGGCACGCGAGTGGATGTGTTGTGCGGGCAGCCCGAGCAGAAATAAGGAATGCGCTGGGCGACGTCGACGGTTTCGGAGAGCGCGCGTTGCGCCGATTTCAGCCGCGCTACATTGGCTGCAAGCTCATCGTTGCTGCCATAGCGCAACAGCCGTTCACCGATGCAGATGGCGATGTCGTTCGGATCGAGCGCGCCTTTGACCGGCAACAGCCAGTTGCCCTGTTCGTCCTTCTTGCCGATGCAGACCGGCTGATTGGCGGTCCCGTAGAGCTCTTCCCGCACCTGCACTTCGATCAGCGAGCGCTTTTCTTCAACGACAATGATGAGGTCGAGGCCTTGCGCGAATTCGGCGAGTTCCTGGCGACCGATCGGCCACACGCAGGCGATCTTGAACAGGCGCAAGCCGAGATCGTTGCACTTGATTTCGTCGATGCCGAGCTCGTCGAAGGCTTGCCTAACGTCGAGATAGGCCTTGCCGGTGGTGATGACGCCAATTTTCGGCGCTCGGCCTCCGGTCGTGATGATCTTATTGAGCTTGTTGGCGCGCACGAAGGCGAGCATGGCGTCGCGCTTGAAATCGTGCAGGCGCGCTTCCTGACCGAGAAAAGTGTCGGCCAGGCGGATGTTCAGGCCCCCCGGCGGCATGCGGAAGTCTTCCGGCGTGATGATGTTGATGCGATCGAGACTCGCATCGACCACGCCGGTCGATTCCACCGTCTCATGCATGCATTTGAGAGCCGTCCAGGCGCCGCTGAAACGCGACATCGCCCAGCCATAGAGCGCATAGTCGGCAAACTCCTGCACGCCGGCCGGATTGAGAATCGGCATCATCACGTCGACGAAATGGAACTCCGACTGATGCGCGGTGGTCGAGGACTCCGCGGTGTGATCATCACCCATCAACGCAATGACGCCGCCGTGCTGGGATGACCCCGCAAGGTTTGCATGGCGGAACGCATCACCGGTGCGATCGACGCCCGGGCCCTTGCCGTACCACATGCCGAACACGCCATCGAACTTGCCTTCACCGCGCAGTTCGGCCTGCTGGGTTCCCCACAGCGCCGTTGCAGCAAGCTCTTCGTTGATGCCCGGCTGAAACTTGATGTCGGACGCAACAAGCCGGCGTGCGGCGCGGATGAATTGCTGATCGAGACCGCCGAGCGGCGATCCGCGGTAGCCCGTGACAAAGCCCGCCGTGTTCAGGCCAGCGCGACGGTCCAGTTCTTTCTGCATCAGGCAGGCGCGGATCAACGCCTGGTACCCGGTCACGAATATATGCGACTGGGTAAGGTCGTATTTATCCTCGAGGCTGACCGGTCGAAGCGGCATGGATCGCCTTGTCACGCGGCGCTCGGAGCGCCAGTCCCACTCATATAGGCTCGCCCCGCCCGACGCAAAGCGTCGAATTCACGATAAAGGTTATACCGCAGGGACTTCCGGTCAATTTCGTAGTTCGCCCGCGATCCAGAAGGAAATTTCCGCGAACGCCCTCCGCGCGCACTTTGGCGCAATGCAACAGACAGAGCTGACCCACACCGATGTGGGTGGTCAAATTCTGTGCGGCCTGCCAGAAGAGTGGGCGCCGGAACTTCATAATGCTGCAATCCCCGCCCTCCTCGATCGAGAGCAAAGATTCCTGGGCTGTCGCCACCGCGGCGCTCGTCACGATGCTGATGGCATTCGGTGCGGCGTGGATCACGGCGGTCGCGCTCAAGGATATCGCAGCCGAGGTGGGTGGCGTGCGCTCGATTCCGGCACTCGCCAGCGCCCTCGCTTGGTTGGGCTCGGGCTTCGGCGGCATCCTGATGGGGCGCATCGCCGACAAGGTCGGCACCCGATGGACCGTCATCTTCGGCGCGCTGATGATCGGCGTCGGCCTGATGATCTCAACACTGGGGCCGCCCTGGCCGCTGTGGATCGGCCACGGGCTGTTCATAGGCCTGATCGGGCTCGGCGGCATAAACGCGCCGATGTACATCTACGTGAGCCGCTGGTTCGATCGCAGGCGCGGCTCTGCGTTGGCGTTGATCTCAAGCGGCAGCTACCTCGCCGGTGCAATGTGGCCGCCCATCTTCGAGCGTGCCATCGCGAACATAGGTTGGCGCGAGACAATGATGTGGTACGCGCTCACCGAAATTGTCGTCATCATTCCGCTGGCGTTGATTTATTTCCGGGCGCCTCCCGAGCTCGCTCTCCCCGCCCTACCGTCGGATTCTGCCGCCGGAAAGGCACGCGTACTCGGATGGCCGCCGAATGTCGTGTTCGGGGTTATGTGCGTCGCCGCCGTTCTGTGCTGCGTTCCGATGGCGATGCCGCAAGGCCATCTGGTGGCGTTCTGCAGTGACCTTGGCATCAGCGGCTCCGTAGGCGCGCTTATGCTCTCGGTTCTGCTTGGTACTGCATTCTTGAGCCGGCAGATCTGGGGCGCCATCTCGGACCGGATCGGCGGCCTCGCCACTGTGTTGATCGGTTCGGCGTGGCAGGCGGCATCGATGACGGCATTTCTCTTTACACAGAGCGAAGCCGGCCTGTTTACCGTCGCCGCCGCTTTCGGACTCGGATTTTCCGGAATCATTCCGGCCTACGTGCTCGCGCTGCGCGAATTGTTTCCGGCATCCGAAGCGTCGTGGCGAATTCCCACGTTGCTGTTGTTCAGCGGAGCCGGAATGGCGCTTGGCGGTTGGCTCGCAGGACTGCTGTACGATCACTTCGCGTATTACGCGCCGGCGTTCGCGGTAGGCATCGGCGCCAATATTCTCAATTTACTCTTGGTTGGGATCCTGGTCGGACGGAAACGATTGCGCCTTACGCCCGCGATGGGCTGATCAGCCAGACGGCGCCAAGAACGCCAAATGCCACGGCAGCGGTGCCAAGCGCCGTCCAGGAGCCGGAAGCCGCCAGCGCCGTTGTCGCCGCCCACGCAATCGATGAAAACGCCTCGGCGAACGTAGCGAGACGAGACGATGTCTGCCTGCGGCGAAACTGGCTGCGCCGCGCCTGCACGCGGAAACAAAGCTGGATCGCAGTCGCCGCAGCAGCCGCGGAGAGAATTCCGAGCGCGCAAACAACGCCGGCAAACACCGCATCGAGTGACAGCACCGCCACAATCGGCGCGAACACAAACGCGATCATGCCTATGACCGCTTCGATCTTGGCCCAGAGGATGCGACGAGAAGTGATCGGCGCGGTAGCAACAAGATCGGGCGCATCCTCACCGGAAATCGACAACCACGCGAGGCCGCCGGCCAGTTGACCTGCCGCCATGACAACGACCGGGATCAGAAGCACAAACGAATCATTGCGGTCATGGAAGGTAACCCACAGAAGCATCGCGGGCGGAAGCAGATACAAAATCTGCATCAAGGTTTGCGAGATCAGCCACGGATCGCGCAGCAATAGCGTCCATTCCTTGTGCCGCAGTACGCGGGCCGGCGAGCGACGGCGAAAGCGGAGCGACCAGCGGCGATGACGCACGGTCGCGCTGGACACACCTGCTGCCGCCACCGCGTGTTCGCCAAATCTGCGCGAGAAAAGCGCAATCGAGACCGCGAGCACGACGATGCCGAACATCATCACTCCGGCCAGTGCGCCGTAATCTCCAAGCACGGCACGCGCGGGCCACCAGAACGCGCTGCGCGTATCTGGTGCGTGCGCCAGCATCCAATCCGATTGCAGGGCGGCAAAGCGCGACAGGCTCCCGGCCGAAAATATCGCGGCGATCTGCAGGCCAATGACGAATGCGGCGCCGATGACCGCCGCCACGATCTGCGCGACGAGCCGCGTGCGCTTGGCCCCAATCACGCGGAACAGAGCAATGGTCAACGCCAGAGCGGCCGCTGTCGCTACCGCGCCCATGGCGGCGACAACACCGTACGCGGCAAGCCAGCGGCTTCCGCCCAGCACGGCCAGCACATTGATGAAAGGTGCCGCAAGCAAGACGGCGATTGCGACGGCTGCGCCTGCAATGCGGCCCATGCGGACCGCAAATACTTTGCGCGCGGACGCGGGCGACGTAAGGATCAGATCGAGATCGGAGCGCGAATAGAACGCGCGGGTCACGGACTCCATCGCCTGCGACAAAAGCAACGACCACGACAAAAGCAGCGAGCCCGTAATGCCAACGAGTGCCGACGTTTCAGACGCAAGATCGACATTCGCATAGCTCGCCACCGTCCAGAATGCGAACACATGCATGAAGGCCGCAAAGGCGATCAGCGCAATCGCAGCGGTACGCGCGCGCGTACGCCCGCCCGCAGTCATAAGCGACGTCCAGTCGCGCCAGCCGAGGCGGAATTCGTGACCTGCCAGCCACGTGAGAGACGCTGGTTGGCTCACGCGGCAGCCACTTCTTCGGAGACGAGCGCAAGAAACGTGTCTTCAAGGCTTGTCGCGGTCTTTCCGGTCTGACGACGCAGGTCTTCGAGCGTGCCTTCGGCAATGAGACGTCCGCCGGCGATGACACCGATGCGGTCAGCCATGCGCTCCGCCACTTCGAGAATGTGCGTCGTCATGATGACAGTGCCGCCCGCGCTCACGCGCTCGCGCAGCACGTTCTTCACCTGGCGGGCCGTGCCGGCATCAAGTCCGGTCAAAGGTTCGTCGAGAATGATGAGCTTCGGATCGTGAACGAGCGCGCCGGCCAACGCCACTTTCTGGCGCATGCCTTTGGAAAACCCTTCGCAGCGCTCATGTGCATGTGGCTCGAGACCAAGCCACCCGATCAAATCTCGCGCGCGGGCTTCGGCAGCGGCAGGCTCGATACGCCACAGGCCCGCAACGAACTCGAGATATTCGTAAGGCGTCAGCTTGTCGTAGATCATCGGCTCGTCTGAGAGCCAGGCCGTGACCTGCTTGGCGGCAACCGGATCGGCCAGTGCATCGATCCCTTCGATGCAGATTGAGCCGGCATCCGGCCGCAGCAATCCCACGACCATGCGCAAAGTCGTCGTCTTGCCGGCGCCGTTGGGGCCGACGAGCACGTAGAATTCGCCGCCATAAACCGTGAGATCGAGCGCATCGACCGCAAGACGATCGAACCGTTTGCTGACGCTACGAAGCGCAAGCGCAATGGGAGGATTCTGCTTCATTCGAACTGCCGCCGTCTGGTGAGGTGTCGTTCCTTACCTCACGAGTCGTTTCAGCAGCGTAAATCATCGAATTGCAGCAAGAGCGTTAAGCTTTCAGTCAGCCTATGGCTTGGGCACCATTTTGAACATGGCCTCGCCATAGGTCTTGCGGGCATCGGCGAGAAGCGGCTGCACGGCGGCTACGAAGGCGTCATGTTCGGCCGGCGTAAGCGCGTTGATTTTGCAGCCTTCAGCCTCGATCGCCCTGCGTGATTGCTCGTGCTCTTCGACCGCAAGCTTGCGTTGATAGGCGACCGCTTCGTTTACGGCCGCCTGCATTGCGTGTTGGAGATCCTGCGGCCAGCTTTCGAAAGACGTTCGATGCAGGAAGATCGGCCGTGAAATGTAAAAATGATTGGTCAGCGTGTGGAACTTGTGAAACTTGTGCACGCCATAAGTCACCGTATTGGCGAGCGGATTTTCTTGCGCATCCAGCGTGCCGGCCTTGATCATGGCAATCGCCTCGGTCAGGTCCATGCGCATGGCGATCGCACCGAGCAGTTCGAAAGTGCGCTTGTGAATTTCGCTCGGCAGCACGCGGATCTTCATCCCCTTCATGTCTGCGGGCACATGAATGGGACGCAGCCGGTTTGAGATGTGCCGGAAGCCGTTCTCGAACCAGCCGAGAATGCGATAGTTGACGCGCTCCTCGGTCTTGCGGGCAAGGAATTCTCCGAGCGCGCCGTCCATCGCACCGCGTGCTTGCGTGTTGCTGGAAAATAGAAACGGCAAATCGACAAAACCCAATTCCGGCACACGATCGGTGAGGTAACTTGATGACTGATACCCAAGTGTCATCGAGCCATCCTCAACCAACGTGAGAATGTCCTCGGCCTTGTGACCGTGATCCATGATGTTGAAGACGTACTCGATCGCGACATCCTTCCCGAATTGCGCTTCGAGTTTGTCGCCGATGAATTTCAACGATTTGCTGAAACCGGTGCTTGGCGGGCCGTAGCCGCCCATGCGGATCTTGGTGGGATTGCTCATTTTCGCTTGCTCGTTGCGGCACTCTCTATACTGACGCGGAGCGATCTGGCCAAGCGAAAGCATTGTGGTAGAGTCCGCTGCATTCACCGAGGAGATGCCGATGAACAAGCTCGCCAGCGTTCCCAAAAGTTCACGGGGTGAAATTTCTCTAGCGGAATGGGAAGCGCGGGTCGATCTTGCGGCGGTCTACAGGCTGACCGCGCATTACGGTTGGGATGACGTCATCTACAACCATTCGTCCATGCGCGTCCCGGGCGAGCCCCGCAAATTTCTGATGAAAAAGCATGACCTGCTTTACACCGAGGTGACCGCAACAAACCTCGTCAAGGTGTCAATGGATGGGGACCTCGACGAGAAGTCCGGCGTCAATCGACCAGGCTTTACGCTGCACGGCGGCGTTCTGAGCGCGCGGCCCGACGTGAATTGCGCGATGCACGTGCATACAAATATCGGAATGGCGATCGCCGGCTTGAAGGTCGGTCTTCGCATGGTGTCGCAACAGGCGATCCGTTTCTATCAGCGCATCGGTTACCACGCGTATGAGGGTATCACGGAGGACTTTGAAGAGCGCGAACGTCTCAATCGAGACCTTGGACAAAATCGCGCGATGATCATGCACAATCACGGCCTGCTCACCGTCGGCAAGAGCGCGCGCGACGCCTTTGTGCTGATGAAGCATCTGATCGATGCCGCCGACATCCAGCTCAAGCTGGAAGCGACCGGGAAAGAGCTGGTTGAAATCCCTGCCGCGGTCTGCGCCAAGACCGCTGAGCAGTACGAACACCACGATGCCGGCCGCGGCAGCCATGACTGGGCGGCCTACCTGCGCATTCTCGACAAGATCGACACGAGCTACCGTAACTGAGCGCTCTGCCGTGGCCTTCGCAAACCGCATGCAGGAAAAGCTTGCGCGCGGTGAGATTGCACTCTGTATGGCGACACGGCTCGCCCGCACCGCCGACATCGCATTTATCGCGGACGCGTGCGGCTTCGATGCTTTCTACGTCGATATGGAGCATTGCACGATCTCGCTCGATGACACGGCGCAGATCTGCGTCGCTGCCCTACCGATCGGGGTCACGCCGCTGGTGCGTATCGCCGGTCACCAGTTCGACGATGCGGCACGCCTGCTCGATGCCGGTGCGCTCGGCATCATCTGCCCGAATGTGAGCACGCGCGGGGAAGCCGAGGCATTTGTGCGCGCTTGCCGCTTTCCGCCGTTGGGCGAACGCTCGGTCGCCGGCGCCGGTCCGCTGCAAGGTTACCGTCAGGTGCCTCTCGGCGAGGTCAACAAACAAGGAAACGCCACGACATCGCTCATTGCCATGCTGGAGACGCCGGAAGGCATAGCCAACGCCGACGCCATCGCTGCGCTGGCCGGGATAGATGTGTTGCTGATCGGCTCAAACGACCTGTGCACCGCCATGGGCATTCCCGGCGACTTGAAAAATCCGAAACTGCGGGCGGCTTATGAGGCCACAGCGAAAGCCTGCAAGGCGCACGGCAAGATTCTCGGCGTCGGCGGAATTCGCGGCGATGTCGACCATGTAGGTGAGCTTGTAAAGCTCGGCGCGCGTTTCGTGATCGCGGGCTCGGACGTGCAATATCTGATCAAGTCGGCGCGCCAGGAAGTCGAACTCGCTACGCAAAGCGAAGTAGGCGTCAGCGGTCGTTCCGCCGTCCCTCGCCCGGACCCCACTGCCAGAAGTCCCGCCCCTCTTCCCGCATGAAGCGCGCAAGCACCATCATGTGCACTTCGGACGCGCCATCCACCAGTCGCGCGGCGCGCGCTGCGCGATAGATCCATTGTGCGATCGAATCCTGCGAGAAGCCCCGGGCGCCCTGTAGCTGGATCGCCACATCGGCGGCCTTGTGCAGAGTGTCGGCGACCTGAACTTTCGCCATCGAGACTTCCTTGCGGGCGCGACCGCCCTGATCGAGCATCCAGGCCGCATGCATGGTAAGTAGCCGCCCTATCTGAATCTGCTGCGCCACCTCACCAAGCTTGATCTGCACGCTTTCCCGGTCGCCGAGCTTCACGCCGAAGCCCTCGCGCTCCGCGACGTAAGCCTGCGCGATTTCCATGCAGCGTTTCGACTGACCCAGCCAGCGCATACAGTGGGTCAACCGCGCGGGCCCGAGCCGGATCTGTGTAATCTTCAGCCCGTCGCCCTCGTTCAGCAGAATGTTTTCGGACGGAATTTCCAGTCCGTCGAATTCGAGCTCGCAATGGCCGCCATGTTCATGCGGCCCCATGATCGGAATGCGGCGCACGATTCGCCAGCCGGGCTGGTCCTTGTGAAACAGGAATGCCGTCAATCCCCGCCGTTTGTCGTCGCTGGTGCGCGCGAGAAGGATGAAATGCGCGGCTCCTTCGGCGCCAGTCGCGAACCACTTGCGTCCCTTGATGATGTAGCGGTCGCCCTTTTTCTCGGCGCGCGTCCTGATCATTGACGGATCCGAGCCGCCGCCCGGCGCGGGCTCGGTCATCGTGAAGGTTGAACGCACCTTCCCGTCGACGATCGGCCTCAACCATTTTTCCTTTTGTTCGCGGGTGCCGACCAGCTTGAGCACGTTCATGTTGCCGTCGTCGGGCGCCATGCAATTGAACGCAAGCGGCCCGAAAATCGAGCGCGCTGCCTCCTCATAAATGGCCGCCCAGGCAACGATCGGCAGATCCATGCCGCCGAATTCTTTCGGAGACTGCGGAGCCCACAAGCCGGCCTTTTTCGCCTTCTCGCGAACTTTCGCCAGTTTCGTTTCAGGGATGTTCTCGTGCTCGGAGAAATTTTCTGGATCGGCCTCGAGCGGCAGAACATGCTCTTCCACAAAGGCGCGCACGCGCAGGCGGAGGTCTTCAATTTCGGGCGAAAGCGTGAAGTCCATACTTACCCCTTGATCTGAATCACCTGGCCGCCATCGACGACAATCGTCGCGCCGGTGATGTAACTTCCGGCATCGGACGTGAGCAGCAACAGCGCTCCGTCGAGATCGCCCGGATTTCCGAAACGACCCATCGGAATCTCGCGCTTGATGGCAGTACCGGCCTCGCTCATCAGATAGTCGTCATTCATCTCGGTCACAAACCAGCCTGGTGCGATGGCATTGACCCGTACACCCTTGAAAGCGAGTTCGACAGCGAGTGCCTTTGTGACCTGCACGACGCCGGCTTTGGCCGTGGCATAGGCGACTGCCCCTTTCGAGACTGCAAGCCCCAGCACGGACGCAATGTTGACGATCGCGCCCTGTTTGTTTGCGGCAAGCATGCGGCGCGCAGCTTCCTGCGCCCAGAAAAAGACAGCGTCGAGATTGGTCGACAACACCCTGCGCCATTCTTCCGGCGCCATTTCAACGGCCCGGCCGCCGTGTGCGATGCCCGCATTGTTGACCAGGATTGTCACGGTGCCGAAGGCTTTCTCCGCGGAATCGAAAGCGCGCGCCATCGCCGCGCGATCGGTGACGTCGGCCTCGATGGCAATCGCACTGCCACCCTTGCCTTCGATCTCGGCCTTGAGCGCCTTGAGGCGCTCAGCCCGCCGCGCCACCAGCGCGATTGCGGCGCCATTATCTGCCAGTGCTTTGGCGAACTGCATGCCAAGACCACTGGACGCGCCGGTCACCAGCGCCACCCTGCCTTTGAGGCTGAACATTTCCGCGGCCTTCATGCAGTAACCTTATACACATGCGAAGCAACCACATGAATAGACTATGAATCTCAGGCCGCCTATTTTGCCCCGGTCAATCATCGGGACAGGTGGCGTGCTTGAAGCGGTTGTGGCAGGCGGCGATCAACAGCTGGAATGGCCTGATTGCGGTAACGCAATCGGAAGAGGCATTCCGGCAGGAAGTCATTGTTCTCGTCATCGGCGTCCCGCTCGCCTTTTTCCTGACGGCGGATGTTGGTGAGCGTTTCGCGCTCATCGGCGTGATCGTCTTCATCATGATCGTCGAGTTGCTCAACACGGCCATCGAGAAGCTGTGTGACCGTGTCACGCGCGACGACGATCCCGTCATCAAACGCGTCAAGGACATGGGCTCGGCCGCGGTCGGCCTCTCGCTGCTGTCGGCGGGAGCGGTGTGGCTCTGGATCCTGATCGAGAAGTTTTGGGATTAGTGGCCGTAAATCGCATGGGGCAGCGCGGTTGCGAGCCCCGGTGCAAACCAGAGCACCACCAGCGCAAATAGCTGGATCAGCACGAACGGGATAATCCCCACATAAATATGTCGCGTGGTGATCTGCGGCGGCGCAACGCTGCGCAGAAAAAACAGCGTCGGCCCGAGCGGTGGATGCATGTACGAAGTCTGCAGGTTCACCGCCATCATGATGCCGAGCCATACCGGATCGACGCCCGGCATGGTCAGCAGCGTCGGTGCAACGATCGGCACCACGACGAAAATGATCTCGAATGCATCCATCACGAAGCCGAGCAGGAATATCGCCAGCATGACGGCCAGTACCGCACCGGCCGTCCCGCCGGGCAGATTCGACAAGGCGCGATGCACCATGTCGTCGCCGCCGAGCGCGCGAAAAACGAGGCTGAACATCGTCGCGCCGATCAGGATCAGGAAAATCATGCTGACGATCTGTGCCGTCGTTTCGCAGACCGGCCTCAGCAGCGTCGTGATTGCCGTCTTGCGTGCAGCAAGCAGAATGGCCCCGACGGCGCCGATTGATGCCGCTTCGGTGGGCGTGGCAATGCCGCCAAGAATCGAGCCCAAAACAGCAACTATGAGCACGAGCGGAGCAACGAGAACTTCGACAAGGCGCCGCGCCATCGCAAATCCGCGTGGCGCTTTCGGATCCGGAGGCAGTGCCGGCGAGGCTTTCGGACAGAAAATGGCAACGGCAATGAGGAACAGCAGATACAGCAAAACCAGCGTGAATGCCGGCACCAACGCGCCGGCAAAGAGATCGCTGACCGTGACCGAACGCGGAGCAAAGACGCCTTTCGAAAGCTGCGCGGCCTGATAGGCATTGCTCAATTGGTCGCCCAGAAGCACCAGCACCGTGGCGGGCGGAAATATCTGTGCCAATGTTGCCGTCGCGGCAACGGTGCCTGCTGCAAGTCGCGGGTCGTAGCCGAAGCGCATCATCGCCGGCAGCATGATCAGACCCATCGTCACCGTCGTGGCGCCGACGACGCCTTTGGCCGCGGCAAGCAGCGTTCCGACGATGACCGCCGAAATTCCAAGTCCGCCGCGCAGCGTGCCAAAGAGGCGTCCCATCGTTTCCAGCAGGTCTTCGGCGATCCGTGAGCGCTCGAGCATCACGCCCATGAAAATGAACAATGGAATCGCGAGCAAAACCTCGTTGGTCATCACGCCAAAAATCCGCTGCGGCAGCGCACCGAGAATGGCGAAGCGCATGACACCAGTCGCATCGCCGAGAAGCGCGAAAATCAGCGACACGCCGGCGAGTGTCAGCGCGACCTGATAGCCGGCCATCAGCGCAGCAATGACGACGAGCACCATCAGAATTGCGAGAACCTCAGCGAGCGGCATCACCGTGTCCTCGCCAGCACCGCTGCGGCGCGGATCGCCTGCGCGATCCCTTGCAGCGCCATCAGCACCGCGAAGAGCGGGATCAGCGTTTTGAGCAAGAAGACTAGCGGCAGGCCGCTCGCTTCCTGCGACCGCTCAAGGATCGACCAGGAGCGCGCGGCATACGGCACCGACAACCAGATCAGCACGATCATGAACGGCAACAGGAGAACTAACGCGCCAACAAGATCGATCAGCGCTTTTGTGCGCGCGGAAGCGTCCGCATAGAAAATATCCACGCGCACGTGGCCGCCGACCTGCAGCGTCCACGCCGACGCCAGCATGAACAGCGTGGCATGCGCATAGACTACCGTCTCGGTGAGCCAGACCGATCCGAGTCCGAACAGGTAGCGCACGACCACCAGCGCGAACTGCAGCAAAACCACCACCAGCGCCAGCCATGCAACCGCCCGGCCGAGCGCCGAAGTGATGCGGTCAATGCGGTCAGCAACCGTCGTTATATGCGCAAAAGTCATGGCACCGATGATGGCACAAAGGCGGACCTTTTGCTTATATTGAGGGCATGTCCGGGCACGACCACGATCACGACCACCACCAGACCACGATCATTCCGAGCTTTCGGAAACCCAATTGCGCGTGCGCGCGCTCGAAACGGTGCTGACCGAGAAAGGTTATGTCGATCCGGCTGCGCTTGACCTGCTGATCGAGACTTATGAAAAGAAAGTCGGACCGCGCAATGGCGCACGCGTCGTCGCCAAAGCATGGGCCGATCCGGACTTTCGCGCACGCCTGTTGAAAGAGGCGACGCCGGCAATCGCCGAAATCGGTTACGCAGGTCGACAGGGCGAGCACATTGTCGCGCTCGAGAATACGCCGAAGCTGCACAATATGGTCGTGTGCACGCTCTGCTCCTGTTACCCATGGCCTGTACTCGGTTTGCCGCCTGTCTGGTACAAATCGGCGCCCTATCGTTCGCGCGCGGTAGCCGATCCGCGTGGCGTACTCGCCGATTTCGGCATGAGCCTGCCGAACGACACCGAGATCCGTATCTGGGATTCGACCGCCGAGATTCGCTATCTCGTCGTGCCTATGCGCCCTGCCGGCACCGAAGGTTGGAGCGAGGAGAAACTCGCGGACTTAGTGACCCGCGACTCCATGATCGGCACCGGGTTGCCGAAATCTCCAAAGGATCTGAAATGAACGGCGCGCAGGACATGGGTGGCAAGCACGGTTTCGGTCCCGTCAAACCCGAGCCGGACGAACCGGTATTTCACGACGAATGGGAGAAGCGCGCGTTCGCATTGACGCTGGCAATGGGCATGCCTGGCGGATGGAACATCGACATGTCGCGCTTTGCCCGTGAGAATTGGCCACCCGCCGAATACTTGTCGATGAGTTATTACCAGATCTGGTTTGCGGCGCTCGAACGCATGACCAAAGAACGCGGGCTGGTATCGGACGATGAAATTGCCGCTGGCCACAGTCTCAAACCGCCGAAACCGGTCAAGCGTGTGCTGTCACCTGCCGATGTTGCCAAGACGCTCCACCGCGGCGGTCCGACTGAACGCGACACGAATACGAAAGCGACGTTCAAACTCGGCGATCGCGTCCGAGCAAAAAATATCAACCCTCCTACTCACACGCGCTTGCCGGCTTACGTGCGTGGTCACGTCGGCACTATCGAGCGCGTGATGGGCTGCCATGTGTTTCCCGACAGCAACGCCACGGGCGCAGGAGAAAATCCACAGTGGCTCTACACCGTGCGTTTCGACGGACGCGAGCTTTGGGGTGCGGACGGCGATCCGACGACCAAAGTCTCGGTCGACGCATGGGAGCCGTATCTGGAGCCCGCCTGACATGCCGCTCGACCCACGCGCTGGTATGCGCGCCGCGATATCCGTGCCGGGCGTGCCGCGCGACGCGGAGGGTCCGGTGTTTCGCGAGCCTTGGGAAGCGCAGGCATTTGCCATGACACTGGCGCTGCACGAACGTGGTGTCTTTACCTGGAAAGAATGGGCGGCGGCGCTCGCGGATGAAATCAAACGCGCGCAAGCGGCCGGCGACCCCGACACCGGCGAGACCTACTATTTGCACTGGCTCAACACACTGGAGAAGCTCGTGGCGGACAAGGGCGTAACGACACGAGATGCGTTGCATCGTTATCGCGACGCATGGGACCACGCGTGCGACCGCACACCGCACGGTCAGCCGATCGAGTTGCGGGACGAGGATTTCCGCTAAACACCCATCAGACGTTCGCTGACGATGTAGCCGGTCAGCAACGCAGCACCGAAAAACACGATGACGAGCGCGGCTGCGGTTTCCAACCCGCGCAGCAGAAGCATCCCGGTGCCGGGCCTTGCCTTGGCAAATCGATCGGCGAGCCCTCGCGCTCCCACCGCCAATGTGGCAATGGCCGCGACCGTGATCGCCGTGCCCAAACCCATGGCGAAGGTCGACGCGACGCCGATCCAGAACAGGCCCTGAGCCAGGGCAAAGACAAGAACTATGATCGCGCCTGAACACGGGCGCAGACCGACGGCGATGATCGCGGCAAGTCCCCGCCTGAGCCAATGCTTGCCGGTCAGTTCCCGTGGTTCCGGCGCATGCGCATGACCCCAGGCTGATGCGTCGTCTTCATGATCATGATCGTGGGAATGCACATGGTTGCGATGATGGCCGTGGCCATCATCGTGACTGTGATGGTCATGGTCATGGTGATGATGATCGTGGCCATGGTGATGGTCGTGCGCGTGCTGATGATGGCCATGGTCGTGCGCATGATGCGCGTGCTGTTCTCCGCGTAGCAAACGCAGGAAAGCACGGCCTTTGACCCACAGCAGGCGCAGACCGATCAGCATGATCAGCGCATAGCTGACAATCTCGATGACGCGAACGGTGTTGCCCATCGCTTTCGCCGTCGCGCCGAGGAGTGCCGCGGCAATGCCGACAATGAGCACCGCCGTGAATGCCTGCAGCATCGCCGATGCAAACGAAAGTACGATCCCGCGGCGCCAGGTCTCGTCATTCGCCACCAGGTAGGACGAAATCACCGCTTTGCCGTGGCCGGGTCCGGCGGCATGAAAAATACCGTAGAGAAACGACACGCCAAGAAGCGTATAGGCCGCACTGCCGTCAGCCTTGGCGGCGCGGATCAGACCGGACAGGGTGCGATAGAATTCAGCCTGCTTGGCAAGTATCCAGCCGGCAAAACCACCGACTTCCGGTGACGTCGCTCCGCGCGCCGCGCCGAATGGCTGCGCAAATGCCACGTGAATCGCCGTGACAGAGACCAAAAGGCAGGCGACCAACAGGACACAATGCGTCAGGCGGAGTCGCGGGACCTGCGTCAAGGACAGTGCACCAGAAGTTTGTTGGCGAATTGGGCCCCCCAGGCCATCGTCGTATTTTTCTCGTCGGCCGGGATTTCGCTGAGTTTCTTGCCCTCGGCGAATGTCATTTCGCGTGGCAACTGCACGTCGAGTTTGCAATTCGGCGCGCCGACAAGTCGCGCGGGGTTTTGCTTGTCAAAGGAGAAGTCGACGAAGATCGTCGGATCATAGATATCGATCTTCAGTTCCTTCGCCTTGACCGGTGTTTTGAGCGGCAGGGTAAAATTGAGCGTCAGCACCTGGTCGTTGTAGTCGAGCCAATAATCCGCCGTGGGGTCGGTCAGCGCGACCTTCTTCCCGTCTGCGCTGGCGTAGGTGAAATAGTCGAACTCCTTCAGCGATTCGACATTGACCTTGGCCAGCGGGGCAAGCTCCTCGCGGGTGAACTTGCCCTTCTCCTTGCTGTCCAGCCCCTGGATAGCAAACGTCGAGAACATGTCGTCGAACGACCAGGCGTGACGAATGCCTGTGATACGCCCGTCGGGCGCGTACACGAGTTCAGTGCGCATGGTCACCCAGACGTGCGGATGCGCTAGCGCCGGAGCGACGACAAAGAGCGTGGCGAGTACGACGAGAAAAATGCGAAGCATGTTCGGACCATAACACGGAGTGCGGCCTAAACGTGACGTGTTACTTTGTTGCAATAGCTTTTGCGTAAATATTGCGGTCAAACGCCCGCTGCGCCGCCGTCGGCGCGCGGATCGTGCCCACCTTCCAAGGTACCGTCGGGGTGAAGGACCACCGCACCAGTGTGACCCATCGTGTCGGAATAAGCCTCATCGAGAACGGCGACGTCGTGACCGGCTGAAAGCAGCCGGTCGACCAGATTGCCATCGAACCGCGATTCCATCCGCAGGTTGGTGTGACTCGAACCCCAGGTACGCCCAAGCAGCCAGCGCGGCGCATCGAGCGCCCTCTCGAGCGGCTGCCGAAAATTGACGTAGCGTGTGAAGACTGCTGCCTGATTTTGCGGTTGGCCATCTCCGCCCATTGTTCCATAGGCGATGAGGCGCCCATCCTTGAGCTTCGCGAGCGCGGGATTCAACGTGTGAAACGGAAGGCGGCCGGGCGAGAGCGTATTCAGCGCTTTCGGATCAAGCGAAAAGCTGGCGCCGCGGTTCTGCATGAGGATGCCTGTTCCCGGAAGCACACATCCGGAGCCGAATTCCCAATAGAGCGACTGGATATAGGACACGACAAGACCGCTTGCGTCCGCGGCACCCATCCAGACCGTGTCGCCTTCGCCGTAAGGCGCAGGCCAGCGCGCCGCTTTCCGAGCGTCGATCTTTGTTGCCTCAGCATCGATGAAATTGGGTGACAGGTAGCGGGCGAGATCGCCGCTGATCTTGTCGGGATCGGTGATGACGCGGTCGCGAATGCGGAACGCGCGCTTCGTCGCCTCGACCAGACCATGGATATGCTCGAAACTTTCCGCGTGCGCGACGCGCAGCCGATCGAACAGCGCGAGGATCATGAGAGAAGCAAGGCCTTGCGTCGGCGGCGGCGAATTGTAGAGCGTGCCAGCTTGGGTCGCGACGCTGAGCGGATCCGCAACGCTCGCACGATATTTTTCCATGTCGTCGCGGGTCACGGGGCTCCCGATGCGATCGAGGTCGGCGGCGATTTCGCGGCCGACGTCACCGCGATAGAAATCCTCAAGGCCGGCATGGGCGAGATGCTCGAGCGTCGCGGCAAATTCTGTCTGTCTGAGACGAGCTCCGACCTCCGGCACCTTGCCATCGAGCAAGAATGTTTTTCCAAATCCGGTGGCCTTATCCATTTCCGGCAACTTCTCGGCCGTTAACCGCGCCTGACTGCGCGCCACCGTGTAGCCGTCACGGGCACGTCCGATGGCGGGGGCCAGCAGCAACGCAAGCGGAAGTTTTCCGCCCTGCCCTTTGGCCGCCTCCTGCGCGAGCAGACCCGCGCCGACAGCGCCCGGCACCGTTAGCGCTGCGAATGGGCCCCGAGGAGGAATCTCATCGTACCCCGCATCGCGATAGAATCGCTGCGTCGCTTTGGCCCCAGCCGGGCCAGCGCCCATCAACGCGCGTACGCGGCCCGAGGGCTCACGGATGAGCCAAAAGCCATCGCCGCCAAGATGATTCATGTGCGGATAGACAACGGCAATGCTCGCCGCCATTGCCAGCATCGCTTCGATCGCATTGCCGCCTTCGCCAAGGATGGCTCGGCCATCATCGACGGCAGCTGCGTGCGGGGCGGCAACCACGCCGCGGCGATGCCCGGCGGTGTGGAGATTCATGCGGAGGGTACGTCGGCAAGCCCGCGCTTCTTCAGCAGCGCGTCGACCGTCGGCAGGCGCCCTCGAAACGACGTGTAGGCTTCAGAAGGATCGCGCAGGTTCCCCGCACTGTAGACATAGTCGCGCAGCCGTTTGGCCATGACCGGGTCAAAGACATTGCCGGTTTCTTCGAAGGCGGCAAAGGCATCGGCATCGAGTACTTCCGACCACATGTACGAGTAATAGCCGGCCGCATAGCCGCCGCCGGAGAACAGATGCTGAAAATGCGGCAGGCGATGGCGCATCACGATCTCCGCCGGCATTGCGATGCGCTCAAGATCCTTGCGTTCGAAGTCCGACACGTCGAGCCCGGACGCGTCCGCAAGCGAGTGCAGGTCAAGATCGACGAGCGCGCAGGCGGTGTATTCGACCGTGTCGAAACCCTGGTTAAATGTAAGAGTCGCTAGAAGCCGATCGAGCAATGCCTTTGGCATGGGTTCGCCGGTACGGAAATGGCGGGCGTAGCGTTGCAGGATCTCCGGCACTTCGAGCCAGTGCTCGTAGAGCTGCGACGGCAGTTCCACGAAATCACTCGGCACCGCGGTCCCCGAGAGCAACGGATATGTGACGTTGGACAGCATCCCGTGCAGCGCGTGGCCGAACTCATGAAACAAAGTGCGCGCGTCATCGAAGGACAGGAGTGCCGTTTCCCCCGCCGCCGGTTTGGAAAAATTGCATACGTTGAGAACGATCGGTCGGATATCGCCGGAAAGTCTCTCCTGATCGCGCAATGAGGTCATCCAGGCGCCGCTGTGCTTGGAGCCGCGCGCGAAATAGTCACCTATAAAGAGCGCGACGTGCCGGCCCTGTGCGTCGGTCACCTCCCACGCGCGCGCGTCGGGGTGATAAAGCGGCATATTGACCGGCTTGAATGAGAGGCCGAACAGGCGGCCCGCCGTTTCGAACGCCGCCTCGATCATTTTGTCGAGCTGGAAATACGGTTTGATCTCGACTTCATCGAGATCGTACTTCGCCTTGCGGAGTTTTTCCGTGTAGTAGCGCCAGTCGTGCGGCGCCAGCGCGAAGTTGCCGCCCTCCTGGGCGGCCAATGCCTGCAAGGCGTCGCGCTCGCCGGCTGCCTTTGCCCTGGCGCGGCCCCAGACCTCATCCAGAAGCTTGCGCGCCGCCGCCGGAGTCTTCGCCATCTGATCGTCGAGCCGATAGTCAGAGAAGGTCGCAAAGCCCAACAGTTTGGCCCGTTCTCCCCGCAAGGCGACCATCTCAGCGATCAGCGCGCGATTGTCCGTTGTCCCGCCGTTCTCGCCACGCCTGATCCAGGCCTGAAACGCCTTTTCACGCAGATCCCGCCGGGACGAAAACTGCAGGAAGCTTTCGACTGACGAGCGCGCCAGGGTGATCACATATTTGTCCGGCTGACCGCGCTCCTCGGCGGCAGCACGTGCCGCCGCGCGAGCGAAGTCCGGCAATCCGGCGAGGTCTGCCTCGTCCAAAATCATGGCGAAGGACTTCTCGTCGGCGAGCACATTCTGCCCGAATTGGGTGCCGAGGCTGGCCAGCCGCTCATTGATCGCGGCAAGACGTTCCTGTGCCGGCTTCTCAAGCGCAGCCCCCGCGCGGACGAATCGGGTGTGGTAGCGCTCCAGAACGCGGGCCTGCTCGGGATTGAGACCCAGCGCGCCGCGTCGCTCATAGAGAGCGGCTATGCGGGAATAGAGCGCAGGATTGAGGTAGAGCGCATTGCTATGGCGGGCGAGCAGCGGCGACACCTCCCGCTCTATCGCCTCGATTTCATCCGACGTGTCCGCTCCCGCGAGCACGAAGAAGACATTGGCGACCCGCTCGAGCTCCCTCCCGCCCTTCTCCAACGCCGCGATCGTGTTCTCGAAGCTGGGCTCGGCCCCGTTTTGGGCAATGGCGGCGATCTCGGCCCGGTGCTCCGCCAGCGCCCGGTCGAATGCCGGCCGAAAGTGCTCCGCCTTGATCGTGGCGAATGGCGGCAGCTCGAACTCACCGGACCAGGTGGCAAGCAGCGGATTTGGAAGGTCTGAAGAGGAGGATGAGGAGCTCATCCCGTCCATCTAGTCGGAGACCGGCTCCTTGGCGAGGGCCTTGATTGCCTGTCGGCGAAGCCACATTGCCACCAGCGACTCGGCCGGACCCGGCGATCCGGCCCGCGTTAACGACTTCAGTGGCGCGAACAGCCGGTCGACCACGTCACGATCGTCAGATGCCGTGCGACGAATGCGGCCGCGCTATGGACTTGATCTCGCAGCCGGATTCGGAGAGATTGCGCCTCGCAAAGGAGACACCGCATGGCCGAAGGCAGCCGCATCAACTGGCTTAACGTCATCACCGTCATCAGCGCCGCCATCCTGATCGGCGCCGAGGTGTTCGGCGCAGCGTTCGCCGGCTCGTGGGCCATCGCCACCTTGTTCGACCTTGGCGGACTCGGCGCGCGCGTGCTCGACGTAGCGTTCGTCCTCTGCGGCCTCGCTGTCATGGTGCAGTTCGTCCGCGCCGCGCATCGCATCGAGCCGTTCACCACGCGCGGATGAAACGCGTCGTCGGTCGTCGAAAGAAAAAGTTAAGAAAGTTTTTTGTCGCGACAAACTTTCTCTTGCATGTGTCACCAAAATTACTTATTTCCGTAATGCCCAATTTCGCACGTGCCTGTGGCCGTGTGTCGGTCGGTAGGTAGCCGGACAAGAGGCCGGCCAGCCGCCTGGAGAGAGAAGCCAAAACTCTCCAAGAAATCTGACCGGCAGCCGGAGGCGAAACCGGCGCACTCTGCTCTCAGCAGGGGACGCGGCTTAAAGCAACGACGATCGGGCTTCCTTGGTCTCTGCCGGTCTCCACCACCGGCGCGGGTCACCGAAGAGGCTTGTTCATCTTTGCCGGCCGTGCGGACGGGGATCTCCCCATCCAATCCAAGGCAGCTGAGCGGCAGCAGAGTGTAGGCGTCGGCGCGTCCCCATCGCGCGCAGGCGACAAGCTCTTAAGCCGCATCATCAAGGGCTTGGAAAGCCCTATAGCCGTGGGGAATAGCGCAATGACTGAGCGCATCCGCGAGTTTCTACGCAAGCGTAAAGACGAGGGCCCTTGCCTGGTCGTCGACCTTGACGTCGTTCGCGACAATTACACCGCCTTTGCCAAGGCGCTGCCGGACACCCGTGTGTTCTATGCCGTGAAGGCAAACCCGGCGCCGGAAGTACTGGCCTTGCTGGCCAAGCTCGGCTCCTGCTTCGACACCGCTTCGATCGCCGAGATCGAGATGGTGCTCGCCGCCGGCGCGACGCCCGACCGCATCTCCTATGGCAACACGATCAAGAAGGAGCGCGATATCGCGCGCGCCTTTGCGCTCGGCGTTCGCCTCTATGCCGTCGACTGCAAGGCCGAGGTCGAGAAGACCGCCCGGGCGGCGCCTGGCAGCCGCGTGTTCTGCCGCATCCTGTCCGACTGTGTCGGCGCCGAATGGCCGCTGTCGCGGAAGTTCGGCTGCGAGCCGGCCATGGCGGTCGACGTGCTTGAGCATGCCCTCAAAGCCGGTCTTGAGCCGGTCGGCGTGTCGTTCCACGTCGGCTCCCAGCAGCGAAACCAGCATGCCTGGGACCGCGCGCTCGCATCAGCGGCGGCGGTATTCAAGGAATGCGGTGAGCGCGGCATCAACCTGACGATGGTCAACCTGGGCGGCGGCTTTCCGACGAAGTACCTGAAGAACGTTCCGTCGGTGAAAACCTACGGCACGGCGATCTTCAAGGCGCTGCGCAAGCACTTCGGCAACCGTATCCCGGAGACCATCATCGAGCCGGGCCGCGGCATGGTCGGCAATGCCGGCACCATCGAGGCCGAAGTCGTCCTCGTCTCCAAGAAGAGCGAGGAAGACGACGTGCGCTGGGTCTATCTGGACATCGGCAAGTTCGGCGGCCTCGCCGAAACGATGGACGAGTCGATCCGCTACCCGATCCGCACCCCGCGGGACGGCGACGCCTTGGCACCCTGCGTGCTGGCGGGCCCGACCTGCAACTCAGCCGACGTGCTGTACGAAAAGGAGCCCTACATGCTCCCCGTCAGCCTCGAGATCGGCGACAAGGTGCTGATCGAGGGCACAGGCGCCTACACGGCGACCTACTCCTCGGTGGCGTTCAACGGCTTCTCGCCGCTGAAGACCTATCACATCTGACATCCCCGGGAGCCGGTCATGCCGGCTCCCCTCACCACACAAGCAACGCCCTCGCAGCGCGCGCTTAGTCGCGTGCCGGGACGGGAGCAGACTGAGATGATATCGATCCGGAAAGAACGTCCCCCCGATGTCGCGGCGCGCGAAGCGCTGCTCGACGAAGCTTTTGGCGCTCACCGCTGGCGCAAGAGTTCGCAGCGCCTGCGGGACGGCCGGTCGCCGGCCGAAGGACTTGCTTTTGTCGCGACCGATGGGAAGCGCATCATTGGCACCGCCCGCCTCTGGAATGTCGTGTGCGGCACCGGTCAATCGGCGCTGCTGCTCGGACCGGTGGCGGTTGCTGCCGATTGCCGCAATCGCGGCGTCGGCGCGGCGCTCGTGCATCACGCGCTTGCCGCCGCCCGCCGGCGCGGCCACGCCGCGGTCATGCTCGTTGGTGACGCGCCGTACTACAGCCGCTTCGGCTTCTCCGCGGAGAAGACCGCGGCCCTGCGCATGCCCGGTCCGTTCGAGCGCGACCGGCTGCTTGCGCTCGAGCTCGTGCCTGGCTCGCTCAAGGGCGCCCGCGGTCTGCTGCGCGCACCCAGCAAGCGGATGCCGCAGCCGGGTCTCGCTGCCTCCGCCGCATAATTTCTGCCAGAATATCGTGGACGCCGGGGTACTATTGCCCGGCGTATATTCCGTTTGCGCTTAACCAAAGATATGACCTGCCCTCCTGGAGACGCTGACGATGCCTAAATGGCCAGTGCATGCCCGTGTTGACGGACCTATCGTAATGATCGGCTTCGGCTCGATCGGCAAAGGCACCCTGCCGCTGATCGAACGTCATTTTAGCTATGACAAGAAGCGCTTTGTGGTCATCGATCCCGAAGACAAAGATCGCAAGCTACTCGATCAACGCGGCATCCGCTTCATCCATCAGGCAGTCACCAAGGACAACTACCGCCACCTGCTGACGCCGCTGCTCACCGCCGGCGGCGGCCAGGGCTTTTGCGTGAACGTGTCGGTGGACACCTCATCGCTCGACATCATGGAGCTGTGCCGAGAGATCGGCGCGCTCTACATCGACACCGTAGTCGAGCCCTGGAAGGGTTTCTATTTCGACCAAAAGCTCGGCCCTGAGGCGCGAACGAACTACGCGTTGCGCGAAACAATTCTTGCCGCGCGTCGCAAGCATTCCGGTGGTCCCACGGCGGTGTCCTGCTGTGGCGCGAATCCGGGCATGGTGTCGTGGTTCGTCAAGCGCGCACTGCTGACCATCGCCACCGATGTCGGTTTGAAGTTCAAAGAGCCCAAGACACGCGAGGAGTGGGCACGTCTGGCCAAGAAGGCGGGCATCAAGGGTATCCACATCGCTGAGCGCGATACCCAGCGTGCGAAGCACCCCAAGCCGATGAATGTGTTCGTCAACACCTGGTCGGTCGAAGGTTTTATATCCGAAGGCCTGCAGCCGGCGGAGCTTGGCTGGGGCACGCACGAAAAATGGATTCCACCAAACGCCGCCAGACATAAGACAGGCTGCGGTGCGGCGATCTACATGCTGCAACCCGGAGCGAATACGCGCGTGCGCTCGTGGGCACCGACGGCCCAGGCGCAATTGGGCTTCCTGGTCACGCACAACGAGTTCGATCTCGATCGCTGACTACTTCACGCTGCGCAAGGGTCGCAAAACGGTTTATCGGCCGACATGCCACTACGCCTATCACCCTTGCAACGACGCGGTGTTGTCTTTGCACGAGATGTTGGGCCGCGCCGGTGCCCCGCAGGAAGATGTCCACATCCTGGACGAGCACGAAATCGCCGACGGCATCGATGAGCTCGGCGTGCTGCTCTATGGCCACAAGAAGAACGCTTATTGGTACGGCTCGCAGCTTTCGATCGATGAAACGCGCGAGGTCGCGCCTTATCAAAACGCCACCGGCCTGCAGGTCACTTCGGCAGTCCTGGCCGGAATGGTGTGGGCGCTCGAGAATCCGAAGGCCGGTATTGTAGAGACGGACGAGATGGATTTCCGCCGCTGCCTCGAAGTGCAGATGCCCTATCTCGGTCCGGTCATCGGCACCTATACGGACTGGACACCCCTCACCGGTCGACCCGGACTTTTCCCGGAAGACATCGACAAGCGCGATCCATGGCAGTTCCGCAACGTGCTGATGCACTGACCCGCGGACCCGAGCAAACGCAAACGGGCGGCCACGAGGCCGCCCGTTTCATTTTCGCGTCGCACTTTACAGTGGATGCTATTTTTTCTCTTCCTCGCCGGGTTTGGGCGGCGGCCTCTTGGGGGGCGGCCCCTGCGGCGGAGGCTGTCCTGGGCCGCGCGCACCTTGTGGCGGCGGTGGCGGCGGATGTGCACCGGGCTGTGGCGGCGGCTGCATGCGCTGTTGCTGCGGCGGCGGACCCGGCGGCGGACCTGGCGGCGGCTGCACCTGCCGCTGCTGCGGCGGTGGAGGCGCTGGAGGTGGCGGCGCCTGCGGTGGGGTCGGCCGCACGATGTTCGGCTGTTGCGGCGGAGGTCCGCCCGGCGGACCACCGGGCGCAAAGCGCTCGCGTCGTTCATCCCGTTGCGGCGGTGCTCCCGTCGGCGGCTGCGGCGGCTGCACCTGCCGCTGTTGCGGTGGCGGAGCTCCTGGTGGTGGAGACGGCGGCGCTACCTGAGGCGGAGTTGGCCGTACGATGTTCGGCTGCGGCGGAGGTCCGCCGGGTGGTCCGCCAGGTGGTCCGCCAGGTGGTCCGCCAGGCGTAACGCGGCGCTCTTCCCGCTGAACAGGAGCCGTTGATGGTGGCGGCGTCGCTGTCGAGGGCGTTGTTGATGGAAGCGTTGTGCCTTCAGCCGCGCGCGGCGGGGTCGCCCCTAATCGCCCCGGCTCGTTTCTGCCGAGAGGCTGCGGCGCAGTAACCGCCGTACTCGGCTGGATCATCGTTGTGGTGCGCTGAATTGAAACCGGAGGCAGACGCGGCGGTGGAGCGATGCCAGGCCGTCCCGGGCCGCCGGGGCGACCGGGCGGCCCGCCCGGCGGCGGACGACGCAACTCATCGCGATTGATTTGCACCGCGCCGGACACTCCGTGGGTCGACGCGAAGACACGCGGGCGCACCCGATAGGTCGGGACCGGCGCGCCACTCACGCGAGCGATGAAGGCCGGCGGAATTCCCGGATTGACCGCCAGTCGCCCGCCATGCACGGGCACGGTGCGATTGACGATGTTTGTTGTGCGCAGAATGACCGAGCGCCGATACACCGGCACGAAGTATGTGCGCAGCCGCGGCGCCCCCAAGTAGCGCCCCGGCACAAAGGCCCAGTAGGCGGGCTCGACCTCGTAGGCTCCGACCAATTCGTCGGGCGGGAGCGGCGCCCAACCGACATAGTCGTCGCCGTAGCGCCAGTTCACCCAAGCCGGTGCCCATTCATCGCCTGGCACCCAGAACCAACCGAAACCGCGCTCGAATGCCCAGCGTCCGTAGTGATAGACAACCCAGCCCCAGTTAGCCTCGACATCATCTGAAGCCCAGTACCAGCCCCAATCGTCGGTATAGACCCAGCGTCCGTATTCATACGGCCGCCAATCCGGCGGGACCCCGGCCGGCACCCAGACATCGCCGAAGCGAGGATGCGGGCGCCACACACCGTATTGCTCGAGCGCGATCTGGGCATCTTCGGAAATCTGCGCCTGCGCCGGTGTAAGCGCGCCGATCACAATCGGAGCCCACAGTGAGCCAATTGCAATAGCGGCGCCGGTTGCAATGGCGAAAACCGCGCGACGTATCCTCCAGAAGGAGGCCATGATTTGTTCCTTTGTTTCTTCAGGCTCCCAAAGCCGCAAAGTCAGACAAGTGCGGCACAAGGGCTTGGTTCCGAATCATTTTCCTACAGGCTAGAGCCCCGCCCGGAGCACGGGCAATGCGTCATAGTGGGGGCATATAGGGCGATCACAAGGCGAGCAGGCCTGCGTCCCCGGATTCGGTGCCGAAGCCCAGTGCCTGGCCCGTTTCATCCCAGCCGAGCGCGCTCACCGCTTGCCCGTCCGCCTCGCGCGCAAGAATCAGCGCGTCGTCCTCGACCCGCACCAATCTCACCGCACCGTCGGCGTGGCCCACGGCTACAACGGGCTGGCGCGGATGACAGGCAACAACCGCAACACGTGATTCGGCACGCGCCAGAATTGTTGGCTGCCGACCCATGGGACCATCCTTGCCGTCGAACGGCCAGAGGATCAGTTGCTCGGAGCCTGACGTTGCAAGAAATTCCCCTTCCGCGCTCCAACTGAGCGAACGCACGCGGGCGGAATATCCTGACATGCGCATGTGCTTGGCATCGGCCAGCCGCCAACCATGGAGCGTTGACTCCTGCATGGTGGTGACCAGAAATTTTCCATCCGGGCTGATCGTTACCCCGAGATGCGAGCCTTTCCATTCGAGTCGCTCGGGCTGAACACCGGCCGCGTTTGGAAACCAGAGCGTCGCGCCGTTGTAGTGCGCAATCGCAAGACGGAATCCCTTCGGAAAAAAGCAAAGGCCTGCGACGGTTGATGCTGCCTCAAATGTGCGCAACTCGCCCTTCTTCGTGCGAACGTGCGCGATCTTGCCGGCCGACCAGGCAATGGCACCATCAGGGCCAATGGCTACGTTATCGATCCAGCGTTTCTTGTCGTCCGCGCCGAGGACCCGGTGCTCGCCGTCCTGACTGGCTTCGCTCACCTGTCCGTCATCGCCACCGGTTACGATACGCACTCCATCGGAAGCGCTCGCAAGAATGGCCCCGGCGTGAACCCGAACGCGGCTCTCAGCTTCTGCGACATACAGTAATTCCTCTTCACCAAGCACGAACACTGCCGTTGCGCCAAGGAAGTGCACGCCGACGATCGGCGCGCCGGCATTTACGCGGCGCGTTCGGTCGGCAAGCGAGGGAATGGGGGCCGGCGTGTCGCTCACGTCAGGCGATGCAGCTTTCGAAGCCTTGCCGGATCCTGTCTTCGGGCAGGTTGCGGCCAATAAAGACGATGCGGCTGTCGCGCTTCTCGTCTGCGCGCCAGGGGCGCTGGTGATCGCCGTCGAGGATCATGTGCACGCCCTGAAAGACGAAACGCTCGGGATCGTCCTTGAACGACAAAATCCCCTTGCAGCGCAGAATACTGGGACCATCCTTGGCAACGAGATCCTGAACCCACGGAAAGAACTTGTCCGGATTGAGCGGCCGGTCGATTTTTATTGAAACCGACTGCATCTCCTCGTCGTGATAATGCTTGAGGCCGTTGCCGTGGTGGTGATGGCCGTGGTCGTGGTTATGATCGTGATCGTGGTGGTGATCATGGTCGTGGTGGTGTTCGCCGGAGTTTAAAAACGCCGGCTCGATATCGAGAATGCGATCGAGATCGAAGGCATTGCGGCCGAGCACTTCATTGATGTCGATCTTTGCGCGCTGGGTACGGTGCAGCCGCGCGTAAGGATTGAGGCCACGAATGCGCGCCTCAAGCTCACCCAATTCTTCGGCAGTCACGAGATCAGTCTTGTTGAGCAGAATGACGTCCGCGAAAGCAATCTGGTTCTTGGCCTCGGGTGCATCCTTGAGCCTGTCCGCCAGCCACTTGGCATCGGCTACGGTGACGACGGCGTCCAGCTTGGTTTTCGCGCCGACCGCCTCGTCCATAAAGAACGTCTGCGCCACCGGCGCGGGATCGGCCAAGCCTGTCGTCTCGACGATGATCGCGTCGAATTTGCCCTTGCGCCGCATTAGGCCATCGATGATGCGCACGAGATCTCCCCGCACGGTGCAACAGATGCATCCGTTGTTCATCTCGAACACTTCCTCGTCGGCATTCACCACGAGGTCGTTGTCGATGCCGATCTCGCCGAATTCATTGACGATGACGGCAAATTTCTTGCCGTGCGGTTCGGACAAAATGCGATTGAGAAGCGTGGTCTTGCCGGCGCCGAGATAACCGGTGAGAACCGTGACGGGAATTTTCGAGGCCGAGTCAGGGGCAGTCATTGAGGAGTAAATCTCCGTGAGGACCGAGATATAGGCAATCTCAGGCGCAACTACAAAGGCCCGGAGGCCGTGTTTGATCTCGGCCCCACCCTTTCCTCGCACCCACCGGCAGAGCTATGTTTGCCAGACAAAATACCAGGGCAATCAACGTCCTGTAGGCCAAGGGAAAACGCGCCATGAACTATTCGACTGATTTCCCGTCGATCAAGGACCAGGTATCGCCGCAGGAATGGCAGGCCCGTTTAGAACTCGCCGCCTGCTATCGTCTGGTCGATGTCTACGGCATGACCGACCTCATCTATAACCACATCACCGCGCGTGTTCCCGGCGAAGACGATGTCGTCCTGCTCAATCTTTACGGCTTGCTCTACAAGGAGATCACCGCCTCCAGCCTGGTCAAAGTTCATGTGGACGGCGAGATCCTGTGGAAACCGGATACCGACTACGACATCAACAAATCCGGATATGTGATTCACGGCGCAATCCATAAGGCGCGTGCGGATGTTGCCTGCGTGTTGCACACGCATACCCGTGCCGGGATGGCGGTTTCCGGGATGAAGTGCGGTCTCTTGCCGCTGTCGCAAACATCGATCCGCTTCGTCGGCCACATCGGCTATCACGATTATGAAGGTCCGGCGGTCGAGCTTGATGAACGTGAGAGGCTCGTACGTGACCTGGGCCCGCACGAAGCGCTGATCATGCGCAACCACGGCTTGCTGACCTGCGGCGCGACCGTGCAGCAGGCGTTCAACACCATGTATCAGCTCGAACTGTCGTGCCGTTCGCAGGTCGATGCGATGGCGGCGCGCACGGAACTGACAATGCCGGGCGAAAATGTGCTGGCGCACACCGCGCACATGTATCAGCCGGGCACGCGCAGGCCCTATGGCGTACTCGAATGGCCGGCTATGTTGCGCAGGCTCGACGCCGAGCAGAAGAACTCGGCTTACCCGCCATATTGGCACTGAAAAAATCCTGCAATCCGGGAGACGTCATGCTGACACTGTTGTCTCGACTAATGATGGCTGCGTCGCTGCTGTTCGCGCTGGCGCCGAACGCGTCGGCCGATGACTATCCGAACCGACCCGTGCGATTGATCATTCCGTTTCCGCCGGGCGGCAGCAACGACGTTGTGGGCCGGCTGGTCGCACAACAACTCAGCGTGAAACTCGGGCACCAGGTCTATGTCGACAACCGCGGTGGCGCCGGCGGGACGATCGGCACCGAGGCCTGCGCAAACGCCGCGCCCGATGGCTACACGATCTGCATCATATCGATCGCGCACGCCGTCAATCCGGCGCTCTACACACTCAAATACGATCCGATCAAGTCGTTCACCCCGATCTCGATATTCGCGACCGGGCCGAACGTGCTGGTGGTCAACCCGACATCGCCGATCCGATCGGTAAAAGACCTCGTCGCCATGGCCAAGGAGAAGCCCGGCTCGCTTAATTACGCATCGGCGGGCGTCGGCAGCTTCCAGCATCTGGGTGCCGAACTATTCAAGCTGCAGGCGGGCGTCGATATCGTCCACGTGCCCTATAAAGGCGGCGGACCGGCAATGCAGGACGTGATCGCAGGCCACGTGAAGATCATGTTCTCGTCGCTGGTGCAGACCACACCGTTCATCAAATCAGGGCAGTTGATCGCGTTGGGAACCGGCGGCGCCAAGCGCAGCCCCGTTCTCCCGGATGTGCCGACGATCGCGGAAGCCGGCGTGCCTGGATACGTCGCGGACAATTGGTGGGGCCTCGCCGCGCCAGCCGGGCTCCCCCAGCCTCTGGCCGACAAGCTTTATGCGGCGTCGCAGGAGGCTTTGAAGTCGCCCGAACTGCAGGCGGCCTTCGACCGCGAGGGTGCGGCAACGGTTGAGATGACCCCGGAACAGTTCGCCGAGTACATCAAGATCGAGATCGCCAAATGGGGTCGGGTGGTCAAAGAAGGAAACATCCACGCGCAGTAAGCGCCCACTCGTCGCTTAAGCCATTTTAAAACATAAGCTTTTCGGCTCCGAAACGATCGGGTCCGACTTTACCTTCGCTTTACGGCCACTCGTTAAGGTGCAGCGGCCGGGGATGACCCGCGCCACTAGTGGAAGGCGGCAGGAAGGATCCTGCCCAAGACAAGAAATGTCGCAGGCCGCGTCCGTCATCGAAGAGCTCGAATATGTCCTGGCCGCGGGCTCGAGCGATCGACGCACCGAGATTCTCAGGCGCGTAACCGACCTCTTTCTCGGCAATGCAGACGATTTCAACAGCGAACAGGTTGGCCTGTTCGACGACGTACTCGCGCACCTGATCCGGCAGGTCGAAACCACCGCGCTCGCCGAGCTTGGTGAAAAACTCGCGCCCGTCAACAACGCGCCTAACGGCATTATCCGCAGCCTCGCTCGTCATGACGAGATCGTGGTGGCTGGCCCCGTGCTCGCCCGCTCGGTCCAGCTCACTGACCGAGACCTGGTGGAGATCGCCGGCTCGAAGGGGCAAGCTCACCTTGGCGCGATTTCAGAACGGACGCGCCTTGCCGCCGCCGTCACCGACATCCTGGTCCAACGCGGGGACACCGGCGTGGTCCGCAAGTTGTCACAAAATCAGGGCGCTACATTTTCCAATCGTGGCTTTGTGACGCTGGCCAAGCGCGCAGAGACTGACGAGCAACTCGCTGAGAACCTGAGCGTACGCCTGGATGTGCCGCCGCAACTCCTGCAGGACCTGCTGGCGAAGGCAACCGAAACGGTTCGGGCACGTCTGCAGACTGTGGTTTCTCCCGATCGTCAGGCTGCGATCCAGAATATTCTTTCCTCGGTGTCCGATAAGGTTTTGCTCAAGGCGACCGGGCCTCGCGATTTCAGCCGCGCGATTGCGCGCATCGACAAAATGCAAGGCACCGGCCAGCTCAATGACCAGGCCATCGCCGGGTTCGCCGCCGCAGGCCAGCACGAGGAATTGACCGTCGGTCTCGCGCGCTTGTGCACGACGCCCGTCGAGCTGATCGAACGGCTGATGCAGAACGTTCGCCATGACGGCATCCTCGTTGCCTGCAAGGCCGCCGACCTGAGGTGGCCGACCTTCCACGCCGTGCTGAAGGCACGGTTCGCCTACGATCTGTCGGCGACCGACATCTCGCAGACGAAATCCGACTTCCTCAAACTCTCGGTCACGACCGCGCGCCGGATGCTCCGCTTCTGGCTCGTCCGTGGCGCCACGAAAACCGAAGCCTGACACCTGATAACTGCAGCACACGGCATGGCGCACGACCTTGCTATCTGAATGTTATAATGTTACATCTGACCAGAAAGCATTGTCGAATAGGCCTTCCATGAAAGCCGCGCTTGCCGGCCTCGCCTTTGCATTCTGTATCGGCCACGGCCTTCCCGCGGTGGCCGCCGACGATCAGATCGGCGTTGTGGCGGCGGAAAATTTCTACGGCGACATCGCACGGCAGATCGGCGGCGACCGTGTCGCCGTCGTCAGCATCATGAGCAATCCAGACCAGGATCCTCATCTGTTCGAGACAACGCCAGCCACTGTCCGCCAGATTGCCAAAGCGCAGATCGTTATCGTCAATGGCGCGAACTACGATCCCTGGATGGAAAAGCTTTTGGCGGTGACGCCGCGCGCGGGGCGCGTCGTGATCACGGCCGCCGACCTGACCGGACGCAAGCCCGGGGACAATCCGCACCTTTGGTACGATCCCAAGACCATGCCGACAGTGGCAACCGCCATCGCCGACGCGTTCGCCAAGGCCGACCCCGCGCACGCGTCCGACTATGCGGCGCGGCTGAAGACCACGCTTGCAGCTCTCGAACGTGTCACGGCACGCGTTGCCCAACTGAAGGCAAAGCATGCCGGCACGGTCGTGACCGCGACCGAGCCTGTTTTCGGTCCGATGGCTGATGCGCTCGGCTTGACCATGCGTAACCAGCGCTTTCAGCTCGCCATGATGAACGACACCGAACCGAGCGCGCGGGATCTCGCAGCGTTCGAACGTGATCTGCGGGAACGTACGGTCAAGGTTCTGATCTACAACAGCCAGGTTTCCGAGAAACTGACCGAGCGGTTACGTGACATCGCCACCAAGTCCAAGGTGCCCGTGGTCGGCGTTACAGAGACAATGCCGGCCAACACATCGTTCCAGGACTGGGTGCTCGGTGAACTGGATGCGATCGACAAGGCGCTGAGCGGACCAAACTCGTGAGCGTCATCACCCTCGACCGCGCCACGCTGCACATCGGTGGCCGCTCCGTACTCTCCGACGTCAGCTTCACTATCGAGGCCGGCGAATTCATCGGACTGCTCGGGCCGAACGGCGCGGGCAAGACGACCTTGATGCGTGCGATTCTCGGTTTGCTTTCGCCAAGCGGCGGCCGCGTTGAGGTTTTTGGACGCCCGCCTGAGCGCGGAAATTCGGCAATCGGCTATTTCCCTCAGCTGCGCACTGTATTGCCCGATCTTCGCGTGCGCGGGCGCGATTTCATCGCAAGTTCGCTTAACGGGGAACGCTGGGGCCTGCCTTCACTCAGTCGCAAGGAGCGCTTTGCAGTCGAAACAACGCTCGAATCCGTCGGTGCCCGCGATCTTGCCGCGCGGCCGCTGTCCGAAATGTCCGGCGGCGAGCGGCAAAGACTGTTGCTGGCGCAGGCGCTGATCGGCGATCCGAAGCTCCTGTTGCTCGATGAGCCGCTGATCAGTCTCGACGCGCGCAATCAGGAAATTGCCATCGATGTGGTGCGCACGGTATGCCGCGAGCGCAAGATCACCGTCTTGTTCAGCGCACACGAGCTTAATCAGCTGCTGGGAACCCTTGATCGCGTGCTCTATCTCGGGAACGGGCAGGCAGTCCTTGGAACAGTTGACGAAGTGGTGAAAGCCCCGGTTCTTTCGCGGCTCTACGGGGCGGAAATACAGGTCGTACGCGCCGACGGCCATATCTTCGTGATGTCGCGCGGACGCGACGTGGAACGCGTAGATCACATGCACGACCATGATCATGGCCACGATCACGGCCACAGCCACCACCACTGACATGTTTGACTACGAATTCATGACCAACGCTTTCGCCGCCGCCGGCATTGTCGCGGTCGTGTCGGGTCTTGTTGGTTATTTCCTGGTGATGCGCGGGCAGACCTTCGCAGGCCATGCCCTGTCCCACATCGGTTTTGCAGGCGCGACCGGTGCCGGCCTGATCGGCGTCGCGCCACTGTGGGGATTGCTGGCCTTCACTCTGGCCGCGGGGATTGCGATGGGAGCGTTGGGAGAGCGCATCAGCAATCGCGACGTCGCGATCGGCGTAATTCTGGCGCTGGCGCTCGGCTTCGGTCTTCTATTCCTTCACTACTACACATCCTTTGCAACGCAGGCCACCGCGCTCCTCTTTGGTAATGTCCTGGCTGTCGATCACTCGATGATCGCCACCCTGGCCGTACTTGGCGCAATCACACTGGCAGCCCTCGCCGCGATCATGCGGCCACTGATATTTTCCAGCCTTCAGCCCGAACTGGCAGAAGCCAAAGGTGTGCCGTTGCGTTTCGTCTCGACGGCATTTCTCGCCATCGTCGCGCTCGCGGTTTCGGAATGCGCACAGATCGTGGGCGTGCTTCTGGTGTTCACCCTGATGGTCGGCCCACCGGCCGCCGCACAACGCGTAACCACCGGCTTGTGGGGCGGACTCATTGCAGCGGCCGCATTCGCTTTGGTCGAATCCTGGCTCGGCCTGACGATGGCCTTCTACACTGACTGGCCGGTGAGCTTCTGCATCGCCGTGCTGAGCGCGCTCGTCTACTTCGCCTGCCTTGCTCTATCGACGCGAATGGGGCCAGCGCATTTCGCGCCGACCCCATAAAACTTCGCGAACGCGCGCGTTCTACATCTTCACGCCGTGTTCGGTCATGTATTTGATCGCACCCGGATGCCACGGGATCGGCGAATAATCCTTTACCTGGTTGTCCAGCGAAAAGTTCTTCGCCTCGCTGTGCACCGCGACGAGATCCGCTTTCTTGTCGAAGATGATCTTGACGATATTGTAGGCATCTTGGTCGGACATTTTCGCGTTCGAGACAAGGATGTTCCACACGACGGTGTTCTTGTTGTCCGTCGTCTGTCCCGGATAGGTGCCGGACTTAATCGTGCTACCGGCATACAGGTTGCCGTATTTCGCATTCATCTTGGCGGCGAGGTCGGCGTGATCGATCAGCTTGATCTTGACGCCCGGTGTAGCACCGAGGTCGGTTACGGCCGAGGTCGGCAGACCGCCGACCCAGAAGAATGCATCGATCTTGCGATCCTTGAGCGCATTGACCGATTCGGCAACGCCAAGTCGCTCACGCTTCATGTCCTTGTCTTTGTCGAGACCGGCCGCTTCGATCACGCGGAATGCCATGACTTCCGTTGCGCTGCCGCCGGATCCGGTCGACACACGCTTGCCTTTGAGGTCGGACATATTCTCGATGCCTGTACCTTCGATCGTGACCACGTGCATCTGGTTGGGATAGAGCACCATCAGTGTGCGGACCGGCACTTCCGTGCCCTTGAATTTGTCCTGGCCTTTGTATGCATCGAGCGCGGCATCGACCATCGAGAAGGCAATCTCGCTGTTGCCGGAATTGATCAGCTTGAGATTGTCGACCGAACCGCCGGTCACCTCCGCAGTGGCCTGAATGCCGGGCAGCGTTTTCGACAAGACGTTGGCGAGGCCGCCGCCCAGCGGATAGTAGACGCCGCCGGTACCACCCGTTGCGATTGAGATCGCCCGTTGCTGGGCGAAGACCGTGCCTGCGACAAGTGTGCTCGCTAACGCAAGCGCGGTCAGGCCTATCCTCCAATTCGACATCTTTTCCTCCTGAGTGCTTTGTTTTTGTCCACCTTATGCAGCAAGTCTGGCCGGAACGAATTTCTGTTTCAATAGGAGTGCCGCGGCCAGGGCAAAGCCGAAGGGCGCGGGGTATGGAACATCGAGGCCCGTGAGCGTTTCGGCCAGACCTTCGATCAGGCTCGGGAACACCAGCAACAAGCCGGCGAACAGCCACAGCCACCGCTCCACCTGAGTATTTCTGCGCAAGGCCCAGTTCTGTGCCGCCGCAGCGAGGGCGCCCAGGCCAATGGCTGTTTTCAGCGTGATCCAGATGATGTCGTAGACCGAGCCGTCTTTCGGAACCTTCATCAGCAGGCCGACGCCCTGCGGGTCGAGCACGAAGACGAACGGCACGAGGAAGGCCGGCAGTGTGTATTTCCATGCTTGCATCGTCGTGATGTAAGGGTCACCACCGGTAATCGCTGCGGCCGCGAAGGGCGACAGCGCGGTGGGCGGCGACACCTCGGAAAGCACGGCATAGTAAAAGATGAACATATGCGCCGCGAAATCCGGTACGCCGAGTTTGGTCAAGGCTGGCGCCGCGATCACAGCGCAGATGATGTAGGACGCAGTCACCGGCACGGCGAGACCGATGATCCAGACCACTAGTGATGTGTAGATCGCGGTCATCAGCAGGCTGCCGCCGGCGAAATCGATGACAATGGCGGAGAATTTCAGACCGAGTCCGGTCAGCGTCACGATGCCGACGATGATGCCGGCAGCCGCGCAGGTCGTCGCCGCGCTGAGCACGCCGATCGAGCCGTCGGCCATGGCCGTGGTCAGTTTCTTTGATGACGGCACCAATTGCTGACCGGCTTGCGTCAGGCCGATGATAGCCAGAACGGCAATCAGCACGAGGATCAGCATCGGAAAGTACGACTTGAACACCTCGGCGAAAGCGGATGCGCCGATCGGCGGGATCGTGAACAGCACGGCGGCGGCAACGCTGATCAGCAGGATCGGAATGAGAATCTTACGCGGGCCGAGAGTTCGTGTCCGGCGCAAGCGCGCTCATGATGAAAGCCAGGATTGTCGAGTAGAACACGGACAGCATCGGCGAATAGCCGATCACCATGAAGATCACGACGGCGACCAGCGAGACGAAATGAAATCCGTATCGCTTTGTCATCTCCCATACGGTCATCTCCGGCTTGAACACCACCTCGTGCGCGCCGAAGCGCAGCGAGTTGAGTTCGACCATGAACAGCAGCGAGAGGTAGTAGAGACATGTCGGGATGGTCGCCATCCAGATTACATCGAGGTAACTGATCTTCAGAAACTCGGCGATCAGGAACGCGGCGGCGCCCAGCACTGGCGGCGATATAATGGCGCCAAGTCCACCGGCTGCCAGCAATCCGCCGGCGGCGTTTTTCTCGAACCCGGCCTTGGCCAACATCGGGTATGCCACTGTGCCGATCATGACCGTCGTCGCGACACCCGAACCGGACGGACCACCGAGCAGGAACGACGAAGCCACCACTGCGCGCCCCGCGCTCGAGGGTTTTCCACCCATCACGGCAAGGGAGAAATCGATAAAGAATTTCCCGGCGCCCGATTGCTGAAGAATGGCGCCGTAGATGGTGAACATGATGATCAGCGTCGCCGACACGTCGATCGGAACTCCGAAGATGCCTTCGAGCGTGATGAACAGATGGCCGACCAGGCGCGAAATGTCGTAGCCGCGATGTGTCCAGGGCGGCGGGAGTTCAGGTCCGAAATATGCATAGAGAATGAAGCACACCGCCACCATCGGCATGATCCAGCCGGTGGTGCGCCGGGCGGCCTCAAGCACCAGTACAATGAAGATGGCGCCGAGAATAACGTCCCATTTTTCCGGCACCGCCGCGCGATCGGTGAAATCGTCGCCCTGCATCAGCGCATAGATGATCGTTGCGACCCCGATCAACGGCGGGACCACATCGAACCATTGGATCCGGTTGCGGAAACGATCGGAGACAGGGAACAGCAGAAAGCTGAGGACCAGCACGAAGGCGACGTGCGTGTAGCGAAGCGGAATCGTGGGTACGATGTCGTACGCTGCATAGAGATGGAACAGCGTCATGGCGACCGCTATCGCCGTGACGGCAACGCCGACCCAGCCTGACAGACGGTTGGCGGCACCTTCCTCTTGCTGGACGTATTCTTCAGCCTTGCGCAGCTGCTCGTCGGTAATGACTTGCGCTTCAGCGCCCGCCTTGAGCTGTTCCGCCATCGTCCCCTCGCCTGGTGGCGGTGTTCCCCGCCTTTGAGAGCGAGGCTAGCATGGCCGAAAGCGGCCGAATACTCAGCGAAAGTGCTAGGACTCGTGCGCGCTGCGGTCGTCCTGTTGACCGTATTTTGTACGGCCGCTAGTTTCGCGGCGATGGGGATGGGGTCCCCCGAGAACCGCCGCAAGGGGCTGATGACTCCTACCGCGCAACATGGCGGTAGGAATCTGTCCGCCGCAGGGCGGTTTTTCTTTGCCCTGAGACATAAGGAATCGATCGATGGGCTACCTGATTGTGTTTATCGGCGGCGGCATTGGGGCTGCGCTTCGGCATGGATTCAATATTGCCTTTGCGCGTTTGCTAGGCACCGCTTTTCCCTATGCAACGTTGTTCGAAAATGTGTCCGGCTCGATCGTGATGGGAGTTCTGGTGGCGATCTTTGCTTTCCGAAGCGGCGTCCCGCATCATTGGCAACTCTTCATGACAACCGGAATCCTCGGCGGGTACACGACATTCTCGACGTTTTCGCTCGACTTCGCGTTGCTGTATGAGCGCGGCCAGATAGGCCTCGCGGCGATCTACGTCCTGCTATCCGTCGTACTATCGATCGGCGGGCTGTTTGCGGGGCTCGCGTTAGTCCGCAACCTCGCCTGAGCTAGTCCATCGCGCGCAAGCCAAGCTTGTCGAGAAGCGCCATGTCCCGGTCGCGTCCGGGATTTGGCGTCGTCAGCAACTTTGGCCCGTAGAAGATCGAATTGGCGCCGGCGAGGAAGCAGAGTGCCTGCGTTTCTTCGCTCATGTCTTCCCTGCCCGCGGACAACCGAACCATCGAGGCAGGCATTGTTATGCGCGCGACCGCGATCGTGCGCACGAAATCGAGCGAGCCGATTGCCGCTGCCGCCGCAAGCGGCGTACCCTCCACACGCACCAGCATGTTGATCGGTACGCTTTCCGGATGGACCGGCAGGCTGGCGAGCGTCGCAATCATACCGATGCGGTCGTCAAGCTTCTCGCCCATGCCGACAATTCCGCCGCAGCAGACATTGATGCCGGCGGAGCGGACGTGCGCAAGAGTATCGATTCGATCCTGGTAAGTACGTGTCGTGATGATCTCGCCATAGAACTCCGGCGATGTATCAAGATTGTGGTTGTAGTAGTCGAGGCCGCAGGTCTTCAGCCGCCTCGCTTGCTCACCAGTCAACATGCCGAGCGTGACACATGTCTCCATGCCGAGGGCTTTCACGCCTTCGATCATGTCGCAGACTTTATCGAGATCGCGATCCTTGGGCGAGCGCCAGGCCGCGCCCATGCAGAATCGCGAAGCGCCGCCGGCCTTGGCGGCACGGGCTTCGGCGAGCACGACCTCGAGGTCCATCAGCTTTTCGGCTTTGACACCAGTTTCGAATTTTGCCGACTGCGGACAATAGGCGCAGTCCTCCGGGCAACCACCGGTTTTGATCGAGAGCAAAGTAGAAATCTGCACTTCGGAAGGATCGAAATTGTCGCGGTGCACCTGGGCGGCGCGAAAGATCAGTTCGGGAAACGGCAACGCAAAAAGTGCGCGCACTTCGTCGCGCGTCCAATCGTTACGCGGCAGACTCGATGCCACCGGTGGCGGAATCTGATGCGACAACGACATACCTTGGGCCTCCAGCGGTATTTGACCCGGCCTTATATACCAAGACCGTCAGTCCATTGTGCAAGATTTCACCGTAATTGAGCCACCCTTATCGCCATGGTATCCTTGGGATGACGCCGGGACATATCGCCATGAAAAAAATCGCCGTGACTGCCTTCATGTTGGGAATATTGACAGCGCCTGCATTCGCCCAAGGTAAAGAGAGCGAACCTTTGGAAATTTTGGACAGGGATAAAAAAATGCAGGCCGAAGCTCTCGACAAGCAATACAAGAAGATGATGGACCGAAACCGCAAAGAAGGCGACTCGCAGAAGTCGGATCCGTGGTCGAATATGCGGGCTCCAAACGAAGGCAAAGGAAAGTGACGGCGTGAGCCCGGTTGCGCTAGCTAAGGCTTAAGCAGAAAATTCCTTTACGCCGTGTCAAATTTGTATTCGCGTTTGCCCTCAAGGGTGGATGTTGCGCGGTGCTGTGCGGAACGTTTTTCCTGGACGCGCCCTAGCGCCAGCGAAAGCACCGCCCACCCTGCGACGACCGGCAAAGAGCAAAGTGCAATTGCGCCGAGCTTCAAGCCCAATCCTTGCAGAGTGTCGAAGATCCACCCGGACAATGCATCAGAGCCGCGATACACGACGACATCAACGAGGTTCTTTGCCTTGTATTTCTCCTCGCGCGTGACCACCGTGAAGAACAGTTGGCGTGCAGGATTTGCGATTGCAAAGTTCATCCAGCGTTGCACGACCTGAACCGTAACGACAACGATGAGAGTCGGCATTACGGCTAGAGCCGCGAACCCGACGATATAGACCGCCGGCAGCGCTGCTGCCGCTACGCCAGTGCCGACGCGTTTGAGTACCTGGCCGGTGATCAGTAATTGCGTGACCAATGTGAGCACACTCACCGCGAGATCGATGCTGGCAAAAATCCGCGTCTGAAGGCCCGCACTCTTGACTGCCTCCGAGACGATATGCGCCTGTTCGAAATAAATGATGGTCGCGGCATAGGACAAAAGCGCGACCCAGACGCCGATACCTAGGATGTAAGGCGACCGCACCAACTCGGGTATGGCCGCAAATGCACTGCCGCCGATACTTTCTGTCGGCGCTTGCGCTTCGGCTCGCGCATGTACGACCACATTGCGCTCGAGGCGGTAAACGCAAAATACGGCCAGCTCGAGAAATATCACTGCGGCAATCATCAGGTTTACCGGCCCTAACGGAACGGAAAGCCAGATCGTCATGATCGGCCCCAGCAATGCACCTGCCGTTCCGCCCGCGCCGATGAACCCGAAAAGCCGCTTGCCTTGTTCGGAAGTGAACAGGTCAGCCATGAACGACCAGAACACAGCCACCGCAAAAAGGTTGAAAACGCTGACCCAGACGAAGAACACGCGTGCGACCACGGCTGTTTCAATGTCGAAAGTCAGCAGCGCCCAAAACACGATGAGATTGGCGACAAAGAAGTGGTAGACGATTGGAATGAACCGCGCGCGCGGTAGCCTTGCGACCAGGGCGCCGTAAACGGGTTGCGCCACAAGCAACGTGAGGAAAGTCGCGGTGAACAGCCACGGGAGATTCTTGACACCGCCGGCGATGCCCATCTGGTCGCGCAAAGGCCGTAACACGTAGTACCCGGCAAGAAGCGCAAAGAAATAGGCGAAAGACCACAACGCCGCCGCGCGCTCCTGCGGCGTCGCCGGCATAACGTGCGCCAGCCAGCGTTCCAATCTCGTCATGGCAATGAGAGTTTCTGCTTCAGTTCGGCCGCGGTGACTTGCTGGCCATAGCCGGGTTGACCGCGTTGAAAACGTCGCGCATCGGCAAGCGTCCCGACGGTCACCGGATCGAAGCCAGCGTCGCGCACGAGCGCAGCCGCGATCTGCACGGCCTGCGGATCGTCACCGGCAATCGGTATTGCAAGTTTCGGATCAGGTCGGTTCGCCTCGCGCGCAAACACCATGTAAGACATGGTGTTGAATGCGCGGACGATGCGCACACCCGGGAAATACTTCTGCGTCGTCACACCGATTCCGTTTTGTTCGACTTCATCGGCAATGGTGCCATCACGCGTCGACACCGCGTTGCAGGAGTCGAGCATTACCTTTCCCTTCATCCTCGCGGAATTGTCTTTGCCGATCTGCGCGATCGCCCCGTACGGCACGGCAATGAACAAAACGTCGCCGAACGCTATAGCCTGCTCGACCGTACCGGCCTGTGCAAGGCTGCCGAGCTTGGCAACCATATCCTTCAGCTCTTCGGGATGACGCGACGAAAAAAATACCGAATGGCCTTTTTTGACCCAAAGGCCGCCTATCGTTCCGCCAATATTGCCTGAACCAATGACGCCGATCCGTGTCGGCGAACTCCCTTGGGCGAATAAGCGAGCCGGTTGTAAAATCGTGGCCATCGCAAGGAACCCGCCGGCGCCCAATAGCGCACGTCGGTCGACTGTCGTTGAAGTCCGTCCACGCATCTATCACTCCCGCATGATGATCGAGCTGCATCCTTGCAGGGGATTGCGCCGGAAGCTTCTCACGGTTGCGTGAGGCCGACCCTTCACATGGCTGCTACGCAAACTGCCGACAAGAATTTCACGTTCCGGTAGATGAGCCTTCAGTAGACCAACTGATCGTCTTGTAGTCGAAACCCATTTCGATCGTTGGCTTGATGATGGCAAAATACGGAGAAATATCGAAGTCGCGCGGGCAATAAAGCGAGCTGTCGCGAATGCGATAGATCTCTCGTCGCGCACTGGCGCTTTCGACATGCTCGATGGCCGGCAAAATCGGATAGCCGATAGCGGCGAATGCCCTTGCGATCAGCGCAGAGCAGATGAGCTTCGTCGGATCGCCGGAACCGAGTGCGATCATGCGCCGTCGAAAGCGTTGCGGCACGGGCAATGGCACCAGATAGCGACCTAGATCGACGATATTCTTCAGATCGTACTGCAATCCGATGCGTTCGATCGCGTAGTCGCAGACCGCCTGACGATCTTCAGGCGACAAGCCGACGGGACGGCAGATACGCGTGTGATAGTCAAAATAAGTCGATAGCGGGACCGAGATGATGCCAGCTTCCATATTGGATTCGACCAGGTCGCACGGCTCTCCGCTTGCTGTGGTCTGGCCATCGACCGGTCCGACGTAAAGCGCGGCATGCGACCAGGTGGACTGGGTGAGATATTTGATTACGCCCGCGATATGCGTTCGACCCTCGATCAAAAGGATGTCGCCGGGCTTGATTAAGGCCTGCAGCGCCTTTGGATCAGCCGGCGTGAACGGCTCATAGCCTGAGGCAGGCTGTTGCAGATAGGAGGCGATATGCCGCCCGACGCGATCGAGCATCCATGTCATGGGCAGAATCCCAGCAAGTTATTCCTGTGCAAGTCGAACAATATTTCGCGCGGGTGGGCAACACCTCCGGAGCGCGGGTGTCGAATAGTCAATAGTTGGATGGAATGGCTTGCTTCAGGTTCCCGCCGGGAAGGTATGCGCGAGGTTGATCGTGGAGAATCCTATCAAAAACAAAATGGCCGGATTTGCTCCGGCCATCAGTCCTTTTTTGAATACAAAATTCTGCTGCTATTCAGCCGCTTCCATCTGAGGCCCGATCGCCTCCACTTTCGCCGCGCAGAATTTGAATTCCGGAATCTTGCCGAACGGATCGAGCGCAGGATTGGTCAGGATGTTCGCCGCAGCCTCGACGTAGGCGAAGGGAATGAACACGACGCCGTCCGGGATTGCATCATCTTGACGCGAGTTGAGCTCGACCGTGCCGCGCCGCGTTGTCACGCGAACCATGTCACCAGGCTTGATGCCAAGCTTCACGAAAGTGCCGCGCGAAAGCGAGGCGACAGCCGACGGCTCCAAGGCGTCGAGAACCGTTGCGCGGCGCGTCATGGCACCGGTGTGCCAGTGTTCGAGCTGACGACCGGTAGTGAGAATGAACGGATACTCGTGATCCGGCGTTTCGGCCGGCGGTTGCAGCTTGGCTGCCACCAGTTTGCCGAAGCCACCAGGTCGCGGGAAACCTTGGTCGAACACAACGTCGCGACCCGGCCTGTCGATCGCGTCTGCGGGATAGGTCACTGCGCTTTCGCGCTCGACGCGATCCCACGGGATGTTGTCGAGCGAGGGCATCAATGAGGCCATCTCGGTATAGATTTCGCCGGGGTGCTTGTAATTCCAGTTGAGACCGATCCGGCGAGCAAGCTCCTGCGTGATCCACCAGTCGGGTCTGGCATCGCCTGGCAACGGTAGCGCCTGCCTTCCCATCTGTACCTGACGATTGGTGTTCGTAACTGTGCCGTCCTTCTCTGGCCATGCCGAAGCCGGCAGGAAGACATCGGCATAAACTGCAGTTTCCGTCAGGAAGAGGTCTTGCACCACGAGGTGTTCAAGGTGCGCGAGCGCTTCGCGCGCGTGGTTCAGATCGGGATCGGACATCGCCGGATTTTCGCCGAGAATGTACATGCCCTTGATGACGTCGGCATGGACCGCGTCCATGATTTCAACGACAGTTAGCCCTCTCTTGGGATCGAGCTTGGTGTTCCACAAGCTCTCGACCTTGCCGCGGATTTCGGGATTTTCGACCGATTTGTAATCGGGGAAAAACATCGGGATCAGGCCCGCATCGGAAGCACCTTGCACGTTGTTCTGGCCACGCAACGGATGCAGGCCGGTGCCCGGACGGCCGATCTGGCCGGTGATGAGCGCGAGCGCGATCAGGCAGCGCGCGTTGTCGGTGCCGTGGGTGTGCTGCGACACCCCCATGCCCCAGAAAATGATTGCGCTCTCGGCGCGAGCGTAGGTGCGCGCCACTTCACGCAAGGTGTCGGCAGGAATGCCGCAGATCGGCGCCATTTCCTCCGGGGTAAAATCCTTGATGCTTTCGGAGAAGGGTCCGAAACCTTCAACGTAAGTCTGGATGTACTGCTGGTCGTAAAGCTTCTCGGTGATGATGACGTTGAGCATGGCGTTGAGCATCGCGACGTCGGCGCCGTTCTTGAATTGCATCATGCGCCAGGCGTGACGCTTCAGTGCCTGACCGCGGGGATCCATTACGACCAGCTTGGCGCCGCGCTTTGCCGCCTGCTTAAAGAAGGTCGCCGCGACGGGATGGTTCTCGGTCGGGTTGGCGCCAATGACGATGATGAGGTCGGAATTCTTCACCTCGTTGAAGGTTGCCGACACCGCGGCGGATCCGACGCCTTCGAGCAGCGCGGCCACCGATGAGGCGTGGCAGAGCCGCGTGCAGTGGTCGACATTGTTGGTGCCGAAGCCAGCGCGCACCAGCTTCTGGAACAGGTAGGCCTCTTCGTTCGAGCATTTGGCGGAGCCAAAGCCAGCCAACGCTTTAGGGCCGTCGCGATCGCGAATCTTCTTGAGGCCCGCGGCGGCCTTGTCGAGCGCCTCTTCCCAGGTCGCTTCGCGGAAATGCGTCCACGGATTCATCGGATCGATGAACTCGTGCGGAACCTTCGGCACGCCTTCCTTGCGGATCATCGGCTTGGTGAGGCGCTGCGGATTGTGCACATAGTCGAAGCCGAACCGCCCCTTTACGCACAGCCTGTTCTGGTTCGCCGGGCCATCACGGCCGGTTACGTATAGAAGTTTGTCGTTCTTTATCTGGTAGGTGAGCTGGCAACCCACGCCGCAGTAAGGGCACACGCTGTGCACTTCGCGGTCGGGAAACTCGGTACGAACGTTCTTGTCGTTGACCAGGGTCGCCGGCATCAGCGCGCCGGTCGGGCAGGCCTGCACGCATTCGCCACACGCGACGCACGTCGATTGCCCCATCGGATCGTCGAAATCGAAGACGATCTTCTCGCCGTATCCACGTCCCGCCATGCCGATGACATCGTTCACTTGCACTTCTCGGCAGGCGCGAACGCAGAGATTGCACTGAATGCAGGCGTCGAGATTGACAGCCATGGCCGGATGGCTGCGATCGGGCGATGGCATTTTTTCGCGTTCGGGGAAGCGGCCAACGTCGATGCCCATTCGATCGGCCCAGCTCCAGAACTTCGATTGCGGATCGTGCGAAGTCGCGCGCTCGGGTTGGTCGGAGACCAGCAGCTCAAAGACCATCTGCCGCGCAGTCTTTGCGCGGTCGGACGTCGCCTTCACTTTCATGCCTTCGGCGGGCTTGCGGATACAGCTTGCCGCCAGCACACGCTCACCTTCAATCTCCACCATGCAGGCGCGGCAATTGCCGTCGGCCCGGTAACCCGGCTCCGGGGAATAGCACAGGTGCGGAATTTCGATGCCTTGACGCTTTGCCACCTGCCAGATGGTTTCGCCTTCAAGCGCCTCGACCTCTTTGCCGTCGAGGACGAATTTCACCGATTTAGACTTGCCGTTGCCTGTGCTCATCGCTTTTCGCCTTCCGCCATCACCAGCTGCCTAGCGGCTTCGACAATTCATCAGGAAAATATTTCAAAACACACAACAGCGGGTTCGGTGCTGCCTGACCAAGCCCGCAAATGGACGCATCGCGCATCGCGGTTGACAGCTCTTCGAGCAGCTTCACATTCCACGGCCCCTTGGCCATCAGTTTGGCCGCTTTCTCGGTCCCGACACGGCACGGCGTACACTGGCCGCAACTCTCGTCCTCGAAGAACTGCATCAAATTCAACGCGGCAGCCTTTATGTCGTCCTTGTCGGACAGGATCACAACCGCGTGCGACCCCACGAAGCAGCCATATTTTTCAAGGGTCCCGAAATCGAGCGGAATGTCGGCCATGGCCGCGGGCAAGATGCCGCCGGATGGACCGCCCGGCAGATAGGCTTTGAAAGTATGGCCGGCCTGCATGCCGCCGCAGAACTCGTCGATCAGTTCACGCATCGTAATGCCAGCCGGCGCCAACTTGACGCCTGGATTCTTCACGCGGCCAGAGACCGAAAAGCTGCGGAAACCCTTGTGCTCGTGGCGACCCTGCGATGTCGCCCACGCCGCGCCTTTCTCAATAATGTCCCGAATCCAGAACATGGTTTCGACATTCTGCTCGAGCGTCGGACGTCCGAACAGGCCGACCTGAGCGACATAAGGCGGACGATGCCGCGGCAGCCCGCGCTTTCCTTCGATCGATTCAATCATCGCGGATTCTTCCCCGCAGATGTATGCGCCGGCTCCGCGTCGCAGATGCAGTTTTGTGTGAGACGATAGACCCGCGTTTTCGATCTTGTCGATCTCGTCGGCGAGCATCAGCCGAAGTTCAGGGTATTCGTCGCGGATGTAGATATATGTCTCTTGCGCCTCGACTACCCAGGCGGCGATCAGGACGCCTTCTATGAAGCGATGCGGATCGCGCTCGAGATAGTAGCGATCCTTGAATGTGCCGGGCTCGCCTTCGTCGGCATTGACCGCGAACATTCGCGGGGCGGGCTCCGCGCGTACAAGCGCCCATTTGCGGCCAGTCGGAAATCCTGCCCCTCCGAGGCCGCGCAAACCCGCATCGCTCACGATCTTGATCAGTTCATCGCGCGTGCGTTTGTCGCTCAAACAGTCTTTCAGAAGCGAATAGCCGCCGGCCTTTTGATAGGCGTCGAAATCAACCTCAGGTTTCCACGAATGCGCGTGCGGTTTCTTTTTCACAGCCGCGGTCACAGAGTCGACGGTGGCCTTCAACGTCTGAACATGACCGACGGCACAAACCGGCGCTTGATCGCAGCCACCCATGCACGGCGCATGCACGACGCGAACCTCTCGGCCTAGCTTGCTCGCTAGATCCTTTGTGAGTTTTTCGGAACCCGCCATGGCGCAGGACAGCGAATTGCACACACGGACGGTGATCGGCGGCGGCGGCAACTCGCCTTCCTTCACCACATCGAAATGTGCATAAAAGGTCGCGACCTCATAAACCTCGGTCAGCGCCATCTTCATTTCCGACGCGAGCGCCGCCAGATGCCCCGCGGAAAGATAGCCATACTGGTCCTGAATAAGATGCAGGTGCTCGATCAGAAGATCGCGACGGCGCGGCCGATCGGTAAGAAGCCCACGGACTTCGACCAGTGCTTGTGGATCGACCTGTCGTCCTTTTGGGGTACGAGCTGGCCGGCGTCGCCCGTCACGCCCGGTTGGCTTGCTCAAGGTCGATTGCTCAATAGCGCTCATCTATGAATCCCACCAGCAATCAAAATCCCATATGGGCCCGCCCCAACAAGCCCTAGCGACCAATCAGACGATAGAGAAATTCTATTGATATGGTCGCGGTCCTTGTTTTTTCCGATCACCGTGCGTTAATAGGAAAGCCAAATCGTTCTGCGGTTTTTCGGTCGCTGAACCCATGGAACTCGTTCGGCTGGGCGGATATCGGAGCAGAAATGCTCGAAAAGCTTGAATTTCTACTTGCTCTCGCCCGGGAACGGCATTTTGGCCGGGCCGCCGAAGTGTGCGGCGTAACCCAGCCAACGTTGTCGGCCGGCGTAAAACAGCTGGAAGAAACGTTTGGCGTCTTACTGGTCAACCGTGGTTCCCGGTTCCAGGGCTTCACGGCGGAGGGCGAGCGCGTGCTCGACTGGGCCCGGCGCATCGTCGGCGACACCAGGGCCATGCGTCAGGAGGTGCATGCCCTCAAGCACGGACTTGCCGGTAGGTTGCGACTTGCCGCCATTCCGACTGCGCTTGCGATGGTGGAAACGCTGACGACGCCATTTCGCGCGCGTCACCCGGAAGTCCAATTCACAATTCTGTCCCGAACATCGCTCGAGATCCTCGCACACCTGGAAAATCTCGAAATCGACGCGGGCCTCACATACCTCGACAATGAACCTCTTGGGCGCGTTACGGCTGTGCCGCTTTACAACGAACGCTATCGCCTGCTCGTCGCTGCCGATGCTCCGCTTGGCGATCGGCAGACCGTGACCTGGACCGAGGTCGCCCAGGTACCCCTTTGCCTCCTCACTCCAGACATGCAGAACCGTCGCATTATTGAGCGACTGCTGCGCGACACCGGCATCGAGCCGAGGATTTCTCTCGAGTCGGATTCGATGATTCTTTTGTATTCGCACGTGCGCACCGGACGTTGGGCAAGCGTGATGCCGGCGCGGCTTGCTGCATCGCTTGGATTGACCGATGTGTTGCGTGCGATCCCGATCGTTGAGCCTGAAGCCACTCACACGATCGGTTTAGTAGCACCGGCACGAGAGCCGATGACGACGTTGACGGCGGCACTCGTCGCAGAAGCACGCCGCGTGGCACCGCTGTTGTCGGATTAAGCCAGCAAAAGATCGCTCTTTGCTTAGTCAAAAGTCTAACTTCTAAGAGACAAACGACGACGCTGTCTGAAGAAATTAATCCAGCGCAATGATTTGAATTAGAATAGTTCTTCGCTATTGCTAAATTGAAAATTCCTATCGGCCCATAAAGAACTTGTGGTTGATTCATCGCAAGTGCGCCGACACTGTCGCCCGCTCAAGCGCGCGCTGACGCGCAAAATACCAAGGGGACAGCGCATGACGACGATTGATCGGCCGTTCACGGGGAACGGCACCCTCACCAATATTCTCGACCGCGAAAGAATCATCGCAACGGCTGGATTCAATCGCTGGCTGGTTCCGCCGGCCGCGCTCTGCATTCATCTTTGCATCGGCATGGCCTACGGCTTCTCGGTGTTCTGGTTGCCGCTATCGCGTGCGATCGGCTTGACTGCACCGAAGGCATGTCCGGACATCTCGATCTTCGAAGAACTCTTTACGACGACATGCGACTGGAAAGTCGCGAGCCTCGGCTGGATGTACACACTGTTCTTTGTCGTTCTCGGCGTTGCCGCAGCGCTGTGGGGCGGATGGCTTGAGCGCGCCGGGCCACGCAAAGCCGGCGTCGTTGCCGCAGTCTGCTGGTGCGGCGGTCTCGCGTTCGGCGCGCTTGGCGTTTACCTCCATCAGCTCTGGCTGTTGTGGCTTGGCTCCGGCGTGCTTGGCGGTATCGGACTTGGCCTCGGTTACATTTCGCCGGTGTCCACACTGGTGAAATGGTTTCCTGACCGTCGCGGCATGGCGACGGGCATGGCGATCATGGGATTCGGTGGCGGTGCCATGATCGGCGCGCCACTGGCCAACATGCTCCTGAACTATTTCAAGACGCCGACCGACGTTGGCGTCTGGAAGACGTTTCTCGCCATGGGCGCGATCTACTTCTTCTTCATGATGATCGGCGCATTCCGCTATCGAATTCCGCCGGCAGGCTGGCGGCCCGACGGCTGGAAGCCGCCGAGCGAAACCAAGTCGATGATCACTCAGCACAATGTGCATCTGAAGGATGCACACAAGACACCACAGTTCTGGTTGATCTGGTGGGTCCTGTGCTTGAACGTGTCGGCCGGCATCGGCGTCATCGGGATGGCATCACCGATGCTGCAGGAAATCTTTGCCGGTTCGCTGATCGGCCTGCCTGACATCAAATTCAACGCACTGACGGCCGACCAGCGCGTCGCCATCGCCGCAATCGCAGCCGGCTTCACTGGTTTGCTCTCGCTATTCAATATCGGCGGGCGATTCTTTTGGGCATCGCTATCAGACTACATCGGCCGAAAGAACACCTACTACACGTTCTTCCTGCTCGGCATTGCCTGCTACCTGCTGATGCCGTGGTCGGCGAACCTTGGCTCGAAGGCAGTCTTCGTCGCTGCCGTCTGCGTCATTCTTTCAATGTATGGCGGCGGCTTCGCAACGGTTCCGGCCTATCTCGCCGATATGTTCGGAACGCAGTTCGTTGGCGCGATTCACGGGCGTCTGCTGACGGCGTGGTCGACGGCCGGCATCATCGGCCCCGTGGTCGTGAACTACATTCGCGAAGCGCAGCTCGCGGCCGGTGTACCGCGTGACCATCTTTATGACTACACGCTGTACATTCTTGCCGGAATGTTGGTGGTCGGGTTGATCTGCAACTACCTGATCAAGCCTGTTGATCCGAAGTGGTACATGAGCGCAGAAGACGTCGCGAAATTGCAGGCGGCGAGCGCGAAAAATGCGAGTTCGACCGGATCCTACGGTATCGGTTTCGGCGGTCTGGACGCGAAGGCTGCATTGTTCTGGGCCTTCGTCGGCATTCCGCTCGCCTGGGGAGTATGGATCACACTCGTGAGTGCGGCTAAGATATTCTGATCATAGAAAGGCGCCACGGAACGATAAATGTGTCGTTCCGTGGCGTCGACTGTTTGGAAAATTGCCGAACTCGATGGTGATTGATTGCATCTGTCCTATGGCACCGTGCGTGAATCACCGCGCAAGGTGATCCATGCGGTGCGTGTTCACGACCAAATCCTCGAGCTTTACGAGGCTGACGACCTTGCTGCGCGGATGCGCGAGCGACTGGCCCATCGGGGCGAACCAGCGGCTGAAGTCGTGGTCGTGCAGGGGAGCGGCAAGGACACGCTTCGACTCTTCGGCACGCCCTACTCAGTAAATCGCGTGCGCACAGCCATGTTCAACGCCGCGATTCGCTGGACGCCGCTCGAAATTGACTAGGGGAGCCGGTCTAGATCGGCGCGACCGACGGAGACGATACGACGACGATGTCGTCCTCGGCAGCATTTTCGGTTGGGATCTTTGAACCGCCCGTACTTTTATTCTTTGCATCCGCTTTCGCGCGTAGAGTCATACGTCGTTCGTAGAAGTTGACGATATTCCGTGCCGTTTCCTGGCTGAGCTTCTTGTAGCGCTCGAAAGCCCTCGTGATGTCGTCAGGCTTGAGATTGCGGTCAGCGACGAACATCAACAGAAGTTCCCGTGTCGTCGTCCAGGAGCAGCCTGCGGCCTTGGCGAGCAACAAAAGCATGTCGTCGCCCTCGTCGAGCAGGGCTCGTTCAACCAGATCGACCGGGAATACTCCCAGCCTCGCCAGCGCGACCACTGTCTTTTCGAAGTCCTGCGCGTGCGCCGGACCGTGAACGCTGGCTTCCGTGATCGGACGTACATTGAAACGTCGCTTGGCGTCGCGCATCGCTACCGTATGCGCCTGTGAAGTCTGGCGGACGTCGCGTTGCATTGCTGTAGCCACGTCATCGACCGTGTCCCGAACCGCGGCAACCGCTTGCGGATTGGATGCCTCAAGCTTGGCGCGCACCGTCGCCGACGCGCATTCCAGCAACTTGAGAAAATATTGACGCGGGATGTCGCTGCGTTCGCCAAGAGCCAACGTCAGCTTGCGGTCGTAACGCGCCCGATTTGTGAGCTTGCCATAGCCGGCGAGGGAGAAACGGGCGCCTTTGTTTCTGACAACCCTATGCACGACCCGGTCATTGCCGCGATCGACCAGAACATCCGTGACGGATTCACTCAATTTCAGGCGCTGGGCAATCGCCAGAAGGTGGTCCTGGCTTTTGGTTGTCGCGTTTTCGACCAGATCATCATCGGTCAGCTGCTGCGAACGCACGAGTACGGGGCCGGCGACCTCGATCGCATCGTCGAAGGCGAACGTACGGACAAGCTTCGGAGGCGCGCTGTGCATGCCCGCCAGACGTTCGGCAAGCTTTGCACGTGCCTTGATTTCGACATCTGCGGTCAAACGGCGCAGCACATCGTCGAACAACGAGACTTGTTCGTGGGAATAGTTGCGCGAACCGGCGGCGAATAGATCGGTAATTCGATCGATAATTCGCAGACGGTGTTTTGCGGTCGCGGTGGCGACTGGGCTGATCAGCTCGTCGAGGAGTGACCGGCTCTCCGTAAGGGCGCTGTCGTATATGGTGTTCACTGACATTGGATCACTGTCGCTGGGTCGAAACGGGTAGGAAGCTACCGGAAAGTTCCGAAAACTCGCTGTACAGGGACCCTCCAAAAGAACGAAAAATTTTAGGAAATTTGCGCGCAATCAACAGCCCACAAATGAAAAGGGCCCGCTGCTGGCGGGCCCTTTTTGCTGTCGCTCGGAGTGCGCCGAAGCCTAGAACAACCCGACAATCTGCCCTTGCGCATTGACGTCGATGGAATCGGCCGCCGGGATCTTGGGCAGGCCCGGCATGGTCATGATTTCCCCGCAGATGGCGACCACGAACTCCGCGCCCGCAGAAAGCCGCACCTCGCGGACCGCGATGGTGTGGTCGACGGGGGCACCCTTGAGATCCGGGTTGGTCGAGAAGCTGTACTGGGTCTTGGCCATGCAGACCGGCAGCTTGCCGAATCCCATCTCCTCCCAGGTCTTGAGCTGATCCTTGACCGACTTGTCGGCGGTTGCATCGTTCGCGCGATAGATTTCCTTGGCGATCGTCCGCACTTTTTCGAACAGCGGCATGTCGTCGGGGTAGAGAAACTTGAGCTTGCCTTTGCCCTCGTCGATCACCTTTACGACGGCTTTGGCGACGTCGGCCGCGCCCGCCCCGCCCATCGCCCAATGGTCGGCCATCAACGCTTCGACGCCGAGCGCCTTGCACTTTTCTTTGACCAACGCGATCTCGGCGTCTGTGTCGGCAGAGAATCGATTGATCGAGACCACAGCCGGCAGGCCGAATTTCTTTATGTTTTCCACGTGCCGTTGAAGGTTGGCCATGCCCGCTTCAAGGGCTTTGAGATTTTCAGACTTGAGGTCTTCTTTCTTGACACCGCCATGCATCTTCAATGCACGGATGGTCGCAACCAGGACGACGCAATCGGGCGAAAGACCAGCCTTGCGGCACTTGATGTCGAGGAATTTTTCAGCGCCAAGGTCAGCGCCGAAGCCGGCTTCGGTCACCACATAGTCGGCAAGTTTGAGCGCCGTCGTCGTTGCAACGACCGAATTGCAGCCGTGCGCGATATTGGCAAAGGGGCCGCCGTGAATGAAGGCAGGCGTACCCTCTAGCGTCTGGACAAGGTTGGGCGCGATTGCCTCCTTGAGCAGCGCCGCCATGGCTCCATGCGCCTTCAGGTCGCGGGCGCGGATCGGTTTGCGATCCCGAGTATAGGCAACGATGATGTTGCCGAGGCGCTCTTTTAAGTCGTCCAAATCCTTGGCCAGGCAGAAAATGGCCATGACTTCAGAGGCAACCGTGATGTCGAATCCGGCTTCGCGTGGGTAGCCATTGGCAACGCCGCCGAGAGAACAAACGATCTCGCGCAGCGCGCGGTCGTTCATGTCCAATACGCGACGCCAGACGACACGGCGCGAGTTGATTCCCAGCGAATTGCCCCAATAGATGTGATTGTCGATCAATGCGGACAGAAGGTTGTGCGCCGAAGTGATGGCGTGAAAGTCGCCCGTGAAGTGAAGGTTGATGTCCTCCATCGGCACCACCTGCGCGTAGCCACCGCCGGCCGCGCCACCTTTCATGCCGAATGACGGGCCAAGGCTCGGTTCGCGCAGGCACAGCATTGCCTTCTTACCGATGTGATTGAGCGCGTCGGTCAGGCCAACGGTCGTGGTGGTCTTGCCCTCGCCTGCCGGGGTCGGCGAGATCGCAGACACCAGGATTAGCTTGCCGTCCTTCTTACCCCGCAACGATTTGACGTAGTCCATCGAAACCTTGGCCTTGTAGTGGCCGTAAGGATCGAGATTTTCCGGAGCAATGCCGAGCTTTTCTTTTGCAATATCGAGAATTGGGCGCTTCTTAGCGGACTGCGAAATTTCGATGTCGGACTTCGGGCTTTGGTGCTGCGAGGCGGGCATGAGATTGATCCAATATGCGGGTTATGTGACTCGAAGAAGTGAGGACTTCCAATTTCCTGATTGGAGTTCGGCGCTCAGTTGTGCGGGACGTCCGGCAAAGGTTGGGAGCTAAATCAGGTGAGGATTGCTCCCTTGGTGAGCTTGGCAGAGGAGATGAATTCGGAAGCGTCGACCTTCTTGCCTCCGTCGGGCTGAACGCGCGTGACTTTGAAGCGGCCGTCGGCACAAACAACGGTAAATCCATCGGTGTCGACCACAACGACTTCGCCGAGCTTCCCGGCAATTCCCTTCGGATCCTTGGCCGGCAGCGGCTTGGCGTCGAAGATTTTCAGCGTTTTGCCGCCCAACGTGGTCCAGGCGCCCGGCGCGGGATTGCAGCCGCGGATCAGCCGATCGATCTGGTCCCAGGGTTTGCCCCAGTCGATCTTGGCGTTACCGGCACCGCAGCGACCTTCGTAGGTCGCCTTCGACTCGTCCTGCTTGATGCGTGGCGCCTTGCCGGCCTTCACCAGATCGACCGATTCCATCATCGCCTCGACCCCCATTGGAAAGAGTTGGTCGAAATAGACGGTGCCGAGCGTGTCGATGTTGGAAATCGGTGTTTTCTTCTGAACCAGAACGTCGCCCGTATCGAGTCCGTTGTCGGGCCAGAAGATCGACAGGCCCGTTTCCTTCTCGCCCTTGATAATCGGCCAATTGATCGCGCTCGCGCCACGGTAGGCCGGCAACAGCGACGGATGGTACTGAATTGAACCGTGCGTCGGGATGTTGAGAAAATCTTCCGGCACGAACAGCGTGACGAACGCCATGACCTGAAGATCGGGCTTCAGAGCCTTGAACTCTTCCCAGACCTTCGGATCCTTGTAAGTGGCCGGCTGATACACGGGAAGTTTGGCAGCAAGCGCGGCTTCCTTGAGCGGATCGGCCTTGGCACCTTCTTTTTCCGGTGCGACATAGACGGCGATGACATTCTCACCGCGCTTGAGCAGCGCTTCCAGCACGGCCTTTCCGAAGGCCTGCTGGCCGTGAACGACAATACGCATTCAACCCCTCCCGAACTATCAACCTTTTATCGCCGGAATTAGTCCCCGGTTCGACGGGCACCTGAGTCCCAGGCGGGATGCCCGGACGAGCCCGGGCAACAACGCTACGCGGCCTTTTCTTCCTTCTTCGGCGCGCTGAGAGCGCCCGAATTCTTGATCTCCGCAACATCCGTGGCCTTGAAGCCCAGCACATCCTTCAGAATTTCGTCGGTGTGCTCGCCCAAGAGCGGGGAGCGCTTCACCTTGGTGATCGAGTCCGACATTTTCACCGGGTTTCCGACCGTGAGATATTTGCCGCGGCCCGGATGATCCACTTCGACAACGGTCCCTGTATCCCGCAGCGACTTCTCCTCGGCGATTTCCTTCATCGAAAGAATTGGTCCGACCGGAATATCGACCTTGTTGCAGATGTCCATGACCTCGAACTTGGTCTTGGTCATGGTCCATTCTTCGATGGTCGCGAATATCTGCTTCAAGCGCGGCAGACGCGCCGGCGGCGTGGCGTAGTTCGGATCTGTCTTCCACTCCGCCTTGCCGATCAGATCGCAAATCTCGCCCCAGACGGGAGCCTGGGTGATGAAGTAGATGTACGCGTCGGGATCGCTCTCCCAACCTTTGCACTTGAGAATCCAGCCGGGCTGACCGCCACCGGAATCGTTGCCGGCACGCGGCACCGCAGCGCCGAAGGCAATGTTTTCGCCATATTGGCTGTACTCGCTCAGAGGCCCGTGCCTGAGGCGCTGCTGGTCGCGCAGCTTCACCCGCGCGAGATTGAGTACGCCATCCTGCATGGCGCAAAGAACTTTCTGACCGCGACCGGTTCGCATGCGTTGATGAAGGGCGCAGACGATACCGAAAGCGAGATGCAGTCCTGTGCCGGAGTCGCCGATCTGTGCGCCGGTTACGAGCGGAGGGCCTTCGCGAAAGCCCGTCGTCGACGCCGAACCGCCTGCGCATTGCGCGACGTTTTCGTAAACCTTGCAGTCCTCATAGGGGCCTGGACCGAAGCCCTTGACCGAAGCCACGATCATGCGTGGATTGGTCTTGTGGATGTGCTCCCAGGTCAGCCCCATGCGATCGAGTGCACCGGGGGCAAAGTTCTCGACCAGCACGTCGCAGGTCCTGATCAGCGCATTGAGAACACGCATTCCCTGCGGATGTTTCGAATCGATCGTGATCGAGCGCTTGTTGCCGTTGAGCATGGTGAAGTAGAGGCTGTCCTCCCCCTTCACATCGCGCAGTTGCGTGCGCGTGATGTCACCGACGCCCGGACGCTCGACCTTGATCACGTCGGCTCCCATATAGCCCAGTAGCTGCGTGCAAGTCGGCCCCGATTGCACATGCGTGAAATCAAGGATGCGCACGCCGGTCAGTGCCTGACCGTCCTGCCCGTAGGGCTTGCTCGACGGACGTGGCAAGCCATTTTGCTTTCCGTTTGCCTTGCTCTTTGCCTTGCGCGCGGTCGCGAGCTTTACGACCTTGCGTGACGATTTTTTCGCCGCGGCTTTTGCTCTCTTTTGTTTCTTCTTGGCCATTTCAACTCCTCCATCTTTTCCGCGTATGCCCGCAGACGGACATCCGGCGAATATCCAACGTTCTATTTCTTGCGAAGCGCGCTTTGCGGGTTGAGGTTGCCGATGCGGCCGCTCTCGCTGCCCGCCGCCGGGTCGATCACCGCGTTGATCAGCGTCGGCTTGCCCGAGTCCATCGCCGCGTTTACGGCGCGCTTGAGCTCGTCTGGCGAGGTTGCGTTGACGCCGACGCCTCCAAAAGCTTCGATCATTTTGTCGTACCGCGAGCCTTTGACGAAAACCGTCGTCGCAGGATCCGAATTGGCCGAATTAACGTCGGTACCGCGGTAAATTCCGTCGTTGTTGAAGATGACGACGCATACGGGCAGTTTGTAGCGGCAGATCGTTTCGACCTCCATTCCTGAGAAGCCGAAGGCGCTGTCACCCTCGACCGCAAGAACGGGCTTACCGGTCTCGATCGCAGCACCGATGGCATAACCCATGCCGATGCCCATCACGCCCCAGGTGCCGACGTCCAGACGCTTGCGCGGCTGATACATATCGATGATGCCGCGCGCGAGATCGAGCGTGTTGGCGCCTTCATTGACGAAAATGGCGTCAGGCCGCTCTTTGACAATAGTGCGCAGGACACCGAGCGCGCCGTGATAGTCCATTGGCGAATTATTGTTCATCAGCCGCGGCGCCATTTTGGCAACGTTCTCTTCCCGTTTTGAGCTGACGCCCTTGGTCCAATCCGCCGGCGGAGCCGCCCAGTTGCCGCCCATGCCTTGAAGGAGCGCGGAGACGCACGAGCCGATATCGCCAACGACGGGCGCGGCGATCTCGACGTTGGAATCCATCTCCTTCGGCTCGATGTCGATCTGGATGAACTTCTTCGGCGCCTCACCCCAGGTCTTGCCCTTGCCATGCGACAGCAGCCAGTTCAGACGAGCGCCGATCAGCATCACGACGTCGGAGTTTTTCAGCACGGTCGAGCGTGCCGCACCCGCACATTGCGGATGTGTATCGGGCAGAATGCCTTTGGCCATGCTCATCGGCAGGAAGGGGATGCCACTCTTTTCGATCAGACTACGGATCGCGTCGTCGGCTTGTGCATAGGCCGCGCCTTTGCCGAGGATAATCAACGGGCGCTTTGCGCTTTTCAGCACATCGAGCGCGCGTTTGACCGCTTCGGGAGCGGGAATCTGTGCAGGCGCTGCATCGATCACCTTCACGAGCGACTTCTTTCCCGCTTCGGCGTTCATCACCTGGCCAAACAGCTTGGCGGGCAAATCGAGATAGACCCCGCCCGGCCGACCGGAGACAGCGGCGCGGATGGCGCGCGCGAGACCAATGCCGATGTCCTGCGCATGCAGCACGCGGAATGCCGCCTTGCACAACGGCTTGGCGATGGCCAGTTGGTCCATCTCCTCGTAATCGCCCTGCTGCAGGTCGACGACCTCACGCTCGGACGAGCCTGAAATCAGGATCATCGGGAAGCAGTTGGTCGTGGCGTGAGCGAGCGCCGTCAGACCGTTGAGAAATCCAGGTGCCGAAACCGTGAGGCATACGCCGGGCTGCTTGGTCAGAAAGCCGGCAATTGACGCCGCATAACCGGCGTTCTGTTCGTGGCGGAACGAAATCACACGGATGCCGGCGGCCTGCGCCATGCGTCCGAAATCCGTGATCGGAATGCCGGGCACGCCGTAGATTGTCTTGATGCCGTTCAACTTGAACGCATCGATGACGAGGTGAAATCCATCGGTCAGTTCCTGTTGTGCGTCAGGTGCCGTGGTTTCGCGTTTTTCCTTCACTGCTGCGTCAGCCATGGGAGTCCTCCCGATTATCTAGTTTGTCGTTTCGCGCGTAATCGCGCGCGTTGGATGAAGTGCGGCATTTCAGTCAAGATAGTCGGCATATCGTGACACGTGATCGGCAAGGCCGAGCGCATGGTCACGCACCAGTTCTTCGGCGCGATCAGTCGCGCGAGACTCCAGCGCTTCAATGATGTTCATGTGATCGCGGATCGAGCGATCGGCGCGGTCCTTTTCACCGATTGTCTTGCGCCGGATCATGCGCATATGCGTGAAAAGGTTCTCGGCGAGATCGATCAGCACATCGTTGCGGCTCAGCCTGATGATGGACTGATGGAATTCGATGTTGACGTCGGAATATTCATCGAGATGCGCGCGCAGTTCGCCGTTTTCAAAAGTGGCGAACATCTTGCGCAGTCCGGCGATCTCTTCGTCTGTCGCAGTCTGCGTGATCAGCCGGGCCGCCATGCTTTCCAGCGCCGCCCAGGCTGTGATCATTTCGATCACCTCACGCTTCGTCTTGCGCATCACGTAAATGCCGCGGCGTGGCACCGAGCGCACAAAGCCCTCACTCTCGAGCTGAGCCATTGCCTCACGCACCGGTGTGCGGCTGATGCCGAATTCCTGCGCGAGTTTTCGCTCGTCGAGCCGGATCTCGTCGCGATTGCGATAGATGTCCATCGCCACGATCGCGTTTTTGAGCGCCGTATAGGCCTTTTGCTTGAAGCTTGGCGTGATGTCGATCGGCTCGAGGGCCGGGTGAGGCGCGAGGCGAGAACGGGACGCGCCGCCGTTATCGGACATCCTTACGCGTCGGGAGCTACGGTCTCGGCTACTCATGCTGGTATACAATATGCCAGAAGCGTCAACGCACGCAACCGGCGCACCGGTTCATTGCAGATCAGGAAGAAAAGCCGCCCGCGGAGCTAGTCTGCGGGCGGCTTAAGTTGTTCCCCGCGCTCAGCTTCTCGAGATGAAGCGGATACGCATGGGCTTGAGCACACCCAGAGCCATCACTGCGGCAATGATGTTGAGAACGGCGGCTACATAGAAGACCGCGTGCCAGCTGCCGGTGGCCGATGTCAGCACGTTGGCCAAGGGCACGAGGAGCGCCGCCGTGCCTTTCGCCGTGTAAAGCATTCCGTAGTTCGTAGTTGCGTACTTCTTCCCGTAGAGGTCGGTGCACGTTGCCGGGAACAGCGAGTAGATCTCGCCCCACGCGAAGAACACCAAGCCGGACAAAATCACGAACATGACCGGGTCGGTGCCGAAATACAGCAGGGCGAAAATACCGATGCCTTCGAGCAGGAAGGCGATGAACATCGTGTTCTCGCGGCCGATCTGGTCGGACACCCAGCCGAAGAACGGCCGGCATATGCCATTGAGCACACGATCAATTGTCAACGCGAAGGTGAGTGCAGGAAGCGTTAGCCCGATCAAGGACACTGGTACGCCTGCGATCTTGAAGTCATTGGCGATGGGCGCCAGTTGCGCGATCGCCATGAGGCCGCCTGCGCCAACTGCGACGAACATCACGTACATGACGTAGAACACGGGCGTCTTGAGCACTTCCTTCCACTCATAGTCACGGCGTGATTGCTGCACTGCTTGACTTGCCGGCACTTCGCCCGACTCTGGAGCTCGCAACAGCAAGCCCACCAGAATCACGACGATGCCCTGTCCTAAGCCGAACCAGAGAAAAGCAGCCTGATAGCCGCTCGAGGCAATCATGTTGGCGATCGGAATGACCGTCAGCGCCGAGCCCGCGCCGAAGCCTGCCGCCGTAAGACCGGCCGCGAGACCACGTCGATCCGGAAACCACTTGAGAGCGTTGCCGACCGCACCGCCGTAAACTACGCCGGCGCCGATACCGCCTATCGCAGCGCCCAGATAGAGCATGGGAAGAGAATCTGCGACCGAGTTAATGACCCAGGCGATTGCAACCAGGACGCCAGAAGCGCTGATCATCGCGCGAGGACCAAATTTGTCGATCAAATAGCCTTCGACCGGCACCAGCCAGGTCTCGGTCAGCACGAAGATTGTGAAGGCGACCTGAATCGCCGCACGCCCCCAGTGGTATTTCTGATCGATCGGTCCCACAAACAGCGTCCAGCCGTATTGCAGGTTGGCGATCATCACCATGCAAATGATACCGAAGACGAGTTGACCCCAGCGGGTCCCTTCGGATGCACGGACTTTTTCTGCAGAACTTGCTGCGACTGCCATTACTTCCTCCCCTATTCGGACGGCATTTTGTTGTTGTGCTCTTTTAGAGTGAAAGCAGGCGGCATTTGCGTAAATTTGGCATAAACAAAATCGTCAAAAGCTCATCGAAACCTGCAGACGACCTGCATTGCGCTCGAAAATGTCACTGACGTCGGAACAGCGCGCGGAACCGCGATGCGGGCCCCGCCTCGATCCTCACTGTCGGCTCAGTGTGATTATTGCGCCGCCCGTAGATCAGCGGGACGACCCCGCAGCCGTTCCCAGCCCGCCTGAATGATGGGCCAGAACAGCGCGACCAGCCCGAGAGTCATGATCGTACTGACCAGACCATTCGACCAGAACACGCCGAGACTTCCTTGCGAGGCGAGCAGTGACTGGCGGAAAGCCTCCTCGGCCTTGTCGCCAAGAACGATGGCCAGCACCATCGGGGCCAACGGGTAATTGCACTTCTTCATGAAATAACCGGCGACGCCGAACACCAACATCATCACCACGTCGAACGTGTTGTTGTGCACCGTGTACGCACCGATCGCGCAGAACACCAGAATGACCGGCGCGATGACGCTGAAGGGAATGCGCAGGATGGCAGCGAACAAGGGCACGCAGGTGAGCACGATCAACAGGCCCACGATGTTGCCCATATACATGCTGGCGATCAGACCCCAGACGAAATCCTTCTGCTCGGTGAACAAGAGCGGGCCCGGCTGCAATCCCCAGATCAGCAATCCGCCGAGCAGCACGGCTGCAGTCGGTGAACCCGGCACGCCGAGCGAAATCATCGGCAGCAAAGCCGAAGTACCTGCCGCGTGCGCGGCTGTCTCCGGCGCCACGACACCTTCGATCTGTCCGGTCCCGAACTTGTGTCCATTCTTCGAAATGCGCTTGGCGATTCCGTAGCTCATGAACGAGGCCGGCGTTGCGCCGGCGGGGCTGATACCCATCCAGCAGCCTATCAGGCATGACCGTAACGACAGCAGCCAGTAACGCGGCAACTCTTTCCAGGTCTGGAAGACGACCTTGAGATTAAGTTTGGCCGGACTGCCGCGGAAGCTCAGACCTTCTTCCATGGTGAGTAGGATCTCGCCAATACCGAACAGTCCGATCACCGCGATCAGAAAGTCGAAACCGTTGAGCATGTGTTCGACGCCAAACGTCAGACGCAGCTGTCCGGTCACCTGATCAAGGCCGACGGCACCGAGGCCGAAGCCGAGCATCATCGACGCCACCGTCTTGAACGGCGGTTCCTTGCTCAACCCCACGAAACTGCAGAAGGCTAGAAAGTAGACCGAGAAAATTTCAGCCGGTCCAAAGCGCAACGCAAAGCCCGCCACCAGCGGCGCAACCAGCGTGATCATGATGACCGCGAAAAGCGCACCGACAAAGGATGACGTAAACGCCGCCGTCAGTGCCTCACCCGCGCGGCCTTGCTGCGCCATCGGGTAACCGTCGAAGGTGGTTGCCACCGACCACGGCTCGCCGGGTATGTTGAACAGGATCGACGTGATCGCTCCGCCGAAAAGCGCGCCCCAATAAATGCAAGACAGCATGATGATCGCGGAGGTCGGCGACATGCTGAATGTGAGCGGCAACAATATGGCTACGCCGTTCGCGCCGCCAAGCCCCGGCAGCACGCCGACGATAACGCCGAGCACTATGCCGACGACCATCAGCAGCAGGTTGAACGGCTGCAGAACGACGGCGAAGCCATGAATGAGATTGCCAATGTCTTCGAACATTTTCTTCGTCCTTAAGCCGGGCGCGAATTTCGCGCCGGCGCCCCCAGGCTCAGTAGCCCAAAAATTTCTCGAGCGGCCCCTTCGGCAGCGGCACGAGAAACCACAGCTCGAACATCAGGAAAGTCAGAAACGGCACCAGCGCGCCGACGCCGATCGCATAGATCCAGCGGTAACGCCCCAGCCATCTCATGAAGGCTACAATCAGAACCGCGGAGGCAACGTAGATGCCGAGGTAGGGAATGGCGGCGACATAGATCGCCGTCGGAATAACAACCGACAGCACGAGCTTGAGCTGACCCCAGCTCGCGAATAGGTCGCCTTCATCGGCGGTTGCGAAAATTTTCGCGAGATTCACCGCGCAGGCGATGATGACAGCGAGGCTCACGTAAAAGGGAAAGAACCCGGCCTTCGGCCCTTCGGCACCCCAGCCGATGCCGACCTTCAGGCTCCCGTAAATTCCAATCAGTGCAAGGAGGGCCATGAAAATGGCCACTCCAATTTCCACACCCCGGTGGGACGGACCCGTCCCACCGGATTCTTTCGTGGTGTCGCTCATTATGACCTCAAGTCGCTGCTTGCGAACAATTCGCTGGCTTAGTTGGTGCTGGCCAGGAAGCCTGCTTCTTTCATCAGGCCTTCATGCAGCTTCTCTGCGTCGGCGACCCATTTGGCGTATTGATCGCCGGTCATGAAAGTCTGATTGAACGCACCATCGCTCATCAGTTTCTTCCACTCAGGGGTCTCACGCACTTTCTTGAAGAGGTCGACATAGTAGGCCACCGCGTCCTTGCTGACGCCCGGCGGCATGAAGTAGCCGCGCAACATCAGATATTCGACGTTGAGCCCTTCCGACTTGCAGGTCGGAATGCTGTTCCAATCCTGATCGTTGTAGATCTTCTCGTTGTAATCGAGCTTCTTGGAGTTGAACACGCAGAGAGGACGAAGCTTGCCGGCACGCCAGTGCGCGACCGCCTCGATCGGATTGTTGACGGTCGAGTCGACATGATCGCCGACCAGCTGCACCGCCACCGCGCCGCCGCCTTTGTACGGAATGTACGTCATCTTCTTGCCGGTCGCTTTTTCAAGCGCGACCGTGATGATCTGGTCTTCCTGCTTGGAGCCGGTACCGCCCATCTTGAACTGATTGTCAGGCGCTGCCTTGATGGCGGTGACGTACTCTTTCACCGTCTTGTAGGGCTTGTCGGCATTGACCCACAGGATGAACTCGTCGAGCGCCATCATTGCGACCGGAGTCAGATCCTTCCAGCTGAAGGGGATGCCGGTCGCGAGCGGTGTGGTGAAAAGATTCGAAAGAGTAATGATCAGCTTGTGATCGTCGCCCTTGGAATTCTTGACGTCGAGAAATCCTTCGCCGCCAGCACCGCCGGATTTATTGATCACCACAACCGACTGTTTCGACAGATTGTGCTTGGTGATGATGCCCTGCATCACACGCGCCATCTGGTCCGCGCCCCCGCCGGTACCGGCGGGAACAATGATTTCGATGGGCTTGGTGGGCTCCCATGCCTGGGCGGGCATGGCTGCAAACATGCCGCCAAAACAAATGGCGGCCAGACTTAAGGCCTTCGTGCGCATTTCCTCCTCCTTAGGGTCCTCTGCACGGCCGATCTTTGGTGTCGGCTCGGCTTCCCTTTGTATGATCCAGTTACACCGTCCTCGCTTTGGTCCTAGCTACATTAGGCCAAACATATCCCGAACAGGTCAAACATAAACAGTTCATATTTGCTATACGCTATGGGTGGGTCGGTACGAGGCTATTAGCCGCGCGATGGGCATAAAAAACGCCGCCAAGTCTTTGACTGGGCGGCGTGTTTGGTTGCGGGGGTAGGATTTGAACCTACGACCTTCAGGTTATGAGCCTGACGAGCTACCGGGCTGCTCCACCCCGCGTCAAAATGCGAAGCGCGGGAACGACCCGCGCATTTAGAGCCGC
>CAWHQL010000011.1:0-175038 GCA_963831515.1 uncultured Alphaproteobacteria bacterium | reverse complement strand
TTCTAGCGAAGGTTCACCAAGTTCACTAAACGCTTGAACAGCTTAGATATTGGCAGCGGACAGCATGCTCAAGAACGTGGTCGACCTTGGAATCCCTGCGGGCATTTTCGTGCTTATGCTGATTGCAGGCACTGAAATGGCCGTTCGGGATTTCGTCCTCCTCGTCAAGCATCCGAGGCCTGTTTTGATGGGGGCCTTCGGACAATTGGTGGTGTTGCCGCCCCTGAGTTTCCTGGTCGCAACGGCGAGCGCGGTCAGCCCGTTCGTGTCGACGGCAATATTGCTGATCGCCCTGTGTCCCGGCGGACCGATCTCCAACAATTATTGCTATCTGGCGCGTTGCAACGTTTCGCTTTCGGCGAACGATCACGGCAGTCGGCACCCTGCTCTGCCTTGTTAGCATTCCCTTTTGGCTGAAAATCATCTCCAGCTCATCGGCGTTCGATCCGGCTTTGCTTGGTATCTGTCGGCATCGAAAGTTATTGCCCAGCTGATGGCCTTGATAATTCTTCCGATGGGCCTGGGAATGATTTTGGCGCGCACATTTCCTCGGGCCCTTGAACGACAGAAGGTCGCGCTCAGATTGGCATCATTTGCCATCATCTTTGCGCTTCTTCTTGCGACGGGATGGGCCGTACGCGATCAGGCTTTCGCGCTGGCCCGCGACATTGTCCCTGCAGCCGCGCTTTTCATTCTTGGCGCAATGCTGCTCGGTCAGTTGCTGGCTTATGGAATGAAGCCCGAGGAGAAACCGGTTCTGGTCATCGAAAGCGCGGTTCGCAATATCGGTGTCGCGCTTATCATCGGCCGGGGCATCTTCGACGAACAATCGTTCGCGAAATTCGTCGCCTTTCTGACCGGTTACTTCATCGTCGAGATCATTGTCATGATCCCCTACACTCAGTTCGTCAGAGCACGGCTCGCCGGCCGGTCTTGATCCGGCAGTTCGAGGGGCAGCGTGCGCCTCGCCGCGTAGCGGTCTAGCGCCGAGATGTCGGAAATTTCGATAGCCCGATATCGCTGGCTGATCAGACCAAGGGATTCAAACTCCTTGAGGATCGGAGCCAGAGCATTGCGTGTGAGGTGCACCATTTCTCCAAGCTCTGCATGGGAGACGTTAAGTGTCGCGCTACCCGGAGAATTTTTATCGCTAATGCTGGCAAGCCGTCGAAGCGCAATGGCCACGCGCGCGGAGAATCGCGATCCGTCAATCCGGCGATAATGCTCAGTGCATGATCGAGATGCCCAATGCTGATCAGTGCGAGACGCCGCCAGGTTTCCGGATCGGTCTTTGCAAGCTGATAAATCGATTGACTGGAGAGACGAAGCAGCCAGCTTTCCTCTCGTGTCATTAGTTCTGCACGACGCGGTGTTTCGGAAATAAGCGCAGTGTCTCCCACCCACCAGCCCGGCTTGGCTACGTGCACGAGAAAAGGTGCGGATGCCTCTGGGGCCATGAATACGCTCAGCTCGCCTTCCACAAGACCCCAAATGTCGAGCGCAACATCGCCGATATTGTAGATGGTGGCGCCCGCCGCAAAATGTCGCAGCTCTGTGAGCTCCAGCACTTGGTCCTGAAAGGCGCGGGGTTGGGAGGAGAGCCAACCAGACCGGCGCATGATCAAGTGCGCTTTATCTCGAAACATGCCGACATCGCAATTGCACAATTTTGTGCATTGTTGTCGGATGCAATGTTTTAGGCAAGCAGCGTACCCCCCTGTCCCACACGCAGATGAGGAAAGACCATGGTACCGCGAACCCTACGGCTCCTGAGCTGCGCCGCCGTGCTGACGACGCTAACGCTCTTCAGTGGGCCGACGCCCGTCGCTGCGCAACAGCAGCAGCGACCCAACATTGTCGTCATCTGGGGAGACGACATCGGACAATCGAATGTGAGCGCCTACTCGCGAGGGATGATGGGCTATCAGACGCCCAACATCGATCGCCTCGCCGGCGAAGGCGTGATGTTTACCGACTATTACGCCGAGCAAAGCTGCACGGCCGGTCGTGCTTCGTTTCTTACCGGTCAGTCAGGATTGCGAACCGGAATGACCAAAGTCGGTCTGCCCGGCGCAACGCTCGGACTGCAGAAAGAGGATCCCACGGTTGCCGAGCTGTTGAAACCACTCGGCTACACCACAGGACAATTCGGCAAAAACCATCTTGGCGACCGCAATGAATTTTTGCCGACCGTGCATGGCTTCGACGAATTCTACGGCAATCTTTATCACTTGAACGCGGAGGAAGAGCCCGAGTTACCGGACTACCCGAAAGATCCGGCATTCAAGGCCAAGTACGGTCCGCGTGGGGTGTTGGACTGCAAAGCTTCCAATAGGGACGATCCAACCGTCGACCCACGCTTCGGAAAAGTCGGCAAGCAGACTTGCACCGACACAGGTCCGCTCACCAAGAAGCGGATGGAAACTGTCGACGACGATATCGCAGGTCGCGCCGCCGATTTCATCAAGCGACAGGCAACTGCGAACAGGCCGTTCTTCGTTTGGGTAAACTTCACCCACATGCACTTGCGCACCCATACGAAGCCGGAGAGCGTCGGTCAGGCCGGCCGCTGGCAGGGCCCGTACCACGACGCCATGATCGATCATGACAAGAATGTCGGCACGGTGCTCAAGGCGCTCGATGACCTTGGTATCGCGAACAACACCTTTGTCATGTACTCGACCGACAACGGTCCGCACATGAACACTTGGCCGGATGCGGGAATGACTCCGTTCCGCAGCGAGAAGAATACGAACTGGGAAGGCGCTTATCGCGTGCCGGCGATACTGCGTTGGCCGGGCAAGATTAAGCCGGGCCAGGTGTCAAATGAAATGGCCGCTCACCACGACATGTTGCCAACCATTCTTGGCGTTGCCGGCGATCCGCAGGTCAGCGAAAAATTGCGTACCGGCTACAAGATTGGCGACGCAACTTATAAAGTGCATCTCGATGGCTTCAATCTCGTGCCCTACCTGACCGGCCAGGCCACGAAGAGCCCGCGAGAAGTCATTCTTGTACGTCAACGACGATCAGCAAGTGGTCGCACTGCGGTACGACAATTGGAAGTTCGTTTTCATGGAGCAGCGGGCCAATGGACAGTTGCTGCTCTGGGCCAACCCTTTCACCAACCTGCGGGTCCCGAAGATCTTCAATCTCCGCACCGACCCGTATGAGAGGGCGGACATAACGTCGAACACCTACTACGACTGGCTTTTCGACCACGTCTTCCTCCTCGTGCCGGCGCAGGATTACGTGGGTCAGTTCCTGGCGACTTTCAGGGACTATCCGCAGCGACAAAAAGCGGCCAGCTTCAACCTGGACGAGGTCATGTCGAAGCTCGGAGAAGCTAAGCAATAGCCCGGCTTGCAATTCAGCGGTCCGATAACGTCGCGTTATCGGGCCGCTTCTTTTTTAGGCGCCATTGTCGGCTGACGCGCTGTACTCAATCTGCGGCAACGAAAGCCGTCGTCTTCTAAGTTTGCCAAAGCACCCGCAAGCCGCGTTTGCTGCGGCAACCCGTTACCTCCTATGCGAGTATATCTCCATTTTTCTATTGTAACTTGCCACAATGGAACTTGGAACTTAAGCTGGTTGGTAGGCAGAGAACGGTAGTTACCGAACCTGCTTATTCAGGGAGGGTTCAATCGTGGCGAAAAAAAAACGCGGCATTTACGCCGACCCGGCAGGTACGGCAGCCAACCAATTAGACGATAAGGTCGCCGATTTTTCGTACCAAAACGACACCCTTGCACAACTGATTGTCGAATGCTGGGGCGGTGACCTGGATGAGCTAACCAACGGCTCGTTTCAGCAACGCGCGATCGCAGCAAAGGCAGCTCTCGCAGCTCGTGGCATCTATCTGGCGCATCCAATCGTGGTCACGGAAGATGAATACGAAGGCGGCTTTCACTTAGCAACCGCCGGCATACCGACTGACACGGGAGTCGTATTCGTGTTGCCCAGAATAGGACGTGTGATAGCGGGAAAGCCCCTTCTTGAGTCGGCGAAGATGTTGATGGCGATTACGCCGAACGGAATCTAGCGCTGTTTACGGCTCGATATGACGTGAGGACCTTGTGTCTCTGGTTTGAAAAGCTGTTGGACTCATCCCACGAGACATAAGGCTGTTGTTCACTCGGAAATGGGAGTTTCGAATGGCACAGTTGGTCACGGAATGGGTCAACGTTGCGGACAATATTTCGATCATCGCGCGCGAGTCGGGAGAGGTTTGGTTTCATACTCCGAACGGCACGAAGGAAATCGCAGATCCATTCGCCATGCCCATGACGGGCGTGGGCTCGCCGGGCAGCACGGTCGGGCTGCTCGACGGCGCGATCAATCTCGCGTTCACCGCAATTGAAAAGCGCCTCGCGCGCCCCGAGCCGACGGTCGCCGGTTATATCGTTGCCCTCGTCGGTGCCTATCACACATCGGTCGATACGCCGCGAAATCTCCGCCGCGCCGCCAGCCGCTTCAACGACATGGGGAGGCCCGAGGTCGCGGCCTACCTCGAAGAACGTGCGCGCGAAGAGACCGGTCACGACCGGCTCGCGCTAAAAGATCTGCGTGCGCTGGGTGTGCCGGGCGAGCGGCTCGTCGCGAATTACATTCCCGATGGGATCAAGCCGCTTTGCAAACGCTTCGACGATCTCTGCGCCGAAGACTACCCGATCGGCTCGATCGGCTACTCGTATAGCTTGGAGCGCATCGCCGCACTCAAGCAGGAAGCCGATATTGCGAGAGTTCGCGCGCTGTGCCCGGATGGCATCGATACGACCCGCTTCCTGCGAAGCCACAGCTCCCTTGGCAGCGAGGCCAGTCACGTCGCGGAAACGATCGAGTTCGTCTCAACCCTTCCTGCGAATGACCGCATCAAGGTCGTACAGGAGACGTATGAATTGTCATTGCTCCTGGCGGAGGGATACAATCACGAGCTCCTCAAATCCGAGGCCGAGATGCTCGAAGAGATTCGGAAGGCGATCGGAGAAGCGCTCCCGTATGGTCGTGGTTCAGCCTCCGCGACCGTTGAAGGGCACGTGGCTCGACCTGTGGCGTGAGCGGTTAGCGCAGTCGTCATCGCAGTCTGGCATGGTGTGAGGCGCGGTCGCGCGCGTCTCGGTTGCGTTTTTTTGACTTACGACGAGGCCGGCGTAACGTGTCGCGATATCGGCAGGCTTCCTGCTAAGAATTAGGTCCGTGCAATGCCGAGGCCGACCGCTGATTTAGCCGAGTGGCTGGCTGGACACGGCCTGGGCCAGTACGCCCAGACGTTCATAGAACACCATGTCGATTACTCCGTCCTTCCGGATCTGACCGAAGACGATCTCGAAAAACTCGGACTGTCGTTGGGTCATCGCAAGCGATTACTCAGGGCCATCGATGAAGTCTGGGGAACGAGGCAAGCGCGCGACGCAACGAAGGTCGCACGAACCGGCGCGGAAGCGACCTCCCCTGCACAACATCGTGAGGCCGAATTCCGTCAGATCACGGTGATGTTCTGCGACCTGGTGGGCTCGACGCAGCTTTCCGAAAAGCTTGACCCTGAGGACCTGCACAAGCTCATCGACGCATATCGGCGGGAATGCAGCACGGCCATCGGACGCTATGGAGGCGAAGTCGCCCGCTATTTCGGCGATGGTGTGATGGCATTTTTCGGTTGGCCCTACGCACACGAGGATGACGCCATTCGAGCAGTCCATGCGGCCCTGGAAATTGTTTCTGGCGTTATGAAAATTTCAGGACCGGTTACGCTGGCTTGCCGCGTAGGCGTTTGCTCCGGGCCAGTTGTTGTCGGTGAACCTGGAAACACCGCCACCTCTTGGTCGATGGATGCGGTGGGCGAAACGCCCAATATTGCCGCGCGCCTGCAGACCCTCGCCGCGCCCAATGCGGTACTCGTTTCGGAATCAACAAAACGTCTCGCATCGGCGGCATTCGATTTGTCCGACCTTGGACTCCAGGAACTCAAGGGCGTGACCGAACCTATTCATGTGTATCGCGTGCTCGCGGCAAAAAGTTCTGGCAGCCGATTCGAAGCTGCGCATGCCGGCTCTCTCACCCCGCTCGTTGGACGGTCAAGCGAACTGCGCTTGCTGCTCGATAGATGGGGGAAAGTCAAAGAAGGTGACGGCCAAGTGAGCTTGCTTTCGGGGATTCCGGGAGTCGGAAAATCACGGCTTCTTCACGAATTGATATCGAATATCCAGGACGAACCACATCTCTTGTTGCGCTACCAGTGCTCGCCCTATCACAGCCAAAGTGCATTCTTTCCAATAATCGAGCAGATCGAACAAGCGGCACAACTAACCGCTCGTGAAGCCGACGCGGAAAAGATCGCAAAGCTTCAGGCGTACCTTCCGCAATCGAACAATGGTTCCAAAGAGCCGCTCCTGCTGATTGCCAAATTGTTGTCCATCTCGACCGAAACCAGCCGCGAACTGTCGGAGCTGACCGCACAACAGATAAAGAACAGGACGATCAGCACGCTTGTTGACGTTCTCCTGGCTTTTTCTTTGCAACGTCCCACGCTCTGTGTCTTCGAGGATGCGCACTGGCTGGATGCCTCGACACTCGAGCTGCTTGAACTGGTCATCAGCCGGATCGGCCACGCCCGCGTGTTGCTCATTATATCGTGCCGGCCAGAGTTCCGACCGGCATGGCTGGCGCACGCAAACATCACCACGCACTCGCTCACCCGATTATCGCAGACCGAGGTGAAAGCGATGATCCGAGACCTGCTGAAAGGCGGGAGCATCCCACAACAATTGGTCGACCAGATTATCGAAAAGGCCGATGGCGTCCCGCTGTACATAGAGGAACTGACAAGCAGTACCTTGAGCGCGCCTTTGCAGGAGACGTCCGGGCGCACGGAACAGCCGGCACCGCTCAGGGTTCCCGAGACGCTAAGCGACGCGCTGATGGAACGGCTCGACCGAGTTGCCCCGAGCCGCAGGGTTGCGCAGATTGCGGCCGTGATCGGACGGGAGTTCTCCAACGATCTCTTGACCGCTGCAGCACGAATTGACGATGACGATATGCAGTCGGCGCTCGCGCTGCTCGAACAGGCTGACATCGTCTATCGCGTCGGTATTTCACCTTCCGTCCGTTTCGCTTTCAAACATGTTTTGTTGCGTGACGCGATCTATGACTCTTTGCTCAAAAGCAAACGACAGCAGATCCACGCAGACATTGCGGCAATCCTGGAGCATGACTTCCGGAGGCTGGTTGAAAATCAGCCCGAAGTCCTCGCCTTTCATTATCAAGAAGCGGGGAATCACCAAATGGCTATTCGATACTGGTTCGAGTCCGGGCAACGCGCCCTCGCGCATTCCGCCAACGTCGAAGCGATCGCAAACTTTCGCAAGGCCTTGCAGCTTCTCAACGCTTTGCCGGAAACGCCCGAGCGTACGAAACAAGAGATCGACATTCAGCTGGCGCTGGGAATTCCGCTCATCGCTGTCAAAGGTTATACGGCCGCGGAGACCCGCGAAGCGTTTTCGCGCGCGCGTACCTTGTGCGAGCGGCTCGGCAGCATCCCGGAGTATTTCCAGGCCTTGTTTGGCTTATGGGGAAATCGCTGGATGGGCGGAAGGAACGATCAGGCGCTCACCATGGCCGACGAATTTCTCTCGCGGGCACGAGCGTTGTCCGATCCCGTTCTGTTGATGGTCGCTCACAGAGTGATGGGAAGCACATTGTTGACCGTCGGCGACTTCGCATCGTCAGCTAATCATTTCGAGGACACGATCAGGCTTTCGGCTGGCAAGGAAGAACGGCCGCTCTACAACCTGTACATGGTGGAGCCGCGAGCGGCCTCGCTGCTGCTGCTGTCCTGGGACCTGTGGTTTCTGGGCTACCCGGATCAATCCCTCGCCCGCGTCTCGGAAGCGCTCGCCTTGGGCCAGGCTCTTGGTCACCCCTACACCGTAACGTTCGCTCACTACATGACGTCTGTCGTACACCTGATGCGCGGCGATGCCGTCCGCGCGCTGGAGAGCGCCGAACGAAGCTTCGACATGTCTCGGGAACAGCGGTTTTCGCTGTATGCGATTTTGTCCCGAATTTCACGAGGCAGAGCCCTCGGTGAACTCGGGCGCCTTGGAGAGGCCCAGGTTGAAATAACACAGGGGATCGACGAAGCGCGACGCAACAGCGTTGGTTTCATGCTGCCAATGATGGATAGCTGGCTGGCAGAGGTGCACGCCCGGACTGACGAGAACGAACGCGCGCTGGCGATTGTCGAACGGGCCCTCAGTGAGGTTGGTGACGTCATCGGGCGATCATGGGAAGCTGAATTGCAACGTCAAAGAGCGCTCATTCTTCTCGCGCTCGACCCATCGAGGGCTGGCGAAGCTGAAGTTTATCTTCAGAAGTCAATTGAAGTGGCACGTGAGCAAAGTGCCAGATCCCTCGAATTGCGCGCTGCCACAAGCCTCGCAGAACTCTGGCAGACGCAAGAAAGGCGTGAGGAAGCTCGGGCGCTCCTTGAACCGATTTATCGTTGGTTTCAGGAAGGGGTTGAAACCGCCGATCTCAAGCAGGCGCGATACGTCCAAAGCACCCTGCACTAACTGGTGCCACCAAGCCTTTCTTCATGTTCTTGCGGAGGTTTAGGAAGTTCACTAACCGCTTGAACGGCTTAGTGAAGCGAATGGTCGGAGTGGCAGGATTTGCGTCCGCGTAGTTCAACCATTGAAATCTTAGGGATTTTCGATTGCCGTTTTGATTTTGTGTACTCGCGATGTGTACTCAAAACAAGACGCGTCGCCTTATTGGATAAAAACGAACTCTGGTTGTGACGGGTCGCGAAAAAGTACGTAACAGATAATCGCCGCACCAACCGTCAGCGCAAGTATATTTAGCACTGTGATGTCGCGGCCTCGCCCGGCTGCGCCCCCCTCTTCCCCCCAAGCAGCATCCGCGTTTGCGTCAGGTGATTGCGCAGGTCGCGTACGTAATGGGCGCATCCAAACCATATCGCCAGTACGAGAAAAAGCCCGAGCCGTTTTTCAAACAATGTGAGCGGCCGGAGTGATGGCAAAGCTGTCAGAATTCCGCCAAACAAAGCCAACCCGGCAGCGGTTACTGTCGTCTGTTGGCGTTTCGCAAATCTTATTTCTTCATACCACGCGGCACGATCCGTGAGATGTTTTGAACGACGAAACTCCTCGATCTGCGTGCCGGGCTAGAAAAGAGCGTGCTATAATATTGGATATTTTCGGATTAGTCATTTCACCCAGTTACAGATTTCACGAAAGAGCGCATGGCCAAAGGAATATGTAAGTTGACCGGTGCGCACGGACGCTTCGTGAAGGCTCACCTGATCCCTAACGCATTGACGAGACCAGAAAAGCCCGGCCTACCGTTCATTGAGAACAGGAACCCCGCTCGTCCGGTGAGACGCTGGTCTAGCTGGTACGACGACCAGTTAGTCACAAAGCATGGTGAGGAAATCCTCACTGAACTCGATACATGGGCAATCGGAGAATTGCGAAAGCACCGTCTGATTTGGAGCGGGTGGGGCTCCGCCAGCGACCTTCAGGACGGCGATAGAATACCGGGCACTCCTTGGGGGCTGCGAAAGGTTAAGATTTCAAACCCCAAGAGACTGCGTCTGTTCTTCTTGAGCCTCCTTTGGCGCGCGGCGGCGAGCAATAGGTTCGAGTTCGGGGAAGTCGTACTCCCATCCGAAGACCTCGAAAATCTCCGGCAGATGTTATTGAATGAGAACCCTGAGCCTCCTTCGTTTTACCCCGCGATGCTAACTCAAATCTCCACTTTGGGTGTGATCCACAATCTAGTGCCCCTCGCGCAAATAAAGATTGTGCCGTCCGTCGATGGCGGCCGCGACCAAAAAATTCCTATCTTTCGTTTTTACTTTGATGGGCTTGTTGCCCACGTACACCGGCAGTCGAGTGACAGCGGCGTTACGGCTGAACTCGGACCCATGGTTGTCGGCGGTGAAGCAGACCTAGTTATTAGCACAGTAACCTACGAGCATTCCTTCGAGCGCACCAACCTTGATGTTCTCAGGGCAGAGGCATTCAGACTGTGGCCGGATGTGTTAGCGAAGTTGTGAGCCGGGGAAAGGCGGCGGGACAAACGCTTCAAGTGTCGCACTGGCCGGAGCAAATTTCCAAAACGCGGCCGCTCGATGATAGCCGTCCAATAGAACCAGACTGCCGCCAAGGCGCCCAAACGTAATCGGGTCTTCCGGAGGCAGGTATCCGTTCGGATTCTCCTTAACGTTTCTCGCATCCTTTTGGCTTGCCGGCGGCGGCAAGTTCATAAAGATTTCAAACGGAGCAAACTGACCCTGCAATTCCACCCACGCGACCGTAGGTGCTACAAGCGCTGCGGCTAGCTGTACTTTCGTAATGGTCCGCTTTTCAAATCCGTCGAGACCAGCGGCGGGGCCTAGCAGCATCGGGCGCGCCGTTACACAGGCCTCTGCAAGCGCAAAATGGTCTTCCGATGAAAGCGACTTGAGTGGAACGCGTTCACCGCGCTTGCGACGAAGTTCTTCAATCCCGGGTACGCCGTCATAGCCGTCCTTTAGGGCGCCCTCCGTAATTTCCGAGTACGCCCAGCGCGCGAACACGTACGACGGCGAGAATATTTTGCGTTCCATACGGGCAAGGCGTCAGTCGCGCCAGAAATCCCTAAATCGTGCCGGCGAAAGTTCAGTGTAGCGCACGGTATGCTGGATGTTGCGATGTCCGAGATAGGCTTGCAATGCCCTCGTATCGTGTCCCTTTTTCGCCAACGCATAGCCACACGCGTGCCTCAGCATGTGCGGATGCGCTTTGACGGCGAGCTTAGCTTCGACCGCGGCCCTCTCGACCATGCGGGCGAACCCAGCGGCGCTAAAGGGTCCCCCCGCGTTCCGACGTGAGCTGTTCGCGCTTGAGCCGCCTCAATGCCCGCAACTCGTCCCCGAGAATCGGACGTGTGCTGGGAGTGCCCTGCTTCACTCGGCGCACGTGAAGCGTCCCGGAGGAAACTCGATTGGTCCCAGCGCAGGTAGCAGTCATTACTGAGCTGAGAGTGCTTCGCGCTAGATTCCGTTCGGCGTGCAAGCCATGAGCAATTTTGCCGTTGCGAGAAGCTGTGCTGCGGTCGACGCGGGGTTTTGCACTACTCGGGGCTTGTTCGGAAGTACAAAGACGACCTCTTTGTCATCCTCCATATACCAGCCATTGTCGTGTTCAGCTTCTGTGATGATGACGGGCTTTTCCAGATTGAGGTCCGTTCCCGTAGGGGGTGGCCCGGCGTTAAAAGGGACATTAATAAGGGCTTTGGCAGCGGCAATGGCCGCGGCCGTTGGGGTGCCGTCGGGTTTTCGTTCTAATGCGGGGCAATTGGGATACGCGCCATCGTTCCACATGGCGACGATAACTGGCGCGAGTTTGCTAGGGTCGTAGGAGAAACTTGGCAGGGCCGCGTCGGATGTGTTGCCGCCATGGTGCCGAACCTTCTTGTGAATAGCCATTGTTCAACGCCCTCCCTGATGAAACCGGGTCCGGCATTTTGCCGTCCTACGGTACTCATACTCTAGTTGTGGAACTTTTTGATGACAAGCTATGCGTGCGGTATCCGGTTAGCGTGATTTTCAAGTCGCGAATGTCCGCTAATGGCTCGCCAAACTGTGTCACGGCAGATCGACGTGCAAGTTGCATGTCGAGGTCGATACGTGCGGCGCTTTCGGTCTGCGCTTGCCCAACCAAATCCTCAAGCTCTACGCCAGTGTTGATGTGGGTCCTCGTGCCTACTTCGGACCACCACTCTTGGAATTGGCGTTCGGCGTCCTGCCGCTTCGTGGTGGCGGGCGCGTAGAACTTCGCGCCACTTGCTTTATGTGGCCTGCTCCCGTGCGCGGGATCACCTTCTAGTCACGGGCGTGAAGCCGGTGTCAGAGTTTCTCGATGATTTCCAATAGGACATAGCCAAACTGAGTGCGCCTTTTAGTCCGCCGAAAGGCTCATGCCACAGCTTCATTCGGCAAAGTGAGCAACGTCATGATCTCTTCGTCGGGAAGCGAGAACGACTGCTCCGTGACCTCGAACCGATCGGACCCTTTGAAATCGAACCACGCGTCCGCAGGCATTTTACGGGGAAAATTCTCTTCTGCAGCGCCATTAAACAGCATATCTGCTGCAAAGGTCTGCCGATCCAAGGCTCTCAGGGGGAGCCACCAAGGTTGGATCATTGGCGCTCTCTCGAACCATCGACGCTTGGTCTTGTTGTAGCACGCGATCACTATCGGAAACTCGTCCGAGAGCGCTATCTTGAGCAAGGTTGCCGTAAGGCTGGCGTAGAACTCGTCGGACACTTCACGGGCGGCATCCAAGGTCACTCTCTTCAGCTTCTGGATTCGTGGAATGAGAAGATACTTAGGAAGGATCAAATCCGAGGCGAATGTGTCGGCCTGCCGTTCGGGATTGAGCGCGTCGTTTGAAAAGTTGCCGATGTCGTCCTTGCCGCAAAAAAGAATTTGACCGCGATGGTGGTGCCAATGACCGAGTTCATGGCCCAGCGAGAACCGGCGACGCTTCTCCGGGCTTCGGCTGTTTACTGAAATGACCGCTTTGCGTCGCGACCCGATGATCCTTGCTTCGCAGCCGTCGAGGGGGCGGTAGTTGACTGCAGCGCCCTGCGTCCAGGCTATTGCTTCGAGATCGATTTCCTTCGGATCTTCGATGCCAAGCGACTGCAGGATGCGTTCGGCGGCTGTCAGGGCAACCGTCATTCTTTCGAAGCCTCGGGATCCTCGGACTCAAGCGCCTCCAACTGCGCAAGATCATCAAGCGCTCCGTCTTCATCTTTCGAAGAGATTTGCTTGCCCTTTCGCGCCGCTAACATGAGGCCGTCGTTGTTGCCTGATCCTCCCGACCGCATCTTCTGAAATTTGGCCTGGAGGACCGACCTGTCGGATTGCGCCGCGTTCGGCCGCTTGCTGCTGAAGGCCGCTACCGCTTCTTTGGCGCCCGCTAGACGAGATTTCCCTGCCATTCGCTTGGCCTCCCGTGCGATCGCGTCCATTTCTGCCGCAACGTTTTCCGGGTCGACGCCGAGCGACGCTAGTTCTTCGGTTACATCGGTGTCCGAGGCGTCGAGAATGCTTTCGTCTATCTCGTCGCTCAAATCACGGAGTTCGTCGGTTGATCTGCGCTTGCTAATCATGTGGGCCACCCTTTCGGATACTTCTTGGCCACGGCGCGTCTGATGCGTTTCATGACGTAATCGAAACGGGCTTGGTCGACCCCGAGCTCGTCGCGTAGCTCCTTCCCTTTCCTGCCATCGGCGATGGCGAGTATGGTCAACTGCGCCTCTTCGTCGCCTTGAAGCAGTTTGTAGATCTCGGCCACCACGTCGGCTGCTTCCTGCTCGATAAGCATCTCCTCGGGATCCAGCTGGTCCGCCGCGATCGGCACATCCACGCGCTTTCCTGTCTCGTCGTCCTTCTCCATCGGAATCTGCCGAGCAAGCTCCGCGCGCCGATGCGACGCGATGCTGCGCATCGATTGCGCGAGGAACGCGACGAAGGAAACGTCGCAAGGGCAGTGCCGTTCGCTCAAGAGAGCCTGGCAGAGGGCCTCCTGATAGAGGAGGCCCTCCTGAAAGTCCGTGCCCGACAACCGCCGCAGCTCGATGAGCTTGAGCCTTCTCTTATCTTCAGACGTCAGCGAATCAATCCGCTTCAGCACCTCGTCAGGAGCAAGGTGCTTGATTTCCGGCTGAGGGCGTTCGCCGGCAACGAGAGGATCGCTTGCGTCATCCATGGCCTGGATTCCACACTATGCCGGCATACGGCACCCTTTCGGACAAGAATCTAGGAAAAATTTCGTGTCCGAAATGGTCGCTGCCCCCGGCATATTGGGCAGGGCCAGTTGGCTATCGATAAAACCCGGATCGGAATGTGCAAGCGATACCAAGCAGCGCAGCTGTTAGTGCAGTTGGGAAAAGCTTGGAGTTCGAGAGCCGAGCCTTGCTGCAGCAGTTCGGAGCCGCCCTGGATGAGCACCGACTTCTTCGCGTGCATACCCACGGACTGGTCACCCTCGATCAGAAGTCCTTAACCGCAATCCTAGCAATGGAGAATGATGATGAGCGACGACAAAGAGAGGACCCGCAGCCCAATCACGGCAAAGGCCCGCCAGACGGAAAGGGCCGCCCTGTAGATCACGGCCGACCGGTGCCGCACCACGGATCAGCGGCGATGTACTTGGCGCCGCTTACGAAAACCAAGTGACACGACTTACGGCGGCTTATCCCACCCTGAGGAAAGTCGCAGACGAAAATGGAATGTGGCTTCTCGCAAAAAGCTCGGTCCTACCGGGCTTGGATCGAGAAGCCCTGTTTTTGGTAGCTCTTCCCTACCGATCAGGCCCAGGGCCGCGATCTTGGGCATTTTGGACGGCTGCGGACCAATCGGCTTGGATCGGCCCGAGGCACACCAATTTTGGAGATGGCTCCATCTGCGCCTTTTCACCGGATGAGGGCGCTTGGTCTGAGGGTGGTGACCTCAGGACGTTGCTTGACCTTTATACCGTGTGGGCACTTCGCCATTTACACCTCGAAGTTTTCGGACGCTGGCCGGGAAAACAATACGCCCTGTACGGGGCCGACCCCCGAGCACAGGCTTGGTACAGGCTGAGAGAAGGAAGAGATGACGAGCTTTGCGGCTGCGGTTCGGAGACGCGACGCTATGCCCAGTGCTGCAAGCCAGCTGATCTGCAGATGGACTGCATCGAGCTCATGAAGATCTTCCAGCGCTATGTCCCTTCGGGTGGCTTCAGTAGCCGCTGCCCACCACCGTCGCTCGTGGCTTTTATCGAAGGCCGATCCGCGCTTCCTAGGATAATGGAGGTTATGGTGGGGAGCTGGTTATAACAATCACGCACGCGCGGTTCTCAAGTGGGCGCATCAGGGTGTGATGAGCCGCCGATGGCAGACGATTTCGATGCGATTGCCAAGGAACTGAAAGAGAAATACGGTTGGACTAAGAACGGCTAAACCAATCACCCTTTCAATTGCTCATTGACACGCTGCTGTAAATCGCGACATCGCTCCATCAGTTTGTCAAAGGGCTCCGCTTCATCAAGCAAAATGCGCTCACCCACCATTTTTGCATAATCAGCACCTAGAGCTTTTCGCGCATCGCTCTCCGGCACCAACTTTAGCGAACCCGAAAGAGCAACCTCATAGTTGATTTGTTTGCCGGTCGAATCGTTTTCCCGAAAAAACACGTTCTTATGCCGGGCAACGGCCATTGCTAGGCCGCGATCTGCCAAAGCTTTTTTTGCGTGTCCGGAGGCATCAAGCCGAGTGAGATCGTGCCAATGCCGCGAATAACGATCAGCTTTTTCTAGTTTTCCTTGCAGGCAGTAGACGTGCGCTGCCGTTGCTTTTTCGTAGAATGTGCGTTGAGCGAGCATGACATTGGGCGTTGCGGTAGGAAACAGCAAACCAACATGGTCTGCTGCATCGCACGTAACTTGGCGCGTCTCAGCCGGCTCGCCCGTCGACCGAGCTCCAAAATCAAGTGTGACTCTCGGACCAATATAGGGTGTACCCTCTGCGAGAGGCTGATAGTCCACAATGATCTTTTGCTTATCCAAACGAATCTTTGCCCCGGCCCCTCCACTCTCAAGATGTTTTGTTATGACTGGCGTTACTTTATCTTTCAGCCATTCGGGTAAGCGCTGATAGATGGCATCCCGCCATTTGTCTGCCTGACTGCGATTAGGTGGCAGAGCCTCGGGTAAATCTTTGACAAGTTCAGGGATTAGAGCTCGGATGTCGTATGTAAGATCGATATCTTCAGAAAAACGTCGAATTACCTTGTACGCTTTTGATAGCGATGTGCCTCCTTTGAAGACTAGATCCTTACCGAACGGCGCCGTAAATAGACTTTCGAGAATTGAAACCACCCAAACATCTTTATCCAAAAAATAAACTGGCCGCCCCGAAGCACTTGCTGCAACTTGCAATGCTTCGAGGCGGTCTTTTCTAGAAAGACTTAGAAACTTATCAGCCATCGGATCATAATGTTTCGCTGACTGCACTTGCTAGCCAACCAGGTAGTCGTTGGCGATTTGCACCAAGTCCCTTCCGTTCCGATGGGCTAAGTTCTGCTAAGGTAGTCGAAGCTTGATCTGGACCTAGCCAGGCAAGTGATCGAACCACATCGCCCGTATGCTCTGGCAAAGCAAATTGCCACGACGGCGCATGCTTGAGTTCGACGACCTCCGCTCCCAATTTGAGATGACGGCTGGGACCCGAGGTAAGATAGACCATGCGGGTCGGAACTTGAGTCGTTAAGCCAAGAGCATTCGCCGCGGCTGCCCCATGACGGGCGATTGTTTCGCCACGTGACGCTGCGATTTTTCGCACGACTTTTTCTGGACTCGGGGCACGCAACCCAAATCGCGAACGAACCGGCCGAACATAAATACCTCGGCTCACGCGCATGAGTTTGCCCCGACGGGCGAGACGCGACAGGGCCTGGTCAACGGCGGCACGACTACCAAGGTGCAGCAGTTGCTTTGCACTGACAGGTGTCCCTTCCGAGACCCGAGAAGCATGTTTTGAAATACGTCTAGATAGGTTTCGCATGGCTGTTACTTTCTGTCAGAAACATAGTATAACTTCTGACAAATGTCAAGAGTTCAATTTAATATATTATCCACTTATATCAATAGCTTAGTGCAACTTTATGCCATTGCAAGAATGCCGCCACAAATGCATAATTGGTAACCAAACCAAAGAGTGGTTTTTCAGGCCTAGATATTTTCGCTGACCACCTCTTCACGTGAGCAAGTACCCACCCCTTGTCCATCGTGGGGGGAGGGTCGCGCCGGAAGTAAGCGCGCGTTAAGCACGGCATCGAAGTGGACCTCGGGGCCACGATCGGAACCCCGCCACTACATAGCCGCCGAGGGCCTGCTATAAACGTTTGAGATTGTTGTGTTGTTTCTGGTCGGAGTGGCAGGATTTGAACCTGCGACCCCCACGTCCCGAACGTGGTGCGCTACCAGACTGCGCTACACTCCGACTGAAGGCCGGTCTTATAACCCCGGCGTCCCTAAACGCAAGCTTGAGAAAGGCAATGACGGCCCAACCCGGAACACGCGTTTTAAAGGCCGATCGGGACGCGATCGAGGCGGCCGCGCGCAGCCTCGCGGCGGGTGGTCTTGTCGCGTTTCCGACCGAGACCGTTTACGGGCTCGGCGCCGATGCCGGTAATGGCGAAACCGTGGCGCGGCTGTACGCGGCCAAGGGGCGCCCTTCGTTCAATCCTTTGATCGCGCACGTTGCGAATGTCGACGCCGCCCGGCGCGTGGGCGTGTTTACTCCCGCCGCCGACAAACTTGCCGCGGCGTTCTGGCCGGGACCCCTCACCCTGGTGCTTGCGAAGCAGCCGGATTGCGGTGTCGCCGATCTCGCGCTCGCCGGTCTCGATACGGTCGCGGTGCGCGTGCCGGCGCATCCGATTGCCCACGCGCTGCTCGAAGCCTTCCATCGTCCGATCGTCGCGCCATCGGCCAATCGCTCAGGACATGTTTCGCCAACGAGCGCGACACACGTGCTCGCCGATCTGCGCGGGCGCGTCGATCTCGTCATCGATGCCGGTCCGTGCGAGGTGGGCCTGGAATCGACAATCGTGTCCTGCACCGACGAGCCCACTTTGCTGCGGCCGGGCGGCATCGCCCGCGAGGCGATCGAACGCGTGCTGGGCGCCGCGTTGGCGACGGCTTCTCCGGCCGACGACGCGCCGATAGCGCCGGGGATGCTGACCTCCCACTATTCACCGAAGGCGGCACTGCGCCTTAACGCCGATGGCGCGCAGCCCGGCGAAGCACTCCTCGCCTTCGGTCCTGCGCCATCCTTTTCCGGCACAGCGTTCAACCTGTCGCCACGCGGCGACCTCATCGAAGCCGCGGCGAACCTTTTCTCGCATTTGCGCGCGCTGGACGCTTCCGGGGCAAAGCGCATCGCGGTAATGAAAGTGCCGTACGATGGACTGGGCGAGGCCATCAACGACCGCCTCAAGCGGGCCGCGGCGCCAAAACGGTAACCTGACATGAACGAACAATTGCGCCGCGCGCCATCGCCCGATCTTCTGCCGCGCTTTGCAGCAATCGTCGGCGACAAATATGCGATCACCGATCCCGCTGCCCTTGAGCCTTTTCTCGTCGAAGGCCGTGGCCTCTACCATGGCCGCTCGTCGATGTTGCTGCGGCCGGGTTCGGTCGGTGAGGTGCAGGCAATCCTCAAACTGGCCAACGAGACCAAGACCCCGCTGGTGCCGCAAGGCGGCAACACCGGGCTCGTTGGCGGCCAGATCCCATTCGATGGCGAGTTGATCCTTTCGCTGACCCGGCTCGACAAAATTCGGGAAGTCGATCCTGCTTCGAATGCAATGACCTGCGAAGCCGGCGTAGTGTTGGCGAAAGCGCAGGAGGCCGCAGCGGCAGTCGACCGCCTGTTTCCGCTTTCGCTGGGAGCCGAAGGCAGCTGCACCATGGGCGGAAATCTTTCCACCAATGCGGGCGGCACGGGTGCCGTGGCCTACGGTATCGCGCGCGATCTCGTGCTGGGGCTCGAAGTTGTGCTGGCCGACGGCCGCATCATGAACCTTCTATCGAAGCTCAAGAAGAACAACACCGGCTACGATCTGCGCCATATTTTCGTCGGCGCCGAAGGCACGCTCGGGATCATCACGGCCGCTGTCGTCAAGCTGTTCCCGCGTCCGCGCGCAGTGGAAACAGCGTTCATTGCAGTGCCCTCGCCGGCCGCCGCCGTGAAACTGCTCAACCTGGCGCAGGCGCGCGTCGGCGGCACGGTGACGAGTTTTGAGTTGATCGTCCGCGATGTGGTGGACTTCGCCATCAAGCACGCCCACGGCGTGCGCGATCCCCTCACAAAACGACACCCCTGGTACGTGCTGATGGAAGTGTCGTCCCAGCACGGCGACGGGCTGCGCGAGAGCGTCGAGCAACTACTTGCGGATGGCAGCGCGCAAAGGCTTGTTGAAGATGCGACGATCGCGTCAAGCCTCGATCAGGCAAAGGCCTTTTGGCACATGCGGCATGTCCTGCCGGAAGTCCAGAAGCCCGAAGGCGGATCGATCAAGGCCGACGTGTCTGTTCCGGTCGCTGTTGTCCCGCAATTTCTCGAAGAAGCGAGCGCGGCCGCCAAAGCGATTGTCCCCGGATGTCGGCCAGTCCCGTTTGGCCACCTCGGCGATGGCAATGTGCATTTCAACGTCAGCCAGCCGATCGGCGCTGACACTGCGCAGTTTCTTGCCCGGTGGGGCGAAGTGAACGATGCCGTCAACAAGATCGTGTTGAAGTACGGTGGCTCGATCTCGGCCGAACACGGCATCGGCAAGCTCAAGCGCGACTCGCTGCCGAAGGTGAAGGATCCCGTCGCTTTGGAGCTCATGCGCGGTCTCAAACGCATGCTCGACCCCAACGGCATCCTCAATCCGGGCAAGGTGCTCTAGCCGCGCTTCAAGGCGCTACGACAATCCGCCCCTTCATGTTGGGATGAAGCTTGCAGTAGTAGTCGGCTGCGCCCGGTTTCTTCAGCACGATCTGTCCGCGCTGGTTTCCCGGAATGTTGACATTCCAGTCGCCGCTTGTGGCCGTCGCGGTGTGCACGAGCGCATCCTTGTTGATCCACTCGATGGTATCGCCAACCTTCACGCTCACTTCTGCAGGTGTGAAAACAAGCTTGTCGATCGTGATCTGTATCGTCTCCGCCCGCGCCGAAACGGAGAAGCCCAACACTGCGGAGGCGATAAGGGCGATCCGTTTCGGCGTCATGGCGGAGTTCCTGCTTACTTCAGGTCGGCCGCGACATGTTCGGCGTGCTGCTGGTGACCCTGGAAAATTTTTAGGCCGGTCTGCAGCAGACCTTTGAGTTCGCCATTGCTGGCCGAGGGAATGAGTGTGGTCTCAAGCGCTCCATTCACGGTCTTGTGGTAGGCCACCTCATTGGCGACATAGGCCTTGTCAAACGCGGCACCGTTGAGTTTCGCAAGCTCGTCTCGCTTGGCTGCTGCCTGCTTGGTCAGTGCGCGGCTGGTGTCGTTGTCTTCCGGCTTCACCTTCAGCTTTCCGACCAAGGCAAGCGCCTGCTTGTTCACTTCAGTATGGTCACGAACCATGTCCTGCGCGAAATCGCGGACTTCCTTGGCTTTTGATTTTTCCAGCGCCTGCTTGGCAGCCTCGATATCGAGTTGGCCCGCCGTGTAGGCAATATGTGCGATTTGCGGATCGGTCGGCTTGGCCGCACCTTGCGCAAATACTGGCGCGCTCAGCAGGCAAAGCGTAGCAAGACTTGTTGCAAGACTTGTTACAAGACCTGCGGTCAATTTAGCAATCATGATGAACCTCCATTCGTCGGCCGTCGGGCCGTGCCGTGCATCAGCAGTGATTGGATGCAGGAGGACGCCGGAGGTTCCCGGCAGTTAGGCCAAGCAGATGCGCTGAACGACGATTTCCGTCATGCGCTCGCACCGTCGGCCGCCGAAGGGGAAACTGGACGTGAGTGCCGGACCAAGCTGCTTGTCGAGCTCCGCGCGCAGGAGGACCCGAGCGCGATGCAGCCGCGTCTTGACGGTCTCAGCCCGCAGACCGAACAGATCGGCGGTTTCCTCCACGCTCATCCCTTCGACAATGCGTGCAACGAAGACAGCGCGGAAGGCATCGGGAAGCTGATCGATCGCCTGTTCAAGCACCGCACGTACTTGGCCCTGCGCCATGGTTTTCTCCGGATCGTTGCTGGCCGCCGAGGCCGGAAAATGAATTATCTCCGCCTGGTGGCGGTTCTCGCCGTAGGTCTCCCAGTCGACTGTCGGTTTTCTACGGCGCAATCGGCCCAGGGCCTCGTTCATGGCGATGCGAGTGATCCAGGTGCCGAAAGCAGCGTCGCCCCGGAACATGTCGAGGCCGGTAAACGCGCGCACGTAAGTTTCCTGCACGACATCCTCGGCTTCCGCGTCATTGCGCAAGATGCTGCGCGCAATGCGAAACAGACGCCGGTTGTACCGCGTGGTTATGGTACGAACCGCGGCTTCATCGCGCTGGCGCGCAAGACTCACAAGCTCCTCATCGCTGAGGCTTTCGGCCTTGACCTGCTGCGCCTGGGTCACCGACATAAACAGTGCTCTCCGTTCTGAGATGTTAGATGCGGCTGCCCCGGATAGGTTCCGGGCCAGTGCTCAAAATAACACCCCCTGCCCGTCGTCCTTTTTCGCCGGTTTCGTCGCCCGGCGAGCCGCAGTCGATTCAGCACCCGCCTGAGCTCTGACAGGTTCGAAATTCCGCTCGATCAATTTCGGGGCATCATTGGCCGTGCGGTTGACGGCAGTAGATACCTCGTAAGCTTCCAGCAGATCGTCAGGCGCAGGCGCAATCAAACTGGCGGCGGTCTTGTCGTCGACATTGGCGCAATCCAGCCACAAATTGAACGCGTCCGGCGATACAACGACCGGCATGCGCTCATGGATGTCAGCAAGCGTGTGATTGGCGCGCGTCGTTACGATCGCCGCGGTTTCCATTTCTTCCCCATTGGGGCCGGTCCAGGTTTCCCATAGCCCGGCGAATGCCAGCGGTGTCCCCGACTTTGCACGCACGTAATAAGGTTGCTTGCTCGCGCCGATTGCCTTCCATTCATAGAATCCGTCTGCGGGTACGAGGCAGCGCCGCCGCTTCATCGCCGCGCTGAAAGCCGGTTTGTCCGTGACCGACTCTCCACGCGCATTGATGACTAAAGTGAAATCCTTGGGGTCCTTCACCCAGGATGGCAGCAGCCCCCAACGCACCAGCGCGAACTGCCGCTTGCCATCCATCAACCGGACAATGGCGATCGGCTGTGTCGGGGCGACATTGTAGCGCGGAGGGAAATTGGGCTGCTCGGGATAGCCGAATAGCGCGCGGATCGCCTCCGGAGCCGAAGTCACCGCATAGCGGCCGCACATAGTCAAACCTCACTTGTCACGTATAGGCAATTTAAGAGCGGATTTCTGAAAAGAAAGCCGTCACAATCGACCAGAAATCTGGTCTAACAATTTCTACCGCGCCACAAAGTATGGAAGACGCCATGCCGAACATCACAATGCTTGATATCGAGCAGCTTCGGAACACCAAGCTTCGGCCATATATCGATAAGTGCCTGGAGCACCGCGCGCCCGATCCGGGCTTCCACGCGATGATGGGGCACAATATCGACCTGTGCGAGGCCATGTTCGTCGCCTGGGACTCCGTCTTCAACAAGGGCCGCATTCCGCACAAGCTGAAAGAAGTCATTCGCGTTCAGCTATCGCGAGCGGTGTCCTGCAGTTATTGAGGAAATGTCCGATCTGCTTCGGCGAAGCGACAAGGACTATCCGAAGAACTGCTCGACGAAGGCATCGAGAGCTATGGAGACAGCGACCGCTATTCCGAAGCAGAGAAGATCGCTCTGCTCTATAGCGAGCTCATGAGCACAAACCCCGACGCGGTGGACGCTGCGTTCTTCGACAGACTGAGACAGCACTACAGTGACGATGAGATCGTCGAACTTGCCTTGTTCATCGGAATGAACCTGGGCTTCCACACATTTTTCGGATCGCTCAAGTTCTATCCGCTGTTCTCGCCGGAAGGTCAGTTGTTGACCCAAGAGGAGTCGGAAAAACTTTACGGCGGTGCTCCCTCCTCTCTCAAGGCGCAAGGTGCAAAATGACATATGTCACACCGCTGCCCCTTGAGGCCATTACCGATCCCGAAATGCTCGAGCTCATGTCACAGGCTCGTGCCGTCGGCGTACCGGACGATTTGTTTCCACGCATCATTTGGCGGGCCCCGGAACAGGCCAAGCCGATCATGCGTGCTTTGCTGATCAGCCACACGCAAGGCAATGTCGATCACCGACTGAAGGAAATCATACGCGTGCTGCTCGCGCGCTTTGCCAACGAGAAATATTTCGCATCCCTTCGCTCGCGCAAAGCTCAGGGGATGGGCCTGACCGAACAGCGCATCGACGAGGGATGCAACCAGTATGAGGACGATTTAAAGGAATTCAGTGAGGCGGAAAAATGGGCATTGCGGTTCGCCGACATACTCTATCTCGACCACAGCCAAATAGATAAGGCGTTCTACGATAATCTTAAGAAACACTGGACCGAAGCGCAGATCATGGAGCTGGGGTCATTCATCGTTTGTCACTATGGAATGCAAATGGCCATGCGGGCTTTGGGTGGGAAAAGCGGCTCTTAATTGAGCACTTCTAATCGAGCCGAAAAACATTGAACTGGCCAAAAACGTAAGAGCAATTTAACTCGCGATCATAACACTGGCGGGCCAAAGGATTTCGGCGATGGGGTCTTTATGACATATCGGAACGGTGCCGATGCCAGCCAGGCGTCGGTCGAGACCCCCGATGCCGAGAGGTTGGCGTTGACCGACGCCCGCATCAATCCGACGACGGGAACTCGCGACCGATTATCTCAACCGCTTCAACGAAGCCGTCATGTTGCTGGACATGCTGTCGAGCTGTCCGGAATTCCGCGACGATTTCCTCGCCTGGGAGCCGATGAGCTACCGGGAGCATTTCCGTCTTTCGCGTTTCAAGACGCGCGATCTCGCGATCTCCGCCTACGACAAGGCTAATCCGGATGTCAGAAACACGCTCGACACACTGGCTGTCACAATGACGATCGTGCTAGAGGCAACCCGGGCTGCCATGGACGATGTCGACCGGCGCCCCGAAACAGTTGCGGCGCTTGCAGGCAATGCCATCGGCTGGCTGAAGCCGTTGATCGCGCGCGCCGGCGCGATCATCAACGGTGAGTCAGTCGGAGATAATGCCCCTTCGCCGCAGGATGTCGTCGACAGGTTGATGAAACGATAGACCGCGTGGCCGACGAGCGAACCTACCCGCAACGCCCCTATTTGGCAGTCAGCGCCGCCATTTTCCGAAACGGAAAAGTGCTCGTGGTGCGGCGGGCGCGCAAACCGGCGCTCAATCTGTACACCCTGCCGGGCGGCGTGGTCGAAGCCGGTGAAATGCTTGCCGACGCGGTCATCCGCGAAGTGCGCGAAGAGACCTCGCTTTCGATCGAGCTTGTCGCACTTGCCGGGCATCGTGAGGTGATCGCGCGCGACAATCAGGGAAAAGTCGAGCGGCACTTCGTCATTTTATGTTTTGCCGCGCGCTGGCTGGCAGGCGAACCCGTGCTCAGTGACGAACTCGACGATTCACGCTGGCTCGATCCACCCGAGCTCGGAAATTACCGCACCACCGACGGCCTGGCCGAGATTGTGACCACCGCAGCAACGTTGCTGGCCACGCGGTGATCCGCCTTGCGATTGCCGTCAAGCCAATGCATACCATCGCCCCGGGGATCTTGAGCTATCGCGTGAAAAGACTTCTCACCATAGGTTCCGTGCTGCTGTCTCTCAGCCTGCCCGCGCATGCCCAGAGCGATACACCGGCGCCGTTTGACAACGACCTGCAGCGGCTCGGCGAGATCATGGGCGCGCTCCATTATCTGCGTTCGATTTGCGGGGCCAACGAGGGCCAGAAGTGGCGCAATGAGATGCAAGCCCTGCTCGACGCCGAGGCGCCGGGCGGCGACCGGCGGCGGAAGATCGTCGCGAGCTTCAATCGCGGCTACCGCGGGTTCCAGCAGACCTACCGCACTTGCACGCCGGCGGCCAACATCGCAATTCGCCGCTATCTCGACGAAGGCGCCAAGATCGCCCGCGATATCACCGCGCGATATGCCAACTAGCGGCCGGCCATAAGCGGACATTTGCGTCGCGAACTTGTTGCGATCCTTGACTACCCGCGATCGAGCGCTTCGATGCTCAGGATAGTCGGGAGATGCCGCGCGGCCTCGTGCCAGCTCTCACCCTCGTCGATACTGGCAAAGACAGAGCCGCTATTGGTCCCGAAGTAGAGCCCCACCGGCTTGCGTTCGTCACGCGCCATGGCCTGCCTAAGAACGGTGAAGTAGCAGGCTTCCTGAGGCAATCCATCCCGCATGGCCTGCCAGGTCTCGCCGCCGTCTCTCGAGCGCCACACAGCCGCAGCGGCATTGGGCGGAAAACGGCCCGCCGTGTCACCGTTCAAAGGCACAGTCCAGATGGTTTCCGGGTCTCGTGGATGAACGCAGATCGGAAACCCGAATGTTGACGGAAGACCACGCGTGATATCGTCCCAACTCCGACCGCCATCGGCAGAACGCCAGACGCCATGATGATTTTGCTGGTAAAGCAAATCAGCGGCACCTGGTGCCCGCATTATGTTGTGGACGCAATGTCCGATCTCACCGTCGCGGGGCGCCGCGGGATGGCTGTGTTCAGTGCTGGGCTCCGTATTTGATAGTCGGTTGCGACGTTCCCAGGTCCCGCCGCCATCCTCAGTCGCAAAGACGCCGGCCGCCGAAATCCCGATCCAGAGCTTTTTGGCATTTGCTGGATCAAACAAGATCGTATGCAATACCAATCCCGCACCGCCAGGATTCCAACTGTCGGCAGACGGATGGTCTCGCAAACCTTGCACTTCTTCCCAATTTTTGCCGCCGTTCCGGCTTGAGAGCAATCTTGCCGGTTTGGTTCCGGCATACAACACGCCGTGGGCGTAGCCGAGCGACCAGATTTGCGAGAACTGATCTGCAAACTGCAACGGCTTCTTAGTCCAGTTCATCATTGCGGCAAGCTGCGGATCGTTGGCCGCCCAGTCATCGATCTGTCCTTTTGTGAGCCTTGCAACGTCCCAGGTTGCGCCCAAGTCTTCAGAACGCCACACACCCGCGCCGTGCCATTCGCCGCCACCCCCGGCCCATAACAATCCGGTGACAGGATCACCGATGATGTGATTGATCGGCCAGCCGTCGCAGAATGGCCCCTTAACTGTCCAGCCCTTCCGCTCGCCTTCGCTTGATATTAAGAATGCACCCTTCGTCGTGCCGACAAGTATCGTGACCCCGTCCTGGCTCATCGCCGTTGCTCTCCGGTTGTTCCCAGCACACGTATTAGCTAGCAACTTGATGTCCGCTTTGGGTCAAAAGCAGACATTTGCAATCCCCATGTCCGCCCTGACAAAAAGCCGGCAAACAGAAACGCACGCAGTATATTTCCAACAGTAGCAGCGTCTCCATGAACCAATCGACCCCGGTTAACCTTTTCTTTATCGAACGCTATGGCGCCAAAAATGCCGTGCTAACGTCGCTCCTGGGTTGTGGTGGCGCCCGTTTTCACGGGCCGGGGAAACGGGAAAAAAAATGACAACGGCCGATCATTCAAGCTACGCGCACGAGCCGATTTCCGACCGCGACCAAAAGCGCATGGCGCTCGGCTTTCTGCAGGAAGCGTGGGCAGAAGCGCGGCACGAGGGAATCGACGGCGACTGCCTGGCTCAAGCATGTCTCTTCACCGCACTTGCCGAGTTCGTTACGACATATGGCGAAGAGGCAGCCGCCAAATTCACCGACGGACTGAGTAGCCGGATCCGCAACGGCGAGTTTACGGTCGAACAGCGACAATAATTTCGAGCTTCAGCTCGATAAGGTTTCCAGAAACCGCACCCTTTCGCCCTGTGCCGGCGTGGCGAGATCGCCGTCCCACATCACCTTGCGGCCGCGAATGATCGTGCCCACCGGCCAGCCGGTCACCTTGACGCCGTCGTAAGGTGTCCAGCCCGCGCGCGAAGCGACCCATTTGTCGGTGATCGTTTCGCGGCGCTTGAGATCGACGATCGTCACATCCGCGTCGTAGCCGACCGCAATCCGGCCTTTGCGGGCGATGCCGAACAGACGTGCCGGGCCGGCACTTGTCAAATCGACAAATCGCAGCAGCGTGAGACGGCCGGCACTGACATGATCCAGCATGATCGGAACGAGCGTCTGCACACCGGTCATTCCAGACGGGCTTGCTGGATAGGTTTTGGCTTTTTCTTCGCGCGTGTGCGGGGCGTGGTCGGAGCCGAGCACATCGACGACGCCGTTATTCAGGCCGGTCCAGATGCCGGCGCGGTGCACGGCATCGCGCACCGGCGGATTCATTTGCGCGCGCGTGCCGAGGCGCTCATAGCAGCCGGGCGCTTCGAGCGTGAGGTGATGTGGTGTCGTCTCGACCGACGCCACATCTTTGTGCCCGGCGAGATACTCCATCTCCTGCGCTGTGGAAATATGCAGCACGTGCACGCGCGCACCGGTTTCGTGTGCGATCGTGACAAGCCGCTGGGTTGCCTTGAGCGCGGCAATTTCATCGCGCCATACGGGGTGCGACCGTGGATCGCCCTCGACGCGCAAATTCTTGCGTTCGTTCAAGCGCGGTTCGTCTTCAGCGTGAAACGAGGCGCGCCGGCGGATCTTTTGCAGGACTCCGCGGAGCCCGGCATCATCCGCCACCAGCAACGAGCCGGTCGATGAGCCCATGAACACCTTGATCCCGGCGCAACCGGGAAGACGCTCCAGCTCGGGCAAGTGCTTTGTGTTGTCCACCGTCGCGCCGACAAAAAAGGCGAAATCGCAATGCATGCGATGATGACCGCGCTTGACCTTGTCAGCGAGAAGTCTCGGCGCTCACGGTCAACGGATCGGTGTTCGGCATCTCGAACACTCCGGTGACGCCACCCATCACCGCGGAGCGAGATCCACTTTCAAGGTCTTCCTTGTGGGTAAGACCGGGCTCGCGAAAATGCACCTGGCTGTCGATCACGCCCGGCAGCAAATGCAGCCCCTTGCAATCGATCACCTCGCCCGCCGAAGCACGCGACAGATCATCGATGGCCACGAACCGTCCCGCGCGGATGCCCAGATCGCGCGGCCCCTCGCCGTCGTGGTTGACCACGATGCCGCCCTTGAGGATCAAATCGTAGGTATCGGCCATGCTGGAACGCATCTAAACGGGGCTTGAGACCTGCCTGACAGCGCTTACGTTCCGGCGAGAGTTCTGGCAAGAGACTATAGAAAACAGACCCCAGAGAATTGGCATGCAGGCAGCACTTCTTCCAGATCGCGGCGTGGTCAAAGTGGTCGGCGATGATGCCCGGCGCTTTCTCAATGGGCTCGTAACGACCGATATGGCCAAGGTCACGCCGTCCAACGCGCGATTTACCGCAGTGCTCACGCCGCAGGGCAAGATCATTGTCGATTTCATGATCGCCGAAGCGCCGACCGAAGATGGTGGTGGCTTTTTCCTCGACTGCCCGCGGGCATTGGCGAGCACGCTGGTCGAGAAGCTGAACTTCTACAAGCTGCGTGCCAAGGTCATCTGCGAGGATCTGTCGGAAGTTCTCGGTGTGATGGCGGTCTGGGGCGGCGCCGGTGACAGCGAATATGGTTTGGGCTACCCCGACCCGCGGCTCTCGACGTTAGGCTGGCGCATCATGCTCCCGCCCCACCTTGCGGCAGAAGCAGCAGCCGATCTCGGCGCAACTTTGGTTGACGCGGAGGCTTACGAAATCCACCGCATCGCACTCGGCGTGCCGCGCGGCGGTCTTGATTTCATCTATTCAGACACTTTCCCCCATGAGGCCGACATGGACCAGCTCAACGGCGTCGACTTCGACAAGGGCTGTTACGTGGGACAGGAGGTCGTCTCGCGTGTCGAGCACCGCGCCAGCGCACGCAGCCGGGTCGTGCCGATTGCCTACGATGAATTTGCACCAAGCTCGGGCTTGCCGATCACGGCAAACGGAAAGCAGGTCGGACTGCTCGGCTCGACAGCCAAGGGTCGGGGCCTCGCGCTCCTGCGTCTCGATCGTGTCGAAGACGCGATTGCCAACGGCACGGCGCTGGAAGCCGGAGGCATCACCATCCGCGCCGTGAAGCCCGACTGGGCGACTTTCGACTGGCCGGGCAAAGCGAAGGTCGCGACATGAGCAAGTCGGTTCTCCATCCGGACGGCATCAAGCGGTGTCCCTGGCCGAAACAGGATCCGGTCTATGTCGCTTATCATGATGACGAATGGGGTGTGCCGGAATTCGACGATCGCGCGCTTTATGAGAAACTGGTGCTCGACGGCTTTCAAGCCGGACTTTCGTGGATCACGATCCTGCGCAAGCGGGAAAATTTCCGGCGTGCGTTCGACGGATTTGATCCGGAAAAAATCGCGCGTTACCAGAAACGCAAGATCGAGTCCTTGATGAAGGATGCGGGCATCGTCCGCAACCGCGCCAAGATCGAAGGAGCCATATCGTCGGCGCGCGCGTGGCTTGAGATCATGGAGAAGGGCCCGGGCTTTTCAAACTTCCTCTGGGAGCATCTCGACGGCAAGCCGAAGGTCAATCATTTCCGCACGACCAAGCTGGTTCCTGCGGAAACGCCCGTGTCGCAAAAAATGTCGAAAGAACTCATTGGCCGTGGTTTCAAATTTGTTGGGCCGACCATCGTCTATGCGTTCATGCAGGCCGTTGGCATGGTCAACGACCATCTAGTCACCTGTTATCGCCACGCCCCGCTTGCGAAATTCAAGCGCAAGCGATGACGCCAAAGCCTGCACGACGTGGGAAATCCGCACTGCGGGCATGGCAACGCATGCTCTCGGGGCGCCGGCTCGACCTGCTCGACCCCTCACCTCTCGATGTGGAGTTGGACGATATCGCACACGGACTGGCGCGGGTTGCCCGGTGGAATGGGCAAACTCAAGGGGCGCACATATTTTCCGTCGCGCAACACTCCTTGCTGGTTGAGGCGCTGGCGCGCGCCAAAGTTCCGCGGCTCGACCGCAACGGACGCCTTGCAGTGTTGCTGCACGACGCACCGGAATATGTGGTCGGTGACATGATTTCGCCGTTCAAGGCGGTGATTGGCGACAGTTACAAGGCCGTGGAGAAGCGTCTGTTGGGCGCAATTCACCTGCGCTTCGGTCTGCCGGCAAAGTTGCCCGAGACGCTGCTGAGCCTGATCAAGGCCGCCGACCGCAGCGCGGCCTACCTGGAGGCGACGCGGCTCGCGGGCTTCGCCGATGACGAGGCGCGGAAGTTCTTCGGACCTCCGCCAAAGTTCTCGGCGACGCTTGAACGCGACTATCTCAGCCCGTGGTCGGCGGGAACAGCGCAGGCACGCTATCGCGAGCGCTTTGAAAAACTTCTGCGCGACTGAGGCTTCCCAATAGCGTCTTGAGGTCATAAATATGTTGTGCGAATCGAGCTTGTTATTCCGATGATTCACGTCTGCTCATTGTCACGCCTGCACGCTACGGTCGACGAGACCGGAGCACGTCACATTGTTACCCTGCTGCGGCTGGTCGACCGGGTGCAGCGGCCGACGCATATCGCGCCGGAAAACCATCTTGTGCTCGCGGTCGACGACATCACCGCACCTATGGATGGCTACACGGCGCCGGCGCATGAGCATGTGCAGCGGCTTATCGATTTCGTCACCGCATGGGATCGCAAGGCACCCATGGTGGTGCATTGCTTTGCCGGCATCAGCCGCTCGACTGCGGGAGCCTATGTGGCCGCCTGCGCCCTCAATCCCCAGCGCGATGAGATGCAGATTGCCTGGGACATCCGGCGTGCCTCGCGTACGGCGCAGCCGAATGCACGAATCGTTTCGATTGCCGATCGCCTTCTCAAACGGGATGGGCGCATGGTCCGGGCGATCGATGCCATCGGCGTCGCCGATCCGGCAACCGAAGGCCATCCTTTCCGCCTCGATATCGGTTGACGAAACCCACGCCAGCGGCAGCGCTGGTATGCATCGGCTGGCTCTACCAGCGCATGCTGTTCCCCCCGCGCGAGAACGCGATATCATCGGCGTAACGCCGAGGAAGCGACATGGACAAGCGCGTAAAGAGCTACGGCGTCGTGACGCCCGAGGTGCTCAAATCTTACGATGGTCTTGGATTTCTGAAGGCGATCATCGACGGGGCGGTGCCGAACCCGCCGATCAGCGAGTTGATGGGTTTTCATCTGACCGAGGTCGAACAAGGCCGCGCGGTGTTCGAGGGCGTGCCGGAATTTCACCATTACAATCCGATCGGGACGGTGCACGGCGGGTTCGCGGCAACGCTGCTCGATTCCGCGCTCGGCTGCGCGATTTTTTCGACGATCGGCAAAGGCGACGCGTGGACGACGCTCGAGCTGAAATTCAATCTGGTGCGTCCGCTGACGAAAGATACAGGGCCCGTGCGCGCGGAAGGTCGTGTCGTCTATCGCGGGCGCACGGTTGCAACGTCAGAAGGCGACCTGAAAGATCGCGCGGGAAAGCTCTACGCGCACGCCACCACGACGTGCATGATCTTCCCGGCGAAGGGATGAAAATCAGTTATTGTCGGCGGCGATCGAAGGGCGCAGACCGAGCGGCTGCGAACTGGGGCTGCGCACGCTGTGCGCGACCGTCGTCCGTCCGTGCCGCGTGAATTCGCAATAGGCGAACCCGAGCCCGGAAATCGATCCGCGGAAGGTGTTGTCGCCGGTGCGCTCAAGATTGAAGCACGGCTGGAACATCATCCCGCGCAATGTCGCGCAAACGGACTCGCCGCGCACCTGCAGCGTGTTGGCCGGCAAGTGCGCGTAACGAACGGCTCCTGAACCCTGGAATTGAATGCTACCGGCGACCGAGCCATCGACATTGACGCGACCCTGCCCGCGCGTGCCTTCAAAGCAGGTGTAGGTGAACATCTTGCCGATGACGAACCGACGCGCCTCGTCGGCGCCCATATCGCCGGCCATCGCCGGCAGCGCGGCCAAAAGGCCGGCGGTCAATGCAATGCTACGCAACATCCCCTCACTCCGACTGACGCAACAAATACTACAGCACATTCGGGCCGATTTTTAGGCCTAACAGATTATGCACGGGTTTCGTCGACAAATCCTGAACGTATTTACGCGATTTTGACCACGATTCTTCCCCGGACCTTGCCCTCGAGGATCTGCGGGGCGACGTCCAAAACATCTGAAAGGCCAATTTCCCGAGTCATTGCGGCCAGTTTCTGACGGTTCAGATCGGTTTCCAGGCGCTTCCAGGCCTCCCGGCGGCGCTCGATGGGGCACATCACCGATTCAATGCCGTAGAGGCATACCCCTCGCAAAATGAACGGGCCGACCGAGGTCGGCAGGTCCATGCCGCCGGCGAGGCCACACGCGGCTACCGCCCCGCCGTAGCGGGTCATCGACAGGAGGTTGGCAAGGACGGTAGATCCCACGGAGTCGATTGCGCCGGCCCAGCGCTCCTTCGCGAGCGGCCGGACGGGTCCGGTCAGCTCCTTGCGATCTATGATTTCGGCGGCGCCGAGCGATTTCAGATAATCAGCTTCGTGCGGGCGACCGGTGATCGCGTGCACAGTGTATCCGCGGTCGGCGAGGATGCCGACGGCGACCGAACCGACACCGCCGGCGGCCCCGCTCACCGCTATTCCTCCATTTGGAGGATGAAGCCCGTGTCGTTCGAGGGCCATCACAGCCAACATTGCGGTGTATCCGGCTGTTCCGATCGCCATGGCATCTCGAGTACTAATCGTTTTAGGCAGCGGCACGAGCCAATCGCCCTTCACGCGCGCTTTCTCGGCATAGGCGCCCAGATGCGTCTCGCCACAACCCCAGCCATTGAGAACGACCTTGTCGCCCGCTTTCCAAGCCGCATGGTTTGACGATTCCACTGTCCCGGCAAAGTCGACTCCAGCAATCATTGGGAAGCGACGCACCACCGGTGATTTGCCCGTGATCGCGAGACCGTCCTTGTAGTTCACGGTGGAATATTCGACGCGGACGGTCACGTCGCCATCCATCAAATTTGCTTCGTCGAAATCGGTAAGCGCGGCCTTGGTGCCGCTATCGACTTTCTCGATCACAATCGCTTTGAACGCGGCCACGCGACCCAACTCCGCATCGTGGTTTAACGTATAGTTCTAAAGACGTGGGCGCGCGGGGCAAGCCCCGAAGATGACAATTGTCGACCGATTTCGAGCGTCAGGCCGGAGCCACTGCGAGTCGCGCGACCGGCTTTTCCACGATGGGCAGGTTGATCACTGCTGACAGCACGCCAAACAGCACCGAGAGCCACCACACAAGATCATACGAACCGGTCCGCTCGAATGCTATGCCTCCGATCAGCACGCCAAGAAAACCTCCGACCTGATGGCTGAAAAAGGCAAAGCCAAAAAGCATTGCCAGCCAACGCGTGCCGAACATGACTGCGACCAGCGCAGAAGTGGGTGGAACGGTCGAAAGCCACATGAGCCCTGTGACTGCTCCGAAGATCAAAGTCGCTGTCGGACTTGCCGGCAGCGTAATGAAGGCAACAATCGCCGCCGCGCGAATAAAATAAATGCTCGAAAGCAAATAGCGCTTCGGCATGCGTGTGCTGAGCCAGCCCGAACCTAACGAGCCGACGATGTTGAACATGCCGATAACGGCGAGCGTCCAGCCGCCTATCTCAGCCGATAGACCGCGATCGATCAGATAGGAGGGCAGATGCACGGTAATGAACGCGAGCTGAAAGCCACAGGTAAAGAAGCCGAGCACGAGCAAGACGTAACTGCGATGACCGAATGCCTCGGCGAAAGCTTGTCGAGCTGACTGTGTCGATTTCGCTACCGAAGCTTGAGCGACTGATGCAACTGGTGTGGCGAGGGCCAGTGACAGCGGCAGTATGAACAGCGTGACCCCGGCAAAAATCAGCAACGCTTGCTGCCACTCGAATTTGTCCATCAATGCGACGGCAATGGGCGAATAGAGAAACTGACCGAAAGAGCCGGCGGCGGTGCCGGCGCCGAACGCAAGCGTGCGCCACTTCTCCGGCAGCAGCTTGCCGAAAGCACCCAGCACGATGTTGAACGAACACCCCGACAGACCAAGGCCGATGAGCACGCCCGCCGACAGACTGAGTTCCTCGGGCGTGGTTGAGCGAGTCATGATCGCGAGACCGAGCGCATAGAGTACCGCACCGACGCAAAGCACGCGATTTGTGCCGAAGCGATCGGCAATCGCGCCGGCGAAGGGCTGGCCGATGCCCCACAACAGATTCTGAATCGCAACGGCGAAAGCGAAGACGTCGCGGCCCCAATGATTGGTTTGCGACAAGGGCGTCAGGAAAAAGCCGAGCGAAGAGCGCGGCCCGAAACTGATCATCGCGATCAGGCAACCGCAAACAACCACGACAGTGGGCGTCCGCCAATCGATTGATTTTGGTTTTTCAACTGTCGCAGGCATCGACATTCAGAAAACTCCGGCGCGAGCAGGCGCCGGACCATATAGGAGTGACGCAATTTGCCCCAAACGAATATTCGTGATCCGCGGCATTTGCACCACGCATACTTGCCAGTCCAGAACTACTTGCGCGCGTTTTTCTGCCGAGTCGAGGCCTGCCCTTCCTCGGACTTAAGCCATTCAGCACTATGGCTTACGGGGCCTTTTGCTTCTTCCGCGGCAGCTTCTTTTTCGGTCGTCGCCGCATCGCCCCAGGTGGGCTCATCGTCGCCCTCGCCCCATGCGCGGGGACGATAGAAGGTATGCACCCCGAGTTTGTAGATTTTCTTCATTTCGTTGACCCAGTCGGGCCGCACCCAGTACGCGTGATAGTGCGTAGACTTCGATACCTCCGGCATCCACAGCTTGCCGTCGAGCATGTCGCGGGCAATGCGCTTGGCGCGCTCCCACGCATCTGGTTCGGTGACGACATCGGGAATGCCGTCGCATGCGAAAGTGAACTGACAGGCGTTGTGGCGGTGAGCGTTCTGGTAGACAACCCCGCAGACATCGTTCGGGTAGAACGGTGTAAAAACGCGGTTCATCACGACTTGCGCAACCGCGATCTGGCCGCGTACCGACTCACCACGCGATTCAAAATACACGGCGTTGGCGAGACACTTTTCGGCCTTTGCCCGGCCGACACCCGTGAGCGCAAGCCGTTCGGCGGGCGAGCGCGGTCGCTGATCGACACCCGTCACTTCGCCCTTGCTGGCAATGCTCTCCCCGGCTTTGCTTTCGTTTTCCGGCGACTGCGGTGAGAGTGCCGATTGTTTGATGTCCGTATCGCCACGCGAGGCGAGCACGACGGGCGCTTCGCCCGGCGCCCAGGGGGCAATTCCTTCTCGACCTACCGCCATCGAATCGATTCCGAAATAAAGCTGCGTCGAATCCTTGCCGGCGTTAGGACGCGCGACAGGAGTTAGATCGGCGGGCGGCATATCCACATACGGCAACTCGACGTCCGGCGTTGAACTCCGGTCGCCCGGTGCCAAGAATTCGTATTTCGCATAGAGCTCGAAGCGGCCATCAGCTTCGTCCTTTTGTGCCGCATCGGCTTCGGCCGGTGGTGCCTGTTCAGTCGCGGAGACCTCCGGGATTGGAGGGACCGGTTCGCGCGGGCGCACGACAAGCGAATTGCCTTTTGATTTGCGATTCGCCTTGGGAAACTGCAAAGGCGCAGTCGAGTCACCAAGCGGCTGCCTGCCGATCGATCCGGTGATGTCCAATGGATCGAAGTTCGCAAGCGCGTAAATGGGCGGATGCGGAATTGTCGTGCCTACTGGCCTCGGCAGACTGAGCATGGTCGCATGGATCGTGCCGAACGGAGACGAGATCAAATGCTGTTGCCAGCGTTTGGTGACCGCCGGCTGCCGCGCCAGCAAAGCACCGAGATCCTGAAAAGCGATTTTGCCGGGGATGAGAGTCAGTACAGCCGCTCCAATGGCTATCGACACGGCCTCTCTTCGCCGCCGACGCCCAAGCGACCCTGCGTCCTGCTCACTCAACGCCACACCGCAACGTTTCACCGCCGCCCTGCACCAACCGGCGACAGCGCGAGAGATTTTTATGGTCCGATTAACCTTGCGAAGGCGTTAACTTCAGCGGGCTGGCGCGCCCTCGAACTTGCGAATGCGCCATTGCAAAAGCGCCTCTTCACACAAGCCGCCCTTATCTGCGGCTTTCGGGACAACGCATGGGAAACAAAAATTAACTATATCGCAATTGCTCTTGCACAATATTGCCGACGGTATTTTTCGCGGGCGGGCATGTTCTCTTTCTTGCTGCCATCCACTGCTGTGGGCCAGATCACGCTGGTTGCGGGTGCGTCCATCGCACTCCTTGCAGCCGCCTGCATCCTTTATCGCCGCGTGTTGGAGCAAAATCGTCGTCTTTCCACGGCGCTCAACAACATGTCGCAGGGGCTGAACATGTTTGATGCGCAAGGTCGCATCACTCTGCTCAACAAGCGCTACCTGCAGATGTACAAACTTTCCCCTGAAATCATCAAACCCGGTTGCACCCTCAATCGCCTCATAGAGTATCGCAAGGAAACAGGATTGTTCGCCGGGGATGTCGACAGCTACGTGAAGAACATCCTTGAGACAATGTCGCTTGGAAAGAGCCTGGAACACTATGTAAAAGCGAGTGATGGTCGGATCGTCCTCGCGAAAAACGAACCGCTGCCGGGAGGCGGTTGGGTTTCAACGCACGAAGATGTCACTGAGCAAAGACGTGCGGAAGAAGAGCGCGCTGCAATCCGTGGGCAGGAACAGCGACGCGCAAACATCGACTCAGCTATCGCATCATTCCGACCAACCGTCGAAACGCTTTTATCCACCGTGAGCGCCAGTGCCACCTCAATGCGCTCAACCGCGCTGACGCTTTTTGGCTCCTCTGAACAAACGTCCCAACGCGCGGAAAGCGCCGTGCACGCCTTTCACGAAGCTTCGGCGAACGTCGAAACCGCTGCAGTTGCCGCAGATGAGTTGTCCCGTTCTATCGCCGAAATCAGTCGTCAACTGACCCACACGACAAACGTTGTCGGCCTTGCCACGAGCGAAGCGCGCGCCACCGATGGCGAGATCGGCGGACTGGCAGACGGCGCCCAGAAAATCGGTGACGTGGTCAAGCTCATCCGCAATATCGCAGGGCAGACGAACTTGCTCGCGCTCAACGCAACCATCGAGGCCGCGCGCGCGGGCGAGGCCGGAAAAGGCTTCGCAGTCGTTGCCTCAGAGGTCAAATCGCTCGCGGTACAAACCGCCAAGGCAACCGAAGACATCGCCAATCATATTCTCGCCGTGCAGGATTCGACTTCAGCGGCGGTGGAGGCCATCAGGCAGATCGCCACGCGGATGCGCGAGATCAATGAGAATACCTCGGCGGTGGCCGCATCGGTCGAACAGCAGAACTCGGCAACCAGCGAGATTTCCCGCAACGTCGCCAGCGCGGCGGAGGGCACCGGGCACGTAGTATCAGTGCTGGGCGACGTCGCCGGCGCGGCAACGCAAACGCGCTCCTCGGCAGAAGTTGTTCGTGACGCCTCCGAAGCCGTCGACGACGCCGTCGCTAACCTTCGGCTCGAGGTGGAAGATTTCCTCGGCAAGGTCGCGGTCTAATCTTCGTTCTGACGAAACCCTACGCCTGGCTCGCTGCCGTCTTGCCCAGCGCAGCCTGAGCGGCCGCCAAGCGCGCAATTGGCACGCGGAATGGTGAACAAGACACGTAGTCGAGTTTGGCTTCGTGACAGAAGGCAACCGATGACGGATCGCCTCCATGTTCGCCGCAAATTCCGACCTTCAGCTTTGGCTTGACCTTGCGGCCTCGCTCGACACCGATTCTGACAAGTTCGCCGACGCCACGCTGATCGATGGACACGAATGGATCAACTGGGAGTATACCCCGCGCCGTGTAGATGCCGAGAAAACTCGCCGCGTCATCGCGCGAAATCCCGAATGTAGTTTGCGTAAGGTCGTTCGTACCGAATGAGAAGAATTCGGCGCTCTGCGCAATTTCATCGGCTAACAGACAGGCGCGCGGCAGCTCGATCATCGTGCCGACCTGGTAATTTACCTTCGCATTTTTTTCCTTGGCAACGGCCTGCGCCATCGCATCAATGCGTGCCTTTACAAGATCAAGCTCGGCCCTCGTTGCGATCAAAGGCACCATGACTTCCGGCACCACGGGCTTACCTGTGCGCTTGGCCGCCTCGATCGCCGCCTCGAAAATAGCGCGTGCTTGCATCTCGGCGATTTCCGGATAGGCGATCGCGATACGGCAACCCCGGAAGCCAAGCATTGGATTAAATTCGGAAAGCTCGTTCGCGCGGGCAGCGAGCTTCTTCGGATCTTCTCCCATGGCGGCCGCAACTTCCGCGATCTCCGCCTCGCCATGCGGGAGAAATTCGTGCAGCGGCGGATCCAAGAGCCGGATGGTCACCGGTCGACCGGCCATAATCTCGAACAATTCGACGAAATCGGCGCGTTGCATAGGCAGCAGTTTTGCGATTGCAGCACGACGCAACCTCTCGTCATCGGCCAGAATCATCTCACGAACCGCCTGGATACGGTCAGATTCAAAAAACATGTGCTCGGTCCGACAGAGCCCGATGCCTTCGGCGCCGAAGCGAACTGCAGCCTTCGCATCGGCCGGTGTATCGGCGTTCGCCCGCACGCCAAGACGGCGGACTTTGTCGGCCCAGCCGATCAAGGTTGAAAACTCGCCGGACAATTGCGGTTCCACCATATCGACCTTGCCGGCCAGTACCTGCCCGGTTGAGCCATCGACAGTGATCTGGTCTCCCCTTTTGAAGCTTTGACCGCCGGCAATCATGGTTCCCGCCGCATAGTCGACGCGCAGCGAACCGGCACCGGAAACGCACGGCTTCCCCATTCCGCGCGCCACGACCGCCGCATGGGATGTCATGCCGCCCCGTGTCGTGAGAATTCCTTCGGCCGCGTGCATCCCATGGATGTCCTCCGGCGAGGTTTCTACGCGGACGAGGACGACTTTTCTGCCATCGGATTTCAGCTGCGCTGCTTCGTCGGGCGAAAAAACAATTTCACCGCTGGCCGCACCCGGCGAGGCTGGAAGGCCAGTAGCGATAACACGCCGATGAGCTCGCGGGTCGATGGTTGGGTGCAGCAATTGATCGAGGCTGAGTGGGTCGACGCGCAGCACCGCATCGTTTTTTGATATCAGCCCTTCATTGGCCAACTCGACCGCGATGCGAAGCGCGGCCTTGGCCGTGCGCTTGCCGGATCGAGTCTGCAGCATCCACAGCTTGCCTTGCTCTACCGTGAATTCCAGGTCCTGCATGTCGCGGTAGTGGCGCTCGAGCGCGTTGTAGATACGCTTGAGCTCGGCGTAGGCCTTCGGCAACGCATATTCCATCGAAGGCTTGTCAGAGCCGGCCTCCTTGCGTGCCGCCTCGCTGATCTCCTGCGGCGTACGAATGCCGGCGACAACATCTTCGCCCTGCGCATTGATCAGGAATTCGCCGTAGAGCTTTTTCTCGCCGGTCGATGGATTGCGGGTGAACGCAACACCGGTTGCCGAGGTATCGCCCATGTTGCCAAAGACCATGGCCTGCACGTTGACTGCAGTGCCCCAGTTTTCCGGAATATTGTGCAGCCTGCGATAGGTAATGGCGCGCTGGTTCATCCACGAGCCAAACACCGCGCCGATTGCGCCCCAGAGTTGGTCGTGCGGGTCTTGAGGAAAGTCCTGGCCGAGTTCGTCCTTTACACGCTTCTTATAGCGAGCGACGAGATCGGCCCAATCGTCAGCGGACAAGTCCGTATCGAGCGTATACCCCTGCTGGTCCTTGTGACGGTCGAGCAATTCTTCGAAATGTTCGTGGCCGACGCCGAGCACTACGTCGGAGTACATCGTGATGAAGCGACGATAGCTGTCATAAGCGAAGCGCCGATCGCCTGATTTCTTTGCGAGCGTCTCAACGGTTTCGTCGTTAAGACCGAGATTGAGCACGGTGTCCATCATGCCCGGCATCGAGGCGCGGGCGCCGGAGCGCACAGAGACCAGCAGCGGATTTGTCTCGTCACCGAACTTCTTTCCGGTGATTTTACCGACGCGTGCCAGGGCTTTCTCGACCTGACCGCGCAGATCCTTCGGGTACTGCTTATTGTGGCTGTAGTAGTAGGTGCAGACGTCGGTTGTGATGGTGAAGCCAGGGGGCACCGGCAGCCCCAGATTTGCCATCTCGGCCAGTCCCGCACCCTTGCCACCAAGGAGATCGCGCATAGAGGCCCTGCCCTCGGCACGGCCGTCGCCGAAGCCGTAGACCCATTTACCTCTGGATTGCAGGGCTGCCGCCTTCGGTCGGGAAGCCTTGGGCCGGGACGCCACTCGTTTCTTGCGCTTTACACTGGGGCGCGCACGCTTTTTAGCCATTGGTCAAGCAACATTGGTGGGACGACGGCATCTAAAAGCACCGCCACAGGGTTCTACGCAAGTCCGGAATCCAGTTAACGGAAAAGCCCCAGACCAAGCAGGCCGATGAGGATCAGATAGACGGCCACGATGATGTTGAGAAGACGCGGAATGATGAGAATCAGAATGCCGGCAATAAGTGCGACGACCGGTTGCAAATGCGCAATGCCGAAGGTCATGATCTACTCCCCTGTATGGCTGGCAATGAGGTTGAAAACGGCGAAGCCGCTGGTCAGTTCCACTTTATGACATCGCATATGCCCTGCGAAGTTCTATGCGCTTAGAGGGCCGCAGTTATCCCTCGATCTTTGAGAAATCGGCTACCGAGCGGGTCGCTTCACGAATCTCGTTGAGAAGCTTCAGCCGATTCGCGCGCAATTCTTCATTGTCGACATTAACGGTGACTTTGTCGAAGAACGCATCGACGCGCGGACGCAGTTTGGCCATCGCACGCATGGCCGCCGAGAAATCTTCCTTGGCGACAGCCGCGCTTGCCTCGCCCTTTGCGGCATTGATTGCCTCGGCCAACGCCTTCTCTTCGGTGAGCTCGTATTTCTGAGAATCGGGTGAACCAGTATACGAGTGTTTATCTTTTTTCTCTTCGATACGAATAATGTTGGTGGCGCGCTTGTAGCCGGCGAGCAGATTTTTGCCGTCATCGCTGTCCAAAAACTTCCCAAGCGCCTCGACGCGCCGGACGATCAAGACCAGAAGTTGGCCCGACACCAATGAACTATTTTCCAGAACGGCACTGACTAAATCGTGCCGGGCTTTTTGATCGCGAAGCTGCACGACCAACCGATCTCCAAAAAACGTCATCAAGTCGTCTATTTTCAATTGACCCGCATTGTCGGTCAGCGTCGGAAAATATTGTTTTGCGTGTTCGTCGACAGTTGAACGCAAGCTGATCGGCAACTGATTGTCCAAAACGATTCTAATCACACCCAAGGCCGCGCGTCGCAACGCGTAAGGATCTTTCGACCCCGTTGGCTTCTCATCGATCGCCCAAAACCCGGTCAGCGTGTCGATCTTGTCCGCGAGCGCAACAGCTACCGAAACCGGCTCGGCCGGAACGAGGTCATCAGGACCTTTCGGCTTGTAGTGATCTTCACATGCGTGGGCGACCGCTTCGTCTTCATTTTGCGCCTCGGCGTAATAGCGGCCCATCAGCCCCTGCAATTCCGGGAACTCGCCGACCACGTCGGTCAAAAGATCGGCCTTGCACAGGTCCGCGGCGCGCTCGGCCTTCACTGCGTCGGCGTCTACATGCGGCGCGAGCCAGCCGGCGAGAGTTCTGATGCGAGCAATTCGCGCAGCCTGCGTGCCAAGTTTTTCGTGAAATATGATGTGTTCAAACTTCGGCAGCCGATCTTCGAGACGCGTTTTAAGATCGGTCTCGTAGAAGAATTTGGCGTCGGAAAGCCGCGCGCGGATGACGCGCTCATTGCCCGCGACAATCGCTTTGCCGCCATCGGCAGCCTCTTCATTGGCAACCAGAATGAATTTGTTTGCGAGCTTGGCGGTCTGCGGATCTCGCAACACGAAACATTTCTGGTTGTTGCGGATTGTGGCGCGGATGACTTCGTCCGGGATCGACAGAAAACTTTTGTCGAATGTCCCCATAAGGGTTACGGGCCATTCGACCAGGCCGGCGACCTCGTTCAGCAACCCCTCGTCTTCCACCAGCTCATAGCCCTGCGCGAACGCAAGGTTCTTGGCGTCGGCCAGGATCACGTCGGCGCGGCGCGCCGGATCGAGAACGACCTTGGCCTTTTCGAGCTTTGCAACATAGTCCTCGAAGCGACGCACCTTTATCGGGCCCGGCGCCATGAAGCGATGACCGCGCGTTTCATCACCGCCCTTTATGCCGTCGATATCGAACGGAACGACGGCCGGCTCCTCGGTTTCCGGTCCGAAGGTCGCGACGATCGAATGAAGTGGGCGCACCCAGCTAAGCCGGCCAGAGCCCCAGCGCATGGACTTCGGCCATGGGAAGTTGCGCACCACATCGGGAATCATCTCGGCGATCACGTCAAGCGTTGGCCTTCCCGGCTTATCGATCACCGCAACGTAAAAATCGCCCTTCTTGTCCGGCTGAACTTTTGCCTGCTTGATCGACTGGAGACCCGACGCCTTGAGAAACCCGGCAATAGCGTTCTCGGGCGCGCCGACCCGCGGCCCCTTCTTTTCTTCTTTGATGTCAGGTTGGCGCGCAGGAACCCCGTGCACCGACAATGCGAGCCGGCGCGGCGTCGCAAAGCCCTTGGCACCCTCGTAGGCAAGCCCGGCCGCCACCAGCCGCTCGGTCACCATCTTTTGCAGGTCCTCAGCCGCGCGCGCCTGCATGCGCGCAGGGATTTCCTCGGACAGGAATTCGAGCAAAAGGTCGGGCATTGGGCCGAAACTTGAATGTTGGGTCGCGCGCCTGCCTAGCAAGGGAGCCCGCGGCTGTCACCTTTGCGCTCGACCTTTACCAGCCCCCACCACCTCCGCCTCCCCCGCCGCCGCCAGAACCGCCGCCGCCACCGGAAAAGCCCGAGGAACCGGATGAGGCTGGCTCCGCACTCGCGAAAGCGTCGCTCATGCTTGCTACTGAAGACGATACGGCATTGCTGAAATTGCTACCGGACCAACCACCCGTGCTCCACCTTGGCTGATAACTGCTCATCGGGTCAGTGTCATCCGGATGCGCACGGCGCACAGCCGCGGCGAAGGCGTCGGACCAGGGTTTTTCCACATCAAGCGCGACCGCGTAAGGCAGCAAGTCCTCAAATCGATCCGCGGTGATTTCGGGCGCGCTCAGGTTGAGGCGGTCGGACTCGGCCGTCTCAAGATAAAGCCGGAATCCCGCGAGCTGATCCATGACCGGACGACCCAGCGCCGTCGGTGCGCGCATCAGGTAGAGGAACAGACCATTCACCGTGGCGAAAGCGGTGACCAGCACAAAGGCAAATGGATAGTTCTCAACGTATGACCACAAGAGCGAAAGAGAGTCGCCCACGCCTTGGGGAAACAGGCTCTGCAGCATCGAAGCCCCGATCGAGATGAATACAGCGAAAAAAGCCAGCGAAATCATAGTGCGAAACAGAGAGTGAAAGTTGGCACTGAAAAAAACTGGAAGAATCTGCATCGCAACTATCCCAACGAAAAAGCCGGCAAATCCAAGCCCGGCCAGGATGGAAAGATCCTTCTCCTGCAAACCGCCGAACGTGATGACTCCAACAAGGATCGCAACTGTCATCGCCCCGCCGGCGATCACGTAACCGATATTTCGGTGAAAGAAACGACCGCGGTTTTCTGCTTCGATACTCTTTGTGAAGTTCTCGCCAACTTTTGCCACGGAGTGGCTGTGAGCGTCACTGATCGTCGCGACACCGCCCTGGCCTTTCACCCAGCTCAGGATCGTGTCCTCGCCCGACGGAAGCGCTCCCGAAGGATCCTTGCCAGTCGCTTTGAGCGTCAGCGTGCCGCTGCGATCATCGAAACGAAGAAGCCCTCGCACGGCGAGCGACAAAGCAGCCGCCGTGAAAGCCCGCCATTTCTCCCGGCCGAAGCCCCAATCGCGGATGTAGTTGGCGAGCGCTGGCGAGATCCCCGTCGGTGGCTGGAACAGTGGGATGATCGCGCCGCCCTTCGGGTCCCGACCAACGGCGCGCCAGGCGGCGAAATAATAGCCGAGCACAAGGACAAGGCCTGTACCGCCGAAGACCCATCGCCGATTGTCGAAGACTTCATACCAAAGCAACGCCTTTGGGCTTGGCGCATCTATCGCTTCAGCAGGGATTTCGGCGACAACCGTCAACCCTTCGCCCGGCGCTAAACGCCCCGTCGTTTCGACACTGAGAGTACCGAGCGCACCGAGGCTGCCTCTCCAATCCCTGCCTCGCTCACCGACGCGACCCGTGAATGCAGTCCAACGCGGCGGTTCGCCGCCTGCAACAAACTGCAGGCGATAACTCGCCGTCAGAATCGGAAAGCGCCAGAAATTGCCGGTGACGTTCCAGTTCAGCTCCGGCCTGCCGTCAAACCAGCGCACCTGCCGCCCCGTTTTGTAACGGAAGACATAGGTGTGGTCGCCGCGCGATACGATCGTATCCTTGTCGCCGGCATAGATGCGAATAATCCCGTGTTCACGCCGCGTGGAATATCTCTCCGGTTTGCCGTCGCGTTCGACGCCGATCAGACTGAAATCGACTTCGCGGATGACACCGTTCGCATCCTTGAAAGTCACCGGAAAGTCTCGATAGATGCCGTGCCTGATATCGTTGCCCTCGGCTTGCACGCGAACGGTTTCGGTGACCGTCAACTCGCCATCCCTGGCGAGACGGACGTCAGATTCGAACGACTGGATGACCTCCGCTGCGAGCGAGCACGCGGGGCCCCCGGGCCACAGCCCGACTGCAAACAACACCACGGCGGCTCTCGCGAGCGCGCGGCGCAAGTGAAGTGCCGGCAGGCCAGTCATCTCGCAGGAGGCAGCTGTAAGTTGACAGTGGGCGTCGCCCGATCGGCTTCGTCAGCGACTTCAAAATATTGGCGTTGCGAGAAGTCGAACAAATTGGCGATGAGATTGCTCGGGAATGACTGCACCAGCACATTCTGATTGCGCACCGTGCCATTGTAGTAACGACGCGCCATCTGAAGTTCGGTCTCGAGTTGGCTCAGTTGCTGTTGAAGCTCGAGAAAATTTTGGCTCGCCTTGAGATCGGGATAGTTTTCAGCAAGCGCGACAAGTTTGCTTAGTGCCAGCGATAAGGCGCCCTCCGCCTGCGCCCGACTCGCCACATCATTTTCGGGCAATGCTCGCGCCGCGCCGCGCAACTTCGTTACTTCTTCAAGCACTGAACGCTCGTGCCCGGCATAGCCTTTGACCGTCTCGACCAGATTGGGGACGAGTTCGGAGCGTCGTTTGAGCTGGACGTCGATCCCGCTCCAGGCCTCATTGGCCATCTGGCGCGTTCGAACCAGGCTGTTGAAAATGATTATTGCGTAAAGTGCGACCGCCAGCGCGACGATCAAAATGACCCAGAGCAACATGTTCCTTGGGCCCCCGCGCCAAGTGATTCGGTCACACTCCCAGAATACCGACTCTTTTGGCCGCCGTCGCAGACCGCAAGTGGCTCGTCTTAGGCTCCGCCGCCTTCTGTAGCGAGCCAGGCCTCACCGCACGCTTTCGCCAACTCACGCACGCGCAAAATATAGCTTTGGCGTTCGGTGACTGAGATTACGCCGCGTGCGTCGAGAAGATTGAATACATGGCTTGCCTTGATGCATTGGTCGTAAGCGGGAAGCGCCATGAGATGACGTTCCTTCTTACCGTCAGCCCACCCCGCCGCGAGATACTTCTTACACGCGGCTTCTGCCATCTTGAACTGCTCGAAGAGCATCGCGGTGTCGGCAATCTCAAAATTGTGGCGTGAATACTCTTGCTCCGCCTGCAGGAAAACGTCGCCATACGTGACTTTCTTGTCGTCGGTGCGCCCGTTGAAATTGAGCGCAAAGACGTTGTCGACGCCCTGAACGTACATTGCGAGGCGCTCAAGCCCGTAGGTGAGTTCGCCGGCGACAGGCGAACATTCAAACCCCGCGACCTGCTGAAAATAAGTGAACTGCGAAACTTCCATGCCATCGCACCAGCATTCCCAACCGAGTCCCCACGCGCCCAATGTGGGACTTTCCCAGTCATCTTCCACAAACCGAATGTCGTGAATTTTCGGATCGATGCCGATCGTTTTTAGTGAAGTGAGGTACAAATCCTGAATGTCGGGAGGCGACGGCTTAAGGATCACCTGAAACTGGTAATAGTGCTGCAACCGGTTCGGGTTCTCGCCATAACGGCCGTCCTTCGGACGGCGCGAAGGCTGCACATAGGCAGCGTTCCACGGCTTCGGCCCAAGCGCCCGCAGGGTCGTCGCAGGGTGGAACGTCCCGGCCCCCACTTCCATGTCGTAAGGTTGCAGGATGACGCAGCCCCAATTCGCCCAGTACTGCTGCAAGGCGAGGATTAGGCCCTGGAATGACCGCGTCGGATCCAGGGTGCCTTGATGTGCGCCGTCGCTGGCGAGAAGTCTGGCTTCAGCCATCGGATGGATACTGATTCTTAAGCACAGGAATAAATTCGACCCTAGAGGTGGCCCCATAGTGGGTCAAGTCGCGGTCCATTTACGCGCTGTTGAACCGCCACTGATATCCCACGCGACTGAACAAGAAAAAAAGCGTGTCGCGTGTTGGGGATATATCGATGCTCTCTTTTCAGCTGATTGGTTGGGTACTGATCCTGCTGTTCTTCGGGGCCATGATCGGCGGCCATAAAGGCGTCGCCGACCGCTAAAACGGCCCGATCAGCCAACTCTGTCGTTAGTCTTAGAGGCGATACTCGCCTGTCGTCGGATCACGGCGAAGCGTTGGACGATTCTCGGCGTCCGTTATTTTGGCTTTCACGCGCCTCGCCTGCTCGAGCTCTTCATTGATGCGGCGCGCTTCCTTGACCGCCCAGTGCACAACCATGGCGCCGCCCAAAGCGGCGAGCGACCATTTCACCAGCGGCGAGAGCAAGAAGGTCGGCATGAGCAGCTCCGATCGAATGTCAACCAACAAAAGGGTCGGTTGCGAAGGCGGCATTTTCGGGGCGAACGGGGATTGGCGCAAGTGGCCGACCAGCGGCACAGAGTTCGCCCACATTTGCCGCCGAAAACTACGCCAAAAAAGCGAATTAGATCGAACTAGAGCCCGTACCGCGACCAAAAAGCGCGAATCTCCAGCGCCGAAATAAAATCATCAGCAAGACCGGGTTTTTGAAAGAAAGCATCCGCGAGATTAACGCCAGACAATCTACGGCCGAACAGGGAGCGCTCAGCCGAGATGAGCGGCGTGTGCACCTTCTCGCCAAATCGATCGCGCAGGGTCGACCGTAAATCTCCGACACGATCCGCCAGCCCGAGCTCAATCGCCTTCTGTGCGAGCCAGAACTCGCCTGAGAACAGATTTTTGTCGGAGCCCTTCAATTTCGAACCGCGCCGCTCCTTAACAAGCGCAATGAAGTTCTCGTGAATCTCCTGCTGGATTGCCTTGATGCGCTTCACGTCCTCTGGCTTCTCCGGCAGGAATGGATCGAGCATCGCTTTTCGATCTCCTGATGTGTACAGCCGCCGCTCGATTCCGACCTTGTTCATGAGTTCGGTGAATCCGAAGGACGCGCCAACGACACCGATTGACCCGACAATCGAGAACTCATTGCAGACGATTTCGTCGGCGGCGCAGGCCAACATGTAGCCTCCCGACGCGCCGATATCCTCGACGAAGGCCAACACCGGTAATTTTTTTTCGTCGGCCAGTTGTCGGATACGTCGAAAGATCAGGTGTGATTGCGACGGAGAGCCGCCTGGTGAGTTGATGACCAAAGCCACCGCGCGTGCGCGCGGCGTAGAAAATGCGCGTTCGAGCGATTTTGCAATTGACGACAGCAACAAACCGGGTCGCAAAGGAGTCACCACGCCGATGACTCCCGCAAGGCGTACCACCGGCACGACGGGTACGTCGGTGCGGAAGCGCCGCGGCACCAACTGTGCGGAAAAATCGACAAGGCGCTTGCCGAAAGAGGGTTCCGGATTGTTCTCGCTGGCCATTGCACTCAAATAGGCAGGCACCGGCCCTCAAGTCAAAGGTCGGAGCGTGATCACGCGCCCTGTTGGAACCCCAACCTCGCCTTTCTCACTAAAATTTGGGCGATTTGCCCGGAAATGATCCGGCGTTGCCTGTTTTTTAACTTTGGAATGCTTTTTGCAAGACAGTGGGCGCCGGCGCATTTGGAGAGGCGGATCGATGGATCCCAAGATCACACTCCTGTTCATGTTGATCGGTAGCGTTATTGGCCTTTCGCGCTTGAGCGACGTGAATCTGGACCGCGTGCGGCGCCAGCTGGCGGACCGGCAATGGCGTGAATTTGTGCCCAGACGGCGCAAGGCTTAGGCAAACCTGCTTTAGGCGTCCGCAATACTGAGCGTCTTTCCTTCGCGTAGCACGGCCTCGACAGCTGCCGTCGGCTGGCCACCTTCGTCGTTGAGCGCGAAGGCCGGATAGTCCGTTCGAGTTCCGCCATCACCCTTCACCGCGCGTACCAGCACGCGGATAGCCGGTGCTTCGACGCGCGGAAGCACCGGAAGCACGGCTATGTTTCCAAATGACATCGCGAGTTCTTCGAGTACTTCGTCCAATGCGTCCGCCCGCCAGATGAGGGTCAGGACACCGCCCACTTTCAAAAGCCAGGCGGCGGTCGTGACCCAACGCCCGAGGAGCCCAGGCGCGCCGACATGCGCTAGGCGACGGCGTGGATCAGGCGAAACATTTTGACGACGCGCATCGTGAAAGGGCGGGTTCATCAAGACACGATCTGCGCTGTCGCGAGACAGCCCACCGCGCTCAAGCGCGTTTACGCTTTCGACGTCAACCGCGAGCGCTCTGACTCGACTGTCAAGGCGATTCAGCCGCGCATTGTAAGCTGCGAGCGAGCAGAGTACCGGGTCGACCTCGACGAGCGTGACTTTCAGGTCAACCACGCGCGCGGCAAGCGCGAGACCCGCTGCGCCAACACCGGCCCCCAAGTCGATTGCATGCTCACCGCCGCGAGCTCCCGTTGCCGCGGCCAGCAGAATTGCATCATGACCGACTCGATGGCCGCGCACGGGCTGTCGCAAACGTAACCTGCCCCCGAGGACGGCGTCTTCAGTGGTCTCGATCTCAGCTTCCATCAGGGCGCAGCTCATGGCCGAGGCCGGCATCTTCCAAGAGCCGCCGCGCCCGCAATTCGTACTCTTCGGCCACCAAAACGCGACGCGGTAGCACGCCTAGCGACCCCTCCAAAACACTCATGTTCTGATCGAATACCAGCGGCCGAAAACCCGCGCTCTCAAGCAGAGCTACTACTGCCGAAACCAGGACAGCATCATTGGTACGGATGAGTTCGCGCATGGATCTGAGTCTGCGTTTGGCCAGTTGTCAGCTTGGCCATTGAGCCCACCAAACAACGTCCGCGTCAAATTGACTTGATACGACAATCTAATGGACTTGCCGCTGTAGCATAGCATTCCTATGCTCGCGCTTTCTAAGTGCTGGAGATGAAATGGCCGTCGTTCTTCCATTTGAAAGTCCGAACCCAGCTTCGCTGAACCGGTTGTCCGAACTGGTGGCTCCGGATATGGAGCGCGTCAATTCGACGATTTTAGGTCGCACCGGATCTGACGTCGCGATGATCCCGGAGGTCGCCAACCATCTGATTTCGTCTGGCGGCAAGCGGCTTCGACCGATGCTCACTCTGGCGATGGCGAGACTCAGCGGTTACTCGGGCGATGGCCATATTAAACTCGCCGCCGCAGTCGAATTTATGCACACGGCCACTCTCTTGCACGATGACGTGGTCGACGAAAGCGACCTACGCCGCGGCAAAGTCGCCGCACGCATGCTTTGGGGCAACGAGGCGAGCGTACTCGTCGGGGATTTCCTTCTTGGCCAAGCTTTCAAGATGATGGTCGAAGTCGGAAATCTGCACGCACTCGATATTTTGTCGTCCGCGGCTGCGGTGATCGCGGAAGGTGAAGTCATGCAGCTTGGTACCGCCAAGAATACGGCCACCAACGAAGACGAATATCTTTCTGTCATTCGTGCCAAGACCGCAGAGTTATTTGCCGCCGCATGTGAAGTGGGTCCCGCCCTCGCCGCAAAAGAGAAGGCTGAATTGGCTGCCTGCCGATCGTTCGGAATGAATCTCGGAATTGCCTTTCAATTGATCGACGACGCCCTGGACTATGGCGGCAAATCCGCGAAACTCGGCAAGAACGTCGGCGACGATTTCCGCGAAGGGAAAATCACTTTGCCGGTGGTTCTGTCCTTCCGACGCGGCACCGAAAATGAGCGCACGTTCTGGAACCGGACCTTGGGCGAAGGGGAAATCCGCAACGGCGACCTCGACCAGGCCATCTCGTTGATGGCGAAACACCATTCGATCGAGGACACCGTTGGCCGCGCCCGCCATTACGGCGCGATCGCCACCGATGCGTTGGCGTTAGTGCCGCCGTCTGAGATCAAATCGGCACTGGAAGAGGCGGTCGCATTTTGCATCGGGCGCGCCCATTGAGGCGCAACTGACGCTAGCCAATGGTGGCGGGCTGGACCCACCAGTCGGGCCGCCCAGCCTGGAGTTTTTCTGCGGCCGCTATCCCTTCGCTTGGCGTAGCAAACAGCGCGAAACATGTCGGTCCCGACCCCGACATACGGACAAGTCTCGCACCCGGTAAGGCGCGCAAGGTTTCTAAAATCTCACCGACGACAGGAGCGCAGGCACAGGCCGCATCCGTGAGATCATTATCGTGCTGCTCCAGAAAATCGATCAGGCGACTGAATTCCTTCGGCACAGCATCGGCGTGACTATCACCAGCTCGTCCGCCAGCAAACTTGCCGAAGACGTCTCGTGTGGCCAACGGCACAAGCGGATTGACCAGCAGCGCCCACAGTGGCGGCAAATCGATCGGCGCGGATAACCGCTCGCCGATACCGCGCATGATCCGCGCGTGCGGATGAAGACAGACGGGCACGTCGGCGCCTGTTGCGCGGGCAGCCGACATAAGTCTGGGGTCGTCTAAAGCAACAGCGTTGACGCGAGCAACAAGCCGCAGGGCCGCGGCCGCGTCGGCTGAACCGCCGCCGAGACCTGCCGCGACGGGAATGTTCTTCTCAAGCAGAAAATAACCGGCCTTTAGGCCAGCAACGCGCTCGCGTCCGGCGGCGACTGCCTTGAGAACCAGATTCTCGCCGATCGGCCCGCTCTTCCCGCCAAAGGGGCCCGTGATTTCGAGTCCTTCGGCGGCGTCAGTGCGCAACGTCAGCACGTCGCCAAAATCGGCGAACGCAACCAAGCTTTCGATCTCGTGGTAGCCGTCGGCACGGCGGCCGAGAACCCGCAACGTCAGATTGATTTTTGCAGGAGCCTTTTCGAGCAGCGTCGCGCTCACACGAAAAACCTATCGCTTAAGCAACGGCTTTCAGCCGCCGTCGCCGCTCTTTTTGCCTGCCTTGGCTTGTGACGATGTCTCGTCGGGAAGGCCTTCCTTGAGTTTTTCTTCAATTTTGGGAAGCTCTTCCGCATCAGGCTTGAGATCACGCGCATGAGCCCATTGGAATCTGGCTTCCAGCACGCGGCCCACCCGCCAATACGCATCGCCGAGATGATCGTTGATCGTCGGGTCTTCAGGCTTTAGCTCGATCGCACGCTCGAGCTGTTTGGTGGCTTCCTCGTAATTGCCAAGCCGGAAATACGCCCAGCCGAGCGAGTCCACGATATAGCCGTCATCAGGACGCTGCTGGACAGCCTTCTTGATCATCTCCATGCCCTCGTCCAGCTTGATACCCTGGTCGATCCATGAATAACCAAGATAGTTGAGGACGTGCGGCTGGTCGGGGAACAACTCGAGCGCCTTCGTAAGATCGGCTTCGGCCTTCGCCCACTGCTTCGAGCGCTCGTAGCAAATGCCGCGGAAATAATAGACAACCCAGTTCGCCTTTTCGGGCTTTTGTATCGCGGATACACCCTTCGAATAAACGTTGGCGCATTCGGCAAACTTCTTGTGCCCGCGCAGCACATTGCCAAGCGCCATAATCGCTTCGAGATCATCCGGATTCTGCTTGATCAACGCTTCCAGATGCTTCTGCGCCTCATCAGCGCGATCAAGGCTGTCGAGATTGGCTGCCATCTGAATGGCGGCGTTACGGTGTAAAGGAGAACTCGTGGGCACGCGATCATAGATCTTGATCGCAAGCTCGGGCTTCTTGAGAGCTTCATAGAGATCGGCGAGCGACAACAACGCAAGCGGATGATTGGGGCTGAGGAAGAGCGATAGCTGCAGATAGACCAGGCCCAGGTCTTCTCCGCCTCGCCGGCCGAGGGATGCGCCGAGACCATAAAGTGCCTCAGCGGCGCCCGCCTGAACGTTGGCAACCAGTGGCGGCAGTTTCTCGCCTGCCTTGAGCTTGTCCATCGCCTCGACCACGAGCGGGTGGCGAGGCAGCGTTTTGTCGAACGTCTCGAAAACCGTCATGGCCTCTTTGGGTGAGCGGTTACGCGAAACCCAGCTGCCATAAGCCTGCACGACGCGCAGAGCCGTAGAGTCTAGCTTGTAGGCGCGCTCAAGACGCTTGCCCGCTTCCTTCTGATTGCCGGCTACGTCGTAGATCAGGCCGGCATGAAGGTCCTTGAAAATCGCATACCATTCCGGCCCGGCGAGATGGTCGATCGCCGTGATCGCGCCCTTGCTGTCATTGACGCCAAGGCTGGCCCACGCGGAAAGCAGGGTCGCAGTCAGATCGGTAATCGGCCCCCGGATCGATTGCGCGAGGTCGCGCCGCGCAGATGCATATTGCTTGCGCTTGAGTGAATTCACTCCAAGCACCAGGCGGGCAACGCGGTCATTCTTGTCGGCCTGCGCCACGCGTTCGGCAAACTTCACCGCCTCATCGACATCACCATCAACCAGGAATGCGAGGAAAACGCGGTCGAGCAATTCACCGTTGTTTGGATCACGCTTGAGCGCGGCTCGGTAATAGGCGGCGGCGGAAGCGGCGTCGCGCTGCTGGCCGGCATGGCGCGCAGCAAGGTAGCTGCCCGATGCGCTGATGGCGCTGGATTGCAAGGCACTCGTCTGCTGCGCGGCAAGAGGTGTGGTTGCTGCCGCCAGAAAGGCGGCCAGCGCGCTGCCGGCAACGCAGCGGCCGAAGCTCGAAAGGGTCACGGGCAGTGCTCCAATGAAGCGGTTGCGGCGGATTCGCACGCGAACCACAGAAGGTTACGCCGAGAATGGCCTTTTTGCGCCGCCCCCGCAAGAACGTCCCGCGCGGCGCGACCACAGCCAGCTTGACGGGGCGGGTGTGGCGGTATCGTGACCGGCTCGGGCCCAAATTCACATATTCGGATAGTTGGGCCCCCCACCGCCCTCAGGTGGAACCCAGGTTATGTTCTGGTTAGGGTCTTTGATGTCGCAGGTTTTGCAGTGGACACAATTTTGGGCGTTGATCACGAACTTTGCGGTGCCCGCCTCTTCTATCCATTCATAAACTCCCGCGGGGCAGTAACGCGCCGAGGGTCCTGCAAAGACATCATGCTCGGATCTTTTCTGTAGAGCCAAATCTCCAACCTTGAGGTGAACCGGCTGATCTTCCTCGTGATTGGTATTGGAAAGAAATACCGACGAAAGACGGTCGAACGTAAGCTTACCGTCGGGTTTTGCGTAAGACACAGGCGTGTATTCTGACGCTGGCTTTAGAGTGGCATAGTCGGGCGTATCGTGCCGGAGCGTGCCGAACAGAGAGAAGCCGAGCGTATTTGTCCACATATCAAGTCCGCCAAGCGTTATGCCCACAAGCGTTCCGAATTTCGACCACAGCGGCTTGGCATTGCGCACTTTCCAAAGATCTTTTCCGATCGCCGAATTGCGCCACCCCGCATCATAGTCCGATAATTCATCGTGACTGCGGCCCGAAGAGAGTGCACCCGCGGCAGATTCAGCGGCCATCACTCCAGACAAAATGGCGTTGTGGCTGCCCTTGATGCGCGGCACGTTCATAAAGCCCGCATCACAGCCGATCAGTGCGCCGCCAGGAAATGTGAGTTTCGGCACCGATTGATAACCACCTTCGGTCAAGGCGCGGGCGCCATAGGCGAGCCTCTTGCCACCATCGAAGGTATCGCGCACGAACGGATGTGTCTTGAAGCGCTGGAATTCCTCGAATGGCGAAAGATACGGATTTGAATAGTTGAGATAGAGAACAAATCCGACCGACACCAGGTTTTCGTCGAGGTGATAGAGAAATGATCCGCCGCCGGTTGAATTGTCGAGCGGCCATCCGAAGGTATGCTGAACCAGGCCCTTGCGGTGTTTCTCCGGTGCGACCTGCCAAAGCTCTTTCAAGCCGAGTGCGAATTTCTGCGGCGGGCGGTCGTTGGCAAGACCAAATTTTGCGATCAATTGCTTGCCGAGATTGCCTCGCGCTCCTTCCGCGAACAGCGTGTATTTCCCGCGCAGTTCCATTCCACGCGTGAAATTGGCTTTAGGTTCACCGTTCTTGCCAACGCCCATGTCGCCGGTAGCGATACCCGCAACTTTGCCGTTTCCGTCAAAGAGAACTTCGGTGGCGGCAAACCCTGGATAGATTTCAACCCCGAGCGCTTCCGCCTTTGTCGCCAGCCAACGGCAGACGTTGCCAAGCGAGACGATGTAGTTGCCGTGATTGTTCATCAGCGGCGGCATCATGAAATTCGGCAGCCGGATCGCTCCGGTCGCTGAAAGATAGTAGAAACGATCGTCTGTGACGGACGTCTTGATTGGAGTGTCTTCGGAGCGCCAGTCCGGCAACAAGCGATCGAGGCCAACCGGGTCGATTACGGCTCCGGAGAGGATATGCGCGCCGACCTCGGAACCTTTCTCCACCACAACTACGGAAACATCCTGATTGATCTGCTTGAGGCGGATCGCGGCCGCAAGCCCCGCAGGCCCGGCTCCAACAACCACCACGTCGAATTCCATCGCCTCGCGGGCTGGTACCTCAGCCATGAATTTCTCCTTGGCCAATTGTCCACTTTTGCACAGAGGGCGGCAATCGGCTCACCATATGCTAGGATGAAAAAGTGATCCCCTCTCGAGACACTCCGGCACGCGACCTTCTCGATTTCTATGCCGAGACGGGCGTAGATGCCCTTCTTGGCGAAAGCCCGGTCGATCGCTTTGCCTCGACCGAGCCGGCCGCGCCTGTTGCTCGCGCCGTGCGACCGGTGACGCCATCGACCGACTTGAACTCGGGAGGTCGGGCCACACTCGCTACGCCGCCCGCCCCCGATGAAGCCGTCATGCAAGCGCGTTCGGCGGCAAAAAACGCAAAGACGCTCGACGAACTGCGTTCCATTCTCGCTAGTTTTGAAGGCTGCGCACTCAAATCGACGGCGAGCCAACTTGTGTTCGCCGATGGTAACCCTGAAGCACGGCTGATGCTTGTCGGCGAAGCTCCCGGTCGAGACGAAGACATCGAAGGTCTCCCCTTCGTCGGCCGATCCGGCAAGTTGCTCGACCGCATGCTGGCGGCGATCGGGTTCGACCGGACCTCTGTGTATATCGCCAACATCGTACCTTGGCGCCCGCCAGGCAACCGCACGCCGACCCCGCAGGAATTGCAGATCTGTCTCCCCTTCATCTCGCGGCAGATCGAACTTGCCGACCCCGACATTCTGGTTTGCCTCGGTGGCCCGTCGGCGCAGACACTTCTTGGTATCAAGGAAGGCATCACCAAAACACGGGGGCGGTGGTTCACCTTTGAGACAGGCAAGCGCGAAATCCGCGCCATGCCAACGTTCCATCCGGCTTTCCTGCTGCGTAGCCCTTTGCAAAAGCGGTTTGCGTGGCGCGATTTCCTGGCAATCAAGAAGGCGCTGGATCAGCGATAGGCGACCAGAATTGCGCCGACAGCGATCAGCGCCACTCCAAGCCAATTCGGCGCGGTCAAGCGCTCTCCCAAAAACACAACGCCGAATAGTGCCACCAACACGACAGAGAGCTTGTCGATGGGCGCGACCTTGGCGGCGTCGCCTATTTTCAATGCACGGAAATAGCAGACCCACGACGCACCGGTTGCCAGCCCCGATAGCAAAAGAAACAGATAACTGCGCGAAGAGATTGCGCCAGGTGACTGAAATTGTCCGGTCGCCAAAAGGATGAAGGCGAGCGTCACCAAAATCACAACAGTACGAATGAAGGTGGCGAAGTCGGCATTGACGTTTTCCACGCCGACCTTGGCAAAGATCGCAGTGAAGGCCGCGAAGATTGCCGACAGAACCGCCCATAGCTGCCAGGTTGAGGTCACGTTCACCCCGTAACGGTAAATTTGGCTGCAAACAGAATCGCGAGGACAATCACCGCCAGCGAGGCCTCCCGCATCTTGCCGGAAATAATTTTAACGAGGGCGTAGGTGATAAAGCCCAAGCCGATGCCGGTCGCAATCGAATAGGTCAGTGGCATTGTGATTGCTGTAACGACAGCGGGCGCATATTCGGTCACGTCCTCCCAATCTATCTCTGCGAGACCGCGCGCCATCACGCAAGCAACATAGAGCAAGGCAGCCGCCGAGGCATAGGCAGGCACCATCCCTGCGAGCGGCGCAAAAAACAGCGCCAGCAGAAAGAATAGTCCGACAAATGCAGCGGTCAGTCCGGTGCGACCGCCCGCCGAAACACCCGCTGCGCTTTCTATGTAGCTTGTGGTCGTCGACGTGCCGATCAAGGCGCCAAACATGGCCGCGAAACTGTCGGAGATGAGTGCCTGTTTCATTCGCGCAAGCTTGCCGTTCTTCATCAGGCCGGTGCGGTGGGTGACCCCGATAAGTGTCCCCGCATTGTCAAATACGTCCACGAACAGAATCGAGAACACCACGATCAGGAATGTGAGCTCGCTGACGCGAGAAAAATCGAGCTGTAGAAAGGTCGGGGCCATCGACGGCGGCACCGAAACGATGCCGTTGAACTGTGAAAGACCAAAAGGCAATCCGATCGCAGTGACGACGAGGATCCCGATCAAGGTGCCGCCCAACATGCGCCGATAGTTGAGCCCGGCTATCAACACAAAGCCGAGCAGCATCAGGGCAGGTACCGGCTTGGTCAGATCGCCAAGCGTTACAAGCGTGGCCGGATGGTCAACGATTACCTTTGCTTCTTCGAGCGCGATAATCCCCAGAAACAAACCTACGCCGGCAGAAACTGCGAGCTTGAGGTTCTGGGGAATGGCATCGATGACGTATTGTCGTATCGGAAATACAGAGATCAGAAAAAACAAAACGCCTGAGCAGAACACCGCAGCGAGCGCTTGCTGCCACGTATAATTGTAGGTCAGCACAACAGTGAAAGCGAAGAACGCGTTGATGCCCATGCCCGGCGCGAGAGCGATCGGATAATTGGCATAAAATGCCATGACCAAAGTGCTGACCGCGGCTGCGAGACACGTCGCAACAAAAACCGCTCCCTGATCCATTCCGGTCTTGCCGAGAATGATGGGATTGACGAACACGATGTACACCATCGTCAGAAACGTGGTGACGCCGGCTATAAATTCCGTGCGGACGTCCGTCCCTTGCTCGGAAAGTCCGAAATATCGATCCAGCAATGTTGAGGCTGGCGCTCTGGTCTTCCGGCCTACCTGAGCGCGCTTTGGCTGCCTGGGCATATCGTTCCCATCGCGGAGTGCGGTTTACCAGCCTAACTCGGCTGAGGTCCTTCGTCAGAACTGATGTGAGCGCTGTGGATACTCTGAATTTGCAATGCCGCTTCGATTTATCGCATGCATCGAACAGATTTGGTTTCCACGCTGTACCGGCGGCGACTATAGTTGCTTAAGGACATTTAAACGGAGCTCGTCATGGATTTTGATCCTGTCCTACTGGCCCGTTTGCAATTCGCTTTCACTATCGTTTTTCACATCATCTTTCCGAGCTTCACGATCGGGCTATCCGCGTACCTGGCGACCCTCGGCGCGCTGTGGCTGCGCACCGGCAACGACCGGTATCAGCAACTCATGCGATTCTGGACGAGAATTTTTGCGGTCTCTTTCGCCATGGGCGTCGTGTCGGGCATCGTGCTGTCATACCAGTTCGGCACCAATTGGAGCCGTTTCTCGCTCGTCGTTGGCAATATCGTCGGTCCCTTGATTGGCTATGAAGTTTTGAGCGCATTCTTTCTGGAGGCGACGTTCCTTGGCGTGCTTTTGTTCGGATTCAATCGCGTGCCACCTTGGCTTTATGTTCTTTCGGCTGCGATTGTTGCCGTCGGCACCGCGATATCGGCCTTCTGGATTTTATCGGCGAACAGCTGGATGCAAACGCCAACCGGCCACCAAATGATTGGCGGCATCGCGCACCCAGCAGACTGGCTGGCCATCGTCTTCAATCCGAGTTTTCCGTACCGCTTCGCGCATATGCTCAACGCCGCGTACCTCACGACAGGTTTCGTCGTGCTCGCGGTTGGCGCACGCTATATCGTTGCAGGCCGCCACCTCGAAGAGGGGCGGACGATGCTCAGGATGGCAATCGGACTTACCGCAATCCTGGCTCCGCTGCAGTTGTTCCTCGGCGATCAACACGGACTTAACACGCTGCAACACCAGCCGATCAAAATCGCGGCCATGGAAGCGCATTGGGACGGAAGCAAGCCAGGTGATTTCCATATCTTTGCCTGGCCGGACGAAGTGGCTGGAGTGAACCGTTTCGAATTGTCGATCCCGAAAGCGGGGTCACTGGTCCTGACCCATCGCATGAACGGATTGTTCCCTGGCCTCAACAGCGTACCTGCATCCGATCGGCCTCCGGTCAAGACGGTGTTTTTCGCGTTCCGCATCATGCTTGCAATCGGGTTCTTCATGATTGGCGCCGCGCTTTTCGGCGCCTTCCTGTGGTGGCGCGGAACATTGTTCGAGACACGCTGGTATTTGCGCATAATGTCTCATTGCTGGTGGATGGGCTTTGTCGCGGTCATAGCGGGCTGGGTCGTAACCGAAACCGGGCGCCAGCCATGGATTGTGCAAGGTATTTTGCGCACCGCAGACGCCACATCACCCGTACCGAGCGCGAGTATCGCGGGCACGTTGGCTTTATTCGTACTGTCCTACGGCATCGTGTTCTGGTTTGGCATCTATTACATCAACCGTCTGATCGCGCAGGGGCCACAAAAGTCTGCGACCGAGACAGTCCCGTTTTCACCGAGCCCGATTTCCGCGGCGCAAGACGCCGGGCGTGAGGCAATGCAACGTTGAAAGGCGTGACGTCATGGAATGGTACCTCCCCCTGATCTGGGCTGCCCTGATCGGTACCGCCGTATTCATGTACGTACTTCTCGACGGCTTCGATCTGGGCATCGGCATACTTTTTCCGACCGCGCGCACCGAGAGCGAGCGCGATCAGATGACGCGCACGATTGCTCCGTACTGGGACGGCAACGAGACCTGGCTCGTACTTGGGGGCGCCGGTCTGTTTGTGGCATTTCCTAAGGCGTACTCGATCATCATGCCGGCGTTCTACCTGCCGGTGATCGTGATGCTTCTCGCGTTGGTTTTTCGCGGCGTTGCATTTGAATTTCGTCACGTTTCCCACAGCAAGACCGGCTGGAATGTTGCCTTCAACGTAGGCTCGACGCTCGCGAGCTTCTCTCAGGGTGTGATCCTTGGCGGCCTCATCCAGGGGGTTGCTGTGCGCGATGGCGCCTTCAGCGGCGGTTCGTTCGACTGGGCGACACCCTTTGCCTTCCTTTGCGGACTGTCCCTGATTGCCGGCTACGCACTGCTCGGGGCTACGTGGCTCGCAATGAAAACAGAAGGGCCGGTGGCTCAACGCGCCCGCGGCCAAGCAAAAATCCTGCTGCTGGCCGTGCTCGTGTGCATGGCCGCGGTGAGCCTATGGACGCCACTCAGCCAGCCACGCATCGCAGAGCGATGGTTCTCTCTGCCGAATTTTTATTTCCTGTGGCCGGTGCCTCTGGTTACGGCGCTCACCGCTTACCTCGCATGGCGATGGATCGAAAACGGGCGCGAGGTGCCGCCGTTCCTGGCGACGATGGCACTTTTCCTTCTTGGTTTTGTTGGACTCGTAATTTCCAACTTCCCCTATCTGGTCCCACCGTCTCTTACAGTTTGGGATACCGCGGCGGCGCCAGCGAGCCAGATTTTTATGCTGCTTGGCACGCTTCTGCTGTTGCCGATCATTCTCGGCTACGTCGCTTTTATCTATTGGCTATTCCGCGGCAAGGTACGAGAGGGTGAGAGCTATCACTAGCTACTGCGGTCGCTGCATCGACCATCCGATACGGATCAGCGGCAACATCCCCTGCACCGCGCGCGGGAAAGAGCGCGGCACTTCAGGTACCATTTCCGGAAATTGAACCTTCAGCGTCGCGGGAGCGGTGCCGCTGTTGTCGGCAGCCGGCCAAACCAAAATGCCGCCCTGCGCGTGCATGTCTGCCAAAGTCACCCACGGGCTGCGCTCCGGCGCCCAGGCAAAATAGAGGTGCGGTCGACTGGGCGCGGCGAGCGCGACGAGCGGTGCAACCCGTGGATCACCGCTCAAATAGGCAAGCGGTTTGCCGGTGCGACGCTGGAAGATATCCGCGTAGAAGCGACCCTCGGCGTTCGCCGGTTGCGCAATCTTGAGATCGGACCCCAACGCCCAGGGGAAAATCGCGATCGAAACAGCGACCAGCACCGGCGGAACCACCAGCAGACCAAGCCAGGCTGTGGAGACCAACCGTTCCCGGTAAAGAAGAATCTTGTCGCCAGCAGCGACGATAACCGCGAGTCCCGAAAGCACCACAAGAGGCGCAACACTGCCAAGCGGCCCAAGTCTGCCGCTCGCAAAGGCAACAATGACCGCCATCAGAGCCGGCGCCAACGCGAAAATGAACACAAAATTGCGAGCGAACGGATCGACGGGGCTGCGATCGATCTCCGGTGCGCGCTCTCGAGGATGGCGAGGCCATCCACTTGTCAGTGCGACCAATAATGCGAGTCCCAGATGCGTGAGAACGAGCGCGAAGATCAACCAAAGACCGGGTGACAGCCGCCCGGCTGCGGTGAAGCTTTCATCGATGCCCTCCATAATCAGCGAACGACCGCTCCTGAACCAGATGACGTGCGGAAAGACGACGATGCACAAAAGCAAAACGGCAATCCACGGCTCGGGCTTTTGCGCGGCGTTTCGTCCGCGGATGGATGCGGCCGTGAAAATGATCATCAGCACGAGCAGGATGACGCCGACATAGTTGGCAAGCAGGAGCAAACCAAGATCGAGAGCAAGCAGAAACCAATAGCCACGCCTGCCCTCTCCGACCGCGCGCCAGTAGAAAAGCAGACCCAGCGCCCACAATGGCGCAGCCAGAACCGCCGGACCAAAATTCGGGCTGGGCAATGCAAAGGCGGTAATGCCGACCATCAGCAGGATGGCGAGGATTGCGTGCCGGGTACCGACAATGCTGCGCCCGAGGACGAACACCGCCCAATAGGTCAGAACAATGCAGGCCTGCGCCAGCGCATAAAGGCCGAAGCTCCCGGCTATCCTGAAAGCTATCTCGCCCAGCCAAAAGGCCAGCGGCGGTCCGAGATAGCTGCCGAGCACGAATTCGCGGCCAATTGCGAGCAGCAGCGGCACGTCGCCTGGAGGAGCGCCGTAAAAGATCGCCGGAATCAGCGTCCAAAGCGCGGCTTGCGTCAGCGCAGCGGTCCAGAACACCACCGCCGGGCGTCCGCGCAGAAATTCAACAAGCAAGGAGACGTAATGCATTGGCCCGCGCGAGGGTGAAAATAACGGTAACCGGGCAGGAATAAAGAAGCCGCGCTAAAGAGGCAACAACTCGACGATGGTTTCATCCGAGGCGCCGCCTAAAGCCGCTAGTTTGGCTGCTACCGGCGCAAATGATTTCCGGTGATGAATGGTCGGTCCAAGGCGAGCCAGTGCGGCAAAATGCTCCGGTACGCTGTATCCCATGTGCCGTTCGAAGCCGTAGCCGGGGCAGGCGCGGCCCAGCTGGGTCATTAGGCGGTCGCGCGTGACTTTTGCAACGATTGACGCTGCGGCAACCGACAAGAGCAATGCATCACCCGATACGACCGCCACACAATCGCAGCCACAATCAATCTTCTGGTTTCCGTCGACGAACACCAGTTTTGGCCGCACCGGAAGCGCCTTGACCGCACGGGCAAGTGCCCAGAGGGATGCGCGCAGTATGTTGTCGCGATCGATACGATCGACGGCGCCAAACGCTACCGCAACCTGAGCGGTCGCACAGATTTTTGCGTAGAGCTTTTCCCGCGCCTCTGCGTCGAGCTTCTTGGAGTCATTAAGTCCACGGGGAATGCGCTCGGGGTCGAGCACAACCGCCGCGGCGACTACTGGTCCCGCGAGAGGACCCCTTCCCGCCTCGTCGCACCCTGCAACCGGATAAACTCCCTTGTTGAGCGCGCGGCGCTCGCGCCGGAAGGTCGGGCGCAAAACCGGTTCATTGAGCGGCAATCGTTCGCTGGGCTTCTTGGCCATCGCCGCGATGAGTGCGCGGAAGTGAGGCCAAGTCAATGCAAAGCCTCCTTCACATGTGGATGGCGTGGAGATCGCGCCTTGCGCTAGAGCAGGCTCAATTGTTGAGTGGCCGGTCCGGGTTTTTGGAAATGCTCGGTGGTCAGCGAACGTCGCGCCGCATTCAACCCCAACTTTTCGCAGGCCATTTCGAAGCGGCGCCCTATCATCCACGCATAGGGCCCGGTGCCCTTCATGCGAGTTCCCCAGGTCGAATCGTAGTCTTTGCCGCCGCGCATATCGCGCACCAGTTTGAAGACGTGACGGTAGCGATCGGGATAATTCGCGATCAGCCATTCCCGGAAAAGATCCCGCACTTCGAGCGGCAGCCGCAACAATACGTAGCCGGCTTCCTTCACACCTGCCGTCTTGGCTGCATCAAGAATGCGCTCGATCTCCATATCGTTGAGAGCCGGAATGACCGGCGCCACCATAACGGTTGTTGGTACGCCCGCCTGGGTCAGACGCCGCAACGTCTCAAGCCGGCGCATCGGTGTCGCCGCGCGCGGTTCCATTTTGCGGGCGAGTGTCGGATCCAGTGTTGTCACCGACAGCGCTACCTTCGCCAGGTTCCTCTCAGCCATGCGCGCCAGAATGTCGAGATCGCGCAACACCAGCGCCGATTTTGTGACAATGCCGACCGGGTGCCCTGCGCGGTCCAGCACCTCCAGAATACGACGCATGACTTTGTAGCGCCGCTCAATCGGCTGATATGGATCGGTGTTGGTGCCGATCGCGATGACTTTTGGCTCGTATCCGGGTGCCGACAACTCTTTTTCCAAGAGCGTCGCGGCCTCGGGCTTCACCAGCAGCTTGGATTCGAAATCGAGACCGGGCGACATTCCGAGGTAAGCGTGTGTCGGACGCGCGAAGCAGTAGACGCACCCGTGCTCGCATCCGCGATAAGGATTGATCGACCGATCGAAGCCGATGTCCGGCGACTCATTGCGGGTAATAATCTTTCGCGTTGCGTCGACCGTGACCGTCGTCTTGAAAGGCGGAAGCTCGTCCAGCGTCCGCCAGCCATCATCGAACGCGATACGGGCCAGCGGCTCGTAACGTCCAGATGCGTTGCTCTGCGCGCCCCTGCCCCGCCTGCGCTCGTGATCGACAACGACGCCGAGGAGTTCGCTGACCTCGTCATAGGCGCCCGCCGGCGTGGAGGGCAGCTCCTTCACCGGCGAGCGTCTTTGGGCTGCGTTTGATCGAGCCATGGCTTCACCCTATCGGTGATATGTGAACATAACAAGAACACTTTTCAAGCAGCCCTTATAGGACAGCAGTCCGCTCGATCTCGTAGGATGGAAGGCGCGGCCTACCTGATATGGTGGCAACGGGCACGCGGGGCTGCAGTTCCATGTTGAGCGCGATCATTTCGACGTACGAATCGGAGCGGTCTTTGGTGCCGACGCTGGCCGCGCTCGTCCCCGGGGCAGCGACAGGGCTGCTCGCGGAAGTCGTCATTGCTGACGCGAACTCGAGCGACGCCACCGCCGAGGTTGCCGATATCGCCGGTTGTCGCTTCCTCGCCTCCGGCGAGCCTCTGGGCGCGCGCCTGAAGGCGGCCGCTGCGACGACCCGAAGTCCTTGGCTCCTGTTTCTCCGCGCGGGTGCGACACCACAGTCAGGCTGGATCGAGGCCACCGACCATTTCATCCGCACATCGAGCGCGTCCGAAGGTTTGCCAGGAGCCGCGGTATTCCGTGCGGTCGATGTCACGGAGTACCGACGCCCGAGGCTTGCAGAGATTGTTGTGCTGTTTACTGCGGCTCTTGGAATGCCAAAGCCCGAACAGGGTCTGCTAATCGCCCGGCGGTTTTATGATGCGATCGGCGGGCACGGAGACGGCGCGAATGCAGAAGCGGATCTGCTGCGCAGGATCGGCCGGCGCCGAATAACATTGCTACCGGCCGCACTCACAATCGCCCGGTAAGTATACTTGACTTTGTCAACTAATTTGCCGACGCTTGCGTGGCCATGGCAAATCAAGCAAGCGTCGCGGCCGTCCGCCGGTTCAATCGGTTTTACACGCGGCAGATTGGCGTCCTGCGCAAGACTTACCTCGATAGCCCCTACTCGCTCGGCGAAATGCGGGTGCTGTACGAACTCGCGCAAAACGACCACCTCACCGCAAGCGACATCGCGCGCGCCCTGGACCTCGATGCGGGGTATCTCAGCCGTCTTCTGCGCAATTTCGAGAAGCGCGGTCTGATCAGCCGCAAGACCTCAAAGAAGGATGCTCGACAGAGTGACCTCGCTCTGACGGTGCGTGGCCGCAAGCTCTTCGCACCGATGGAAAAGCGGTCGCAACGCGACGCCGCTGACATGCTCGACAAGCTCAGACCTGCGCACCAATCCCAGATCGTCGCGGCAATGTCGTCGATCGAAACTCTGCTGACCAACGGACAGACGTCGAAATTCGATGCCAAGCCTTCTTACATTCTGCGTGATCCGCGGGCCGGTGACTTCGGCTGGATCATTTCACGCCATGCCCAGCTTTATTTGCAGGAATACGGCTGGGGCGAACCGTTCGAAGGACTCTGTGCGCAGATCGTCGCCGATTTCGTCAACAACTTCGATGCGGAACGTGAGCGCTGCTGGATCGCCGAATTGAATGGCGAGAACGTCGGTTGCGTGATGCTGGTGAAGGATGACCAACCGGGTGTTGCGCGCATCCGTCTCCTTCTGGTGGATCCGAAAGGCCGCGGGCTGGGTCTCGGTGCAAAGTTGGTTGACGAGTGTGTGCGGTTTGCGCGGGCCGTGGGGTACGCAAAGATCACATTATGGACCCACAGTGTGCTGGCGGCAGCACGCCACGTCTATGAGAAAGCCGGCTTCACCCTCACCTCGAGCGAGCCGCGACAGAGTTGGGGCAAAGATGTCGTCGCGGAGTTTTGGGATCTCGACCTATAGCGAGCCAAGAAATCAGGCCGTAGCGCCTTTTGCCTTCGGCCTGCGTAAATGCTCGTCGAGCCTCGGCAGAATCTCCACGAAATTGCACGGCCGGTAACGGTAGTCGAGCTGATGCACCAAGATTTCGTCCCAGGCGTCCTTGCAGGCGCCCGGTGAACCCGGAAGACAGAAAATATAAGTCGCATTGGCAACACCGGCGGTAGCACGCGTCTGGATCGCCGACGTGCCGATTTTCCTTTCACTCACAAGCAGAAACATGGTGGCAAAGCCGTCCATGCGTTTCTCGAACAGCGGTTCGACCGCTTCGGGCGTCACATCGCGGCCGGTAAATCCAGTACCGCCCGTGGTGATGATGACGTCGATAAGGCCGTCGGCAATCCAGGCTTTGACCTGGTCGCGGATCGCCTTGACCTCATCCTTGACGATTGTTCGCGCAGCCAGAGCGTGGCCGGCCGCACGAATGCGCTCGACCAACGTCGCTCCGGATTTGTCGTCGGCATCCTCGCGCGTATCCGAGATCGTCAGAACTGCGATCTTCAGCGGTACAAATTGTCGGCTTTCGTCGATGCCGGCCATTTATGGTCGTCTCGCTAGACCTGGCCCGAGAAGGTATTGCACGCCGACACCTTTCCCTCTTTCAGGCCGGTCATGAACCACCGCTGCCGTTGCGCAGATGAGCCGTGCGTAAACGCATCCGGTACGACGTAACCGCGCGACTGCTGCTGGAGCCTGTCGTCGCCGATCGCCGCCGCAGTCTGCATCGCCGCTTCCACATCACCCGGCTCGAGTGATTTCCAGCGTTGGTTTGAATTGTTCGCCCAAACGCCCGCAAGGCAGTCGGCCTGCAATTCGACCCGCACCTGGATACGGTTGGCTTCGACCTTGCTGCCGGCCGCGCGCTGCGCGTTCTGCACCTGCGGCAAAATGCCGAGCAGATTTTGCACATGATGACCGACTTCATGCGCGATCACGTAGGCCTCGGCGAATTCGCATGCCTTGCCGCTGCAGCCGCGGAAGCGCGCCTGGATGTCGCGGAAGAACGAGGTATCGAGATAAATGCGCCGGTCGTTCGGACAGTAGAATGGTCCCATGGCCGCCTGCGCCATGCCGCAACCACCTTGCACGACACCCGAATACAGCCGCAGCCGCGGCACGGTATATTGCTGGCCGTTCTGCTTGAAAATTTCCTTCCAGGTATCTTCTGTGTTGCCGAGAACGGCAGCGACAAAATCGCCCATCTGGTCTGCCGGCTTGCTCGTCGTTTGCCCCGACTGGGGTTGGTATGGCTGCTCGACGTGCCGGCCGCCGTTCACGATCTCGGCCCCGCCGATCAGAACGCTCGGATCGATACCGAGCGCCCAGCCGATCAGTCCGAGAATGATGACGGTTCCGATCCCGAGGCCGCCGCCGCCGATCGGGATGCCCATACCGCCGCCGCCGACGCCGCCGCCACCCTCCTCACCGCGCGTGTCCTCGACATTGTCGCTGCGGCGAAAATCATCCCAACGCATGACGGTTCCTCCGAAGATTTGTCGCAATAATCGCTGAACTAAGCGCGCTCGTCCAACTCCGTGCGAAATCGGCGCACCGCTTACCTCTAAGTCAGTATTAAATAGGCAGAATTTGCCGAGTTGCGAGCGGCGATCATAAACCGCTTTTTTACTTTGCGCGCTCAAGATGCGGGTCTGTCGGTTGTAGGTCCCGCGTCGCCGACCGCGTCGCCTGAGTCAGAGTCCTGAGTCATGGTTGTGTCGCGTCGCGGGGCGCCCTCTAGGGCGCCCCGTGGAGTTTCAGAGAGTCCGCAGCCGCATCGCATTCTCGTCGGTGATTGCATCGCCGGAATGGCAAAGTTGCCGGCGGCCTCGGTCGATCTCGTCTTTGCGGATCCGCCTTACAATCTTCAGCTTGCGAGCGACTTGAAGCGGCCGGACGATTCACACGTCGACGCAGTCGATGACGACTGGGACAAATTTGCGAGTTTTTCGGCTTACGACGATTTCACCAGACGCTGGCTCACAGCCTGTCGTCGCGTGATGAAGCCGGCCGGCACGATCTGGGTCATCGGCTCGTATCACAATATTTTTCGTGTCGGCACGATCATGCAGGATCTCGGATTCTGGATTTTGAATGACGTGATCTGGCGCAAATCGAATCCAATGCCGAATTTCCGTGGCCGCCGCTTTACCAACGCCCACGAAACTCTGATATGGGCCTCACGCGACGCAGATGCGCGCGGATACACCTTCAACTACGAGACGCTGAAGGCCGGCAACGAAGACATCCAGGTGCGCTCCGATTGGACGCTGCCGCTGTGCACCGGCGAAGAGCGTCTCAAGGGAAACAACGGCAAAAAACTTCACCCGACCCAGAAGCCGGAAGCCTTGCTCGCCCGCGTGCTCCTTTCGAGCACGCGCCCCGACGACCTCGTGCTTGATCCATTCTCTGGAACGGGAACAACCGGAGCAGTCGCCAAACGGCTCGGCCGCCGCTTTGTCGGTTGCGAGCAGGATGCAAAATACGCAAAGGCAGCCGAAAAGCGGATCGCCGCGACCAAGCCGCTTGAAGCGCCGTCGATTGCGCCCTTCGTCACAGCACGTGAAGCACCGCGCGTCCCCTTCACGGCCTTGATCGAGCGCGGGCTTGTGACTCCGGGCGCCTGCCTGGTGGATTCCAAGAAACGACACAAGGCGCTTGTGCGCGCCGATGGCGCCGTGTCTCTCGATGGTACCGTCGGCTCGATCCACCGGATCGGCGCGATCGCACAAGGTCTCGATGCCTGCAACGGCTGGACCTTCTGGCATCTGGAGACGCCGAAGGGTCTCACGCTCATCGACGAGTTGCGCGCGAAAGTGCGCGCGGAGATGGCCTAGTTCACCGGACGGAAAACGGTAAGGCGTACGGCCGGCCGAACGCAACTCCCGCTGCCACCGTCTGCACCGGCTTCAGATAGGCTTTCCCTTCACGTTTATTGTTGCGGGTATCGACGAACGATACCGGACCTTCGACCAGTTCCATGATCGCAACGTCACCGGGCGCGCCGATCTGCAGGGTGCCGAGCTTAGGCCCGCGATTGATGATTTTCGCCGGATTGATTGTCGCCATCGCGACCACCTGCTCGAGCGTGAAACCGAGTCCCATGAACTTCGACATGACCCAGGGGAGATAAGGCATGCCCGGCGTGTTGCCGGAAACTGCGTGAAGATCTGACGAGATCGTATCGGGCCCACATCCGCCCGGGATCGCCACTTCGGCGACCGTGTAGTCAAAACTGCCGCCGCCATGCCCAACATCGAAGATCACGCCGCGCTGCTTTGCCGCGAGCGCCGCCGGCAGCAATTTTCCGTCCTGCACGATATTGGTGAACGCGCCGGCAATATTGGGGGCACCCGAGTAGGAATGGGTAAGGATGTCTCCCGGCCGCAGCAGGTCGAGGATTTGCGACATCAGCGCACCGGACTCGACACCACCAATGTGACACATGATCTTCGCGGGCGTTCCGGACTGCTCGCACGCGAGGATCGCGCGCTTGAGCGGCTCGGTCCCGTGTTTGGCAATGACGTTCTCGGACATCCGTACTTTGGCGCCGAGTGCAATATCCGCGTTTTCACCGATCGTCTTGGCGCAGGCATCCACCTGCGCGAAATCGATGTTGTAGAGCTCGGCAATGGGAAACGGTGTCAGCCCGATATTGGCGATATGCACGAAAGCGTAAAGCCGCGTGCGGGTCTGCCCCACAATGAAGCGCCGGAAGGCGGCAAAATTGTTCGCACCGGCGTCACCCGCCGAGACACAGGTGGTAGCGCACTGGTTGACGACAGATTCATCGGCAGGAATGCCAATGGCGGAGCCGTAAGGATAAACATGGCTGTGAAGATCGACGAGGCCCGGCGTCACCAGCTTGCCCGACGCATTGATCACGCGCAGGGCACGAGCCTCGGCAATATCTGGCTCGACCGCCTCGATCACACCAAACCGTATGCCGATGTCGCGGCGGCCTCGCAGCGACTGACTGGGATCGAGCACATCGCCGCCCTTGATCAGCAGGTCGAATTTGTCATTCGGCCCCATTGCGGCATGCGTGCCGGTGATCCCGGCAATGACGGCGAGCGAAGCAGTCGAGGCGAGAAACGCGCGGCGTGACAGCATGGTCGTCCCCCCGGTTGGATTTTGCAGGATGTTATCGCCCGCGGCGGCGCGCAGTCGAGTGACATTGCCGCGAGGCGGCCGCCCCCGGCCAAGGCGCAAAGAGCCTGCTCAGCCAGATATCGTTTCGTAGATAAATTCCAGTGCACGGCTGGCGAAAGCGTCCATATTCGCCCGCCTGTCCGCGCTGCCGGTGCGTAGGCTAAGCGCGCGCTCAATGGATCCGGCAACCGCCATGCAGGTATGGCCGGGTGGATCGCCATAGCGATTTCCCGTCGGACCACTTGCGCCGGTTTCGCCAAAGCCCCACGTGGCGCCGTGCCGCTCGCGAACACGGCGCGCAATCAGCAGTGAATAGGCCTCGGTTGCAGGACGCAGGCCCGACATGTCGGCGTCGCCAATGTTGAGCAGCGCCATGCGCGAAGCCTTCGTGTAGACCACGGCGCCACCGGCGAAATAGGCCGACGCGCCAGATATCGCGAGCAACGACGCTGCAACGAGGCCACCGGTTGAAGACTCGGCGATGGCGATCGTCTCGCCACGCTCTATCAGATGTGCCGCAATCTTTTCCGCAATCGGTTGGAATAGCTCCATCAGTCGGTCCTCTCGGCGCGACCGAGCTGACAAAGCACGCGAAAAACCCCGACGTCAGAGTTTGAAAATTGGCGCGACAGATCCACGCCGATTTTTTCCGCGTCGGCCTGGCGAAGCGTGTCAACCATCAGGCAGGCCTTAATCTTCTTGTCGCCGCCACGGAGCTTTTCTTCCATCGAGACCGGCTGATCTGCCGGATCAACCGCATCCCAGATTTCGCACGCGGCAACGGCACTGTTCTGCACCAAGTCTTCAACAAGCGTTGCCAGCGTGGCTGCGTCCGGCGCGTCGTTGAGGAACCGAACAGTGACAACAAAGGCACCATGGAAAGCGCCACGTCGCAGCGTCCGCCGGCACACCGTCCTGTTCATGTTGATGAAGATTTCTGACATGACCTTGCGGGTCATCGGTGTCGGATTGTCGAGCCGTTCGAGGTAGTGGTTCGACGTCAGGACATCCGGCGACTCGACCAGATAGAAATTGAAGTAACCTGAACTGCCGGAAATCGCCTGGTGCCGCCGTCCGAACATGAAACCGGGAACGGCGAGCCGCTCCAGCAGATGCTCGCCCTGAAACCACGCCTCGAATTCTGCCTCGCGCCCGGCGCGGCAATCATTAAAGATCGCAAGAACGCCCGGTTGCGCAGCCATCGCTATTTCGCCGCCACCACCATGATCTCAACTTTGTAGTCCGGTGCAGCGAGCTTGGCTTCGACCGTCGCGCGCGCAGGCGTATTGCCTGCCGCGACCCAGGCGTCCCATACAGCATTCATTTCGGCGAAATTCGCCATGTCGGTGATCCAGATATTGGCCGAAAGGAGCTTGCTCTTGTTGGTGCCCGCTTTTGCCAAAAAACCGTCAATCTGCCTGAGAATGTCCTTGGTTTGATCACCGGTGCTTTTGCCCTTCGGAGCGTCGGCGACAATGCCGGCGAGATAAACGGTATTTCCGTGCACTACAGCCTTGCTCATACGCGGCCCCACGTCGTGACGCTCGATACTCATGGCTCTCCCTCTGTGAATTTTGAAAGCGCTTCGTAGCTGTGTTTCCTGCTTTTGGGAACCTGCGACCCCTGCGCGACTTAACGGTTATACAAGCAACCGGAGACGCATCATGGGTTGGTTTTCTCCCGACATGCAAACCATGAAGGATCTGTTTCTTCACAGTCTGCAAGACATATATTACGCCGAACACCAGATCGAAAAAGCTCTCCCCGATATGGTTGAGAAGGCGAGCGACGCCGAATTGAAGAAGGGGTTTCGAACTCACCTGAAACAGACCAAGGGCCAGATTAGACGCCTCAATCAAGTATTCAAAAAACTGAAGGCTGAACCACGCGGCACCAAATGTCCGGCGATCAACGGCATTCTGGATGAGGCGAATGAAATTGCCGGCGAAATTGATGACAAGATGGTGCTCAACGCCGCGCTAATTGCTGCGGCACAGACGGTGGAACACTACGAGATCACGCGCTATGGCACATTGGTGGCATGGGCAAAGCTGCTGGGTCGCAATGATGTCGCCAAAGCTCTGAACATGAATTTGAAGGAAGAAAAGGCAACCGACAAAAAACTTAACGGCATCGCAAAGCGCAAGATCAATCGCAAGGCGGTCGCGCGGCACAGGAAGCGCCCGGACGCCGCCGAGCGCGCTGAGAATGCCATGTTGGTTGCGGCTTCCGGAATTCCGGCGATCTAACGCCGCTCCAAAGCGTGCGCGAGAACCTTACGCATGACATTGGGCAGCGCCTCATCGGCCAAGTCGCTGATCTTGACCCATCGCGCACCTTTCGGCGCGGTGGTGGCGCGTTGTATGCGGGCAACAAACACAGTCAGTTCGAGCGGGAAATGAGTGAATATGTGCCGCACCGTGCCGGGCAATTGGCGCCATCGCGTTCCGGCTTGCAATCGCGGCGCTGAGCGACGGGCACGGCCGTTTTCAAAGTCATGCTTCCATTCGCTCCCAGGCACCTCCATCATCGACCCGAGCAGGCCCTTCTCCGGGCGACGACGCAATAACACCCGACCGTCGGCACGCAGCGCAACAAATGCTGCCCCGTGGCGCAATTTGCCTTCCGCTTTCGGCAGCTTGCGCGGAAACGTTTCCTGATCGCCGCGCGCATACGCAGCGCAGGCGTTCACCCAAGGACATAGAACGCACGCTGGGCGCTTCGGTGAGCAGATTGTGGCTCCAAGGTCCATGAGCGCCTGGGCGAAATCTCCCGCGCGATGTCCTGGCATTATTGATGTGGCAAGTTGCTTGATCGCGGGCTTCGCCGCCGGCAGTTCCTCCTCAACTGCGAATAGACGTGACACAACACGCTCGACATTCCCGTCGACCGGCACCGCTGGAAAATCAAAAGCAATCGCTGCCACTGCCGACGCCGTGTAGTCGCCAATGCCCGGCAGTTCGCGCAGCGCGTCGACATTCTCTGGGAAGCGTCCACCGTGGCGTTCAACGACAGTTTTTGCGCAAGCATGCAGGTTGCGAGCTCGCGCGTAGTAGCCAAGCCCGGCCCAGACGCGAAGGACGTCATCGAGGTCCGCCGCAGCAAGAGACCCAACCGTGGGCCAACGCGACAAGAAGCGCGCGTAGTAAGGACCAACTGCTTTCACCGTTGTCTGCTGAAGCATGATTTCGGACAGCCACACGTGATAAGGTTCCGCACGTTCGCCACGTCTGGCTCGCCAGGGCAAAACTCGCGCGTGTCGGTCGTACCAGGCGAGCAGCTCGGTCTGATCAGGCGTCTGGACTTTCTTCCGCGGAGGCAATCGGACTGCTACGGTCATGATGCCGACGATGGCACAAGGCACGCACCTATGAGCAAGCGCCCGCGCGGTTTTCCCCGGCCACTTTCCGAGCTGTTGAGTGTGACCTTGGGCGACGCGCTCAAAACGCAGGGCTTTGCATCAACCGAGATCATTTCGCGCTGGCCCGACATTGTCGGGGCCGAGATTGCCGCCCACAGCGAACCGCTCAAGATCAACTGGCCTCGTCCCCTCGGCGATAAAGCCGCGGAACCGGCCACCCTTGTCCTGCGGGTTGAAGGGCCGGCGGCACTTGAAATCCAGCATCTGTCGGCCGTCATCCTGGAGAGGGTGAACCGCTTTTTCGGCTGGCAGGCGATCGGCCGCATTGCCCTGCGCCAAGCCCCCCTCAGGCACCGCGAAAAGCCCCGACCCCACGCGGTCGATCCCGTGATGGCAGCGCAAATCTCCGAAACTTTGCCGGACATAAAAGACGAAGATCTGCGTCAGGCGCTTGGCCGGCTGGGCGCTGCGATCAAGCGAAATTGAGGTCGCTGGCTGCCTTGGCAGGTCGGCCCGGCATTGCCACAATTGTCCTGTCCAGCTAGCCAGTGACCGTCTAGACCGGCAATTCAGCCCCCAGGAGCTTCCGTTGCAAATCACCCGCCGCGAATTCTGCCAGACCACGGCTGCCGTGGCGCTCGCCACCGCAGTGCTCGGTGTTTCTTCACTGCCATCCTTGTCGGCCGAGACCGTGCCGGCCGGCGAACTGATGAAACCCGATGCATTGCCGGAAATGGCAATTGGCGACGAGAAGGCGCCGGTGACCGTTATCGAGTATGCGTCGATGACGTGTCCGCATTGCGCGCATTTTCAGGAGACCACATTTCCTGAAATCAAGAAGCGCTATATCGATACAGGTAAAGTACGCTGGATCTTCCGCGAATTTCCGCTCGACAATCTAGCCGCTGCGGCGTTCATGCTGGCGCGCTGCGCTGGCAAAGACGACAATGAAAAATATTTTGCGCTGGTCGACACGCTGTTTCGCCAGCAGCGGCAGTGGGCTATCGAAAAACCGATACCTCCCTTGCTTGCCATCGCCAAGCAAGCAGGCCTCACCGAGCAGACCTTCAATGCCTGCCTCGCGAATCAGCAGGTGCTCGACGGCATCGAAAGCATCCGCAAACGCGCCGTCGACAAATTCAAAGTGCAATCGACACCCACTTTTTTCATAAATGGAACGCAGTACCCCGGTGCGCTGTCGACCGACGAGATGGGCAAGCTGATTGACCCCTATCTCAAGGGCTGACAAGGGTTTTTTGGCTCGCCAGGGGTAGCTGGGATCTGCCCAGCGAGCCGGCTTTCGCGCTCGCCATTCCGGAAAGGTATGGAAAACCGCCCCGACATTCCGCAGGGCAGTTGCCCTCGCGCGCTTGGCGATTTATTCTCCGGGCCGATGCGGCGGTGCCCCGTAGATTCGGGCCAAGCCCCGGAACGGACTAGTGATTTGTTCGATGCATTTGTGGAGCGAAAGGTTCTCGTCCTGCTTTGCGCACCGACCCTGAAGGATGAGGTTCGGAGCGTCGTGCGCCAACAATCAAGAACCGTGAGGCCTTAACGTATGAAACTTACACGACTGCGCCTCCTCGGCTTTAAGTCGTTCGTCGAACCGACGGATTTCCTGATTGAACCAGGCTTGACTGGCGTGGTCGGTCCGAATGGTTGCGGGAAATCAAATCTGGTCGAGGCTCTGCGTTGGGTCATGGGTGAATCTTCGCACAAGTCCATGCGCGCGGCGGCGATGGACGATGTGATCTTTTCCGGCTCCAACAGTCGACCCGCTCGAAACAACGCAGAAGTGGCGATTGCCATCGACAATTCGACGCGCTCAGCGCCGGCCGCTTTCAACGATCAGGACTCGCTGGAAATTGCCCGGCGGATCGAACGCGATTCCGGTTCGAACTATCGCATCAACGGACGCGATGTGCGCGCGCGTGATGTGCAAATCCTTTTCGCGGATGCCTCGACCGGCGCGCGTTCGCCCGCGCTTGTCCATCAGGGCCGCATTGGGGAGATCATTCAGGCAAAGCCTGAACAGCGCCGCCGTGTGCTGGAAGAAGCAGCCGGTATTGCCGGCTTGCACGCACGTCGTCATGAGGCCGAACTTAGATTGAAGGCAGCGGAAACCAATCTTCTGAGGGTAGAAGACGTCATTGGGCAGTTAAGTGCCCAAGTCGATGGTCTAAAAAAGCAGGCGCGTCAGGCCATCCGATACCGGACTGTGTCGTCCCAGGTTCGCAAGGCGGAGGCGACCCTCTACCATTTGCGCTGGACCTCTGCGAACAGCGAGGTTGCCGAAGCCGAGCATGCAAAGGACGTCTGCGTACGAACGGTCGCGGACCGGGTCGGCGCCGAAGCCGAAGCATCAAAACGTCAGGCACTCGCCGCTGCATCACTCCCCGATTTGCGCGAAGCGGAGGCGCGAGCTGGTGCCGCGCTACATCGCCTCAACGTTGCTTTGCAGGATCTTGATCGCGAAGAAGCCCGCGCAAAAGACCGCATCGTCGAACTTGACCTAAGGCTCGTCCAATTCGCTGCCGATACGGAGCGCGAACAACGCCTTGCTGCCGATGCCGACCAGGCGATCGCGCGCGTGACCTCTGAAGAGGAAACCATTCGGACTGAAGCGCGCGAAAGCGCCGGTCGCAGAAGCGGCGTCGATGCCAAGGTGGCGGAAGCCGCCACGGAACTGGGTGCGACCGAGAAAATCTTTACCGATCTCACGACCCAACTTGCGGATCTTGCCGCTCAACGTAACCTCTTCGAAAACGCTGCACGGGAACAAAGCGACCGTTTTTCAAGAATTTCTTCCGAAATCGGGGCCATCGAACGCGAACTGGCAACGCTTCACACCGGCGATGTCGGTCCACTTGCCGTAGCCATGGAAGGTGCGCAAGCCGCGCTTACAGAAGCGGAAGCTGCGGCAGTCGCAGCAGAAGCCGCTCACAACGTCGCGCGCGCTGAAATGGAAACTGCGCGCACAACGTTGGCGGAATCAGAAAAGCGCGTGCAGCGGTTGGAGACTGAGGCGAAGACCTTGTCGAAGATGCTGTCGCTCGAGACCCGCAGTCTTTGGCCACCTGTTATCGACCACATCTCCGTCGAAAAAGGTTACGAGAAAGCGCTTGGCGCCGCCTTGGGCGACGATCTGGACGCGCCGGTCGACTCGTCCTCGCCCATGCACTGGAGCGAGATTGCGCACGAGCCCGGCGATCCCACTCTACCCGACGGCGTGGAAGCGCTGGCCCAATACGTTAAAGCGCCCGCACAGCTTGCGCGGCGGCTGTCACAAATCGGAGTCGTAGAAAGAGACGTAGCCGGCCGAATTGCCGGTTCCCTCAAAACTGGCCAGCGGTTGGTGTCACGCGAAGGCGACCTCTGGCGCTGGGATGGTTTCGTTGCGGCCGCGCACGCCCCGACTGGCGCCGCTCGCAGGCTGGCGCAGCGCAGCCGGTTTACCGAGATTGACAAGGAACTCGAAAGCGCGTGCAGCGAAGTTGACGTCAGCCGCCGCGCGCTTGAAACGGCACAGGCGAGTTTCGAAGCTGCCAGTAGCGCGCAAACCGAGAAACGAACGCGCGAGCGTGATCTCAATCGGCAGACTGCGCGGCTATCAGCGCTGGTCGAAGCGCGGGCACGGCTCAGTACGAGCCGCGATGAAGCAGCCACTGCAAAAGCTGAAGCTGAAAACTCCCTTCTCGGCCTTGCCCCAGCGGCCCATCTCGAAACAAAGCTCGCGCAGGTGCGCGATGAAATCGGCGCGAAACGCGCCAAGCTGGCGGAGGTGCAGGCTGAGCTGCAAGCGATTGTCCGTGAGGCCGAACTTGCCGATCGCCGGCTGGCGACCTTGGCAGCGGACAGGACGGGCTGGATCGAACGCCAGCATGGCGCGCGAAATCAGATCACCACGCTCGAGCAGCGTATTACCGAAGCCAAGCGCGACCGTACAGAGTTGGAGAACGCGCCGCAGATTTTTGCCGAGAAACGGCGTGCACTCATCGCCGAGGTTCAGACAGCCGAAGGCTCGCGGCGTGAATGCGCGGATCGGCTGCAGACCGCCGAAATGGCCCTCGCCACGGCCGACCGCGATGCGCGGGCGGCGCTCGAAGCCGCCAGCGCCGCGCGTGAAGAACTTGCCCGTACCGAAGAACGCTTCGAGGCTGCCAAACGCCGACTTAGCGATATCGGTCGCGAAATCCGCGACATGCTTGAAGTTGAACCGGCCGGCGTTGCCGAGCTGGCCGAAATCGGTCCGACCGATCCCTTGCCGGATCTTGTGGAAGTCGAAGAGAAGCTTGAGCGCTTGCGACGCGAACGTGAACGGCTGGGCGCCGTCAATCTTCGCGCTGAGGAAGAATTGCGAGAAGTCGAGGCCCAGCACTCCTCTCTCAGCACGGAACGCGACGACTTGGTTGAGGCCATCAAGAAATTGCGGCTCGGCATCCAGAGCCTCAATCGCGAAGCACGCGAGCGTCTCCTCACCTCGTTTGAGCAAGTGAACAAACACTTCCAGCACCTCTTTGCGCAGTTGTTCGGCGGCGGAACGGCCGAGTTGCAGCTAATCGAAAGCGAAGATCCGTTGGAGGCCGGTCTGGAAATTCTGGCCAAACCGCCCGGCAAAAAACCTGCGACGCTGTCGTTGCTCTCAGGCGGAGAACAGGCGTTGACTGCACTTGCCCTTATCTTCGCTGTGTTTCTGACAAATCCCGCGCCGATTTGCGTGCTGGACGAAGTGGACGCACCACTCGACGATCACAACGTAGAACGCTTCTGCGATCTGCTCGACGAAATGAAAAAGGCCACCGACACGCGTTTCGTAATCATTACCCACAATCCCATTACGATGGCGCGCATGAATTGTCTGTACGGTGTCACGATGGCCGAGCGTGGCGTGTCTCAACTCGTGTCTGTGGATCTGGAAGCGGCGGTTCGTTTCCGCGAGGCGAGCTAGTGCAAGACCATAACACCGCAGGATCAAGACTCGCCCGCTAGGGTTCAATCAACGTATTGAAAACACTTGGGAAAGCTATCCCGTCAGGGATCGAGCTGTCTGGAACCAATTGGCAGGAGACGGAGTTATTTGGGTGTATCTGCTGGGCGGCTCCCCCCTTACCCCCCGAATAGCCGTCTGGCTAAGAGACCCCGGGTTTAGGCTCGGGGTCTTTTTTATCTTCCCCACTTATTGCAAGAGGCGCTCTGCCCCGTTGCCGCCGTTAGCGAACGGGCGGGCGTCGGGATAGACTGATTTTGTCCGAAGTATCCCCGCTTTCCGAACTTGGAGCTTTTCATGTCGACCACCGGCTGGGTTGTCCTTGGCATCATTGTCGTCCTCGTGATCTGGGCGATCAGCATCTACAACGGCCTCGTTGCTATGCGTCAGAGGACCAACCAGGCCTTTGCCGACATCGACGTTCAGCTCAAGCAGCGCCACGATCTCATTCCCAATCTGGTCGAGACCGTCAAAGGCTACGCGACGCACGAGCGGGGAACGCTGGAGGCTGTGGTTCAGGCGCGAAATGCCGCGATGGCCGCTCCCGGTGTGGAGCAGAAGGTGGCCGCCGAGAACGTACTCACTGGCGCGCTGCGCCAATTGTTTGCCCTCTCGGAATCCTACCCAGATCTCAAGGCTAATCAGAACTTCCAGCAATTGCAGGCCGAGTTGTCTGATATCGAAAACAAGCTTGCGGCGTCTCGCCGGTTCTTCAACAACGCGGTGCAGGAATACAACACTGGAATCCAGCAGTTTCCCGCTTCGCTATTTGCTGGAACCTTCGGTTTCTTGCCGCGCACATTTTTCGATCTCGGCGAGGGTCGTACGCAGCTCGAACAGGCACCGAGCGTAAAGTTCTGAGGTCCACCATTCCGGGCACCGCGAACAACGGACCCGGGTCATAAGCCAGGATTCTAAGTCCGCGCTTTTCGGCGCTTGTACGATGACGTAAGAGCTGATCGGACATCATGGCCGCGTACGGGCTCTATTCGCACATCAAGTCGAACCGGCGCCGATCAATCGCGCTCCTCATCGGCTTGTTCTTTCTTGTTTACCTTCTGGTATTTGCCGGCGCGTTACTGGCCGAAGCCGTGACAACCGATGCCCCGCTCGATTACCTGGTGCAGGCTGCCCTGTACGATCTCACCAAGGCAATTCCCTTCGCGACTATCGGCACCGTTATCTGGATCCTGATTGCCTACAGGTTTCATCAGTCAATGATCGACGCGGTCACCGGTGGCCACGACGTGACCCGTGCTGAGGAGCCGCGACTCTACAATCTTTTGGAAAATCTCTGCATCTCGCGTGGCATCACCATGCCAAAGCTGAAGATCGCCGATGACGATGCGCTGAACGCTTTCGCCACTGGCCTCAACGAAAAGCAATACTCAGTCACGGTGACCCGTGGTTTGATGAATGCTCTCAATGACGATGAACTCGAAGCCGTTCTTGGTCACGAACTGACCCACATCCGAAACGGCGATGTACGCATGCTGGTCATCGCCGTGGTGATCGCCGGCGTGGTCTCGTTCTTCGGCGAGATGGTTTTCCGGTTATTCTTCCAGAACGCGCTTTTCGGTGGGTTTCGTCGCCGTGGCGGCGACAGTGACCGCAAAGGCGGAGCCGGACTGGCGATCATCATCGCTGTGGCGCTGATCGTCGTCGCCTGGGTCTTGTCGATTGTCATTCGCTTCGCGCTCTCACGACAGCGGGAATATCTGGCCGATGCCGGCTCTGTTGAACTCACCAAAAATCCCGATGCCATGATTTCGGCCCTGCGCAAGATAGAGGGACGCGGAGAACTCGCCAGCGCCAATTCTGCTGTCATGGAGATGTGCATCGACAATCCCCGACAGGGATTTTCCGATCTGTTCGCGACGCACCCGTCCGTGGAGTCCAGGGTCGAGGCCCTGGTCAAATTCGCCGGGGGTCATGATCCGGGCCCGATCGCGCTCGATGCCCCACAAGAGGCAGACCAGCTTGCCCCACCGGCGGACGGCCCTTGGGGCCATCGCGAACAAGCTGAACCAACAGGCGAAACCCCGATCGAGCCAGGAGATCGGTCCGCCGGGCCGTGGGGACCGTCCCGCGGCTAATGTCCCTCAAATGAAATCAAGGTGCGCACCGGGACGTCCATCGTGCGCAATTTGTCAGCGCCGCCCAGCTCTGGCAGATCGATGACGAAACATGCCGCGAGGACATTGGCTCCCATTTGGCGCAGCAATTTGACCGCGCCCTCAGCCGTGCCGCCCGTGGCGATCAAGTCATCGACCAGGATCACGCGCTCCCCCTTTTTCACCGCATCTTCATGCATTTCCATCTCGTCGATGCCGTACTCAAGCGAATACCCGATGCTGACACGCTTATAGGGGAGCTTGCCCTTCTTGCGGATCGGGATGAAACCAGCCGAAACCTGATGTGCTACCGCTCCTCCCAGAATGAACCCGCGCGCCTCGATCCCAGCGACCTTGTCGATCTTCATCCCAGCCCAAGGCTGGACCAGTTCGTCGACCGCGCGGCGAAACGCGCGAGCGTCACCCAACAGCGTTGTGATATCGCGAAATATGATGCCGGGCTTTGGATAGTCCGGAATATTGCGGATCGCGGCGCGCAGATCCTCTTTGAATGAAGTGCTCATGGTCATTTCAAGTCGCCGGCAACCACCGGCGTGGCGTTTCTCGCTTGTCATCGTAAGCTGCTTCGAACACCGGCGCGGCGAGCGTCGACTCGATATGCAAGACAGTTTTTCCGGTATTTGAAAATCCGTGTTTGCGCCCAGCCGGAACGATAATCAGTTGACCGCTGATAAGCGTCACGTGCTTATCATCGATCCACACGTCAGCTTGTCCGTCGCGGACGCATAGAATTTCCTCAACCGCATGCAGATGGCTTGGTGCGCCATGTCCCGGATCGCACCATTGCTCAAAAAGGCAAAGCTGGGTTGCACTGTTTGCCGCCGAGGCTTTCATGCGTGTCTTGACGCCCGCTCGCCATTCTTCGCTGGGCTGGCCATTCACGTCGACGATTTGCATGGAACCCCCGATAACAATTTCATCTATTTACTCGCCTTGCGGCTGAGACCGAGACGATCAATCACTTTCGAATAGAGCTCAAGATCGTCATGCATGAAACGCGCGTAATTCGCCGTACCGTTTTCCTGGAGATCCATGCCGAGCGTTTCCATGCGTTCCGCCATCGGCGGTTCGCGCATGATTTTTGCGATGGCCACCTGCAATCGCTCCACAGCCTTCGGTGACATGCCGGCTGGGGCCTGCAAGCCCAACATATCGGCGACATCAAAACCTTTGATGCCAGCCTCATCGCACGTCGGCACTTCGGGCAAAGACACGGCACGCTTCAAGACGCTCACACATAGTCCGCGAAGAGTACCCGCCTTGATATGCGAGATCACATTTGGAAGGCCGGACCACCCGGCCTGAATTTCGCCGGTCAGCAGACCGTTCACAAGCGCAGTGCCGCCGCGGTAAGGAACATGCAATAGCTTGATTCCCGTCCGCTCGGCGAAAATTTCCATCGTGAGATGATGGATCGAGCCAGCACCAGCGGAGCCAAAACTCATAATGCCTGGTTTCGATTTTGCCAGCGTAATGAATTCACCCACAGTATTGGCTGGCACCGAGGGGATAATCACGAGTGCGGTCGGTACCGTTGCGAGCGCGGTGATCGGCGTAAAGTCCTTCAACTTGTAAGTCGCGTCAGGGCTCATGTTGATGTTGATCGCAAGAGCCCCTGAATTGTTCAACATCAGGACATAGCCATCCGGAGATGCTTCAGCGATGCGCTTTGCCGCCAATATCCCCCCGGCCCCCGGGACGTTTTCGACGACAAAAGGTTGGCCTAGAGCCTCGGCAAGTCGCTGGGTCAACAAACGCGCCAAAACGTCAGGATTACCCCCGGGAGCCGCGGCCGCGAGCACATGGACCGCACGATTGGGATACTCCTGCGCGTCGGCCTTGGTCGCGAGGTTGGCCGCACTAAGTGCAATTGCAAGGTACACGACCAGTCGCATGCTCACCTCGTCGGCCGTCAGGCTTCGCCCCAGAGATCATTGGCCAGTTCGACAACAAGGCGAAGCTTAGCTTTCTGTATCTCGGGCGTCACTGGATTGCCGGTGTCAACGCTGGCAAAACCGCATTGCGGGCTCACCGCCAGGCGATCAATTGCTACATGCCGGCTCGCTTCCTCGATACGCCTGAGCAAGACCGACTTATCTTCGAGATTTGGCGTCTTGGACGAAACCAATCCAAGCACGATCGATTTGTGCTTGGGGACGAAGCGAAGCGGGGTGAAGGTTCCCGCGCGCGGGGTGTCGTACTCGAGGAAAAAGAACTGGATGTCCAATGCATTGAACAGCCGCTCTGCCACATTCTCGTAGCTGCCCTCGGCGTGCCAATGCCCGCCACGGTTGCCGCGGCAGAGATGCATCCCAATGTGCAAGCTTTTCGGCGCTGCGTGCAGGACCCGATTGGTAATTGCAATGTAACCGTCTATCAGACTGCCCCAATCGTCGCCTCGCGCCGCAAGTGCCGTCCTGACATCCGGATCTCCAAATTTTGCGAAAGCTGTTTCGTCGATCTGAATATAGCGACAACCGGCTTCGGCGAGTGCGGTCAACTCTTTTTCGAATGCCTTGACGATGTCGTCCCAGAATTGACCAGTGTCACGATATGCATACGCGAGCACAGCCGCATCGCCGCCGCGGAAATGCAGCGCACACGGCCCAGGAATTGTGATCTTGGGAAGCAATTTCGTTTTGCTTCTGAGAAAATTGAAGTCGGCGACGTTGATCGGGTGCGTCCAATTCACGCGGCTTTTGATAAGCGCAATTGGCTGCTGACCTCGCCCCGCAGCGTTTCCTCCAGCCTTGGCGTCGACGCCCGCGACGGTGTCGATACTTATGTCACCGAGCTGTTGGTAGAAAAAGCTGTGATACGAACGACGACGAAATTCACCATCGGTAGCCAACCGCAAGCCTAATTGCTCCTGCAATGCTACCGCGTCTGAAATTGCGGCATCTTCCGCGGCCGTCAAATCAGCCTGCGAAATCTCTCGGTGTGCGAAGCGTTCACGTTTTTGAAGGAGACTTGACGGCCGCAACAGGCTTCCGATGTGCTCTGCACGAAAAGGCGGTCTCTCCTGCGTGGTCGCATCGGCCCGAATGTTCATGGCCGGCAGGCTAACGTCCGAGTACTCTTCCCGCAACGGCATCGAGTTTCTTGATCAATTCCGAATCGCGCGCCTCTGGTGCCGTGATCAGCGCAGTGTCGAGCGCACGATCTGAACCGATCGGGCATGCCTCGTGCTCGCGCGGAAAATCGCGAGCCAGCCGAGCAACAAGCCCTTTGGCTCGGTCAGCATTGGCCACGAGAACCTTGATGATCTCCTGAACGGTTACCGCATCATGATCCGGATGCCAGCAATCGAAATCGGTCACCATGGCGACGCTGGCGTAACAGATCTCGGCCTCGCGCGCGAGTTTGGCCTCAGGCATGTTGGTCATCCCGATGACCGAATAACCGAGTTGTTGGTAAGTCATGCTTTCCGCATAGGTGGAAAACTGCGGACCTTCGATGCACACATATGTGCCGCCCCAGTGCGCTGTAATGCCTTCTGCAATTGCCGCAGCACGCAAATGGGCGCGCAACAAAGGCGACACTGGATGAGCCATTGAAACATGAGCCACCAGTCCCTTGCCGAAAAACGAGCTCTCGCGTTTGTAGGTTCGATCGACAAACTGGTCGACCAGAACGAATGACCCGGGCGGCAACTCTTCCTTGAATGAGCCGCATGCAGACAACGAAATCAGATCGGTGACGCCGACGCGCTTCAGGACATCAATATTGGCGCGATAGTTGATATCGGACGGTGAAAGACGATGGCCTTGATCGTGGCGTGAAAGAAATACGACCGGCAATCCAGCAATTTCGCCGATGCGCAGGGGCCCGGACGGATCGCCCCAGGGACTGGCTACACGGTGCTCTCGCACATTGCCAAGGCCCGGCAAATCGTAGATGCCCGACCCGCCAATTATGCCGAGGACAGATTTGGCCATGCGCGCTCGTGAGTACCAAGGAATCCTGCATGGAGCCTATACGAGCCGATAAAAAAACGAAGGGCCCCAAAACGGGGCCCTTACATAACAAGATTTTAAGCGTCAGATCGTCGTCTTTTTCGGATCTTGTCCGCGCGCAACCTCGCTTGGCTTCTCGAGCTCGTGCCACACCTTTTTCTTGGTGAAATACATCAAACCTGCAAGCACGATCAGGAAGATCATAACCTGCAGACCGACGCGTTTACGTTGCACCATGTGAGGCTCGGCTGCCCACATCAAGAAAGCGGCGATATCCTTGGAATATTGGTCGAGCGTCTGCGGTGCGCCATCGTCGTAAGTCACCTGGCCCGCCTGCAGCGGAGGCGGCATCGCAATATTGTGGCCAGGGAAATACTTGTTGTAGTGGTTGCCTTGCGGCACCTGAAAGCCTTTTGGCGGTTCTTCATAGCCGCTCAGCAGTGCGGCGATGTAGTCGGGCCCCTGCTCCTGATATTGCGTAATCATATCGAACACGAACCAGGGAAAGCCGCGCTCAAATGTACGCGCCTTTGCCAGAGTTGACATATCGGGCGGCGCAACACCGCCATTCACTGCTTTGGCCGCGAGTTCGTTCGGAAACGGCGGAGGAAATGTATCGGCGAGGCGCCCGGGGCGCTCAGTAGGTGCGCCTTTGTCATCGAGATCATTGATCTTGTAGTCAGCCGCAACAGCAGCGGCCTGCGCTTCCGAAAAGCCGGGGCCACCTGGGTCAGCCAGATTGCGGAAAGCCAGCATCTGAATCGAGTGACAAACTGCGCAGACTTCCTTGTAAATCTTGAACCCACGCTGAAGTTGTCCCGGGTCGTATTTGCCGAACGGACCGGAAAATGACCATCTCAGCATCGGCGGGGTCGGCGTATCATGCTCCTGAGCGACCGCCGGTGCGATTGCCGCGCCGATGCTCCCTGCGAGCGCAAGAGCTATGATTTTACGCTGCGTCTTCATGTTCATCCTCCCGCTCACGCTTTCGCGCCCAGCACCGATTCCGAAATCGAGTTCGGCAACGGCTTGGTCTTCTCGAAGATGCCGAGCAGCGGCAGGATGACGAGGAAAAACGCGAAGTAATAAATGGTGAAGACTCGCGCCAGGATCACGTAGATGCCTTCCGGCGGTTTGGACCCCAGCCAGCCAAGCCCCACGCACACGATCACGAACAGCCAGAAGAACTGCCGGAACAATGGCCGATAGCGGGCCGAGCGTACCTTCGAGGTGTCGAGCCACGGGAGGAACGCCAGGATCACGATAGAGGCACCGAGTGCGATAACACCCATCAGTTTGTCGGGGATCGCGCGCAGGATCGCGTAGAACGGCAGGTAATACCATTCAGGAACGATGTGGGTCGGCGTGACCGCCGGATTTGCCGGGATGTAGTTGTCCGCATGACCGAGGAAGTTCGGAATGTAAAACACGAACCAAGCATAGAGAATGATGAATGCGGCCAACAAGAACCCGTCCTTGATCGTCGCGTACGGCGTGAACTCTACGGTGTCTTTCTCGGACTTTGGCTCAATGCCGGTTGGATTATTCTGCCCCACGACGTGTAGGGCCCAGATGTGGAGCACGACCACGCCGGCAATCACAAACGGCAACAGATAGTGCAGCGAGTAGAAACGATTGAGTGTCGGATTTCCGACGGCGTAGCCACCCCACAGCCAGGTAACAATCGTTTCGCCGACTCCGGGAATGGCCGAAAACAGGTTGGTAATAACTGTCGCCGCCCAGAAGCTCATCTGGCCCCAAACCAGAACATAACCCATGAAGCCGGTCGCCATCATCAGCAGGTAGATGATCACGCCGAGAATCCAGAGCACCTCGCGCGGCTCCTTGTATGAGCCGTAATAGATGCCGCGGAACATATGGACGTAGACAGCGAAAAAGAACATCGATGCGCCGTTGGCATGCAGATAGCGCAACAGCCAACCGTAGTTGACGTCGCGCATGATGCTTTCGACCGACCGGAAAGCAAGATCAACGTGCGGGGTGTAGTGCATCGCCAGCACGATGCCGGTGACAATCTGCACGCCGAGCATGAACGCAAGGATGCCGCCAAACGCCCACAAGTAGTTCAGATTGCGTGGAACCGGATAGACCACGAAGGAAGAGTGTACCAGGCCACCGATCGGCAACCGTTTCTCGAGCCATTGCAGAAATTTGTTCTGCGGTTCGTAGGTCGAGTGTCCGCTCATGTTCAAACCTTGAATGCGACCTTTCGGTCAGCCGATCTGGATTTTGGTGTCGGAAACAAACTTGTAGGGAGGCAGCGCTAGATTTTTCGGTGCCGGACCCTGGCGGATACGGCCCGAGGTGTCGTACTGCGAGCCATGGCACGGACAGAACCAACCGTCATACGCGCCTTGGTGGGCAAGCGGGATACAACCGAGATGGGTACAAATGCCGATCACCACAAGCCATTGGTCGTGCCCGGGCTTGACTCGCGCTGAATCGGGCTCGGGATCGGGCAGGCTGGCGACATTCACGTTCTGCGCCTCCGCGATCTCCTTCTTGGTGCGGTGAGAAATGAAGATCGGCTTCGATCGCCAGAACACTTTGATGATCTGGCCATCGGCAATGGGTGCGAGATCGACTTCGATCGGGGCGCCTGCCGCGATAGTCGAGGCGTCCGGATTCATCTGCGCGATCAAAGGGACAAGGACTGCTGCGGCGCCTACCGCGCCAACGGCGCCAGTGGCGATGTAAAGAAAGTCGCGGCGCGTGTGCTCCGCCGAAGACACGGTCGTCACGTCTGGGTCCTCTCCTCCGGCTGGCTTATTCATCCGCCCGCGGCTGGAGCCCGGACCGAGGTCCTTGGGCGGCGGGGCGGCCCGGTTGCGGCAGTCCTAAAAGCAGGACTGCGCGTCGGTTTGGTTCTATTGGCACCCTTGCAGTGCAAGCGCAAGCCCGCAAAGGCGTGACTAACAAAAGTAGGTGCCGGTTTTGCGTTCGGCCGCGCCTTAAATGATACAATATGCGGCGATCCGGCTCCCGGCCGGGGCGCCTGTTCAACCCGATCGTACGCCCTCACCTGCGAGGATAAGTCGCATAAATCATTCGTCTAGAGAGGCTTATCGCGACCAGGGATTCCCCAGGCCTGCCATGCGGATCGCGCTTTACGAGCCGGACATCCCCCAGAATACCGGCACAATTCTTCGCCTTTGCGCCTGTTTGGGCATGGAGGCACACATCATAGAACCCGCAGGATTCCCCGTTACCGATCGGGCCTTCCGCCGGGCCGGTATGGACTACCTCGACCTGGTCGCCCTCGTTCGCCACGAATCATTTGCCGCCTTCGATACGTGGCGATCACGAGAGCGCCTTTCGCTTGTGCTCCTGACCACCTCGGCCGAGCGATCGTATCTCGATCACACCTTCAGCATCGACCAAGTCCTGATGTTCGGTCGCGAGAGCGCGGGCGTTCCGGACGCAGTGCACCGGGCGGCGGATGCCCGCCTTCGTGTTCCTATGCGGCCCGGCATGCGGTCCATGAATGTTGCTATGGCGGTTGCGATGGTAGCGAGCGAGGCGTTGCGCCAGACTGGCGCGTTGCCAGGGCAATAGGTGTTGTCGCTTTTCCCATGGATATACTCAGGCCGGAGCAATTGATGGACGTTGGACAGCTGGAAACTCGCCAGACACGCGCGCGAACATGGTTCGAGAGCTTGCGGGACGATATCTGTGCTGCATTTGAGGCACTGGAGGATTCGCTACCCGAAGCCGCCGCCTTTGCCGACCAGGCACCGGGTCGGTTCAGGCGCACTCCTTGGCAACGTACAGATCATAGCGGCGCACCCGGCGGTGGCGGCACCATGGCCATGATGCACGGGCGCGTTTTCGAAAAGGTCGGCGTGCACTGCTCAACTGTGCATGGCGAATTCGCGCCGGAGTTCCGCAACGACATTCCGGGCGCCGAAAAAGATCCGCGCTTCTGGGCCTCCGGCATTTCCTTGATCGCGCACTTCCGCAATCCGAACGTGCCTGCCGTTCACATGAACACGCGCTTCGTCGTTACGAGCAAATCCTGGTTCGGTGGCGGCGCTGACCTCACTCCGGTACTGGACAGGCGCCGCTTGCAGACGGATCCCGACAGCATTGCATTTCATGCTGCCATGAAAACAGCCTGCGACTTGCACGCCGAAATCGCTCCCTATGACAAATATAGAAAATGGTGCGACGACTATTTTTTCCTCAAGCACCGAAACGAACCGCGCGGCGTTGGCGGCATATTCTATGACTACCTCGAAACAGATTGGGATGAGACGTTTGCATTCACACAGGATGTTGGTCGTGCATTCCTGCGGGTTTATCCGGGATTGGTTCGGAAGAACTTCGCCTTGCCGTGGACCGACTCTGACCGTGAGGAACAGTTGATCCGCCGTGGCCGCTATGTCGAATTCAATCTTCTCTATGACCGCGGTACTATTTTCGGCCTCAAGACCGGTGGCAATGTGGAGTCCATCCTGTCGTCCATGCCCCCCGCGGTGAAATGGCCGTAAAGTTCCCGTGAGCCCTGAAAAATCGAAAGAAGCCCAATCCTCGTAGGTTAGGACCCGCCTTGCGCCTTTGGTCGCAGAGTGGCAAAAGGCAGCGCGTTTTCCATTGGAATTAAGCCACCGATCGATCCGCGGGCGCACTGCTTGCGGGAGGGGCGATGCCGGGTAGCGATCTATTCCTTCAGGCTATCGATGCCGTTTATGCGAGCGGCCTCGATAGCGCGCGTCTGCCGCAGGCGCTCGAAGCCACGAGCCGGTTGCTTGGGGCTGCAGGTGCGATTCTGGAAGTGATCGACAAACCGGCGCAACGACCCGTCGAGTTCTGTTCGGTCGGCCTGCCAGATGTTGCGCGCATCCCCTACATCGAGCAGTTCGCCGCGCTCAATCCGCGCATTCCATTCGCGTTGCGCCAACGCGCCGGAGCCATCATCTGGGATCGTCAGATTTTGGATGAACCTGGCATGGAGCGCAATCCGTTCTACGCAGAATTTCTGCCGCAAATGGAACTACGCTACTTCGCGGCGGCAATTTTCGAACACAATCCAGAAAAGCTTGCTGCAGTTCATATACAGCGGACACGCAAGCAAGGGCATGTAGACAAGCGCGAGATCGCGCTCATGCATCGCCTCTGCCCGCACTATCAGCGGGCGCATGACATGGCCCGGCGACTCAGAACCGCTGCCGATCGCGGCAAAGCATTCGAAGACGCGATCGAGTGGTTGACCGATGGTGTGGCGTTGCTTCGCGCGGACGGCAATATTGTACACGCCAACGCCGCAATGTCTGTCTTTGCGGAATCCGGCAACGGCATTCGCATTGTCGGGCGCCGCCTTGAATTTATCGATCCTCGCGCACGCGACTGTTTCAATGCCGCACTTGGTGCGGTTGCACGCCTTGGCGATCCCTCTTTGGACTCACGTCCGACTGATTTTTCGGTTCCGCGAGGCCATGACATGCCCGCGTTGATCGCATCAGTGCGTCCATTAGTCGGCGAAGACGGGAACATATCGCAGAACGGCGCCGTTCTGCTGCTCCTGCGCGACCCGCTCTGGCGCAACGTGGCCACGACGCGAATGCTGCAGGACATGTTCAGCCTTACGAAGGCTGAAGCGCATCTAGCGCAAGCGCTATGCAATGGCGAGACGACGAGGGCTTATGCAAGTGCGCGGCAGGTGAGCCTCAACACCGTCTACTCGCATCTCAAGCAGATCCGCCAAAAAACCGGCTGCAAGAGCGTGCCCGAACTTGTCCGCAAATTCGGCGAATGGAATGTGCCGCTGAGGCTGAGTTGACCCGATGACTGAAAGCGAACTGTTTCTCCAAACGATCGACGCCATTTACGCGGGCGGCCTCGATACCCAATTCATGCCCGAGGCATTGGATGCGACTAGCTCCCTGCTCGGTGCTGTCGGTGCGACCTTTGAGGTGATCAGCAAACCGGCAAAGCGACCCATCGGTTTTTGGTCGGCCGGGCTGCCGGATGTGAGCCGCGCACAATACATCGAGCATTTTGCGTCACTGAATCCGCGCATTCCACTTACGCTTCGTCAACGTGCCGGAGACGTTGCGTGGGATCGCCAACTGTTCGACGAAGGTGAAATGAAGCGAGACGCGTTCTACTCCGAATTCCTGCCACATCTCGGTCTGCGCTATTTTGTTTCCATCGTGCTTGAACAGTCGCCCGACAAACTGGCCGTTGTTGCTGTGCAAAGGGCCCGCAAGCAAGGTCATGTAGAAAAGCGTGAAATCAATTTGATGCGGCGCCTATTCCCGCATTACCAGCGGGCTTACCATCTGGCGACGCGCCTGAAAGGCGTCAGCGATCGTACCGGCTTGCTGGAAAACGCCGTCGAATGGCTGACCGATGGAGTTGCCCTGCTGCGGGCGGATGGCAAAATCGTTTACGCGAACGATGCATTGCTTTCGTTCGCGCAGCGTGGCGATGGCATTCGAATTGTCGGCGGACTTCTTGAACTCGGGAGCTACGAGGGGCGACGCAGTTTTGACGCTGCGCTTGGCGCCCTCGCGCGACTTGGCAATGCGTCTGCCGACGCTCAGGCGACAGATTTCCCCGTCATGCGGGCTGCCGGAGCGCCCGCCTACGTTGTCTCAATGCGCCCTCTCGCGCACGCAAAACCTCGCACAGCGCGCAGCGACGCCGACGTGATGGTACTCGTGCGCGATCCACTCTCGCCCAATGATTCAAAAACCGAGATATTGCAGGAGCTGTTCAAGCTTACGAACGCTGAAACGCATTTGGCTCGGGCGCTGTGCAATGGCGTAACAACGAGAGCTTATGCAATCGAGCGGCGCGTGACCCTCAACACCGTTTATTCGCACCTCAAACAGATCCGGGAGAAAACCGGCTGCAGGAGCGTGCCGGAACTGATCCGCAAATTCGGCGAATGGAACGTACCGTTGCGGCTGAGCTGATTTCAGCCGTCAGTGCAGCGCACCCCACACTAGAAATATTCCACCCAAAAGCACCACGGCATCGAGAATTGCCGTGTGAACATGCACCGGCATGCGTTCAACGAAGGTCTTGGCGAGAAAGGCACCGGGCAAAGCTACAAGTCCGGTCAATAGTGCAAAGGCGATGACCTGAGCTGTGATCACGCCGAAGAGCCCGAACACTGAAATTTTCACGACGCCAATGACTATCGATATGGCAGCATCGGTGGCTATGACGCCGGCGCCTTCAACGCCGGCTGCCATCAGAAGCGACAGCAAGATCACTCCGGAACCGGCGGTCCCGCCAACCACAACACCGTAGCCAAGCGAACCGAGCGCCAGCCCGAAGTCGCCGATCTTGACGTCGTGATACTTCAAGAGTCGACGCAGCGGGACACTCAAGATCAACATGCCGCCGATGACCAGCGCGGCACCCGTGCTCGACAGTCGGGTATAGCCCCAGGCGCCGAGGACGCAGGTCGGGACCGCAAGTGCAAGCACAATCCCTGTGCGTCGCCAGTCAACGTACTTGAGAAATGCGAAGACACGGCTCGAGTTGGTGAACATTGCCGAAATCGCGATGATCGGCACCACAGGTTCGGCACCAACCAGCGGAACGAGGACCAACGGCATCAATGCGCCGGTCCCGTAGCCAGAAACGCCGCCCACGACAGACGCGAACAGCGCGACCACCGCCACGGGGATCAGCTGCCAAAATGAAATGTCGTGAAAGCCTGCAAAGAGAGTCATGGTTGAGGCGGCGACGCCGAAGCACGAATGGTCTCTTCGGCTATGGCATTGAGCGCCGCTTGATCGCTTGGAAATCCAGCGGCGACCCAGGATTTCTCGGCTGCGGCAAGCGCTACGCCGAGCGTGGGCCCTTGCGAGATTCCACGGCTCATGAAATCCGCCGCCTTGAGCGGAAATGCCGGCGCCGTCCAACGTTGCGGCAATGTGGCGAGCGCATGCCACTCGGCATCGTGAGCCGTTGCCTGCGAGTGCGCCCACCCGAGCAATACACGATCGGTGAATTGCTGCGGTCGCAGACGATACAACAGCGCCTTGGCCGCCTTTTCACCATACAATGGCGAAATGCGTCCCCAACCTTCTCCCATGGATGCAAGTCGTTCGTGCTCGTTGTTGGCAAGTCTCAGTCTTTGCCACAGCCGGTCGGCATCTTCAGGGATTGCGACGGCGAGCGCACCGAGACGGCGCACAGCGTTCGGCTCAAGCCCGACCGCTGCCTCAACCTTGGCCATGTTCTCGAAACTTCCCAAATAACTCACACCACCAAGTACCCGGAGCAACAATCCTGCGTCGGTCATTGAAATGAGCGTGGGGACTGCGTGGGGGGCAATGACAAGTTTCAATATCTCCATGCGCAATCGCTCGCGCGAGAGTTGATCGAGACCGTTGCGACCCCGAATACACGCAGCAAGGCCGGCGGGATCGGGGTGATCGCTCGTGCCGTAGGCCGCATGGAAGCGGAAGAAGCGCAGAATTCGCAGGTAGTCCTCGGCGATGCGTTTTGCCGGATCGCCGATGAAGCGCACGCGGCGGTGTGCGAGATCGGCGAGCCCGCCGGTATAGTCGTAGATAGCCCCCTCGCGCGTCGCCGACAGTGCGTTAATGGTGAAATCCCTTCGCTCGGCGTCCGCTTTCCAGTTGCGGCCGAATTCGACCTTGGCGTGACGGCCATAGGTTTCGACATCCTTGCGCAGTGTAGTGACCTCGAAAGGGTGCTTGTCGATAATGACGGTGACCGTGCCGTGCTCGATACCGGTGGGCACGTGTTTGAACCCGGCAGCCGTCACCCGCCTTATCACTTCTTCTGGTACAGCGGTGGTGGCCACGTCGATCTCCGCGATCGGCATGTCCAGCAGTGCGTTGCGGACGGCGCCGCCGACCACACGCGCCTCCTCGCCCTCGCAATCAAGCACGCTGAGCAGCCGCGGCAGTGCTCCCGCTGTTAGCCAGGGGACATTGCTCAGGTCGCGATCGGTACGGCCTTCCTGCGACGACATTACTTCGTGGTCCCCGGCACGAATTTGCCGTTTTCAATGTGCGCCGGCACGTAAGTGGACCCAGGCGGCGCGCCGGAAAAATGCGCGAAGTAGATGAAACTGCCGAGCACCAGCAACAATGCAGCGATGGCTAGCGTTGCGACCCGCACCATCGGCCAGGAGTTAAGATCCAGTACTCCGGCCTTGGTTGCCCACAAAAAAACGGCATAGAGCACGAACGGCGTTACGAAGAGGGCGATCTCAGTAAAGATCGGGCGAATCATCGATAGATCCGGTCGTAAAGATTGCGCAGGATACCAGCCGTCACGCCCCAAATGTAGCGCTCGCCGAAAGTGATCGCGTAGTAGTGCCGCGTCATGCCCTGCCAGTCGCGCGAATGACGCTGCACGTTAGTCTGATCCATCAGGAAAGCGAGCGGCACCTCGAAGGTTGCGTCTACTTCCGCTTTGTTGAGCAGCAACTGAAAGCCGGGCTTCACCCTCGCGATAACCGGGACGATCCGATAGCCGAGCGTCGTCATATAAAGGTCGAGATAGGCCATCGGTTCGATATGCGAGCGATCGAGACCGATTTCCTCTTTTGTTTCGCGCAAGGCAGAGGCGCACGGATTTGCATCGCCCTTTTCAATCTTTCCGCCGGGGAAGGAAACCTGTCCCGCGTGGTCGGGCAGATGCTGCGCCCGCTGGGTCAAAAGCACGGTCGGCTCGGAATGATCAATGATCGGCACCAGGACGGCCGCGGGACGGATTGGACGCACTTCGGCGATCTTGCGCATCACCGGATCGGCATCGTGATCGCCACGCGCCGGCGTCACGCTCGCATCGGTGAGGCCAGCGGGCACATCGAGTGTCAGACGTTGACGGACGCGAACGAAGAATTCTGCCGCCGCGAGACCGGTCACCGCTTCCTGCATTAGAACGAAATCCGTTTGCAATTAATCATCGTGGCCACATTCAGGAATTGCGCGCTAGACAAATTCCCGCAGCGCGCTCGCTTCCGCCATGGCGAAGAACTCGCCTTGCGAAAAAACACCGAACATCCTTTTTCCGTTGACGTCACACTCCTCGCCTAGCGCGACCAGATCGTAGAATAGCGCGCGCGTCACTTTGGCCCACAAGTCCCTACGCACATGCAGATAGGGTTTGAGCCCGCCAGTCTTCGGCTGCGGCTCGAAACGCAACGCGTGGTCCGGCCCCGCGGGAATCCAATCATCCACGTTGGTACGAAACTGAAGAACGCGACCGTTGTTACCACCCGACGTGTTCATTTCCACGGCGATAAACGGCGCATCATCGACGACAATCCCCACCTTTTCGACCGGCGTGACCAGGAAATACTTCTCGCCTTCGCGTTTAAGGACCGACGCAAAGAGCTTCACCAGGGCCGGACGCCCGATCGGCGTCTTCTGGTAGAACCACGTGCCGTCCGTGCCAATCCGCATGTCGATATCGCCGCAAAAGGGCGGATTCCAGCGTTCGACCGGCGGCAGGCCCTTGTTTTCGCGGGGCAGCCCTGCCGCGATCCCTTCCAGTCCGCCCTGCCCTGCCTTCGCCATTGTTTTCCTTCGATAATCAGACTGCTACCGGCCTGTTCGCATCTTCGTGATTCACCCGGTTCGACGGTGGAAGATAGCGTAAGCTTGGCCATAGATTGAGGCAGATTCGCCCGAAATGGCGCACCAAATTTGCTCGTGGTGCGTTTGTTGCATGGCTCGCGGGTGAGATTTCAGGTGCGCAGTGAAAGGAAATGACATGGCGAAGGCCGGCGGCGAAAGTCTGGAAAAGCTGGAAGACATGATTGTGCGGGCGGCGGAGTTGACAGCCGCACATGTGCGCGCTGCAAAGGCCGCGATCGGCTCGGTCATTTTCGGCCAGGATGTGGTGGTTGAACATGCACTCGTTACCGTGCTCTCCGGCGGTCACGCACTCCTGGTCGGCGTGCCAGGTCTGGCGAAAACCAAGCTGGTCGAGACCATGGGCATCGCGCTCGGTCTCGACGCCAAGCGCATTCAGTTCACTCCCGATTTGATGCCCTCCGATATTCTTGGCACCGAAGTGCTGGAGGAAAGCCCGGGCGGCAAGCGCAGCTTCCGCTTTATCGCCGGCCCGGTGTTCGCACAGCTACTGATGGCCGACGAAATCAACCGCGCATCGCCGCGAACACAGTCTGCGCTTCTGCAAGCCATGCAGGAGCAACACGTAACCGTTGCCGGAGCGCGGCACGATCTCCCCAAGCCGTTCCACGTGCTGGCTACGCAAAATCCGCTGGAGCAGGAAGGCACCTATCCTTTGCCCGAGGCACAACTCGATCGATTCCTCATGGAGGTCGACGTCGACTACCCCGACCAGGAGGCGGAGCGCAAAATTCTGTTCGACACCACCGGGGCGGAAGAATCCCGTGCCAAGCAGGCGATGACCGCAGAAGACCTGTTATCGGCGCAGCGGCTCGTTCGCCGCCTGCCGGTCGGCGAGTTGGTGGTCGAGGCAATTCTGGCGCTTGTGCGCTCGGCGCGACCGGGTCCTGAAGCCGGCGAGATCGGTAAGCTGATTTCCTGGGGTCCTGGCCCTCGTGCGAGCCAGGCGCTGATGCTGGCGGTGCGCGCGCGTGCGCTTCTCGACGGACGCTTTGCGCCTTCGGTTGATGACGTTCTTGAGCTGGCCGAACCCGTGCTGAAGCATCGGATGGCCTTGACCTTCGCGGCGCGCGCTGAAGGCGAAACGATCCCCAATGTCATCCGGCGGCTGAAAGCACGCATCGGATAGTTGCGATGGCGCAGTCACCGCCTAAAGACAACGAGACCACAACGGTACGGCAGGCGACGGTCGGAGCGCGCAAGCTTGCCGACGCCATGCCGAGGCTGATTTTGGAAGCGCGTCGTGTCGCAACAACTGTCATCCACGGCTTGCACGGCCGACGCCGTGCGGGCCCGGGTGAAAATTTCTGGCAGTATCGCCGCTTCGTCTCCGGTGAGCCAGCACAGCACGTCGATTGGAGGCGCTCCGCGCGTGACGATCATCTGTACGTCCGCGAGCGTGAATGGGAAGCCTCGCACACCGTCTGGATCTGGCCGGACCGCTCACCGTCCATGACATTTGCATCCGCCTTGTCATCCGACAGCAAGCTTGAGCGTTCATTGATCGTTGCATTTGCGTTGGCTGAAGTGCTGGTGCAAGGCGGAGAACGCGTGGGCGTTCCGGGACTGATGCGACCCACAGCGAGCCGTAACGTGATCGAAAAAATGGCCGAATCCATTCTGCACGATCCGACGGAACGGGCCAGTCTGCCGCCTTCTTTCGCGCCCTCGCCGCTGTCCGAGGTCGTTATGTTGTCCGACCTATGGTCACCGATCGCCGACGTCCGCGCCACAATCGCACAGCTCTCGGCCACTGGCGCGCATGGCCACGTTGTCCAGATTGTGGATCCGGCAGAAGAGAGCTTCCCCTATTCCGGTCGTGTGGAATTTATTGAGCCGGAAGGCGCTGGCAGCGTCACAGCTGGACGGGCCGAAACGTGGCGTAACGACTACCAAAACATCGTTGCGCGCCACCGCGCCGACATCCGTGCCGAGACCGATTTACGTGGCTGGAGCTTCGCCATTCACCGCACCGACAGGCCGGCGAGTGAACTTCTGCTCGTGCTGCACTCTCGCATGGGTGACAACGCGCAAGCGGCTCTCGTCAACAGCCGGCATGCTTCGGCCAGTCCCGCGAGCGCCGCATGATCGGCTCTTTGCCCCTCGGCTTTGCCCAACCATTAGTGCTCCTCGGCCTGTTAAGTCTGCCAATCCTCTGGTGGCTGCTGCGACTTGTGCCGCCGCGCCCCCGGCGCATTGATTTTCCTCCCACTCGCCTGCTGTTTGAAATCGCCCCCAAAGAAGAGACGCCGTCGCGCACACCTTGGTGGCTCACACTTCTGCGGCTGACACTGGCGGCGCTGGTCATCATCGCAGCCGCCGGACCGATGTGGAATCCGCCGCTCGCGACGACGGATCGAGCGGCGCCGTTGCTGATCCTCGTCGACGACGGCTGGCCTGCCGCCTCTACCTGGGATGCGCGGCTGCGCACGGCCGATGAAATGATCGCGCGAGCCGAGGCAGACAATCGTGGCGTTGCGCTGCTGCCCTTGTCTGAGACGGACCGCGACGTTTCCCTGCAAATCGCCGGGGCCGCTCGTGTACAGATCAAGCAGTTCAAGCCGAAGCCTTACGGCGTCGATCGTACGGACGCGCTGCCAGCGATCGAGCGCTTCCTAGCTACTGCCCCCAATGTCGAAGTGATCTGGCTTTCGGACGGGGTTGATCTCGGCAAGGGGGGCAATTTTGTCGACGGCCTGAAGCGCATCATTGGCAGCCGCCCCCTGACCGTCGTCGAAGGCGGCTTGCCGGTATCTCATGCGCTCGCGGCGGCCGACAACGCCGCAGGCGCGTTGACCGTGAAGGTGCTGCGTACCCAAACGGCCGCCGGTGATGTCGGCGCGGTGAGCGCGATCGACCTCAAGGGCTTACCGTTGGGCGAGGCGCCCTTCAGTTTCAAATCCGGCGAGCGAGAGACCGACGCCGTGATTGATCTGCCTGTCGAGATCCGCAACGACGTGGCGCGCCTGGAAATCGTCGGAGAGCGCTCGGCCGGCGCCGTGCAACTGCTCGACAAGCGTTGGCGTCGTCGAACGGTCGGCATCGTGTCCGGCTCGACTGCAGATCGCTCGCAACCGCTGATCGGCGCGACCTACTATCTCGCCCGCGCGCTCAACCCATTTGCCGATGTCAGTCTTGCGGAAGGTGTTGCACCGACGGAGGCAGTGACACGCTTTTTGGACCGCCATTTGCCGATGCTGATCCTCGCGGATGTCGGCAACGTCACCGACGCGCTTGATCGCCTGAACAAGTGGATCGACAACGGCGGCGTCTTGGTGCGCTTTGCGGGGCCGCACCTTGCGCGGGGTGACGACAATCTGGTTCCGGTCAGACTGCGTCGCGGCGGTCGAATCTTGGGCGGCAGCCTGAGCTGGGACAAGCCGCAGCAACTCGCCGGCTTCTCGCGCGATGGCCCATTCAATGGAATGGCGGTGCCAACCGACGTCACTGTTACCCGCCAGGTGTTGGCTGAACCGGATTCCCAGCTCAACGACCGAACCTGGGCTACGCTGGCCGACGGCACGCCGCTGGTGACTGCTGAGCGCCGCGGCAAAGGGCTGATCGTGCTTTTCCATGTGACGGCCGATAGCCGCTGGTCCGATCTGCCTCTTTCGGGGTCCTTCGTGGACATGCTTCGGCGTCTCGTGTCGCTCGCAGGCGCCAGTGCGGCCGCCGAAGGCGACAGCGCCACCGCCGAGAACGCCGGTGGCCGCGCCGCCCAGGTCGTTCCCCCGACACGAGTGCTCGACGGTTTCGGTGCCTTCAGCACTCCTCCACCGACCGCCCGTCCTATTCCGAGCAACTTCACCGGACGCGGCAGCCTGGATCATCCGCCGGGCTTCTACGGTCCGCCGGAAGGCCTTGTCGCCGTCAACACACTCGTACCCGCGGACCGCCCAGCTCCGCTCGACGTTTCGTCACTGAATGCGCGCACTGACGTCTACCGGCACGGTGAACCGCTCGATCTACGTGGGCCGATCTTTCTCGCAGCGCTCGCGCTGCTTGTCCTCGACGCACTGGTGGTGGTTATGCTGTCCGGAGGGTTGAGTGCCTTGCGACCACGCCGACGTGCCGCGACGGCACTTTTGGCGATCGGTCTGTTCGGGTCCCTGACTCTTCACCAGGGGGTGCGCGCGCAAACGCCGACACCGCAGCAGGCCCCACCACTTACAGCGCAGCAGCAGGAATTTGCCATGAAGGCGACGCTGCAGACGCACCTTGCCTACGTCATCACCGGCGACGCGGCTGTCGACGAAGTCAGCAAAGCCGGGCTGCAGGGATTGACCATGTTTCTTGCGCAGCGCACGGCTTTGGAAGCTTCTGATCCTGTCGGTCTCGATCTTGTGCGCGACGAGCTTGCATTTTTTCCGATAATCTATTGGCCGATCTCCCCGAACGCACCTAAGCCCTCGCAGGCTGCGCTTGAAAAAATAGACGCTTACATGAAGCGCGGTGGCACCGTGCTGTTCGACACCCGCGATGCGGTCGATGCACCGGCGGGTGCCGGCGGCGAAATGCGCGGCCCCGGCATGGTGGCGTTGCGCTCAATCCTTTCCTCGCTTGACATCCCCGAGCTTGAGCCGGTGTCGCACGACCATGTGCTGACCAAGACGTTTTTCCTGTTGCGTGATTTCCCCGGCCGCTTCACGACTGGCCAGCTTTGGGTTGAGGCATTGCCGGCAGAAAATGAAGATGAAGAACCCAACCGTCCGGCAAGGGCCGGCGACGGCGTTTCCTCGATTCTGATCACCTCAAACGATCTCGCGGGTGCGTGGGCCATGCGGCCTGACGGTCAGCCGATGCTGCCGATGGTCCCGGGCGAGCCCCGCCAACGTGAATTCGCCTTCCGCGCAGGCGTCAACATCGTGATGTATGCGCTGACCGGCAACTACAAGGCCGATCAGGTTCACATTCCAGCGCTGCTCGAGCGGCTCGGGCAATAGGAGCGGTTGGTGAACCTCGGTATCTCATTTGCTCCGTTGGTGCCCGCCTATCTGGTGTGGATTGCCTTTGCCGTCGCCGTGCTGATCTCGGCGATACTGCTGATCGTGCGCAGCCGCGGCGCGCCGCTGCGAGCCGCGGCGCTGGGCCTGATGGTGCTCGCTCTGGCAAATCCCTCGCTCACCCGCGAGGACCGCGATCCCATTCCATCAGTCGCCGCCGTCATTGTCGACAAAAGTCCGAGCCAGAATTTCGGCGATCGCGCACGGCAGACGGAACAGACACGCGACACGCTGGTGGAGCGGCTCAAGCGAATTCCGGGTCTCGAAGTACGTGTGGCCGAAGCCGGCGCCGCTGACGGCGAAACCGATGGCACCAAGTTATTCTCGGCACTGTCGTCCACGCTCGCCGATGTGCCGCCTGACCGTGTGGCCGGCGCCGTATTGATCACCGATGGTCGGGTCCACGACGTCCCGGCGGATGCTTCCACACTGGGGTTGTCGGCACCACTGCACGCGCTGATTACCGGCCAGAAAGACGAAATCGACCGTCGGATCGTCCTGACGCTGACGCCGCGTTTCGGCATTGTCGGTCAGTCGCAGACCATCGGATTCCGCGTCGAAGATCAGGGCGCAAAGACTGGCGCCGCCGAAGTCACCGTCCGCCGTGACGGAGAGATCCTGGAAAAGCGCGTTGTCACCGTACACACCGACATCAAGTTGAATGTGCCAATTCCGCATGCCGGACCGAATATCGTCGAGATAGAGGCCTCTCCGCTTGAAGGCGAACTGACGCAAGTGAATAACCGCGCGGTGGTTTCGATCGACGGCGTGCGCGATAAATTGCGTGTGCTGCTGGTGTCCGGTGAACCACATGCGGGTGAGCGCACCTGGCGCAACCTGCTCAAGTCCGACGCATCTGTAGACCTCGTGCATTTCACGATCCTGCGGCCGCCGGAAAAGCAGGACGGCACTCCGATCAACGAATTGTCACTCATCGCCTTCCCGACTCGCGAGCTGTTCCAGCAGAAAATCGCGGAATTCCAGCTGATCATTTTCGACCGATATGCTCGGCAAGGCGTGTTGCCCCTTATCTATTTCGACAACATCGCGAAATACGTACGCGATGGCGGCGCCGTTCTTATTGCCGCCGGTCCGGATTACGCCAGCCCCACGAGCATCTGGCGGACACCACTCGACGGAATCTTGCCCGCAGAACCGACCGGCGAGATCACGGAACGCAGTTTTCACGCGCGGCTCACCGAGGCCGGCCAGCGGCATCCGGTCACGCGCAACCTTGAGGGATCAGATACCGATCCGCCGCATTGGAGCCACTGGTTCCGGCTCGTGGACATCAAGCGCAGCACCGGCACGAACGTCATGCAGGGCCCGGATGGCAAGCCGCTCCTTGTCCTGGCACGCGAGGGGGAAGGCCGTGTGGCCCTGTTGTTGTCCGATCACATCTGGCTGTGGGCACGCGGCTATGAAGGCGGCGGGCCACACCTCGACCTTTTGCGCCGATTGTCCCATTGGTTGATGAAGCAGCCCGACCTTGAGGAAGAAGCTTTGCGGCTGATCGTTCACAGCCGCGATATCACCATTCAACGCCAGACAATGGCGGACACCGTCAATCAAGTAACGCTCACGTCCCCGACGGGCGAAACTCGAACGATTGAACTTCAGAAAGTCGAGCCTGGACTGTGGCGCGCGACGACCACGGCCAATGAACTCGGCCTCTGGCGTGCGACCGACGGCAAGCTGACGGCGCTGACAAATGTCGGCCCCCCGAACCCAAGGGAATTCGCGGAAGTAACCTCCACGACCGAGGTACTTAGTCCGTTGAGCATTGCAACAGGCGGCGATGTACGGCGGATCGCCGATGGCGATCGTGTGAATGTGCCGCGTGTGGTTCCGGTGCGCACCAGCACCACTTTCAAGGGCGATGATTGGATTGGCCTGAAGATGCGTGATGCCAGCGTCGTGCGCGGCATCGGCGTCTTGCCGATCTTTGCCGGCCTCATCGGTCTTCTGCTGCTGATCGGTTCGCTCGCTGCCACATGGGCACGAGAAGGACGCTAGTCAGACTTTTTCCCAGTCCGGCCGGATGAGCCCGGAGACACCATCAAAGGCATTCGCGGCAAGTTCTGCGACCAGAAGTCGTGCGGGGTCTACAGGTCCCGGCATTTTTACCTGCCCCTTCGGGATGCGCTTGAAGCCTGACTTGGCGTAGATCGGTTCGTCGCCGACCAGCACCACCAGTTTGTGGGCACTGGATTTTGCTTCACTGAGCGCACGTTGCACGAGCGCGGACCCAACCCCGTGCGAGCGGAAAGGCGGCTCGACCGTCAGTGGTCCAAGCAGCAATGCCGGGGTCTCACCGATGCAGATCGGTGTCAGCCGTACCGAACCGATCAAAAGCGTGCCGATGCGCGCCGTAAACGAGAGGGTCAGCACGTGCCCCCTTCCCTCGCGGATACGAAATGCCGTGCGCGCGAAGCGCCCAGGCCCGAATGTGCGCTCGTGCAATCGCTCGATTGCAGGCGCATCGGCGGCGGTCTCCGGCACGATTGTCAGCGCCAGTTCGCTCATGGCATTCCATTTTCCATATCAGGCGCTGCCGCTTAGCATCTCGACGGATTCCGGTCCATTGCCCGTGGCATTCGACCTAGCAAAAGACTAAATGAAGGCACTCAAGGTTAAGGAGTTAGCGCATGGGACTTCTGGTCGATGGCGTCTGGCAGGACGATGTTTCGCGTACAAAGGACGGCCATTTTATCCGGCCCGCCGCGCAATTCCGCAACTGGGTAACGCCGGACGGGAGTGCCGGACCTTCGGGCGACGGTGGCTTTCCGGCAGAGTCGGGCCGTTATCACCTCTATGTCTCGCTTGCCTGCCCGTGGGCGCACCGCACGATCATTTTCCGCAAGCTGAAGGCACTCGACAGCGTCGTCTCGCTGTCAATCGTCTCGCCCAAAGTCGGTCGCGACGGCTGGACCTTCAACAAAGCCGAGGGCTCAACCGGTGACGACATCTACGGCAAGAGTAAATTGTCGGAAATCTATCTGATCGCAAACCCGCGGTACTCCGGTCGCGTAAGTGTGCCGGTTCTTTGGGACAAGAAGCGCAAGACGATCGTTAATAACGAGTCGCCCGAGATTATCCGGATGCTCAATTCGGCATTCAATGCCTTTACCAATGTGCGCACCGACTACTACCCGGAAAACCTGCATGCTGAAATCAATCGTTTCAACGACATCATCTATCCGAATATCAACAACGGCGTGTACCGTTCTGGCTTCGCCACTTCGCAAGAAGCCTATGAACAAGCCTTTCGCAACGTGTTCGACACGCTCGAAGAATTAGAGCAAGTCCTGTCGCACCATCGCTACCTGGTCGGCAATACGATTACGGAGGCTGACTGGCGGCTATTTTGTACTTTGATACGCTTCGATGCCGTTTACTACTCTCACTTCAAATGCAACTGGCGGCACATCTACGAATTCCCGAATCTTTCAAACTACGTGCGCGATCTCTATCAGGTTCCGGGCGTTGCCGAGACGGTTAGTATCGAGCAGATCAAGCGGCACTATTACGGTAGCCAACGTCAGGTGAACCCAACCGGTATCGTTCCAGTCGGACCGCAACTAGACTTCGCCGCGCCTCACGACCGGGCGCGGTTCGGCTGAACCTCACCACAGTTCGCTGATTGTTGCCCCGCCAAATACTTCCGCCACTCGGGCGCGGGTAGCGCGCGTAGCGTCCTCAGGCAGCGCGTCGTTCGCAAAGAAGCCGTGTGCAATGATTTCGTGATTGGGTTTCGGTTTCCCCTCCTGCCGGAAGTCGCGAACGACGAACAGCGCGACGTGGTCGCGCCGTGACGCGCGCTTGTTGAAGTAGAAGCCGTAGAGCTGCGGCGAAGCTCCAAGCAGGATGTTGCCCTCTTCGGCCAACTCACGCGCAAGGGCCTCGAGAAGCGACTCCCCTGTCTCCACGCCGCCGCCGGGCAGGTGCCAGCCTTCGACGTAGGAATGCTTGACCAGAAAAATCCGATTGTTTCCGTCAATGACCATCGCGCGGACGCCCAGCGTCGCCGCACGCGAGAACCGCCAATAGAAATGCATAACCCGCCGGATGACAGGCTCGAACCGTCGGCGCAGGCGATTAAGACCCATCGGTGAGTTCTCGTCCCCTCGGTGGCACCGATCTTTCTAATGAAAGTCCTATTCAGAGGGCTAAAAGCCGGGTTTTCAGTTTAGAATAATTCTAATATAAGAAGTCTTTGCTGCCCACCTGAAGGGACCGTCCGTGAAACGTTTTGCCGACCTTACAGAACAGGAAGTTTTAGCGCTTGCGATCACTAATGAAGAAGAAGACAGCCGCATCTATCGCGATTTCGCGCAAGGTCTCCGGGACGAATATCCGACATCAGCCAAAGTCTTCGACGAGATGGCCGATGAAGAGGTCCATCATCGTACGATGCTGTATGACCTCTATCGAAAAAAATTCGGCGAACATCTGCCTCTCATCCGCCGCAACGACGTCAAGGATTTCATCCCGCACAAGTCCACACCGTGGCTGACGCGTCCTCTCCCCCTGAACGATGCGCGCAAGTTCGCCGAAAAGATGGAGGACGAGGCGCAACGCTTTTACCGCAAGGCCGCCGAGGGCGCCCGTGACATTTCCGCGCGTCAGCTTCTGCTTGAGCTTGCCGAGGCCGAGGCCGGCCACGAAAGCCTCGCGCACAAGCTGAGCGAGCAAATTCTCACCGACAACGCACGCGCCACGGAGGATGCAACCTCGAAACGCGCCTTCATGCTTCAGTTTGTGCAGCCCGGACTCGCGGGACTAATGGACGGTTCGGTGTCGACGCTTGCGCCACTTTTTGCGGCAGCTTTCGCCACACAAAATACCTGGCAGACTTTCCTTGTCGGCATTGCCGCTTCGGTCGGTGCTGGAATTTCGATGGCTTTCGCGGAAGGTCTTTCGGACGACGGTTCTCTTACCGGCCGCGGTTCGCCATGGATCCGCGGTCCGGTCTGCGGGGTCATGACGGCCGTGGGAGGGCTCGGACATACCCTGCCCTATCTGATTCCGCACTTTGTGACTGCGACGGTTCTCGCGGTGATCGTCGTCACGATCGAACTCGCGGTGATATCGTGGATACGCATGCGCTATATGGACACGCCTTTCTTGCGCGCCGCATTTCAGGTGGTCGTGGGCGGGGCCTTGGTGTTCATTGCTGGCATATTGATCGGCAGTTCGTAACTGTCATTGTCTTGCCGCCCGTAGTACGAGTCCTGATACGCTGACCCACTGAGCGGGATGGCCGGGACGGCCGCGACAAACACGATGTTCACCCTCGCCCATCTTTCCGACCCGCATCTCGCACCGCTGCCGACGCCTCACTGGAAGGAGCTGATCGGCAAACGTGTGACCGGCTATATCAATTGGCAGAAAAAACGCCGTTTCGTTCACGACGCGGAAAAGCTCGCGGCGATCGTCGCCGACATCAAAGCGCAAAAGCCAGACCACATTGCGGTCACCGGCGACATCGCCAATATCGCTCTTGCCGCAGAATTTCGACAGGGTTGGGATTGGCTTGAGGGGCTGGGTTCCGCAAAAGACGTCAGCCTCGTGCCCGGCAACCACGACATTTACGTGAGCGAGGCCGCCGCGTTTGCCACCCGCCAGTGGGGAGCCTACATGCATGACGACGAAGACGCCGGCGGTTTCCCTTATGTGCGCCGACGCGGCAATGTCGTGCTGGTCGGGCTTTCGACTGGCGTGCCTACTGCCCCATTTCTGGCGACCGGATGGTTGGGCGCCAAACAGCTTGCCGAGCTTTCGGCCACGCTCAATCAACTCAGCACCGAAAATCTCTTTCGCATCATCCTAATTCATCACCCGCCTGTGACCGAAGCCGCGCAGCACAAGCGACTCCTGGATGCGCACGTCCTGAAGCGAGTGATTGCCGCACATGGCGCAGACCTGTTGCTGCATGGGCACGACCATCTTCACATGATCAATTGGCTCGAAGGGCCGAAGGGTTCACGTGTTCCTGCCATCGGCGTACCTTCTGGATCGGCCAGGCCCGGCACAGACAAGGATCCCGCCGCGTACAATCTCTACCGGATTGGCGGCAAATCCGGCGCTTGGCAGTGTGAACTCATATCGCGCGGTCTCACCGCCTCCGGTGAGGTTGCACAGCAAAAGCGCTTCATGTTGACCGGTTAGGGGTGCGGGCCGCTGAGCATGGCCAGCGCGAAAAGTGCAGCCACACCCACGATCAAGCCGTAAAGGAAAATGCGGATAGCGCGCCAGCGGCGCTGATTGCGCGCACGTCGCAAGACCGACTGCGCAACACCGCGCCCTTCATCATCGCTCAAGGCACGCTCACGCTCGACCAGCCGACGCGCGACATACCGGGTGATTGCGTCGACCATGGCGGGGACTTCGTAAGATTCCGCCAACACGGCACGACCGTACCGCGTATCCTGGACAAAACGATATTGCCGCTTGTCGCGGCCCATCTCGACATGGGCAACCACGTCGATCCAGAGCCTTGGCACATCACCCTTGCTCACGCCCCGGTCAAACAGCTCCACGTCACCAGGCACATCCTTGAACAGCGGATCGAGAGCTTCATTGAGCAATTCGAGCCGCGCAACGTCAGCGTCACGCAGGTCGACGACGACGCCGGAGCGCTCGGCCGCTTCGATGCGCGCGTCGCGTACGGCATCCTTCAGCGGATTTATGGGCTCAGCTGAATTGGAATCGTCTTTTTGGCTTTCCCACATACCATCAATCTAGCAACGCCCCGGCGGCAGGCAAGGAAGAAAGCGTTAGTTTTCAAGAAGTTTGAAGGACTCGTCAGGGGGGCATCACGCCGTACTTCCGCGCCCAGTCGAGGCCGTCCTCCGTACGGGCGCGCGGCCGATATTCGGCGCCGATCCAGCCCTGGTACCCGAGTTTGTCCACGGCCTCGAATACGGCCGGGTAGTTGATCTCACCCTCATCAGGCTCGTGCCTGGATGGGACCGCTGCGCACTGCAGGTGTCCAATCAAGGGAAGGAATGTCTCGAGGCGGTGAATCAAATCGCCGCCCACGATCTGCACATGATAGAAATCGAACTGCATGCGGATATTGGGCTTCGCGGCTTTTTCAATGACGGCAGCAGCGTGCTCAACGTGATTGAGAAAATAGTTCGGTCTGTCCCGACTGTTGATCGGCTCGATCAGCAACTTGATTTTCTTTGCGGCAGCAAGATCGGCGGCGTGCACCAAATTGTCGAGAAAGACACGATCGGCGGCCGGACGCTGCTCGGGCGCAACCTTGCCGGCGAGACAATGGATCGCGCTCGCGCCGATTGCGCTCGCATAATCGAGCGCACGCGTGAACACTGCCTGCCACTCCTTCTGACGTCCCGATACAGCGGCGAGCCCGAATTCGCCTTCGCGCCCCGGTGGCGTATTGAGGCCAAGAATGGTCAGCCGATTTCTTTCGATGGCCGCTTTCACGGCGTCGGCCGGTACGTCGTACGGAAATTGCAGCTCGATGGCCTTGAAGCCAGCCGTCGCCGCCGCATCGATCCTTTCGAGCAACGGTCGTTCCGTGAAAAGATAGCCGAGATTGGCAGCAAAACGCGGCATGGGGCGACCCTCGATGAACCCTTGCGCGCCGAAGCGCGGGCGTATTCATTAGCGCCGAGACCCACACAAGACCATCCGGAAAATCGATGTCCACCAATACAGCTTTCCATATTGCCGTGCTGCCGGGAGACGGCATCGGTCCCGAAGTCATGGAGCCGGCGCTCGAGATCCTGCGCAGGATCGAGGCGAGCACGCCGAGCCTGGCCTTCCGTTTCACCGAGGGTGCGGCGGGAGCTGGCCACTATAGCGAGACTGGCAAATCGATGCCGGATTCAACCATCAAGCTTTGCGAGGGTGCCGACGCCATCCTGCTGGGCGCCTGCGGTCTTCCGAGCGTGCGCTATCCCGACAATACCGAGATCATGCCGCAGGTCGAACTGCGTTTCATTTTCGATCTCTATGCCGGCGTGCGACCGGCCCGTCTCATCCCCGGCATACCGAGTCCGATCGTAGATGCCCATACGCGTGGCATCGATTTCATATTGATCAGAGAATCGACGGAAGGCCTGTTCGCATCGATGGGCAAAGGCGTCGTGACCAAGGACGAAGCGCGCGAGACGCTGGTGATCACCCGCAAGACGTCGCAACGCTTGTTCGATTTCTCGCTTCGGCTTACCGAACGGCGCAAGAAGCGTGGAAAGGCGGGCGTACTGACCTGCGTCGACAAGGCCAACGCGTTCAAGGCCTATGCCTTTTTTCGTTCGATCTTCGATGAGCGTGCAAAGAATTTCCCCGACGTAAAAACCAATCATGTTTACGTCGATGCCTGCGCTGCGCTGATGGTGCGCAGGCCTTGGGATTTCGACGTTATGGTGATGGAGAATATTTTTGGCGACATTCTCTCCGATCTGGCGGCCGGACTGATCGGCGGGCTCGGCATCGCTCCATCGGCCGATATCGGCGACAAATATGCGGTATTCCAGCCGTGTCACGGCACGGCACCCGATATCATGGGTCAAGGCAAAGCCAATCCGACGGCGATGATCCTCTCCGCGGCCATGATGCTCGATTGGCTCGCCGATAAACATGATCATCAGCCCGCGGCGGAAGCCGCGCAGCGCATCGAGAAGGCGGTCGACAAAGCTTACGCTGGCGGCATCAGGCCAATGGAGTACGGAGGCAAGGACGGAACCGTTGCCATCGCCAAAGCCGTGCTTGGCGCGTTAGGTTGATTTAGAGGCCGACGAATTCCTTGATCGCTGCCAGGAATTGCTCCGGTTGTTCGAGCGGAGGACAGTGGCCGCAGCCCGGCAATTCAATGTATTTGGCTCCTGGAATCTTCTCGACGATTTGTTTGTTGAGCGCGGGCGGCGTTGCCTGATCGAATTCGCCACACACGACAAGTGTCGGCACCTTCATATGGTGCAGCAGCGGCACGAGATCCGCTTCCTGCAGGATCTTGCATGCCGCCTGGAATGCCTTCGGGTCGATCCCCATCAGGACCTTCTTGCGTTCCTCGATCTTCTCGGGGTGCGCAGCAAGATAGGCTGGCGAGAAAACCCGTTTCGCGGCGATCTCCGCGATGCTGCCCAGGCCACCGTCAGCGACTTTTTCCGCCATGACCGCGAAAGCTTCGCGTCCCTCTGGCGGAAATCCGGCCGCGGCATCGCTCACCACAAGCTTCGATATTCGCTCCGGATGAGCGAGCGCAAATGCCAGCGCGACAGTGCCCCCGAACCCATTGCCTATCAGCACCGAGTCCTTGGCTATTCCGAACTCATCGAAGCCGTCTTCGATCACTGCGAGATAGGCATCCATCAGCGCCAGCATTGTCGGTTGCGATCCGTGAAAGCCCGGCAAATTGAAAAGCGTCACGCGATGCTTGGCTGCCAGCGTTGGCAGTACCGGGTCGAAGGCATAACGATCGGCAAGCAACGAGTGCAACAAGACCAGATCCCGGCCCTCGCCCGTCCGCACCGCGGTGAGCGCGCCGCGACCGGCACTTAGCTGCTGCAGTTGCATTGCATCCTCCTTTTGGGGCCCGGTCTATTCCCGGCCCGCTCAAAATTAATCCCGTGGGCACCAGCCCGCCGAAACGGCAGACTATAACGCCCGGCTCGCCTTGCTGTTCGACCCGTGTAAGGTTGGAGGTAGAATAGCGGTACGGCGCCACGGCGTGCGCGATCCGGAGCCGGACGCTTATAAACAGAATGTTCAGGGAGGACTACCTCATGTTGACGCCGAATCTGGCACGCGGACCTCGTACCTTGTGCGGGCTCTCAGCTGGTCTTGCGATCGTTGTGCTGAGTGGAGGCCTTGCCGCGGCTCAGACCTTCGGCTTTGCGACCATGCAGCCCGGCACGCTCAACCACACGTCGGGGTCGGCCGTCGCAAAGGTGCTGAAAGAAAAAGCCGGATTGAATGTCGTGGTGCAGCCGACCGCGGGCGAATCAGTCCTAATTCCGCTCGTTAGCCGCGGTGAGGCGGAATTCGGTATCGCCAATATTCTGGAAGTGCAGGCCGCCAAGGCCAGCGCGCCCAATCTCCGCTTGATCGGTTCGCTGCATCCCCTGCGCGGCGCGTTCTGGGTCCGCAAGGATTCGAACATGCGCACGATGGCCGACCTCAAGGGTAAGCGCGTCGGCATGGGATATTCCGCCATGAAGACGATCGACCCGATGATCAAGGCGATTCTCGCGACCGGCGGTCTGACCGAGAAAGACATCACGCCGGTCCTCATTCCCAATGTGATCCGCGGCGCCGACGATTTCACCTCCGGAGCGGCCGATATGTTCTTCTTCGCCTTCGGTGCGCCAAAAGTGCGCGAAGTCGACGCCACGGTCGGCGGAATTCGCGCGCTGGAAATTCCGGAAAGCGGAATGGCCGCCTCCAAGAAAATCCTGCCGGAAGGCTACCTTTCCGCCGCCGTTCCGAATCCTTTTTTCGTCGGGGTCGAGAAGCCGATGGGGGTGTACAGCTGGGACAACATGATTTTTGCCAGCTCTAAGGTGAGCGACGAGGTCGTCTACAAGGTCATCGAAGCGCTTGAGAACAACAAAGCCGAACTGGTGGCCATTCAGCCGGCGCTGCGCGAATTCTCGGCGGAAGCGCTGTACAAAAACTACGACATTCCCTATCACCCCGGCGCGCTGAAATACTTCAAGGACAAGAACATCACGGCCAAGGCGCTCAACTAATAAAGCCGAGGCAGGGCCGCCGTGAGTGAAGAGCGCATCGTTCCCGACGCAGCGGAATTTGCGTCGGTCGCGTCGAAAGCGACTGTTTTCTGGACCAATGTCTTCCAGTCCATCCTGGTGACTGTCGTCATCTTGTGGGTACTCGACATTCCGCGCCGGGTCTTCGGCGCCGGGATCTATCTCGAACAGGTTTTGACCGTCAGCCTCGGACTGACGCTGGCGCTCGCATTCATTGCCGAAACCGGACGCAAGCGTCATTGGACCGATTGGATTGCGGTTGCCGCCTCGATCGTTTTGTGCGGTTACATCGCCGCCCGTTACGAGACCCTGACGCTCGAAAGTGCAGACCTGCCGCTGGATGGCCTGATCGTCAGCACCATCCTCGTTTTGCTTGTGTTGGAAGCCAGCCGACGGACCTCGGGTTGGGGCTTTGTCGGCATCATCCTGGCGATGGCAATCTATATCTACATCAGCCCGCATCTGCCCGGCGATTTTCAGACCCGCTACGTATCGCCGGAACGGCTGATGATCTATCTCGGCCTCGACATCAACGGCGCGATCGGCGCGATCCTGCAGGTGGCGGTTATCATCGTAATCCCGTTCACGATTCTGGGTCAGGTGCTCGCGCGCACTGGTGGCGTCGATTTCTTTTCCGATCTTTCGATGGCGGCGATGGGCAATTTCCGCGGCGGCGCTGCCAAGATCGCGGTGTTCGGCTCGGCGCTTTTTGGCATGATTTCCGGTAGCGCCGTCGCCAACGTGCTGGCCGTCGGTATTGTCACCATTCCCATGATGGTGAAATCCGGCTTCACGCCTTATCGCGCGGCGGCGATTGAGTCGGTCGGATCGACTGGCGGGCAAGTCATGCCGCCCGTAATGGGCGCTTCCGCCTTCATCATGGCTGAATTCCTCCAGGTCCCCTACAGCGCGGTCTGTTTCGCCGCGATCATCCCCGGAATCCTGTTTTATTCATGCCTCTTCTTCTTCGTCGATCTCGAAGCCGCCAAACACGGGATCGGCGCGGCCAAGGTCGACGACGCGCCAAAGTTTCTCGATGTGCTCAAGGACGGCTGGCCGTTCCTTCTGCCGATTATCTTTCTTGTTACCGCATTGATGTATCCGGAAGTCTCGCAGCTCACGCCGGAAAAAGTCGCAGTCGTCACCACGGGCCTTGTGATGCTGTTGAACATGTTCTTCGGCTATCGCGGCCGCAAGACCACGGTCCTGCAGATGCTCAAGGCGGTCAGCGACACCGGGCGCGTTTCCCTCGACATCATTTTGATCGGCGCCGCAGCCGGCATCATGGTGGGCATCATGAGCATTTCCGGCCTTGCCTTTTCGATGACGATCCAGCTGCTGGCCTTGTCTGGTGATAATATTTTCGCACTACTGCTGCTGATTGCCGTGCTCGCTTTCGTGCTCGGCATCGGCTTGCCGACAGTGAGCGTCTACATTCTCACCGCGACGCTGCTGGCACCGGCGCTCGTAAAGCTCGGCGTCACGCCGATGGCCGCGCATATGTTCGTGATGTACAACGGCATCCTCTCGATGATCACACCGCCGGTCGCCTTCGCAGCCTACGCCGCCGCAAATATTGCCCGCACCGACGGCTGGACCACGGGCTGGCTCGCCTGCCTGGTCGGCTGGTCGACTTTCGTGTTGCCCTTCCTGTTCGTTTTAACGCCGAGCCTGTTGATGGATGGGACGTGGACCGAGATCCTCTTTAATTTCAGCCGCGTGATGTACGGAATTTATCTGGGCACCGCGGTCGGCGTCGGGTTTGCACTCATGCCCCTCAGCATGGTGTCGCGAATCATTTACGGCGCGCTGTCGCTTGCCGTCGTGCTTCCGCCGGAAACTTTCAAAGGCGCGATTTACATCAATTTTGTTGGCATAACGGCATCGGCCGCCTTGCTGGCGGCCGATTGGTGGCGTTTGCGCGCATCGAAACGCGCGGCAGCCGCGAGTTAATGCAGGCGGCCGTTAGTTGCCCTCACGCCAGAGGCCGAGCGCTTCCTGTGCCGGTCGATCGGAAATCGAGAACAGGACGGCGTCGCCACCTGTCACAGTGTGCGAATAGCGCTTCCACGGCGGCACCACGAACACGTCGTTGACACCCCACTCGAAGGGTTTGCCATCGATCGTTGTGGTCCCATGTCCTTCCGCCACAGCGAATATGGTGCCATCGGTCGAACGGTATGGTTCGCCTTTGAATCCCTTCGGCAGCAGCGCGAGATTGGCGCCCATGGTCGGCAACACTGGGCCGCCATTGATCGGATTGGCGTAGCGCACACGCGCCCCATGGCGCTTATCGATGTCGCCGGTGGACTTCAACCGATCGAGGATCGGCCGCATTTTGGCATAGGGATAATTGATCACCGGTGAACGATTGAGATGCACCGGAGCGCCATCTGGCAGCACACCGGTGGCGTAGCGTTCGAATGAATCACCGTCCTGGTGGTTCACGTTCTGCATCTTCTCGTCGAAGTGCGAGGCAAACGACGCCTGGAAATGATTGACCGTCGGCATGTCGAGCACGTCGAGCCACATCACCGGCTCCTTGCCGGGATTGCCGTGATCATGCGGCGCCCAGTTCGCGGTAATGATGAAATCGCCGTGCTCCATCTGCGCCTTTTCACCCTCGACGGCGGTGTAGGCGCCCTTGCCCTTGAGCACGAAGCGAATAGCGGACGAGACATGCTGGTGCGCATCGGCAATCTCGCCGGGCATGATCAGCTGGATGCCAGCAAACAACGAATTGGTCACACGCGACTTGCCGGGCTCGCCGGGATTTTCCAGCACCAGCACGCGGCGCTCGGCTTCCTCGGCAGTGATGACATCGCCGGCCTCGAGCATCAGTTTTTCAACTTCGCCAAACTTCCACAACGCCGGGAGCATCTGCGTCTTGGGCTCCGGCGTGACAAGGCCCTTGAGCACTTCCCAGAGCGGCGCCAGGTGATATTTCGAGATCTTGTCGTAATAGGCTTGCCGGGCGCCTGTAATATTGTGCTTGGAACCGGGAGTATCGATCGCAAGCGTCATGGGGCTGCTCCTTCCAAACGAACTGTCATTTGCGGCTTCTATAGCCGATTTCAACGCGGGTCGGAACCCGGCCCGGGAATGCCCACTATGAGCTAGTTATTGACCGAACCGCCGTCCACGACGATCGACTGGCCGGTCACGAAATCGCTATCGCTCGACGCCAGGAACAGCAGTGCACCGAGCAGATCCTCTGGATACGCGTCGCGCTTAAAGGCACGGCTGTTGCGTACCGGAACCCGCTCCTCCTCGACGTGCGTTGCGTTTTCCAGACCGGTTTCGCTCAGGATATAGCCCGGCGACAACGAGTTGACCGCAATGCCGTACTCGCCAAGCTCACGCGACAAGGAGCGTGTGAAGGCAAGCATTGCTCCCTTCGACGTGACATAAGGCAACATGCGTGGGACGCCTTTATAGGCAGCGCCCGATGCTATGTTGATGATCTTGCCGGTACGGCGAGCCATCATGTGCGGCGCGACATGGCGGACCATCAGATATGGTCCTCGGATATTGATCGCCATCACGCGATCCCAAAGCTCCGCGTCCCATTCGTTGAAATTTCGTGGCTTCAAACCAGAATAAAGCGCGGCGTTGTTCACCAGCACATCAATATGACCAAAGCGATCGATCGTCTGCGCGACCAGATTCTTCACCGCTTTCTCGTCGCTGACGTCGAACTTACTGCTCGCGACGGAATTCGCCCCGTAGCGACCGGCAATTTCCTCGGCAAGCTCACGGCCATCGGCAATATCGGCAATCATCACACGCGCGCCTTCGGCGGCAAGCGCCTGCGAGTAGTGCCGACCGATACCTTTTGCGCCTCCGGTGACGATTGCGGTCTTTCCAGCAAGCCTCGGCATGGCCTTGTTCCTCGATTTCGTCCATCGCGCTCGTGCTTGTCGCGAGCATTCATGTCTTGCAAGATCGCCACCATAGAGGCGTGGGTGGCCGGTACAAGTCCGGCCCTGACTGGAGGGCCGTCAATGCCAAGCGATAAAGCCGACCGCCTAGCGATCCGTGAGCTGATTGAAAATTGGGCCCTCTGGCGCGATGCGCGAATGTGGGATCGTTTCCGCACTGTTTGGCACAAGGATGGACAGATGTGGGCGACGTGGTTCCAAGGTTCCCACGAGGAGTTCATCCGGGTGAGTCAGGAAGGTTATGATCGCGGCGTTCGTATCATGCACATGCTCGGCGGCATGAGCATTGACATCAAGCGGAACCGTGCAATCGCTCAGACCAAGATGACGATCTCGCAACGTGCTCCCGTGGAAGGCGTGATATGCGACGTCGTCTGCACTGGCCGCTTCTACGATTTTCTTGAAAAGCGTAAAGGCAAATGGGGAATTGTGTTGCGTCGTCTTGCGTATGAAAAGGACCGGCTCGACCCCCTCGACCCTTCGGCTGACCTCAAGCTTGATCAAGCTCTGTTGGCGCAATTTCCGGAGGGCTATCGCCACCTCGCCTATCTGCAGACGAAGATCGGCTACAAGGTGAAAAAGGATATGCCAGGTCTCGATGGCCCCGACCTCGATGCGCTTTACGCGAAGGGTGAAGCGTGGCTCAAGGGACGCAAACTATAACGGGGTTGGCTCGCGCGCCGGGAAGTGCGAATTTGATCGACGGTGGCTGCCTGACACAAACCACCAGGGGGGTGATACCATGTCGCTTGCCGACAAATTCAATCTGTTCAATGAGTTCAACATCCTGCGCATCACCTGCGCGGTGTTTTTCATCCCTCATATTATCGGAAAGATCACAGTGCCGGCCACGCTGGATTTCTTTGTAAAAGCCGGCTTCAAACCTCCGGCAACATGGATGTATATCGCCGGAACAATTGAAACTATCCTTTGCATCGGATTGTTTTTTGGCATCTATCTGCAATACGTCGGGTTCATCGCTTTCATCCACTTGCTGGTCGCGGCCGCTGCCACATACAAAGTCACCAAGTGCTGGATCTGGGTTATCGGCGGCGTCGAATATTGCATCTTCTGGGCAATCTGTTGCCTTGTCGTCGCCATGCACGCCTACCATGCCGGCATCTGAGTTCTCCTCCCTGAAAGGAAGTTCAAACAATGGCTAGCGTTCTTTTCTCTCCGATCACTATGCGCGGTCTGACCTTGCCGAACCGGGTCGTGGTGTCGCCGATGTGCCAGTACAACTCAGACAATGGCTCGGCCAACGACTGGCACCTGATGCACCTCGGAAATATGTCACTCGGCTGCGCTGGACTGGTGATGTGCGAGATGACCAACGTCAATCCGCAGGGCCGTATCTCGCCGAGATGTGCCGGCATGTGGTCGGACGAAAACGAAAAAGCGCTCAAACGGGTGCATGATTTTTGTCGTCAGTATGGGGTAGCCAAACTTGGCGTGCAGCTCGCTCACGCGGGTCGCAAAGGCCCGACAACCCCACCGGCAGCCGGCGGCAAGCCGATCCTGACCAAGGAAGAAGGCGGCTGGACTCCGGAAGCGCCCTCAGCGCTTCCCTACGATACCGGTTGGCCGGTCCCGCACGCCATGACCAAGGACGACATAAAGCGTTGCCTTCGCGAATTCGCCGAGGCCGCCAAGCGAGTCGATCGCATCGGCTATGATGTCATCGAGTTACATGGCGCTCACGGCTATCTCGCGCATCAGTTCCTTTCGCCGCTCTCGAATCAACGCATCGACGAATACGGTGGTTCGCTTGAAAATCGCATGCGCTTTGCAATCGAGATGTATGAAGCGGTGCGTGCCGTATGGCCGGAACAGAAGCCCCTCGGCATGCGCGTCTCAGCGACGGACTGGGTCGACGGCGGCTGGACTCCGGAAGAAACGGTTGTTCTCGCAAAAGAGCTCAAGAAACGCGGCATGGACTACATGGACGTCACAAGCGGTGGGCTTGATCCCCGCCAGAAGATTCCGCTCGCGGCCGGTTACCAGGTCCCCTTCGCCGAGAAAGTGAAAAAAGAGAGTGGCATCACGACCATGACCGTCGGCCTGATCGCCGGTTATCAGCAGGCAGAGGACATTGTCGCGTCCGGCAAGGCAGACATGGTGTGTCTTGCCCGCGGTGCGATGTGGGATCCGCGCTGGGCGTGGCACGCGGCCGAAGAACTTGGCGCGGAGACGCCCTACGCGCCAAAGATGATGGCCTGCCAACCCAAATTGCGGCCCCAGCTCTTTCCGAAGCGCGCACAGGCCGCGGGCTAGGCGCCCGCTTTCAGCCGCTTGATGAATTTGGCAAACGCCGCGAGCTGAGTCTTGATGATGTCCTTCGTCGGCTGATCCGTCAGCTCGAGCGTGGCCTTGTCAAACTTTGCTGCGGCGTTGCCGACGAATATCTCCGGAGTGCCGAAAATAAACGCACCAAGGAATGTCATAGACATACGCCAGTGATATTGCATGCGTGCGCCACCGAGCGGGCCCTGCGAGCACGACTGAATGGCTACCGGTTTCTCCTTGAAGGGTTGATCCTTCATTCGGGAAAGCCAATCGATGGCATTCTTCAACCCGCCCGGCATCGACCAGTTGTATTCCGGCGTAACAAAGAGAACACCGTCAGCAGCGCGAACAGCCGCCGCCAGATCCTCCGCCGGCTTTGGAAAACCCGAGGACTCCTGGATGTCGGCGTCATAAAGCGGTAGCCCGCCGATCGACGGCGCGCTCACGAACCTGATTTCCGGCGGCGCCAATGCGGGCAATGCGCGGGTCAGTGCCGCATTGTATGAACCTTTGCGGAGCGACCCGCAGATGACGAGCACGTTCAACTGATCGGCCATTTTATTCCTGTATTGCTTGTCGTTGATCGGGAACTACTTCGCTTCCAAGCCAGCCGTCTTCGCGACCTCCTGAAAGCCCTTGATGTCAGAGATAATGACTTTTCGGAATTCCTCTGGAGATGAAAGATTTACAGCCGCGCCTATATCTTCCAGCCGCTTTTTAACGACATCCTTGGCCAGCACCTGCTGCATCGCCTTGTGAAGTTTGTCGATAATCGGCTGCGGTGTGCCCGCGGGAAATGCCAGTCCATACCAACCGAGATACCTGACGCCGGTCACACCGCTTTCGGCCAAAGTCGGTACGCTGGGGATCGCCGGCCAACGCTCCGGTGTCGCTACTGCGATAACCCGCAGATCACCTGAGTCCACCTGGCCGCGGATCGGATGATAGAGTTCGACTGCGAAGGCGGCGTCGCCGCGAAGCAATGCACTGACCACCTCACCTGTCGTGCGATAAGACACCGCCTGCGCGTTTATCGAGGCGCGCTGGCGCAAATGCTCTGCGACGAGATGCTGAGTCGAACCAAGACCGACAGTCGAGTAGTTCAGTTTGCCGGGCTGTTTGTTGACGAATTCGACAAGGCTCTTGATGTCGGTTGCGGGAGAATTTTTGGGCACAACGACAACGAATGCCGAATTGGTAAACATCCCAACCGGTGCAAAATCGGCAACAGGATCATAAGGAACCTGCTTGACCGTAACCGCCGAAACCGAATGCCCCATGCTGAGCGAGACGATGGTGTAGCCGTCTTTCGGCGCCTTGGCGGCTATAGCGCCTGCAATGGTGCCACCCGCGCCGGGTCGATTTTCGACGGTGAATTGCTGCCCGAGAGCGTCCGAAAGGCCATCAGCTAGAATTCGAGTGGCGACGTCAGTTCCGCCACCCGCACCGAAGCCGACCAAAATGTGGACCGGTTTCGACGGCCACTCCTGCGCCGATGCAGGCGACGCTGCCGTGGTCAGAAGGACGGCTGCGGTCGTCGCTACGATAAGAAACAATCGCGTCACGATGCCCTCCCTTCGTACGCTCCCACCCGAGGCAACATCACTCATTTTCCAATCCGGCGCTGAGTCACTTTTCGTCTTCGATCGGATTCCTGAGTACACCAACTCCTTCGATATCGATTTCGCAAGTGTCGCCCGCTTTCATCCATACCGGCTCAGGTTTGCGCGCGTGACCAACACCGGACGGTGTGCCAGTGAGAATGACATCGCCGGGTTCCAGCGTCATGCCTTTCGTGAGATAAACGAGTGTCTCGGCAAGCGGAAACATCATGTTGTCGGTGTTGTCGGACTGCATGGTCTTGCCATTGAGCCGGCTCGCGATCTTCAGACCTTTCCCGCCCGGCGGAACCTCGTCGACCGTGACCATCCAGGGGCCGAAGCCACCGGTGCGGTCGAAATTCTTGCCCATCCCCCACTGCGTCGTGTGCCGCTGGAATTCACGCACCGAGCCCTCATTGGCGCAGGAATAGCCCGCGATACAGTCGACCGCGTTAGCCATGCTGAGATGTTTCGCCCGCTTCCCGACAATTGCGACCAACTCTGCTTCATAGTCGAGCTGGATCAACTCTTTAGGCCTGACGATTGGCTGAAGGTGTGGCACCATCGAGGTCAGCACACGGAAAAAGATCGACGGAAACTTTGGGATATTGTCGCGTTGCGGACCTTCCTTGACGTGATCGAGATAATTCAGCCCGAGACAAATTATTTTTCCCGGGTGCGCAACCGGCAATGCAAATTTCAAACCTGCCAGCGGTCGCCGCGCGGACGCCGGAGCATTCTTGGCCAAGCCTGCGAGAGGCTTTAGATCGCCGTTGCTTCGGCGTAAGACCTCGCCCAAATCCCCTGGCAAATTCGCATCCGCGATTTGTAGATCGACGACGTTATCGCCTTCCACTATGCCTAGCCGCGCGCCGTTGTTCGCTTCAAAACCAACGATCTTCATGAGCCCTGCCTTGCTTCAATAAAAGTATCCGGCCGATGGCCGTCCGGACAGCGCAAGGCTTAGCTCAGGCCGATGAAGTCGAGCAAGTCACATGCCGAGCTTGAGGGCTTGGATAGAAAAGAATTTGCGCGTGTCGGTCCACGTCGCCAAGGGAAACCACCCTACGCCACGCGCGAGCGCTGCGAGGGATTCAACGCTGTATTTGTAGCTGTTCTCGGTATGGATGGTTTCGCCGGCACGAAATTCAATGGTCTCTCCGGCCACCCTGACTTTCTGTCGCTTTAGGCTCGCGAGATGCATTTCGATACGATGTCGTTCACGATTGTAGAACGCGTGATGTTCGAAAGTCGCAAGCTGAAACGTGCCGCCAAGTTCACGGTTGATCCGCGTCAGAAGGTTGAGATTGAATTGCGCCGTGACGCCCTGGGCGTCGTTGTAGGCAGCGTTGAGCACATCGGCAGACTTGATCAGATCGGCGCCGACAATGAGGATCGAGCCAGGGCCGAGAATATTTGCCGCGTTGCGCAAAAAGGCTGAAGCCTCATGCGGCTCGAAGTTGCCGATAGTCGATCCTGGAAAAAAGCCGATCCGCACCGGGGCTTGTCTCGCCGCCTCCGGCAGTTCAAACGGTTTGCAGATATCGGCCGTCACCGGCAATACCTTGAGTGCGGGAAAATCGGGCCGCAGTTCGGCCGCTTCCTGTTCGATCATCTCGCCGCAAATATCGACGGGCACATACGCCGCAAGTTTCGGGGCGGCACTGAGCAGAATGCGAGCTTTCTTGCTTGAACCGCTTCCGAATTCTACCAAGGCCGCCCCTGACGGAATGAGTTTTGCAATATCGGCGCCATGGTCACGCAGAATGCTCATTTCACAACGCGTCGGATAGTATTCGGGAAGCTCGGTAATACGCTCAAACAATCGCGATCCGGCGGCATCGTAAAAGTATTTTGCCGGCACATGTTTTGGAATGGTGCGCAAGCCTTCGAGCACGTCGGCTTCAAACTCAGAGACGTCCGCGCTTTGCGACGAGAGACGCTTGTGGGCTACTGCTGCAACCATAGTGACGCCCTCACAAGAATTCGGCCAGACGCAGACTGCTGAATTGCCAGCGTGCCGATGGGTGAAAAAAGTTACGGTAACTGACGCGCTCATGGCCATCCGGGGTCGCCAGTGAAGAGCCGCGCAGAACCATTTGATTGATCATGAATTTGCCATTGTACTCGCCGAGCGCACCCTCGGCTGCCCGATAGCCCGGATACGGTAGATAGGCACTCCGCGTCCATTGCCAAGCGATGCCAAAGGCGTCCGCAATCACGTTCGCGCGCGCGGCCACCTCCCACTCTGCTTCGCTCGGCAGATGCCTGCCCGCAAATCGCGCAAATGCGTCGGCTTCGTAGTAGCTGATGTGTTGAACCGGCGAAGCTGGGTCGATTGGCTTTAAGCCAGCCAGCGTCATCGCATGCCAGCCGCCCTCTTTTTGACGCCAATAACCGGGTGCCTGCCAGCCTTCCGTCTGCACCACCGCCCAGCCGTCGGAAAGCCAAAGCGACGGAGTCGCGTAACCGCCGGCTCCAATAAATTCGATCCACTCGGCACTGGTCACCAGATGCCTTGCGATTTTCACGTGCGGGATCAGCACATCATGGCACGGGGTCTCGTTATCGAAGCAAAAGCCATCGGAGTCGTGGCCGATTGCATGAACCCCGGGTGGCACTTCAACGTAACCGCGTGGACCTTGTGTCGCGCGCGGACCTTGCCAGTCAGAATCGTAGATCGGGTCGGTGGGGTTCTGCGCGAAAGCATGCAGGATATCGGTAAGCAGCAATTCCTGATGCTGTTGCTCGTGATGGAGCCCGATTTCAACGATGGAAAATACGCGCTCTGCGTCCGCTGCGGGCACCTGAGCAATCAGGCTTTCTACCGCCGCGTCGACATGCGCGCGATAGGCAACCACATCCTCTCCATTCGGACGAGTGATGAGGCCGCGCTGTGGTCGCGCATGCCTCGGGCCGGCCGCGACATAGTAAGAGTTGAACAGAAATGGAAATCGTTCGTCGAAAATTCTGTAGTCCAGACCGTGAGGCACCAGCAAGAATTGCTCGAAAAACCACGTGACGTGGGCGCGATGCCATTTTGCAGGACTCGCGTCAGCCATCGACTGCACAATCTGGTCTTCCAGGGAAAGATGTGAAGCGCGTCTTTCTGTTTCAGCCCGCACCCGGCGAAACGCCTCGAGCCAATGGACGCGGACTTCATCCAGGGAACGCTTCGGCTTAGGCGCCAGCTCACCGAGTGTTGCGGGCGACGTCGCGCTGCGCACCATGGAAGAAACTCCACTAATAAAAAAAGGGCTTCAGCAGTCGATTACGTACAGATACGATTTAAGGATGCGATTGTTCCATCGGGCGTTGGCCTGAGCAATCGCCAGCAGGCCGTGCGGTGAAGGGTTTTTTATGGCGGAGGACCCAATGTCGTCACAAATCGCCGGAGATCGGCTTTGGTAGCGGGGGAGGGACTCGAACCCCCGACCTCCGGATTATGATTCCGCTGCTCTAACCAGCTGAGCTACCCCGCCATTCCGAAATAAGTGCCGGAACGAGCGCGATATAGGGAGGCGCGGCAAACACTGTCAAGCAAGCGCATCGGGACCGTTCGATAGGGGTTACTTCGGCTGAATCGACTGGTCTCCGCCGGGGGTCCCGGGCGGCGGGATTACAGGCATTACGCCACCTGGCGGGGTCGGTTGCTTGATCTCCGGATCGACATTTTTCGGCGGGCAGATCACCCCACCCGAGCGCGCAAGCTTGTCGCTCAGATTTCCCTGCGCATCCTGGGTTTGCTGGTCGACCTCCGCCGCCCTTCCCCATGGTGCTGGGCGTATCCGTCTGCGCGCAAGCATTCGGATCAAGCTGTTCTGCCTTCGGTGCCACGGGCGGTTTGGTTGTCGGTGGGGCCTGAGCCATTGCCGCCGTCGTCAGCAAAATCGCGAACGCCACTATTTCGAGAATGCGAATCCCGCGCATTGCACGCTTCCTTTCGGCGCGTTTCGGTACGAACCGAGCAGATAACGACTTGATGGGAGCGAGAGTTCCGCCTAGCTGGCCGCGCCTATCAGGCGCTGGAAGCGGATCAGCGAAAAATGCCCGAGCGGTGGCATGGGCCGGTTCTCGATCAATCGCACGCCACCGTGACGCTGGGCCCAATCGGCCAACCGTCCGAAGCGGAATTCGGGCCGCCAGCCGAGCCGGCGCGCTATCGGCGCAAAGCAGATTTCGAATGCACGGCGCGGCCCCGCCTCTGCGCCGATATGATTGACCAGCACGATTTCACCGCCTGGCCGTATGACACGCGCGAATTCGTCGAGCGTGGCTTCGGGCTTCGGCACCGCCGTGATGACGAATTGTGCCACGACGACATCGAAGGACCGATCCGGCAATGCCATCCGCTCGGCATCCATCACCGCCAGCGTCTCGACATTGGTCAGTCTGTATTCCGCTACGCGTTCGTGCGCTTTACGCAACATGGGTTCGGACAGATCAATGCCAACCAGCCGGTTTCTGCGGGCATATTCCGGAAGCGAAATACCGGTGCCCACACCGACTTCGAGGATGCGCCCGCCGGCCGGCCCACAGGCCTGCTCAGCCGCTTCGATCGAAGCGCGTCGGCCAGCATCGAACACCGCACCGAAGACGAGATCGTAGACCGGTGCCCATCGCGCATAGGCACGTTCCACACTCGATTTGTCGATATCAGCCCCCATGCAGCCAGCTTAACCGCGCATGACAGGCGCCGCCATGCGCTCATCGTCGGTGCGTTGATGATCCACTGCCGCAACCGCGCTCTTGATGAATCCGCCGCCAAGCACACGCGCCTGGCCTTCGCCGGCATCATAAAACACGCAGGCCTGGCCAGGCGATACACCATGTTCGCCATCCACCAGCTCGACCTCGCAACCTGAGGGGCCGTGCCGCAGCCACGCTGCCTGGGGCGGACGCGTCGAACGGACTTTCACGAAGACCTCGCGACGGTCATCGGCAAGCGCTTCGTCGAGAGAACCATCGCCGATCCAGTTGACGTCCCGCAACACAATCCGACTCATGCGCAAAGCCTCATGCGGACCGACGACGACGCGACGACGATCGGCATCAAGCCGCACGACGTACAGCGGCGCACCGGTCGCAACACCGAGACCGCGGCGCTGGCCGACCGTAAAATGAATAATGCCGGAATGTGCTCCAAGCACCTTCCCGTCGAGATCCACGATATCGCCCGCTTCCGCTGCGCCTGGCTTCAGCCGTTCGATCATATCGGCGTAGTGACCGGACGGAACAAAGCAGATGTCCTGGCTGTCGTGCTTGTCGGCAACCGCCAGACCGAACCGACGAGCAAGCTCGCGCGTCTCTATCTTGGTTCTTTCGCCGAGCGGAAAACGCAGGACGTCGAGTTGCTCGCGCGTGGTGCCGAAAAGGAAATAGCTCTGGTCGCGCTCCTCCTCGCGCGCGCGATAGAGCGCGCGTCCGCCGCCTGTCATCGGCCGTGAGGCGACATAGTGCCCGGTCGCCAGAACCTCGGCGCCCAGCTCTTGCGCGGTGATCAGCAGGTCGTGGAACTTGATCGACATGTTGCATTCGACGCACGGGACCGGCGTCTCGCCGTGAATGTAGCTCTCGGCAAAGCGGTCGATGACCGCTTCCTTGAAGCGGCTTTCGTAGTCGAGCACGTAGTGCGGAATGCCGATGCGCTCGGCAACGCTCCGCGCATCGTAGATGTCCTGCCCTGCGCAACAGGCGCCCTTGCGATGGATCGCAGCGCCGTGGTCGTAAAGCTGCAATGTCACCCCAACCACGTCGTAACCCTCCGCCTTGAGCAAGGCGGCCGTCACTGAGGAGTTGACACCGCCAGACATGGCAACGACGACACGGGTGTCTTCAGGCCGGCGATCGAGATCGAGGCTGTTGGGCATGAGGCTACTTAGTACAGATGGTGATGGCAGAGGTCCAATGCGAGTTGAGCAGGCCGGCAGATTTTGCCGTTTTCCCGTCTTCGCTGCCTGGCTGCACCCCGGAAGAGCCTCTTACCCGATCAGCAAGACGCTGAATAAAAACAGGAATTTGACCTTTCAAGGGCTGGCCTGACGATTGCACGTGGAAACACCGAAGTAGCGGAGGTGCCACAGTGCCGCAAGTTGCGTCCGATCCGAAGATTCATTCCCACAGCCCTACGACGCCGCGTCAGGCGCGTCCTGCGCAGCAGTCTGACCGCGCGGCTTCACCATTTGAGAGCCTGCTTGACGACGGCGCGTCACCCCGCCCCCTCCCTCGGCCGCGACGCCCGGAAAACAAGACTGCGCCAACCGACGAGTCCCGCGCTTCGTCCAAAACCAATGATTGCAAGGCACCACCGTCTGCAAACGATGGCACCACGGCGAAAAAGACCGACGAGAGCGCGTGGCGACACCAATGGAGAGGACAACACGCCTTCTGACGGCATCAAGGCGACACTAAGCGCTGTCGTGACCGAAGGCACCTCCGGTACGGAAGAGGGCAAGCCGACGGTCGACAAAAAACCGACGGTCACCGCCCATCCGGAGGATCCAACAGCCGCCCAGTCTGCCGATTCAGGCCAAACTGCAACTGCGGCGGATGCCTTTGCCGGATCAGTTACGGCTCCTGCATCGCCTGTAACGCCCTCGCTTGATCAAGTCGGACCAAAAGAGCCGGAAGGCGACACTTCGCTCGCGGTAAGACGCACGCCTCAACTGAGTGCGTTGGCACCGAGTCCGCTAAAGATCGCCGGAAAACAAATCGACCCAGTCAAGCAATCGGACACTGAGCAACCCGTCGAAGCCGAGCAGGTTCGAGCGAAACTGCTAGCGATTCACAGCCTGCCTGAAAAACGTGGCGCAGTCCCATACCGGCAAATCGCAAATTGCTGCAGGCGAGAATGACAAGTCTCCTGCCCAGGCGCAGAGCGATCCGACTCGACGGGCAGTCCAAAGGCGACACGGCGACGACTGGTTCCGGTGATGCCGGCACCGCAAATCCCAAGATGACCACAGACACAATCACCCAGCCACTGACAATCACTTCGGCTGGGCATGCATCGAACGGACCGACTTCCCTCACCTCACCATCAGGATCGCAACAAGCGGCGATTCCAGTCGCGGGACTGGCAATCGAGATCGCCGGCAAGGCACTCGCAGGGAAGAACCGTTTCGAAATTCGGCTCGATCCGCCTGAACTCGGCCGCATTGAGGTTCGCCTCGATGTCGACCGCGACGGCAACGTCACATCGCGTCTGACTGTCGACCGTGCCGATACGTACGATCTGCTGCGGCGCGACGCCGCCGGTCTCGAGCGCGCCCTGCAGGATGCGGGCCTAAAGACCGCCGACAACGGATTGCAGTTCTCGTTGCGCGATCAGTCGGCGAACCAGCAACAGACCAACAGCGGCGACACGGCCCAACTTGTCGTGCAGGACGACTTGTTGCCGACAGTCGATAGCGCCGCAGATTTACAACCGCCTCGCCGGCCAAGGCGGCGGTCTCGATATTCGCGTCTGAGGACAAACCATGACGACCATCAATCCCACTTCCACTGTCAGTACAGGCTCGGTGTCGAACGCGCTCGACAACACCGAGATCGCCAGCAATTTCACTACATTTCTGCAGCTGCTGACGACGCAGCTGAAAAACCAGAATCCGCTGGATCCGCTCGACACCAATCAGTTCACCCAGCAGCTCGTGCAGTTCGCTCAAGTCGAGCAGCAGATGAAATCCAACGACCAACTGTCGAGCCTGGTCTCGCTCGAAAAGAGCGCGCAAGCGACCACCGCGCTTGCGTATGTCGGCGCGACCGTCGTTGTTGACGGCTCGACGGCGCAACTGACTGGCGGCACTGCCAATTGGAGCCTCAACGTCACCAAGCCGTCGACGGCCACAATCACCATCAAGGATTCGACCGGCCAGAACGTCTATACCGGCACGGTTGCGGTCAATCCGGGCACGCAGAATTTCACCTGGAACGGCCGCGGCAACGACGGCCGCCTCTGGCCCGACGGCGCCTATACACTCACCGCCACTGCCGTCGACGCCAACAAGCAATCGGTCGCCATTTCGACCGAGGTGCAGGCGGTCGTGGATTCTGTCGATCTCACGCAGGACACACCGCAGCTGTCGATCAATGGGCAGAACTACACGCTCGACAAGATCAAGCGGATCGTCCGGCCGACCACGTGATCGCGGAGTGGTGAGCTGTAGCGTCGTCGACGTTCACTTTTGTTACCAGCTGTTAACGCGCTCCGGCCGGCGGAGCGAAAGGCCCTCCCCCCGACCTGTAACCAAAAGGTTATCGGATACCGGGCAAACATTGCCCGACGCATTTGTCATGCTTAGGCAAATTTTAAGCCACGGCCTGTAGTTTTGCCGAAGTAACTGTCAGTCGAGTTTGTTTTGTGAGTGTACCAATGACCGAACCTCATCGCCCGAGGGTCAAATATGTGATCGGGCCAGATGGTAGTCCGCTGACCATTGCGGACTTGCCGCCGCCAACGACCAAACGCTGGGTCATTCGCCGAAAGGCGGAGGTGGTCGCAGCGGTCCGTGGCGGACTGTTGTCCCTCGAGGAAGCGTGCGCGCGCTACACGCTGACTGTCGAGGAATTCCTGTCATGGCAGGACTCGATTGACCAGCACGGCCTCGCCGGTCTGCGCACGACGCGCATCCAGCAGTATCGCGCGTAGACCTTCGCGCTCTTTCCCACATCGGAACGCCGGCCCCGTGGCCGGCGATTTCATTTGCGCCGATCACACGCCGCGACTTCTTTCGCGCGCGACCAGACCGAATTAACCGGACGCTAACCTTAAACTGGGCAAATCTTGCCGGGTGAGGCGCGCGCTTCGCGCCCCTGCGGGGTAGGCAAGCCTGTGCAAGGTTTCTTCGATTTTGTGAAGTCGCTGGGTGCGGCTCGAATGGCGGCAATGGCCGCAGTAACGCTGGCCCTGATCGGCTTCTTTTCATTCCTGATGATCCAGATGACGGCGCCGCAAATGGTGCCGTTGTTCACCGATCTTTCCGTCGATGACAGCGCTTCAATCATCAAGGATCTGGAGCGACAGGCGATCACCTACCAGCTCAAGAACGATGGGGCCATCATCATGGTCCCGAAGGACAAGGTCGCCCGGTTGCGCATGAAGCTCGCCGAGTTCGGCCTGCCGAAAGGCGGCGGTGTCGGTTATGAGATCTTCGACAAGTCCGACGCCCTTGGCGCCACCACCTTCGTTCAGAATATCAACCATCTGCGTGCGCTCGAAGGTGAGCTTGCCCGCACCATTCGCAGCATCGAAAGGGTGCAAGCCGCGCGTGTCCACCTCGTCCTTCCCGAACGGCCATTGTTTTCCCGCGAGAAAGTCGAGCCATCCGGCTCAATCGTCCTCAAGGTACGCGGCGCACTTGAACCGCAACAGGTGCGCGCCATCCGCCATCTGGTCGCGACCGCGGTCAACGGCCTGAAGCCAGAACGCGTGTCCGTCATCGACGAAACCGGAAAATTGCTTGCTGACGGAGCAACGCCGGACGATCCCCTCAGCGGCGTGAGTTCGGATGAGCGAAAACTCGCCTACGAAAACCGCCTGCGCACTGAAGTTGAAGCCATCGTGTCTTCGGTAGTGGGTTCCGGCCGCGCCCGCGTACAGATCAACGCGGACTTCGATGTCAATCGCATCACCCAAACGTCCGACAAATTCGATCCCGATGGACGGGTCGTACGATCGAGCCAGACGCGCGAGGAGCAGTCAGCCGCGGGGGCCCGCGGCGACGGCTCGGTGTCCGTCGGCAACGAATTGCCAGGCGGCAATCAGGGCGCAGGAGGAGGCCCGGCCGTTGGCGAGCAAAATAAAAAGACCGAAGAAATCGTCAATTACGAAATCTCCCGTACGACCAAAACCGAGGTGATCGAAGCGGGGCGGGTCAACCGCGTTTCGGCGGCCGTGCTGGTCGACGGCATCTATAACAAGAACGACAAGGGTGAACTTGCTTACCAACCGCGCCCGAAAGAAGAAATCGATCGCATCGCGGCGCTGGTGCGCTCAGCCATCGGCTTCGATGCCAAACGCGGCGATCAGGTCGAGGTGGTCAATTTACGCTTCGCCGAAACCACTCCCTCGCCGATCAATGAGCCGACTGGCTGGATGAGCTATCTGCAGTTCACCAAGGAAGACATTGTCCGCGGCGCCGAACTCGGCGTGATGGCTCTCCTCGGCCTGGTGGTTCTGTTCATGGTGGTTCGACCGCTGGTACGGCGGATCATCACGCCTGATGGCATCCAGGCCATGCAAGTCGCCCCAGGCGCCGTCGCCACGCCCTCATCTGAGGCGATGGCTACTGCTGGCGGCATGGGTATTCCCGGTGTCGGCGGCAGCATCACATCGACGGGCGGCCCAAACGTATCGATCGTCGGCGGTGACGAGGCCGTCGCTATCTCCAACCGTACGTCAGCGATGATCGATATCGCCAAGGTCCAGGGCCAGGTTCACGCCCAATCGGTGCAGAAAGTCGGCGAACTGGCCGACAAGAACCCGCACGAAGCCGTCTCGATCATCCGCAACTGGCTCCATGAGGACGCAGCCTAAGCCATGCCGTCAGCTTACGCCGAGAGCAGAAAAGACAAGGAAAAAGTCGTGCGCGAGGACATCGGCGGGCTGATGGCGGAGCTTTCGCGTCGGCCACAGACCCCCGAACGCACGCGCAAGCTCACTGGGCCGGAGCGTGCCGCGGTTCTGATGCTGTCTCTGGGCGAACAATATGGCGCCAAGATCTTCGGCCTGCTTGATGATGACGAATTGCGCGAGATTTCCATCGTGATGTCATCGCTCGGCACAATCGAAGCCGAGTTTGTCGAGCAATTGCTGCTGGAATTCGTAAGCCGCATGTCGGCCTCTGGCGCGCTGCTCGGCAACTACGATGCCACCGAGCGCCTGCTTAAGCAGTATCTTCCCGCCGAACGAGTCGGCGGCATCATGGATGAAATCCGCGGTCCGGCAGGCCGCAACATGTGGGAAAAGCTCGCTAACGTTCAGGAAGAGGTCCTGGCGAATTATCTCAAGAACGAATATCCGCAGACCGTCGCGGTCGTTCTCTCAAAATTGCGCCCAGAACATGCCGCACGCGTTCTTTCGATCCTTCCCGAGGATCTGTCGCTCGACTGTGTCAGCCGCATGCTGAAGATGGAGGCCGTGCAGAAGGAAGTGATCGAGCGCGTCGAACAGACTTTGCGTACCGAATTCATGTCGAACCTTTCCCAGACCCGTCGCCGCGATCCTCACGAGGTCATGGCGGAGATATTCAACAATTTCGATCGCCAGACGGAGACGCGTTTCCTTACGGCACTTGAAGAGGAAAATCGCGACGCTGCCGAACGGATCAAGGCGCTCATGTTCACCTTCGATGACCTGGTCAAACTGGATGCCGGCTCGGCGCAGACCCTCATGCGCAATATCGATAAGGACAAGCTGGCGGTGGCGCTGAAAGGCGCCAATGAAACCGTGCGCCAGTTCTTCTTCACGAACATGTCCAGCCGTGCCGCCAAGATGCTCGTGGAAGACATGCAGGCCATGGGTCCTGTGCGGCTGCGTGACGTCGATGAAGCGCAGGCCCTGCTGGTCAACGTCGCCAAGGACCTCGCGGCCAAGGGCGAAATCATCATCGCCAAGAGCCGCGGTGAAGACGAACTGATTTATTAGGCGCGCATCTTTCGGTTTGCGCGCAAGGAAAAGAGAATGAAGGCTGCGGCCAAATACCTGTTCGATGAAGACTTCGCCTCGGGCGAGAAGCCGACCATCACGATGGTTGAGCACGAACGGCGGCGCGTGGACGCGGAATTGCAAGCCTGATCGGAAGGGCTTCACGGCCGGCGAGGCGCAAGCGCAGCAAGACGCCACCCAACGGACTGCCGCCGCCCTCGCGGTCATCGGTGAAGGACTCGCACGGCTAGACAGTGCGTTGACAGCAATCGAAACGCGCCTCGAAATCGAAGCTGTCGAAGTTGCCGTTGCGGTGGCGGCGAAGCTCGCCCCTGCCCTGATCGCCCGCGAACCAATGGCGGAGATTGCAGCGCTCGCTACCGAGAGCTTTCACCACCTGGTGGCAACTCCGCACGTGGCGGTGCGCGTTGGTCCGACCATCTTTGAGATCGCCAAGACGAAGTTCGACGAAATCGCGCAGGGCCGTGGCTTTGAAGGTCGGCTTGCGGTCATCTCGGACGAGAGACTCGCAGCAGGTGATTGCCGCATCGAATGGACCGATGGCGGCGTCATCCGCGACCAGGCCGCGACAAGCTCAGCCATCGATGAAATGGTCAACCGCTACATATCGGCGCGCACCGCGAACGGCGCTTAGGAATTCTGGAGACCGCAGCAATGAGTGACGACGACACCAAGGTGCCACTTCCCGACCTCGAGAACAGTGGCGACGTACAGATGGTGCCTGACGCGGGCCCACTCGCCCCCTCAGATGCCGAATCGGTTAATCGAGGCGCCGCGGATCTCGAAGCGGTTTTCGACGTGCCTGTAAAGGTCTCGGCAGTCCTTGGTCGCGCCCATATGGAGGTCGGCAACCTCTTGAAACTTGGTCCAGGTGCGGTGCTCGAGTTGGACCGCAAGGTCGGCGAGGCGATCGACATCTACGTCAACAACCGGTTGGTGGCGCGCGGCGAAGTGGTGCTTGTCGAAGACAAGCTTGGCGTGACCATGACTGAAATCATCAAAGCGGACCACAACTGATGCGCTCGGTTGTCTGCAATTTCTCTGGAATGATACGGAGCTAAGCCATGCGAACTCTTGATCATCGGCACGCTCGGGGGCCAGCTCACCACCGCGACCAAGCTCGCGATGGAGAAAGGCGCGAACGTCACTCACGCCGACAGCAACGATCAGGCGCTCGCGGTGTTGCGCTCTGGTCGAGGCGCCGATCTTTTGATGGTTGATGTGGCGCTCGACATCCGCGATCTGGTGGCACGCCTCGATGCCGAACGCATCCACGTACCGATTGTCGCTTGCGGCGTAACCAATGACGCGCGTGCCGCGGTCAACGCGATCCATGCCGGGGCTAAAGAATACATCCCGTTGCCACCCGACCCTGACCTGATCGCCGCGGTACTCGCTGCAGTCACCGACGATTCCCGAGACATGATCTATCGTGATGACGCGATGGCAAGAGTCGTCAAGCTCGCACAGCAGATTGCAGGCTCCGAAGCCTCCGTTCTGATTACGGGCGAGAGCGGGACTGGAAAGGAAGTTCTCGCCCGCTTTGTGCACAGCCGCAGTGCCCGCTCCAAAAAAGCGTTCATCACTGTCAACTGCGCGGCAATCCCCGAGAACTTGCTGGAATCCGAGTTGTTCGGTCACGAGAAAGGCGCCTTCACCGGAGCGCTCGCCCGCCGGATCGGCAAATTCGAGGAAGCGAACGGTGGCACGCTGCTGCTCGATGAAATTTCCGAGATGGATGTCAGGTTGCAGGCCAAGCTGCTGCGCGCCATTCAGGAGCGCGTGATTGACCGAGTCGGCGGCAACCGTCCGGTTCCAGTTGACATCAGAATCATCGCAACATCGAACCGTAACCTCACCGACGCTGTGCGAGAGGGCAAATTCCGCGAAGACCTGCTGTTCCGCCTCAACGTGGTCAATCTCAAGATTCCTTCGTTGCGCGAGCGGCCATCTGACATCGGCGAGCTGGCAGAATACTTCATCAAGAAATATTCAAAGGCCAACGATCTGCCGTCGCGTCCGCTCTCCGCCGAGGCTCGCCGTGCGCTCAATATCAATCGCTGGCCAGGAAATGTGCGTGAGCTGGAGAACACTCTGCACCGAGCCGTCCTGCTCTCGAGCGGAGCGGAAATCGGTGTCGACGGCATTCTCTCGCCAGATGGCGCCCGGCTCGATCAAGCACGCGGCACCGACATCGCGGGACATGCCGTCATGGCGGCTGAACAGATCACCCGCAATCTGGTTGGGCGCACAGTGGCGGAGGTTGAACGTGATCTTATCCTCGAGACGCTAAAACATTGCCTCGGCAATCGCACGCACGCGGCAAACATCCTGGGCATTTCAATTCGCACGCTGCGCAACAAGCTCAACGAATATGCAGCCGACGGCTCGCCAATTCCGCCGCCGCATGGTGGATCGGAGCTTAAAGGCGCGGCCTAGCCGTTCGCAAAGCGCGCACAGTGACAGCCATCTACAAAATTTGCCCTGCGTCACTGTGGAGGGCGGCTGAGCGTGTTGGAGTGTTTCGCGGCTCCGAAGTCGATCTCCGCGACGGCTTCATTCATTTTTCGAGCGCTGCCCAGGTCGTCGAAACCGCCGGCAAGCATTTCACAGGCCAAAGCGACTTGCTGCTGGTCCGCATCGACAGCGCAAAGCTCGGCGACTCGCTAAAGTGGGAACCGTCCCGCGGCGGTGCGCTTTTTCCACACCTTTATGGCGATCTCGATTTGGCTGCCGTTACGCATGTGGAACCCCTGCCCCTGGGTCCTGGCGGCCGCCATATTTTCCCAACTCTCGACGATTGATCATCCTGCCTCCGCGACTGTAATTTTGCCGGCATTCTGAACCCGCAAGGTTCGTAACAGGCCCCGTGCGTGCCGATGGATCTCGAATCCAATCGCAGCCTCATTGTCGCCGCCCTTGGCCGCATTCCGGCAGGCGACCGAGCCGCGCTGCAGACGGTGTATCGCTTGACCTCGGCGAAGCTTTTTGGCGTTTGCCTTCGTATCTTGGGTGAGCGCGCGGAAGCGGAAGACGTCCTGCAGGAGGTCTATGTGACGGTGTGGCGCAAGGCCGCGGATTTTGACGCCCGCCGGGCAAGCCCGATGACATGGCTGATCGCGCTCGCACGAAACCGCTCGATCGACAGGCTGCGTGCAACGCGGATGAACCGCAACATGACGCCAATCGAAGGGGCAACTGAGGTTGCGGATTCGGTGGCCACGGCTGACGACGCTTTGGAAAGCGTGCAGGAGCACGCACGTCTCCATGGATGTCTTGAAGGGCTTGCCTCCCACGAGCGCTCGGCCCTACGCGGCGCATTTTTTGACGGCAATACCTATGACGATCTGGCCAAGCGCATGAGCGTACCGCTTGGCACGATGAAAAGTTGGATCCGTCGCGCAATGATCAAGCTGAAGGCCTGTCTGGAGCAATGAGCGACACGTTGGACCATAGTGGCTTGCCCGAAGACGAATTGCTTGCGGCCGAGCTTGCGCTAGGCGTGCTCGAAGGCGCCGAGCGGACAACGGCCGAACAGCGCGTAATGCGGGACCGTGGCTTTGCGCGGTTAGTGGAAGAGTGGGAACAACGACTTGCCCCGTGGGCCGCGGAAGTTAGAGAAGTACCGCCGCCACCGCAGGTGTGGGATCGAATTGCCAGCGCCCTGCCCGCGCAAACAGCTCGTACTGGGCTTTGGCACAGCCTCGGTTTCTGGCGGGGCACGAGTTTTGCCGCGGGCGCGCTCGCCGCAGCGTGTCTTGCGGGCCTGCTCTATTTGGGAACGTTCGCGCCCCCGCAGTCACTCATCGCGACCATCGAGGGCAGCGGCAACCGTCATTTCGTTGCCACCGTCGATCCGGCGCGCGGCACGGTGGCAGTTGTACCAGCCGCCTTCAGCGCCGATGCAACGCGCGTTCCCGAGTTGTGGCTCATCCCGCCGGACGGCAGACCCCGTGCCGTCGGCCTGTTGCGCGCCGATCAGACGGTGGTGCTCGCCATGCCCCCCGAACTTGCAGCGCTGGCGAAAAACAACGCCGTGCTTGCGGTATCGCTGGAGCCACCGGGCGGTTCGACCACCGGGCTGCCCACTGGACCCGTGATCGCCACCGGCAAGCTCACGTCTCTGTGAGCGTGCATCCATAGATGCGGTCGCTCCGTAGCTTCGACGTCTCCCGCATGGGGACGTCACACAGAGCAACGGAGTACTGCCATGAAACGCACCATCACCGTCACGTTAGCCGGCGTTGCCGCAGCGGCACTCGCTATCAGCCTCGGCGCCACTGCCCCGGCTTTCGCGCAAATGAAAGAAAAGGAAAAGACCGTCACCGTCGGCGGCGCACCGATGTATCCCTCAAAGAACATCGTGCAAAACGCCGTGAACTCGAAGGACCACACAACGCTGGTTGCTGCGGTCAAGGCCGCCGGGCTCGTCGATACGCTCCAATCGCCCGGACCGTTCACGGTCTTCGCCCCGACCAACGAGGCGTTTGCGAAATTGCCCGCCGGCACCGTCGACACTCTCTTGAAGCCGGAGAACAAGAAAACGCTCACGAACGTGCTCACCTACCACGTCGTGCCGGGCCGCCTGAGCGCCAAGGACCTGATGGAAAAGATCAGGGCTGGCAACGGCAAGGCCATGCTCAAGACTGTCGAAGGGGAAGAACTGACATTCGCCGAGAAGGATGGCCGGCTCTGGATCTGGGACGCCAAAGGCGGTTCCGCCCAAGTCACGATCCGCAATGTCATGCAGTCAAACGGCGTCATCCACGTAATCGACACGGTGCTGTTGCCGGGCTGATGGGTGCTCTGACGCCCGGCGGTGTGGCGCCGACAAGCGCCCACGAGGTCCTCTCCCTGTCCCCGGGAGAGGACCGACCTTTTTTGGTCGGCCGACGGCCCGGTTAACCCCGCGCTAACCATAAAATGGGCAAATATTGCCGGGGGAAGGGGTAACAGCCCACCAATCTTGCTACCGGGACACCAGTGATGGTGTCCCCTTCCGGTTTTGAAGGCCTTCGTATTGTCCTCGCGTCCGCACCGCTCGGGAATGGCGGCAGCGCACGATCCCGAACAGGAGCCCGGCTTTCGGATCGTGTGCGAAGCGAAATGTCAGGCATGAGCGACATCACGGCCGCTCCGGCAAACGCCATAAGCGGCATCAAACTTCCCGGCCTCGGCGACATCAGCGCCTTCTTCAAGCGTGGCGACATCGCGCTCGCCATCGGCGTGCTGACAATTCTCGTCGTGCTGATCCTGCCGCTACCTCCGCTCCTGCTCGATTTTGCTCTCGCCATCTCGATCATCTTTTCCGTGCTGATTCTGATGACCGCGTTGTTCATTCATACGCCCCTGGAGTTCTCGGCGTTCCCCACTGTGCTTTTGATCGCGACGATGCTGCGGCTCGCGCTGAACCTCGCATCGACGCGGCTAATCCTCTCACGGGGACATGAAGGCACAGACGCGGCCGGTCACGTGATTGAGGCGTTCGGCAACTTCGTGATGAGCGGCAATTTCGTCATCGGGATCATCGTCTTCGCGATCCTGGTCATCGTGAATTTCGTGGTCATCACCAAGGGTTCTGGCCGGATCGCGGAAGTGGCCGCTCGCTTTCACCTTGACGCAATGCCCGGCAAGCAGATGGCGATCGACGCCGATCTGTCGGCTGGACTTATAGACGAGAAAGAAGCGCGCCGGCGGCGGCAGACCCTGGAAGATGAAGGCGGATTCTTCGGTGCCATGGATGGCGCCTCCAAATTCGTCCGCGGCGACGCAATTGCGGGCCTGCTCGTTGTCTTCATCAACATCATCGGCGGGATGATCATTGGCATCGTGCAGCAAGGTCTTTCGTTCGCCGACGCCGCGCATTCCTACACGATCCTGACCGTAGGTGACGGCCTGGTCACGCAGGTGCCGGCGCTGATCGTCTCCACCGCGGCCGGCCTGCTGGTTTCGAAAGCAGGCGTGGCCGGAGCAGCCGACAAAGCGCTGCTGAAGCAGCTTTCGGGCTACCCGAAAGCTCTTGGCATGTCGGGCGCGGTGATGCTGTTCATGGCGCTATTGCCAGGAATTCCAATAATTCCATTTCTGGCGCTGGGAAGCGGTGCGAGTGCGCTCGCCTTCATCATCGACAAACGCACGAAACTGACCGCCGCCGCTGAGGCAAAGAAAACAGAAACCGCAGCCAAGACAGACAGCGCCGATGAGCCGATCGCAACCGCGCTCAAGATGGACGACCTGAAGGTCGAGCTCGGCTACGCACTGCTTCCGTTGGTGAATGCGCCGGACGGCAGCGATCGTCTCACCGAGCAAATCAAGGCTTTGCGACGTTCGCTTGCCGTCGAGATGGGATTTGTCATGCCCGCCGTCCGCATTCTCGACAACGTGCAGCTTGATGCGAATGCGTATGTCATCAAGGTCAAGGAAGTTGAGGCCGGCAGTGGCAAGGTGTGGGCCGGACAATACATGGTCATGGATCCGGCCGGCGGCCAGGTGAAATTGCCGGGCACGCACACCACCGAGCCGACCTTCGGGCTGCCCGCAACATGGATCGACGGTTCGCTCAAGGAAGACGCGTCGATGAAAGGCTATACGGTGGTCGACGCTGCCACCGTCCTGTCGACGCACCTCACCGAGCTGCTCAAGAGCAATATGGCGGAGCTGCTCTCGTATGGTGAAGTGCAGAAGCTCCTCAAGGAGTTGCCGAAAGAGCAAGCCGACCTCGTCAAGGATCTTGTGCCGAACCTGATCACGGTCTCTGGCATTCAGCGCGTGCTGCAGATCCTGCTCGCCGAACGTGTGTCGATCCGCGATCTCGCGACAATCCTCGAAGGCATTGCGGATGGCATCGCCGGCTCGCGCAATCCGGCCACTTTGACCGAGCACGTGCGTGCACGTCTGTCGCGTCAACTTTGCGCCCAATACACCAGCCAAAGCGGTTATCTGCCGCTGATCGCGCTGTCAGCGAGGTGGGAGCAGGCGTTTGCTGAATCCCTGGTCGGTCAGGGCGACGATCGTCAACTGGCGATGCAGCCATCGCGCCTGTCGGAATTCATAACGCTCGTGCGCGAGCGCTTCGAAGAAGCCGCGCGCGAAGGCGAAGCGCCAGTATTGGTGACCTCGTCAAACATACGTCCATTCGTGCGCGGCATCGTCGAGCGCTTCCGCGCGCAAACCCCCGTGCTCTCGCAAGGCGAGATCCACCCGCGCGCGCGCCTCAAGACAGTGAGCAGCATCTAGCCAGGTTGCCCAGCGCGACCAATCGCCGCCGCGAGACCGACGCCCACTCACGCCTTAAGCCACCGTAAAGTCACGAGAAATTCCGCGAATTCACGACGATTTAATGATCCGTGAAGGGTCCTTGGGAACCGGAGGTTCGTCCCTACGTTATCGAAACGAATGATGAACCTCTTTTCGGGACGGGGCGACAAACGTGCAGAGCCCCGGAGAATGTCATGAACTGGTCGTTATACACGGCAGACCGCACGACCCATCTCAAGATTGTGGTGGTGGGGCTCGCCGCTGCGCTTTTGATCGCCATCATCGGCATTTCGGCGCGTGAACTCAATCTCGGCACGGACGTCATGACCGCGCAAAATCCGACCGTCATCAAGGCGGGCGGCCCGGTTGTGTATACCGACCGCAACGGTGCGACTGTCCGGTAGAATTACCGCCGATTATCGATCTTTCGTCCGACGCGCCGCATTTGCGGCGCGTTATTTTGTGAAGTGGTCGAATTCGACAAAAATGACCGAAAACAGCCGGGCATGAGCAACCGTCTTTTCCGCTTGGATTCGACCTGCCTTCTGGCGGCGTGTCTGCTTTTGGCTCAAGCGGTTGCACATGCTCAAGGCCCGCCGCCGGGCGCGACCGCCGACTATCAAGCAAGGCTGGCGCAGTATCAGTCCGCGCGCGGAGCCTACGAGACCGAAGCGTCGGTCTATTGGGACGCGATCTCTGAAAAACGACGTACGCGCAACGCAAAGCGCCGCGATCACGCGGCGATCACACTTGATGACTACGTGCTCACGCAGCCGCCTGTTTATACAGGCCCGCCTCGACCAGTCGACCCGTATGCGCCGACCGCGCCGCCGCCAGAGCGGCCAGAGATTCCCGTTGTCGCCGACTTCCTCAAGAATGCGGTCGAACAATTCGGTTTCATACCGGATCGCCCGGTAACCGATATGGACTTCAAGCGCGCCTACGCAAAGGCGGCGCTTGCGGGCGGACTGACCCGCGATCAGATCGTCGGCATCTACGCTTTCGAGACCGGAGGCAATGGCGCCTACGACTCGCAAGCGGGGCTTGTGCCCTATCGGCCGGGCGCTCGCGCGATCTCGCCCGCCGTCGGTTACAATCAACTGCTCAGCACCAACACGGTCTCGCTGCTCGCTGAAGACGGCAACCGCTATATCGCGGCGCTTCGCCAGAAGGCAAAAGGACTATCGGGCCCCGCAAAGATCGCGATGGAGCGCAAGATCGAGGGTCTCAAGCGCATGATCGCCTACAGTCGCACGGTCCCGAACCGCTGGAGCGAGCACGACCGCCTCGCCAAGACGACGCCGGGAGGCTTCGGCATCCATGCGGCGGTGCTTGATCTCGACCTTGGTCCGATCCTGCAGGTGCAGAAGCTTACGAATTCCGTCCGCTTCGCGCGCGCCAAAGGCTATGCGCCGCCACTCACCGCCGCTGAGCTCGAACTGATGAATCTCACCGGTGACGGCAATGGCTTCGACATGGTGACGATGCCGCAGGCCTTGCGCACGCGCGTTCCCACGGCGAATTTTTTCCAGCGCGAAGGCTACGAACGCAACCCGGTGGCGCGCCGCACCGGCGTTGTGTCCAACCTCATCGCCGATATCGAAACCAAGATGGCGCGCGGCGCGCAATCACAGGGCGCGCGCGAACTCGCGGCGGCGTTCTAGGTCTACGAAACAAGTTTATCCGCGGTGATCGCCGGCGATCTCTTCGACCAGATCCACAACGCGCCGTCGCAACCTCGAGTCTTTGATGTTCGTGAAAGCCTTCGTCAGTGCGAGGCCATCAGAACTCGACAGAAAGTCAGAGACGTAGTCGGCGACCGGAGCTTTTGACGATCCGTCTTCGGCCTGCTTGGTGACGGCCCCGTCAAAAAAGAACGACACCGGCACCTTGAGAATTTGCGAGATGTGCTGAAGCCGGCTCGCGCCGATTCGGTTCGTGCCTTTTTCGTATTTCTGCACCTGCTGGAAGGTCAGCCCGAGCTTTTCGCCAAGCTTTTCCTGGCTCATTCCCAGCATCAGCCTGCGCATGCGTACCCGCGAACCAACGTATTTATCAGTCGGATTCGGCGATTTTTTTGCCATCATTTGGATTCAGCCCTCAACGTGAGGTTGGAGGTCAAAAGGTCGTGTCGGAATCGGCGAAACAAGGACAAGTTGTGCCGAAGCAAAGTACATCGCAGAGCTGGAGATATATGTCATTAAAGCAAGCACGCCGTTTTATTAGCGTGCATCTAATAAAACGCGGATTACCTCCGTAGGGTTCCATCGTCGGGTGGAACGGGATACCGACCAAAATGCAAAGCGGCGCCACAAGGGCGCCGCCGCTAATTCGCGAGGAGCTAAGTTTTATGCCGGCGCGCCGCCGGCGTTGAAGCGCAAGGTCGCGATCCGATCGAGCTCCGCTTGTTCGCGGGCGTTTTCTTCCGCCCTCTCGCGCGCCTGGTCCCGCTCGTCGAGCATTTCGACTTTCTTGAGTTCCTCGAATGCCTCGCCCAAAGCGCTCTTGGCGTCCTCGAGCTGAACGCGCAATTCATCGGTCGAGTGCTTGAGATTCTCGCGACGCGTGGTCGCGGCCTTGGCGTAGGTCGGATAGGCGAAGTGCGCCGGATCGTGGATGCCTGCCCGATCCTGCTCCACCTTGATCTCGCGCTCGAGCTCACCGGCAATCCGGTCGAACTCGGCGATCATCGCCTCGATCTGGGCGACCTTTCGACGCTTCTCGTCGACTTGAAATTTCTTCAGACGGATGAGGGTTTCACGTGACTTCATCGACTAAATACTCCCCGAAGCCCCCGAAAACGCAGCCCGACCTGGCGGAACCGCCGCGGTGCGGACCACGCTCTGGACCATTCGGGGCTGACTGTGCCGCAATAACGTTAGTTTTGTGTTTCTTCGCCGCGCAGTATGCGCTCCAGCCGGTCGTAACCGGCTGCCATAGTCGTTGCTTCTTCCTTACTTTGCGACAGGAAGGCCTCAAGCGGCTTGTGGAGGCCGATGGCCTCGTCGACTTCCGCGCTTGATCCCGCCCGGTAGGCACCGAGGCGGATCAGTTCCTCCATATCCGAGTAGGTCGCCATCACCTGGCGCGCCCGGTTGATGGCCGGCAGGTAGGCCGGATCGGCCGCGCGCGGCATGGTTCGCGAGATCGACTTGAGGACGTTGATCGCCGGATAACGTCCGCGCTCGGCGATAGCCCGTTCCATGACAATGTGGCCATCGAGAATGCCTCTGACGGCATCGGCCACCGGCTCGTTGTGGTCGTCGCCATCCACCAGAACGCTGAAAATACCTGTGATCGTACCTTGCTCGGTGCCGGGCCCGGCCCGCTCGAGCAAGCGCGGCAATTCCACAAAAACAGTGGGCGTATAGCCCTTGGCCGTCGGCGGCTCGCCGGCGGAGAGTCCGATCTCGCGCTGGGCCATGGCAAAGCGAGTCACAGAATCCATCAGCACCAGTACGTCCTTGCCGAGATCGCGGAAGTACTCGGCGATGGCAAGCGTCAGATAGGCTGCCTGCCGCCGCATCAGTGCCGGCTCATCGGAGGTCGAGACAACAACGACGGAGCGCGCAAGGCCGGCAGCGCCAAGATCGTCCTGCAGGAATTCCTGGACCTCGCGGCCGCGCTCGCCAACCAGCCCGATCACCGAAATATCGGCCGAGACGTTGCGAGCCAGCATCGACAGCAGAACCGACTTGCCGACGCCTGAGCCCGAGAAAATACCCATGCGCTGGCCACGGCAGACGGTGATGAAGGTATTGAGCGCACGCACTCCGAGATCCAGCGGATCGCCGACGCGACGCCGGGAGTGCGCCGGCGGTGGCGAAGAACGGTAAGGATAGGGCGCGGGGCCGGGCGGCAACGGCCCCTGCCCGTCAATCGGCTCAGCGCGCGCGTTGACGACGCGGCCCAGCCATCGTTCGGACGGGCGAATGGTGCCGGCGGCGGTGGTAACGACAGCCCGGCAGCCGCGGCGCACGCCATCGAGCGCTGCGAACGGCATTGCGAGCGCGTGGCCACCCGAGAAACCGACCACCTCGCACGGAATTTTCGCCGATCCGGTCTCGATGGTCAGGCGCGCGCCGACCGACATCGCGTGAATCGGTCCAGCGACCTCCACCATCAGTCCACGCACCGAGACAACGCGGCCGTAAGTCTCGACGCCATCCATATCGACGATCTGTTCGGCGAGCGCCTTCATCGGTCCGCTTTCAGTGCCGGCGACGCGCAAGCCATAAACCTGCCCTTAGGCTTACCGGCTCATGCGTTGCATTAACTCGGTGTTTACCCGCGTCGTTAATCATTGGGTCATTCGTCCACGGGACTAAGGCTTGAGATTCGCCCAGCCAGGACGGAAGGGGCGAGTCACGAGAGTCGGTTAGTACGAACTCTTAAACTGGGACTTGAGACTGAACGTGGCCAAAAAACCACTCGTAAGCAACATCTTACGCCGATTCGGGGGCAGCTGCCTACGGCACGCTTGCATCCGAGAATCAGGTTTTGTTAACCATGGCCAGATAGTGTCGAATCGGTTTGTCCCACCGCGTTTTTTAACACTCGCCGCCTATGCGGCGCTGACCTGAAGCCCGGCTGCGGCGAGAAGGGGACTTAAATGCGCGTTTTACTTATTGAAGACGACAGCGCGACCGCACAATCCATCGAGCTGATGCTCAAATCCGAGAGTTTCAACGTCTATACGACGGACCTCGGCGAAGAGGGCGTCGATCTCGGCAAGCTCTACGACTACGACATCATCCTGCTCGACCTGAACCTTCCGGACATGTCGGGCTTCGAGGTGTTGCGCTCGCTGCGCGTGTCGAAGGTCAAGACTCCGATCCTCATCCTGTCCGGTCTCGCCGGCATTGAGGACAAGGTCAAAGGTCTCGGCTTCGGCGCCGACGACTACATGACCAAGCCCTTCCACAAGGACGAACTGATCGCGCGCATTCACGCGATTGTTCGCCGCTCGAAGGGCCACGCTCAGTCGGTCATCAATACCGGCGATCTGGTAGTCAATCTCGACACGAAGACTGTCGAAGTCGGCGGCCAGCGCGTGCACCTCACCGGCAAGGAATATCAGATGCTGGAGCTTCTCTCCCTGCGCAAAGGGACGACGCTCACGAAGGAGATGTTCCTCAACCACCTCTACGGAGGCATGGACGAGCCGGAACTCAAGATCATCGACGTTTTCATCTGCAAGCTGCGCAAGAAGCTCGCAAATGCATCGTCCGGCAAGAATTACATCGAGACGGTCTGGGGCCGCGGCTACGTTCTGCGCGAACCGACCGATGCGGACGAACGCATTCCGGCCTGACGCCAGGGTTTCCCCCCGCGTTGCGTCTGCGTGACGCGAGCCTTCGGGCTCCGCTCCTACTCAACCCCGCCCGAAACGGCGGGGTTTTTTTATGGCTAGGGCTTGATGTGAACGATCTTCCACCCGCGCTGCCCGATTTCAGCGGCAGCCATCGGTGTCACCGCGCCGGTCGTCGCAAGCACAGGGGTGGTGCCCGGCTTCATCCGCTGTATTTCCGCGGTCGCGGCAATGAAGGTGCGCTGCTGCACGTCTGTCCATGCGATGTCGTCGACGGTAAAGGCGGCGACGACATTGCCGTTGCGCGCGATATTGATCGGCTGCCCGCCGAATGTGACGAAGGAAACAATGCCGCCCAGCTCGTTGCTACGCGCGGCCAGGATCTGCGCCCGTCGGCGATGGTAGAATGCCACGTTGCGTGTACCCGCCCCTGCGACGTGATCGACAAACGCCGTGGTGTTCTCAGCGTTAAGCTTTTTGAGCGCGAGCGCCATGATCAAAAGGTCGGCCGGCGTGTAGTTGCGATTTTCCACCAGGCGACTGATGCTCTCGTCTGGAATGCCGAGCCCGAGCAAGGTGGCGCGCGTCTCGGCAATCACCTGTGCCGCTGTTTTGCTGCGCAACGTGTCCCGCGCATCGCTGACCGTTGCGACCGATGATACGGCAATGCCAATGCCGCCGGGCACAAATGACAACCCGGCCTTGATCGGCAAGCCGCCGCTTGCCATGACGCCGGCCATTTCCTTCAACTTTTGCGCCAGCGGCGGAAAGTCGGTGTAGGGGTCGACGTCGAGATCCACCGCAAGTTCGCGTTGCGTATCGCTGACACCGAGCAGACTGTCGACGAAACCGTCCCGATCGGCGCGATTGTTTGAAAGCCCGGCACCGACGCGATCGAACATGTTGCCGATGCCGCTCAGAGAGCGCTCGACAGTCCCCGCCGGGTTGGTGATGAGATCGGCACCGAATTTGATCGGCCCCAGAGCCGCCCGACCGAAGGCTTTGCCGAATTCCTCCGACTGCGACATTTTCTCGATCGCGGCAATGGCATTGAGTTCGTGAATGCGCAGCTTGGCGAACTCGACCCCGTCAAATGCAAAATTTCCATAAGGCGTATCGACGTCGAATATCCGCATGACGCCGTCGCTGCGCACGATCGGATTGACGGTGTAGTTCGTTCCGGTCGCCGCCTTGCCGAGGTATTTTGCGACAGGTTCCGGCTTGGGCAGTTCGAGCGCGCGCGAGGCTGACGACGCGACCATCAGGCCGAGCGATGCAACGAGTGCCGCGAAAACCCTGCGACGCTTTTCTTGGGCCGGACGCAACGGCGCCCCCGGCGTCTCCCCGCGAGACGCGACGAAATAGCCCACACGCATGCTCAACTCCCCAACGCGACCCCGTCGGATAAATCCTAGCACCTGAAAGGAGATTTCGATCAAGAAATTGCGCGCCAAAGGCAGGCGCAGGTCGTCTGAAGCCTCTTTCGCTAGCTCTGCGCGGGCCGCATGAGCTGCGTAATCACGTCCTTGAGGGTCGTCAGGTTGAAGGGCTTCGTCATGAAAAAATTGGCCCCCGCGGCGATCGCGGCTTCCGCATGTTGCGGCTCTGAACTCGCCGACATGATTACCAGCGGCACATTACGGATCTTCGGGTCGGCGCGGATCTCGCGCGCGAGCTCGAGCCCGTTCATGCCCGGCATTTCGCGATCGCTGACGACGAAGAGGTACGACTTCTCCCGCAACTTCTGCAAAGCTGTCGGGCCGTCGTGAACCTGGTCGACATTGGCGAAGCCGCATTTACGCAGCATGCCGTCCACGATGCGCGTCATCGTGTTCAGGTCGTCGACAACCAGCACCGGATCGACGTAGTCGACCAAGGTCAGTTCTCCCCCGTCAGGCCATGCTCGCGACTGGCGAGCCCCCACGCGCGTCAGTTGAACCCGGCGCGCCAGCCCGGCGACGCCAATTTACACGATTCGTCCGGATATCAAGACCGACCGTAGCGCCGCGCGGACCGTAAAAATATTTTTATGTCGCGAAAAAGATCGAGATCAGGCCTTCATCGCCGCAAAGCGGATGATGTTGTCGGCGTTTCGCGCCGAATTTCCCGCGTTGACGACATAAAGGCCGCGCTTGTCGGTGAGAGGCTTGAATGCGTCGGTCAGGCCGATAACGGTCTCGGCAGCGCCCAGAACCAGATATCCGTCTTCGGGCATCTGCCGCCCAATGCGGTTGAGCACCGCAACCTTGTTTTCCTGATCGAAATAAATGAGCACGTTGCGGCAGAACACCACGTCGAAAGTTCCGAGCGTCGAGAAATCGCTGAGCAGATTGAGCGGGCGGAACTGCACCATGCTGCGTAATTCCGGTGCGAGCTGCCAGGTCTCCCCTACCTGATCGAAGAATTTGACCAGCATCTGCACCGGCAGCCCGCGCTGCACTTCGAACTGGCTGTAGACACCGGCCTTGGCCTTTTCCAGAACCTCGGACGAAAGATCGGTCGCAAGAATATCGATGCGATAGCCGGCCACCGCCTGGCCCATGCCCTTTATCACCATCGCGAGGGAATAAGGCTCCTGCCCGGTGGAAGCGGCCGTGCACCAGATGCGAATGCGTCTTTCTCGCGCGCGCGCGGCAAGCAAGGCCGGCATGATGGTTTCGCGGAAGTGGTCGAACGGTATCTTGTCGCGGAAGAAGAACGTCTCGTTGGTGGTCATGGCCTCGACCACCTGCGCGCTCAATGGCGCGGGCGCCCGGTTTTTCAGCCGGTCGACAAGTTCGTCGAGAGAACTCATGCCATTGCGACGCGCGACCGGAAGCAGCCGGCTTTCGGCGAGGTATTGCTTCTCGACCGCGAGCACCAGACCTGAGCGCTCGCGCAGGAATTTCCGGAGAAAATCGAAATCTTGCGGACTCACGGGCGCTCCCCGCTGAACAGCCGCGTGAGCTTGCCGGCGATTTCGGGGAGCGGCAGAACCGCCGAGCACAGCCCGGCATTGGTGACCTGCCCCGGCATGCCCCAGACCACGCTGGTCGCCTCATCCTGCGCAAACACGTGTCCGCCGGCCGCAACGATCGCCTTCGCGCCGGCAAGTCCATCCGAGCCCATGCCGGTCAGCACGAGCGCCAGTGTCTTGTTGCCCCAGACTTCGGCGGCGGAGGCAAACATCGGATCGACGGCGGGTTTGCAGAAGTTGACCAGCGGACCGTCCTCGATCGCGATGACGGCCGTGCCGTCGCGGCGGGCGACTTTCATGTGCTTGCCGCCCGGTGCGAGATAGACGTTGCCGGATTTGATCTCTTCGCCGTCCGACGCCTCGCGCACGGGGCATTTGCCGACGCGGGCAAGGTGTTCGGCGAGCACGGCGGTAAAAGTGGGCGGCATGTGCTGCGTGATCAGGATCGGCACGCGCTGCAGGACGCTGCCGATTTCCGCGATCAGTCCGTTGAGCGCTTGCGGCCCGCCGGTGGATGAGCCGATCAGCAGCACACGCGGCGCCACGGTCGGCATAGGCCGCAATGCCTGAGGTGGCGGAGGTGCGGGTTCTTCGCCGATCTGCGGCACAATGGAAGGGGCGGACTTTGCCTCCGTCGCGACGCGCGAGGACGCAAGCCCCCCGCGCAGACGCCTGGCGCGCTGGCCGAGCTGGCGGATCTTTTCGATCAGCTCGCGGCGGAAGGCCATCGAGGCACTCAGCTCGCGATTGCTGCCCGGCTTCGGAATGTAGTCCGCGGCACCGAGTGACAACGCCTTCAAGCTGATCTCGGCGTTTCGCCGCGTCAGCGTCGAGGCCATGATCACGACGAGGTCGCGCTTCTTCTCGAGCAGGAGCGGAAGCGCGGCGATGCCGTCGAGGTCGGGCATGTCGACGTCGAGCACGACGACATCGGGATCGACGCGCTCGAACTGGTTCACGGCCTCTCGACCGGTGCGCAGCGTTGCAACCACGTCGAGGTCGGGTTCGGATTCGACCCAACGCGCAAAAAGACCGCGCACCACGACCGCGTCATCGACGAGCATGACGCGGATGCGACGGTTTGCGGCGACGGAGGACGGTGGAGATACGACTAAGTTCATGGGACGCGACTGACTGTACTGACTTCGATTACGGATACGGCGAGGATCAGATCAGTCCGACTTCCTGGAACTTGGCTTCCACGATGTCCTTGTCGAATGGCTTCATGATGTACTCGTTGGCACCCGCGTGCAGCGCGCGCGCGATGTGTGCAACGTCGTTTTCCGTGGTGCAGAACACGACCTTCGGACCATCGCCGCCCGGCAGCCGCCGGAGCGAGCGAAGGAAGTCGTAGCCGTCCATCTTCGGCATGTTCCAGTCGAGCAGGATTGCCTCTGGCAACTGCTTGCGACAGGCTTCGAGCGCCTGCTCGCCGTCCTCGGCTTCGACAATCTGGAACTCGAGTCCTTCGAGAATGCGTCGTGCCACCTTGCGAATGACACTGGAGTCGTCAACAACCAAACAGGTTTTCATCGTACAGCCTCGTTGTGTTCGCGCCCAATTTCCATTCCATCAGACCGCGTCACGCCGCGGCTGCCGTCATTTCGATGTCGAGCACACGGTCGACATCGAGAATCATCAAAAGTTGTCCATCGAGCCGGTGGATACCGGTCGACACGCCCGCCAGCCGTGGATCGAGGTTCGACGGATTTGGCTCGCGGGCCATGTCGTCGAGCTTGAGCACCTCGCCAATGCTGTCGATCAGCAATGCGTAGAATTCGCCGCGCGACTCGACGCCGATGGCCATGGCCGGAGCGCTGTCTTCGCGAACTCCCAGGCCAAGCCGGCACCGCATGTCGATCAGCGTCACGATGCGTCCACGCAAATTGAGCACCCCGGCGATTTCCGCCGGCGCCAGCGGCACGCGCGTCAACCGCTCGGGAACAAAAACGTCCTGCACCCGCAGAATGGGCAAGCCGAAGAGCTGCCCGCCGATCAGGGCGGTGACGTATTCGTGAAAGTTTTGCCCGGCGGCTTCGCTCATGGTGTCACGCTGCCCGTCCGATGTCGGTCTGTTCTTTCAGCGCCGCAATCAGTCCCTGCCGGTCGAACTTGGCGACATAGTCGTAAAATCCGACGCGGCGGCCGCGATCGATGGCCTCGGCCGATACGACCGACGACAGCGCGATGATCGGCAGGTCGGCCGTGCGTGGATCCCCGCGCACGGCTTCAGCGAACTGGAACCCGTCAATGTCGGGCATTTCGATATCGGTGATGGCCACATCAAAAAGCCGGCCGTCCTTGAGCATGGCCAGCGCATCTTTGGCCGAGCCAACCGCCGTGACCGCATAGCCCGCTGCCTGCAGGACAGGGGTGAGCATGTTCAGGAAGAAGGGTGAATCGTCGACCAGCAACACCGAAGACTGACGGTGCTGCGCCGGTTGCTCCCTGCGGCGGAACCAGTCCTCGAAGGCGAGCGACAGGAAGTGACCCACGTCGACGATCTCGGTCGCATGGCCGCGCACGATCGCCGATCCGAGAACGCCCGGGTTGTCGCTTCCGACCTGGATCTCGAGATTGTCCTCGACGATGTCGACGATCTGGTCGACCACCAGCGCCATCGAGCGGCTGCCGTCGGAGAACACGAGCAGCGGCTGCGCGCCCTCCCCTTTGATGCGCACGTCGTTGCTCATGCTGATGAGCGGCATCAACTGGCCGCGGTACTGCACCATGTGCCGGCCGTTCGACAGCTCGATCTTCTGCGCGTCGACTTCCTCGAGGCGCGTAATGAGCGACAGCGGAACCGCTTTCGGCTGCATCGACCCCGCGCGGAAAACCAGCAGCGATGTGGTCGCTTTCACATCCTCGCTGACCGCGCTGTCGGCTTCCACGGCGGACAGATGCGAGGCGACCGCTGATCCGAACGTCTGCGCGACGCCGTTCGGATCGATGATCATGATGACGGAGCCGTCGCCCAGGATCGTATTGCCGGAGAACATCTGGATGTGGCGCAGCTTGCTCGACATCGGCTTCACCACGATTTCTTCCGTGTGAAACACGCCATCGACGACAATGCCGAAGGTCTGGCTGCCGACCTGCGTCACGACAATGAAACTCGACTTGAAGTCCGGTGCGCTGCCTTCGAGGCCAAGCAACTGGCGCAGGCCGACGAGAGGCAGAAGCTTGTCGCGCAGCCGCAGGACCTTGGTGTCCTTGATGCTTTCGATGCGGTGCTCGCTGCCGTCGCGCACGCGCACGAGCTCGATGACCGACAGCTGCGGGATGGCGAACCGATGACCGCTCGCTTCCACGATCAAAGCCGCGACGATTGCCAGCGTAAGCGGAATCTTGATGGTGAAACTCACGCCCGCGCCGGCGACCGACTTCACATCGATCGTGCCGCCGATCTGGTCGATATTGTTGCGCACAACATCCATGCCGACGCCGCGGCCGGACACGTTGGTGACCTTGGCCGCGGTCGAGAACCCGGGCGCGAATATGAACTTGTGGATCTGCGCTTCGGTCAGCTTCTCGACGTCGGTTTCGGAAACGAGGCCCTGCGCGATCGCCTTCGACTTGATGCGCTCGGTGTTCAGCCCGCGCCCGTCGTCGGCGATCCTGATGATGATGTAGCCGCCTTCATGATACGCAGAGAGCCGGATCAGCCCGTGTTCTGGCTTGCCGATTGCGCGCCGTTGTTCGGACGTTTCAAGGCCATGGTCCGCCGAATTGCGCACCATGTGCGTGAGCGGATCCTTGATGAGATCGAGCACCTGGCGGTCGAGTTCCGTCTCGGCGCCGTGCATTTCAAGCTCGATCTTCTTGCCAAGCTCATTGGACAGATCGCGCACGATGCGCGGCAGTTTCTGCCACGCATTGCCGATCGGCTGCATGCGCGTCTTCATCACGCCTTCCTGCAATTCGGCCGTCACATTGGACAGCCGCTGCAAGGGCGTCTTGAATTCGGACTCTTCGTGCTTGCGGACGATTTCGAGCAGCTGATTGCGGGTCAGCACCAGCTCGGACACCATCGTCATCAGGTGTTCAAGCGTATCGACGGTCACGCGGATCGATTGGCTGGCGCCCTTGCCGTCGTCGTCCTTTACGACGGCGTCGGCAACAACCGGCGCGGATCTGGATTTAACGACATACGGATCGGTTTCGGTGTCGCGAAACGCGCGTTCGAGGTCGTCAAGCGAGTCTTCGTCGGATCGCAACGGGCGCTCGAGAACCTGCGAAACAAGCGTGCCGAATGTGTGCCCCGTCTCTGGCTCGGTACCCGCCGACCCGACGCGTTCGACCATCCGCTCGAGACTCGAGATCAGATCGGCATCGGCGCCTTCCGGCTCGCGCTGTTCGCGCTCGAGCAATTCGAGGATGCCCTTGATGCGGTCGATGGTGGCGAGGATGAGCGTGACGGCTTCGCTTGAGGCCGGCGCCCCGTCGCGGAACTTGCCCATCAGGGTCTCGGCGGCGTGCGCGAGCGCTTCGAGCCGCGGCAGACCGAGGAAGCCGCAGGTGCCTTTGATGGTGTGGACGAGACGGAAGATGTTATCGAGGATCTGCGCGTTGTTGGGATCCTGCTCGAAACGCACAAGCTCGACGTCGACCACGTCGAGACTTTCGTTCGTCTCGGTGACAAATTCCCGCAGCAGGTCGTCCATAAGAAACGCCTTCGCCGACGAGCTCCGGCCCGTCTACCGCTTTCCGTCGGAAGCAGGGCTAGTGTGTCGATGAAGCGTTTAATTTTGGTTGAGTATTACCGGCATTACGCACGCGTTAACCGCTCGTTAACCGGCGGAATGGCCTGCGCCGCGCGCTCTTACTGCGCGCTGACCACGACCGCTTCTCCGTCCATTGCCACCGTCGCCTTGAGCCCGCAGGCCTTGGCGAGCAGCCCGGCATAGAACGGTTGAATCCGGTGCGCGTCGACGGTCTCGCCGCCCAGTTCGCCCGTCAGCAGCGGCGGCACGGCAGGCGGAATCTTGGCATTGGTGCCGGCGGCCGAGACCTTGAAGCCGAGATTGTCGCCGGCCCCGATCGGATCGACCGTGACTTTGCCGCCGCGCGGGATCGCCTGCCCGGCGATGACCAGCATATTGAGCAGCAATTTGACCCGGTTTTTCGCCAACAGCGCGCGTGGCAAATTCCAGTCGATCTTCGTCTTGTCGTCTTCCATGAAGCCGCGCGCGACCTTTTCGGCATCGCCGAGGTCGATCTGGGCGCCGGCGGAGCCGGCGGCGCCGAATGCGATGCGGCAGAACTGCAGTTTCGCCGAAGCCGTGGCGGCGCTCCGTTTGATGAGGTCGAGCGCGAATTCCTTGGTCAACTCGTCCTTTTCCTCCTCCAGCACCTCGATCCCGTTGACGATGGCGCCGACCGGGCTGATGAGGTCGTGGCACACGCGCGAACACAGAAGGGCCGCGAGATCGAGCGCTTCGATGGACGATTCCGACATAGACTGGTCTCCGCTGGGCATGGAAGCTGAGGCCATCGGCGAATCGATGGTCGCGCCGACGTTGCGAGGTTGATACACCGCACCTACTGTTCAGCCAAGGTTTAGCCAACGGCAACAAAGGGACGTGGGAATTTTGCCGTCGCCTCCCGAAATTTCGCCCGCCAGGGCGGCTGCGCTCCTCGACGATCTGACCGCGATCGTGGCGTCCGCTTGCGCAAAAATAAGCGCGCTTTCGGCGGCAAGGTTGATACCACGCCTGAAGGCCGATCAGTCGCCGGTCACGGTCGCCGATGAAGCCTCCGAAGCGTTGATCATCGAAGGCATTGCACGACTGTTGCCGGGCGTTCCCGTCATTTCCGAGGAATCCGCCGACGCGCAGCGCGATCGTTTCGATGGAAGTTTCCTGATCGTCGACCCGCTTGATGGTACGCGCGAGTTCCTGGCCGGCCGCGATGAATTTACCGTCAATCTCGCCATTATCACCGGCGGCGTGCCGATCGCGGGCATCATTGCCGCGCCGGCGCGCGGCCGAGTCTGGCGCGGCGTTGTCGGCATCAAGGCCGAGCGGCTTCGCTTGCTGGAGGATGGCGCCGACCAGGCCCAGCCGATCCGCACGCGGGCCTGGCCACGCGAAGGCGCAGTCGCGGCCGTGAGCCGCTCGCATTTCGATCCGGCGACCGATGCTTTTCTCGCAAAGCTCGGGCCAGTCACGCGCTCAGCCAGCGGGTCCGCGCTCAAGTTTTGCCAGGTCGCGGAAGGCGGCGCCGATGTCTACCCGCGCCTGGCGACCACCTGCGAATGGGATGTGGCCGCCGGTCAGGCGCTGGTCGTTGCCGCGGGCGGCGCCGTTACAACTCCGCAAGGCCTGCCCCTGGACTTTGGCCGCGCCGCCGAGAATTTTCGTGTCCCGGCCTTTATCGCCTGGGGGATGCCAGGAAGTCCGCGGCGACCAGCCGCTGAACCGGCTTACTGCCCAAAGTTACTGCCCTAGGTTCCGGACGTCGGGCCATTTGCGTTCCGCGGTGTCGATAGATGCGGCCCGGATCGGCGAGGAAAGAAGCGCGCGTCTGCTCGCTGTAGAAGAGATAAAGCCGTTGCCCGGCGACGGCCCAGATCAGGGGATGCCCCTGAACGGACTCGTCCGCGGCCGATGGCGACCGGGTCATAGCCGCCGAACTGCGGCGCATAGACCTCGGGGTTCTTCTCAAAGGCGCCACGGTTGCCCTCATTGTTGAACCGCCAGACCGACCCCTCCAGGTTCAATTCGAACTCGGCCCGCCCAAAGAGCGCCTTGCCTTCGGTGAAATAGGCCACCGGATCGAAGCCGCTGATGGCGAGCCCGGTCGTCGCGTTGACCGCCAGCTGGTTGTCCGTGGCCGCCCAAGAAACCGAAAAGGAGGGCGAAAAGGGTGCCAAAATACCCGCCCCCAGGGCAATTCCGAGGAACAATCGAGGGAATATGGCCGGCTTCCGTTCCTGCCGTGCTGCAGTCATAGTTCTTGGCAACGATAGATGATTCGGGGACACGCCTTTTCTCGCTACTTTTAGCGCGGGTCGCGTGAGCGTCCGGTTAAACCGGGCTTGAGATATCACCATCTTATGGAGCAGACGATGCGCGCGACCTTGCGCCTTGCCGCCCTCACACTCTCTCTTGTGCTGTCCAGCGGGCAGTTCGCGGCGGCACAGAACCCGCCCCCGCCACAGCAGGGCTCGTTCACGCCCGGCGAGCTGGTACGGGAGGGCCACCGGTTCTTCGGCACCGTATCGCGCGGCCTGGCGCAGATCGTCGAAGCCGCCGTCAGCCGCTGGGGGCAGCCCAATGGTTATGTGCTGGGGCAGGAAGGCGCCGGCGCCTTTGTGGTGGGGCTGCGCTATGGCGACGGCAAGCTCTACACGAAGAATGCCGGCGATCGCCGCGTGTTCTGGGAGGGGCCGTCCGTCGGGTTTGATACCGGCGGCGAAGGCGCCCGTACGATGATGCTGGTCTATAACCTGCCGGCCACCGAAGCGATCTATCAGCGTTTTGCCGGCATTGACGGATCGGCCTACTTCATCGGCGGGTTTGGCATGACCGCGCTTGCCGCCAACAACATCGTTGTGGTGCCGATCCGTTCGGGCGTCGGGCTGCGGCTGGGGGCCAATATCGGCTACCTCAAGTTCACCCCGCGGGCGACCTGGAATCCGTTCTGACCGCCGCGTCGTTTACTACCATTTTCGAATCGTTCGCCTGCACTTTTTTGTAGCGCGACGCTGCGCCGGGTTTAGGATACGCTCCGTCGCCGTCGGGGTCGGTCGGCGTGAATTCCCTGATTTTCAACGCGTGCACATGAGTCGGAGACGTATGGTCCATGATTGAGCCGATCATGTTTTTCGGCATTGGCTTTCTTGCCGCGGCTCTGATTGGGCTCGTTATTGTTCCTCTTGTCCACACGCGCGCCATTCGTTTGACCGTCCGTCGGCTCGAAGCCGCCGCGCCGCTGTCGATGGCCGAGATTCAGGCCGACAAAGATCAGCTGCGCGCCGAGTTCGCCATGTCGACGCGGCGCCTTGAGATGAGCGTCGAGCAACTCAAGACCAAAAGCACCAGCCAGCTCGCCGAGCTCGGCAAGAAGGGCGACGCCGTCAATCGCCTCAAGGCCGAACTCGGCGACAAGACCGCGACCATTTTCGCTCTCGAGGCGCGCGACAAAAATCTGCGCGAGCAGCTCCGTGCGACCGAAGAAGAGTTCATGGTCAAGACCAGCGCGATGCACGAAGCGCAGCGCAATTTGTCGGACAAGGAATCCGAACTCGGCAAGCTGACGAGCGAACTGAACGAGCGCTCGACGCTCGCCAACTCGCAGAAGATCGAGATCATTGCGCTCAAGACGCAGGTCGACGCCCTGAAAGAGCGGCTCGACGGTGCCGGCTTCGAGCTGAAGACCGTGGAAGACCGTCGCGATGCCGAGCGGATCGAACTGAAAGCCGCGACGCACGAATTGACGGAAGAGCGCGGGCGGGTCGAGAACCTGGGCCATCGCGTCGGCGAACTCGAACAGCAATTGCTGGTGCAGACCAAGGAAGCGGAGATCCTTGGCCAGCGCGCGCAGGATCTGGAAGGCCGCCTGACCGAACAGTCGCGGCTGCTCAACCAGAGCGAATTCGAACTCAAGCATCTCCGGCAGGAAATGGACTCCGCGCGCAAGGTTGAAGGCGACCTGCGCAGCGCGATCCTCGAGCTGGAGGGCCGTGCGAGTTCGGCAACGCAGGATCTGCGAACGGAAAATGCCCAGCTGCAGGCCACACTTGGCCACACCAAGGACGAGCGCGACCGTTTTGCCCGCGACCTTGGCTCAATGAAGCGCGAAACGGAAGAGAACTGGGCCTCCGAGCGGGTCGAGAATGCGCTGCTGCGCGAGCGCATCAACGATGTCGCGGCGGAGGTGGCACGGCTCGCATCCGCGCTCGAGGGACCGAACTCGACGATCGACGCGCTTTTGGCGGCTGAAACGTCGCGCGGATTGAGCACCGCGGCGCCAGTGGTCGGCGCCAGCAACGTCGAGATGGCGGAACCGTCCGACACCGGCAACCTGGCCGATCGCATCCGCGCGCTGCAGACGCATGCATCCCGCCTGCCGCAAGGCGACGATCCGAAAACACGCAACTAGCGGGGCTGCAGGCGCTTCGCTTGACACATCCCGGCAGGCATTCTTTATATCGCCGTCCGCAACGGCCGGGCGCTTAGCTCAGCGGGAGAGCGTTCCCTTCACACGGGAGAGGTCGTAGGTTCAATCCCTACAGCGCCCACCAGATTAGCGCCAAGACATCAGCGCTTTTGTGATCGACCACTCCCTTATCCCCCAACATTGAGACATGAACAAACCGTGTCGTCCCCCACCAAACTGGGGGAAAACGCGGGGAGTTTGTTCGCCCGGCGTTCCGCAGACCATTCCGCCCGATATGCCGCAATCGGACCCCTCGATCCGAAAGCACGGTCCCCAAAATTAAAGTTGAGATCACTAGTGCAGACGACCCAACCCGCGTTGCAATCCAAAGTGCGATCGTACGCGCACTAGAGCCCTTCACGCGGGGGTCGGTAAATGCGTCGTACGAAATTGCTTCCGAAATTGTCGATTAATATCTGCTCTCAGGGGTAAAGCGGACATGGGCCTATTGCACTGCACATGTCCGCTTATGACCCCTAGCGGACACGCTTTTGGTCTTAGCCCCAGGGCTCTTTAGGTTTACATGCGTAATGCGTTACGATACTCGCGGGTGCTGCATGCTGTTCAACTCGCAACAATTCCTCATCTTCTTCGCAATTGTGTACACTCTTTATCTATTTGCGCGCGACCGCGTTCAGCAAAATATCATCATCCTCGTGGCGAGCTACGTTTTCTACGCGTGGGCGGCTCCCAGATATCTCGTCCTTCTGATTTTTTACACGCTGACGACGTTCGGGATTGCAATAGGCATTGACCGCGCGGTACACGCCGTTTTCGCGCAGGGCTTATTTGATCGCCGGGATCGCCGTAAATCTGGGTGTTCTCGGCTATTTCAAGTACGCCAACTTTTTCATCACCGAAGTCTCTGCAGTGCTGGTTCGCCTTGGCTTTTCGCCGCATCCCATGGTGTTGAATATTTTGCTGCCGATCGGCGTTTCATTCTTCACCTTTCAGAATCTCGCATACTTGATCGACGTGTATCGACGGGAATCGCCGGCGACCACCGATTTGCTGACGTTCGCGGTGTTTAAGGCATTCTTCCCTCAGCTCGTCGCCGGCCCGATCGAGCGCGCACACAACATGATGCCGCAGATCGCGACGCCCCGCACTTTGACGGCAAGCGATATTCTGCAGGGCGCTTACTGGGTCCTGCTCGGTTTTTTTCTCAAGTGCGTCATCGCTGATCGCGTCGCGCCAATCGTCGACTACAATTTTTCGATACTCGACGGCCCAAATCGTGGTCCGCTGGCCGCGCTCAACGGAATTCTCGGCTTCACACTGCAGATCTACGGTGACTTTGCCGGATACACATATATCGCCCTAGGCACTGCCCGGCTGATGGGCTTTCAGCTACAGCGCAATTTCCTTGCCCCGTATCTCGCGACGAGTTTTCAGGAGTTCTGGCGGCGGTGGCACGTCACGCTGTCTTTCTGGCTTCGGGATTACCTTTACGTTCCTCTTGGCGGTTCGCGGCGCGGCACCATCAGAACACACGCCAATCTTCTCCTGACAATGGCGCTTGGAGGTCTCTGGCACGGCGCAAGCTGGAATTTTGTGATCTGGGGAATCTATCATGGGTGCGGTCTGGCAATTCAGCGGACGTTGTCGCCCTACCTTGGCTGGGTTCCGCGCGCTGCACGCAGCGTGGGTGGATGGGCCTTAACGCTTTTCTTCGTGATGTTCGGATGGGTGCTGTTTCGAGCCGGTTCGATGGCGGAATTTAACGACATCATTGGTCGTCTGACGCACGCGGGTCCGGTGACCGGCGCCGATACGCAGGCGTTCCTGGTACTGCTTGCATTCTCCGTCATCGTGATCCTGATCCAACGGATCGAAGAATATGATCCGGCACACGCACCGAAAATGAGTGAGCTTGCTCAACCCATCCGCGTGGGCGCCTTCGCTCTCATGTTTCTCGCCGTATTCGCCGTGGGTTTCGGGGAATACCGCTTCATCTACTTCCAGTTCTAGGCCCATGGTCCGCGTCTCGTTCGCATGTACCGTCGCCGTCATCGCCGCAGCGGTGGCTGCGGAGGGGATCGTGCGATTGGCCATGCATCCCTCGCTTGATTACGCCTCAGCCTTTTCGCCCGGGCCGTATTGCGAAAGGCCTGATCAAGGGTTCACCTTCAACTGTCCGGGCGCTGCGTCGGTGATGCATGTCATACCGAAAAGCAAAATCTATATTCCCTACCAGCTGAACGAGAATGGCTTTCGCGGTCCGTTTCGTAGTCCGCCGTCGGAGAATAGTGACAAGCCCACCAGAATTGTGTTGGTCGGGGGACAAAGCCAGTCATTCGGTGCCTACTTGCCCGACCGCGATACATTCGCGGCGGTCGCCGCCCGATCGGCTTGCAATCAGGTCGAGATTTCGCTTGCCGCATTTCCGGGAATGACGGACGCACAATCGTGGCGGATCTACAGCCAGAGTGCGGAGGCGGTTCCGAAGTCCACGACACGTCATCCTTCAGATTTACACCAACACCAATCCGACATGGCGCGAGGAACTGGACCCGAGCAAGAAAATTCAATCTGGACCGTACCGTACGTTGATGTATGGCTGGATCCGACCGGTCCCCTGGTGGATCACACCTCTGGCCCAGAAGTCAGCTTGCTATCTTGTTCGCGGACAGAGTCGAGAAGATATTGGACACGGTATTTCGGCGAAAGCCTCCGCCGATTAACCGAAACAGCGAGTGGACACTCGAGTTTATTCGTTACATGTCGAACGAGGCGACCAGAATCGGAGCAGATTTCTCGGTCGCTTTCCTTCCGGGTGCCCGATCGATATATTTTGTCGATGTTGATTTTCTTAAACGCAGCATGCCTAACGTGAATGTTATCGATCTTGACAGCGTGGCGACCACCTCGGGCTTCTATCCGGCGCAAACAATTGCCCATGGTCACTATAATTCTAAACTTGCCGCGGTTTTAGGCTCGAAGATCGGCCGCGAAATCTGCAGCCTCGTCAAGACGGGGGCTGTGCAAAAAGCAGGTCAGTGAAAAACTCTGGGACTGTGCCTATCAAGGTCACCGCCTAGAGACCGAAGCCCCCACTCGCGGCGCGAAAGAGCGGGCTCCTCGCATCAGCTGGTTGGCGATGTCCGCTTTTGGCCCAAAGCAGACATGGGCCAGTGCGCCGCACATGTCCGCTCTTGAGTGTAAAGCGGACATGCCGATTGCTTCCGATAACCGTGTTTATCGGATGCTACGGTTTATGTTTCCAATCGTAGGATCTGGTGCGTCTCAGCAGGCGTAAGCGACATGTACGCTGATGTCGCTGATGTTGCAGCGTCTTGGCCCGCGCGGTGGCTAGCTTAATTATCTGCTTGCGCCACCGCGCGACCACATTCATAAACGAACCTCAGTGCGAATGAAAAAGGGGAGGAGCGCGCTATGGCGCGATTACATCAGCGTTCAAAATATCTCCTGTCACGGAAACCCAATCATTGTCGCTGACGGGGCGGCATGATTTTCACGCAATTTGCGTTCTTTGTTCTATTGGCGTTCGCCCTTAGCGCCGTCGCCCTTACTGCACGCGCCGAGACCCGTAAGTTTATCATCCTTCGATGCGGTTCGTTTTTATGGGTGGTCGGACTGGCGATTTCTCGGTCTGGTCCTCGTGTCGACAACCATCGATTTTCTGGCCGGACTGCTCATTGAAATTCCGCCCGACAGATGGCGATCGTTCAACAGCGAAGCTCGGCCTTACGGTCGCGGTAAGCGCCAATCTTCTCATTCTCGGTGTTTTCAAATATTTCGACTTCTTTTCGCTGAGCATTGCGGCCGCATTCGCTCAGATCGGCATCAGGATTGATCCGGTTCTTTTGTATGTGGTTTTGCCGGTCGGCATTTCGTTCTACACTTTTCACGCCATAAGTTACGCGGTCGACGTCTATCGCGGCAATGTCGCCGCATCGAGAAGCTACCTTGATTATCTCAATTTCGTTATGTTTTTCCCGCAACTCGTCGCGGGGCCGATTGCGCGCGCTTCGCATCTACTCCCGCAGGTGAAGAAGGGTTTTACGGTTCAAATCGAATGACATCTATTCGGGTTCTCAGCTTTTTCTCTTCGGGCTCGTGAAAAAACTGGCCATTGCTGACAATCTCGCGCCGGTCGTCGATCGCGTATTTTCAAACCCCAACCCAACTTTCATCGACATTGTGTTCGGCGGGCTCGGCTTTATGTCGCAAATATATTGTGATTTTTCCGGTTACACTGACATGGCGCGCGACACGCATGTTCGGCATCTCGCTCGCCGACAACTTCAAATTTCCCTTTCTCGTCGCAAACCCGCGCGACTTCTGGCACAACTGGCACATCAGCCTGTCGACATGGTTGCGCGATTATCTATTTATCCCGCTTGGGGGAAGTCACGGACCGCGCGCGTTCGTTGCAAGGAATTTGATGATCACGATGCTGCTTGGCGGTCTTTGGCATGGCGCGAGTTGAACTTTGTCCTTTGGGGGGGCTTTCATGGCGCCTGGCTCGTCGTACACCGAGTGTACGTCGAGAAAACGGATTCGCAACAGCGATCGAGAAACGTCTCGGAGGCGTCTCCTACAAAACAGTCGCCTGGCTGATTTTCACGGCATTAACGGTCTTCGGCTGGATTATTTTCCGGTGCTCTCAGTCGGCCGAGCAACTCGTCACTGCGTTGAGCGCCCTCGCTCACCCAAGTTTGGCGTTTAATCTAAGGCCTGCGAACATGCGTTGGATCGCCTGTGCATTCCTGATCGTTGCGGGCTTTCAGCTCTGGCAACGAAAAGCCGGGCCGGAGCCGTGGAAAGATTGGAACTTCGTACAAACGGGTGTCTGGTATGTCGGGTGTCTGCTCTGCCTCATGTGGTTCGACAAACAGCAGGCTAGCCCATTCATCTATTTTCAGTTTTGACAAAGATGCGCATCGCGATCCGACGATTACCCATTGTAGCACTTGCCGCGATCATCCTCGTGGTGGGGATAGAGGTGACGGCTTGGGAATTCGGACGACAATCTCCGCTCGTCAAACGATTGGAAACACGCATTTCTGAATTGGTAGGTCGTCCGTTAATTTACAATCAGGCTGTTGATCGGAGTTATTTCAGTGGCCATAACCCATTCCTTAATCAGCCGGGCATGCAGCCGGGCACGCAGGTGTTCATGCCATTTGTCGGCATGGCTGGCGCAGTCGGGCTAGGAAACCTTACGCCGGATTATTTTGGCTTCCGCAACCATCTTGGCGACAAGATTTATTTTCGCCACACAACCGGCCACTCATTGTCATGACCGGCAACAGTGAGCTTGCAGGATCCGCCATCCGAAGGACATCGCCACGCTCCTTGAAGACGAATTGCGCCGGCGCGGCATGGAGTTCGATGTTTTAAACCTCGCCGCCGCTTCCTACAGTCTGGCCGCAGAAATCGGCGCGTACGTCCATTTTGGAGACAAGACCTGCCCGAGTCTCGTTATCGCTCATTCCGGCGGGATCGAGTACCAGTATGGAATGGTGGTGCCGGCAAAGTTCAGGCGGCTTGGACTTGCCTATCATCCGCCACTCGAAGAGTGGGCCTACAGGATGTACAACCTTCGCGAATATACCGGACTCCTCTGTGTGGCGACAGCGTGATCCGGATGCTCGATTAGACGAAACCGTTCCTCTACAAGATTGGTGCTCAATCAATATCGGTCCATTGCGAACGCAACGGCAAGACGATGTTTCTTTTCGGTGCACAAAAGATCGGTCCAACCCATCCTTTCTTTCAATTCTGGACCAAAGAGACCAGAGACGAATTCATGTCAAAACTGCACGCAACAATCGACCGCATTGGCATCAACTATATCTGGTTTGATGATGATCCCGAGGTGACGCTCGCAGACTCAATGCATTCAGACCCGAAGAGCGCCGAACATATAGCGCGAGTATATGCGGATTGGATTTAAGCACATCGAGGCTCGCTGCACACCGAGCTTGCCTCACAATGTCCTTGGTCTCAAATGGAAACGTCAAATCCCATACAATGATGTCATCGGGAACATTGGCGGCCAAAGCCTTGGCTCGGCCGAATCTCTGATACTCTACATCGGCGCGAAATCCCCCGGAGTGGACAAACGGTCGAACTGGCTTCCCCGCCCGAACGGAAACTTCTCGCTCTACATCCGTGCCTACTGGGGAAAGGAAGGCATCATCCACGAGTCATGGAAACCGCCCGTAATTCGGAAGGTCAGCTAAGATCGGAGCGATGTCCGCTATTGGCCCAAAGCTGACATCCCTAGTTGCACCGCACATGTCCGCTTTCGCAGTTTCCTTCTAGTTATCCGCCCGCTGTGTTCCCCGACGCTGCCGCCGGATCAGACGAAACGCGAGCCACAATAGCAAGATGACCACCGCGACCGCTGCTAGTGGCGCGGCCAGAGCCAGCAGTGACAACAGGACCGAACCACCTAATTCCCCCGTCGCGATGACGGGGTTGCCGAGGCCGCCCGTCACGACGGTCGATTTCGCTCTAAGTATGGTGGTGACGCCTTGTGTTAAACTGGCGGTGCCGCCGCCCGCAATGACGGCCGCCATCCATTTCGCCATCGGTGGCAAATCAGTCATGACTGCCGCTGACACGATCGTGCCCGCGACAAACGCGGCGGGAGTGGCCACGGCGTCAAGCAGGTTGTCGACACCCGGAATGTAATACGCCAGCACCTCTACAAGCGCCGCCACGCCGAGCATTGTCAGCGCGAAAGGCGTGGCAAGCCATGCGAAGCTATTGTCCAGCGATAGATGACCGGTATAGGCCGCTCCGCTCATAATGAGCATCGGCAAAAACACCCGAAAGCCCGTCGCAGCGGCCAACACGACGCCAAGCGCAATTGATAATGCGAGATCGGAGCCGGTCATAACGATCAAACCTCGTTAAGCGGCATTTTAGGCTGTTTTCGCCTCGTGCGGCGAGCGCTGTTCGCCCGAGGCCTACGATCGTATCGCGTGGCACCGTATTCGCTTCCGAGAATAAAGCAGACATCAAATCGTGTTGCGTTATTCCGGGCGATGTCCGGTGACCCAAGCCTGCGTAACGGGGCTGGCAAGGTCGTGCTCGACGTCCGGCGCGGCGACGGGCTGGCGAAAGGAGCGCAAAGGCGCCGCGTACAAATCCGGCGACGAACTGCCGAGAAACCCGATCACCGGCATCGTCTGCTGCGCGTTTGCCATAAGTGGCCACGCTGCAGCACCGCCGAGAAGTATAGCGAACTCGCGTCGCCTCATTTCGCCCCCGAGGCCAAAGTCAGGGGATCGTAGCTACAAAAACCAGTATGCCGAAAGGGCCATCGACGTCCGCTTTGGGTCAAAAGCGGACGCGTGCAATGCAGCGGGCGAGTAGCGACGACGAAATCGGAAACCAGGGCTTATTCCTTCAAATCATCGTCCGAAAGCACGCGCAGTGCCGCACCGTCGACGTCGCTGTACTGCCCACTGCGCAGCGCCCACAAAAAAGCGAACAGCCCGAGCAGTCCAAGTCCCAATGCCATAGGCACGAGATAGACAAGCACATTCATTGCCTTCGACCTCCGGCTCGGAGTGCGTTCAGGGTTACCAGCAGCGAGGACCCGGACATGGCCAGTGCGGCGATCAGCGGCGTCACCGCTCCTGCGATAGCGACGGGCACGGCAATGGCATTGTAAATCACGGCCAGCCCGAGATTTTCAGTCATCAGCGAGCGTGCGCGGCTGGCAACAGTGATAGCATCCAACACTGGCCTGAGCTTTTCGCCCAGAAATACGGCATCGGCTTGCGCCTGCGTCAAATCAGCCGCACTGATTGGCGAAAGCGACACGTGCGCGGCGGCGAGTGACGGCGCATCGTTGAGACCGTCACCGACCATCGCGACGCGACAGCCGTGGGCCTTCCACTCCTCGATGCGCGCAATCTTGTCTGCCGGCTTTAGTCCGGCCTGCCAGCTTTCTATTCCCAGAGCTTTCGCGACAGGCGCAACTGATTCCGCACGGTCGCCCGAAAGAATGCACAGATCGAGGCCGCGTTCACGCAGCGATTGCACGACCTCCACCGCATCAGGACCGCAGCGACTGTGCGATCTCAATCAGAGCTGTACGATTTCCGTGACGGAAGCAGATCACCGATGCGGTCGATTTATGCGTCTCGACAACGTTACAGAACTCAGGACTACCAAGGCGCATCTCAACAGCCTCGACAATCGCGCACACGCCCTGCCCTGGATGCTCCACCGCGCCATCGAATGGCGTGCGCGTTATCGCTTCGCGCGACAATGCCACCGCGAGCGGATGTCTGCTCGAGAGAGCCAGACGGGCTGCCGCCTGAAGCAGATTCGGAATCCAGCGAAGCTGACATTGACAACGCGCGGTTCCGGCAATGTCAGCGTTCCAGTCTTGTCGAAGACAACAGTATCGATGCCCGCCAGCCGCTCGATGGCGTCTCCGGCATTCAGAATGACGCCGGACCGAAAAAGTGCACCGGACGCTACCACCTGGACTGCCGGAATTGCCAAGGCAAGCGCGCACGGGCAGGTGATGATGAGCACTGCGATCGCGGTAATCAGCGCGTCATGGATCGACGCACCAGCGACCAGCCAGCCGATGAACGTCAGTGCCGCCGTCAGATGGACGACCGGCGCATAGACCCGCGCGGCGCGATCGGCAAGTCGCATGGTGCGCGATTTCGCGCCTGCCGCTTTGTCGAGCAGCTTTTCGATCTCATCGATCAGCGACGTCCCGCCCGCCGCCGTCACCTGAAGTGTGAGCGCGCCGGAGTAGTTTGTGCAGCCGGCATAGACTGTGTTTCCTGGGCCGATCCGGCGTCGAGCCGTTTCGCCCGTGACAATGCTTTCATCGATCTCGGAATTGCCGCGCAAAACCGTACCGTCGGCGGGCACGCGCTCGCCTGGCTTCACCAGAAGCCGGTCGCCGGCCTTCAGCACGGCAACCGGAACGCTGACCAGCTCGTCACCCATGAAGCGATGGGCCGTGTCCGCCTTCAAGGCCGCGAGATTGCCGGCAACCGCGCGCGTCTTGCGCCGCATGGCATGGTCGAGCGTGCGCCCCACCAGAAGAAAGAACAGCAACATCAGTGCGGAATCGAAATAGGCATGCTCGGCATGGTTGGCCGTTTCGACCAGCGACATGGCAAGCGCGAGAATGACGCCAAGCGAGATCGGTACGTCCATGTTGACAGCGCGCGATCTAAGTGCGCGCCAGGCGCTCGCAAAAAATGGTCGGCCCGCATAGGCTGCCGCAGGCAACGCGATCAGTGCCGAAGCCCAATGGAAAAAATCACGGGTCTCCGGAGTGATGTCGGTGACATTGCCAGACCAAACCGACACCGAAAGCAGCATGATGTTCATGGTAGCGAAGCCAGCCACCGCGAGGCACCGCATGAGCCGACGTGCCTCGAGGGCTTCTTCCTGTTCAGCACGCAGCGGCATGAACGGATGGCCGTGATAGCCGCTCGCCTCAAGCGCCTGCAGAATTTCGGCAGGCTTTACCGCGCCATCGGCCCAGGCGACATGCAGTCGACGATTTGTGAAATTAAGCCGCGCTTCGGTCACGCCGGGCACTTGCTTTACCGCGCCTTCGACGCGCGCAATGCAGGCACCGCAGGCAATTCCATCGATCGCCAGCTCCATGCCGAATGTCCCGTTACCGGCGGGCGTGGCATACAGCGAGAGGTCCAGCGTCTCGCTCATCGCCTACCTCAACGTCACACGACTGCGCGAACGGAACATGCGGACGTCGTCCCGATAAAGGTCGATGATCAGCTCCCACTGTCCGGCGTTGGCTTGCGTTTCGCCGTGAAACTGACCGGGGCCGACGCGGCCCAATGTGACCAGGTGGTCGAGCCGCTCGTCCGCCGGATGAGCAAGCCGTGCCGTCGCGGTGAGCGCCGTAAGCGGCATCCCCCCATCGTTGCGCGCCGAGATATCAAGAACGGCCGCTCCACCGGCATTGCGCGCAATTCTGCCATCGATTCGCCAATGCAAGGCGTCTTGCTGTTCGGCCGCTGCGATGTCCTGCTTGAACATCAGGCCCGCCTTGTAGGAGCTCGACGTCTCAACTCCGCCGAAGGTGGACGTCGCCGCCTTCACCAATACTCCGTTGACCGCAAATATCAGGGCGAAAAAGCCCAAAAACCAAAGCAGCACGTGCTTGCCTGTGAGCTCGCGGGTTTTTTGACGAGTGACGCTCATTGCCGTCGTCCTCAGGGTCCGAAGAAATGGTCACGCACCTCGGCGGTCTCGCCGGAGTCGATGTCGATCAACTTGAACAGAATCGAGGTCGACGGCGGCGGAGGTGTGGTGTTGTAGTCGGTCACGACGATGCGGACTTCCTTGGTCTGGTCAGGTCCGACGGTGACCAGCTGACGTCCGTCGGCGCGCGGAGGCAGCCCCACGAAATCAATCAGCGCTGAAGACAGGCCATCAACGCTGACAATGAAATCGCGGTATTTCAGCCGCTTGTTGACGATGCGAATTGTGTAGCCGTTACGCAGGGCGCCATCGGATAGCCGCACATACATTGGGTTGCGGTCGTGAATGACGCTGATGCCCTCGGTATCGCGCGTGGCAAGCGTGTACAGCATGACGCCGCCGACCACGGCGATAATGCCTGCGTAAAGCACGGTGCGCATTCGCAGGAGCCGATAGAAGACCGGCTTGCCTTCGATCCGCTGCTTTATGTTGAGATCGGTATCATAGGCAATCAGCCCGGTCGCGCGACCCAACTTGCTCATGATCGCATCACATGCATCGATGCACAGTCCACACTGGATACAGCCGAGATTGGCGCCACCGCGGATATCGACGCCGGTGGGACAGACATGCACGCATTGCAGACAATCGACGCAATCTCCGGCTGGCTGCTTTTGCGCGCGCAGTTGTTCGGCCTTCTTGACTGAACAGCGCGGTTCACCGCGGTCGTAGCGGTAGGTGACATTGAGCGCGTACTCATCAGTGAGCGCGGCCTGGATACGCGGCCACGGGCACATATAAAGACAAACCTGCTCACGCATGTGGCCAGCAAGCGTATACGTCGTGAACGTGAGGATGCCGATCCACGCATAGGCCACGAAGGGAGCCTGGCCAGTAGCCAATTCCTTCACCAAAGTCGGCGCATCGGCGAAGTAAAGAACCCAGGCGCCGCCGGTCCACCAAGCCACCATCAGCCAGAGGAAGTGCTTGATGCCCTTGCGGATGTAGGTCTCGGCCGTCCATTTCCGGGCGTCGCGTTGCATGTGCTCGCGCCGGTCGCCTTCGACAGCCCGTTCGATGGCGAAGAAAAGATCAGTCCAAACCGTTTGCGGACAGAGATAGCCGCACCATACGCGACCGGCCACGGCGTTCATCAGGAACAGCACAATGGCCGCGAGGATAAGCAGGCCGGTAAGGTAGTAGATTTCCTGCGGCCAGATTTCGATGGGGAAAAAATAGAAGCGGCGATTGGGAAAGTCGATCAACACCGCCTGCGACGGCGCATTCGGTCCGCGATTCCAGCGTACAAAAGGCAGCAGGTAGTAGATCGCCAGCGTGACAACGAGTACAGCCCATTTGATATTGCGGAATCGTCCATGCACGCTTTGCGGATAGATCTTACGTCGTGGGGCGTAGAGCGGAATGTCATCGTCCGGCGTCTCGCCGCCGACCTCCGCCTCTGCCACCAAGCGCGCAAGAGCCGGTCTGTTCAACACCGGCTGGTCAAGTGTCATTACGTCACCTGAGGTTTCATTTCTCTCCGCCGCCGAAAGTGTGGACGTAGACGGTGAGCGCCTTGATCGTGGACTCATTCAAGCGACCGCCCCAGGCCGGCATGACAGCGCCTCGACCGTTCTGGATGCCTTGGACGATGGCCTGCTTTTCGGCGCCATAGAGCCAGATCTTGTCCGTGAGGTTTGGCGCGCCGACCTCGCGGTTCCCCTTGCCCTCTGGCCCGTGGCAGACGGCGCAATTGTCGGCGAACAATTTCTTGCCAAGGGCAAGGTCGGTCCCCGGCTCGACCGGCAACCCGGACAAGCGAACGGGTGTAATCTGCGACGGCCGAAATCTCGTTGGGCTTCAAAATATTGTCCCGGCCGAAAGCCGGCATGGTACCTGCGCGCCCCTTGTCGTCGCCGGCGCGCGCACCGTAGCGAATCGTATGCTCGATATCGGCGAGCTTGCCGCCCCAAAGCCAATCGTCGTCGTTGAGATTGGGATAGCCTTTGGCGCCGCCGCCACCGGCGCCATGACAAGGAGCGCAATTGTCTGCGAAAGCCACGCGCCCCTGCGCTCGGGCAAAGTCGAGCAGCTGCGGATCGGCGACGATGCTGGAGAGCGACGCAGCCGCCAACTTTTCCACCATCGGACCGCGCTGTCGTTTGAGCGCTTCCAGATCGTCGGCAACCGCACTGCGGGTATGATAGCCGAACACGCCCTGCGTCGAGGTCGTCAGCAGCGGCCAAGCCGGGTAGACGATCCAGTACCCGACCGACCAGACAATCGTGAGATAGAACAGCCACAGCCACCAGCGCGGTAGAGGTGTGTTCAATTCCCGCAAGCCATCCCATTCATGCCCGGTCGTCGCAATGCCGGTCACCGGATCGATGTCTTTGCGCTCTTCGACCACCGTTCAATCCTCCCGCAAAGGAATGCGTGCGGCCTCGTCGAATTTCTTCTTGCGCGAGGGCCACAGCACGTACAGCAGCATCAACGCGAAGACGATGACGAAGTATGCGAGGCCCCAGGTCTGGGCAAATTCAGCCACGGCTCGATAGGTCGGATCCAAGATGCTCACCGTATGTTGGCTTTGTCGTCGTACAGCTTGAAGTCGACCTGCGTTCCGAGCATCTGCAGATAGGCAATCAGTGCATCGGCCTCGGTAATGCGGGTCGGGTTGCCATCGAAATCACGGGCGTTCGCCTTCGGATAGCGTTTGATGAGCTCGACGGCATCGGGATTATCATTGGTCGCCTGCGCGACGACATCGGCAGCGGCTTTCGCCACCATTTCCGGCGTGTAAGGAACGCCGAGCGTTGCCTGCACTTTGAGGTCCTGGGCAAGGTGCGAAAAATCGAGATCGGTTTCTGCTAGCCATGAATAGTCCGGCATGATCGAGCCGGGCACGACGGAGCGCGGATTCTTGAAGTGTTCGCGATGCCAGTCATCGGAATATTTGCCGCCGATGCGGGCAAGGTCCGGTCCAGTGCGCTTGCTGCCCCACTGGAACGGCTTGTCGTACATGCTTTCTGCCGCGAGCGAGTAATGGCCATACCGCTCGACCTCGTCACGCAACGGCCGGATCATTTGCGAGTGGCAAACGTAACAGCCCTCGCGCACATAGATATTGCGGCCCGCAAGCTCGAGCGGCGTGTAAGGCCGCACTCCGTCGACCTTTTCGATGGTGTTCTTCAAATAGAAGAGTGGAACGATTTCCACGAGACCACCGATCGCAATCACAATCAAAATGCCGATCACGAGAACGATCGAGTTTTTTTCGAAAATGGCGTGTTTTGACCAGAAGGACATATGCACCCCCGCTACTCGGCCGGCGCCAGCCGGAGATTGGCCGGCGCGGTGGACACTTCCGAGGTCACGGTCTTCCAGAGATTCCACGCCATCAGCAGCGCGCCGATGAGAAACAACAGACCGCCGATCGCGCGAATGACGTAGAAGGGATGCATCGCTTCCACCGTCTCGACGAATGAATATTCGAGAAAGCCGAGATTCGTGTAAGCGCGCCACATCAAGCCTTGCAGGATTCCCGACACCCACATCGCGCTGACGTACAGCACGATGCCGATCGTCGAGATCCAGAAATGCCAGTTGACTAATTTGAGTGAATAGAGCGGCCGGTTCCAGAGCCAAGGCACCAGACAATACAGTGCTCCGAACGAGATGTAGCCGACCCAACCCAGCGCACCCGAATGAACGTGACCGATTGTCCAGTCGGTGTAGTGCGAAAGCGAGTTGACGATCTTCACTGACATCATGGGACCTTCGAAGGTCGCCATTCCGTAAAACGCAACCGACACAACCATCATGCGCAGGACTGGATCGGTGCGCAGTTTGTCCCATGCGCCCGAGAGCGTCATGATTCCGTTGATCATGCCGCCCCAGGACGGCATCCACAGCATGATGGAGAAGGTCATGCCCAAGGTCTGCGCCCAGTCAGGCAACGCGGTGTAGTGCAAGTGATGCGGACCGGCCCAGATGTAGAGAAAGATCAACGACCAGAAGTGGATGATTGACAGGCGATACGAGTAAACCGGCCGGTCGGCGCGTTTTGGAATGAAGTAATACATGATGCCGAGGAAGCCGGCGGTCAGGAAAAACCCGACGGCGTTATGGCCGTACCACCACTGCACCATCGCATCCTGCACGCCAGACCAGACGATGTAGGATTTCGACGAATACACCGACACCGGCACCGATGCGTTGTTGCCGAGATGGAGAACCGCAATCGTGACAATGAAAGCGAGGTAGAACCAATTGGCGACATAGATATGCGGCTCGGTGCGCCGCATGATGGTGCCGAGATAGACCAGGAAATAGGTCACCCACACGACGACGAGGAACAGGTCCGAATACCATTCAGGTTCGGCGTATTCCTTCGATTGTGTGATGCCGAGCAGATAGCCGGTGCCTGCAATGACAATAAAGAAATTGTAGCCGAGCACGACGAACCAGGGCGCAATGTCGCCGACCATCCGCGCACGGCAGGTCCGCTGCACGACGTACATTGAGGTCGCGATCAGAACGTTGCCGCCAAAAGCAAAAATCACGGCCGACGTGTGCAGTGGCCGCAGACGACCGAATGTCAGCCAGGGCAAATCGAAATTGAGCGCCGGGAACGCGAGCTGCAGCGCGATGACAAGACCGACGGTGAAGCCGGCAATGCCCCAGACAACCGCGGCGATGCTTGCGAACTTCACCGGCCCCATATTGTAATTGGGCTTGCCGTCGACGATCAGCGCCGTCGCTTCGTCAGGCCGCTCGTAGTACCGGTTCACGATGGCGAATACCGCAGCGATGCTGGCGGCGGCAAAAAGATAAGCGTGAAAGGCAAATTCCGGGGTGAAGGCCCCGGCAGCAACAACGATCGAGAACATGGCCAAGGCCGCGAAAGCCAGTGCCGACCCTCCCTCACCGATTGTCATGAGTTTCGGGTGAGCGCGTGCGTTCGCCATGCTGTTGATCCGTCTGTGAAAGATTTGAGGCTCGATTATTCTTTAAGGCGCCGGCCGTTTGCCTTGATCCAGGTCAAAGCCGCGCCATCAGCGGGCGTGAACCTCGTCACGCGGCTCAATGACCACTCCGGATGTCGGCTCGACCCACGTGAGGTGATCTTTTACTTGCCTAACGCCGGGGATGTTTTCGGCGGCAACGACGAGCGCCTCACGCTGGCGGTCATCGACGATCATGCCCCACAATTCCACCACACCTTCGTGCACCACGACGTTGATCATTGATGCCAATGCCCATTTTTCGGTTTTCAATTCTTTCAGCAGTTCCTGGCGAATCGCGGCATCGCCGGTCGTTGCCTTCGGCTCGCCACGCGCGAGGCTCACCATCGCGTGCATCAGATTGGCGCGCGTCACAATCCCGACGACCTTCTTCCCGCGAAGCACTGGCACGCGCTTGATGCGATATCTCTCCATCATTTCCACGATTTTCTCGAGCGTCGTATCCTCGCCGACCGTATGCAGCTTGGTCGTCATCACCTCAGAAACCTTGCTTCCGTGTGTATGCGTATATTGTGCAGCCAACTTCCCCGGTCCCATCAAAAACTCGAGCCAGCGCGAGGGCCGTCGGTCGGTGTGAGTCTCGCGGCGACGCAGGAAATCACCTTCAGACAGAATACCGACGAGAGCTCCCGTCTTGTCGATGACCGGCAGGCCGCTGATGTGGTGCTGAAGCATGTAGCGCGCGGCCTGAAGCACCGTCGCATCTGGGTCCGCTGAAATTACGTCCGGCGTCATGATGTCGCTGGCTTTCATGGCAATCCTCCGTGTCTCGCAAATATCGAAAAAATCCGAGCAACGTCCGGATCTACGAATTCAGGCGCCTAACATGCTCGCGATCGCGACAGAACGATGTGGCGTGAGCTCGGCAATGCAATATCCTGGCATCTTCGAGTTGCGTCAGTGAGCGCGATACGGTCTCGATCGTCAGCCCAAGATAATCCGCAATGTCCTTACGCGACATCGGCAAGTTAATGTCATCGCCGTACCGCGCGATCGTTTCGACATTTCCAGTAGAAATCCTACGACACGCTCCTGTGCGGTCTTGACCAGCAACATGACGTGATCCTGCGCCCGCTGCAGTTCGCCGACGGTCATGGCCCACAGTTGGTTAGCAACTGAGCTGTCACGAGCGGCCAGTGCTGCAACCGTTTCCCGGCGGAGTACAAGCAATTGGCAATCGACAATCGCCTCGGCCGACAGAGTATGTCGGTCGCCAACTTCGAACCCGAACACATCACCCGGCAGATAGAAGCGGTGATCTGGCGGCGACCGTCCTCGAAGCAGCTTGTAAGTTCGTACGCTACCTTTGAGAACCCTGTACAGGTACTCAACACGGTCATCCTCGCCATAAATCTCCGCATTTCGGGCGAAGGGCATAACCGCCCCAATCATGTCGATTGTGTCCGTGGGTGCGTGCACCAACGGCCCATTTTCTTTATAGCTTGCGGGTTGTCGGTACGTTGGAAGTCTGATCGCTGTCTGACTGAGCATCGCCTTGGTCCTCGCTTATTCGATTGACCAATCGATACCGCTTGGTCTTCCCGGGCCAAATTCAGATAATCTCCCTAGGGGATTTACCGTAGGCGAACCGACGGCGCTGTCGCGGTAAAGCAAGTCCGGGATGGATTGAGGCTCCATGGCCAAAGCCATTGAAAACAAAGGCCGTTTATCGCTCTTCGAGTACGGCTGGGCTGTACGCTACGGGATTGCGCCGATGATGGTCGCGCTCGGGCTCGCGATCCGCTCGCTGCTCGCTCCCATCCTGACGAACGAAACCGTCTATACTTACTTCGTGCCTTCGGTACTTGGTCTCAGCCTGGTTCAGCGGGCTCGGCCCCGGTCTCGTTGCAACCGTCCTCAGTGTTCTTGCTGCGACCTTCCTGCTTCCCGGCGCTCCGAACTTGACGACGACATCGATCGTCAACGGTGTCGGCTTTGTCGTTATTGGAGTGGTCGTTTCGTGGGGCGGCGAAATGTTGCACCAAAGCCGGCGCCGCACGATAGCAATGACCCGCGATGCATTGGCACGCGAAGCTCATTTGCAGTCAATTCTGGATACAGTACCGGAGGCAATGATTGTCATCGACGAGCGCGGGATCATGCGATCGTTCAGCAGCGCCGCTGAACGACTTTTCGGGTACCGCGCGGATGAAGCGCTTGAACAGAACGTGAAGATTTTGATGCCGACGCCCTATCGCGAGGACCACGACGGCTATTTGCAACGTTACATGCAAACCGGTGAACGGCACATCATCGGCATCGGACGCGTGGTGGTCGGCCGACGCAAGGATGGCTCGACCTTCCCGATGGAGTTGGCAGTCGGCGAGATGAATTCCGGTAATCGACGCTTCTTCACCGGATTCATTCGCGATCTTACCGAGCGCCAGAACACGGAAGCGCGTTTGCAGGAACTCCAGTCGGAGCTAGTCCACATCTCGAGATTGACGGCCATGGGCGAGATGGCCTCGACGCTGGCACACGAACTTAACCAGCCGCTGTCCGCAATCTCCAATTATCTCAAAGGCTCGCGAAATCTGTTGGAAGATCGCAGCGACGAAAATTCGACGACAATACGAAACGCGCTCGACAAAGCGGCCGATCAGGCGATGCGCGCAGGCCAGATCATCCGCCGCCTGCGCGATTTCGTTTCGCGAGGTGAGACGGAACGGCACGCGGAAAGCGTCAGCAAACTGGTCGAAGAAGCCAGCGCTCTCGCGCTTGGTTGGCGTCAAGGATCGCGGCATCCATGTGCAATTTCAATTCGATCCATCGGTCGACCTGGTGCTGGCCGATCGCGTGCAAATCCAACAAGTGCTTCTCAATCTGATCCGAAATTCCATGGATGCCATGGAAACGTCACAGGTCCGCGATCTCAAGATCGCCATCGGACCAACCGACGAAGGTTTTGTTCGCATCAGTGTCATCGACACCGGTTCCGGAATCGCGCCCGAGGTTGCCAAACAGCTGTTTCAACCATTTGTAACGACGAAACGTGAAGGCATGGGAGTGGGGTTGTCGATATCACGCACAATCGTCGAGGCTCATGGCGGACAAATCTGGGTGGAACAGAACCCTTCCGGAGGCACGACTTTTCATTTTACGCTGCCGATCGTGGGTAACAGCGATGTCGACAATGCAACCTGAGCAGATCGTCTACGTGATTGACGATGACGATGCCGTCCGGCAGTCGCTTGAATTCTTGCTAAAGACTGTCGGTATCAAGGTGTTCGGATTTGAATCCGCTAAAGCATTTCTGGAAAAGCTGCCGCATATCAAGTCCGGCTGCATCATCACGGACGTGCGCATGCCGGAGATCACGGGAATCGATCTCTTGCGTCGTGTGCGAGAAAGTAGCGTCGACATTCCGGTGATCGTCATCACCGGTCATGGCGACGTTTCGCTGGCCGTGGAAGCCATGAAGGTCGGTGCAGTTGATTTTCTCGAAAAGCCGTTCGACGACGAACTCGCTGCTCTCAGCGGTGCGTTCCGCTCTCAACAAAGGCGCGAGCACAGCCAGACATAAAGCCGAGGTCTCCGATATACACGACAGGCTGGCGGCACTGTCGAACCGCGAGCGTCAAGTGCTCGAACGACTGGTTGCCGGCAAGCCCAACAAGGTCATTGCATTCGACCTCGAAATCAGCCCGCGTACGGTCGAAATTTACCGCGCCAATGTCATGACCAAAATGACGGCCAATAGTCTCTCCGACCTGGTTCGCATGGCTATGATGGCCGGCATTTTGAGTGGCAAGAACGAGGGATTAGCCTGATGGCTCTGGCAAGCAACAAGAAAAATGCGTCCCAGTCGAACGTCTCTAGTGTCCTCCGCCGGGCATGATCTTGCCGTCATAGATTTCCGGGTTGGGCGGTCCTTCGACGTGCAGAATACCTACCAAGCCGCGCTCGAGCCGCGAAAGCGCATGATCGACCAGAATGTAGTTGCCCGGCACATCGATCTTGAATTCGGTGATGACAGCTCCGCCTGGCGGCACTGTGACGGTCTGAATGCCCTTCAACGGCTCGCTGAGCACGCCGCCCAAATTGTAAACCTTGTCGAACATTTCCCCGATGACGTGGAACGACGAGGTAAAATTCGGACCGCCGACGCCGAAAAAGATGCGGACCGTCTCGCCGACTTTCGCTTCGAGCGGATGGAGCTTCGCCAAGGCGCCGACCGCACCATTAAAGACGAAATATTCCGGCCGCTCAGCAAGCAGTTTTTCGACGTTGAATTCCTGACTACCGTGCGTACCGAACGCCGCTTCAGTGTAGATCTCGCCCTGCATCACATAGAATTCGCGGTCGACCGGCGGCAGTCCTTCCTCGGGTTCTACCAGAATTAGGCCATACATGCCGTTGGCGATGTGGTGCGCCACCATCGGCGTCGCACAGTGATAAACATAAAGTCCCGGGATCAGCGCTTTGAATTTAACGCTCGTTTCTTCGCCCGGATTGGTCTGCGTCGCCGCAGCCCCGCCGCCCGGCCCAGTGGCCGCATGGAAATCGACGAGTGCACCATCGCGCTGTCGCTGGAATTCTTGAGGCGCACATCGACGGTGTCGCCGACACGCACGCGCAGGAATGGACCCGGCACCTTGCCGTCGAAAGTCCAGTAGCCGAACGTCGTGCCTTCGGCCAGGCGGCCTTCCAGTTCCACCGTTGTCAAATCTACGCGAATAGTTTGTGGTGCTCGCTTGGCGATCGGCGGCGGCAGATCGGTCGACAGTTTTGAAATGTCCGCTTCGACCAGAGTTTGAGGAGGCGCTTGGGGCGTAACGAGGAATTGCCCCTGCATGCCGGCGAGCTGGTGGCCCGGCAGGCTGCAAAAGTATATGTAGTCACCGGCTTTGCCGGCGCGGAAGGCGATATTGGTGCTCGCACCCTTGCCGGTGATGTGGGCCGACCTTGCGGTCGCCTCTTGATCAGCAAATACGATGTCGTGTTCGGCGCCTTCGCCATTGATCAAGGTGATCTGAACACCCTGCCCCTCAGCCGCGGACAACACTGGATTAACCTGGCCGTCGATCGCGCCGCCGACGCCAATAAAGACCATGCGGCCTTCGGCAATCCCGGTGCGCAAAGTGTATCGTAAGCCGGGAACGTAGCTTGACGCGGACTGATTAGCCGAAGCGGGCGGCGTTGCAGCTGCGGGTGCCGGCGCATTGGTTGCGGCTGGCGCCGGCGCGGCGGGACCTGGAACGGACGTCGACGCCAGAAACGCGATCACTGCGTTGCGTTCGTTCTCTGTCTTAAGTCCGGGAAACGGCATCTTGTTGCCGGGGATCAATTTCTGGGGATCTGACAGATAGGCGTCGAGTGTGGCGACATCCCAAGTGAGGTTGCTGCCCTTCATAGCCGGCGAATAATTGTAGTTTGGTACATCGCTGGCCTTCTTGCCTATCAGTCCGGCGAGGCTCGGGCCGAGCCCGTTCTTGCCAGGTTCGAGTGAATGGCAAGCCTGGCATT